>CAVYRD010000009.1:0-158055 GCA_963770865.1 uncultured Thermoleophilia bacterium
CCCGGTCCCGCTGCTCGCCAACATGACCGAGTTCGGCAAGTCGGCGCTGCTCGGCTCCGCGGCGCTCGAGTCGCTCGGGATGAACGTCGTGATCTACCCGGTGACCACCCTGCGACTCGCCATGGGGGCGGTGGAGGAGGGGCTGCGGGCCATCGCCGGCGAGGGGACCCAGGCGGGCCTCGTGCCGCGCATGCAGACCCGAGCCCGCCTCTACGACCTCCTCGGCTACGCCGACTACGCGGCCCTCGACGCCGACGTCTTCAACTTCTCGCTCACCGACCAAGGAGCGCCATGAGCACCGCCCCGCAGATCCACAAGGGCCTGGCCGGAGTGGTCGTCGACCGCACCGAGATCTCGAACGTCGTGCCCGAGACCAACTCCCTGACCTATCGCGGCTACCCGGTGCAGGAGCTGGCCGCCTCGCGCTCCTTCGAGGAGGTGGCGTACCTGATCTGGCACGGCGAGTTGCCTACCGCCGCAGAGCTGGCCGAGCTGACGGCCGCCGAGCGGTCCCAGCGCGAGCTGAGCCGCAGCACCATCGCCCAGATCGAGCGGCTGCCCGACAACTGCCACCCGATGGACGTGCTGCGCAGCGCGGTGAGCGCCTTCGGCGCCGAGGACCCCACCGAGGACCACGCCGGGCGTGAGGCCGTGCTGGCCAAGTCGCTGGCGATGATGGCCCGTCTGCCGACCGCGGTGGCGCTCGACTTCCGCCGCCGCCACGACCTGCCGCGGATCGCCCCCCACCCATCGCTGGGCTTCTCGGAGAACTTCTTCTACATGTGCTTCGGCGAGGTGCCGGAGCCCGAGATCGTCCGCGCCTTCGACGTCTCGCTGATCCTCTACGCCGAGCACAGCTTCAACGCCTCGACGTTCACGGCCCGCGTGGTGACCTCGACGCTGTCGGACATCTACAGCGCGGTCACGGCGGCCATCGGCGCCCTGAAGGGTTCTCTCCACGGCGGTGCCAACGAGGCCGTCATGGAGATGATGCTGGAGATCGGCGACCCGGCCGACGCGGCCCGCTGGCTGCGCGACGCCCTGGAGGCGAAGCGGAAGGTCATGGGCTTCGGCCACCGCGTCTACAAGCGCGGCGACTCACGCGTGCCCACGATGCGCGACGCCCTGCTCGACGTGGCTGTCCGCCGCGATGGCGCCCGATGGGTGCAGATGTACTACGCCTTGGAGGCGGAGATGATCGCCCTCAAGGGGATCCACCCGAACCTCGACTTCCCGGCCGGGCCCACCTACTACCTGATGGGCTTCGACATCCCGATGTTCACGCCCATCTTCGTCATGAGCCGCATCACCGGCTGGACGGCCCACATCGTCGAGCAGATGGAGGCCAACTCGCTCATCCGCCCCCTCAGTCTCTACTCGGGTCTCGACCAGCGGGTCGTCCCGCGCATGGAGCAGGCGGTGACCCCGGACCCTGCGTGAAGCGGCGCTGCAGGAGCACTCCACCGGGCGTACGAACGCCCACACGAAGCCGAAGAACGGGATGAAGACGAGGAACGCGATCGACACTTGTGCCGGATTCCCCAGATCCGGCTCAGGAAGAACGCCCCCAGGCGGTAATCACTGGACGGGGCTGTGGGAAGACCCTGATCCGCCTGGCCCCGTCGTTCAGCGTGCCCATCGCATGTCGATCACCCGATCAGGCGCCGACCCCGATCCTGCTGGACCAGGTCGCGGAGATACATGGATCGAACCGCAACCTGGGCGAGAGCCTCAAGACGCTCGTCGTCGGCACCGGTGATCGACTTTCCAGGACGGACTGAGCCCGGCCGGGTCTCCATGAGACCCGGCCACAGGATCTCCACCCATGACGGGGGCGGTCAGGGTCGGCTTGCGGGGAGCGACGAGCCCTGGCGACTGCAACGAGGGGGGTCAGACGACCGCCTGTGTCGAGGCGTCGCAGCCCGCGATGCAGTGCTGCTCGGCCGGCGTGGCGCAGTGAATCAGTCTGCGCGACGCTGCGCGAGACGGCGTTCCAGTGCCTCGATGAGACGCGGGCGCAGCCGGTTCGCTGGAACGATCGCATGCACCGATCCGACCTCCAGGGCTCGCTGAACGCTGTGGATCCCATCGAACTCCGCGGCGACCTCGCCGAGCTTCTCGGATCGGACCGCCGCGCGCACGTCGTCGAGCTCGGCTCGCAGCCGGCCCCGGTCCGCGTCCTCGGCGCCGGCCAGCCGGCTCTGAACCTCCGCCACTCGGGGGTCGGCCTCGGTCCGCGCAGCGACATCGCCCGCGAAGACCACCGCGGCGGCGGGCGCTCCGCCGATGACCGAGGCGTAGGAGCCCTCGACGGCGAGCACCTCCATATCGTCGTTCAGCGCCCCGGAGAAGACCACGAAAGCGCCCCCGTGGTAGCGGGAGACGACGCAGAACACGATGGGCCCCTCGAAGTTGACCACCGCCCGTCCGATCTCGGCGCCGTACTCGAGCTGCCACTTCCGCAGCGACTCGGGCGAGCCGTCGAAGCCCGAGAGGTTCGCAAGGACCACCACGGGTCGATTCCCGCTCGCGGCGTTGATCGCCCGCGCCGCCTTCTTGGAAGACAGCGGAAAGAGAGTTCCAGCCGTCCACTGGTCGGGCCCATCCGCAGGCAGGAAGCCGTGCCGGGGGATCGGCCGGGACTCGATTCCGAGGATTGTGACCGGCAAGCCGCCGAGGTGGGCGTCGTAGACGACCGAGGTCTCGGCGTCCGCCATCGTCGCCCACCGCTCGAGTGGCTCGTGATCTTGGTCGATCACCGCGTTCATCAGCGACCGGATGTCGAACGCCTTCTTGCGCTCGGGGTTGGTCACGGGCGAGAAGATCTCTCCCACCTTCGTGAAGGTGGTCCCCGGGCCCGAGTGCGGGAAGTCACACACGTCGCGATCGATCGGGTCGACCGTCATAGCCCGGCGCGGGGACTGCTCGCCCGGAGCGATGTAGCTGTGGGCGTAGTGGGCGAGCAGGACCTCGCACGCGCCGGCGAGATGCGGCGCCCAATACTGGGCTTGTCCATTGGGACCCATGATCCGGTCGAATCCGCCGATGCCGAAGTTGTCCTCTGCCGAGACGCCGCCCGAGTAGTCGAGGGCCTGCTTGCCGGTGAGCACCATCGCGCTGTCGGGCGTCATGACGAGGATTCCCCGGGTGTGCAGCAGCATCGTCGCTTCGGCATTCCAGTAGGGCTGTGCGCCGACGTTGATCCCCGCCACCACCACGTTCACCTCGCCCCCCGCCTGGGTGAAGGTGATGAGCCGACGCAGGACCCGGGAGACCCAGTCCATGTTCTCGGTCCCGCTCTCGCGTGAGATCTTCGCTCCAGACGAGATCGCGAACCATTCCACAGGGACGCCCATCTGGTCGGCGAGGTCAATGGCCCCCAGGATGCGGTTGCACTCGGGCTCGGAGACCGAACCCAGCGAGCGCGTCGGATCGCCGAGGAGGACGACGCGCACGATGCCCTCCGGGTACTTCTCGGTCGGGGTCCCGACGACTCCGGCGACGATGCCCGCCCGGTTGCGCCCTGGCGGTCGATCCACCGGTACGAGCCGCGCGTCCTCGTCGAGATCGTGCTCGACGAAGTCACCCCCGTCTCCGGTGAGGAGCGGGATGAGCTCGTAGGGGTAGACCGTGCCGCGCCTGCGCGCAGCCAGGACCCTCTGGGCATAGTCATCGGTCGGCGAGAGGGGCTCGATCGGCGCCGCGGTGAGCGCGCTGGCGACTCCGGTGCCGGGCTGGTACGAGAAGCGAAGGGCCATCTCGCGCACGGCGCCGGTCGCTTCGTCCGCGGCGCCGAAGCACAGGAGCACCTCCTCCAGCCCGAGCCCCTCGGTCATGGGGGCCAGTCGTCTCACCGCCACCAACAACTCGGGCAGCGGCACCTCGACGGTGGGCCAGATGTAGAGGAAGACGTGGTTGGCCTGCAGGCGCCTGCGCTCGGGCCGTTCGGCCTGGCTGCGGCGGATGCCCTCGAGGCACCCGGCCAAGATGTACTCGATCTCGGGGAGGGCCGTCAGCCTGCCGGAGGCGGCACGAACCGGCGTGAGGTCGCGGACCTCGGCGAGGGCCACGAACCGCTCGTCGGTCGGACCCTCCCGTGCCACGCAGTGGAAGAGATACGTGTCCTCGACCGACGGCAGGCGGCTCACCTCGAAGTTGGAGAGCCGCCAGAAACGGAGCCGTCGCGAGATCATCGGGTGCAGCCCGCGGACCACCCGTTCCTCGCGCAGGCGCCCGTCCACCGGGCGGAAGGTGAACTGGCTCGTCTCCCCGTCGGCGAACGCCGCCGACACGGCGAGGCGCCGTACCGCGGCGGGCATGTCCGCACGCTCGATGGCGCGGTCGATGCGGTCGGCCATCTCGTCCGGGTCGGGGGCCTCGTGTCCGGTGAGGTAGAGGTCCGCCACGCCCTCGGCGTCGGGAAGGGTCCGCACGAAGCGGCCGACGGTCTCGAGGACCCCTTCGAGATCGTCGGCGCTCCCGATGGCCGTGACGAGTCGCACTTTCCGGCCGGTGCGCCTGTAGGTGCCGGTGGCGAGTTGGCGCCCGTCGACCCTGATCCGCCGCAGGTCGCGAAGGTCACGGATCTTGTAGTAGCGGCGCGTCAGCACCTCGAGCATCGGGTCGTGCTCGGACATGCCCTGTGCGGCGCGTTCCCCGAGGATCGACAGGAGCGGGTGCGATGTGGCGACCAGCTCGTCGAACGAGCTGGTCGCGGTCCGGAGCATCGGGGCTCGCGGCCAGGCGATCGAGCTGGTCGCGCACTCGGCGATGCGCGCGTTGGCGAGCCGCGGCGATCAGCGGGCCGTCGAAGACGGCGAAGCGCACGCTGCGCGCCAGCTCCCCGATCGCCGGGTGGCGAAGCTGCGTGGCGGCCACGAGGCGGTCGAGCGTCTCACGCAGCTCCTTGCGCAGCGGGGCGGGAAGCGTTTCGGCATCGCGAAGACGCCCGTCGAGCAGGCCGGCCACCGCCGGGAACTGAGAGGGCACCCGCTCCTGTGCGAGGAACATTCGGTAGGCGGCCTCGGCGAGGGCCGCGCTGCGATCGAGGCCCTCCACGCCGTAGTGCCTGAGCGCCCGCTCAAGCGAGCGGCGCAGCGACTCGGGGACGCCCTCGCGTTCGGCGTCGAGGGAGCGAAGGTAGTTGTGGAAGTGCTCCCGCGGGCTGTGGACCGTCTCGTCGGCGAGGTCGCTCGCCTGCACCGGCGGCCGGGCCCGGGAGAGCTCGGCGAGGTCCGCGAAGACGCCCAGGGCATCGATTTCGCCCTGGAGAAGCGCCGGGTCGTCGGGCGGGAGGGCGGCGCGCAGCTCGTCCAGCTGGGCGACCAACGAGCGCGCCTCGGCCGCGCTGACGTCGTACCCGAGGAGCAGGGCTCGGATCGCGCCGAGGATCTCCGAGGCCCGTCGCCGGGGATCGCCGTCCGCCGCGGAAACGGGGATCTCGAACAGGACCCGCGGCCGCCCTGACTCGCTGACGACCCCGTCGGAGCGTGCCTCCACCCGCAGGAGCGGCGCTCCCGCGTCGACCTGGACGTTCTCCGCGACCAGGATCTCCGCGACCACCCCGTCGAACGGGGCGGTCACCGCGGTCTCCATCTTCATGCTCTCGAGCACCACGACCGGCGCCCCGGCGACCACAGCGTCTCCGGCGGCGACGGCGACGGACACCACGAGCGCGGGGGCGGGGGCGCGCACGAGCCCCCCCTCGTCCTGCGAGACCCGGTGCGCGACACCGTGCACCTCGATCAGGCGGTCCGGCGGGTGGGCCACCGAGATGACCCTGTGCGTGCGGCCGTTCACCTGAAGGCGCGACTCGAACCGCCCCAGTCGATCGACGTCCACGTCGAGCTGTCCCTCGGGCACGGTGACCCGATAGCGTCCGGGACCGGTGCGGGCGACCGTCAGGCGATATGCCTCGCCGCGGTGGCGCAGATCGACGTTGCGCGAGATCTCGTGACTGGCCTTCGGCCGCCCGCGGCGGGCAGTGGCGTAGAAGCCCTGGCGCTCGACGGCCTCGCCGGCTGCGTCGGCGTCGATCGCCGCAGCGATGAGCGCCACGTCGGCACCACGATCCGATACGAGGGAGCCCTCTGCACCGAGGCGGTCGAGCCAGCCCGTGTCCGCGATTCCGGCCACGACCTCAGGCCGGTCGAGCAGGTCGATTAGGAAGGCGCGGTTGGTCGCTCCGCCGCGCACCACGACCCTCATCTCCTCGAGGGCGCGCCGCAGACGGGCCAGCGCCTCCGCGCGGTCGGAGCCCAGGGCGATCACCTTGGCGATCATCGAGTCGTACTCCGGCGGGATCACATCCCCCTCGGAGATGCCGGTGTCCACGCGGATTCCCGGGCCCGTCGGCAGGCCGAGGAGCTCCACCTTGCCCGGCGCCGGGGCGAATCCGCGCTCCGAGTCCTCGGCGTTCACGCGAGCCTCGATCGCGTGCCCGCGAGCCGCGGGCGGGTCTCCCTCGAGCCGGCCGCCCGCCGCGATGTGGAGCTGGAGCTTGACCAGGTCGAGGCCCGTCGTCGCCTCGGTCACCGGGTGCTCCACCTGGAGGCGCGTGTTGACCTCGAGGAAGGCCAGCGCCCGCTCCTCTGGCTGGTAGAGGAACTCGACCGTGCCGACGTTGCGATACCCGGCTGCGAGCACCAGGTCGACCGCCGAGCGCCGCAGCGCTGCCTCGTGTTCCGGGTCCATCCCCGGCGACGCCGACTCCTCGATCAGCTTCTGGCTGCGGCGCTGGACCGAGCAGTCGCGCACGCCGACGGCCCAGCCGGTGCCGTAGTTGTCGGCGACCACCTGCACTTCGACGTGACGCGCGCCCGTGACGAGCCGCTCCATCAGCACGCTGGCGTCGCCGAAGGCCCGTTTGGCCTCTTCACGCGCCCGGCCGAGGGCGGGCAATAGCTCGGCTTGGGTGCCCACCACCCTGATCCCGCGCCCGCCGCCCCCGGCGGCGGCCTTGATCATGAGCGGGAAGCCGATCGTCTCCGCGTGGCGCAGCGCGTCTGCGTCGGTGACCACCGGGCCGCGGCTCCACGCGGCGACCGGAACCCCGACCTCCTCGGCGAGGAGCTTGGCGGCGATCTTGTCGCCGAGTCGCCGCATCGCCTCAGCGGGCGGGCCGATGAAGGTGACCCCGATGCGCTCGCATAACTCGGCGAATGCGGGGTCCTCGGCGACGAACCCCCATCCGACCCAGGCCGCGTCGGCGCCGCATTCGCGCAGGGCCCGCTCGAGCTCGGCGTGGTCGATGTAGGGGTTGCCCGAGCCGACGCGCCCGATGATCACGGACTCGTCCGATTCGCGTACGAAGGTGGCCCGACGCTCCTCGAACGTGTGGAGCGCGATCACATGAATCGCCCAGCCACGCTCGTGGTTGAGCTCACGGGCCGCGTGGATCAGCCGCCGTGCGGGCTCACCTCTGTTGACGATGGCGATGCGGCTGTCCATGGACAGCTGACGCTAACCCCACCGTCGAGCGAGTGCTACGGGACGGTCCGCACCTAGGGGGAATACGTCCCTACCGGACTCGATCGGGCTGGGCTAGCGTGATCTTCCGGCCTCAGAAAGCGGGAGCGAGTCGTGGGAAAGCCTTTCGTCGTCAATCGTCACGACCGACTGGTCTTCCCGTCCAACTTCCTGGGCGACCTCGACTTCAGTGCCATCGAGAGCGAGGAGCAGCTCTCGGCCGTGGTGCGGCGGGATTTCGAGGCCAAGGCGCCCACGGGCGCCGACATCCTCGCGAAGACCGAGTCGGGTGGATACGCCTCGCGTTTCGAACTGCTCCGCGACCTGGCGCTGAACCTCTTCTGGGCGAACCGCTATGCGATGACGATGTACGAGAAGCGGCCCGTCCGCTGGCGCGACGTCCCGCGGCGCAGAGACGACGTCTTCCTGCCCATACTGGCTCCGTGGCGGGAGGGCGAGCGCAAGGTCGCCGCCGTCGCCGAGTGCTACGAGGGCCTGCCGGCCGCCTGGGATGCCGAGGTCGAGGACCGGATCCACGACGTGCTCTTTGACGTCTACCGCAACAAGCTGCACCATGCGACCGAGCTCTCCGCCATCAAGATGACGGTCGCGGAGGCCCTCTCCGAGGGTGGCAACCTGACCTACTGCCTGTCGTCGTACGATCCCGACTTCCCGGTGTTCGGCTACGACCAGATCCTCGATTGCTCCGAGGACCGGCCGGAGCTCGAGGCCCTGATGCGCATGGCCATGGTGATGCACAACCAGTACCCATGGAGCCGCAGCGAGATGAGGCTCGAGGAGGTCGGGCGGATCACCAACGACGAGTTCGTGGTGGTCTTCGCGCCGCGCAACCGCGAGGTGAGGGAGTTCATCCGGCGTTGCCGCGCCGCGCCGGTCGCCACCCATCGGCGCCCCGCTCCCCCTGCCCGCGCGAACCCGCCCGCGGCGCCGGTCCCCCCCGTGATCGTGGCCGAGCGCTTCGCCGTCAAGCCGCGCCTCGAGGCTCTCGCGATCTTCAAGGGCGAGCGCATCTGCCAGAACGAGGATCTCATCCGCAACACGGCGTACAGCTGGTCGCCGATGACGGCGGAGGACATCCGCGAGAAGACCGGTATCGAGTCGCGGATCTACACCGAGCGGGACCTCGACGAACTGGCGCTGCTCGCGGCCACGAGCGCCCTCGAGGGCGCCGGGCGCCGACCGGAGGAGATCGCCGCCGTCATCTTCTGCTCCTGCACGAGCTCACGCCTGCTGCCCTCGGTCGCGACGTGGCTGTCAGGGCAGCTCGGCATCTTCCAGACGCACGTCTCCTTCGACCTCGTGGCCGCTTGCGCCGGCTTCCCCTACGGCATCGGCGAGGCGGTGAGGCTGCTTCAAGACGTCAAGCGCCCCGTCCTGGTGGTCTGCGCGGAGAAGTTCTCCGACAAGATCGGCAGCGTCCGGCCCTCGCGCATGATCTTCGGAGACGGGGCGGCCGCGATGGTCGTCGCCCCGGCCGCCGAGGGCGATCCGGGCGACGTGGAGGTCTTCCAGACGTACGCCAGCGGCCCGGCGAGCCAGGTCAACTCGATCATCTGGCCCAACCCCGAGTTCGACAACGACGTCACGGTCTGGGGGCCGGAGGTGAAGGCTCTCGTGGAGCGGTACCTGATCCAGATGATGGGGGAGCTGGGTGACCTGCCCCACCCTGAGGATCCGGGGCGCGCGCTTGTTGACGCGATCGACCTCGTCGTGCCCCACCAGGCGAACCGGACGATGGTGGTCGAGCTGGCCGTGCAGGCCGGCATCCCGGCGGACGCTCTCTACTTCAACATCGACAGGGTCGGCAACGTCTCTGCCGCGAGCATTCCGATCGCGATCCACGACGCCGTCACGGACGGCGCCATCGATCGGCCCATGAGGATCTTCGCGCCCGGCTTCGGAGCCGGCGCGGTTGCGGGCTATGTGGTGCTGCGGATCGATCCGGCGATCATCGTGCCCGAGTCGCCGGGGCCGGCATTCGTGACCCACGACGCCGATGGCAGCCGAAGCCAGTCCACCTCCGTCGACGACGTGAGCGCGGCCTTCGGATGATCCCCGACGGGGTCGCCCCCGCGTCGGCCTATCTGTCGGAGAAGCTGCGGAGAACGGCCAGGAGGGCCTCGCGCTGTGCCTCGGTCAGTCCGGGGTCGGCCCGGATGGCGGCCTCGGCCGATCGGGGCTCGGTCGCGGATCCCGTGGACCCCGCCGGCTCGGCATCGTCGAGCAGGCCCGCCTGCGACAGGAGGGTCTCAGGCGGCATCCCGAGCGCCCGCGCGACCTGGGTCACGACCCTCATGGAGGGCTGGTGCAGGCCGCGCTCCAGTTGGCTCAGATACGCGTTCGAGATTTCGCTCAAGGTCGCAAGCTCGCGAAGCGACAGCTTCGCGAGCTTGCGTTGAGCGTGGATGAACCGGCCGAGGGCCTCGACCTGTTCGCTCCAAGGGTCCTGCGCCATGCTGGAGGTCCTACTTGGCGGCGGGCGTCTCGACCTTCGTGGTCTTGATGGCCGGGGCCGCGGCGGTAACGAGCTTCTGGGCGAAGTCCCGCTGGGCCTCGAGCACCTTGCCCGCGAAGTCGTAGCTGGTCTTGATGATCTCCTCGGGCGTCGGCAGCGCGCTGGCGACGGGGATGGCGGGGAGGTCCTGGGCGGAGTTCTCGACAGCCTTGGCCCACGTCTCGACGATGTCGAGAACGGCGGTCTGGCTCTGGCGGAGGGCGCTCAGGGTCTTGTCCTGGGCGTCCTGGGCGTACTTGATGGCGGGCGACGGCATTTGGGTGCCTCCTGATGTGGAGTGATGAGGTGATCTGCTGCGCACTATAGTACGCAACGCGTACTTCTGCAAGCAGGCATCACTTCTCGAGCACGTAGGTCCCCGGAGCGTCCCCCACGGGCCGGTGCTTGCGGCTCCCCATGCGGGGTGGCTTGACGTGCTCGCCGGAGCGATGCCCGATCCACTCGGCCCAGTCCTCCCACCACGACCCCTCGTGGCGGACCGAGGCGTCGAACCACTCCTTGGGATCGCCCGGGTGCGCGTCGGCCGTCCGGTACCAGGCCTTCGGGCTGGGCGGGTTGACGATGCCGGCGATGTGCCCCGCGGCGCTCAGCACGTAGCGGACCTCCGCGTTCGGGAGCACCTGGGTCGTCAGGTAGCTGCCCTCCCAGGGGGCGATGTGGTCCTCGATGGCGCCCAGGACGTAGAAGTCCCCGTGGATCGACGTGGGGTCGAGCAGCGTGCCGGCCAACTCCATCTCACCGCGCGACAGCTCGTTGCCCAGGTAGCACGAGCGCAGGTAGAACGAGTGCATCTTCGCGGGCATGCGCGTGCTGTCGGCGTTCCAGGCCAGGATGTCGAAGGCCTGGGGGTCCTCGCCCATCAGCCAGTTGTTCACCGCGTAGTTCCAGACCAGGTCGTTGGAGCGCATGAAGGTGAAGATGCCCATCATCTCCGAGGCCTCGAGGAAGCCCTTCTCGCTCATGCGCTTCTCGAGCCGCTCCACCGAGGCCCGGTCGGTGAAGGCCCCGAGGCGGCCGGGACGGCTGAAGTCCACGAGGGTGTTGAGCAGGGTGGTCGAGGCGATACGGTCCTCGCCGGCGGCGGCGAGGTAGGCGCGCAGGGCGGCCGTGAGGGTTCCCCCGAGACAGAGCCCGGCGATGTTCGCCCGCTCGGCACCGGTGATCTCCCGGATCACGTCGAGTGCGGCGATCGGGCCGTTCAGCAGGTAGTCGTCGAGGCTCCAGTGCCCGTGGGTGTGGTCGGGGTTGCGATAGCTGATCGCGAACACGGTGTGACCGTGGTCGATCGCCCACTCGACGAAGCTGCGGCCCGGCGCGAGATCCATGATGTAGTACTTGTTGATCCACGGGGGGCTCAGCAGCAACGGCGTCTCGTAGACCGTCTCGGTCCGCGGCGCGTACTGGATCAGCTCCATCTGGTCGTTCTGGTACACGACCCTGCCCGGGGTCACCGCGAGGTCTCTGCCGACGACGAACGCGTCCGGGTCGATCTGCCGGGGCATGCCCTCGTTCTTGGCGACATCGTCCAAGAAGGTCTTCATCCCGCGCATCACGCTGGCCCCACCCGTGTCGAGGGCCCGCTTCATCGCCGACGGGTTCGTCCAGAAGTTGTTGGTCGGCGCCAGAGCCCCCATCATCACGTCCGTGAGGAAGCCCATGCGGTGCTCTGTCACCTCGTTGACCTCGGACGCCTCGAGCACGTCCCCGACGAGCTGGGCCGAGAGCAGATAGGCCTGGAGCAACGCGAAGAATGCAGGGTTCTCCTCCCAGGCGGGGTCCCGGAAGCGGCGATCGCGTCGCCCTGGCTGTATCGGTCCGGGGGTCTCCGCGCCACCCGCGCGGTCGGCTGCGGCAGACGAGGCCTCGGCGAGGCCGGCGAGGTAGCGGCTCCAGGCCTTCATGAGGCCCTCGGGGTTCTGGAGCGCGGCGGATGCGGTGCGCGACCACGCCTCGATGAAGCCGTGGGGGTCGAGCGACTCGAGCGCCTCGAACTCGCGCGCCTCGAATGCGGCGTCGGCGTCGGACGTGGGATCGGGTCCGCGATCCGGGTCGCGGGCTGATGAAGAGGTCATGATTTCCTTCCGTTTCTCGCCTTGGGTCGGCCGGCGGGAGCCGGCGTCACTGTCTCACGGTCCATGGGCGGCTGAGTCACCCGGGCGGGGCCCCCGCGGACCGGGCCCACTCCAACGGCCCCGTCTCCCAGCCGCAGCCGTATCGCATCGCGGCGTCCACGTCGCCGGGGGCCGCGATCTCCTCCTCGACGCAGCGGCACGCCTCGTCGAGGGCGCTCGCGTAGTAGTAGACGGCCACCTCACGACCGGCCGCGTCCGCGTCCGCCACCGGGGCGTCGCCGTCGAAGAAGCCGGCTCCCGACTTCTTTCCGAGTCGACCCGCGTCGAACGCGGCGCCCGATCTCGCCACCGTCCGCGAAGCGCTCACCGTAGGCCTGCTCCAGGTCGCGCTGGATGTGCCCGAGCGTGTCGAGCCCGATCAGGTCACCCAGCGCGAACGGGCCCATCGGGGCGGGCCCGCCCTCGACCACGGCGCGATCGGCCGAGGCGAGGTCGGCACCGAGCTCCGCCGAGTGCCAGTAGGCCTCGACGAGCGCGCGCACGAGGATTCGGTTGACGAGGAAGCCCGGGCACTCGCGTACCCGGACCGGCACCTTGCCGAGCGCCCGGGCGAGATCCTCCGCGGCGGCCATCGTCGCCTCGCTGGTGGCCTCGCCCCGGATGACCTCGACGAGCTTCATCACGCTGGCGGGGTTGAAGAAGTGGAGCCCCACGACGAGCTCGGGACGGCTCGTCTCGGCTGCGAGCGCCGTGATCGAGAGGCCCGACGTGTTCGAGGCGAGGAGCGCCCCGCGGGGAAGGGCCGCGTCGAGGACCCGGAAGACCTCACGCTTGACGTCCAGGATCTCCGGCACCGCTTCGATCGCGAGGTCGCAGTCCGCCAGTTCGGCGGCGTCGACGGTCGGGCTGATGCGGCCCAGGATGGCCTGCGCGTCCTCGGCGCTCAGCCGCCCCCGCTGCACGCGGCGCTCTCCGATCGCGGCGACGTGCGCGACACCGCGCTCCAGCGCGGCCGGGTCCGAGTCGAGCAACACCACCTCGACGCCCCCCGCCGCGGCCGCCTGGGCGATCTCGCTACCCATCACGCCGGCGCCGAGCACCGCCATCCGTCGGATCATCTTCCCCCCCTCTGGTCCGGAAGCCCCAGCCGCGTGGCGGAGCCCGATGGAATCGCGCGCATCGGCGCGCCATGGGCCGCGGGTCGCGCGACCCGTCTGCCGAGGACCTCACCCACGGGGCGGCATCACGAGCGCCTCGCCGGTGAGAACGGTCTCGCCATCCTTCTGCACGATCGTCTCGAGCACCACGCGCTTCTTGTCGGAGATGATCTCCTTGACCGTCGCGGTGGCGGTCAGGAGGTCTCCTGGGCGCACGGGGGCGAGCCACTTGAGCGTCTGTGACATATAGATCGACCCCGGGCCGGGCAGCTGGGTGCCGAGCACCGCCGATATGAGGCCGGCGGTGAGGACCCCGTGCGCCACGCGACCGCCGAAGGGCGACGCCTCAGCCCATGCGGCATCGACGTGCGCCGGGTTGTCGTCGCCCGAGATGCGTGCGAAGGCGTCGATGTCCTCCTGCGAGAAGCTCCCCGACAGGCTGGCGCTGTCGCCGACTGCGAGTTGGCTGATCGTCTTTCCAGGTGCGTATGTGGGAAACGGGTCGGGCATGGTTGATCCCCCAAGGGTTCAGGCGCCGCTCGGGGCGGCGCCGCGGGCGGTCTCTCAGTCGGAGCGCGCGTCGAGCCAGTCCGTGACCTTCGGCCAGAGCAGGTCGCGTGCGCCTGACCCGGCCAGGAGGCCGACGTGCCCCGCCGGCAACTCGAGGTACTCGTTGTCACGGCTCGCGACGAGGTCGTTCAACGGCCGCGTCATCCGCGGCGGGACGATGTGATCGTTCGACCCGGCGATGGAGAGGAGCGGCGCGGTGATGGCCGAGAGGCGGACCGGACGTCCCCCGATCGTCAGGGCGTCCTTCGCCAGCAGGTTCTTCTGGTAGAAGTCCTCGATCCACTGGGTGAAGGCCGCGCCCGGAAATGGGACACCGTCGTTCACCCACTGGTTCATCGCGCGCCAGGCGGTCATGTCCTTGCCCGCGCTGAGGCGCTCGAGCATCGACGTGTGGACGTCGACGAAGTTGGCGACAGGCTTCAGCAGCTTGTTGCCGAGATCGATGAGCGACCCTGAGACGTTGCCGAGGGCGTCGGCGACCGCGGCCGCGTCGAAGTGGCGCGGGTCGGTCCAGACCTGATGCAGGCCTGCCTGCGAGAAGTCGATCGGGGCGGTGAGGGTCACGAGGTTCCTGAGACCCGCCGGATGAAGGGCGGCGTGGATGACGCCCATGGTCCCCCCCATGCAGTAGCCGAACAGCGTGTAATCGCCCCCCGCTCCGGTGCGCGCCATGCGCTCGACCGCCTTCGGCAGGTGCTCGCCGATGAGCTCGTCAAGCGTGATCCCCCGGTCCTCCCATCCGGGGCGGCCCCAGTCGATCAAGAAGACGTCGTACCCGCGCTCGAGCAGATGGCGCACGAAGCTGTTGCCGGGCCGCAGGTCGAGTATGTAGGGGCGGTTGATGAGGGCGTAGACGAGCAGCACCGGTGTCGCGTGGGCCCGCGGACTGACGGCCCGGTAGCGGTAGAGGGTCGTCTTGTTACGGGTCCAGACGACGTCTCGCGGGCTCGTCCCCGTGGGGACATCCACCTCCGGGGCCACCCCGGGGGTGACCTCCTCGGCCACGGCCCCTTGTCCCGGTCTATTCGTCGGCAGGAGGAGTGCGGCGGCGGGCCGGCGGGCGCTTGGCGGCGGCCGGCTTCTTCGCTGCGGGAGCCTTGGCCCTCCCCGGTACGGTCACAGCCGGACCCTTCTCCTCCACCGTCTCCTCGGCCGCGGCGGAAGCCTTCGCAGGGGCCGGCGGAGGCGTCGGGGCGCGCCTGGTGGCCGGCCTTCTCGTCGGCTGGGTGGTGCCGGCGGGCTCCGTGGCCTGTTCAGCAGGGCGTTCGGCAAGCTCTCGAATCGCCCGCTCGAGCGTGGTCAGCCGTTCGGGCAGGGCCTGCGAGGCGGTCGCGGCGTCGGCGATCCCCTCCTCGAGGACGCTCAGCCGAGCGGGGATCGAGTGGGCCACCTCCATCGCCTCGCCGAGCCGCGTCTCGATCGCTGCGAGGCGCGTCGCGAAATCCGCGGACTGGTCGGCGAGCTCCTCGACCTTTCGCTCCACGTTGATCACGAGCCGCGCCACCTCGGCCAGATCCTCGGTCGTCGGCATGTGGATGCTCTCCGCAACCGCTCGCGATGCTGCTCGGAACGACTGCTGCTGCTGGGCGTACAGGGCGAGAAGCTGTCCCGAGGCGGCGGCGAAGCCCTCGCTGCCAACGACCTCCTCCATCGCCTTCGACCAGCGCTCGATGGCCTGCGCGCGGACGGCCTCCTGCTGCTCGGCTGCCGCAGAGAATCGTTCGGCGGCGGCGGCGAAGCCCTCGCCGCCCGCGACATCCTGCATCGCCTTCGACCAGCGTTCCATGGTCTCCGCGTACGCGCCGCGCATCAGTTCGATGGGGTCGCTCGGCGGAGGGCTCTCGCCGCTCACTCCGAACCCCGTTTCGCGGCACTCTCGGGGCCGTTCCCGGAGGTCGTCTCCCCCGTCGGGGCAGACTCGTGCTGTGGCGGCGCGGTCGGCGACGGGTACAGGCTGAAGAATTGATTCAGCATCATCTGGTAGCTGCGCAACGACGCCGCACAGGTGCTCAGGTAGATCCTGCCCGCGTCGGTGAGGGTGTAGAGGCGCCTCGCAGGGCCGTCCTTCGACGTGTCCCACCCGGACACGACCAGGCCGTCCTTCTCGAGCTGGCGGAGAGTGCGATAGACGCTTCCGCGGTCGAGCGCCTCGAACCCGAACGCGGACATGCGCCGGATCAGCTCATAGCCGTGGCTCTGCCACTGCTCCAGCGCCAGGAGGAGAAAGGGCTGCAGCCACGATCGGGGTTGCGCCTGACTCTCGAGCCGCCGTTGGCCGTTCGAGGTGCGTCCGTGTCCGTTCCCAGAAGGCTGTTCGCTCATAGAGGCATCCTTCACCTATCATCCAACCCTGTCAATCGAACTCGACCTTCCGTACGAGCACGTCCACCGTTGCCGATCCCGGAGATCCTCGTGTCCATCGACCTTGAGCGCCGCGACGCCGTTGCGGTCGTCACCCTCAACCGGCCGGAGGCGCTGAACGCGCTCTCGCCCGAGATGCTCGACGACCTGGAGCGCGTGCTCCGAGACGTTCAACGCGGACCCGACGCTTCGCGCGGTGGTGCTCACCGGGGCCGGGGAGAAGGCGTTCTGCGCGGGCGCCGACATCGGCCACATGCGCACG
The DNA here is from genome assembly GCA_963770865.1 of uncultured Thermoleophilia bacterium. GTDB lineage: Bacteria > Actinomycetota > Thermoleophilia > Miltoncostaeales > Miltoncostaeaceae > Miltoncostaea. The sequence goes on from CAVYRD010000009.1 coordinate 16,426, forward strand.
GCTGGCGCGCTCGAGGCCCGTGCGTTCGCGGAGCGCGGCCACCGGGTCGCGAACCTGATCGAGGGCCTTGCAACCCCCGTAGTGGCCGCCGTCAACGGGTTCGCCCTCGGCGGCGGCTGCGAAATCGCCCTCGCCTGCGACGTCCGCGTCGCCGCCGACACGGCCCGCTTCGGTCAACCCGAGGTCACCCTCGGCGTGATCCCGGGCTGGGGTGGGACGCAGCGCCTCGCCCGCACCACGTCGATCGGATTTGCGAAGGAGCTGATCCTGACCGGCCGGTTGGTGGGCTCCGAGGAGGCGCTGCGCGTCGGCCTCGTCACGCACGTCCACCCCAAGGCCGACCTGCTCGACGCGGCGGTCGAGTTGGCTGCGACCATCGCCTCGCGGCCGAGCTGGGCCGTCGCCTCGGCCAAGCGACTGTGCAACCTGGCCCTCGGCGGAGACGTCGCCGCCCCCTTCGCCCGCGAGATCGACGGGTTCGCCCTCGCGTTCACCACGCCGGATCAGCGTGAGGGCATGGACGCCTTCTTCGAGAAGCGCCCGCCCGTGTTCGAGGGCCACGACCCGGTGGCCGCACGATGAGCGGCGATGCACTCATCATCGAGGCCGTGCGCACCCCGATCGGCCGGCGCAAGGGGATGCTCTCCGGCTGGCACCCGGCCGATCTTCTGAGCGAGGTCCTGGCTGCGGTGGTGGAGCGGGCGGGCGTCGACCCGGGCGAGGTCGACGACGTGATCGTCGGCTGCCTCGACCAGGTTGGCGAGCAGTCGGCCAACATCGCCCGCAGCGCCGTTCTCGGCGCCGGGTTCCCCGAGAGCGTCCCCGCGATGACCATCGATCGGCAGTGCGGAAGCTCGCAGCAGGCGGCTCACTCCGCGGCCCAGGGGGTCATGGCGGGGGCCTACGACATCGTCATCGCGGCCGGCGTCGAGTCGATGACGCGCGTGCCGATGTGGGCCAACGCGCCCGACCCCTCGGCCGCCTACGGTCCGCGCTTCCGGGCGCGCTACGGCCTGGCGCCCGACTACTTCATCGACCAGGGGATCTCGGGCGAGATGATCGCCGAGCGGTTTGAGCTGACACGCGAGGAGCTCGACGCCTTCGCCCTCGCGTCGCACCTCCGCGCGGCGACGGCCACCGACGAGGGCCGCTTCGAGGCGGAGATCCTTCCCATCAGCGCCCAGCGCGAGGACCGCGAGTGGACCGCGACGGCGGACGAGGGGATCCGCCGTGGGACGACTCTCGAAGTGCTTGCCGGGCTGCGGACGGTGTTCCGCGAGGACGGTCGCCTCACGGCCGCCACTTCGTCGCAGCTCAGCGACGGCGCCGCCGCCATGCTGATCGTCTCCGAGAGGGCGGCGACGCGTCTCCGGCTGCGGCCCCGGGCGCGATTCCATTCGTTCGCCCTTGCCGGCGTCGACCCGATCGAAGGGCTCTCCGGCCCGATCCCGAGCACACGGACGGTCTTGCAGCGGGCCGGGCTCGACTTGGAGGACATCGGTCTCTTCGAGGTCAGCGAGGCCTTCGCCTCCGTGCCGTTGGCTTGGGCGCGCGAACTCGGCGCGGATCTCGATCGGGTGAACGTCAACGGGGGGGCGATCGCGCTCGGCCATCCGCTGGGGTGCAGCGGCGCCCGCCTCATGACGACCCTCGTGCACGAGATGGGCCGCCGAGGCGCGCGCTATGGCCTGCAGACGATGTGCGAGGGGGGTGGCATGGCGAACGCGACCATCCTCGAACTCGCGTGAGCAACGCGTCCCGGCACCGAGGCCGGCTCCAGGACGGCCAGCCTAACCCGTTCGCAGCCCCTGAACGTCCACCGACTGCGCGAGCTTCTTGAACGCCCGTTCTTCGATGAGGCGCACGCCCTCACGCGTTACGCCGATCTGACGTCCCACCGCGGCGAAGGTCATCGGTCCGTCGTCGAGTAGGCCGAAACGCAGCTGGACCACGGCGCGCTCTCGCTCCGAGAGCGCGCCGAGCGCGCGTGCCACGGCCCTCCTCATCCAGGCCGCCTCTCCGGCTCTCTCGGGAGGCTCGCCGGTGCTGTCGACCAAGAGGTCCGCGATCTCGTGTTCGCCCTCGGCACCAGCCGGGGCGGAGAGCGAGATCGCGTGCTGGCGGCTTCGCCGCACGAGCCGGACTGTGTCGACCGCCAACCCCGTCTCCTGCCGGACCTCATCCGGCGTCGGCTCGCGTGCGAGTCGCGCCATGAGGGCTTGCTCGACCCGGGCGACGGTCGGTTGCAGGTCGACGATGTGCGTGGGTGAGCGGATCACCTTGCCGGTGTTCGCGATGCTCCGCCCCATCGCCTGGCGTATCCAGAGGGTTGCGTAGGTCGTGAACCGGAAGCCGAGCCGCCAGTCGTACCGGTCCGCGGCACGTATCAAGCCCAGGCATCCCTCCTGAACCAGATCGGCAAACGGCAGGCCCCGTCCTCGGTAGGTCTTCGCGATGGAGACCACCAAGCGCAGATTGGCCTCGATCAGACGCCGCCGGGCGTCGTCGTCGCCCCCCTCGATCCGTCGAGCGAGTTCGATCTCCTCCGCCGCCGTGAGCAGTGGCGTAGCCCGGAGCCTGGCCAGAAACAGGGCGAACCCGTCCAGCGCTGACGCCCCCCTCTCTGGAGACCCCTCGTCGCTGAGGCCGTCCGACGGCGACGCAAGGGACCGGGCGACGTTCACCGCGACGTCTCGACGTTTGCTGTGCCCCTTCGCTGGGAGGCCGTCGCGGCAGCTGCCTGGCCGGCGCGCTGGTCTGCGCCCCCTCGGTGCATGGTTCCCCTCGGCTTGAAGAAACCCAACGATCGCCGCTGTCAGGGTGGCCGTCAACGCACTGCGTCGAGGCGGCCACCTAGGTGGGTGGGCCCCCTAGATGAGGCTGTTGGCCGCCTTCTCGGAGCAGCGCTCGGCATCGCTTGCACGCCCGTCCCGGCTGTTGGAGCCTTGGGGCCACGCTCTTTCCGGCTACGCGATGGGGGAAAATCATGGCATCGGGAACCGTCTACGTCGTCAACGAGATCGTCGGCACGAGCGAGTCTTCATGGGAAGACGCCGCTCGCGTCGCAATCGAGACCGCAGGCGCGAAACTGCGGGATCTCCGTGTCGCTGAGGTCGTGAAGATGGACGCAACCATCGAGGAAGGTCGGATCGCGCTCTTTCGCGTCCGGCTGAATGTCTCCTTCAAGTACGAGTCGAGCTGACGGGAGCGCGACCGGGCCCGCCCAGATGATCGGGGGCCGACGGCCGCGCATGCTGGACCTGCGTCTGATCGGATCGGGGTGCGGAGCGGCGATGCCGGGGACGATCCCGGACCCTCAGCGGGCGGCTCGATGCGTGGAGCGGACACCACGCCTCGGCCGGCTCGACGGGTGACGTCCGCCTGTCGGAAGCCCCAACGACCCGATCAGGCGCGGCCACTCTCTCCTTCCTCGCCGATGATCTCCTTTGCGGTCGGATAGGGCACCCCGCGTCGATCCAACTCGTCCTCGATCGAGGAGGAGATCCAGAACGAGTCGCCCGTAAGACCGCCCGCCCGAGGGTCCGCGGCAGCGAGCACCTGACGCCGATGCTCTCTGAGCAGTCGTTTGCTCGAGAGACTCTCGAGATCCGTCTGTTCGGTGATTTTCCGACGGAAGAGCCGCATCTGGCAACGGATGCTAACTCCTCGCACTCTGTCGCCACGGAGTCCGGGCGGACCCTCTCGGCCGGGTAGGACTCTTGGACAGGTCCTTCGCGCCGATCGTCCCGCCGGCGACTCCATGGTCGCGCCCGGTCGATATGTTCGGCGCAACGCCCAACATCGAGACCTCGGCGCGCTTTGTGCGGACGCCCCATTGACCACCACCCTCACCCCTTCGAAGGGAGCGCATGGCCACGAAGCGCATCGCCATTGCATGCCAGGGCGGCGGCACCCATGCCGCGTTCACCTGGGGGGTGCTCACGGAGATCCTCGAGGCCAAGCGGCGCTGGGACTCCGACCGGGAGGGCGGGGACACGTTCGAGATCGCCGCCATCAGCGGCACCTCGGCCGGGGCTCTGTGTGCGCTCGCCGCCTGGTACGGCCTCGCGCCCAACAGTGCCGATGCGCGCTGCGGGTCGATCGATGCGGCCATCGAGCGGCTCGACCACCTTTGGACCACCTTCACTGCCACGGCCCCGGCCGAACTGGCGCACAACCAGTGGGTGAGAGCGGCCTTGCGCTGGAAGGCGGCGCACATGCCCAGCGTGAGCTCCGGCCCCTACGACCTCAGTAGCCGGCTTTCGCTCGCAGGGCTGTCGCTGGCAGGGGTGCGCGAGGAGTACCTGAGCTTCCCCGCCCTCTTGCGGTCTGTGTGCCCTCATTTCGACGCCATCGACTGGCCCGCCGTCGCCCGGTTGCGCATGCGGATGCTGGCCGGGGCGATCGAGGTGCTGAGCGGCAACACCGAGATCTTCGACTCGGACACCACCCTGCGTCGTATGGGTCTCCTGGCGCCGGGCGCGGATGCCGACCGGGGCGCGAATCGCTGGCGTCTGCGACGCGCGCTCTCGCTGGCCGGCGTCGCGGCCTCTGGCACCCTCCCGGAGGTATTGCCGGCGGAGGCCATCGAGGGGATGGACTTCCCGACCTGCGATCCCCGCACCACGGTGACGCGCACCGGCTACTACTGGGACGGGCTCTACTCGCAGAATCCCCCGGTACGGGATCTGCTGGACGGCCCTGATCGCGACGACAAGCCCGACGAGATCTGGGTGATCCGGATCAACCCGCAGGAGTTCTCGCCGGCATCGCTCGACATCAGCCTCGATGACATCCACGACCGCGAGAACGACCTCGCCGGCAACCTGTCGCTCAACCAAGAACTCGACAACATCCTCACCGTCAACCGCTGGATCGAGCGGCACGGCACCGTCCATCCGCCGCTGAACACGCGCAAGACGGTCGCCGTGCGCACCATCAAGATGCGCCGCGAGACCGCGTGGGGCATCGGGCACGCGTCGAAGCTGGATCGCAGTGCCGGACACATGACGCGTCTGCGCGACGAGGGGCGCGAGATCGGCGCGGGCTGGCTCGAGGATTGGCGCCGGCTCGGGTCCGCCTTCGATCGCTACCCCGACGACGCGCGCTATCCGGGTGCATCCGGACGGCTACAGGCGCGCGCCTGATGCGTCCCCTCGCGCAGAGCAGGGCCTGGCCCGTCCGCGCCCGGGCCCGCCGGCCGCGGCGGCGACCTCTGGTTCACCGAGTGGCCGACCTCCGGCGTCTCAGGGACCGCTCGGGCCCGATCCGGAGACCGAACGGATCACTCCGATGAGGAACCCGATCTGAGCCTTCAGCACCGCCGCCCCGGGAACAAGCACTGCCGGCACCGCTCCCCTCGCAACCAAGTCTTCGAGCGCCCGCGCCTGACCCTCAAGGGCGGCCTCGGTGAGCCTCAGCGGCAGGAGCCCAGCCTCAACCGCGGACCGCGCCAGCTCGTTCACCAGCGCCGCATTCCTGGAGGCGCCTACCGCTGCTTCGACGGTCGCGTCCTGCTGCGGCGAGGCGGACGCCCCCGGGCGCGCGACGTCAGGCAGGTCCTCTGCCCTGACCTGACTGGCCAGGATTTCCCGCGGGGGCGAAGCTGCTCGCCGACCCCGGCCGGGTGATCGCCTCTCAGGCACCGATTCCTCCCTGGGTCCGCGCCGCCCACTCCTCCACCTCGCTGGCCAGCGCTCGGAAGTCCTCTCCGGCACGGCTGCGCGGGCCCGCCAGCACAGGGCGGCCCGCCCGGGCCGCGTGGCGGACCGCGATGTCGGCCCGCACGACGCTTCGCAGGATGGCCGGCCCGAACTGGGCCTCCGACTGGGCGAGCACCGCTCGGGCGTCCAAGGTGCGGTCCTCCCAGCGGCTGCGAAGCACCCGCGGGCCGTCGAGAGCGGGGTTGAGGGCTGGGCGCACACTGCGGATGGCCGCATCCATGGCGACCAGCCCCAGGTAGGCCAGCGTCTCTGGGATCAGCGGCACCAACGCTCCTTGGGCGGCCACGAGTGCGTTGGTGCTGAGCAGATCGACGGCCCGCGGACCGTCGAGAAGGGCGTAGTCGTAATGCTCACGCACTGCGGTCAGGCGCTCGCGCAGCAGCGCCTGGGGAAGCTCCGCCCAACCGACGTGTGCGGCAAGGTTGCCGAGGCGCCGGGAGGCGGGTAGCACATCGACCCCGTCCAGCCCCGGCGCCGGGCGGATCGCCTCGTCGATCGCACGCTCGCCCAGCAGCACTTCGAGCAAGGCCTGCCCCTCGTCCTCGACGCCCAGCCACAGGCTCGCGTTCGCCTGCGCGTCGAGGTCGACGACCAGTACCCGACGGTTCCGCTCGGCGAGCGCGGCCGCGAGGTTCACGGTCGTGGTCGTCTTGGCGCTGCCGCCTTTCTCATTGACGATGGCGAGGATCCACACGCGCGTAAGCTAGCCCCTGATCCGTTCGATCGCAGAGTTCGCGGCGTCGAACCTGAGTCGCCGGGGGCGCGACCTCGCCCTGGACTCGCCGCGGATCCCGACAACCGGGCCTCTGTCGTGCGCTGTCTTCAACGGTCGGGAGGTGTTCCCGTGCAAGGGGGGTGGCCCCGCAGACTGGAACCTTGGGCGCTCTGTGGCCGGGGGGCTGGGGTTCGTGCAGCGAAACAGTCCGCAAGCGGGTTCTCAGACCCCGCTGGTGCTCCGGCCAGCCCGTCGCAAGCATCAACCTGTGCTCAACACAATCCTCCAGATCCTCCATTCCGGTCCCCCCAGCGGAATACCGGCGGGACACGCCTCGGATTGCCGTGCACTGGGCGTGCGCGCGTCACGCCCATGGAGCTCCGTATCGGCTTCGGGCGGAGGGGTGCTCGCGGGCTCGTTGCCGTCGGCTCGACAAACCCGTCCGCCTCGACGACGAGGGGGAGTGGTTCCAAGCCCGAAGCGCCGGTTCCCAGACGCGGCTCAGAGGGCCTTGCCCGGGTTGAGGATGCCCTGGGGGTCGAACACGCCCTTGATACCGGCGGTCAGCCGACGGCCAAGGCCCCCGATCTCGCGCTCCAGCCACGGGAGCTTCAGCGTCCCCACGCCGTGCTCGCCGGTGATCGTCCCACCCAGGTCGAGCGCCGCCTCGAAGAGGGCCCCGGCGCCCGCGAGCGCCCGCGCTCGCTCCTGCGGAGAGGCCCGGTCGAAGACGATCGTCGGATGCATGTTGCCGTCGCCGGCGTGGCCGAAGGTGGCGATCTCAAGCCCAGTCTCGCCGGCGATCTCCTCGATGCGCGCGAGGAGATCGGGCACGCGTCCCCGGGGCACGCCCACGTCCTCCAGCAGCGTGGCACCCCGACGCTCGAGGGCGGGAAAGCAGAGGCGTCGCACCTCCATCAGCATGCGGCTCTCGGCCTCGTCCTCAGCGGCCACCACCAGCGTGGCACCGGCCTCCTCGCAGCAGCGGGTGGCGATCGCCACCTCCTCCGTGCGGGCTGCCCCGGGGAGGTCGGACTGGAAGAGGAGGAGGGCGGCGGCCTCCAGGTCGAGGTCGAGGCGACGCCAGTCCTCGATGGCCGACATGGTCGCGCGGTCGATCAACTCCAGGAGCGAGGGCGTTATGCGGGCGTGCCCCATTGCCACGACCGCCCGCCCGGCGGCCACGAGGGAGGGGAAGAAGGCCGCGCCCGTGAGGGGCTCCGCCGGGCGCGGGCGCAGCCGCAGCGTCGCCTCTGTGACGACGGCGAGGGTGCCCTCCGAGCCCACCAGAAGGGAGAGCAGGTCCAGCCCCGCGACGCGCTTGACCGTACGCCCACCGACCTCGAGCACCTCGCCGTCGGCCAGCACCGCAGTGAGGCCCAGCACGCTCTCACGCGTGACGCCGTACTTCACGCAGCAGAGGCCGCCGGCGTTGGTGGCGATGTTCCCGCCGATCGTGGAGAAGTCGCGGCTGGCGGGGTCGGGGGCGTACCAGAGCCCCCGGGTGGCGGACTCGGCCGCGAGCGTGCCGTTCAGCACGCCGGCCTCGACCCGCGCCAGCATGTTGTCCTCGTCCACCTCGATGATGCGCCCCATCGCCTCGGTGGAGAGCACGATGCAGCCGTCCACCGCCGCGGCCCCGCCCGAGAGCCCGCTGCCCGCCCCGCGCGGGACGACGGGCACGCCGTGCCGGCTGGCCACCCGCATGACGGCCTGCACCTCGGCCGTGCTCTCGGGGCGCGCGACGGCGAGCGGATGCCCCGCCTCCACCAGGTCCGCCTCGTCACGCCGGAAGCGCTCGACGGCGTCGGGGTCGAGGAGCACCCTCCCCGCCGGGAGGGTGCTCGTCAGGTCGCGCGCCGCCTCGTCCCGCCGCTCCTCGCTGCGGGCTGCGGCCGCACGGATCACGGGGGCTAGCCGGCCACCAGGTCGCGCTGCTTCACGGGCGCGCTCTGGCGGAGGAGGCGCATGAACTCGCGCATCCACGTCGGGTGGTCCGGCCACGCGCGCGCCGAGACCATCTGACCGTCGACCACCCCGCCGCCGTCCACGAACTCGGCGCCGGCCGCGGTGACGTCCGGCTGGAGAGCCGGGTAGGCCGCCGTCCGCCGTCCGCTCAGAACCCCCGCCGCCGCGAGCGCGAGCGGCCCGTGGCACAGGTGCGCCACCGGCCGGTCCTCGGCGAAGAAGTAGCGGACGATCCGCTGGACGTCGGCGTCGTTGCGGATGTACTCGGGTGCCCGTCCGCCGGGCACCACCAACGCCGCGTACTCGGCCGGATCCACGTCGGCGAAGGCGAGGTCGGCGTCCCAGGTGTAGCCGGGCTTTTCCGTGTAGGTGTCGAAGCCCTCGACGAAGTCGTGCACGACGAACTGGAGCTTCTTCTTGGAAGGGCCGGCGATATCGACCTCGTACCCCTCCTCGAGCAGCCGTTGGTAGGGGTACATGACCTCGAGCGACTCCGCTGCGTCGCCCGCCAGGATCAGAACCTTGGGCATGGGAAGAACCCTCCTCGCGTCGTACAGGATGTGCAGCTACGGGCAGCCTAAGTCTTGGTCTGACCATCAGTCAATGAGACAATGAGCACATGACGATATTCGAAGGGGTCAACCGCAGCCCGCTCTACCTCCAGGTAGCCGAGAGCATCCGCGAGGCCATCCTTTCGGGGCAGCTCGGTCCCGGAGACGCCCTGCCCACCGAGCGCGAGCTCTCGGAGTCCTTCAAGGTCAGCAGGGCCTCGGTGCGCGAGGCGCTGCGGGCCCTTCAGGCCCAGGGACTGGTGTCGTCCGGGGGCTCCCCAGCGCGCACGGTCGTGGTCGCGGGCGCCGGCGCCGGCGCGCACGCACGGGACGCCTTGGTGACGCTCCTCCGCCTGAACGCCGTCCGGATGAACGATCTGATGCAGTTCCGCGCGATCCTCGAGGCCGCAGCGCTCGCCGAGGCCGCCCGCCGCCGAAGCCCTCTGGAGCTCGCCCCGGCATACGAGGCGCTCACGGACATGGGCCGCCCGGGCATCGGCGCCGAGGAGTACGAGGAGGCCGACCTGCGCTTCCACGTGGCGCTCGTGCGCGCCTCGGGCAACGAGGCGATGCACCTCGTCATGCAGGCGCTCCGCGCCGCGGTGGCTCGGCACCTGCTCGACCACCTTCGCGGCCAGGCCGACCTGCCGGTCACCCTTGCACGCCTCACCACCGAGCATGCAGGCATCCTGGCCGCGGTCGAGCGCGGCCACGTCAGTCGTGCCGCCGATCTGGTCCGCACCCACATCAGGGCCTTCTACGGGGAGGGCTCCGCCGGATAGCGGCCCGAGGTCAACGCTCCCCGGCGGCGCTGGCGTTCCTCCTTTGCGGAGCCACGGGCAAGGCCTGGGATGGGGGCGAGTTCTGGGCGGACGCGCGCTTGGCCACGCGTGTGGTTTTCCGCGCGGCGCGCGTCACAACTGACACGGTGACGGATACGCGAAGACACCCGGCGGTGACTCGTACTGAAAGGATCGACGGATCGGTCCAGCTCTCGCGCGGAGGAGGAGTCCCGATGCTCCCGGACATTGACACGCAGCAGCCCTACGAGCCGTCCCCCGACCGCCCGGACCTGCAGGCGGCGCTCACGGCGCTTCGCGCCGACGGGGCCACGGTCGTCTACTGGATCGTCGCTCCGCCCGGCCACCCTCGCCGCGACGCCAAGTTCTGCGTCCTGATCGAGCACGAGGCGGAGCGGCGCTGGTTGGCGACGGGCGACCACGAGGACGTCGCCTTCGAGCGAGCCCTGGCCGCCAAGAACGTCGCCGAGTAGAGGCGATCCTCAGTCGCCCCTGGGTCTCCGGACCACTTCGCGGCCCCCTGTTGGAGGCGTCGGCGGCCGCGGGCAGTCTGCCCGCCGATCAAGCCGGGGCCCCTAAGCCCTCCTCGCGGTCGCCCGGCACCGCCCCGTTGCCTGGCACGCATCCCAGCAAGGCTGCGACGGCGGCTGCTTCGACCGAGCTGTTGACGCAGTCGGGTCGAACGACCCGGAAGAAGATGGCCCGAAATCCCGCTCCACAAACGGAAGCCCGGCGAGCGGCCTGCGATCGCTGACCCCCTCAGGCTGAGGGGTCGCCCGGCGGACCAGCGCGGACGACCCCTCGGACCACCTCGGTCGGTGCCCTGCGCTCGGCGGCCTCGTCTCCGGGCGCCGGCGCGGGCACCTGCTTTCGTGAGTGCGGACGGATGCTCCCGCTCAGGTGGAGGAACCGCCCGGTATGGCCGCATCCATAGGCCTCATCTCCCTGCGGCCACCGCGCCCGGGCGGGCGCGGTGCAGTTGGTCGCCTAGTGGGAAACGGCCAGCGCTGGTGCGCCGCTTCACGGCGCGCGTTGGGAGGGTGGGCGTGGCCCGGATGTCGTTCCGGGCGCCCGCTCCGGTAAGCCACGGGGCGCCGTGTGGCGACTCCGTCTCGCTCCCCGGGCCTGCGGCCCGACAGGAGGCGGGTGCGTGGCTGGCCTGCTGGCGCCGATGCATCCCGATCACGTTCTCGATCCCACGGTGCGAGCGTGCAAGCGCCGGACCCGGTGGCCCGACCGCGCTCACGCCCGTAGCACCACAGTGGCCCCCTGCCCCGCGCGATACAAGGCCCGGCGCGCTTTGCCCTGCCTCCTGCGACACGCAGGCGTGGCGTGGGCGCAGCGTGCGCCGACCGGCGGCCGCCTGGCATGACGGCCGCAGACTCCGATGGGCGCCGCAGATCCCGATGAACTCCCGCGCCCCCCGGCGGCGCCCAGACGCGGTCGGTCGCAGAAAGGGAGTACCGTCTCTTTGAGACTTCGCCGCCCGGACTGATGAGGCCCCGGTGGGAGGGGATTGTCGCCGGCTGGCTCCTCCTTGCTACTCGCCCGCCACGTTCGGCCGGCAGAAGCGGGGCCCTGTGGCCATCGATCTCCACCCCGACCGCGAGCGCCTCGCAGGGGTCCCCTCGCACGCGCCCCCGGCACGACCCCCGCCCCGGACCGGTCGGCGGCGGCGCAAGTCGCCGGCGCCCACCTGGGAGGTGATCCTGCTTCGGCGCCCGCCCGGCAGCGGTCGAGCCCGAGTGATGGGTCGCGTGCGCTTTCGCGCCCCCGCCGTCGCCCGGGCCCGCGAGCTGGCGCAGGCCGCGCTCGCGGAGCGCTCAGGCGTGGAGCCGGGCTGGTCGCTCGGACTCCTGCGAGCGCTCACGCCGAATGCCCCCGGCACGCACCCGTACGTCGTGACCTTCGCGCTCTGGGAGGCCTGCGGAGAGCGCTTCATCCGGCGCGACGTGCACGAGCGCGAGGTCTGGGCGACCGACGCCGCCAGCGCGCGCCGCCTGGTCGCTCAGCAGGTCCAGGCCCTGCCCGACTACGTGCCTGCCTGGCGCGTCCGGCAGGTGATGTGGCGGGGCGCGCCACGCCGCCCGCCAGCCGCACGCCTCCCCGGCGCGGGAGGGCCCTGAGGGGCGCTGCGTTAGAGGAGGGCTCGGGCATCCCGAGGGCCCTCTCGGCGAGGGGACACGACGCGGCTCGGACCCCGCTTGGCGACTTCGATCTCTTCTCTGTGCGTCGTCCGCCTGACGTTTTCCTGGCGGGGGTGACCGCCGGGACTAGGCGTCGAGCCCGAAGTAGTCCGTGAGCCCCATCTGGCGAAGCATCCTCATCGGCTCATCCGGCACGTTGGCCAGCTCAAAGCGAGAGCCGTTTGCGGCCAGCGCCTGCGCGACCTGGATCAACTGTCCGACGGCGGGCCCGTCGATGAAGGTTACGGCGCTCATATCGAGTACGAGGTGATCGCCCTCACCCACCCCGGCGATGTCGATGAGGCGCTCGTGGAGCGCCTCTGCATTTGTCCTGTCGATCTCGCCGTCGAGGGCGTAGACCGCCCTGCGGTCGAGGTGCTGAAGCACCCCCCTCAGTCCCCCGCCGAGCGATGTGGGGTCGGGGATGCCGCCCTTGTTCGTCCCATCGGACGCTCCGCCGGAGCCCGGCTCGTCGCGGTGATCGACCGACATCATCGGCACGTCCTTTCGCACGGTTGCCGAACTGTCGAGGCTACGAGGGGTCCGGCCTCACGCGCGACGGGGATCCCCCTCTCGTGGTCTTCGGGTTTCTTCGCACTACCAACGCCGCCAGCCGGCGAGGGTCCTAGGCCTCTCCAGCGCCGCCAGCCACTCCCGCACGCGCTCCAAGTCCGGCCCTGGCAGCCGGCGCCGCGCCGTCGCCGATGCGCTGGCCGCCTGCGCCGGGCGGGTCTCGGTCCAGTTCATCGGCTTCGACGGCCTTGAAGGCGGTCAACGAGCGATCGGCTAAGAGGTGGCGACGCGGTGATCGGCGCCGTCGGAGGCCCTCTCGGTGGGGTCGCCGACGTAATCCCATCCCCGGGCCTTGGGTGGGGACGAGTTCGTGATCGTCCTGCCCGATGCCGACCAGTCGAGCGCAGCGGCCGCTGCCGCGCTTCTCACCGTGCGCTGGACGCACTCATGACGCCGCCCCTGGCTCGGCCTACTTCCGCGGGGCGGCTGGGCGACTCGAACGGGACGCCGAGGCGACGATCGGTCTCCCCAGGGTCGGTCGCTCGCTCAGTGCTTGGTCAAGTCGTGCTCGGGTACTCCGGGGCTTCCCGCACCCTCGGGTCCCCTCCCTGTCGCCGTCTCGATCTCCTGCTCCACCCGTCCGTCTTCGCGTGCGAGGGTGAGAAGCGCGCCGAGGACGGCCGTGATGAGCGCACCGCCCACCGCCAGCACCACCACGTAGCCGACGGTCCCGTAGACGCCGCTCGTCTCGAAGGGGCCCGGCGCGAGGCTCAGCACGAGGCCAAGGACCGCGCCGGCGAGTGCTCCGGCGCACGCGAACCCGATGAGGGCCCGGCGCAGCGTGCGGTTGAGCCCACGCCGGGAACTCGGATCGGCCGATCCGCCGCGTTCGGCCCCGACCGCCTCGACCGAATCCATGATGCGGCCTACCGTCTCCTCACGCGTCTCTGCGTGCGGCTGGGTCGGTCGGTCCTGCTGGACGCTGTGGTACTGCAATTCCGGGTGCTCGCGCATCGGATCTCCGATTGTCGGTACGACTCACGGTACTCCGGATGTCCATGAGCCCTGCCGCGGTTACGCATGACCGAGTTGGCTCCGCTATGCGTGATCGCCTCCGCGAGTGAGGTCCGGGCGCAGGGCGCTATTTCGCGCGTGATTCGGACGTATCTCGCGTCCGCAGACCCCGGTAGACGCGCCGAGCTGGCGCGTGGCCCAGGCGTGGTTCAGCTCGCTGCGGGCCCCAGGAGGCCGAGGATGAGGGTCCGCGACGCCGACGAGGACGCCGCCCTCGCTCGCGGCCGCGGTAGGAGTGTCACTGTGGGGTATTCGCCCCGAGCGCTGAGCCACCGGAATCGCGTGCTCCAGATCGGCCCACACCTCTCTGACCAGCGCCGCCGCCTAGGCCTGACCCTGGCCGAGTGCGAGTCGGCGACCAAGATCCGGGCGAAGTACCTGGGGGCGCTCGAGGAGGACCGGCCCGGCGACCTCCCCGACCCGGTCTACGTCCGCATCTTCCTGCGCGGCTACGCGACCTTCCTCGGCCTGGACGCCAGGGCGCTCCTGGCCGAGTTCGACGAGCGCCACGGCGGCCGCGGGCTGCGGGACCAGCACCAGCTGGTGTCGCTGGAGCCCCCCGAGCCGGGCCGGATTCCGGGACTGCGCCGGTGGCTCGTGAGGCCGCGACGGCGCTCGCTGCGTCGCGAGGCGGGCTGGTTGGCCGTCGGATTCGCCGTTGCCATCGCGATGCTCGTCTGGCTGAGCGGGCGCGGCGGGTCGCCGCCGCCGGCCCCCAAGCCCTCCACCGTCCCGCCGGCCGCGGCGCGCGCCGCCCGCCCGCCGAGGCACGCCGCCGCCGCGGCGGTCCGGCTGACCCTGACCGGCGCAGGGACCGGCGGGTCGTACGTCCGGGTGCAGCGTGGCGGCGCGACCGGAGCCGTGGTCTTCGAGGGCACCCTTCCCCCGGGTGTGAGCGTGCGCATTCTGGTCTCGCGGTCCCTCTGGATGCGCGCTGGCCGGCCAGCAGATCTGCGTGTCCTGCTCGGGGGGCGCTCGATCCCGCTCACGGGAGCCGCGGGCGACTTCACCGTCACCCGGACCGGCGTCACCACGGCGAGATGAGGCGGCCACCCTGATGCCCCCAACGGGATTCGAGCCCGTGCCGCCTCCGTGAAAGGACGTAGGCGTCTACGCCAGAAGCGGCCCGGGCATCGGGACCTCACGCCGCTCGACGGGCCTGCGCGGGGGGCGCGCCTCGGGGCACCCGCTCGCGGGATCTTCTCGCCAGAGAACGGCGACGTGAAGGACCGAGTCGGCGACGACGAGGTTCAGGTGCGGCTGCGATGGCGCCTGGGCCTCATCGTCTCCGGCGTGCCACTCACCGCGAACGAATTCCGCCTCCCTGACGGCCAGGAAGCATCGGGGCCCTCCTGGCGTCGAGTCGAGCCCCACGATGCCAGGGTTCGCGACCAGGACGGAGGATCTGAGCTCGCGAAGGACCCTTCGCCCGCCTCGTCGACGACGTCCCGCTGCGGATCGCGGTCGGGATGCTCATCCGGGTGGCTCCTTATGACCACCTCACCCCGTGAGCGTCTCTCGACCGGCATGGCCGATGTCCCGCTGGCCGCTCATCTGCGCTCGCTCCTTCTCCAAGCGGACGACGCGCTGTCGGGTCTCGCGCTCCTGCGCCTCGGCCCCTTGCGCAGCGGCGGGCACACGAGGTCGTAGTCTCTGGATGTGCTCGGCTTACCTGACACGATCCGTGCGTGCCTCTTTGACCTGGACGGCGTGCTGACGCAGACGGCGACCGTGCACGCCGAAGCCTGGAAGTGCATGTTCGACGCGTACCTGCGGGAGCGGGCCACCCGGACCGACGAGCCGTTCGTACCCTTCGACGCGGTGGACGACTACGACCGGTTCGTCGACGGCAAGCCGCGCCTCGATGGCGTACGGGCGTTCCTGGCCTCGCGCGCGATCGAGTTGCCGGCGGGTGGCCCGGACGACCCACCCGCAGCCGAGACGATCGCCGCTCTGGGCGCGCGCAAGAACACGCTCGTGCTTCGGCTCATCCACGAGCGGGGCGTCACACCGTACGAGGGGTCGGTGCGCTTCGTGCGGGCGGCGCGTGCGGCCGGGCTTCGGAGCGCGGTCGTCTCGTCGAGCACCAACTGCCGTGAGGTGCTCATCGCCGCCGGGATCGAGGGCCTCTTCGAGGAGCGCATCGACGGTCTGGTGGTCGAGCGCCGGCATCTTCGGGGCAAGCCGGCGCCGGACACCTTCATCGCCGCTGCCCGGGCGCTGGATATCCCGCCGGTTCGGGCGGCGGTGTTCGAGGACGCCCTGGCGGGCGTCGCGGCAGGCCGCGCGGGCGACTTCGGCTGGGTCGTCGGCGTCGATCGCGTGGGCCAGGCCGAGGCCCTGCGGGCCCACGGCGCCGACCTCGTCGTCCGGGACCTCGCCGACCTGCTCGAGCGGCCGTGATCGAGCACCCGGCGTTCGCGGTGGAGCCATGGGCGCTCCCCGAGACCCAGCTCGCGTTGGATGTGCTCGCGCAGACCGAGTCGCTCTTCGCCCTCTCCAACGGACACATCGGGCTCCGGGGGAACCTCGACGAGGGCGAGCCCCACGCTCTGCCCGGCACCTATCTGAGCGCCTTCTACGAGGTGCGCCCGCTCCCCGAGGCGGAAGGGGGCTTCGGGTATCCGGAGGCCGGTCAGGCGCTGGTCAACGTGACCGACGGCAAGATCATCCGACTGCTGGTCAACGACGAGCCCTTCGACGTCCGCTATGGGAAGCTGCGCCGCCACGAGCGCGTGCTCGACTTCCGCGCCGGCGTGCTGCGCCGCGTGGTCGAGTGGGAGTCTCCGACGGGGACGGCGGTGCGGATCACCTCGACGCGTCTCGTCTCGTTCACGCAGCGCGCGGTGGCGGCCATTCTGTGGGAGGTCGAGGCCCTCGAGACCGCGACGCGGGTCGTGGTTCAGTCCGAGATGGTCGCCAACGAGCCGCTCCCGCCGGGCAGCGAAGCCGATCCGCGGGCTGCGGCCGCGTTCGGCTCGCCGCTGCGCTCGGAGCATTTCGCGGATCACGAGGCGCGGGTGGTGCTGGTTCACTCCACGACCGCCAGCGGGCTGCGGATGGCCGCCGGGATGGATCACCTCATCGACGGGCCGCCGGGCATCCAGACGGCGACGGAGAGCTTCGGGGATCTGGGCCGCGTGAGCGTGACCGCGAACCTCGCCGCCGGCGAGCGCCTACGCGTGGTCAAGCTGCTGGCCTACGGGTGGTCCGGCGAGCGCTCCCTCCCCTCCGTGCGCGCGCAGGTGGAGGCCGCCCTCGCCGAGGCCAAGTACACCGGCTGGGACGGTCTCCTCGCGGCCCAGGAGGCATACCTGGACGACTTCTGGGCTCGCGCCGACGTCGAGCTCGACGGAGACGCCGAGGTGCAGCAGGCCATCCGCTTCGCCCTCTTCCACACTCTGCAGGCGGGCGCGCGCGCCGAACGCAGGGCGATTCCGGCCAAGGGCCTGACGGGACCCGGATACGACGGCCATGCCTTCTGGGACACGGAGGCCTTTGTCGTCCAGGTGCTCACCTACACGCTGCCCGAGGCTGCTGCCGACGCGCTGCGCTGGCGGCACGCCACGCTCGGGCTCGCCCGGGAGCGTGCCGCCGCGCTCGGGCTCGCCGGCGCGGCGTTCCCCTGGCGGACCATTCGTGGCCAGGAGTGCTCGGGCTACTGGCCCGCCGGCACCGCGGCCTTCCACGTCGCCGCCGACATCGCCGGCGCGGTCGTTCGCTACCAGGCCGCAACCGAGGACGAGGCCTTCGGGCGCGAGATCGGCCTCGAGCTCCTCGTGGAGACCGCTCGGCTGTGGCGGTCGCTCGGTCACCACGACCTGCGCGGGCTGTTTCGCATCGACGGCGTCACCGGCCCCGACGAGTACAGCGCGATCGCCGACAACAACGTCTACACGAACCTCATGGCCCAGCAGAACCTGCGCGCGGCCGCCGATGCCGTCGGCCACGATCCCACTCGTGCCGCCGAACTCGGGGTAGGCGCCGAGGAGGCGGCGGCCTGGAGGGATGCCGCTCAGGCGATGACCATCCCGTACGACGAGAGGCTCGGCGTTCACCCACAGGCCGAGGGGTTCACCAACCATGAACGCTGGGACTTCGAGCGCACGCCAGCCGAGCACTATCCGCTCCTGCTGCACGTCCCGTACTTCGACCTGTACCGCAAGCAGGTCGTCAAGCAGGCCGACCTCGTGCTGGCGCTACACCTGCGTGGGGATGCCTTCACCGCCGAGGAGAAGGCGCGCAACTTCGCCTACTACGAATCCCTGACCGTGCGCGACTCGTCGCTCTCGGCCTTCACCCAGGCGGTCGTGGCCGTCGAGGTGGGACACCTCGAGCTCGCCTACGACTACCTCGCCGAGGCCGCTCTGATGGACCTGGACAACCTCGAGCACAACACGCGTGACGGCCTGCACATCGCCTCACTGGCCGGATCATGGATCGCCGCCGTGGCCGGCTTCGGCGGCATGCGCCACCACGGCGAGGCGCTCAGCTTCACCCCGCGCCTGCCACCGGCGTTGGGACGCCTGGCCTTTCGGCTGTCGTTCCAGCGGCGGCGCCTGCTGGTCGAGGTTCGTCCCGCAGAGGCCTCCTACGTGCTGCTGGAGGGCGAGCCCCTCGCCATCAGCCACCATGGCGAGGGGCTCACGGTGAGCCGCCGGCACACCGAGATCCGCGCGATCCCCCGGCCGCCCGAGCTTCAGGCGCCCACGCAGCCGGCGGGAAGGGCACCGGCAGGCCGGCGCGCGCGCCGCGAGTCGCGCGGGGGTGAGACCGGAGAGCGCTGAACGAGCCTTCCATGGTCGTCTCTCGGTCACGCCACGAAGCGCGAGTCGCCCCCTCATCTCCGCAACGACGCGCCCCTGGGGGTGCTCACGACGTGCGGGGGCGCTGGGGCCACGGGAAGGCCGGCGTTAGGCTCGGGGTCACCGAGAGGAGGACGGTATGAGCGACGATCGGCTCGACCTGTCGAAGGCCGCCCGCCTGATGCACGCGGCGCGCGCCGCCGCGACCGGACCTGCGGGGGAGATGCCCATCGGGGACGTCTACTTCGACATTCGACGCCAGGCGCGAGTGGTACTACCCGCCGCGCTCCACGAGGAGTTCGACGGGCTCTTTCCGTCCGCCCAGTCGGAGACCCCGGTCGGCGTTGAGCGCCTGAGCGCCCTTGCCGACTACCTGGAGGGAATCGTCCAACAGGCGACCGAGGACGCCGAGGACGCAGCCCGGGCAGAGGGCGAGGGATATCCCCTTGGGCGAGCAGACGATGAGGGCGATCCATCGCCGAGGTGACGGATCGCCTTCCGGGGCCCTGCTCACCGAATCCCCGTCGTCGAGCGGTGATGGTCTCAGGCACTCGGGTAGGCGCGAGGTCGAGGGGACTCGTCCTTCGGGTGATCGCGCCAGGGGTGGGCTTGCTGCGGTCTGCCCCGAGACGACACGGACGGCCGACGAGACCCGGCGCGCGGTTCTCGCGCCGGGCGCCAGGCGGCATGCGGCCTATCGGGCGGCGGAGGCCGCGGGCCGGCGCACGAGGAGCGTGAGAACCGAGCCGCGCCCATCGCGCGTCTCCTTGCGGTCGGCGCGCCCGGCGAGGAGATCCATCAGCAGCTGGGGTGGCCCGTGGTCACTGAGGTGGAGAAGGCCCTCGCCCGGATTGAGCCGGGCCACGGCGGTCAACGGCACGACCAGGGAAAGGGGCGGGGGCAGGAGTCGGACGTCCAGGGGGGCTCTCCCGGCGCCGGCCTGCTCCGCTGGCGGCGGCTCCGGCGGTGCCCGCCAGATGAAGGCCTCCCAATCGTCGGGCGCGAAGGCGCAGGAGAGCATCCGCAGATCATCGCCGCCGAAGCGGGGACGGACCTCCGCGAGCTTCGGCTCGAGGTCCAGGCGCACGGCGAGCAACTCGCCGGGATCGAGGGTGCGCGCGACCCGCGCGACGCGGCCGAGATCGGCCTCGGCGTCGATCGACAGCTCCCCCAGGCGCATTCTCAGCACGACCATGGCGCGCGGCCTCGTTCGGCCGGGGCGCAAAGGCCCAGCGTCGTCGTGACGCGACGTCTGAGCTCGCCATCCCTGGAGGCCTCCCGAGCCGGCGTCGCTCAGCTCGCCAAGGGGTTCGGGCGATCGCCCGACCGCGTGCGAGGGGTCGCGCGGCAAGATCACCGGCGCCCTCGCGGACACGCTCTCGTCGGTGCCGTTCGATCCGGCAACCTCGTTCTCGCCGCCGGCCCGAGCACGCGATGCGTGCGGTTCGCCGACGGCCCGCATGGCACCCACGCTCGAGGGGCCAACGTGCTGGCGCTGGTGCATCCCGATCACGCCCCGATCCCACGGTGCGAGCCGCCCGCACGGACTGGCCGTCCGGCGGGGCTCACGCTCGATTACCAGCGTGACCCCCTCTCGCCTGGGGGTCAAGGACCCGTCGCCCGACGGCCCGGCCGCGATCAAGCCTCCGCACCGTGAGCCGACCCGTGAGGTGAGGTCTCGGGCCGTCGCATCAACCAGCGGCGCAGCTCATCGACGCCCCACACGATGACGGGGAAGGGAACAGCGATCAGGAGCATGTCCGGCGTGAGGGCCGCGGTCCCCAGGAGGGACTGGAACGGGGCGCGTAGATGAAGATCGCCGCGAGGACCAGCTCAGAATGGCGATCCCCCACAGCAGCGGGCGGTTGCTGAAGACGCGCAGCGCGGCGCGCTCGGTGCGGGCGGCGAAGGCGGTGCCGATCTGGCCGGCGACCATGCCGAAGAAGGTCATCGTGGTCGCCTGCTGGTAGGTGTGGTGCAGCGGGCTCCCCTCACCGGTGGGGTCGCCCGGGTGCCATCCCCCCATCAGCACGTGCGCCCATGGCTTCCATTCGATCCGAACATGCCCAGTCGGCACGGCCATAGGGCGTCCACGAACCCGGCTCACATCCTTCTCAGCCGGTCCTCCGGGGTTGGCCGGGGCCGGGAAGCAGGCCCTCGGCGCGGAGTCGCCGGTCGATGTCCGTGACCGAGATCACACCGGCCGGGCGACCGGTCGCGTTGACGACGACGGCCCGGCCCAGGCGCCGGAAGGCCGGATCGGCGATGAGGGCGGATGCGCTGCGGGAGGGCTCGATCAGCAGCTCAGGATCGCGATGCGCCATCTCGCCGAGCACGGTGACGGCACGCTGCGGCCTCGGCAGGGCGCGCACGTCGCGCTGGGTGACGATGCCGATCGCCCGCCCCTCGCCGTCAGTGACGGGGAACGCGCCGAAGAGGTGGCGCGCGAAGCCCGCCGAGATCGCCTCGTCCACCGTGAGGGTCGCGGGCAGGCTCACCGCGGGCGCGCTCATCAGGTCGGCCGCGGTCAGCGTGCCGAGGGCATGGGCGAGCCGAGACGCCTGGGCCTCGGCGGCGCCGGCCACGATCAGGAACCATCCGATCAGCGCGAACCAGAGGCCGCCGACCACACCCGACACGAAGGCCAGCGCACCGAGGCTCACGAGCCCCCAGCCGAACGCGCGGCCGATGCTCGCGGCGGTCGCGGTCGCGCGATCACGGTCGCCGTGGTGTCGCCACATCAGGGAGCGGGCGATCCGGCCCCCGTCGAGCGGGAAGGCGGGAAGCAGGTTGAAGCCGAGGATGAGGACGTTGACGTAGAGCTCGTAGTCGAGGAGGGCGAGCCCCCACGCGGACAGCCGCCCTCCGACCGTCCCCCGGATGATCCCCAGCAGACCCGCGATCGCAGCGGTCACCGCGGGGCCCGCAGCCGCGAATCGCAGCTCGTCTCCCGGCTCCTTCGCCTCTCCCTCCAGACGCGCCACGCCACCCAGCAGCCAGAGGTCGATCTCCTCGACCTTGATGCCGTGCCTGCGCGCGACGACGGCGTGCGCGAGCTCGTGCAGGAGAATGCCGGCGAAGAGGCCAAGGGCCCCCAGGAGGCCGAGGGCGTAGGCGGCCGTCTCACTCAACGCCGGATCCGCGTCGGGGAAGTAGGCGCTGCCCAGCGTCCAGGTGATCAGTCCAACGACGACCAGCCACAGCGGATGGATGCCGATGGGGACGCCCAGGAGGCGGCCGACCCGGACGGTGGAACGGTCCATGATGCCCTAGGCCCGGGCCGCGCGGCGGCGCGCGATCGGCATCGGGCCGCGGGGCGGGCGACCCCATCCTGGGGGATTACGCCGCATCGCCGAGAGCACCTGAGCGCGTCGGGCGCGACGCGCTGGCGGGCAGCCAGAGCACGCCGTCGATGAGCGCTCTGCCGGCCGGTGCCAGGCGAGTGCGACCAGACCGATGACGGCCACCGTCCACAGCGCCGTGAACCCGAGGCCCGCCCAGCCCCCCGCGACGGGCATGGTCTCCGCGGCGATGAGGAACCACGCCGCGAGGGCGAACCCGCACGCGATGAGCAGCCCCAGCAGACGAAGCGCTCTCGGCGGGTCAGGACGGCTCACGGTCCCCCGAGGACAGCAGGGCACCCAGCGGCGCGCGACCGCGGGCACACCGATCCGCCGTCCGGGAAACCCGTGGATCGGGCCGCGTCGTCGGGGTCCGTGGTCCTCGGGAGCACTGGCTACCCTGCCCCGGCCAAGATCGCGAATGGCGTAGGGGGTTTCCCGGAGTCGCGTGCCGCGGCGATGGAGGATGCTCCACCTGGATACCCGAAGGGTCAAGGAGGCGGCGATGAGCACCCGAGCTTTCAACCAACCTGATGACGCGGACGCGGAGATCCACCCCGAGGAGCTGGTCGATGAGGCCCGCGAGCTCGACGACGACGCGTTCCGGACCGTGGACGGCGCCCAGTCGGACGAGCCCCTCGACCCGTCCATGGCGGCCGTGATCGAGGCCGGAGGGGGCGTTGCCGAGGGCTTCGAGCAGGCGGAGGCGCAGCTCGTGGACAACGCCTCCGAGGGCCCGTTCGACGGCACCGAGCGAATCCTGGCCGACGCCTTCGAGTCGGAGGCCGAGAAGGACCAGGCGGTCTACGGAGAACCCGACGAGGAGCACTCGAGCGAGGGCGGGGTCTGAGTCGGGCCACGGCGGTCAACGGCACGACAAAGGGAAGGCGAACATCCAGAGGGGCTCCTCTGTCAACGGCCTGCTCGCCTGGCGGCGGCTCCGGGGGTGCCCGCCAGATGAAGGCCTCTCAGTCGTCTGGCGCGATCGATCGACAGCGCCCCAGCCGCATTCAGCACGACCACCTCGCGCGGCCTGCTCCGCAGCGGGGCCCCCTCCCGCGTGCCGGTCAAGGACCCGTCGCCCACGGCCCGGCCATGATCAGGCCCGTTTCGCCCGCTCGGGTCTCACGCCTGGTCGCGCTTCGTGCGCAGGGTGCCCAGCCGCCCCTGCGCCGCCGCGCTACCGGCGCGCCCTCCGCCGGGGCCGCGCAGCACCCAGGCGAACCCGACCGCGATGAGCGCTCCGGCGATCGGCCCGACCACGTAGACCCAGTAGTGGGAGAAGTCGGCGATCGCCAGGTCGGGGCCGAAGGAGCGCGCCGGGTTCATCGAGGCGCCGCTCACCGGGCTCGACCAGAGGCCCGCCAGGATGATGTACGCGCCGACCCCGAGGGCGCCGAACAGCCCGACGTTCTGGGCGCCCGAGGCGGTGCCGAGGATGACGCTGACAAGGCCCACGGTGAGAGCGAGCTCCATGAACATGGCCTCGAGGTCGGTGATCCCGGTCCCGGGCTCGGTCGCCCCGAGCTGGCCGAGCTTTCCGAGGATCGCCCAGAGCACGAGGCAGGCGAGGGTGGCGCCGACCAGCTGGACGATGATGTAGCCGGGCACACGGCGCCAGGGGAAGTCGCCGCGGGCCGCGAAGGCGATGCTGACGGCCGGGTTCAGGTGCGCGCCCGAGACCGCGCCCATGAGCAGGATGATCGCCATCACCATGAGGCCCGGCGCCGTGACCGCGGCGGTGCGGCTGATCGCCCCGCCCGACTGGGCGTTCACCACCGCGCCGCCGGCGCCGACCAGCACGAGGAAGAAGGTGCCGAGCAGCTCCGAGAAGAGGCGACGCCACTCGTGGGCGGGGTCGTCGAAGTTCCACGGTCGGTGCACGGCGCGCGGGGGCTCGAGCGCGAGGAGAGCGCGGAGGCGGGCGTGCTCCTCCTCGGTGATCTCCGGAGAGCCCCCCTGGTCCGGCGCGGATTCGTTCATCTCTCGCCTCGACTGGTCGCCGGTCTTTGTCTTTCCTCAGGATGTCGCCACGCCAGGGGTCCGCCATCATCCCGTTCGAATGAGATGTGGCCGTCATGGGCCCGGCGGGCCACCGGACGCGGCGCGACCGCCGGTGGGGTGCTCGAAGACGCCCTGGCGCTCTGGACGGCGCCCACCCTCCTCCTGACCGGGCACGCGGACCCCGCTCAGCCGGCCCGCGCGAGGTAGCGGGCGCCGGCGTCGAGGCTCGACAGGAGCGGGTAGTCGCGCTCCGGTATGTCGATACCCGTCAGCTCGTTGACGCGGAGCACGAGGCTCAGGAAGTCCATCGAGTCCAGGTCGATCTGGTCCTGCAGCGGGACGGCCGGATCGAGCGAAGCCCCGTTGACCTCCGGCGCGATCTCGGCGAGGGCGGTCAGGATCGCCTCCCGTGCCTGGTCCTCGGTCACAGCGCCTCCGGATCTGCGAGAAGGCGCTCCAGGCGGAGCAGGAAGCGGCCGCCCCGTCGCCCGTCGCTGACGCGGTGGTCGCCCGCGAGGGTCAGCGCGAGCACCGGGCGCACCTCGACCCGCCCGTCCACCGCCCACGGACGCGGCAGCACGCTGCCCGCGCCCACGAGCGCGACCTGCGGGGTGTGGATCACCCCGTGGACGAGCTCGACGCTCCGGTCACCCAGGCTGCTCAGGGTGATGGTCGCGTCGCCGACCTCGGACGAGCGCATGACGCCCGCCCGGACGCGCTCCACGAGATCGCGCACCTCGCGCATCAGCTCCTCGACGGGCGTGCGGTCCACGTCGTGGACGGCCGGCGCGACGACGCCCCCCGACCGCAGGGAGATGGCCAGGCCCACGTGGACCGCGTCGGAGGGCACGTGGCGCCCGTCCTCCCAGTGCCCGTTCAGCTCGGGGAACTCGCGCACCGCGAGCGCGAGCGCGCGCAGCAGGTATGGGGTGAGCACCAGGCGGGCCGCAGGCGGCCGGCCCTCGTTCATCCGGGCGATCCAGTCCGTGATCGGGCCGGCGTCGATCCGGTGCTCCAGGTAGTAGTGGGGGATCTCGCGTTTGGAGCGCGCCATCAGGACGCCGGTGGCGCGCCGCAGCGCGTCGGCCCGGTCCGGGGCGGGGGAGACCGGCGCCGGCGCCCGCTCGACGTCGGCCTGGGTGACCGCGCCCCCGGGGCCGGTCCCCGCGAGCCCCTCCAGGGGGACGCCCCGCTCCGCCGCCGCCCGCCGCGCTCCGGGGGAGGCGCGCACCGGGCGCGGCGCGTCGGCGGCGGTCGCCGGCTCCGCCGCAGCGGCGGCGAGGCGGGCGAGCGGCCGGCCGACGGCGACGCGTGCGCCCTCCTGCTCGATCAGTTCCTCGACGACCCCCTCGGCATAGGCCTCGATCTCGATCGCGCCCTTGTCCGTCTCGACGACCGCGACCACGTCCCCGCGCGCCACGACGTCGCCCGGCGCGACCCGCCATTCGACGATGACGCCGTCCTCCATGTCGGCGCCGAGCGCCGGCATCAGGATCTCAGCCATCCGCGCCCACCAGGCGCCGCACCGCCGCGGCGACGTCCTCGACCTGCGGGATCGCCGCGCGCTCCAGCGCCGCCGCGTAGGGCATCGGCACCTCGGCACCGCAGACGCGGGCGGCCGGGGCGTCGAGGTCGTAGAAGGCCTCCTCGGCGATCCGCGCGGCGATCTCGGCCGACAGGCCGACGCTCCTCCAGCCCTCGTCCACGATCACGGCCCGGCGGGTCCGGCGCACCGCGTCGATCACGGTGGCCGTGTCCAGCGGCCGCAGCACCCGCAGGTCGATCACCTCGGCCTCGACGCCCTCGGGCGCCAGCCGCTCCGCGGCCTCCAGGGCCGTGGCCAGGGAGCCCCCGTGGGCGATCACGGTCACGTCCGTGCCCGGGCGCCTCACCGCCGCGCGGTCGATGTCGACCGGCGCCGGCGCGGCCGGGAGGACGCCACGCACGTTGTAGAGCCCGGCGTGCTCCACGATGACCACCGGGTCGGGGTCGCAGAGGGCGGGCCAGAGCATCCCGCGGGCGTCCTCCAGCGTGGCGGGCGCGAGCACCCGCAGCCCGGGGACGTGCGCGTACCAGGCCTCCAGGCTGTGCGAGTGCTGGGCGGCGACCTGCCGGCCGCCGCCGGTCGCCATCCGGATCACGATCGGCACGCCGAGCGCACCCCCCGACATGTGCCGCATGACGGCCGCGGTGTTCACGATCTGGTCCAGCGCGAGCAGGCTGAAGTTGATGGTCATGACCTCGACGATCGGGCGCATGCCGGCCAGGGCGGCACCGATGCCGGCGCCGACGAAGGTGAGCTCCGAGAGCGGCGCGTCGCGGACCCGCTCCTCTCCGAACGCCTCCTGGAGGCCCATGGAGACGGCGTACGCGCCGCCGTAGCGTCCGACGTCCTCGCCCATCAGGAAGACGCGCTCGTCCCGCGCGAGCGCCTCCCGGTGGGCCTCCCTGAGCGCCTCGCGGTAGCTCGTCCGGACGTCCGCCGCGACGGCACTCACCGGGCCTCCTCGGCGTACACATGGCGGCCGAGCGACTCCACGGGCTCGGGGGTGCCGGCCGAGGCCGTCGCGACCGCCTCCTCGATCCGGCCCGCGACCTCGGCCTCCATGGACGCGGCGAGCGCGTCGTCGAGCGCGCCGGCGGCGCGAAGCCGGTCGCCGTGCACCACCAGCGGATCGCGCGCCCGCCAGCCCTCGACCTCCTCCTTGGAGCGGTAGAGCTCGGGGTCGTACATGGAGTGCGCGCGGAAGCGGTAGGTGGTCAGCTCGAGGAAGGCCGGCCCGCCGTCGTCGCGCACCCGCGCCGCGGCCTCGGCCGTCGCCCGCTCGACGGCGAGGACGTCCATGCCGTCCACGGTCTCGGCGGGCATGCCGTATCCCGCCGCGGTGCGCGCCACACGCGGCTCGGCAAGCGCACGAGCGGTCGCGGTCCCCATGGCGTAGCCGTTGTTCTCGCACAGGAAGAGCACCGGCAGGCGCCACAGGGCCGCGAGGTTCAGCGACTCGTGGAAGGCGCCCTCGGCGACGGCGCCGTCGCCGAAGAAGCAGGCCGTGACCCGCCCGAGGCCGCGCATCCTGTCGGCGAGGGCCATCCCCACGGCGGTCGGCAGGCCGGCCGCCACGATCGCGTTGCCGCCGTAGAAGCGCCGTCCGGGGTCGAAGAGGTGCATCGAGCCGCCGCGCCCCCCTGAGCAGCCCTCCGCCATCCCCAGCATCTCGGCCAGGATCGACGCGGCCGGGACACCGCGGGCGAGGGCGTGACCGTGCTCGCGGTAGGTGGCGACGACCGCGTCGTCGGGGCCGAGGGCCTGCATCGCGCCGACCGCGATGGCCTCCTCCCCGATGTAGAGGTGCAGGAAGCCGCGGATCGCGCCGGCGGCGTACAGCTCGGCGCAGCGCTCCTCGAAGCGCCGGATGAGGAGCATCGTGCGGAGCAGGTCGATGTCGTGCGCGTGGCTCACGCGCCGCCCTCCAGGGTCAACAGGTCGCCCTCCGGCAGCCCGAGCTCACGGGCCCGCAGGAGCCTCCGCATTGTCTTGCCGCTGCGCGTGTGCGGCAGGGCGTCGCGGAACTCGACCGACTTCGGCGCGATGGCGGCCCCGAGCCGGGCGCGCGCGAAGCCTCGGATCTCGCGCGCCAGGGCGTCCGACGCGACGTGACCCTCCCGCAGCGCGACGTACGCGGTGACGACCTGGCCGGCCACCGGGTCGGGCATCCCGACGACCCCGGCCTCCGCGACGGCGGGGTGCTCCATCAGGACGCTCTCGACCTCGAACGGCCCGATCAGGTGACCCGACGACTTGATGACGTCGTCGCCGCGTCCCACGAACCAGAGGTACCCGTCCTCGTCCCGGGCAGCGAGGTCCCCCGACAGGTACCAGCCCCCGGCGAAGCACGACCGGTAGCGCGCCTCCTGGCCGAGGTACCCCCGGAACATCGAGGGCCACCCCGGGCGCAGCGCGAGCTCGCCCGCCATGCCGTCCGGGGCGATCCGGGCGACGCCGTCCTCGATGATCGGCGCCCCGTCCGCGTCGAGGGCGAGCACGGCCGCGTCCACCCCGGGCAGGGGCACGCCCATCGAGCCGGGCTTGATCGGCAGGGCGGCGAGGTTGGCGATCATGATCGCGCCCGTCTCGGTCTGCCACCAGTTGTCGTGGATGGGCAGGCCGAGCGCCTCGACCCCCCAGCGGACCGCCTCGGGATTGAGTGCCTCGCCGACGCTGGCGATGAAGCGGAGCGCCGGCAGCCGGCGGTCGGGGACGTGCGCGCCCGCCCGCATGAGCATCCTCACCGCGGTCGGGGCGGTGTACCAGACGCTCACCGCCTCGTCGGCCAGGATCGCGAGCCAGCGGTCGGGATCGAAGTCGCCGTCGTCGACGATGCTCGTGACGCCGTGGGCCAGCGGGGCGATGATCCCGTACGAGGTGCCGGTCACCCAGCCCGGGTCGGCGGTGCACCAGAACACGTCGTCGGGCTGCAGGTCGAGGGCGGACGCGGCCGTCGCGTGGTGTGCCACCACGGCCTCGTGGACGTGGACGGCGCCCTTGGGGGCCCCGGTCGTCCCGCTGGTGAAGTGCAGGAGCGCGGGCGAGCCCGGGTCGGTGGCCGCGATCTCGAAGTCCTCGGCGG
This sequence comes from uncultured Thermoleophilia bacterium, assembly GCA_963770865.1. Lineage (GTDB taxonomy): Bacteria > Actinomycetota > Thermoleophilia > Miltoncostaeales > Miltoncostaeaceae > Miltoncostaea. Next base: position 44,734 of record CAVYRD010000009.1, read on the forward strand.
CGCCGGCCATGAGCTCGTCGAAGTCGTGGGTGCCCGGCGCCTCCTGCGCGGGGCCGCCCGACGACCACCACGTGCCGGAGCGCCGGCAGGAGCGGGCGCAGCCCGGCGATCCTCCGGGAGTGGATCGCGGTCGTCGTGACGAGGACCACGCCCTCCCCGAGCTCCAGGCGCTGGCGCATCGGCTCAGGCCCGAAGGCCGAGAACAGCGGGCAGAAGACGGCGCCGGCCTTCAAGGCGCCGAGCGCAGCGACGTACAGCTCGGGGATCCGCCCCGCGGCCGTGAAGACCCGCTCGCCGGGGCGGACCCCGAGCGACGTGAGGACGTTCGCGAAGCGGTTCGTCCGCGCGGCCAGCTCGGCGTAGCTCAGATCGGTCACCGCGCCGTCGCGGCCGTGGCACCGCAGCGCGACGCGCGCCGACCGCTCGCCCGCGGCGTGGCGGTCGACCGCCTCGTGGGCGATGTTGAGGCCCCGTCCGCCGGGGAGGCCGTCCAGCGCACGCCGGGCGTCCTCCCACGTGAAGGAGGCCCTCGCGCGGGCGTAGTCGCCCACGTTGTGCCCGCCGCGGGCGGCGGGCGGCTTCGCGATGACCCCTCGGCTGATCCGCGCGGCGACCGACGTCACCCGGTCCTCCCCCAGACGGCTGGACCCGCCGAGGCTCCCCCGTCGTCGTCGGCGCGCCATCCGTGGACGCCCTTGTCATCGCTTCGGCTCGGCCGCAGACGGAGCCGGCCCGCCTGGCGCTCAGCGCGTGATGCCGAAGCGGAAGCAGGCGAGCGGGCCGACGAAGTTCACGAACGGCGCGAGTGCCCACAAGCGCTGCCGCGTGCACTTCATGCGCACCGTCCTCGCCCGGGTGCCCAAAGGCTCGGTCGAGATGGTGGCGGCCGCCGTCCGCACGATCTTCGCCCAGCCCGACGCCGGCCGTTCACGAGCAGCTTCAGAGCATCGCCAAGAGGCTCGGGCGCCAGTTCCCGGCCGTCGAGCAGATGCTCACCGAGGCGGCGCCCGACATCACGGCGTTCGCCGCGTTCCCCCAGAGCCACTGGCGGCGGGTATGGTCGACGAACCCGCTGGAGAGGGCGAACGGCGAGATCAAGCGCCGCGCCGACGTGGCCGGGATCCTCCCCGACGCTTCGCCGCCGAGGACGGGCGCGTCCATCGTCGGCGACGGCAAGGACAGCCCGAATCCGCCACGCCCTTCCTCAGTCCTCGCCGGCTTCGGACGAGTGCTCGTGGTCGGCCTCGCCGTAGACGGCCCGGTCCGGCTCCGCTTCGACGCCGGGCGCGTCGTCCAGCACGTGGTCGGTGGCGTCCAACGGCGCGTCGGTCGCGTTCTCGATCAACTGCGCCTCTGACAGTTCGAATCCCTCGGCGACGCCCCCGCCCGCCTCGATGACGGGAGCCATCTCGGGGGGGACGATCTCGTCCGAATCGGCGTCGCGGATCAGGTCGGCCATCAACTTGTCGATCTGGTCCTGTTCGTCACCAGGCCGTCGGGTGCCCATGGCCGTCTTCTCCTTCGAGGGTGTCGGCTCGCATTATCCCCCTTACGAAGGGTCTCCACGTAGTGCGCGAGACGACCCGCACAGGTCCGCGGTCGCGGCTCCTGCGGAGACTCACGGGCCCCACCGACCGACCCCGGCGGCGGCGAGGAGGAAGCGCCGGCCTCCCGGCATGAAGTCACGTCCACGGTTGCGTCGATCGACGTCGATCGTTCCCCGCGTCCCTCCATTTCACGCCCTGGCCCTCCCGGGCCGACGCCTTGCAGGACGTTCGTGCCTGGAGCGGCTGGCGGTCGCCGGCGAGACGCCCACGCGCTCGGCCGCCTGGCGCTGGCTGAGGCCGTCCTGACCAAGATGTCGAGTCGGCGGCGCCCGCCGAGACCGAGCGCCGCGTTACGGTGGAGCCGCATCCGGGCCTCCTCGGGGGGTGTCTGTAGGTGTGGAGACCCACAGCTTCTCCCGGAAGCCTCTCGGGACCCGCAGCCGCCGATATCTGGCGAGCGGCAGTGGACGGCGCCGCGCAGTGCCTCGTACGCTCGCCTCACTGCATCAGCGAAAGGGGACGGCGATGCCCCACGTCCAGACCCTCGGCCTCACCATCAACTACGAGGAGCAGGGGGAGGGCGAGCCCCTGCTGCTCATCCCCTACGTCGCCGCCGACCACGCCTGCTACGCGTTCCAGCTTCCGGCCTACACCGAGCACTTCAGGTGCATCTCGGTGGACCTGCCCGGCTCGGGCGAGAGCGACAAGCCGGCCGGGCCCTATTCCACCGAGGGCTACGCCGACCAGCTGGCCGGCTTCCTCGAGGGCATCGGGGTCGAGCAGGCGCATGTGGCGGGGGTCTCCCTGGGGGCCGCGGTGGGGACCCACCTCGCCGCGCGCCACCCCGAGCGCGTGCGGTCCCTCTCCCTGCACAGCGCCTGGGACACCACCGACCTCTACCTGAAGACGATCCTGGAGATGTGGCGCGCCCTCGCGCGCGGGCTCCCCACGGTCGCAGACGCCGTGATCCAGGGCATCTTCCCGCTGTGCTTCACACCGGAGATGTACGTGGAGCGACCCGAGTTCGTCGACGGCCTCGTCGATTTCGTGCGCAGCCGTCCCGCCCAGCCACTCGATGCGTTCCTGGCCCAGTCCGCGGCCGTCATCGCCCACGACGCGGGGCCGGTGCTCGGCGCCATCACGGCCCCGACGCTCATCACGTTCGGGGCCCACGACATCGTCACCTCGACCCGGTTCGCCGAGCCACTCACGAGCGGCATCGCGACCAGCGAGGTCGTCGTGTTCGAGCACCTGTCCCACGCGGGCCTGCACGAGGACGCGGAGGCCTTCAACCGCAGCACACTCGACTTCCTGCTCCGTCAGCGCGGTTAGCCCGCCGGCGGGCGCTCAGCCGGACACGCGGCCCCCCGAGACCGGACACAGGGGGCCGCGTGCGGCCGGTGACGCCAGTGCGCAGCCCGTGCGCGTGCGCGCCCTCATGCGGATCGCGGAGCCGCCGGCCACGCTCCTCTCCGCAAGGCCGAGGTGCTCGTCCGACTCCCGCCGGCGGGTTGGCGGCAGCTCGGCGCGCGTCGGACGCCTCCTCTGTCCATCTGGCCCTTGCCGAGTGCGCGTGGTTCCGCGGGGGCCATCGACCACGACGTCGTGGTCACCTTGCGCTGACGACCGCCTTTCCCCCCGTCCCTCCCCGTCAAGCGCCCGCAGGTGGCGTGGGCGGTGGCGGCGGCCGTCGAGTCGGGTCCGCTCCCCAGGGCCGAGCTCGCGCTCATCCGCCCGTTGAGCGCGGCGGTTCGACGCCTACGCCCCGTGGAGGTCGTCGCCAACTCACAAAGCGAGACGGACGCAAGTTCGCCATTGACGCTCCGGCGCGACGGCCCATAGAGAGGGGCCATGACCACGCAGCCGACTCCGGCGCTTGGATCCGCCCGACCAGGACAACGGGCCACAGATGGCCCGATCGGCGTTGCCGACGCCGATCGCGGAGGACGGCCTTCATCGAGGGCGAGGCGCGCGCGATCACCGGCGCTCTGGCGCTTTCTCGAGAACGTCGGCCGGCGCGATCGCCAGGGCCAGGAGACGGTCCCCGCCACCGTCTTCATGGCGCTCTTCTGCGGCCTCGTCGGGCTCGCCTTCATCGCCGTCTACGGTTTCCAGTTCGGATGGTCGAGCGAGACGGCATCGGTCATCGCCGTCGGCGTGCTGATCTCCGGCGCCGCGTTCATGGCGGGTGCGGCCACCGGTTTCCTGTTCGCGATCCCGAAGATCCGCCAGGGCGCCGACGTGGTCTATGCCGCCAACACGAACCTCGAGCAGATCTCCGATTGGCTCACAAAGATCCTGGTCGGCGTCGGTCTGATCCAGTTCCGGGAGATCGGCACCGCCCTGAACACCCTCGGCGACAACCTGGCCGAGTCCCTCGGCGGGACCTCGAGCGCCGACACCATGGGGCTGACGATCTGCCTCTACTACGCCACCGGTGGCTTTCTCACCGGCTACATCCTCACCCGGCTGCTGCTTCCCGCCGCCTTTCGCTCAGCCGACGAGGGCCTCGCCGCCCGGGTCGCGGCGATCGAGCAGAAGAACACGACCCTCGAGGCCAAGGTCCAGGAGCAGGACGTGCTCAACACCCAGGCGCTCGCGCTCTACTCGCAGCAGGTCGATGTCACCCGCCGCGATGTCGGGCCCCCGGCCCAGGCCAGGCTGAACGACGCCCTGAGCAAGGCTTCGGCGGTGGTGAAGCTCGTGATCTTCCAGCAGGCGCGCGAGCTGCGCCGAAAGAGCTGGAGGAGCGACAAGGCGAGCTCGTCGGCGACGATTCCGGTCTTCCGGGCCCTGATCGCCTCGGACGACGGGACGAACTTCGAGTACCACGGCCAGCTGGCCTACGCGTTGAAGGACCAGGTCGAGCCGGCCTGGCAGGAGGCCGAGTCGGAGCTCACCGTCGCGATCACGATCCGAGACCGGCGCAACCTCAAGGGCTGGCTGATGTACGAGCTCAACCGCGCGGACTGCCGGGCCGCGTTGCACGAGCCGGCCGAGGCTCTGCGAGACGACCTTCTTGCCGCTCGGGGAATGAGCGACTTCCCCGAGAGGATCGCGGACTTCGACCCGATCACGAAGTGGTTGCACGAGCACGAGACCACGCTCGAGGAGTTCCTCGCCGACGGGCTGCGGGCACGCGCCCCGGCGGCTCCGCCGGCACCGGTCCCCTAGGACTTCACCGGCCGGTTCACCGCCACGGCGAGGCCGATCGGCGCGCCCGTGGAGCAGGGCCCCCGGACGGCGGACGTGCCCGCCGGCGTCAACCCTTCGGCCTGGGCGTCCGCGGGGTCCGGGGCCGGGTGCGGCGTGGCTGCGAGGAGGTCCCGCGCGAGGGCGTCGCCATCTCCGTGAGAAGGGCCTGGGTCGCCTCCAGGGACGACGTGAGGATCTGGCGCGCGACCTCGAGGAGCTGGAAGGTCCGCGGGTCGCGGACCCGGTAGTAGACGCTGGTGCCCTCCTTGCGGCTCTCCAGCACCCCCTGGCGGCGCAGGACTCCGAGGTGCTGGGAGGTTCCGCTGGAGTCGAGGTTCAGGGCGGCCTGCAGCTCGCCGACACCGCGCTCCCCGTCACGGAGCAACTCGAGTATCCGCACGCGTGCCGGATGCCCGAGAACCCGGAAGAACTCCGCCTTCGCCACGTAGATCGGCTCCTGCTGCCGGGCCGCTACCCGGGCCGCGCCGGAGTCCTGCTTGTCGGAGATCGCTCCCTCCTCGGGTCGTGCGTGACGCACCCTGACCGACGGTCGGCGAGGCGGCGAGAGTCACACCCCTGGACCGTCGTGAGACTAGCACAGTAAGTCTTCTAACTTTCAAATAGAAAAAGACGCCTATCGTGTGCGGACGTTGCGGTTATCTTAAAAGATTGTAATCTCCAATGATTCATCGGCCGGAGAGGGCTCCAGTCAGCATGGTTCGTGGCGCCGCGCAAAGATGGCATGAGAGTCGCCCGTCGGCGTCGCTGCCGGCATCGACCCGTACCAGCGCGCGCTGAGCCTTCTCGGGATCACGGCGGTCGCGGGCATCGCGATCCTGGCCGGCGGGACCGGCCTCGCCGCCTCGGCCCGGCTGCTGCGCCTCGCGCTCTGGACCCAGGCGCTCGGCCTCGGGCTCGTCGGCGTGGCGGGCGCCGTCTGCCTGTTCACGGGTCGCTCCGTCGGGTCCGGCTTCGTCAGCGGCTTCCACCCGGAGGTCGGCGTCGATCCGCTCTCCGGCGTCTTCCTGGTGGTGGTCGCCGTCGTCGGGATCCCGGCCGCGGCATACGCCACCGACTACCTCCGAGACTCACCGCACGCCCGCGATCTGGCCGTCCTGACGGGTGCCTTCCAGCTCGCGCTGATCGGCGTGGTGGTGGCGCGCGACGCCTCGCTCTTCCTGGCTTTCTGGGAGCTCATGACCCTGGCGCCGGCGGCGGCGATCCTGATCGCGCACGGCGACGACGGCGGCCGGCGCATCGTCTTCGAGTACCTGTCGATCACCCACATCGGCGGGGCGGGCGTCTGGGTGGCGATCCTCCTGCTCGCCCAGCAGGGGGCGCTCGGCGATCCTGCCCGAATCGCATCGGCGGGGGCCGGGGTCCAGGCGCTGATCGCCGCGGCGGGCCTGATCGGCTTCGGCACGAAGGCGGGCCTGGTCCCGCTGCACTCGTGGCTGCCGCGCGCCCACCCCGTGGCCCCGAGCCACATCTCCGCGGTGATGTCGGGGGTCATGGTCAAGGTCGCGATCTACGGGATCGTGCGGCTGGTCTTCGATTGGCTGGACGGCCCGCCGCTCTGGGTGGGCGTGGTCCTGCTCGCGGCGGGGGGCTTGTCGGCCCTGGTCGGGATCCTCTACGCCCTCTTCCAGCGCGATCTCAAGCGCCTGCTCGCCTTCTCGACGATCGAGAACGTCGGCATCATCACCCTGGCCCTCGGCGCCGCGGCGATCTTCGTGTCGCGCGGAGAGGACCAGTGGGCCGCCCTCGCCCTCGCGGCCGGCCTGCTCCACAGCCTGAACCACGCCCTGTTCAAGGCGCTCCTGTTCCTCGGCGCGGGGTCGATCGACCGTTCCGCCGGCGGGCTCAATCTCGACCGGCTGGGGGGTGTGCTGCGCCGCATGCCGTGGACCGGCCCCGCCGTCCTCGTCGGAGCGGTGGCCATCGCCGGCCTGCCGATGCTGAACGGCTTCGCCTCCGAGTGGGTCGCGCTGCAGGCGCTTCTGGGCCTCGGCCGGCAGGACGCCATCGGCATCGCGCTCGCCGGCGGGCTCGCCGTCGCCGCCCTCGGGGCGACGGTCGGGCTCGGCGCCGTCTGCTTCGCGAAGGTGATCGGCCTCGTCCTGCTCGGGCGCCCGCGCACCCCGCGCGGCGAGGAGGCCGGGGAGGTGGGGGTCTCCATGCGCGCGGCGGTCACGGCGCTCGCGGTGGCCTGCATCGCGCTCGGCCTCGCTCCCGGGATGCTGCTCCCCTCGATGGCCGATCTGGCGCCGGGCGACGCATCGCTCACGCGCGGCGCCGGCTTCTCGGTGGCGGGCACGTCGCTCCCCACGCTCGGGATCGCCATCTCGCTGGCGGCCGTCGCCGGGCTCCTCGTCCTCGCCCGGGGACGCAGGGTGGCGGAGCCCGCGCCGGTCTGGATCTGCGGCCAGCCCTCCGACGATCGGCTGGCATGGACGTCGGCGGCGTTCACGAAGCCGGTGCTCCTCGTCCTGTCGGCGGTCCTGCGCCCCGAGCGCGAGGTGGACGTGGTCGTCGAGACCGGCGTGGTGCGCGAGGTGCGGCACCGCGGAGGCGTGCCGCACCTGTTCGACTCGCTGCTCTACGGCCCGGTGGTGCGGGTCGCGCTGGGCGGCGCCTCGGCGATGCGGCGGCTGCAGTCGGGCAGCCTGCGCATGTACATCGCCTATCTGGTCGGGCTCGTGATGCTGCTCCTGCTCCTGGCGCGCGCGGGGGCGCTCGGATGAACGGACTCGACGCCATGGTCCTCGGCGTCCAGGTCGCAGGCGTCGGGCTCGCGCCGGCGTTGCCCGGCGGGGTCCAGGCGCTCAAGGCCCGTCTGCAGGGACGGCGTGGCCCCGGCGTCCTCCAGCCGTATCGCGAGCTCCGCCGCCTCTGGCGACGGAGCGCCGTCGATCCGCTCGGGGCGGGGGTCATCTACCGCACGGCCCCTCCGCTGATCGCCGCGGCGCTCGCCGTCTGCCTGCTGGTCGTGCCCGTGGCGGCAAGGGGCACCGGCTGGCCCGTCGGCCACGACCTCGTGCTCGTGGTCGGCCTGCTCGCCCTGGCGCGCTTCGCCCTGGCCCTCTCGGCGTGGGACACCGGCGGCGGGTTCGGCCTGATGGGCGCGTCGCGTGACCTGACCTTCGCGATCTTCGGCGAGGCGCTGCTGATGCTCGTGGTGCTGCTGGCGTCGCTGCCGGCCGGGACGACCGACCTGCGGGCGATCTGGTCGGCCAGCTCCGGAGCCGACATCTGGGCGGAGCCCGCCCATTGGTGCGGGATGCTCGCGATGGGGCTCGTCGTCCTGCTCGAGACCGGGCGCCAGCCGATCGACAACCCCGACACCCATCTGGAGCTCACGATGATCCACGAGGGGCCCCTCCTCGAGTACGCGGGGCGGGATCTCGCCTACCTGCAGTGGGCGGCCGCGGCGCGCCACTGGGTCGTGCTCGTGCTCGCCGCCGGCATCTACATGCCGCATCCGTCCGCCCTCGTCCCGGGGCTCCTCGCCCTCGCCGGGTGCCTGGGGTTGCTCGTGGTGGCGCTCGGGTTCGTCGAGACCTTCCAGGCCAAGATGCGCCTCCTGCGCGTCCCGGCCCTGCTGCTGGCGGGCGCGGGAGTCGCGCTGCTCGGCCTCATGAGCTGGGTTGCGGGGGGAGGGGCATGAGCGGATGGGTCGTCTGGCTGCTGGTGGGCCTCGGCTTCGGCGCGGTCGCCGCGCGTCGCCCGATCGCCGCGGCGCTGGTCACCGCGCAGACGGTGCTCGTGGGAGTGGCCGCCCTCGCGATGGCCCCGGGCCGATCCGGGGAGTTCGCCGTCGCGGCCGGCCTGCTGATGGTCAAGGCGGTCCTGGTGTCCGTCATCGTCGTGGTGGGGCTGTCCCGGACCAGGGAGACCCGCCCGCACGAGGAGGAGACCGGGTTCCTGGTCCGCGTCGGGGGGGCGGTGGCCCTGGCTCTGGCGATGGCCGCGCTCATCCCGACCTACGGCCTCGAGAGCCGCGCCGCCGAGAACGCCGCCGCGGCGATGCTCGCGACCGGGCTCGCCCTCGCCCTCGTGCGACGCGCGACCCTGTTCGCGGTGCTCGCCTTCCTCGTGGCCGAGAACGGGATCGCGGTCGCCGCGGTCTCGGTCAGCGGTGGACTGCCCCTCGTCGTCGAGCTCGGGACCGCGTTCGATCTGGTGCTGCTGATCGCGGTGGCCGCCGTCTTCCAGCGCCGGATCCTCTCGACCTTCGGCACGACCGACTCCGACGTCCTGCGGGGGATCCGTGGCTGACCTCACCGCCGCGCTCGCCTTCGTGGCCCCGCTCTCGCCGGTCGTGATCGCCGCGGCGGTGATGGCCTGCCGCTCCGCCACCTCGGCCGACCGCGTCGGCCGGTGGGGAGGGCTCGTGGCCGCCGTGCCGGCGGCCCTGCTGGCGGCGATCGCACTCGTCCAGGCCGGTGACCCGCCCCGGACCGGCTCATGGTGGATCGTGGACGCGCCCGGGGCCGTCTTCCTCGCCACGATCGCGTTCGTCGGGGCCGGCTCGGCGGCCTTCTCGCCGGCCTTCCTGCGGGCGAACCCCAGCTCGCGCGCCGGGGCGGTCGGGTCACGTCACGTCTACTGGGTGGCCTTCCACCTCTTCTGGGCGGCGCTGCTGGCGGTGCCGCTCACCGACAACCTCGGCGTGGCCTGGATCCTGATCGAGGCGACCACGGCGGCATCCGCGCTGCTGGTCGCCTTCAGCGGCAAGAAGAGCGCGCTCGAGGCCGGGTGGAAGTATCTCGTCCTGACGAGCGTGGGCCTCACGGTCGCCCTCTTCGGGATCGTGATCCTCTATGCCACGGCGGCCACGGGCGAGGCATCGCTCTCGGTGCTCGAGTGGGGGCCGCTCGCCGAGCGCGCCGCGACCCTCGACCACACGTCGGCGCTCGCCGCATTCGTCCTGATCGTCGCGGGGCTCGCGACGAAGGTCGGCTGGGCCCCGGTCCACAACTGGCTGCCCGACGCCCACAGCGAGGCGCCGCCGCCGGTGAGCGCTCTCCTCTCGGCGGCGCTCCTTCCGACGGTCGCCCTCGTCGCGTGGCGACTGGCGCTCGCGCTGGAGTCCGCGGTCGGCACCCACGCCGTACGGGTCCTGTTCGTCGGCCTCGGCCTCGTCTCCCTCGCGATCGCCATCCCCTTCCTCTGGCGGCCGCTCCCCTGGAAGCGCCTTCTCGCCTACTCGAGCCTCGAGCACATGGGGGTCATCGCCCTCGCCATCGGATTCGACAACTCGCTCGCGACCGCCGGAGCGCTCCTGCACGTCGTGGGTCACGGCGTCGCGAAGTCACTGGGATTCTCGGCGACGGTGCCGCTGCTGCGCTATCAGCCGGCGGCGGGGCGCCGTCCGCCACGCGGCCTCGTGGCACAGAGCCGGCCGCTCGCCGGCGCAGTCGGGTTGAGCCTCGGCACCCTCTCGGGCCTTCCCCCCTCCCCGCTCTTCCTGAGCGAGGTGCTGGTCCTCTCCGGAGGCTTCGCCGCGGGCCTGATCTGGGTGAGCGCGCTCTCGGCCGTGCTGCTCGCGCTCGGGTTCCTCGGCATGGCCCACGTCCTGGTCGAGGGCCTCGCGGGCCGGCCGTCGGGCCGCAGGCCCACGAGCCGTCGCGGCACCCGCCTCATCTCCACGGTCGGCGTGCTGTCCTTCGCGCTCCTCGCGGCGCTGACCGCCCTGGCGTACGAGCTGCCGGACTCCGATCTGGTCCGCGCGTTCGTGGGGGGTGGGTGACCATGAGCCGGGATGGGAGCCTCATCGTCCCCGTGCACGAGGTGACCGCCGAGCCGCACCGGCTCCGCGGCGCGGTGGAGGAGGTCCTCGCTGGAGGGGGCACGCTCGAGGGGCTCTTCGTGGCGCGCGCCGCGGACGGTGGGCCGGAGCTGCGGTGCGTCGCCGCCCTGCCCGACGGCCCCCTGCTGATCCGCAGTCCGATACCGGCCGGCGAGGCCCCCACCCTCGTCGACCTCGTCCCGGCCCTCGATTGGGACGAGCGCGAGGCGCGCGACCTGTTCGGGGTCTCCTTCGCCGGCGGTGCCTCCCGTGCGCTCGTCGATCACCCCGCCGATCCCGCCGAGTGGATGACCACGATCGTCGGCGACGACGTCCACCAGGTCGCGGTCGGCCCGATCCACGCCGGGGTGATCGAGTCCGGGCACTTCCGCTTCCACTCCGTCGGCGAGCGCGTCCTGCACGTGGACACGCGGCTGTTCTACAAGCACCGCGGGCTGGAGCGCGCCGCCGAAGGGCTGAGCGCAGCCGCAGCCCTCCCGGTCGTGCAGCGCGCCTGCGCGGGGTGCGCCGCGGCCAACACGGTCGCCTTCGCCCAGGCCGTCGAGCAGGCCCAGGGGTTGTGGCCGAGCGAGGAGATGCGGCGGGCGCGGACCCTGCTGCTCGAGCTCGAGAGGCTCTACAACCACCTCAACGACCTCGGTCAGATCTGCGCGGGCGTCGGCCTCGCGGCCGGCGCGATGGTCTTCGCGAGCCTGAAGGAGCGCGCCCAGCGAAGCATCGAGGCGCTCGTCGGGCACCGCTTCCTGTTCGGGTCGGTGGCGGTCGGGTCGAGCCATCTCTGCGTCCCGGCGGACGACGCCGCGGCCGTCCGGGCCGATCTCGAGGACCTACGCCCCGACGTGGTGCGCGCGTGGCGGGCGCTCCACCTCGACGCGTCGCTTCGCGATCGCACGCGCGGCGCGGGTGCTCTACCGGGCGACGAGGCGCTGCGCCTCGGCACGGTCGGCCCGGCGGCCCGTGCCAGCGGCCTCCGTCACGACGTCCGCGAGGACTCGCCGCGCCTCTGGTACCCCGGATTCCGGACGGCGATGCCCGAGGAGGTGGCGGGCGACGTCGCCTCCCGGATGCAGGCCCGCGCCGCGGAGCTGGTTCAGAGCTTCGCGATCCTCGACGACCTGCTGTCGAAGCCGATCGTCCCGGGAAGCGCCGAGGCCGGCGGCCCGGCGGGCGCGCATGGGCTCGGGCGGGTCGAGAGCGCGAGGGGGCGGACGGTGTGCGCCGTGGAGCTCGAGGGCGACACCGTGCGCCGGGTCCATCTGCGCACGAGCTCCTACGCCAACTGGCCCTCGGTCGCCCGCGCCGCGGTCGGCGCAATCCTTCCCGACTTCCCCCTCATCAACAAGAGCTTCGAGCTCTGCTACGCCTGCGCGGACCGGTAGCCGGGTGTTCTTCCTCCTCAACTACCTCGACCGCCAGAGAGCGGCCATCGCCCTCCCCCGGGCGCGCCGCGGTTCGCTCCAGGTGCGTCACGTCGATGCGGGCTCGTGCAACGGATGCGAGCACGAGCTGCAGGCGGCGGCCAATCCGTTCTACGACCTCCAGCGGTTCGGGCTCTCGATCACCGCCTCGCCGCGGCACGCCGACGTGCTCCTCGTCACCGGGCCGGTGACCACCAGGATGCGCGGCCCTCTGGAGATCGCCTACCGGGCGATGTCCGAGCCGCGGATCGTCGCCGCGCTCGGCGACTGCGCCCTCGGGTGCCGCCTGCTGGGGGACCCGGGCGAGTTCGTCGGCCGGGTCGAGGACGTGCTGCCCGTCGACGTCCGGATCCCGGGGTGCCCGCCCGACCCGGAGACGATCGCCCGTCACCTGATCGCGATCCTCGACCCGGACTCCGGCGCGTAGGCCGGCTCCGCCGGGACAGCCGGAGACGGGGGAGGCAGTCGGACCGAGGGACGGAATACTCCTCAACAAGGCGACAACGTGATGAGCAGGTCGCCCACCGTGACCGGCCAGCCGTGGAGCCGCTTGCCCGGCCCGCCCGGTTGACCGATGCTTGGCCCATGGGCATCGGGCGGCCCGTCGAGCGATGGTGAGGGCCCGCGCGGGCACGGAGCGGGACCGGCGCCATGGGCCTGGACCGCTCGGCGAGCCGCTCGGCGAAGGGCCGGCGGATTCGCTGGTCGCCCTCCAGCAGGCGGCGGGGAACCGCGCCGTCGGGGCCGTCGTGCAGCGCCAGGACGCCGGCGGCTTCACGTTCAGCCCGATCGCCCCGAAGCCGCCCGACCTGAACCTCCGGCCCGACTCCCGGCTGGGAGCGGCTCCCCCCAGGCTGTCCGAGGAGGCCGCCGGCAAGGTCCGCGCGTACCTGGAGGGCCGGCGCTACGAGATCGGCAGCCGGGTGAGCGACGGCGCCATCTCGATGCCGGAGGTGGTGCAGGCCGTGCGCGAGAACGTCGCCGAGGCCGCATCGGCGTCCGTGGCGGACATCGAGGGCCAGGTGCGCGCCGTCTTCGGCGCGCTGACTCCCCCGCCCGAGCGGCGCAAGCGCAGTGCCCAGGGCGCGAGCGCGGAGATCGCCGCGCGCATCGCCAACGCGCTGCCGAACGCGCCCAGATTACGACTCGACTTCTCGGGCGGCTCGATCCGGCTCACGGCGGCCGGGGTGGTCGCGAGCACGAAGGTCGGACGGGCGACGGTGACCGCGACGGGCGGGCCGGGGGGCGGCGAGGTCAAGGCCGAGGACGGAGCCGCGTCCGTCTCGGTCACCGCCGAGGAGGACGCCTTCGGCCTGTCGGCGACGCTCGAGCGGGCCTCCTTCGAGGCGAAGATCGAGCGGGACCAGAAGGCGGGCACGTGGTCGAAGTGGGAGATCGGGCTCCGGGTGGCCCTGGTGGGGGACGAGCCGCTCGAGCAGATGAGCGACATCCCGGAGCTGCGCGACGCCGTCTCCAAGGCGGAGGCGGCCATTCGCGCGATCATCGAGCACCTCCAGGCCGGTGGCAGCCCCACCGACGCGAAGGTCAAGGAGCTGATGAAGGACGTGAAGCCGGCGATCGAGGGCGTGAAGCGTGCGGTCGACGCGCCGAAGGGCCCCCGCGTGACGGTGGGCGGATCGGTGAAGGGCGGCGACGAGAAGCTCGGCACGTTCGCCGGCGTGTCGCTCATCGTCGAGTTCTGACGGGGTCGGCCGGCGTTGGAGATCAGGACGCGGCGCGGCGAGACGGATCCCGAGGGCCCCCGACCGGCCCCGCTCATCCCCGCACCGGCCGGGGCGGCGCTCAGCAACCGGGGCGTCGCCGCGTTGCTGGGGATCCAGCGCGAAGAGGGCTGGGCCGGACAGCCCGCGGGCTCGAAGAACCGGGGGGGCCCCACGGAGTTCCGGGCTCCGGGCGGCGGCGTCGTGCGCCGGCACGCGCTCCGGGGGATCCAGGCGGCGGGCATGCTCACCGACCAAGCCATCGCCATCGTCCCCGAGGGGCTTCCGCGCGACGGAGCCCCGGTTGAACGTGCTCGTGCACCTCCACGGCTTCCAGCTGTCCGGCTACGGCGCCGGCTACGACGACGCCCGCCCGAGCGGCGGGGCGCCCCCGATCGACGTGGGCGCCATGAAGCTCGAGCAGCAGATGGCCGCCTCGGGGCGGCCGGTGGTGGGCATCCTGCCGCAGGGGTCCGGTACCTCGGACTTCAGCTCCGGCGCCGGCAAGGGGTTCGACCTGCCGGGCTACGTGAAGGCGGTGTTCGACCGCCTGACGGCCGACGGCGGATGGGGCACGCCCCCGGCGGGCACGACCGCGACCGGGCCGCCGGCACCCGGGCGGACGATGCTCTCGGGCCACAGCGGGGCCGACCAGCCGATCTCCGAAATGCTGAAGAGCGGGGCCTCCGGTGAGATCGGCGGCCTCTTCCTCTTCGACACGATGATCGTGGGCTCGCAGGAGAGCGCGAAACGGCCGAAGTCCGGCCAGGCCGCCGCCGACTGGCGTCCACTGTTCGAGGGGCGGGTGGAGGCCTACGTCCTGAAGAGGATGGACGCCGACCTCGCGCGCCTCACGGCCCTGAAGGGCGCGCCCGACCCGGCCGCGGCGTCGGCGGCGATGAGGGACTACGTCGCGCAGAGCGGCTTCCGGCTCAGCGTCGTGTACCGGCGCGGCGGGTCGTACGACCAGGCGGCCACCCTGCTGAAGGCGGCGGTCGACGGGTGGTTCGCGAAGCTCGCTCCGGCGGCCCTCGGCGCCGACGTGGCCGCCCTGCTGCGGGCCAACTACCAGGTGCGCGACGTCCCGGCGAGCGTCGAGCACATGGACATCATGGCGAGCGGCGACGGCATGCGCCGCGCGATGGAGATGATGCCCCTGAGCGCCGCGGCGCCGGGGAGCGCCCCCACGCCCGCCACGGCCCCGGCGCCGGGCGCCTCCGGGCCCGGCGTGAGCCGGGCGATGGCCGCCCTGGCCCCGGCCACGGGGAACCGCGCCATGGCGCTCGCGCTGCGCAGCGCGCCCCCGGGGGCGCTGCAGCGAGACGACGGGCCGGCCCCCGCCCCCGCCGTCGACCCCGCCGCCGAGTACGCGGCGTTCGCGCTGCCCGCCGCGGTCGAGGGCGGCCTCGACGGCTACCGGGACATCCGCGACATCTTCATCTCGACCTTCGGCACGATCGCCAAGGCGAACGCCTACTACCGGGGGGTCAAGCAGGTCTCGTTCCTCGGCCTCAGCCCCTACGCGCACGCGACCACGATGGGCGCCCGCCTCGCGGCCGCCGAGGCCCTGCTGAAGAAGAAGCAAGATGACGAGAAGGACACGTCCTGGTACGACGACCTGAAGGCGCAGGTGCGCGTGGCCGGCGGCTTCAACATCCGGCGCAACCGCAACCGCCCGTCGGCCCTCAGCGACCACAGCTTCGGATGGGCGGTCGACTTCGACGCGGCCGAGAACCCCAACATGTACAAGCGATTCCCCGGGCGGGCGCTCATGGCCGCCACCGGCGAGGGCATCTTCGCGGGCGCCATGGCCACGATCGCCGCGGGCGGGACTGCGCAGGAGCTGCTCGCCCCGGTGGAGGAGGTCCGCGCCGCCAGCCAGGCCTTCGAGGACGCCTTCCGCGACGAGGCCTCGCTGGGGCAGGCGATGCGCGAGTACCTCGTCACGCGCCTCAAGTTCGCCGTGCCCGCGGACCTGCCGCTCCTGGACCTGGTCAAGGCGGCGGCCGGGAGGGGCAAGGCCGGCGCGGCGGCCCGCACGGCTCTCTCCGACCGCCTGAAGGAGCACTGGCGGAGCATCCCCGACGCCGAGGAGTTCCTGGACGCGTCCGACCGCGAGGAGATCGTGGCGAACCAGGGCTGGGACGCCTGGAAGGCCGAGAAGGCCAAGCGGGACCGCGCGAAGCAGAAGGCGGAGGAGGGGTCGCGCGCCGAGCGCGCGGCGGCCGCGAAGAAGACCGAGAAGATGCGGGCCGCCGGGAAGTCGGCCGAGGACATCCGCAGGGACGTGGACGAGCCGCTGATGGCCGCGCGCGTCGCGCGCTTCGAGGCCGAGCTGCGCTCGATCACCGACCGGGCGTCCGGGACCCTGGTGGACATGTGGAACATCTACGTGAGCTCGTTCGAGCGGGGCAGGACGGACGGCGCGCGCGTGGGCGCCCGGACGGAGGGGACCCCCGGCACCGTGGCCGCGCACGGGTTCATGAACATGCCGAGCCGCCTCGCGGCCGCGCTGAGCGGCAGCGACGGAGGCGCCCTCGACTGGCTCGGCGCCGACGTCGCGCGCGACTTCATGCACTTCCAGCTCACGCCGAGCCAGCGACCGCCGCTGCGCTGACGCGAGCCCGAGCGGGTCAGGAGACGGCGGCTGCGCTGGGCGTCCCGTCCGCGCCGAGGCCCTCGTGCGCGACGAGGGCGGCGAGCTCGGTCCGCGAGCGCACCCCGAGCTTGCGGTAGATCCGCCCCAGGTGGGCCTCGATCGTCTTGGCGGACAGGAACAGGCGGGACCCGGCCTCGCGATTGGTCGCGCCGGAGGCGACCATCAGGGCCACCTGGAGCTCCTGGGGGGTGAGGGCATCCGATCTCGGGCCCGATCGGGGGGCGGCCGTCTCGCCCGTGACACCCAGCTCGCCGCGCGCGGTGGCGGCCCAGTTGACCGCGCCGAGGGTCTCGAAGGCGTCGAGCGCCGCCCGCAGGTGCACGCGGGCATCGGCGCGCCTCCGCGCCCGGCGCAGGCGCTCGCCCAAGCAGAGCAGGGTGCGCGCCTCTTCGAACGGCGCGTTGACGCCGCCGTGCAGCCGGAGCGCCTCCTCGAACGGCGCCTCGAACGAGCCGTCGTCAGCGAGCAGCCCGCGACAGCGCGCCGCGATGGCGCGCGCGCCGAGCCGGTCGGCGCGTCGCGCGAGGTCCTCGAAGGCGGAGAGCGCATCCTCGGCTTCGGCTCGGCGTCCTGTGCGCACCAGGCATTCCACCAGGTCTCCGCCGGTGAGCACGACGCTCGGATCCCTGATGCCCCCGCGGGCGAAGGCCGTGGCCACCAGCTCGAAGTGCGGGGTGGCCGCGTCCGGGCGCCCCCGCCCGAGCTCGAGGAGGCCGAGAGCCGGACTCCCCCATGCCGAGATCGGCGAGCCCTCGCCCCCGAGGCGCAGCCCCATCTCGGCGGCCTCGGCCGCCGTCGCGCGGCAGTCGGCCTCACGCCCGAGGCAGGCCGCGATGCGCGCGTGGCAGGCGAGGGCGAGCCCGCGCGCGTGGGCCTGCCCGAAGGCCTCCGCGAGGGAGGCCGACTCGGTGGCGTCGGCGAGCGCCACGGGCCACTGGCTGCGGCGGTAGCCGAGCTCGGCCCGCATCGCGAGGGCCATCGGGAGGGTCCCCGGAGCCTGCCCGCGCCCTTGCTCCACGGCGTGATCGAGGAGCCGCGCCGCGTGCGCATACCGCTCCGTCCAGATCTGGAGCCACGCCACCTGATGCAGCAGCGCCGCGGTCTGCGCCCTGGGGGGGTCGACGCGCAGCAGGCGCTCCCCGACCTCGAGCAGGCCGTCGACCGCCTCCGGCGCGCGTCCGTCGGCCACGCGGGCGAACAGCACGGCCACCTCGACCGCGTCGTCCGGCCGCCCGTGCGCGCGCGCCTGGGCGAGGGCCCGCTCGGCCATGTCCACGCCCTCGCTCATGGCCCGTGAGCGCATGAGCGCGGTGGCCGCCTCGGCGAGCATCCCCGCCGCGCGAGCCGGGTCGAGCGCGGCCGTGCGCTCGGCCTCCGCCAGGATCGAGTGGGCCGTCGCCACCGGCGCGCTCCAGGCGTCGATCTGGAACAGGAGGGCCAGGGCGTCGGCGCGCACGAGCGGGTCCGACGTCCGCTCCCGCGCCTGGGCGATGGCCTCGCGGGCGCGATCGGTCATCCCGGCGAGGCGGGCGGCCCCGGCGCCCCGCAGGAGGCGGCGGGCCGCCTCGTCGGCGCTCTCGCTGAGGGACGCCGCCCGGTCGAACGCCCGCAGGGCCGAGCTCGGCGCTCCGCGCGCCAGGGCGTCCTCCCCCCAGCTCTCGAGGGCGGCGGCCGCGTCCGCGTCGGCGCCGACGGCGGCGGCCGACAGGTGCCACGCCCGCTCGGCGGATCCGACGGGCGACACCTCCGCGAGCGCGCGGTGGGCCTGCCGCTGCTCCGCGCCGGCCGCGGTGGCGTAGACCGCCGAGCGGGTCAGCGGGTGCTCGAACGCGACCGTCCCGCCGCGAAGGCGCAGGATGCCCGCCGCCTCGGCCGCGTCGAGCGCCTCCAGCGAGAGGCCCGCCGTGGCGAGGGCCGAGCCCACGAGCGCGGTCGGCGCCTCGGTCCCCGCCGCCGCCGCGGTGAGGACCGCCGCCTGCTCCGCCGCGCCCAGCGCGGCGAGGCGGCGCTCCACGCCCGCGCGGATCCGGTCGGCCACCGGCAGGGGGAGGATCACGCCCGCCAGGGCGTCACCCGCGCCGCCGAGGCTGCGGGTCGCCTCGATGATCGCGAGCGGATTCCCGCCCGTTCCGATGAAGAGGGCCTCCACGTCCTCGTCGTTCAGGCCGCGGCCGGCGACGCGCCGGGCGAGGTGCGCGGACTCGCGGCGCCCGAGCGGCGTCACCTCGACGCGGTCGATGCCCTCCAGGTCCCCGGGGGCCAGGTCCTCCGGCCGCGCGGTGAGCAGCATCGCGATGCCCTCGCGCCACAGCCGCCGTGCGGCGAACAGGATCGCCTGGGCCGACGGGGGGTCGAGCCAGTGGAGGTCATCGACGGCCACGAGAACGGGGGCGTCGGCGGCGGCCAGGCCGAGGATCCCCAGGGTCGCGGCCGACACGCTGAACCGATCGGTACCCGCCGCGGGCGCCAAGGCGAGGGCGCCCTCGAGCGCCCGTGCCTGCGGCCCGGGCAGCCGGGGGATGAGGTCGGTCAGGGGCCGCACGAGCTCGAGCAGACCGCCGAAGGCGAGCTCCGCCTCGCTCTCGATCCCCCGCGCCCGGAGGACCCGCACGCCGGTCTCGCTGCTCGCGGCGAGCGCCTCCGCCTCCCGCAGGAGGGTGGTCTTCCCGGTGCCCGCCGACCCGATCAGGGCGAGCGCGCCGCTCTCACCGGCCGAGGCCCGGGAGATGAGCCCGCCGATGGCCGCGACCTCGGCCTCCCTCCCGAGGGGTGCGGCCCCGGCCTGCTCGCTCATCGCGGCGGCCCGGCGCCCGCGGGGGGCGCGAGGTCGAACAGCCGGCGCACCCGCTCGTGCCGCTCGCCGTCACCCGCGGGGTCCGGCGCCATCACCCCGAGGCGCCGATCGGCCAGCACGGAGCGGAAGGGCGCGGCGTCGTCCTCGACGGCCGCGACGATCGCGTCGGCGACCTCGCGCGCCTCGAGCCCACACTCCTCGCGGATCCCGCGCAGGGTCCCGAGGACGCCCGCCCTGGTACCGGCGTAGGGCGACTCCGGCTCGCCGGCCGCCCCGCTCAGGATCGTGGAGCGCGCGAGCTCGGTCCGCACCACGCCCGCCTCGATCAGCACCACCCGCACGCCGGCCGGGCCGAGCTCGAGCGCCAGCGCCTCGAGGACCGTGGCGAGCGCCAGCTTCGACGCGCTGTACATACCGAAGAGCGGCACGGGGATCCGGCCGGCGAGCGTGGAGACGCCGACAACGACCCCCGAGCCGGCCCGGCGCATCGCCGGGAGCGCCGCCTGGATGACCGCGAGGGCGCCGAAGAGGTTGGTCTCGAACTCGCGCCGGGCCAGGTCGAGGTCCACGTCCTCCACCGCCCCGACGAGGGCCCAGCCCGCGTTGTTCACCACGCAGGCGAGCGGGCCGCCGGCGATCTCGTGCGCCGCGCCGACCGCCTCGCGGACGCTTGCGGGGTCCGTCACGTCGAGGCGCACGACGTGGCGCCCGGGGGCGCCCGTGGCGTCCCCCGGGTCCCGCATCCCGGCCACCACCCGCCAGCCCGCGGCGACGAAAGCGTCAACGGTCGCGTGGCCGATGCCGCGCGAGGCGCCCGTGACGAGCACGGTCCGAGGTCGAGTCTCCATCGATGCCCCGGCGTCGCGGGTGCAAGGCCCCCGCAATGTACTTCAACCTCCCGGCTCTCCGGGCCGCAGCCCGGAGAGCCGGATCCAGGGTCACTTGATGCGCGTCTCGTGCCCGGCCCACTCGTGCTCGCGGAGCAGGTACTTCTGCACCTTGCCGGTCGAGGTCCTGGGCAGCTCCCCGACGCGGACCGCGACCGGGCACTTGTAGTGCGCCATGCGCTCCCGGCAGAACTCGATGACCTCCGCCTCGTCGACGTCCATGCCGGCCCGCGGCGTCACGAACGCCACCGGGCGCTCCCCCCAGTAATCGTCCGGCGTCGAGACCACGGCGCACTCGAGCACCGCCGGATGGCGCATGACCATCTGCTCCACCTCGATGGTCGAGATGTTCTCCCCGCCGGAGATGATGATGTCCTTCATCCGGTCGCGGAGCTCGATGGCGCCGTTCGGGTGCCAGACGGCCACGTCGCCGGAGTGGAACCAGCCCCCCCGGAAGGCGTTGGCGGTGGCCGCCGGGTCGCGGAAGTACCCGCCCATGACGATGTTGCCCCGCATCACCACCTCGCCCGGCGTCTCGCCGTCGCGCGGCACGTCGTTCATGTCCTCGTCCACCACCCGGACGAGGTCGGCGGTGACGTGCGCCTGGCCCTGGCGCGCCAGGTGACGTGCCCTCTCCTCGTCCGGAAGGTCCTCGAGCCGCGCGTCGAGGCAGCGCGTGATGGGGGCGTAGGTCTCGGTCAGGCCGTAGATGTGGACCGGGCTGATGTTGAGCTCGCGCATGCGCCCGAGCAGCGTGGGCGAGGGCGGCGACCCGCCCGTCATGACGGTCAGCGGGGACCGCACGGGGTGCGCGGCGGGGTCGTTGACCAGGGCGATCTGGACCGTGGGCGCGCTGTTGAAGTGGGTCACCCCCTCCTCGTCGATCAGTCGCCACATCTCGGCGGGATCCACGCGGCGCAGGCAGACGATCGTCGCTCCGACGGCGACCGCCCCCCACGCGAAGCACCAGCCGTTGCAGTGGAAGAGGGGGGCGACGAGCAGCAGCCGGGATCTGGGCGTCAGGCCGGCCTCGACCACGGTGGCGAGCGCGTTCAGGTAGGCCCCGCGGTGCGTGTAGATCACGCCCTTCGGGTCGCCGGTCGTGCCCGACGTGTAGTTGATCGCGAGGGCGTCCTCCTCGTCGCGCGGCCCGTCCAGGGGCAACCCGGGCGAACCGGACGCCACGAACCGCTCGTAGGGGTCGTCGGGCGCCCCGCTGTCGGCGATGCGGATCACCTCGACGGAGGACGTGTCGAAGGCCGAGAGCAAGGCCTCGTGCTCGGCGTCGACGAGAACGACCCTCGGCTCGGCGTGCTCCAGCAGGCGGGCCACCTCGCCCGGGCTCTGGCGGATGTTGATGCACACCAGGAGGCCGCCCGCCGCGGGCACGGCGAAGTGGGCCTCGACCATCGCCGGCGTGTTCGGGGCGAGCACGGCCACCCGGTCCCCGCGGTCAACCCCGAGCCCGCGCAGCGCGGACGTCAGGCGGGCGACGCGCTCGCTGAGCTCGCGGTAGCTCAGACGACGGGCGCCGTGCACCAGCGCCGGCGCGTCCGCGTACACCTCGGCCGCCCGGCCGAGGAAGCTCACGGGCGAGAGCTCCGTGCGCCACACGCACTCGCCGGCTCGGTCGCCGTCCGTCATCCGGGGTGCGACCTGGGTGGACGTCATGACTCCTCCTTCGCGCTCGGCTCGACTGTCGCGAGGACGCTAGGAGTCCACCCTCCGGCTCGAATCGGGGATGTCCCTACGGGTGTGCCCCCGGGCGCCGGCACCTCGACGTCGATCGATCGCCGTATGCGGCGTTCGAACGCCCTCCTCGGCGTCCCTCTACCGACCGTCTTCGGTGCCCGCCATTCGGCGCACGACGGCGTCGATGTCGGCGCCCTCGCGTTCGACTTCGCCGGCGTAGAGACGCGCCCACGCGATGCGGTCCCCGCGGACGCCCACGATGAGGACGCCGCGCTCCTCGAGCGGCGCGCCGTCCGCCTTGGTTCCCGTCCAGTGGATCTCCACGAAGACGGTGTCGCCATCGACCGCCGACCTGAGGATCTCTGCGTGGAGGTCGGGGATGCCCTCGAGCAGCGCCGACCAGTTGGCGCGCACCTGGGCGCTCCCGTGGAAAGTCCGCGACGGAAACAGCGGCTGCTCGCTGAGGTAGTCCTCGTGGAAGCAGGCGAGCATCCCCTCGAGGTCGTGCGCGTTCTGCGCGGCGG
Source organism: uncultured Thermoleophilia bacterium (assembly GCA_963770865.1). Taxonomy (GTDB): domain Bacteria; phylum Actinomycetota; class Thermoleophilia; order Miltoncostaeales; family Miltoncostaeaceae; genus Miltoncostaea. Next base: position 66,983 of record CAVYRD010000009.1, read on the forward strand.
TCAGCCGGTCCATCACGGCCCGCGGATCGCCCATGGCCGAACATAACCCCGGGGCCGGGACCGCCGCAACGGCTCGCAGCCCCCGCCCCGTTCGCACGGCGTCGAGGGCGATCGCCCGGACCACCACCTCGTGCAGTGCGCCCGCCCACCCGGGGTGAGCGAGGTCCCCGGCATCACCGGCGGATCGTGAGGAACCCCCTGAGAAGCTCGGGCGTCGGCGTGGCCATCCCGGTCGATTGGTCCTTGACCTTCACGTAGACGAAGTAGCGCCCCGCCGGGAACGTGCCGGGCCGCCGGACGAGGACCTCGGAGCAGCGACCGGCGGCGCGTCCACGCACGATCGTGAAGAAGAGCCGTCGTGAGGGCTTGCGGACATCGACGTCCACCCGGATCCGATGGCCCGCGGCCGCCGTCTGGCACCAGGCCGCGCGTACGGTGACGGCCCGGCCTCCGACGCTCGTGCGGAGGCGGGTGAACTCCGGCATGCTCGTCGCGGGATCCCCGCCACGCAGCACGTGCGCGATCCACGAGCGGTAGCGGCCGACGCTCGTGTAGATCGCGGTCTTCCCGGCTCCGCACGCGGGCCCGGGAACCCCCGACAGAGGGATCAAGCTCACGATGCCGAGCAGGACCGGCGGGTCGGCCCCCGGCCCGACGAGAGGCCCACCGCTGTCTCCGAAGCAGGCGGCCGACTCCCCGCTCCCCGGGAAGGTCGCGCAGAGGGTGCCCAGGACGAAGGCCGTGCCCGCGCAACCGATGCGCGAGAGGATCGTGAGGTCGGCCGCCTGCAGGGCGTCCGGATGGGTCCCGGCGACGGGGTCGGAGACGCCCCACCCCGCGAGGGAGGCGAACTTGTAGTTGTCACTGTAGTTCAGCCCCTGGGGGAGCGCGGCCACCCCGGCGAGGGGACTCGCGAGGTGGAGGAGCGCGAGGTCGGCGAACGCGGTCCCGGCCGTGCGGAACGGATAGAGGTTGACCCGGTCCACGGCCACCCGTTCGGCCTCCGTGATGCTCGACAGGGTCGACCGCGGGGAGGCGACCCGCATCGCCGGCGCCGGCCGGCCCTCGACGCAGTGCGCCGCGGTGAGGACCCAGGTGGGCGCGACGAGGCTCCCCGCGCAGAACTGCGCCTGGAAGGGGTCGGCGGTGGACCCGTCCAGGAGCGGCACCACGAAGTCCCACCGCTCGGGGTCCGCGGGGACGCCGCCGATGACGGCGGACGCCCGCCCGGCCGACGCGAGCAGGGCGACCACGAGTACGGCGACGAGGCTCCGCACCGTGCGACCGGCCCGTCCCGTCATCGCCCCCGCCGTTCGTCGCCGCCGGATCCGTCGGGCGTGGACGCTACGCCCACCGTCCCGCCGGGCGCGAGCCCGCGTACGCGGTGTGAGACGCGGCGCGTCACGCTCGTCAGCTCGGGGCGGCGTCTCCGGGGGGCGGCGGCTCGTCGCCCCGTATCGGCTGGCCGAACTCCGTGCATGCCTCGTTGCTGCACTCCCAGCCGTGCTCGGCGCCCGCGAGCGCGGTGCTCGCGGGCTGGCCGCACGAGGGGCACACCGGCGCGGTCACGGCCGTCGGGCCTCTCGTGGCTCGTCCAGGTCGAGGCGGAAGGGCGGGTACTCGTCGCGCATCAGGGCGGCGTACGCCAGCACGCGGAAGGTCCAGCGGTTGATGCCCATGGCCAGGCGGAAGATGTCGCGCGGGTAGCGCCCCGTGAACAGGAGCCAGATCGCCGCGAAGAGCACCAGCGCGCCGAGCAGGCCACCGCCCCAGGCGCCCCATTCCCACCGGCTCCAGCCGCCGCTGCCGGCCCAGCCGCCGGACCACCACAGACCCGTGCCGAAGATCCCGAGGATGACGTAGTGCGGGATCGCCAGGAGCCACCACTTCACCAGCGCCAGCCCGCGGGAGAGCTGCTCGGGGTAGTCGACCTCGAGCGTGGCCGGGTGGTCGGCCGGGCCGAGCGTGAAGGGCGGGTAGCGGTCCGTCCCGAGCACGCCGTAGGAGTAGAAGGACACCCGCCAACTCCAGCGCATGACGCCGACGTTGAAGTCGAAGATGCCGCGCGGGTACCGGCCGGTCACGAGGATCGCGATCAGCGCGACGATGCTCAGGACGACGAAGGCGATCCAGAGGAACACCAGGACGATGTAGTGGGGGATGGCCAGCAGCCACTTGACGAGCCACAGCCAGCGGCTGAGGCCCGGGTCCAGGTCTCCCCCGAGCCGCAGCGGATACGCGCCCCCATCCCGCACCCCGGGCGTCGCCGCGCCCGGCGCGGCGGGCTCGGCGGGCGCGCCCGGGCCGGGAGCGCCCGCGGCGCCCCGGGCGCCGAAGGCCACCATCGTGACGCCGCCTCCCAGCAGCACCAGGCCGCCGATGAGCAGGCCGACCCCGATCGCCAGCAGGTGGTCGACCGCGATGCCGAGGCTCACATCGCTGACGAGCCCCCTCGCGGCGTCGGCGTTCATCACGACCAGCGCCCACGTGCCGGGCTCGAGCCCCCATTCGAGGGTGCGGGTCCCCGTCCCCGCGCTCTGCGCGACCCAGAAGTCCTGGCGGGTGGGCGGAGCGGGCGCGACCGTGCCGGGCTGCAGGCGGTACTGCACCCGGAAGGGGTCGAACTCGACGTCGGACACCTCGTCGTGGGCGACCCGGGCGAGGTACGCCTCGACGTCGCGCTCGCGGCCGATGCCCACGAAGACGGGGCGGCCCGCCACGGCGCTGGTCGCCCGCACGCGCACCCGGGCGAGGTCGCCGAGGTCGGAGGCCCAGCGCGCGTGCTCGGCCCCGAGGTCAACCTGGTCGGACGTCAACGCGTACGTCGTGGTGCTGAACCGCTCGGTGGAGGTGGTGAAGTAGCCGTCGGCGTCGCGCTGGGTCTCGTTCGCCCACACGATGGTGCCTCCCCCGGCCGCGAGCCCCAGCCCGATCAGGGCGAGGAGGCTCCCGACGACGAGGAGGACGATGCGCCCGGCGCTCATGCGACGACGGTCGTGGGGACGCGGGCGCGCACGATCGACATGTCCATCTCCCGAGAGGTGAGCGAGGTGCGAGGCTATTCCCGCCCTCGCGACCGGGCAACCGGCCACCGCGCCCGACGGTCGGGCCGACGACAGGACGCCCTCCAGGAGCGCGACGGCCCAGGGGCGGAATCGGGCCCCGGTGGCGGCCCGCCGGCAGGCCCTCCTGGCTCGTCCTCGGCGAAGTGCCCGAGGCGCTCCTCGGCGTGGCCGGAAGGGCCGAGGCGGCGGGGCGGATCTCGAGGTGGCGGGCGGGCGGGGTGGACACGCCTGTTTCGGCCGGGTCATGCTCGAAAATGAGCCCGGCCCGCTCGCGCGTCGCTCGACCCGGCCCATCGGCGGGCCCGCAGATCCGGGGCGGCATCCCCGTGGGCCCTCTCCGCCGCGCCCCGGATGGCGGTTCGCCCTGTGCGATGGAGGGTGTGACGATGACCTTCCGTCTCCACGCCCGACCGCGGCGCGCCGCCGCGGTCGGCCTGCTCGCCGCCGGTGGGCTGACGCTCGCGCCCGCCTCGGCCGGCGCCTGGGAGCGGCCCGCGGTGCTCAGCCCGCCGACCGCCTCGGTCGACGGCCCGTACCTGGCGACCGACGACCGTGGCGACGCGCTCCTGGCGTGGGCGCGCGGGGTTCCGTCATCGGAGGAATGGGGCCTGCCGGTCTCGTCCTGGGTGGAGGCCGTGCGGCGGCCCGCGGGGGCGCCGGGGTGGTCGGCCGTCCAGCGCCTGTCCCCGGCGGGCGAGCTCGCCATCCGTCCCCTGGCCGTGCTCCCGCCGTCCGGCGCGGGCGCGGTGTGGTGGACCCGGCTGCAGCGCGGCGTGCTCGACATCACCGGCGCGGAGTCGGTCGACGCGGACGGGTGGTCGTTCCGGTCGCTCGACATGGAGGCCGGCGTCTGGACCGTGCGCGCGTCCGCGACTGCGCCCGACGGCACGCTCGCCGTGGCCGAGCTCGACCCGTGGAAAGAGCGACCCGACCTGCGCGTGCGCGTCCGCACCCCCGAGGGCGCCTGGCGCGAGTCGGCTCCCATCGCGGCGCTCGACCCGAACGTCCTCGAGGTGGGGCTCTCGTCCGACGGCACCGTGCTGGTGGCGTCGCTGGAGGGAGACGGCGAGTGGGGCATGCCGGGGGCCACGACGCGGCTCGTCACCGTCGCGTGGAGCCCGGCAACGGGCGCCTGGGGCGCCCCGGAGCGCTCGGCCGACATCCGCGGAGCGGGCGCGGGCCTGCGGCTCGCCGCCCTCCCCGACGGCACGATGGTCGCGGCGGTCGTCCTGCGGCGCGACGAGGGGTTCGCCCTGGTCGCGACGTCCCGGCCGCCGGGAGGCGCGTTCGGGACGCCGCAGGTGCTCGGCGGAGACGTTGATCCCAGCGCCGAGATGGCCGCCTCGCCGGCCGGCGACGTCGTCGTGGCCTGGACGGCGGACGGCGAGCCGCGGCTGAGCGTGCGGCGGGACGACGGCGGGTGGTCGCGCCCGGAGACGGCGCCGCCCGGGGTGTGCCTGCAGCCGCAGTCGGTCGCGGCGGTGGCCGCGGGGCCCTCCGGCGAGGCACTGCTCGTCGCGATGGCCGGCTACGCGGACGACTGGCACCCGGGGATGGTACGCGCCTGGGTGCGGCGGCCCGACGGGGCATGGACCGGGCCCGTCTGGCTCTCCGGCCCGTTCGCCGGAGGCCCGGCCGCCGCGATCGACGGGGCGGGACGGATGCACGTCGCGTGGACCCGGCAGGGGAAGCGGCTCCCGGTGGTGGAGACGACGAGTACGACGCCGGCCGACGCGGCGCTCTCCGCGGTGCCTCAGGACCCGGTCGCCGTTGTCTCGCGGCTGCGGGTCTCGTCGCGGGGACGGGCGCGGACGGTCCGCTTCCGGCTCTCGCGTCCCGCCCGCGTGACGATCTCGGCGCGACCCCTCGCCCGGCGCGAGGACGCGCCCTCCGTTGAACATGAGGATCGCCGGGCGACGCGGCGCGAACGCCGTCCGCATCCACCTGCGCCGGGGCAGGTGGACCGTCACGGTCCAGCACACCCGGGACTTCATCGCCGGGTGCCCGGCGACCTCGACGCCCTTCCGCGTGCGATGAGGCGGGCGCCCCGTCATCGGCGGCTCGCCCGCGCGGCGATGACCATCGCCCTCGGCGCGGCGGCCGTGCCCGGAGTCGCGACCGCCGACGGCTCGCTCGCCGACGGGTACGTCGGCCTCGGGGACCGCATGGGCGACCGGCCGGCGCTGCCGAGCGTCATGCCCCGGCCCATCGCGTTCCCGGCCCGCGCCGCGGCGGCGGAGTATCCGCTCCGCGGCCCCACCGAGGTGCGGATCGTCCGCGGAGGCGTCCTGATCGTCGGCGAGTCCATGACCGGGCGGGTCCTGCGCGTCGGGACCGGCGGCCGGGTCTCGGTCCTCCCCGGGAGGAGAGCGGACGATCTCGCGCTCTGCGGAGGATCCCGGGCAGGTGACGTCGCAGCCGACCCCTTCGTCAACAAGGTGTTCCGGGGGTCCACGTCCATCGCCGGCACGGGCCGGACCGGCTTCGCGGGCGACGGCGGGCCGGCGACCGCCGCGCGCCTGAACGACCCGACGTGCGCGGCCCCGGCGGCCGACGGGGGCATCCTTGTCGCCGACCAGGGCAACAACCGCGTGCGTCGCATCGCCCCAGACGGGACGATCACCACGATCGCCGGGAACGGCGAGACGGGGTTCTCGGGCGAGGGCGGCCCGGCGACCGCCGCCGGCATGGTCCCCCACGCGGTCGTCGCCCTGCCGGACGGGGGCGCGCTCGTGACGGACCCCCGCAACGCTCGCGTCCTCCGGATCCACCAGGACGGGACGCTGTCGACGTTCGCCGGCACCGGGACACCCGGCTACGACGGGGACGGCGGGCCTGCGCGCCAGGCGCGCCTCACCATCCCCTGGGGGATCGCGCGCGGCGCCGACGGCAGCGTGGTGGTGGCCGACTTCGGGAGCCAGACCGTCCGGCGGATCTCACCGCAGGGCGTGATCACCACGGTCCTCGGCGCGCAGCCGCAGCAGGTCGCCGCGCCGTCCCGCGCTCGAACCGCGTGGGTCCCGGCGCGACGCCTCGTGTCCCATTGGATCGACCCGCGACCCGGAATGACGAGCTGGGGCGAGCGCGGCACGTCCGACGAGTCGGCGAGCGGACGCCACGCCGTGATCCGCAGCGAGGGGTACGGAGGCGGCCTGGCCGGGATGACCGTGGTCCACGGGCGCCTCCGATGGGATTACGGGGGCGATGACGCGCCCTGCTGGTACTCGGACCGCACGCGGACGGGGCGGCCGGCGACCGGCTACAGGCCAGGGACATCCAGGCCGGGGCCGATGCACCGTCGCCGTACGCGCCCGGACCTGGCCCGTACGCCCCGGACCTGGTGCGCGGCGGCCTGATCCTGGCCCGGGCGCCGATCGTGCTCGACGCGACGCCCGTCTTCGGGGAGCCGGCCTGGTGGACGGCGTGGCAGGCGCAGCGGCTCGTGGACTACCTGATCGACCGCGGGACCGGCCGCGTGGTGGCCGTCCAGGCGTGGTCCGCGTCGGGCTTCGAGCGCCAGTACCGCATCCGGCGCGTCCCGCGCACGCAGCCCCTGAGGGCCCCGTCCACCCGGCCCCGGATGCACTACTTCGACCGGACGGCGACCTCCGTCGCCATGCGGTGCGGCCCCGAGAGGGGCCCGGCACGCACCACGTTCGGCTACCGCGAGGGCGTCGCCCTCGCACGCCGGGTCAACCGCCACCTCGAGACGGTGCCCGCCATCTGGGTGCGGGTCGCCGGCCGGTCGGACGTGGGGCGGCGCTTCACCGCGACCTCGGCCCTCGCGCTGGAGCGCGGACGCATCCGCGCGGGCGTCACCCGCGTGGTCGCGCCGGGCCGCCCGCAGCCCGACGTCATCCCCCCGGGCGGGAGCTACACGGCGCTCACGCCCCGATCCGGGGGCACCTTCTACCGCCTGAAGGGCGCCGCCTGCTGGACCGGCGATTCCATGGAGGAGGACCCCGAGCCCGCCGCCCTCGCGGATCTGTCCCGGGTGATGCCACTCGAGAACGTGCTCTTCGAGCTCCCCCGCCGCCGGGGACGCCTGGTCGCGCTGCGCGCGTACACGGCAATGGCGACGGTCGACTCGCTGATCGACCCGCGGGGCATGCGGCTCGTCGCGCAGCGGTGGATCGGCGGCCGGGGCGACCGGGGCGTCGTGCGACTCACCGAGTCGGAGGCGCCGCCGGCGCTGCCCGACCCAGCCCCGAGGTGCCCGGAGGGCCGGCCGGGCTGAGAGCCCCGTGACGTGATCAGCGGCCCGGCGCGTTCTCGGCCACCGACCAGTTGAGCGGGGCGAGCAACGCCGACTGGCCGCGCTCGTCCTCGCGCGCCAGGCCCCCCAGCAGGCGCCGCTCGTTCCGCGAGTGGGTGAGGACGGCCTTCTCGGCGAGGGCCCTGCGGACTCCCTCCGCTGCTCCAGGCGCGGACGATGCCGCCGGGCGCGCCGTGCCCGCGCTCACCGGCCCTGCTGGTCAGCCCGGCCGATTTGGGGTAGAGCATTACCCCAGGTCCCGAGCGCCCGCTCCAGGAGCGGCGCGGAGTCAGATCGCGTGTTCCAGATCGGGCAGTCCCTCGCGGAGCAGCGGCGGCGGCGTCACCTCTCGCTGGACGAGTGCGAGTCGGCGACAAGGATCCGTGCCAAGCACCTGATCGCGCTCGAGGAGGACCGGCCCGGCGACCTCCCGGACATGGCCTATGCGCGCCTGTTCCTCCGCGGCTACGCCACCTTCCTGGGCCTGGACGCGGCGGCTCTGCTCGCCGAGTTCGACGAGCACCACGGCGCCGACCCGTTGCGCGACGAGCACCGGGTCGTTTCATGGGAGCCGGAGGAGACCGGGCGGGTCGCGGAGCTGCGCAGGTGGCTGGTCAGGCCCCGGCGCCGCTCCCGCCGCCGGCAGGTGGGGTGGGTGGCAGCCGGCCTCGCCGGGGCGCTGGCGGTCCTCATCTGGATGGGCGCCCGGAACGACTCCCCCGCGCCCACCGCCCTCGTCGCGCCGCCCGCCCGGACGACCCATGCCGCCGCACCCGTGGCCGAGCACACGAAGAGGCGGCGGCCCGCGGATGCGGCCGTGCGCCTCGTGCTCACCGGCGCCGGGCTGGGGGGCTCGTACGTCCGCCTCCAGCGAGGCGACGCCGGAGGCCCGGTCGTCTACGAGGGCACCATCCGCCCCGCGCAGACCGTGCGCCTCACGGTCTCCGGGGCGCTCTGGATGCGCGTCGGCTGGGCGCCCTCACTGCAGGTGGCGCTCGCGGGGCGGCGGGTCGTCCTGCCCGGTGGCACGGGGAACTTCGTCGTCAGCCGGACCGGCGTCGCCCCCACCGCATGAGAGCCCGCCCGGGGCGGCCGGTCCGATGTCGCCGGGCGCGCGCACATGGCCTTGCCGGCGGGTGCGCCCCTGGCGGCCGTCGCGGGGTTCGCCGGGCTCCGGCGCACGCGCGAGGGCCTGTCGTTCGCGCCGTGCCTGCCGCGCGGCGCGGGCTCGCCCCGGTTGGAGGCCCGCACGAGCGCTCCGTGCCTCCCCCGATGGCGGTGTGCCCCCTGAGGCGGATGGTCCTCGCAGGCCCCTCCTCCAAGAGGGGTGAAAGTCGTTGCCAGGGAGTAGCCGTGTCCGGTCCGCGTCCTGCGTCGATGTGGCTCCGCCGAACGGGCGGGCGGTCCCTGCTCCGCCTGATGGCCCTCGCGGCGGTCACCGCCCTGGCCGGCGTCTCCGCGGGCGGGGGTCTCGGGGCGGCCGCCCCGGACGCCGGCGCGTCCGCCGCGCGCACCGAGGTCAGGGTCTTCTTCCCGCGCGGCGACGCCGGCCGGGAATGCCGCCGGGTCCTCCCGCTCGTGCGCACGGTCTCCGGCCCGGGCGTTCTGCGAGGGGCGATGAGCGCGCTCCTGCGCGGCCCGACGGCCGCCGAGCGCAGGCGCGGCTACGGCGGCTGGTTCTCGTCCAAGACGGCGGGCCGGCTGCGGAGCGTGCGGATCGTCCGCTCCGTCGCGCGGATCGACTTCCGCGACTTCTCGCGGATCATCCCGAACGCCTCCACCTCGTGCGGCAGTTCGCTGTTGCTCGCGCAGCTCGACCGGACCGCGCGGCAGTTCCCGAGCGTCAGCCGTGCGGTCTACTCGTTCGACGGGAGCGTGCCGGCGTTCTACCGGTGGCTGCAGCGCGACCCGCCACGGAGCTGAGCCGGTCAGGCCGAACCGAGCGCCCCGGGGAGCTGGGCCCGCGACTCGATCCGCAGCTTGCGGAAGGTCCTGCCGAGGTGGGCCTCGACGGTCTTCTGGGTGACGAAGAGGCGCTGGGCGATGTCCCGGTTGCTGTTGCCCTGGGCGGCCAGCTCGGCGACCCGCAGCTCGCTGGGGGTGAGCGACTCCCGGCCGCTCGCGGCGACGCGCCGCGGCCGCGCGCCGGTCGCGAGCAGCTCCTCCAGCGCGCGCTCGGCGAGCGGGCGGGCGCCGAGGCGCGTCGCGAGGTCGGCGCCCTCCTGGAGGGGCGGCCGGGCGTCGGCGCGCCGGTTGGCCCGGCGCAGGGCTGCGCCGAACTCGACCAGCGCGTTCGCCCGCTCCAGGAGGGCGGGTGAGCCGTCGAGCACGTCCACGGCCTCCCGCAGGAGGCCCAGGCCGTCGTCGCCGCCGGCGGCGAGGCCCTGGACGCGCAGGGCGCGGGCGATCGGCCGCGGCGCCCCCCACTCGCGCGCCAGGGCGAGCTCCTCGGCGGCGAGCGCGCCGGCCCCGGCGGCGTCCCCGAGGCCGAGGAGCCCCTCGGCCGCGCGGGTGCGCCACGGGAACATCGCCGGGTTGCGCCCACCGAGCAGGCCGAAGCGCCGGCCCACGTCGCGCGCGTCGTCCACGGCCTCGTCGTGGCGGCCCTGCGCGAGGCGCAGGCGGGCGCGGGCCAGCAGCACGGCGCTGAGGTGGCCCGTGTCGTCGAGCGCCCCGTCCATGCCGTGCGCGGCCAGGGCGTCGGCGGCGGCCGGGACGTCGCCGCGGTCGATGAGCGTCTCCACCAGCCACGCCAGCGTCCACTGGACGACGGTGAGGAACCCGTACTGCCCGGACGCGTCGATGGCGGCCACGGCGTCGGCGTGGGCGTCGGCGAGCGGGCCGCGCAGGCGCAGCACGCTGGCGCGCATCCCGTAGCCCATGACCACCTCGAACACGGCGCCGGTGCGCTGGCCGTGGTCGAGCACCGCCCGGCAGACGGCCTCGGCCTCGTCGAGGAGGTCGGCGCAGGCGAGGACGTCCTCGACGGCGGCCGGGGCGCCCTGGCTGTCCTCGCGGGCGAGCTCCCCGCCGGCCCATGAGCGGCGCGCCTGCGCCACGGCGGCCTGGCGGTCGAGGCGGGTGCGGGCGATGTCGTAGGCGCCGTAGCCGAGCAGGATGCGGCCGGCGGTGGTCCGCTCGGCGTCCGGCCGGGCGGAGCCGGCCAGCCGCGCGCGGCCCCGGTCCGCCAGCGTCGGCTCGAACAGCGAGGTCACGACCAGCCCCGCCTCGAGGTTCTCCGCGGCGTCGCGGTCCAGGCCCGGCTCGGCGAGCGCCGCCTCGAACGTCTCGGCCGCCTCCTGCGCGCGGCCCGTGAAGTAGAGCGCGCGCGCCAGGCTCACCGCCACCCGGCCGCTCTCCGGCGGCGCCGTCAGCCCGAGCGCCTCGCGCAGGTGCTCCACCGCCGCCGGGCCGTTCACGAACTGCTCGGCGATCCCCAGCTCCACCAGGACGGGGACCCTCTCCTCGGGCGGCGGGGGCTCCCGGAGCGCCCGGGCGAGATAGCGGACGGCCGCCTGCGCGTCGCCGTCGGCGCCCGCCCGCCGGGCGGCGTCGCGCAGCGACCGGACCGCGGCCGCGTCGCCGGCGGGCGGGCACACGAGGATGTGCGCGGCCACCTGCTCGGGCGAGCGCCCCCGCTCGGTGAGCAGCCGCACCGCGCGCAGGTGCGCGGCCTTCTGGCCCGGCAGTCCCAGGCCCGCGTAGACGGCCGCGCGCACCACCGGGTGGGCGAACTCGACCGCGTCGGCGGGGCGCAGCAACTCGACGCCCACGAGGGCCGTCGCGGCGTCGAGGCCCTCCTCGATGCCGAGGCCGGCCAGGCGGATCGCGTCGCCGACGTCGGCGCCGTCGCCCAGGACGCTCGCGGCCTCCGCGAGGGCCGTGGCGTGGGCCGGCAGGCGGGCCAGCCGCAGGCGCACGGCGCGCGAGACGGCCTCCGGGCCGATCTCGCGCACGCGGGCGACGTGGGCGGCCGTCGGGGTCACCTGCTCGGCCGCGAGGGCGGCGGCGAGCTCGGTGACCAGCAGCGGGTTGCCGCCGGTCGCCTCATGGCAGGCGGCGCAGAAGGCGTCGTCGGCGTCGTCTGAGAGGCGGGCGCGCACGAGGACGGCGGTGGCCTCGGCGGTGAGCGCCCGGGGCCGGATCGATGCCACCCCGGGACCGGCGGCGAGCGTGTCGAGCATGTCCGCCTCGGCGCCGGGCTCGTTGGGGCGCATGCCGGCGATGACCAGGACCGCGAGCCCCTCCAGGCGCCGGCCGAGGAAGTCGAGGAACCCGATCGAGGCGGCGTCGCACCAGTGGACGTCGTCGACGACGAGGGCGACGGGCGTGCGACCCGCGAGGTTGGCGGTCAACCAGTAGAGGCCGTGGTAGGCCGCGAAGAGGCTCCCCGGCCCGGCGTCCGCCGTGGCGAGCAGGGTCTCCGCCAGCTGCGCGGCGCCCGCCAGCAGCTCGGCGCGCTCCGCCGCGTCGGCGGTGGCCAGCACGGGCTCGAACAGCTGCCGCACCACCCCGAGGGAGAACTCGCGCTCCAGCTCCCCCGCGCGGGCGCGCAGCACGCGCACGCCGGCCTCGCCCGCGAGGGACGCCGCCGCGCCCAGCAGGCGCGTCTTGCCGATGCCCGCGGGTCCCTCGACGATCGCCATCCGCCCCTCGCCGGCGACGCACTCTCCCACGAGCCGGGCGATCCGCTCCAGCTCGTCGCCGCGCTCGAAGAGGCCGTCGGGGAGATCCACGCCCGGAAATGTAGGGACTCGTGTGGGGTGCCACGCGCGGGCCCCCCGACGCGCGGCCCCGCGGGCGCGGGCGACCCTGCGGATGTCCGATCCATCCGTCCCGAGGAGCACCCATGACGACGCTCGACACCCGCCCCCGTCCCCCGATCGCCGCCCTGCGCGACGCGGTCGGCCCGCCGGTCGTCCTCCCCGGCGAGGCCGGGTGGGACGAGGCCCGCACGCCCTGGAACCTGGCCGTGGACCAGCGGCCCGAGGCCGTCGTCCTCGCCCGCACCGCCGCCGACGTCCAGGCGACGGTGCGCTTCGCGCTCGCGGCCGGCCTGCAGGTGGTGCCGCAGGGGACCGGTCACGGCGCCGCCCCGATGGGCGACCTGTCCGGCGCGATCCTCCTGCGGACCACCGCCATGCGGGCGGTGGAGATCCGCCCGGAGGCCCGCATCGCCCGCGCCAAGGCCGGCGCCGAGTGGGCGGACGTCGTGGGCCCCGCGACCGCGCACGGGCTCGTCCCCCTGCACGGCTCCTCGCCCGACGTCGGCGTCGTGGGCTACTCCCTGGGCGGCGGCATCGGCTGGATGGCCCGCCGCCACGGCCTCGCGACGAGCCACGTCACCGCCGTGGAGCTCGTCACCGGCGACGGCGAGCTGCTGCGCGCCGACGCCGAGTCGCACGCCGACCTCTTCTGGGCCATCCGCGGCGGCGGGGGCAACTTCGGCGTCGTCACCGCGCTCGAGTTCCGCCTGTTCCCGCTGGAGAGCGCCTACGCGGGCTGGCTGATCTGGCCCTGGGAGGACTCCCGGCGGGTGATGGACGCATGGAGCGCGTGGACGCGGGACCTCCCCGACGAGATGACCTCCCTCGTCCGGATCCTCCAGCTGCCGCCCCTGCCGATGATCCCGGAGCCCCTCCGGGGCCGGCGGCTCGTGGTGGTGGAGGCGGCGTGGACGGGCGACCCCGCCCGCGGGCCGGCGCTGCTGGCGCCCCTGCGCGCGCTGGCGCCCGAGATGGACACGTTCGACGTCGTGCCGGCGGCCGCCCTCGCGCACCTGCACGCCGACCCGGAGGAGCCGGTGCCCGGCGTGGGCGAGGGCGCGATGTTCGACGCCTTCCCGCCCGAGGCCGTGGAGGCGCTGGCGCAGGCCGCCGGGCCGGGCTCGGGGTCGCCGCTGCTGTCGGTCGAGGTGCGCCACCTCGGCGGCGCGCTCGCGCGCCCCGCGCCGGGCGCGGGGGCCCTCTCGCACCTCGACGGGGGGTTCGCGATGTTCGCCGTCGGCCTGCCGATGGACGCCGAGCAGGCGGCGATCATCGCGCGGCACCTGAGGGTGGTGACCGGGGCGCTCGCCCCGTGGGGCCGCGGGCGCCGGTACGAGAACTTCTCGGAGGACCCGCACGACGCGGCCGAGGTCCACCGCGCCGAGACGGTGGCCCGCCTGCGCGAGATCCGCGACCGTCACGACGCGGGCCACGTCGTCCGCGGCAGGCAGCGCCTCGGCGGGTGAGCCCTCAGGGGCTACGGAGAAGCCACAACCGGCGCCGGTGACGGCCCCGATGGACGGGCGGGTGCGCGGGGCGAGGCTCGGCTCCGCGCACCCGACATCCGAGACCCATGCGATCCCCGTCCCCCCTGCTGACCGACCTGTACGAGCTGACGATGCTGCACGCCTACTGGTCCGAGGGCATGAACGGGACCGCGGCGTTCGAGCTCTTCGTGCGCAGGCTCCCGCCGCAGCGGAGCTTCCTCATCGCCGCGGGCCTCGAGCAGGTCGTCGAGTACCTGCTGGACCTGCGGTTCACCGACGACGAGCTCGCCTACCTGGCGGAGACGGGCCACTTCGAACCGGAGTTCGTCGCGTCGCTCCGCGACCTGCGCTTCACGGGCGACGTCGATGCGATGCCGGAGGGCACCGTGTGCTTCCCCGACGAGCCGCTGATCCGGGTCACCGCCCCCATGAGGGAGGCGCAGCTCGTCGAGAGCCGGGTGCTCAACCTGATCCACTTCCAGACGGTCGTCGCCAGCAAGGCGGTGCGCTGCGCGCTGGCCGCGCCGGGACGGGTGCTCGTCGACTTCGGCCTGCGGCGCGCGCACGGCGCCGAGGCCGGCCTGCTGTCGGCGCGAGCCGCCTACCTGGCCGGGTTCTCGGGCACGGCGACCGTCGAGGCCGGCCGGCGGTTCGGCGTGCCGATCCACGGCACGATGGCCCACTCGTACGTCCAGGCGCACGCCGACGAGGGCGCGGCCTTCGCGGCCTTCGCCCGGGCGCAGCCCGACAACGCGATCCTGCTGATCGACACCTACGACACCGAGCGCGCCGCGCACGAGGTCGTGCGGCTCGCGGGCATCCTGGCCGCCGAGGGCATCATGATCCGGGGCGTGCGCATCGACAGCGGGGACCTGGGCGAGCATGCGCGGCGCGTGCGCGCGATCCTCGACGACGGAGGCCTGACGACGGTGACGATCTTCGCGAGCGGGAACCTCGACGAGTTCCGCGTGCGCGACCTGCTCGCCCAGGGCGCGCCGATCGACGGCTTCGGCATCGGGACGCGCATGAACACCTCCGCCGACGCGCCCTACCTGGACTGCGCCTACAAGCTGCAGGAGTACGACGGCCAGCCTCGTCGCAAGCGCTCGGAGGGGAAGGCCACCTGGCCCGGCCGCAAGCAGGTCCACCGCCGCTACGACCCCGCCGGCCGGTGGCGTGGCGACGTGGTCACGCCGGCGTCCCAGCCGGCCCCGGGGATCCCCCTCCTCGCGCCGGTGATCCGGGCGGGACGCCTGGTCTCCCCGCTCCCCGGGTTGCCGGCCATTCGGCGGCGCGTGCGGGAGGAGATCGCGCGGCTGCCGGAGGCGATGCGCGCGCTCGACGGGCAGGCGCCCGCACCGGTGGAGATCGCGCCGGCGCTGCGCGCGCTGGCGGACGAGATGGACAGGAAGGACCGGCCATGACGGCGACGGACCACGCGGCCCTCGTCCCGGCGCCCGGCGACGCGCTCGTCGTCGTCGACGTGCAGAACGACTTCGTCACGGGGACGCTCGCGGTGCCCGGGGGCGCCGAGGTGATCGAGCCGCTCCACCGGGCCGCCGCCCTGTTCGCGGACCGCGGCCTGCCGGTGTTCGCGACGCGGGACTGGCACCCGCCGGATCACTGCTCGTTCGCCGCCCAGGGCGGGCCGTGGCCCGTGCACTGCGTCGCCGGGACCACCGGCGCCGATCACGTGCCCGGCCTGCGGCTCCCCGCCGGCACGGTCCCGATGCTGAAGGCCACCCGGCCCGAGGCCGACGCGTATTCGGGCTTCGGCGGCACGGCGCTCGCGTCGGAGTTGCACGGACGCGACGTGCGCCGGATCTTCCTCGGGGGACTCGCCACCGACTACTGCGTGCTGAACACCGTGCGCGACGCGATCGCCGAGGGGTTCGACGTCGTCGTGCTCGGCGACGCCATCCGCGCCGTTGACGTTCACGACGGGGACGGCGCGCGCGCGGAGGCCGAGATGCGCAGCCTGGGCGCGCGCTTCGCGCGCGTCGACGAGCTGACGCCGGGAGGCGAGGCCCGTGGTCAGTGAGATCCCGGTGGCGATCGGCGGGAAAACGCCGATGCCATCGCGCCGCGGCGCCGCGAGGGTCGGTTCCACCGAGCGAAGGGAGACGTGATGTCCGTCCTGACCGTCGCCAGCCTGGAGGGCGAGCCCCGGGCGGTCTTCTCCGCCCTCGAGCACCACTGGGCCGACCACGCCCCGGCTCACGGCCTGCTGGAGCGGACCGTCGCGCACGGCCCCGGGGGCTTCCTGGTGGTCGAGACGTGGGAGACCGAGGCCGACGCCACCGGCGCCTGGGCCGTCGTCCGCCTGGAGGGCATCCCGTCCCCGGACGTCCAGGTCTATGGCGTGGTGGCCCGCACGGGGACGGCGGAGGCCCCGAGGCCGAACTGGGCCGAGCTCGCGCTGCCGGACGACGCGGTGTGGGACGAGCGGGTGGTCCCGCGGGACTCGTGACCGTCCGCGCCGGCCCCGCGCCGCCGCCGTGACGGGGCCGGCCGCCCTCGCGGCGTTCGCCTACACGGGCCTGGGCTGGGCGGTCGTCCCGGTTCACACGCCGGCCGGGGACGCGTGCAGCTGCGGACGGGCCGACTGCCCGTCCCCCGGCAAGCACCCCCGCGTCCGCTGGCAGGCCTACGCGGAGAGCGGCCCGCGGACCGAGGAGATCCGCGGCTGGTGGCGGAGGTGGCCCGACGCCAACCTGGCCGTGGTGACGGGCCGCGTCTCCGGCGTGGCCGTGCTCGACGTCGACCCCCGCAGCGGGGGCGACGTCGCCCTCAAGGGGTTCGAGGCGCGGTGGGGGGCGCTCCCGCCGACGGCGGAGACGCTCACCGGCGGGGGCGGCCGGCACCTCTGGCTCGATGTGAGGGGGGCCGCCCTGCCGTCGGCGACGCCGGCGCCCGGCCTGGATCTGAAGGCGGAGGGAGGGACCGTCGTGGCGCCGCCGAGCCTCCACGCGTCGGGGCGCCGGTACACGTGGCGGGAGGGGCGCTCCCCCTGGGAGATCCCCCTCGCGCCGGTGCCGGGGTGGCTGGCGTCGCTCGCCGGAGGCACCGACGGGGCGGACGGGCCGCGCCATCCCCTCGGCGACGCGCCGGTCCGGGCCGCGGCCGAGCAGGAGGCGTTCGCCGACGCCTGGCGCGGCGCCGGGATCGATCTGCGTCCGGGCGACCGCTACTACCTCTGCCCGTTCCACGAGGACCATCGGCCGTCGCTGCACATCGACGCCGAGGGGTGCCGCTGGTTCTGCTTCGGCTGCCGGCGCGGGGGTGGGATCGGGGCGCTCCGGCGCCTGCTCGGCCACGGGGAGCCCGCACGGGCGCGCCCGCGGCTCGTCGGGCGCGTGGGGGCGGAGGCGCCCGTCACGCTCCCCGGCTCCCGTGAGGTGGACGTGGTCGGGGAGTCCCACCACCAGGACGAGTTGCTCGCTCTGACGGGCGGCGCGCGCCGGTACGGGGGCGTGGACGCCGAGGCGATCGCCGAGCTCGTCCCCGAGCCCGGCAACCGCTTCGACCCCGATGCCGTTGCGGTGGGGATCGGCGGGGTCGCCGTCGGCCACCTGCGGCACGGCGACGCCGTGCGCCTGCGGCCGCTGATCGACGAGGCCCGGCGGCGGCACGGGGCGGCACGGTGCCGGGCCGTCGTCCGCGGCGGGTGGGACAGGGGGCGGGGCGACGTCGGCGCGTTCGGCGTCGTGCTGCTGCTCCCCGACGCCCCCGGCTAGCCGCCCGGGCGGGCGCGGAGGGCGGACGCCCGGCCGGGCCGGGTCACGGCCCGACCTCGGTGCGCGGGGCCTCGAGTCCGACGGCGGCGCTGAGGCGCTCCCACTCGGCCCGCTCGGCGAGGGTGAACCAGTCGGGCTCGGTGAGCCTCAGTGGCGACCGCGACACCGCGATGTACTCGGCGATCGCCGACTCGACGTCCTCGTCGCACGACGACGGTTGCGTGTCCCAGGAGCGGAAGAAGAACGGCATGACGACCTCCGAGTACGGCTGGGTGACGACGGTAGCCCGCGTCGCCCCCCCCGCCGTCCGTGGCGCCCCGGAGGAGCCCCGCGGATTTCCGCGGGACCGCCGGGCGGCCGGGGGCGCGTGGAGGAGACTCGGGAAAGCCGCGCCCGCGCCTGAGTGGCGCCACCGATGCGTCGCGGGCGCACGGCGTCAGGCTGGGCCGCACGGCGCGGGGCGGCTCACGCCACGCCGGCCCGACCCGGCCGAGGAGGCCACGATGACGCGGTGAGCGCGGGCCAGCAGATCCGGATCGCCCTCATGGGCGACACGATGCTCGGCAGGGGCGTCGGCGAGAAGATGGGCCGCCGTGGGACCGGGCGGGGACTGGTGGCCCCGGAGATCGTCGAGGCAGCGGGGACCGCCGACCTCGTCGTGCTCAACCTCGAGTGCTGCGTGTCGGAGCGCGGAGAGCGCTGGCAGGCGCCGGGCAAGCCCTTCTTCTTCCGGGCGCCGCCGGCCGCCGTCGAGCTCCTGGCCGAGCTCGGCGTCGGGTGCGTGACGCTGGCGAACAACCACGCCCTCGACTTCGGCCCGCTCGCCCTGCAGGACACGCTGGATCGGCTCGGGGCGGCGGGCATCGCCTGCGTCGGTGCGGGCGCGAACGTGGCCGAGGCCCGCCGCCCGGCCGTGCTGCCGGTCCGCGGCCTCGCGGTCGTCGTGATCGGCGTCACCGACCACCCCGCGGACTTCGCGGCCGGACCCGACCGGCCGGGGGTCGCCTACGCGGACCTCTGGGACGAGCCGGTGCCCGGCTGGCTGGCCGACACCGTCGCCGGCGCACGCATGAGCGCCGACGTCGTCCTGGTCACGCCCCACTGGGGCCCGAACATGGTGGCCTCGCCGCAGCCGCACGTCCGCGCCGCGGCGGCGCGCCTCGTGGCGGCCGGTGCGACCGTCGTCGCGGGCCACTCCGCGCACGTCTTCCACGGCGCCGCGCCGCCGGTCCTGTTCGATCTCGGCGACTTCATCGACGACTACGCCATCGACCCGGTGCTCCGGAACGACCTCGGGCTGCTCTGGACCGTGACGGTGGGAACCGGTGGGCTCACGCGCATCGAGTGCCTCCCGCTCGTCATCGACGACCGGCGGACGCGCGCCGCCCGCGGGCGGGACCTCGCGTGGATCGAGCACCGCCTGCGATCGGCCTGCGCCGGGCTCGGGTCGGCGGTCCGCCGGGAACGCGGCGTGCTGGTCGTCGGGTGACGACGGGACGGAGCCAGGTGGATGTCGCCGCCGGTACCCGCCTCGGTGAAGCCGAAGCCGCGCATCGGCGACGGCCCCGATGCCGTCGGGAGCGGCGGCCCCGATCGTCTCGCCGAAAGGCCTCCTCGGCGCACGAGCCTCCCAGGCGCGCATGGGGAGGAGGCATCGACGCCGGAGGTGCGTGATGAGCTCGACCGGCACCGGCACCGACATGGGGCGCGTCGATCTCGCGTCGCAGGTGCGGCAGGCTCTGGCCGCCGAGCCGCGGCTCGCGGAGGAGGCCGCGGCGATCGGCGTCGCGGCGGGCCCCGACACCGTGGTGACGCTCGAGGGCGAGGTGGCGAGCGTCGCCCGCAAGCGCATCGCGCTCGAGCGCGCCGCGGCCATCGACGGGGTCGTCGGCCTCGTGGACCGGCTGCGCGTCCGGCCTGCGGCGCGGATGTCGGACGAGGAGATCCTCCGCCTGGTCGTCGACGCCCTGGTCGGCGAGCCGGCCTTCCAGGCGATCCGCGTGCGGGGCGGTACCGGCGACTGGCATGCCGGGCCGCCCGACCTCGCGGGGCTCCGCCGCGAGGTCGACGTCGAGGTGGCGGACGGCGTGGTGACGCTGAACGGCAGCGTGCGCGGGCTGGACGAGAAGCGGCTGGCGGGCGTGCTGGCGTGGTGGGTGCCGGGCAGCCGGGACGTGATCAACGGCATCGCGGTCGAGCCCCCCGAGGACGACAGCGATGCCGCGATCATCGAGGCCGTCCGGCTGGCGCTCGAGAAGGACCGCCTGGTGGATGCCGGCCAGGTGCGCGTGACGGCCCAGGACGCCGTGGTGACGCTGCGGGGGTACCTGCGCGAGGATCACGAGCGACACATGGCCGAATCGGACGCCTGGTTCGTGTTCGGGATCGACGACGTGGTGGACGAGATCCGTTTGGCGACGCCGGAGCCCCCCGAGACCGCGTCGCCGTGAGCCCGGCCCATCGGTGTACTGCGGAGGCCGGATCGTTGCGCTCCCGGATGCGCGGACGGGACCCGGCCGTGAGCGTGAGGCATCCGGAGCTCTCACCGGCCGGCGGAGCCGGTGCCGCGTGAGAAGGAGGTGTGTGATGAAGGTCCGCGAGGCGATGGCCAAGACGATCAGCACCATCGCTCCCAGGCCCTCCACGCCGAGGGGTCGGCTGCCACCGAGGCGACGCTCGGCGTCACCCACGGTGCCTAGGGTCCCGCCGGCGCACCCCCTGCGGGTGCGCCGGTGAGCCGGGCGCGCGCCCTGCGCGCGCGGTCGTGATGGACTTCCAGGACAGCCCAGCCCTGTTCGGCGACCGCGCGGACGCGGGGCGACGCCTCGCGCGCGAGATGCCGGCCCTCCCCGATGGGCGCGTGGTGGTATACGGGCTGGCGCGCGGCGGGGTCCCGGTGGCGGCGGAGGTCGCCCGCGCCCTCGGCGTGCCGCTCGACGTGCTCGTGGTGCGAAAGGTGGGCCATCCGCTGCACCGCGAGTACGCGCTCGGGGCCGTCACGGCCGATGGGCCCCCGTACCTGCGCGACATGCGCGGGCTCGACGGGAGGGCCATGCCGGAGCTCCGCGGCCGCGTGCGCGGGGCCGCGGAGGAGGCGCGCGCCATGGATGACCGGCTCCACGAGGAGACCGGCCGGATCGACCCGTCGGGCGCCACGTGCGTGCTGGTGGACGACGGCCTCGCGACCGGGGCGACCATGGTGGCGGCCTGTCGGTGGGCGCGCGCCCACGGCGCGTCGCGCGTCGTGGCGGCGGTGCCGGTGGGGGCGAGCGACAGCGTGGAGGCGCTGAGCGTCGAGGCCGACGAGGTCGTCTGCCCCTACGCGGTGTACGACTTCTGGGCGGTGAGCATCTGGTACGCGGACTTCGGCCAGACCGGCGAGGACGAGGTGCGCAGGCTGCTCCGCCTCGGCCGGCCGGCCGAGGCGGCCGGGGCCGCGGGCGAGGACCGCGGCGACTGACCGGGCGGCCGGGGGAGCCGGGCGGGCGATCGTGATCGAGTTGGTCGAGCACACCGGCGAGCTGGAGATGCGCCTGAGCGCTCCGACGCGTGAGGCCCTCTACTCGGAGGCGCTCCGCGGGCTCGCCGCGGAGGTCTCCGAGGCCGCGCTCGGGGACGGCCGCGAACGCCGCCCGGTGGAGATCGCGGCCTCGGGGCCGGACACGCTGCTCGCCGACATCCTCAACGAGGCGATCTACCTGATGGACGTCGACGGCTTCGTGGCCACCGGCCTCGAGGTGGAGAGCCTCGAGGGGGCGACCCTCCGCGGCGCGATGACGGGCGTTCTGGATCCCGGCCTGCGGCCGCTCGCGAAGGCGGCCACCTACCACGGCCTCGCCGTCCGCCGCGCGGGCGAGGGGTGGGAGGGTCGCGTCGTGATCGACGTCTGACGCCCGGCCAGTTACGACGTCTGACGCCCGGCCAGTTACGTAGTGGCCCGCAAGGGGCGGCCGTGGCGGGCCGGATGACCGCGGACCCCGGCGCCGCGAGGCTCGCGTTCCGAGGAGCCGAGAAGGGGGGGCCATGGCAACCCGCTCACCCAGGACGAGTCCCGTGGACCCGGAGGTCGTGGTGCGCGGGGACGTGTCCGATCGCCACGTGGAGACGGCCATCGCCAAGATCCGTGCCGCCTGCGAGAGGCCGCCGCGGCCGATCCTGTTCACCCGCCTCCTGCTGGAGATGGCACCGGACCCGGCGCTCGAGCGGCCGGCCGTCGCCAAGGCGACGGTCAACGTGAGCGGGCGGCTGGTGCGAGCACACGTGGCGCGCCCCACGATGGAGGAGGCGATCGACCTCCTCGCGGACCGGATCCGCGACGGCATCCGCCTGATCCACGAGCGGCACCGCGACGCGACGCGCCGCTCCGGCGTGCCGTCCCCGGGCGAATGGCGCCACGGCGACCTGCGGGGCCACCGGCCGCCCTACTACCCGCGGCCCGTCGAGGAGCGCCGGCTGGTGCGGACCAAGAGCGTCTCGATCGGACGCGTGTCGCCTGAGGAGGCGGCGTTCGAGATGCGGCTCCTGGACCACGACTTCCACCTCTACACCGACGCGGGCACCGGATCGGACTGCCTGATCCACCGCACCGAGGACGGCGGGCACGCCCTCGTCAGCGCCGATCCCGCGGTGGGTCGCGGGCCCGAGGGCGAGCCGCCGGAGGTGCCGGTCTCACCCGCCCCCCGCATGACGCTCGCCGACGCCCTCTCCGCCCTCGACGAGAGCGGGGCGCCGTACATCCCCTTCGTCGATGCCGAGCGCGGCCGTCTGCATGTGGCGTACCGGCGCTACGACGGCCACCACGGGCTCGTCGCGCCCGCCGACGCGGCGTGACGCCCGGGAACGCCGTCGGCGCCGGTCTGGCGCCGGTCCGCGTCGGCGAGGTGGTCTACGAGATCGCCGCCTCCGCCCGCCGCGGCATGCGTGTCCCCGCCCGGGTGCTGGCGGACGAGGTGATCATGGCGG
Organism: uncultured Thermoleophilia bacterium; assembly: GCA_963770865.1. Classification (GTDB taxonomy): domain Bacteria; phylum Actinomycetota; class Thermoleophilia; order Miltoncostaeales; family Miltoncostaeaceae; genus Miltoncostaea. The sequence continues at coordinate 89,255 of CAVYRD010000009.1, forward strand.
CGATCGCGTCGGACCGCTCGCTCGAGCAGCTCGCCAACGTCGCCTGCCTGCCGGGAATCGTCGGCGCCGCGGTCGCGATGCCGGACGTCCACCAGGGGTACGGCTTCCCCGTGGGCGCGATCGCCGCGATCGACGAGGAGGAGGGCGTCGTCTCGCCGGGAGGCGTCGGCTACGACATCAACTGCGGCGTACGGCTCCTCGCCCTCGGGGTGGGCCGCGATGAGGTCGCCGGCGCGATCGGCCCGCTGATGGACGAGATCGCCCGCTCGGTGCCCGCCGGCACCGGCCGCGACGGCAGGCTGAGCCTCGAGGGGGCGCCGCTCGACCGCGTCCTCACGCGCGGCGCGCGGGAGGTCGTCGAGCGACTCGGGCTCGGCCACGAGCGCGACCTGCGGCACACGGAGTCGGGCGGCGTGCTGGGCGGCGCCGACGCCGCAGCCGTCTCCGCCCGGGCCAAGGAACGCGGGCGGGCGCAGCTCGGCACGCTCGGCTCCGGGAACCACTTCCTCGAGATCGGCGTCGTCGAGCGCGTGGTCGACGACCCGGCGGCGCGGGTGCTCGGGCTGGCCGAGGGGGAGCTGACCGCGCTCATCCACAGCGGCTCGCGCGGGCTGGGCCACCAGGTCTGCACCGACCACGTGCGGCTGATGGAGCCGCGGCTCGCCGGATGGGGGATCCACCTGCCCGACCGCGAGCTCGCCTGCGCCCCGATCGGCTCACCCGAGGGGCGGAGCTACCTCGCGGCGATGGCCTGCGCCGCGAACTTCGCCTGGTCCAACCGCCAGGTCCTGGCCCATCGCGTCCGCGAGGCCGTCGGGCGGGTGCTGGGACCCGCGCGGGCCGCGGAGGTCCGGCAGGTCTACGACGTCGCCCACAACGTCGCCAAGCGGGAGGAGCACCTCGGCCGCGCCCTGTGGGTGCACCGCAAGGGGGCCACGCGCGCCTTCGGCCCGAGCCGCGCCGCCGAGTACCCGCCCGAGTTCGCGGAGGTCGGCCAGCCGGTCTTCGTCCCGGGCTCCATGGGGACCGGCTCCTGGGTCCTGTGCGGCCGCGACGCCGCCGACGAGCTCGCCTTCTCGAGCGCCTGCCACGGGGCCGGGAGGCTGCTCTCCCGCCACGGGGCGCGCCGGCGGACCGGCGGCGCCGAGGTCCGGCGGCAGCTCGAGGCGGCCGGCATCGCGGTCCGCTGCCCGTCCGTGCGCGGGCTCGCCGAGGAGGCGCCGTTCGCCTACAAGGACGTGGACCGCGTGGTCGCGGTCATCGAGCGCGCCGGGGTGGCCCGCCGGGTCGCACGCCTCGCACCGGTCGGCGTCTACAAGGGCTGACGCAGCCCGGAGCCCGCATCCCCGGGCGGGGGCCCGGCCCGGTCGTCCGCGTAGAGGGACTCGATGAGGTCGCGGAAGTGCTCCTCGCAGACGCGCCGGCGGGGCTTCAGCGTCGGCGTGATCTCCCCCTCCTCGGCCCGCAGCTCGCGGGGAAGGATCGCGAAGCGCCGCACCCGCTCGGCACGGGCGGCCCCGCGGTTGACGTCGGCGAGGACGCCCCCGAGGACGCGGCGCACGTCCGGACCGGTTCGGGCGACCGCCCGGATCGCGTGCGCGTCCGGGGACAGGAGGGCCACCAGGTACGGCCGCCCGTGCCCGACGACGAGCGCCTCCGCGACGTAGGGGGACGCGCGCAGGGCCGTCTCGACGCGCTGGGGCGAGACGTTCTCCCCCTCGGAGGTCACGATGATGTCCTTCTTGCGGTCGGTGATCGTGAGGAAGCCGTCCGCGTCGAGGAACCCGAGGTCGCCCGTGCTGAGCCAGCCGTCGTCGTCGAGGACCTCCCGCGTCCCCGCCACGTCCCGGTAGTAGCCGGCGAACACGTTCTCGCCCCAGAGCAGGACCTCGCCGTCCGGAGCGATCCTCACCTCGACGCCGGACAGGGGCGGGCCGACGGTGCCCAGCCGGTGGCGGTCCGGCCGGTTGACCGCCGCCACGGTGGTGCACTCGGTGAGCCCGTACCCCTCGAGGATCAGGACGCCCAGCGCCTCGAAGAGCTCGGCCACCTCCGGCGGGAGCTTCGCGCCGCCCGACACCGCGTGGCGCAGCCTGCCGCCGAGCCTGCCCCGGATGCGGGAGAGCACCAGCCGATCGGCCACGGAGAGGCGGAGGGACAGCCACGGGCCGAGCCGACGCCCCTCCCGGCGGCGGCGCGCGGCCTCCCGTCCGGCCCCGAGGGCCGCGCCCGCCAGCCGTCGCCGCGCAGGGCGGCCCCGGTCGAGCTCGCGCAGCACGGCCGCGTGCATCGCCTCGAAGACCCTCGGCACGCTGGGCAGGAGCGTCGGACGCACCGCCCGGAGCGCGACCGCGAGACGGGAGGCGTCCGGGAGGAAGGCGACGGTGAACCCGACGGCCGCCGCGAGGAACGGGACCAGGCGGGCGAAGACGTGCGCGAGGGGCAGGTGGAGCAGTGCCACGTCGCCGGGCCGGGCGAGCGCGGGGACCCCGCCGGCCATGTCGAGCATGGCCCGGTAGTTGCGGTGGGTCAGCATGCAGCCCTTCGGCGGCCCGGTCGTGCCCGACGTGTAGACCAGGGTGAGCAGGTCCTCCTCGCGGATCGCCGCCCGCGCCCTCGCGACCGCGCCCGGGTCATCGCGCAGGCGGTCTCGCCCCCGCTCGCCGAGCCCGGCGAGGTCGTCGTCGGAATGGTCCATCGTGAGCGCCCGCTCGAGGTGCGCGAGACCGGGAAGGCGGGCGATCCGCTCCCTCTCGGCTGCGTCCTCGCACACGAGGAACCGCGTCCCGGAGTGGGAGAGCACGTGCCGCCGATCGGCCGGCGTCGCCGCCGGGTAGACCGGGACGACGACCGCGCCGATGGCGATGAGCGCGAAGTCGGTGAGCACCCACTCCAGGCGGGTCCGGCCGAGGATCGCGACGCGGTCGCCCGGCCGGACGCCGAGCGCGAGGAAGCCCGCCGCGAGCTCATCGACCCGCCGGCCCGCCTCCTCCCAGGGGACGCCCGACCAGCGACCGCCGGCCTCGACCATGTAGGCGGGCTGCGCGCGCGGCCCGGCCACCGCGCGCGACCACAGCGCGGAGATGGTGCGCGCGCCCGGCTCCTGGATCCTCACCCGCCCCCCTCCCGGCGCCGCCCCGCGGACAGCGCTCACCGGATGCCGACACGCTCCTCCCGACGACCCGGGCGCGCATCCGCGATCCGCACCGGTGATCGTGGGTTTTCCGTACCCCGTCCGCGCGAACCCGGATGCACGCCCGGGTCCGCGCTTCCTAGCGTGAGCCGATGGCGTCCACCGACCCCTCCCCCCCGCGCCACGTACGCCGGCCACGGCCGCGCGGCGGCGCCGGCCGCGACCATCCGGGCTGGCGAATCGACCCGTCGAGCGACGGACGGGGGTCGCCGGAGCCGGCCCGCAGCCGCTTCTCCGCGCGGTGGATCTGGTTCTTCGCCCTCCTGGTGGTCCTGGACATCTGGATCGTGTCGTCGCTCTCGAGCGGGCCGGAGCGCGTGAAGATCCCCTACGAGCCGACCTTCATCGAGCAGGTCGAGGCAGGGAACGTCTCCGAGGTCAACTTCGCGGGCGACGCGATCACCGGGACGTTCAAGCAGGGTGTCCGCTACCCGTCCTCCACGGATGACGCCCGCACCCGGTTCTCCACGCGCCAGCCCCCCGCGCCGGGCGATCCCGCGCTGATCCCGCTCCTGCACGACAAGGGCGTCACGGTGACGGCCAAGGGCGAGGCCACGACCCCGCTCGTGGTGACGCTGCTGCTGAGCTTCGGCCCCGCCCTCCTCATCGTGGGGCTGTTCGTCTGGCTCATGCGCCGCTCCGCCGGCGCCGCGTCGGGGGCGCTCGGCCTCGGCAAGTCGCGTGCGCGCAGGTACGCGCCCTCCGGGCCGCGGGTCACCTTCGACGACGTCGCCGGAATCGACGAGGCCAAGAAGGAGCTGACCCAGATCGTCGACTTCCTGAAGGAGCCCGAGCGGTTCCGCAGGCTCGGCGCGCACATCCCCCGGGGCGTGCTCCTCACCGGACCGCCCGGCACCGGCAAGACGCTCCTGGCGCGCGCCATCGCGGGGGAGGCGGGCGTGCCGTTCTTCTCGATGAGCGCGTCGGAGTTCATCGAGATGATCGTCGGCGTCGGCGCGTCGCGCGTGCGCGACCTGTTCGCCCAGGCCAAGGCGGCGGCGCCGGCGATCATCTTCATCGACGAGCTCGACGCGATCGGTCGCTCGCGGGCGGCCGCCGTCAGCTTCGGGGGCGGCGCCGACGAGCGCGAGCAGACGCTCAACCAGATCCTCACGGAGATGGACGGCTTCGACCCGTCCACCGGGGTGATCGTCCTCGGCGCGACCAACCGGCCCGACATCCTCGATCCGGCCCTGCTGCGCGCCGGCCGCTTCGACCGCCGCGTCGCGGTGCAGCCCCCCGACAGGGCCGGGCGGCTCGCGATCCTGAAGGTGCACACGCGGGGCATCCCGCTCGCCGGCGACGCCGACCTCGAGGCGCTCGCGGGGGCGACGCCCGGCATGGTCGGCGCCGACCTCGCCAGCTTCGCCAACGAGGCGGCGCTCCTCGCGGCCACGCGCGGCCACGACGCGGTGCAGATGCGCGACTTCGACGACGCGCTCGCCAAGACGCTGCTGGGCACGGAACGGCGGCTGGTCATGACGCAGCACGATCGCGAGCGCACGGCCCACCACGAGGCCGGGCACGCGCTCGTCGGCATGCTCAGCCCGCACGCCGATCCGGTGCGGCGCATCTCGATCATCCCCCGCGGCACCGCCCTGGGGGTCACCTACGCGGCCCCGGACGCCGACCGCTACAGCTACACGCGCGACGAGCTCCTCACGAAGATCCGCGTGGCGCTCGGGGGACGCGCCGCCGAGCAGCTCGTGTACGGCGACGTGACGACCGGCGCCGAGTCGGACATCGAGCAGCTCACCGTGATCGCCCGCCAGATGGTGGGGCGCTGGGGCATGAGCGACGCCGTGGGCGCGGTCGCGGTGATCCCCGCGGACTCGCGCGCGATGACCATGCCGGGCGTGGCCGAGGCCTCGCCGGAGTCCCAGCGGCTCGTCGACGAGGAGGTGCGGGCCATCGTCGACCAGGCCCAGCGGGAGGCGACGGCGCTGCTCGTGGAGCACCGCGACCAGCTCGAGTCGCTCACCAGGGCGCTGCTCGAGGCCGAGACGCTGGACGAGGCGCAGGCCTATGCGGCCGCCGGGCTCGACCGGCGCCCGCCGGGCGCGACCGCCGCGGAGGCACCCTCGGGAGCGGCCCCGGTGCCCGGGCGATGAGCGGCGCCGAGCCCGCCGTCTTCGCCCTCGCGGCCGGCCGGGACCTCGGCGAGCGGATCGCCGCCGCGCTCGGCCGCCCGCTCGCGCAGCACGAGGAGCGCGACTTCGAGGACGGCGAGCACAAGGCGCGCCCGCTCGAGTCCGTGCGCCGGCGCGACGCGTACGTCATCCAGTCCCTCCACGGCGACGGGCGCCAGAGCGTCAACGACCGCCTCTGCCGCCTCCTCTTCTTCTGCGGGACCCTGCGCGACCTGGGCGCGGCCTCCGTCACGGTCGTCGCGCCCTACCTCTGCTACGCCCGCAAGGACCGGCGGACCAAGTCGCGCGACCCGGTCACCAGCCGCTACGTCGCCGAGCTGATCGAGGCGATGGGGGTGGACGCGGTGGTCGCGATGGACGTCCACAACCCCGCGGCCTTCGAGAACGCCTTCCGGTGCCGGGCCGAGCACCTCGAGGCCCGGGCCCTGCTGGTGCGCCACCTCGCCGCGGCCGCCGGCGGGGAGCCCCTCGCCGTGGTCGCGCCCGACGCCGGGGGCGTCAAGCGCGCGGACGCGCTCCGCACCGCCCTCGCCGAGGCGCTCGGCGCGCCCATCACGAGCGCCTATGCGGAGAAGGCGCGCAGCGGCGGCGTGGTCACCGGCGACCTGTTCGCCGGCGAGGTGCGCGGCCGCGTCGCGGTGATCGTCGACGACATGATCAGCACGGGGACGACGATCGTCCGGACGGCCCGCCGGTGCCGCGAGGCCGGGGCCACCGGCGTGATCGCCGTCGCGACGCACGCCGTCTTCGCCGAGGGGGCGGACGAGGCGCTGGCGGACCCGGCGCTCTCGGCGGTCGTCGTCACCGACACCGTCGCGCCGCGCCCCCTGAGGGGCCCCGCCGCGGCGCGCGTGACCGTGCTCGGCACGGCGCCCTTCCTCGCCGAGGCCATCCGGCGGCTGCACGCCGGGGCCTCGCTCGTCGAGCTGAACGCCTGTGGGCCGGTCAGCCCAGGCGCCGACCGTGGTCGCGCGCCAGCCTGACGTAGTCCGCCGCCCGCGCGGTCCAGCGCGCCCGGTCCGCCCCGGGCTCGCGCATCCGCCAGACGGCCAGCTTCGCGCGCACGAGTGAGCGCATGACGGCGTAGACCTGCAGCAGCCGCTCCGGCGGGTCGTCGCCGGCCAACCGCCGGTACTCCTCGAGGAAGGCCGCGCCGACCTCCGGCGCCCCGAGCCGCTCGCACTCGAGGGCGAGGTACGCGAGCTCGTCGACCGGGTCGAGGATGCGCAGGTCCCGGGCGAACTCGAGGCAGTCGATCACCGCCGGCACGGGCCCGAGGGCGACGTGCTCCGGGCGCAGATCGCCGTGGCCCTCGACCACCCGGCCCGCGGCGACGCGGGCATCGAGCAGCCCCGGCGCCGCGTGCAGCGCCGCCAGGGCCGCGTCGGCCGCGGCGTCGATGTCGCCGACGGGCAACCCGTCCCGGGGGTCGACCAGCTCGTGCCGGGCGGCGAGCAACTCCCGCTCGATCCTCTCGCGATACTCCTGCGCGCCGACGCCGGCGAAGGGCGCCGCCCGGTAGAAGCGGGCCAGCAGCGCTGCGGCGGCGCGGTGCTCGCCCGGGCGCAGCCGGCCCTCGACGATCTTGCGGTCGAGCATGCGGTCGGCGCCGAGGCGCCGCATGTGCACCACCCAGTCGACCGCGACGCCCTCACCGCCCACGCGGAGCGCCCCGCCGACCCGCGCCACCGGCAGCACGCCCAGGTAGACGTCCGCCGCGAGGCGGCGGTTGAGCCGTACCTCGTCCTCGCAGGCCCGGCGGCGACTGGCGGGCGTGCGATGGTCCAGGAAGGCGTACCGCACGGGCTTCTTCAGCTTGTACGCCCGGGTCTCGGTGAGGAAGACCCACGACATGTGCGTCTCCACGACCTCGATCCGGGTGGGCCGGTCGGGAAACGCGTCCGGGCGGGCGAGCGCCTCGGCGACGGGCGTCACGCGAGGCGCGACGGCTCCTCCAGCAGGGCGATCACCTGGTCGAGGAAGGCGGCCGCGGGCTCGCCGTTGACGACACGGTGGTCGATCGTGAGGCTCAGGACCATCAGCATCCGGGGGACGACCTGGCCGTCGATCACGGCGGGGCGCTGACGGGCGCGGCCCACGCCGAGGATGGCGGACTGCGGCAGGTCCAGGAGCGGCGTGAAGGCGTCGATGCGGTGCCCTCCGAGGCTGGTGACGGTCATGACGGCCCCCTGGGTCTCCGGGGAGGTGATCGCGCCGGCGCGCGTCCGCTCGGCGAGCGCGCGGAGCTCCTCTGCGAGCCGGTCGAGGCCCGTGCCGTCGGCCGCCCGCAGGACCGGAACGACGAGCCCGTCGTCCACCGCCACGGCGACGCCGATGTCGACGGCGGCGACGGGGACCAGGCCCTCCGCGGTCCAGCGCCGTGCCATCCGGGGGTGGTCGCGGAGCGCCAGGGCGCACGCGCGCACCACCGCCGCGGTGTAGGAGGGCCCGCGGCCCGAGGACGCGCCGAGGCGCGCGAGCTCCGCCGCGAGATCGGTTGCGTCGGCTTCGGCCGTCAGCGTCAGCTGCGCCGCCTCGCGCAGGCCGGCGGTCAGGCGGGTGGCGATCGTGCGGCGCATCGGCGACAGGGCCTCCGACTCGACGGTCCCCTCGGCGGTGCCGGTGGGGGCCATGCGCACGTCCGCCTCGACGATGCGGCCACCGGGTCCGGTCCCCGACACGGTGGCGAGGTCGACGCCCAGCTCCCGGGCGAGCCGACGCGCCGCGGGCGAGGCGGGGACGACCGGGGCGACGCGCCCGGCCGGGTGCGCGGGCCCGGCCGGGTGTGCGGGCGCCTGCGGCGCGAGCGCATCGGCGACGCCCACCTCGATCACCGCGATCGGGTCCCCCTGGCGCACCACGTCGCCCTGCGCGACAAGCTCCTCGACGAACAGCCCGTCGGCGGGGGCGCGCACCTCCTCGCTGACCTTCTCCACCTGCACCTCGGCGACCAGGTCGCCGGCCCGCACCACGGTGCCGGGGACGACGAACCAGGTGACGATCACCCCCTCCTCCACCTCCTCGGAGAGCGTGGGCATGAGGATCTCCTGGCGCATCGTCCCCGGCCTCCGCTCAGCGCCCGACCAGCGCGGACGCCGCGGCCGCGATGGTGTCGGCGTTCGGCAGGCAGAACTGCTCGAGCGGACGGCTGTAGGGGATCGGCACGTCCGGGAAGGCGAGCCGCGCCGGCGGGGCGTCGAGGAAGTCGAACGCCTCCTCGATGGCCACCGCCATCACCTCCGCGCTCATCCCGAAGGAGCGGTAGTCCTCATCGACCACGAGCAGGCGGCGGGTCTTGCGCACCGACTCGGCGATCGCCTCGCGGTCGAGGGGGACGAGGCTGCGCAGGTCGATCACCTCGGCCTGCACCCCGCGGGCCGCCAGGGCGTCGGCCGCGTCGAGCGCCCGGTGCACCATCAGCGAGATGGTCGCGATCGTGACGTCGGTGCCCTCGCGCTTCACGTCGGCCTTGCCGATCGGGACGGTGTAGGACTCCTCGGGCACCGGCCCGGTCGCCCGCGGGTTGGGGGTCATCCAGCCGAGCCCCATGACGCCCTTGTGGAAGAAGTAGAGCACCGGGTTGTCGTCGCGGATCGCGGCGGTCATCAGGCCCTTGGCGTCGTAGGGGGTGCAGGGGGCCACGATCTTCATCCCGGGAAGGTGGGCGAAGGTGCCGTAGAGCGTCTGCGAGTGCTGGGCCGCGTCCCCGTAGCCGCCGCCGATGGCCGTCGTCAGCACCATCGGGACGGTCACGTTGCCGCCCGACTCGTAGTGGATCTTCGCCATGTGGTTGTAGATCTGGTCCATGCAGACCCCGAAGAAGTCCACGAACATCAACTCCGCGATCGGGCGCATGCCCGACACGGCCGCCCCCACCGCGGCGCCGATGAAGCCGGTCTCCGAGATCGGGGTGTCCATGATGCGCTCGGGCCCGTACTTGGCCAGGAGCCCCTCGGTGGCGCCGAAGATGCCGCCGTAGATCCCGATGTCCTCGCCCATGACGAAGACGCGCTCGTCGCGCTCGATCTCCTGGCCGATGGCCTCGGCGATCGCCCGTGACGTCGTGAGCAGGCGGTCGGTCGTTGCTGTCGTCATCTCATCCTCCTCAGATGTCAGGCGAAGACGTGCTCGAGCGCCGCCTCGGCGGCCGGCTCGGGGGAGCTGCGCGCGAACGCGATCGCCTCCTCGACCTCGGCCCGGCACGAGTCCCAGACCGCGGCTGCCTCCTGCTCGCTCAGCACGCCGGACTCGGCGAGGCGGGCCTCGTAGGCGCGGATCGCGTCGCGTCGCTCCAGCTCGGCGATCTGGTCGGCGGTGCGGTACGCCTGCGCGTCCCCCTGGAAGTGGCCGAGCAGACGGTCGGTCTTCACCTCGATCAGGGACGGGCCGGCGCCACGGCGGGCCCGCGCCACGGCCTCGCCGGCCGCCTCGTAGACGGCCACCGGGTCGTTGTCGGGGATGAGCACGCCCGGGATGCCGTAGGCGGCGGCGCGGTCGCTGTTGTTGGCGATGGCCGTGGCCTTGTCCTTGGCCACGCTGATCGCCCAGGCGTTGTCCTCGCAGACGAACACCACCCCCAGGCCCCAGAGCGCCGCCAGGTTCAGGCTCTCGTGGAACGCGCCCTGGTTGGCGGCGCCCTCGCCGAAGAAGGCGACCGCGATGTCGTCGCGACCCTGCTTCTTGAAGGCCAGCGCGTGGCCGACGGCCGTGGGGATCCCCTCGCCCACGATCCCGCTGCAGCCGAAGGCGGGCTCCTTCGAGAAGAGGTGCATGTGGCCGCCCTTGCCGTGGCCGAGCCCGGTCTGCCTGCCGAAGATCTCGGCGGCCATCATCTTCATGTCCACCCCGTGCGCGAGGGCCTGGTGGTGGGGCCGGTGCGTCGCGGTGACCGCGTCGGTCGGGCGCAGGTGCGCGCACACCCCCGCCGCGACCGGCTCCTGGCCGGAGGACAGGTGCATCTCGCCGGGCACCGGGCCCGCGGCGATGTCGAAGGCGGGCGTCTTGCCCTCCATGTAGACCCCGACCAGGGTCTCCTCGAAGATTCGGCTTCGCACCATCTGCCGGTGCATCTCACGAAGCACGGCGTCGTCGGGCATCACGGACCTCCTGTCGTCGTTGGTCGTCGTGCGGTCTGCGAGAGCTCACCCCGGCCGTGCGCCTTCGCCCGGAGGACCCCGGGGACGTCCAGCACCCGCGGCCCGCCCGCGGCGAGGAGGACGCTCGCCTCCTCGCCGGCGCGCAGCACCGCCTCCCGCTCGCCGTCGAGCGCGAGGGTGCCGGGGCCGCGCATCGCCACCGGCGCGTCCGCGCCGACGTGGCGCATCTCGCGCAGCCACAGGGGCGTCAGGCGACCCGGGCCGAGCGGGGCCAGCAGTAGGCGCCCGGGACGGCCGAAGCGCAGATGCACCCCGGGCGCGCCGGAGGGGGAGCCCGCCATGCCGGCCACGCCCGCGAGCCCCGGCACCGTGGGGTCGCCCTCGGTCACGAGCGCCTCGATCAGCCGATCGGGATCCCAGACGGCGTGCGCCCCGACCCACTCGTCGCTCACCAGGGCGACGTCCACGAGGGCGGTGTCCTCGGGACGGCCGGCGATGGCGATCCGCCATCGCGGCACCCGCCGGACGTAGCCGGCGAACGCGTCCGGATCCTCGGCGTAGACCGCCGCGGCCAGCCCGGCCGCGGTCGGGTTGACCGACTGGGCGAAGGCGTTGTTGGTGCCACCCGGGAGGGCGACGATCACGGCGTCGGGCCAGCCCGCCGCCACCGCCCGGTTGGTGCCGTCGCCGCCGAAGGTGACCACGCACGCCGCCCCGGCCTCCGCGAGAGCGGCGGCGGCGGCGCGCGTCTGGGCGGCACCCCGGACCCCGGACCCGCCCACCGGTCGCGCGTCGATGGCGGTCGCCTCGGGAAGCCCGGCCAGGGTCGCGAGCGCCCGCTCGACGAGCCGCGTCGGCTCGGACAGGTGCAGCACGCGCACGCCGGGAACCGCCGCCAGCCCGGCGAGGATCCGGGCCGTGACGTTGACCCGCTCGTGCACGTCGATGGTGCGCGCCAGCGATGTGATGCGGCGCACGTCCTGCGCGGCGCCGGAATGGGTGATCAGCCCCACGACGCTCATGAGCCGCGCCCGGCGGGGTGTCGCCCGCCCCCGGGCCGTCCCCACGCGGCCCCGTCGGCCGGCCAGGATCCGCTCTGCCGCATGGGCCGACAGTCTGCGATCCGCCGCGCGGCGCCATCCGGGCGGCGACCCCCGGTCCTGCGGCTTTCTACGACGAAGCCCTCGAGCCGCCCGGCCCACGACCGCCGGGATCTCCGGCGGAGGCCCCGCGCGACGGTCCGCAGCCCCGGCCCGGCGCCCCGGGCGAACCTCAGCGCGGCCAAGGGCGCCGTCCGCTGGGGCGGTCCGGGGGCGTGCTCTCGGCGGGCGCCGCCTCGGCCGCCTCCGGCCGCTCGGGCGCCGGCTCGCCGTGGCGCGCGTGGGCGCGCCAGGCCTCTCGGTCGGCCTCGTCCGCGAGAAGCGTCGTCAGCCGCCGGTCGAGGTGCGCCGAGACATCGGCCATCTCCGCCTCGAGCTTGCGCCGCACCGCGCCGTCCGCGCCGGCGCGCAGGTGCTCGGCGCGCAGGTGACGCAGGCGCTCGGCGAGGTCGAGGAGCTCCTCGCGCGGATCATCGGATCTGGTCATCGTCATCCTCCTCTGATGGGCCGTCTCCCCGACCCGACTGGCCCCATGCTGCTGCGGGACCGGCCGGCGGGCATCCGTGACCGCCCGGATGGGCGGCGGGGGGAAACGCGGCCGTGGCCACCTCCCCGCGGCTCGCGAGCCCCACGACCCCCGCCGTCACGACGCACAGGGCCACCGCGAGCGGCGCCCCCCGGCGGGCGCCGTCGTCCAGCTCTCGCCCGCGAGGAACGGGGCCAGCGCGACCGGGACCGCCATCTGCAGGACGAGCATGGCGGGCACGACCTGGGTGGGAGACGCCCGCGGCCGACAGCGACGCGGACCCGAACGCGACCGCGCCGGCCAGCTCACTCCACGTCGGCGGCCTCCCAGGTGCTCAGCACGTCGTCCAGGTCCCGCTCCATGACGAATGCCGGGCGCAGGCCGGCGATGTCGAAGATGCGCCGCACGCGGCGGCGCGGGCAGACGAGCGCGAAGCGGAAGGGCTCGTGCGCGCCGGCGCGATTGCGCAGGCGCAGCAGGGCGGCCAGGCCCGACGAGTCGAGGATGGTAACGCCCGTGAGGTCCACGACGAGACGGCGCCCGGGGATCGACACGGCGTCCACGCGCTCACGGAAGCCCGGGACCGTGTAGATGTCGAGCGGCCCGCGGAGGCTCACCACCGTCACGTCGCCGACCTCCCCGATGCCGACGTCGAGGGTGCCCGGGCCTCCGGCCGGCACCGTCGAGGGGGTCAGGGTGTGCACCGCGCCCGCCTACCGGCCGCCGGCCGCCGCGGGCGCCCGGTCGGGGTCGGCCGCCGTCTCCTCGTGGAGGCGCGGCACGGCGGCGCGCTCCCGCGTGAGGAAGGCCGCGATGTCCGAGATGGCGCTCAGGAGGGGCGCGGGGAAGATGACGGTCGAGTTCTTGTCCACCGAGATCTCCACCAGGGTCTGCAGGTTGCGCAGCTGCAGCGCCAGCGGATGCGCGTCCATGATGTCCGAGGCGCGCCCGAGCTCCCCGGCCGCGAGGGCCTCGCCCTCGGCGGCGATGATCTTCGCCCGCTTCTCGCGCTCGGCCTCGGCCTGGCGCGCCATGGCGCGCTTCATCCCCTCCGGCAGCTGGATGTCCTTCACCTCGACCAGGGTCACGACGACGCCCCACTCCTCCGTCTGGACGTCGATCATCTCGCGCAGGCTGCGGTTGATGCGCTCGGTCTCCGAGAGCGTCTCGTCGAGCATGTGCTGCCCCACCACCGCGCGCAGGGTCGTCTGGGCGATCTCGTGGATGGCGGCCGCCACGTTCTCGATGGCGATGACCGACCTCACCGGGTTGACGATGCGGTAGTAGGCGACCCCCGAGATGTCCACGCTGACGTTGTCGCGGGTGATGATCTCCTGCGACGGGATCGGCATCGTCACGATGCGCAGCGAGACGCGCCGCAGGCGGTCGACGAGCGGGATGATCAGGATGAGCCCGGGCCCGCGCGCGCCCTCCCGCAGGCGCCCGAGCCGGAAGATCACGGCGCGTTCGTAGTGCTTGACGATCCGGATCGAGGCGGCCGCGAACAGCACCGCGACGATCGCGACGACCACCAGGGCGGTGAGCACCATCCCTCCCTTCCGATGTCCGGGACCCCATCCTCACGACGGGTCCCCGGCGGGGCATCCGGGCCGTCCCCCACCGGCGTGGTGCGCTCCCCGATCGGCCGACCGGGATAACCCGCGGCGACCGACGCGCGGCCGCACGTCGTTCAGGCGTCCAGTACCGCGTGCGCGAAGCGGGTGGCGAGGGCGCCGTCGCCGACCGCGCCGGCGACGCGGTTGGTCGCCCCCGCGCGGACGTCGCCGGCCGCGAAGACGCCGGGGCGGACCGTCTCGAGGAGGTGCGGGGCGCGGTCGGGCTCGGGCCACGACAGCCGACCGTCGCAGGCGGCCGCGCCGGGGCCGCACAGCAGGTAGCCCGCCGCGTCGAGCCTCAGCACGCCCGTGACGGCCTCGGTGCACGGCTCGGCGCCGATCATCACGAAGACCGCCCGCACGTCGAGCCTCCTCTCGCCCTGGCCGTCGCGGATCGTGACGCCGTCGAGGGATCCGCGGCCGTGCAGCGCGACGACCTCGGTCCCGGCCATCACCTCGATCCGGGGCGAGCGCTCGACGCGGTTGACCAGGTACCGCGACATGGTGCTCGAGAGGGCCGGGCCGCGGACGGCGACGCGGACGCTGCGCGCGTGCCGCGCGAGGTTCATGGCCGCCTGGCCGGCCGAGTTGCCGCCGCCGACCACGATCACGTCCTCGTCGCGGAAGCGCTCGGCGTCGGCCGGCATGGCCGCGTGGTAGAGCCCCGCCCCGCGGTAGCGCTCGGCGCCGGGCACCTGGAGCTCGCGCCAGCGGGCGCCGGTCGCGACGAGCACGGTGCGCGCGAGCGCGTGCTGGCCGTCGTCGAGGTCGATGCGCGCGAGCCCCTCGGGCCCGTCGGTCAGCTCGACCGCGCGGTGGAAGCTCGACAGGACGGCGTCGAAGCGCCGCGCCTGGAGGGTGGCCGCCCGGGTCAGCTCCACTCCTGAGATCCCGCTGGGAAAGCCGAGGTAGTTCTCGATGCGGCTGCTCATGCCCGCCTGGCCACCCGGCCCCCAGGCCTCGGCGACGAAGGTGCGCAGGCCCTCGGAGCCGCCCGCGACGGCGGCCGCGAGTCCGGCCGGGCCGCCGCCGAGCACGACGAGGTCGAAGCGCTGCCCGTTGACGTCCGCGCGCAGGCCGAGCTCGCGGGCGACCTGGGCCGCGGACGGGTTGCGCAGCACGCGGTCGTGGCGCACGAGGACGGGCGTCTCCTCGCGCGGCACGTCGAGCCAGTCGAGGATCTTGTCCGCGTACGGGTCGAGGTTGACGTCGTGGAAGCGCAGCGGGACCAGGTTGCGCTCGAGGAGGTCGCGCACCTCGAATGCGCGGCGCGAGCCACGCTCGGCGATCAGGCGCATGACGCCGTGCCCGGCGCCCTCGTGCCAGGCGCGGCGGGCCAGCAGGCAGCCGAGCACCAGCTCGCCCATCTCGGGGGACGCCGCCAGCAGCGCCCGCAGCCCGGGGCGGTCGAAGGTGATCGTGGTCGTGTCCTCGGAGGCGACACACTGCGCCATCGCGGGCTCGCCGGTGAAGGTCGCGATGTCGCCGACGAAGGTGCCCGCGTCGGCCTGCGCGATCCAGACCTCCTTGCCGGGCTTGTGGTCGATGAGGTTGACGCAGCCGCTCTCGATGATGAAGAAGGGCGCGTCGCGCAGGCCCTGCTCGTAGAGCACCTCGCCCGCGGAGAACGACCGGCGCTCGCCCTTCTCGGCGAGCCAGGCCATCTTGTGCTCCGTCAGGCGGGGGTACATGACCGGATCCGCGAGGTCCGGGAACCGCTCCGCCTTGATGCGGGTGGTCGTCACCCGGGAGAAGGTAGCGGGGATGCCGGCCGCGGGCCTCCCCGGGAGGGCTCAGGCCGTTGTGAGCCCTCCCTCCGCGGCGGCGCCGGCGGGGCGCCGCTCGATCCGGCGCCGGCGCACGAGCAGGAGGACGACCATCACGACGTCGGCCAGGACGAAGACGGCCGAGCCCGCGTACAGCTCGTCCTCGACGATGCCCGAGGACAGCAACCCGAAGTCCCAGAGGCCGTGGAGCAAGGCGGCCACGACGAGCGCGCCCGACACGCGGCGCACGAGGTAGAAGAAGTAGCCCGCGGCCACGGTGACCAGCACCTGGAGGATCGCGCCCGGCCCCTCGATGAAGATGTTCGTGCCGTGGGCGAGGCCGAAGAGGACCGAGCTCCAGAGGGCGACCCTGCCCTCGCTGAAGCCGTTGACCCGGAAGGTCGTGACGCCGATGCCGCGGAACAGGCCCTCCTCGGCGAAGCCGACCATCAGCGTGCCGAGCAACAGGGGCGCCGCGACGGCCATCCCCACGTCGGAGAGCCCGCCGTAGTTGATGCCGCCGACGATGGTCACGACCATGATGATGGGGATGGCCCACACCCACCGCGCCACCGGCCGGCGGTCGACGAAGACCGGCCGCCACCAGCCCAGGGCGGCGACCACGGCGTAGACGAAGACCAGCGAGAGCCCGACGGGCAGCACCAGGTTCTTCCAGGCGCTCGTCGCGTCGGGGAACACGCCGTACTCGACGCTCTCGTTGCGGGTGACGAGCTACTGCACGCCCTGGATGAGCACCAGGTAGACGGCGGCGATGACGATGAAGGCCCACACCGGGATCCGGCGGATGCCCGCCAGCGTGTCGTCGCCCGGCCAGTCCTCGGACGAGGGGACCGGCTCGTTCTGGATCATGGGTGCCGCCCCCACGTCGTTTCCCGGGCCTCACCGTCGGATCGGCTCGGCCGTCGGGCGGACCGTACCGGGTGCCCCGGAGCCGGATGGGGACCGGGGGTGGCGCTTCGCCGCACCGGGCCTCAGGCGGGACCGGCGCCCGCCAGCGCCTCGTCGGACGGCTCGGCGGGCCGGTGGATCGCGCGCGCGAGCATCGGGAACACGAGCACGGACAACAGGCCCGCGCCCACGAGCGCGGCGGCGTTCTCCGGGCGCATCTCCCCGGTCGCCAGCCCGATCTCGGTGATGGCGACGATCAGCGGGAGACCCGTGGCCGCGTAGAGCGACAACCGCAGCGGCTCGGGGCCCGGCAGCCGGCGGCGGAACATGAGGAGCACCGGCAGGCCGCGGAGGACCAGGATCAGCACGAAGAACACGACCAGCCGCCCGGGGCTGTCGAGGATGGACTGCACGTCGACGCGCATGCCGGACACGACGAAGAACGCGGGGATGAAGAACCCGAACGCGAGCCCCTCCAGCCTGCGCTCGAGGCTCGGGTCACCCTCCGGGAGGGTCACCCGCAGCACGATGCCGGCGGCGAAGGCGCCGAGGACCACGTCGAGGCCGAGCTCACCCGACAGCAGCAGGAGCGCGACGAGGAGCACCACGGCGACGCGGACCGCCGTCTGCGACGAGGTCTCGGAGCCGAGCCGGACGACGTCCGCCACCGCGCGGCCCCGCAGCAGCCGGGTCGCTCGCGACACGAGCACGGCCAGGAGGCCGAACCCGACGAGCAGCGCGAGCGACTGCCACGCCCCGCGGGCGCTGAGGAAGAGGGAGATGGCGATGATCGGGAGGAACTCGCCGATGGCGCCGTTCGCGAGGATCGCGCGCCCGAACGGCCCCCGGTTCTCCCCGCTGTCGCGCAGCATCGGCAGCAGCGTGCCGAGCGCCGTGGTGGTGAGCGCGATCGAGACCGGCAGCCAGGCGCGCACGAACCCGGTCGCGGCCAGGGCGCCAACGACCGCGAGGGACGCGGCCATCGTGATCGCCCACGCCGAGATCGCGGCGACGCCCTCCGGGGCGCGCAGCACCGACAGGTCGAGCTCGAACCCCGCGAGGAAGAAGAGGAACCCGAGGCCGACATTGGCGATGAGGACGATGGCCGGCTCGGTGTGGGCCAGGTCGAGGACGTCGGGCCCGATGACGACCCCGAGCACCAGCAGCAGCACGACCTCGGGGACCCGCGGCCCGGGCAGCATCCCGGCGATCAGGGGGGCGAGTGCCCGACGCGACGACGATGACGAAGAGCGAGTCGAGGCCCTCGGGCAGCTCCATCGGCGGACCTCAGCCGAACCCGAGGCGGTCCGGCTCGCGGGCGACCTCGAGGAAGGCGGCCGGCATCGCCGCCTCGACCGCGGCCAGCGTGCGCCGGTGCAGCCCGGCCACCGCCTCGCGGCGGGCGCCGTCGGTCATGCCCTCCAGCACGCCGAAGGCCGCCAGGAGCCGGCGGGAGACCTGGGGGGAGTCCGCACCGAACAGTGCGATCTCGGTGTACCCGAGCGCCGCCAGGCGCGCGAAGCCCGGCTCCGGCGCCCGGACGCGGACGACCCCGTCCTCGCCCGTGTAGAAGCCGCTGGGATCGGGCCGCTCGGCCAGCGTCGCCATGAGGCTCGTGATGCGATCGATCGCCTGGACCGCGGTGGTCGGGTCGTTGATCGCCGGCGAGAGGGCCCGCACTGCGATGTCCGCCAGCTGGCGCAGGCCGAACCCGGGGTCCTGGATCAGCGTCCGCTCGCCACCGAGCAGGAAGCATGCCGTCACGCGGTGGCCGACGTCCGTTCCGGGCGAGGGGGCGTGCAGGCGCGCGACCGGGGTGCCCACGCCGAGGTACTCGCCGGGCTGCACGAGCAGATCGATCCACCCGCCCGCCGCGGCGGCGACCTCGGTGAGCCCGAGCGTGTCAACCGACATCAGCACGCCCGTGCGACGGCCGTTGCGCACCAGGGCCGGCTCGGCGGCCGGGACCGGCGCGGCCGCCGTGACGTAGGCCCCGGCCGTGGGGACGAAGCGCTCGATCGCCTCGCGCGCGTGGAGCGCGACGGTCCGCAGCAGGTACTGCACGCGCAGCAGGCGGACGATGCCGTGGCAGAAGGTGATGAAGGCCGCGAGGGTGGCGAGGACCATCACGTAGAGGGCGAGGATCGTGAACGTCGGCACGCGGGCCACGCTGCCGTCGCGCGTCTCCACCAGCGTGTTCAGCGCGAAGACGAACGTCGCCAGGAAGATCCCGAGCGTCACGTGGGTCAGGGTCGAGCGCACGAAGACCCGCACCACGCGCGGCGAGTACTGGCCGCCCGCCAGCTGGATGGCGACGAGGGTCGTCGAGAAGACGACGCCCGTGAACGTGAGCATCCCGGCGGCGATCGTGGAGGACAGGCTCTCGGCGGCCCCCGGGGTCGAGGCGGGCAGCCACCAGTAGTCCGCCGAGACGTGCCGATCGAGCCAGAGGATGAACGCCGAGAGCCCGAGGGCGCCGAGCACGAAGAGGCCCGGGACGAACCACATCGACAGCACCACCTGCTCGCGCAGGTTGAGCCAGCGGATCGGCACCCGGCGGGCCCGCAGCGCCGGGACGCCCGCCTCCTCGGCGGTGCTCACCGGGTCTGCTGATGGGGACAGGGGCATGTCGGGCTCGCGTCGTGGACGGCACGGCACCCTACCCCGGCGCGCGCACCATCCGGGCGGCTCGGTCCCCCTTTCGTCGGCGGTCACACCGGCCTAAGGCACGCTTCTGCGACGCCGCCGCCGCGCGTCGCCGGCCGCTGGCATGCTCGGGGGGATGCCCGACGCACGGCCGCTCGACCTGCACACGATGGAGCGCGAGCTGCCGTACCCGAGCCGGCTGCGGCGCAAGGAATACGAGGCCGAGCTCCTCGCCCTGCAGGTCGAGCTGGTGAAGCTGCAGGCCTGGGTCCGGACCACCGGCGCCCGCCTGGCGGTGATCTTCGAGGGACGCGACGCGGCCGGCAAGGGCGGCGCGATCAAGCGCTTCACCGAGCACCTGAACCCGCGGATGGCGCGGGTGGTGGCGCTGACGAAGCCCAACGAGACCGAGCAGGGACAGTGGTACTTCCAGCGCTACATCGGCCACCTGCCCACGGCCGGGGAGATCGTCCTGTTCGACCGGTCCTGGTACAACCGCGCCGGGGTCGAGCGGGTGATGGGCTTCTCGACGCCCGTCCAGTACGGGGAGTTCCTGCGCCAGGCCCCGGAGCTCGAGCGCAACCTCGTGGACGCCGGCCTGCACCTGTTCAAGCTCTGGTTCACGGTGTCGCGCGAGGAGCAGGCGCGCCGGTTCGAGGGCCGGCGGTCCGACCCGCTGAAGACCTGGAAGCTCTCGCCCATGGACGAGGCCGGCCTCACGCGCTTCGACGAGTACTCGGCCGCGCGCGACGCCATGCTCATCGCCACCGACAGCGCCGCCGCGCCGTGGACCGTCATCAACTCGAACGACAAGCGCCGCGCCCGGATCGAGTCGATCCGCCACGTGCTCCAGTCGTTCGACTACGACCACCGCGACGACGACGTCGTGCACGCCGCCGACACGCGCGTGGTGCAGCCGGCGTCCGCGCTGCTCGGCGGCGGCACCGCCCACTGACGACCCCGCCCACCGGAGAGGACCGACCATGACGACGACCGCCCCCCGCCGGCGCGGGATCCTCCGCGTCCTGACTCCGGCGGCCCTCGGCGTGGTCGCCCTCGCGGGCGCAGGCGTGGGGTCGGCCGCGCCGGCGAGCGCCGTGACCCGGCACTACGACCTGGGCGTGCGCGGATTCCCGCAGCCCCTCTCCGGGCGCCTGGCCTCGATGCCCATCCGGCTCTGGGGCACGCTCGCCGTCCCCGCCGGGGCGGGCCCCTTCCCGGTCGTCGTCATCGCGCACGGCGCCCACGGCGACAACTGCCCGGCGGGCGAGCTGGACACCGACGTCTGGCCCTGCTTCTCGCGGGAGCGGCGCAGCGATCAGGGCCTCGGGTACCTGGCCACCGCGCTCGCGCGCGGGGGGATGATCGCCGTCGTCCCCGACATCAACGCGGCATACACGGGCGGGTGGGGCGAGGCCGGGGCCCTCGAGAAGCTGCGGTTCGGCCAGATCGTCGACGCGACGCTGGCGGAGATCCGGAGGGCCGGGCGCGGCGGGTCCTCGCCCCTGCCGGACTCCCTCGAGGGGCGCGTGAACCTCACGCGCATCGGCGTCGTCGGGCACTCGCGCGGCGGCCTCAACGCGGTCCGCTGGAGCCGCGGCCGGGCGACGGTCCGGTCGCTCTTCCTCCTCGCGCCGGCCTTCCGGCCCCAGCCCCTACCCGACGTGCCCCTCACGGTGGCGCTCGGCACGTGCGACGGCGACACCGGCGACGCCGGGGCCGCCTACTACGCGGCGGCGGCGAAGCCGGGGCGGCGCTCGCGCGCGGTGAAGCTCACGGTGACCGGGGCGAACCACAACTTCTACAACCGGACCCTCGTGCGGCTGGGGCTCGACGACGCCGACCCGGCCGCCCCCGGCTGCGCGCCCGGTCAGCGGCCCGCCGCGCGCGCGCAGCAGCGCTGGCTGGAGGGCGTCCTGCGCGACCACTTCGCCGCGACGCTGACGCGCCCCGCGCGGACGGCCGCCTGGCTGGAGCCCTCGGGTCCCGCCGCGACGGTGCTGTTCGGCGCGCAGACCGCGGTCGAGCGCACGGTGCGGTAGCGCGGCGGGGCGCGGCGGCGGACGAGCGTCCCCGTGGGGCGGGCCCGATGTCCCGGAACCGCCGCGACTGAGTTGCGTTCCTGCTCGGGAGGGGCGGACCGTCGCCCCCGAGCCAGTGCGCTGCATATCGTCCGCCGGAGCTTCGCTGGGGACGCTGACGGAGAGGCCGGATCGATGAGCGCAGTGGTGACGGAGATCGGGGCGGCGCGCGCCGTCGAGGCCGTGAAGACCTATGGGGTCGGGGACACCGCGATCAACGCGCTCGCGGGCGTGACGGTGACGTTCCCCAAGGGGCGCTTCACGGCGATCATGGGCCCGTCGGGCTCGGGCAAGAGCACGCTGATGCAGTGCGTCGCCGGGCTCGACCGCCTGACCTCCGGGTCGGCCTTCATCGGCGAGACCGAGCTCTCGGGACTGAACAAGACCGACCTGACGCTGCTGCGGCGCGACCGGCTCGGGTTCATCTTCCAGCAGTACAACCTGGTCTCGTCGCTGACGGCGCGCGAGAACATCCTTCTCCCGCTGACGCTCGCCGGCGAGGACCCCGACCCGACGTGGTTCGACGAGGTCGTCGCGACCGTCGGCCTCGGCAACCGGCTCGACAACCTGCCGAGCCAGCTCTCGGGCGGCCAGCAGCAGCGGGTGGCGGTGGCCCGCGCCCTGGTGCCGAAGCCCGAGATCGTGTTCGCCGACGAGCCGACCGGGGCGCTCGACTCGCGCACCGGGATGGAGATCCTCACCTTCATGCGCCGCGCCGTGGACGACACGAGCCAGACGATCGTGATGGTCACGCACGACCCCCACGCGGCCTCCTACGCGGACAACGTCCTGTTCCTCGCCGACGGCCAGATCGTCGACGAGATGCCCGAGCCGACGACCGACCGGGTGCTCGACCGCATGAAGCAGTTCGAGGCCTGATGCGCCCGTGCTGAAGCTCGCCTGGCGCGGGGTGCTCTTCAACAAGGGCCGCTACATCGCGACCCTGGTCGCGATCCTCACCGGGGTCGCGTTCTTCACCGCGACCGGGTTCATCTCCGACCGGGTCATCGCCAGCCTCGAGGGCGACGTCGAACCGCGAGTACGGCAACGGTCGACGCTCGCCGTGGTCCCGTAACGACACGGGGAACGGCGGCCAACCTCGACCGAGCAGGCGCGGATCTCGGGCGCAGCCGCCGACACGATCATCGCCGCGCCCGGCGTCGAGGCGCGGCGCCGGCGTGCTCACGGGCGTCGGTCGCGTTCCTCGGAACCGGACGGCAAGCCCTTCGCCGACGGACGCGACCGGCCGGCTCTGGGTCGAGGACGCACGAACTCAACCCGCTCGACGTGACCGAGGGCCGCGCCCCGGCGGCGGCCGGGGAGATCGCCGTCGACAAGGGCCTGGCGAGCGACCACGACCTGACCGTCGGCGAGAAGGTCACCGTGCTCACCCTCGCCGGGCCAGTTCCCGGCCACGGTCGTCGGCATCACGAAGTTCGGCAGCACGGACTCGATCGACGCGAGCGGCACGGTGTCGCTCGCCGAGGCAGAACGCCTTCGACTGGCTGAGCTCGGGCCAGGTCGAGTACCAGAGCCTCTACGTGCGCGGCTCGCCCTCGCAGGCAGACCTCGCAGGCGGCGATCGCGCCGCTCGTCCCGAGCGGCTTCAAGGCGCAGACCGGCGACGACCTTCCGCGCCGACCAGCGCGAGGCGATCGGGCGGCATCGGCCGGGTGCTCAAGAACGCCCTCCAGGGCTTCGCGATCCTCGCCCTGCTCGTCGGCGCCTTCGTCATCTACAACACGTTCAGCGTCATCGTGGCCCAGCGGCTGCGCGAGATCGCCGTGCTGTCGGCCATCGGGGCCACCCCGAAGCAGATCCGCGCTCGCTCCGCTGGGAGGGCGTGGTGGTGGGCCTGCTCGGCTCGCTGCTCGGCGTCGTCGACGGGCATCGCGCTCTCCTTCGTGGTCATCCTCGTCCTGCAGGCTCTCGGGGTGGAGCTGCCCGGCGGCGGGATCGCCATCAAGCCGGTCCGACGGTGGTCTCCGGCGATCCTGATCGGCACCGTCATCACCGTCGCGTCGGTGATGATCCCGGCCCGCCGGGCCTCGCGGACCGAGCCGATCGAGGCCCTCCGCGACGCCGCGGTCGAGACGGTCGGCGTCTCCCGCGGGCGGGTGATCGCGACGGGCGTGCTGCTGGTGCTCGGCGTGGCAGGGGTCCTCCTCGGCACGAGCGCCGCGATCGTCGGCCTGGGCGCCCTGCTGCTGTTCGTCGGCGTGATCGTGGCCGGCCCGGTGATCGCCCTCTGGGGCACCCGGCTCGTCACCCCGCTGATGTCGCGCCTCGGCCTGGAGGGGCGCCTCGCCGCCGACAACACGGCGCGCAATCCCAAGCGCACCGCCACCACGGCCAACGCGCTGCTCATCGGGGTCTTCCTGGTCACGCTCGTCACCGTCGCGGGGACGAGCGCCAAGGACTTCGTCGTCGGCGAGCTCAACAAGATCGACAGCGCCGATTACCTCGTCACCAGCAACGGCGGCACCCTCGACGCCGCGTTCGTCCGCGGCCTCGAGTCCATCGATGACGTCACGAAGGTCAGCCCGTTCCGGCGCGAGTCGGTGACGATCGACGGCACGGTCTCGCTGATCTCGACCGCCGACCTCGCAGCCATCACCGACATCGCCGACGTGACCGTGGCCTCGGGCTCCCTCGACGACCTGCGCGACGGCACGATCGCCGTGACCGACGCGGGCGGCGGCGGAGCGATCGGCACGAGCGCGAACGCGGCGAACTCCGCGAAGGTCGGCGACACGGTCACGGTCGTCGGAAACGACGGTCGCCGGGCCGACCTCCGGGTGGTCGCGATCCTGAAGCTGTCCATCGACTCGTCCCAGGTCGGCAGCCTGGTCACGCCGGCGACCTTCGACCGGCTCGTCGGCGACACGGCGCCGACGGTCGCCTTCCTCGACGTGGCCTCCGGCGCGCAGACCGAGACGAAGGACGCCATCGAGGCGCAGACCAACCTGCGCCCCGACATTACCATCACCGAGGGCAACGCCATCGGCCGTCTCATCGGCTCGGTCTTCGACTTCCTCATCAACGCCGTCAACGGGCTGCTGCTGATGAGCGTCGTGATCGCCCTCATCGGGATCATCAACACGCTGTCGCTGTCGATCCTCGAGCGCCGCCGCGAGCTCGGCCTGCTGCGCGTGGTCGGGATGACCGACCGCCGCGTCCAGCGGATGATCCGCCTCGAGTCGGTGCTGATCGCCGGGCTCGGCACCGTCACCGGCCTCGTCCTCGGCGCGTTCGTCGGATGGGCGCTGATCGGGGCGATCAGCCGCAACACCGACGCCGGCGTCAGCACCAGCCTGCCGTTCCTCCAGCTCGGCCTGGTCCTGGTGGCCGGCGTCGTCCTCGGGCTGCTCGCCTCGCTGATCCCCGCCCGCCGCTCGACCCGCCTCGAGGTGCTCGACTCGATCGCGGCGAGCTAGGGGCGCCCGCCGTGTCCGGGGCGTCGCCGAGCGCCGGCCCGGCGGGGCGCGTCGGGGGCGAGCCGCGCGACAACTGCGGGATCGATCTTCGGGGCGTCGATGTGGCGGACGATGTCGGTGTCCATGAACCCCACGTGGAGCGCGGTGACCTGCGTCCCCTGCTCGGCCAGCTCGACGCGCAGCGCGTTCGTTGGTGACCACGCGGCGGCCTTGGCGGCGGCGTAGGTCCCGAACCGGGCCGACGTGAACCAGGACAGCACGGACAGGACGTTCAGGATGGCGCCGCCGCCCGGCGCGCCCGCGAGCTGCGGGACGAAGGCGCGCGCCATCCTCAACGACCCGAGGTAGTGGGTCTCGATCTCGAGGCGGATGTCCTCCATCGCCCCCCGAGGAACTGCGCCCCCGTCGCCGAGGTCCCTGTGGGTAGGAATGTCCAACTCTCTCGCGTGCATGAGACAACCCTGTCCCACGGCGCGTAGCATGCGGCCAGGACCGACCCGACCGGAAAGGCACTCGATGGACGCCCCCTACACCCACATCGCCTGCTGCTACGACGGCTCGCCCGCGTCCGAGGGTGCCGTGGCCGAGGGGCGCCGCCTGCGCGACCTCGCCGACGGGCGCCTCAGCGTCATCCACGTGTACCACGACCCGCTGACGTCGGGCATGTACAGCCCCGACCTCGGCGCGGTGCGCGAGACCGCGCGCGAGTGGTTCGCCCAGCGGGCGGCGGCGTGGCCCGAGGCGGAGGCCGTCTTCCTCGAGGGCTCGGCCAGCGTCGAGCTCGACCGCTGGGCCGCCGCGGAGCATCCCGACCTGATGATCGCCGGCATCCACCACGGGGCGGCCCACCGGGCGGTGCTGGGGAGCGTCACCAGCCACCTCGTGCACCACGCGCCCTGCCCGGTGCTCGTTGTGCGCGTGCCGCGCGAGGATGGGGAGAGCTAGGCGCGGACTCCTCGGAGGAGGACGCGAACGGCGGCGCCGGCGGCCTCGTCGGGGCCGACGGCGCGGTCCGCGATCGCGCGCCGGGCGGCCCGCAGCACCCCGCTCACGGCCTCGAACAGGAACTCCTCGGGCACGTCGGACGTCACGTCGCCCTCCCGCCGGCCGCGCCGGATGACCGCGAGGACCGGCCCCTCGACGGCCTCCACCAGCGCGCGCTGCCCGGGGTCGGAGCCGTCGGGCTTGGGCGCGTCGAGCAGCACCCGGTAGCGGTCGAGCACGGGCAGGAGCGCGCGGACGATGCGCTCGAGGGCCTCGGGCGCGGAGCCCTCATCGACGCCGGCGCCGGCCAGCGCCTCGCGGCACTCGCGCAGGGCCTGCGAGCGGATCGCGGCGATCAGCTCCTGGCGGCTCGGGAAGTGGCGGTAGAGCGTGGCGCGACCGATGCCCGTGGCCGCGGCGACCTCGATCATGCTCGCGCCGGTGTCCTCGGCGAGCACCTGGGTCGCCGAGGCGATGATGCGCTCCCCGGTGGACGCCATGGCGCCAGCCTATCCGGGGACCCGCCGGTGTGAGGCATCGCTGTCTCGCACGACATCGTTGTCCCATCACCCGGGCGGAGCCATGACTCGAGGCGTCCGTCCGCCGGCTCGTCATACGCTGGGCCCATGAGCGACGCGCTGCCGATCCGCCGGTCGTGGACGGACGGCGTGCTGGCCGCGGTGCGCCGCAGCCACCCGGTGCCGGTGGAGATCCTGCTCCTGGGCCTCGTGGTGCTCGTGTGGCAGCTCGCCCGGGTCCCGTTCGAGGCCTCGCTCGACGACGCCGTCGCCGCGAGCCGGGACCCGATGGACGTCGAGCGGGCGCTCGGCATCGCCGTGGAGCCGGACGTGATCCGCTGGATGTACGCGCGCCCCGACCTGCTGGCGCGCGCCAACTGGTTCTACTCTCACATGGACGAGACGCTCGCGTTCGGCGTGCTCGTGGCGCTGCGTATGGTCGACCCGGTGCGCTACCCGACGGTGCGCACCGCGTTCGCGCTGGCGCACGTCCCCGCGCTCGCCGTGGTCGCGCTCTACCCGAGCGCGCCGCCGCGCTGGGTGCCGGGGCTGCCGTACGGGCGGCTGCCGAGGTGGACTTCACCGGCGACCTGCGCAACTCGACGGCGGCGGCCGTGAGCCTGCACGTCGGCATCCCGGCGCTGCTCAGCGTGGCCGCCATCTGGATGCGGCCGCATTCGTTGCTCGCCTGGGCGTCGATCCTCTACCCGCTCGTGGTGTTCGCGGTCATCCTCGGAACGGCGAACCACTTCGTGCTCGACGCCGTGGTGGGCGTGGCCTGCGCGGCGATCGGCATCGCGGGGGCGCGGCTGATCCACGGCGCCGTTCCGCGCGGGCGCGGCACGGCGGGCGCGGGACGGATCGCCGCGGTGGCGGTGCTCGTCGCGGCGGGGGCGTACGCCGTGAACGACATCGTCCTGCGGCTGGGCGGCTAGGGCCGGACCGCCCCCACGTAGCCCGGGTAGGTCGAGAGCTGGCTCACCTTGACCACGTCGCCCGTGTGGGGCGCCTGCACGAACTGGTCGCCGCCCAGGTAGATCCCGACGTGGTCGAGGTTGAAGAAGAAGACGAGGTCGCCCGGGCGCAGGTCGCTCGTGGCCACCTGGGGGAACGCGGCCCACTCCGCCCGCGTGTAGTGGGGGACGTACTTGCCCACCTGGGCGTAGACGTAGGACGCGAGGCCGCTGCAGTCGAACCCGCTCGGCGACGCGCCGCCCCAGACGTAGGGGACGCCGAGGTAGTTCAGCGCCAGGGCCGCGGCGCGGGCGTTGGCGTCGCCGCTCGGGACGGGCGTGTTGAGCGGGACCCCGCCGGTGGAGAACGACTGGGCCGCCTGGCGCGCGCGGGCGAGGGCGGCGGCGGCCGCGGCCTCGCGGGCACGGCGCTCCTTCTCGGCCTTCAGCATCCGGCGCAGGTCGGCGCTCGCGTTGTCGAACACGGCCTTGCGCTGCGCCAGCAGGCCCTCGACCTTGGCCTTCTCGCGCGCCTTGGCCGCCACCTGGTCCTCGGCCGCGCGCCGGTCGGCCACCAGCTGCGCCCGCAGGCGGGCCAGCATCGCCTTGTGGTCGTGAAGGCCCGCGACCACCGCGGCGTCCTGGCGGCCGACCTCGTCGAGCACGTCCAGCTCGTCGGCGGCGGCCGAGATGCTTCCGGTGGTGAGGATCACGTCGGCGAGGCTCGGCGGCGGCGTGGCGTAGATCGCCCGCAGACGGCGCGCGAGCACCTGGCGCTCGCGCGCCAGGTCGCGGACGGTCTGGCGGGTGAGGGCCGTGTTCTCGTCGATGCGGTCCTCGACCTTGCCGAGCTCGTACTGGGCCCCGTTGTAGGCCTCGGCGGCCGACTCCACCTGCGCGTTGATCGCGTTCAGCTGGTCCTGGATGCGGTGGAGCTCGGCGCGCTTGGCCTCGATGGCCGCCGGCTCGGTCAACGCGAGGGGCGCGCCCAGGGCCAGCAGGGCCACGACGGCCAGGAGCGCGACGGCCACGGGGACGCCCGTGCGGCGACGGCCTGCTTCGGATCGCGGTCTCACGGGCTTCCACGTTCGCGGCGGCGTGCGGGAGCCCTTCGTCGCCGCGCGACGCGACGCGGGCGGCGCGCCGGGAGAACCCCCGTTGAAGGCCCGGGGGTTGCCGGAGGAGGATGCGCCTGGGGGTGCGGCCGTGCCGATCGATTTCTCGTCGCAGTACGTCAGCGCCGGCAACGGGGACGGCGATCTGCGGGTCTTCGTGCTCGCGGCCTCCGGCGACCTCGGCGCGGCCGCGGCCGACGCGCTCGCCGCGGCCCTGGCGCTCGCGCTCGACGAGCGCCCGGCGGCGCTGTTCGTCGACCTCCGCGACCTGGGGCGGCTCGACGCGGGCGGCTTCCGCTGCCTGGTGCGCGCCAAGCGCCGGGCCGACGACACGGGCGTCCACCTCGCGGTGATCCGCGGCGCGAGCCCGGCCTACCGGGTCCTGACGCTGGGCGACACGGAGTCGCTGGTGGCGCTGGCCGACGGCGGCGGGGAGGCGCCGCTCCCGGCCTGAGCGCCGCCCCGCGGCGCGGCGCCGGGGTCGGCGTGGATCAGACCCCAGCCGGTGACGGAGGGCGGCCGCGTCCAGCCGGACGTTGTACGCCGGCGTGCCGGGCTCGAAGAGCCGTCCCGCCGCCAGCGGGCCGGCGTCAACGACGTCGAAGCCGATGTCGTCGATGAGTTCCGCCACGACCGACTTGGCGCGCTCGTCGTCCCCGGCGATCGGCAGGGCCCGCCGGCCCGGGGCGCCGTGGGCGAGGCTCTGCTCGGCGAGGTCCCCGTAGTAGATGGTGTTGAAGGCCTTGACGACCATCGCCCCCGGCAGGTGGGCCGCGAGCAGCTCGCTCGAGGTCGTCCGCCGCGCGTCGAGATCCGCGAGGCGCCCGTCCCGCTCCGGGTAGTAGTTGTTCGTGTCGATCACGACCTTCCCCGCGAGCCCGTCGGCCGGCACGGAGCGGTAGGCCCGCAGCGGCACCGAGACGACGACCACGTCCGATTCGCGGGCGGCGTCCGCGACGGTGGCCGCGCGCGCGAGCCCGCCGAGCGACGCCGCGAGGTCGGCGAGGGTGTCCGGGCCGCGCGAGTTGCTGATGAGCACGGGGTGGCCGGCGGCGCTGAACAGCCGCGCCAGGGTCCCGCCGATGTTGCCGGCGCCGATCAGGCCGATCGTCAGCGGGGTCTCCGAGGCCATGCCGTGAGGATAGGAGCCGGGGCCGCCTCAGGCCCCGCCGACGGCGAGGCGGGCGGCGCGGACGCCGCTGCGCACCGCGCCCTCCATCGTGGCCGGCCACCCGGTGTCGGTCCACGCCCCGGCCAGGAGGACGCCGTCGAGCGGAGTGACCGGCCCGGGGCGGCGCGCGGCCTGCCCCGGGGCGGCGGAGAAGGTGGCCTCGGGTTCCTTGATCACCGCCGTGCGGACGACCTCCGCCCCGGCGGCCGCCGGGAAGAGCGCGGCGAGCTCGCGGGTGTAGCGCTCCACGAGCGCCGGCTTGGGCTCGAGCACCTCCTCGCGCGCGCCGCTCACCGACACCGCCAGGTGCTGCCCGGGCCCGTGGAGCCCGGCCATCGCCGTGCGGTTGAAGACCCACTGGGCGGGGCTGTCGAGGACGGCGACGAAGCGCTCGTCCATCACCGGGCGGTCGTACCAGACGTGGACGTTCAGGATCGGCGAGGCGCCGAGGCCGGGGTCCCGCGGCAGGGCGCCGGGCGCGGCCTCGCGCGACCGGCCGGGCGGCAGGGCCAGGACGACCCGCTCGGCCGGCAGCCGCTCGCCGTCGGCCAGCAGCACGCCGCCGGGGCCGGCCTCGGCCACCGCGCGCCCGCTCAGGACCCGCCCCCCGCGCGCCTCGAGGAAGGCCCGGGCGGCCGGGTCAACCAGCCGGGTGAGGCCGACCGTGGACCAGCCGATGGCCGAGCCGGTGCGCGTGCGCAGGAACCCCTCCCGGAAGACGAAGGCCGCGAGGGCGGCCGAGACGCGGTCCGAGCGGTCGTTGCACGTGGGCAGGACGATCAGGTCCCAGAAGCGGGCGATGGCGCCGGGCGACTGACCGTGGGCGGCCAGCCAGCCGGCGAACGACGTGTCGTCGAGGCGCCGGCGGGCGTCCTCGCGCAGGGCGCCCAGGGCCAGCAGGGCGCGCAGGGCGGCGGCCTTCTCGCGCGCGCCGAGGTGCGGGTAGGCGAGGAAGGACGGGCCGAGGTGGGCCGGGGCGGGCAGGGCACCGGCGCGCAGCGCGCCGGTGCGTCCGTCGCGGTCGCGCACGGGGACGTCGAGGGCCGGCTGGAGCGTGGTGTGGACGCCGGTGCCGAGCAGGCGCAGGAGGGCGATGTAGGCCGTGCAGCAGCCGAGGAAGACGTGCTGGCCGTTGTCGACCTCCACGCCGGCGTCGGGGTCGTGGAAGCTGAACGCCTTGCCGCCGAGGAACGGGCGCCGCTCGACGAGCGTCACCTGCGCGCCGAGCAGCGCGGCCTCGCAAGCCGCCGCGACGCCGGCGAGCCCGCCGCCGCACACCACCACCCGCGGCGCCATCAGCGCATCGACAGGCTGGAGAGCGACTTCTGGCCCATCAGCGCGAGCTTGCGCCCGGTGGACAGCGCGACCCGGTCGCCGAACACGTCGTAGTCGCGCGCCTCGATGCCCATGAGGATCTCGCGGTAGAGCCCGGCGAGCATGGCGACGCACATGCGCGCGCGCCTGTCGAGCAGCGGCAGCAGGCGCTCCCCGCGCGCGAAGTAGTCGCGGGCGCGGGCGCCCTGCGCCCGCATCAGCCCGCGGAAGGCCGGCGTCGCGATGCCGCCCAGCACGTCCTCCTCGCGCACGCCGCGCTCCGCCAGCTCGTCCTGGGGCAGGTAGATGCGCCCGCGGGCGCCGTCCTCGGCCACGTCGCGCATGATGTTGACGATCTGCAGCGCGACGCCCAGCTCGCGCGCGTACCCGGGCGCGGCGGGGTCGTCGAAGCCGAAGACGTGCAGGCTCACGAGCCCCACCGCGCCGGCGACGCGGTCGCAGTACTGCTCCAGCGCGGCGAAGTCGGGGTAGCGGGTGATGCGCAGGTCCCACTCGATCCCCTCGAGCAGGTGCTCGAAGTAGCGCCGCGGGATGGCGAAGCGCCGCACGGCGTCGGACAGCGCGACCAGCACCGGGTCGTCCGCCGGCGGCGCGCCCGCGTAGCAGCGCGCCAGCTCGTCGCGGCGACGCTCCAGCTCGGCCAGCTTGACGTCCATCGGCTCGTCGCCGTCCACGCTGTCGTCGCAGCGGCGGCTGAAGGCGTAGGCCGCGTGGATCCCGGCACGGCGCTCGGCCGACAGGAAGACGAAGCCGTAGTAGAAGTTGCGCGCCTCGGCGCGCGTGATCTCGCGGCAGCGCTCGTAGGCCTGGTCGGTGGTCACCGGGCCCCCCGCGCGAGCGCCCAGACCACCGAGGCGGCGATGCGCGCGCGCCCGACGCGCCCCGGCGCCGGGCGGCGCCGCAGGGTGTCGAAGCCCTGGCGCGCGATCGCGTCGCAGACCGCCCGCCCGCCGGCCGTGAACATCCGCAGGTCGGTCGCGACCGAGCGCGGCACGACGTCGGCCAGGGGCGCCCCGCGGTCGAGCCACGCGCGCGCCCGGCCCACCTCGAAGGCCACGAGGCCGCGCACCGCGGGCGTGGCGCGCGGCCGACGCAGGTCGTCCTCGCGGACGCCGAAGCGCTCCATGTCCTCCAGCGGCAGGTAGATCCGCCCGCGCTCGCGCAGGTCGCGGGCGACGTCCTGCCAGAAGTTGGCGAGCTGGAGCCCGATGCACGTCGCGTCGCTCAGCCCCGTGCGCCAGGGGTCGCGGTAGCCGAGGACGCCGAGCACCATCCGCCCGACCGGCGTGGCCGAGTGCTCGCAGTAGCCGAGCAGGTCGGCGTAGGTGGGCCAGCGGTCGTTCTCCTGGTCCATCACGTTGGCCCGGATGAGGCGCAGGAACGGCTCGGGCGGCAGGTCGCGGCGCGCGACGGTCGCGGCCAGCGCGCGCAGGCGCGGGTCGCGCGGCTCGCCGCCGAAGCAGCGCAGCGTGTCCTCGCGCCACTCCTCGAGGCGCTCGAGGCGGCGCGCCGGGTCGCCCTCGTCGCCGAGGTCGTCGGTGGCGCGGCAGAACGCGTAGACGGCGTACATGTCCACGCGGGCATCGCGGGGCAGGAATCGGAAGACGACCGGGAAGTTCTCGTCGTGGTCCGCGACCGCCCGCGCCACCGCCACGAGGGCCTCCCGTTCGCGGGTCGCGGCGGCCGACCTCACGGCGCCGCCCCCGCGGAGGCCCGCTCCACCCACCGCCCGAGGGCGGTGACCGGGAAGGCGTTGCGGTAGAGGTGGTACTTGATCATGAAGTCCGCCGGGAAGCCGGTGCCCGTGAAGTACGGCTCCTCCCACTGGCCGTCGTCCTCCTGGGTGGCGGCCAGGTACGCAACGCCGCGCCCCACGGCCGGGTGCTCCGGGTCGGCCGCCAGCAGAGCGAGCAGCGCCCACGCGGTCTGCGAAGCCGTGGACGGGCCGCGGCCGATCCACTCCGGGTCGCGGTAGCTCTCGATGCGCTCTCCCCAGCCGCCGTCCGGGTTCTGCTTCTCCGCCAGCCAGGCCACCGCCCGCCGGGCCGGGGCGGCGCCCATGTCCTCCCCCGCGGCGGCGAGGGCGGGCAGCACCGCGCCGGTGCCGTAGACGTGGTTGACGCCCCAGCGGCCCCACCACGAGCCGTCCTCGCGCTGCTCGCGCAGCAGGTAGGCGACGCCGCGGCGCACCGCCGGGTGCGAGGGCGGAAGGCCGCAGTGGACGAGGGCCTCGACGACGTGGGCGGTCACGTCCTCGGTCGGCGGGTCGATGACCTCGCCGAAGTCGCAGACCGGCAGCTGGGTCATGACGCGCCGGTCGTTGTCGACGTCGAACGCGCCCCAGCCGCCGTTGCGGCTCTGCATCGCCAGCAGCCAGTCGACCCCGCGCCGGATGGCGGGGTGCTCGCGCGGCAGCCCGGCGCGCAGCAGGGCCAGCATCACCTCCGCCGTGTCGTCGGTGTCGGGGTACCAGACGTTCTCGAACTCGAACGACCAGCCGCCGGAACGGCCGCGGCGCGGAACCTCCCACCAGTCACCGAAGCGGTCGACCTCCTTGGACAGCAGCCACTCCGCGGCGCGGGCGAGCGCCGGGTGCTCCGCGGGCAGGCCGGCGTCGCCGAGGGCGACCGCGACCAGGGCGGTGTCCCAGATCGGCGACAGGCACGCCTGCACCCGCAGCCGGTCGCCGTCCTCCACGCGGAAGGCGCCGTCGAACCCGGCGAGGCCCTTCGCGATCACCGGGTGGTCGAGCGGATAGCCAAGGGCGTGCAGGGCGATGATCGAGTAGATCCACGGCGGCTGGATGCCGCCCCACGAGCCGTCGGCCTCCTGGCGGTCACAGATCCACCGCGCGATGCGGGCCTCGGCGCGGGCGCGCGGGCGGCGCAGCGGGCGCCGGTTGTAGGCGCGCGCCAGCGGCATCGCGCGGCGGAACCAGGGCGTCCACGGGCCCTCGGCCTTGGCCGCGATCGGCGGACCGGCCCCCGGCGCCTCGGGCACGAAGAGCTCGTCGAGGCCCACCGGCTGCGGATGCGTCGGATGGCGCGAGAGCACCACCATCAGGGCGACGAACGTGCCCCGCGCCCAGCACGCGAAGCGGTACGGCGACAGGGGCGCGCGCGGCGGCAGCAGGATCATCTCGGGCGGCACGACCGGCAGGGCCGACCAGGGGTAGCGCCCCTGCACGGCCAGCCAGAGCTTGGTGAAGAAGCGCGAGCGCTCGGCGCCGCCGAGGGCCAGCACCCGGTCGCGGGCGCGCACCAGGGCCGGGTCGTGGGCCGGGACGCCGGTGAGCCGCAGGGCGTACCACGCCTCGACCGTGGTCGAGAGGTCCGAGGGCCCGTCGTACCAGAGCGGCCAGCCCCCGTCCTCGAGCTGGCGGGCGCGCAGCTCGTTGCCCAGGCGGCGCAGGTCGTCCTCGCGGGCGATCCGCAGCATGGTGATGAGGAAGACGTGCTCGGCGACGATGGTCGCGTTCGACTCGAGCTCGCCCCACCACCACCCGCCGGGGTCCTGGTCGGCCACCAGGTGGTCGCGGCCGCGCTCCAGGGCCGCGCGCGCGGCGGCGAGGAGGTCCGTGGGGGCGCCGACGGCCATCAGGCGGCGGCCCCGGCCGGCGCGGGACGCGCGACGCGGCCCTCGGCGTAGAACCACTCAGCCGCGTCGCGCAGCGCCTCGCGCACCGGCGACTGGGGCAGGCGCAGCTCCGACACCGCCCGCGCGGCGGAGTAGTACATGTGCTTGCGCGCCATCCGCGCGCCGTCGAGGGGCGCGAGCGGCTCGCGGCGCAGGATCCACCCCTCGACCAGCTCGTCGAGGGCCGCGACGCCGATGGCGGCGGCGTGGGGGATGCGCACGCGTGGCGCCCGCAGGCCGGTCTCGCGCGCCAGCGTTCCCAGGATGCCGGCCAGCGTCATGTTCGCGTTGCCGAGGATGTAGCGCCGTCCCGGCGTCCCGCGCTCGAGCGCGAGGCGGTGGCCCGCGGCCACGTCGCGGACGTCGACGACGTTGAGGCCGGTGTCGACCACCGCCGGCATCCGACCGCGGAGGAAGTCCAGCACCACACGGCCGGTCGGGGTCGGCCGCCGGTCGCCGGGGCCGACGGGCGCCGACGGGTTCACGATCACCGCCCACTGGCCGGCGCGGACGGCGTCGGCCACGAGGAACTCGGACGCGACCTTGGAGCGCTTGTACGCGCCGATCACCTGCGCCCGCGGCAGCGGCGTGCCCTCGTCGCCCACGCCGGTCGGCGGGACGCCGATCGTCGCCACGGAGGAGGTGTGGACCATCTGGGCCCCCGCCGCGGCCGCGGCGGCCAGGACGTTGGCGGTCCCCTGGACGTTGGTGCGCTCGACCTCACGCGCGGCGCTGCGGCGCAGCGCATAGTGCGCCGCCACGTGGAAGACCGCGTCGCAGCCGCGGGCGGCCGCAGCAACGGCGGCGGCGTCGCGCAGGTCGCCCTCCACCGGCTCCGCGCCCTCCGGCCAGTGCCCGCCGGCCATGCTCGCGGGCCGCACCAGGGCGCGGACGCTCCAGTCGTGGGCGATCAGATCGGCGGCCACATGGTGGCCGATGAACCCCGTCGCGCCGGTGACGAGGGCCGTGCCGGGCATGTCAGCGCACCCCGGCCAGCAAGCCCTCGAGGCCGTCCGCCAGCGCCCGCCCCGCCCGCGCCGACGCGGGGCCGAGGCGCACGAGCCGCGGCAGCTCCCACGGGCGCAGGACGAAGTAGGTCACCCCGCGCCACGGCCGCAGCGTGTCGGCCCCCGCCGCCATGCGCTCGAAGTCGGGCAGGCGGTGCCGGGTGGTGTCGGTGACCGCGCGCAGCGCCAGGAACGGCACGCCCTCCGCGGCCGCGGCCCGGGCCAGGGCAGCGCTCTCGAGGTCCACCGCGTCGCCCTCCAGGCGCGCCCGGTCGGCCGGGGCACGGGCGATGCGGACGGCGCTCACCAGGACACCCCGGCGCCCGGGCGCGGCGGCGAGCAGCGCCGGGTCGGCTGCGAAGGCCTCGCCGGTCGCCTCGTCGACCACCCGCTCGGCCGCGACCAGTTCGCCGACGCCGAGCCCTGCGTCGAGCGCCCCGCAGAAGCCGACCGACAGGAGGGCGCGCGGCCGGCCGGCCGCCACCTCGGCGCCCGCCCGGGCCGCGGCGGCGGCGCCCATCCCGCCGAGGTGGACCCGGACCCCGGGCCGTTCCAGCCGGCGCAGGGCCCGGCGCTCGGCCGGGACGGCGCAGACCAGGGCGAGGATGTCCGGGTCACCCGCGTGCGAGCGCGACCAGGTCCTTCGGGTGGCGAAGGGCCTCGAGGATGGTGGTGGCCTCGTAGCCGCAGTGCATCTTGCAGTTGGCGCACCGCGGGTCGCGGCCCGTGCCGTAGGCCTCCCAGTCCGTGTCCTCGTAGAGCTCCTTCAGGCTCGACACGTGGGCGTCGGCGAGCAGGTAGCAGGGGGTCCGCCAGCCCTCGACGGTGTAGGTCGGCATCGACCACGCCGAGCAGCGGTACTCGCGCTTGCCCTGCAGGAACTCGTGGAAGAGCGGGTTGTTGTAGAAGGGCACCTCCAGGCCGCGGCAGAGGTCGTGGACCTCCGAGTAGAGCGCCTCGGCCTCCTTGGCCGCGAGGAACTGCTCGCGGTCCTCGGTCACCGACTCGTAGTCGAAGCCCGGCGAGGTGATGCATCCCTCGACGCCCATGTCGCGCAGGAAGGTGAACAGCTCCAGGTACTCCTGCGCCGGGACGCCGCGGAAGATCGTCGTGTTGGTGCAGACGCGGTAGCCGCGCGCGATGGCCTCGCGCATGTGGGCCGTCGCCTTGTCGAAGACGCCCTCGCGCGCCACGGCCTTGTCGTGGACCTCGCGCATGCCGTCGATGTGGACGACGAAGGCGAAGCGGTCGGACGGCGGGATGCGCCCGAAGGCGCGCTCCATCAGCAGGCCGTTGGTGCAGAGGTAGACGAAGCGCCCCTGCGCCGTGATGCCGTTGACGATCTCGTCGATCTGCGTGTGGATCAGCGGCTCGCCGCCCGGGATGTTGACGATCGGCGCACCGGCCTCCTCGGCCACCCGCAGGCACTCCTCCACCGAAAGACGCTTGTGGAAGACGTGGTCGTACTCCCGGATGCGCCCGCAGCCCGCGCACGCCAGGTTGCAGAGCTCCAGCGGCTCCAGCATCAGCGTGAAGGGGAAGCGTTCCTCCCGCGTGATGAGGCGCTTCTTGAGCAGGTACCCGGCCATCGCCATTTCGAGTGAGCGCGGTCTGTTGGGCATGCGCGGTCTCCTAGATCGAGGACGGCAGGGATGGCGACGGGCCGGGAGCGCCGTCCACGCGGGCGAGATGGGGGGTGGCGCGCAGCTCGGCCACCGTCGCCGCGCCCACGCAGAGCATCGCCACGCGCAGCTCGGTGACGATGCGGCGCAGCTCGTCGTCGAGGGCGTCCTCGCCCTCGACGGCCGCGCGCAGGAAGGGGGCGGCGAGGGCCGCGGCGTCGGCCCCGAGGGCGATGCACTTGGCGGCGTCGAGGCCGCTGCGCAGACCGCCCGAGGCGATCACCAGGCCGTCGGGGAAGCCGCTGCGGCAGGCGACGACGCTGTCGGCGGTGGGGATGCCCCACTCCTGGAAGGTGGCGGCCACCCGCCGCATCACCGGGTCGGAGATGCGGTGGCGCTCGACCTGGCTCCACGACGTGCCGCCCGCCCCGGCGACGTCGACACCCGCCACGCCGGCCTCGGCCAGCGCGCGGGCCAGGTTCTCGGCGATCCCCCAGCCGACCTCCTTGACCAGCACCGGGACGCCGACCGTGGCGGCGACCTCTCCGATCAGGTCGATCACGCCGGCGAAGTTCGGCGTCCCCTCGGGCTGCAGCGCCTCCTGGAGCGGGTTGGCGTGGAGCACCAGCGCGTCGGCGTCGATCATCGCGACCGCCCTCCGGCAGCGCTCCATCGCCTCGGGCTCGCGCAGCTGCGAGACGCCGAGGTTGGCCAGCAGCGGCACGCCCGGGGCCAGCTCGCGCACGCGGAACGACTCGGCCAGGTCCGCGTCGTCGAGGGCTGCCCGCTGCGAGCCGACGCCCATGGCCACGCCCCATGCCTGGGCCGCGCGGGCCAGGCGCCGGTTGATCTGCGCGCCCCGCTCGACGCCGCCGGTCATGCACGAGATGACCACGGGGGCGCCGACCGTCCGGCCGAGGAGCTCCGTGCGGGCGTCCACATCGGCCAGGTCGAGCTCCGGCAGCGCCTGGTGCACCAGCCGGTAGCGCTCGAGGCCCGTCGTGAGCGCGCCGAAGCCGACGTCCTCTTCCAGGGTGATCCGGATGTGGTCGGCCTTGCGACGGGCGTGCGCCGCGCCAGCCGATCGCGGGCGCTCGCTGCTGTTCATCGTGATGACGCTATCCCAACCATGTGATCCAGGACCACCACCGCCCGCTCGCGGTCGCGAGGCGACATCAGCTCTGGCGCGCATACGTGAGGTCGGCGAGCGCCTGCAGGTCGTCGGTCGGCCCCGGGACGGTCGCCAGCAG
Source organism: uncultured Thermoleophilia bacterium (assembly GCA_963770865.1). Taxonomy (GTDB): domain Bacteria; phylum Actinomycetota; class Thermoleophilia; order Miltoncostaeales; family Miltoncostaeaceae; genus Miltoncostaea. Next base: position 127,366 of record CAVYRD010000009.1, read on the forward strand.
CGCCCTCACCCGGTCGTGGCTCTCGGCGGCGAGCTCCCGCGCGCGCTCGAGGCCGTGGAGGCTGACGTAGGTGGCCTTGTCCTTGCGCGCGTCCGACCCGACGGCCTTGCCCATGGCGGCCGCCGAGCCCGCGACGTCGAGGATGTCGTCCACGATCTGGAAGAGCAGGCCGAGCTCGGCGGCGAAGGCGCGGTAGGAGAGCTCGATCTCCGGCGGCGGGTCGGCGAGCACCAGGGCGCAGTGGACCGCGCAGGCCATCAGGCGGCCGGTCTTCAGCGCGTGCACCTTGCGCAGGGCGTCCGGCGAGGCGTGCCCGGCGCCGCGCAGGTCGAGGAACTGGCCTCCGACCATGCCGCCGACGCCGGTCGCGCGGCTCAGCTCGGCCAGGATCCCGACCTGCACCGCGGCCCCGCCGTCCTGGCGCTCGCAGACCAGGCGCACCGCCTCGGCGAAGAGGGCGTCGCCGGCCAGGATCGCGACGTCCTCGCCGTAGACGCGGTGGCAGGTCGGCCGCCCGCGCCGCAGGTCGTCGTCGTCCATCGCGGGCAGGTCGTCGTGGATCAGCGAGTAGGTGTGCACCAGCTCGATCGCCGCGGCGGCGGGCAGCAGGCGCCCCGGCTCCTCGCCGAGCGCCTCGGCGCAGGCGAGCGCGAGCACGCCCCGGATGCGCTTGCCGCCCGCCAGCAGCGAGTAGCGCATGGCCTCGACCAGGCCCTCGGTGCCCTCCGAGTCGGCGGTGCCCGAGGCGTCGGCCAGGGCGAAGTCGAGCGACGCGAGGTACTCCTCGACCCGGGTCCGCAGGTGCTCGGGGAAGTGCAGCAGATCCTCCGTCCGGCAGGGGCTCACCGCCGTCCGGACGCCGCCCGGGCCGCCGGACTCGCCGGGGATGCTAACCGCCGGCTCGGCGTGAGGCCCAACGCCATCGCGATCCGAGACGGGCGGGCGCCCGGGCGCTGGATTAGGCTCCCCGACCGGAAGGGAGCGGCGATGGGAGGACGTCCTTCATCGGCATGGCGCGAGGTGGCGCTCGGCCTCGGCGCGTACGCCGCCTACATGGCCGTGCGGCGGGCGGTGCTCACGCCGGACGGCCGCCGGCGCGCGACGCGCAACGGCCGCCGGATGATCGCCGCCGAGCGGCGCCTGGGGCTCGCGTGGGAGCCCCGCGTCCAGCGTGCGGCGCTCCGCGCGCCGGCGCTGATGCACGGGCTGCACGCCGGCTACGCGGTCGCCAACGCGGGGCTCACCGTCGGCTGGCTCATGATCCTGCACCGGCGCGGCGACGCCGGCTACGCCCGTGAGCGGCGGGCGGCGCTCGCCGCGATGCTGGGCGCGCTGCCGGTCTTCCTGGCCTTCCCCCTCGCGCCGCCGCGCACCCAGGACGGCTTCGTGGTCGACACGATGGCGGCGGGCGGCATCGACATCGAGCACCCGTTCCTGGTGCGCTTCTACAACCCGGTCGCCGCGATGCCGAGCCACCACGTCGCCTTCGCGATGGTCACCGGCGCCGGCATCGCGATGCGCGCGCGCTCGCCGCTGGCCCGCGTCGCCTGGCGGGCCTACCCGGCTCTCGTCGCCGTGGTCGTGATCGCGACGGGCAACCACTACGTCCTCGACGTGCCCGCGGGCGCCGCGCTCGGCGCCGCGGCCCGCGCCCTCACCGGGTGACGGACAACCACGAGCGCGAGCCCCACCTCGACTGGCGCCGGGCGGCCATCGGGGCCGTCGCCGCGCTGGTCGTGGGTGCCGTGGTGGTGCTCTCGGTCGGCCGGGTGGCCGGCTACTCGAGCCTCTCGCGCACGCTGGACACGGCCGACCCGGGCTGGCTCGCGCTGTGCGCCGGCGCCCAGGTCGCGGTGTTCACCGGCTACGCCGGGGCGTTCCGCGGGACGGTCGCTCTGGACGGCGGGCCGCGCATCGGCACGCGGCTGTCGTTCCGGGTCATCCTCGCGAGCTTCGCCCTGACCCAGCTCGTGGCCACCGGCGGCGTCGCCGGGCTCGCCTACGTCTACTGGGCGCTGCGCCGCCTGCGCTTCGAGGCCCACGAGGCCCTGGTGCGCCTGATCGGCCTGAACACGTACGTCTACCTCGTCTTCGGCCTGATCGGCCTCGTCGCCGGCGCCGCGGCGCTGGCGACGGGCGCGGCGCCCCCGGCGATGTGCCTGAGCTGGCTGGTCGGGATCCCCCTGGTGCTGCTGGCCGCGCGCTGGTTCACGCAGCCCTCGCGCGTGGACCGATGGGCCCGCGACGAGGGCAACTGGCTGCAGCGCGGGCTCTCGGTGGGCGTCGCGGCCGCGGCATGGGTGCGGCGCGCGATCGGGACCCACCGGGGGCGGGCGATCGCGCCGTGGGCCCTCCTCTACTGGGTGGCCGACATCGTCAGCCTGTGGGGCGGGCTGCGGGCCGTCGGTGTCCACATCGACGTGGTCGCGCTCGTGCTGGTCTACGTCACCGGGTACGTCGCGGGCGTCGTGCCGCTGCCGTTCACCGCCACGGGCGGCGTGGACGTCGCGACCACCTTCGCCCTCACGGCGGTCGGCGTCCCGCTCGGGCAGGCCCTGCTCGGCGTCGCGGCGCACCGCGTCTTCGCGTTCTGGCTGCCGCTGGTCCCCGGCCTGGTCCTCGCCGCCCTCCTGCCGCGCTCCCGGCGGATCCTTGAGGAGGCCGCCGATGCCCACCACGGGCCCGAGGGCGAGCCGGCCTGAGGCTCACGCGGCGGCGGCCCCGCGGATCCGCGGGGCGCGCCGGCGGATGTCACGCGGCGCTCAGCCGGGGACCTGGCGCCCGATGTCGCGGAGCTCCTGCATGACGCGCCGCAGGTGCTCGAGGAGGGCCGCGATGGCGGTGTCGCCGGACGTGCTCATGAGGGGCTCCGATCAGCGGTCCCCGCCCCCGTGGCGGGGCTCCATTCCTTTCATCGGCGCGCCGCGCCGGGGTGATGAGACCCGCGGGACAGGCGTCGTCTTGCAGGAATGGGTAGGTTTGTCACGCCATGGACCCCCGTCCCGCAGCTCCGGCCCCGCGCCGGCGACTCCGCGGAGCGCCCATCCTCCTCGCGGGAGGGCTGGCGCTCGGCCTCGGAGCGGCCGGAGCGGCCGCGACGCCCACGATCTCGCCGGACACCGACGTCTGGACGATCGCCAACCCGGGTCCCAGCTACACGATCGGCTCCACCCTGGTGGACCCGACGACCGTCTCCTGGACGATCGGCGGGCTGGTGGGCGACGGGGCGGTCCCGCTCACGATCAAGCCGGCGCTCGCCGACGGCACGTACACGCTCGACGTGAAGGACATCGGCGACGGGCTGACCGCCCAGCGCACGTTCACGGTCGACATGACGGCGCCCAAGATCACGGTGTCGCAGCCGACGAGCGGCGCCGTCTTCGACGTCGGCGCGTCGGTGCTGGCCGGGTTCGTCTGCGAGGGAGCGGCGACCTGCACCGGCCCGGTCGCCCCCGGCGGGGCCATCGACACGTCGAAGGCCGGCTCGTTCACCTTCACGGTCAAGGCCGCCGACGACGTCGGCAACCAGGCCGTCAGCCTCGTTGACTACGTCGTGAAGGAGCCCGGGACCACCCCGCCCGTGGCGACCGGCGGGCCGTCCGAGCCGATCAGCCTCGTCCCCACGCCGCCGACGCCGGGCACGCGCAAGTCGCCCTACCGCCCGCGCACGCTGAACGCCAAGGCGCTGCGCCCACGGGCCGGCCTGAAGATCCCGACGCGCACGCCGCTGCTGCGCTGGGGCGCCCGCAAGGGCGCGACGCTCTACAACGTCCAGATCTACTGGCTGCACGGCACCGCCGCGACCAAGGTCGTCTCGATGTTCCCCCGCAGCCACCACCTGCGCGTCCCGCCGGGGCGCGTGGCCTACGGGCACACCTACGTCTGGCGCGTCTGGCCCTACCTGCGCGGGCACTACGCCTCCCGGCCGCTCGGGCTGAGCTTCTTCTCGGTCAGGAAGGCGCCCGTCCGGCGGCGGTAGGGAGGCGGTGGCGGGCCGGGATCATCGGGGGGTCGGGAATCAGCCACGGGTCGCCGCGATCCGCCGATACAGCGCGCGGGGGCGCCTGACGAAGCCTGCAGCCCGCGCGCTGGTGGCCACCCGGCGCACCGCGAGCGTGGCGCGCCTGCTCCCGTTGCCCGGCGCCGTCTGAGGAAGGCGGCGGCCGGAGGGTCAGCCGGCGGCGACCCCGGCGGCGGTGGCCATGCGGCAGGTGCCGGTGCCCGCGCACGCCTCGCACTCGGGCGCCTCGCCGCGCGCGTGCGCGAGGCAGTGCTCGACGCGGGCGTTGACCACCTCCGCCATCAGCGGGTGCAGCCCGAAGGGCGCCGCCACCAGGTAGGCGACCCCGGGGTGCCGCGAGGCGGCCTCCTCGACCAGCGCCGGGATGTCCTGGCGCCAGTGGCGGCCGGGCAGCAGGAAGTAGGGCGAGACGACGACCGTGCGCGCCCCGCGCGCCACGCACGCGTCGAAGGCGGCGCCGATCGACGGCTCGGCGAGCTCCATGTGGGCGGGCTCGACGATCTCGTAGGGGACGACCTGCGCCACCATCGTGACCATCTCCTCGAGCATCGCGTTGCTCTCGGCGCGGCGGGAGCCGTGGTCGACGACGATCAGTCCGATGGGATCGCGCGCTCCGGTGTCCATGCCGGGATCGTACGCGCCGGACGGCCCGCGGCGCCGGTCAGGCGTCGCGGCGCCGGCGGACGGACCTCCCCCGCAGCGCGAGCCGGGCCGGCCCGATCGAGCGCGCGTGACCCGCGATGCCGCGCCAGGGGTCGCCTCCGTCGGCCAGGCGGGCGCCGATCGTGGAGACGGTCCAGCCCCGGGGATCGAGGCCGGGGTCGTCGAGCTCCTCCCAGCGCAGCGGGGTCGCCACCGGCGCGGTGGGGAGCGGCCGCACCGCATAGGGCGCCACCGCGTGCTGGCCGTAGCGGGTCCGGTTGACGTCCACGAAGATCCGCTCGCCGCGCTTGTCGCGCGTGAACTCCACGGTCAGCCCGTCCGGGTCCTCCGCCACCAGGGCGCGCGCCACGTCCCGCGCGAACGCGTGGACCGCGGAGAAGTCCGCGGTGCGGCGCAGCGGCACGGTCACGTGGAGCCCGCGCGAGCCGGTGGTCATCGCGAACGGCTCCAGGCCGAGGCCGCGCAGCAGCCCGCCCAGGCGCAGGGCCGCGGCGCGCACCTCGCCGAAGCGCCGGGTGGACGGGTCGAGGTCGAAGACGAGCCGGTCGGGCCGCTCCAGCCGGTTGACGCGGCTGGTCCAGACGTGGGGCGTGACGACGTTCTGCCCGGCGAGGTAGACCAGCGTCGCCGCGTCGTTGGCCAGCACGTGGCGCACCGTGCCGCCCTCGCGCTTGGGCACCTCAGCCGTCGCGATCCAGTCGGGGAAGTGCCGCGGGGCCTCCTTCAGGAAGTAGCCCTCGCCCCCGACCCCCTGGGGGAAGCTCTCCAGCGCCAGCGGGCGGCCGCGCACGTGGGGCACCATGACCCGGGCCACGTCGGCGTAGTGGCGGGCCAGGTCGAGCTTGGTCAGCCCGGCCTCCGGGAAGACGACCCGGTCGGCGTGGCTGATCGGGATGGACCGGCGGCCGGCCCGGACGACGTCGCTCACTCGCGCACCACCTCCTCCGGCGCCTTGTCCTCGCGCAGGCCGAGGAAGCGCGGGTGGCGCAGCCGGCCGTCGCGGGTCCACTCCGTGAAGCCCACCTGGGCCACGAGCCGGGGCTCGACCCAGGTCGCGTCGCGCAGCCGCGGCGCGTCGGCGAAGGGCGGGTCGTCGCGGCGCAGCGGCGCCAGCCGCGCCGCCAGGTCGCGCAGCGTCGCCTGCGTGAAGCCGGTGCCGACCTTGCCGGCATACCGCAGGCGCCCGTCGGCGTAGTGGCCGATGAGGAGCGCCCCGAGGTCGGTGCGGCTGCCGCGCGGCCGTGTGTAGCCGCCGACCACCATCTCCTGCGCCGCGTCGCACTTGAGCTTCAGCCAGTCGCGCGAGCGCGCCGCGACGTAGGGCGCATCGGCGCGCTTGGCGATCAGCCCCTCCCAGCCGGCCGCGCACGCGCGGCGGAAGAGCTCCTCGCCGTCGCGGTTGCGGTGGGGCGTGAAGCGGATCGGGCCCTCGAAGCGCAGGGCGCGCCGCAGCAGCCCCTTGCGGGCGCGCAGCGGCAGGGCGGTGGTGTCGCGGCCGGCCAGGTGGAGCAGGTCGAAGAGGTAGAGGTAGGCCGTCGCCGGCCGGGCGCCGCGCTGCTGCAGGCGGGCGAAGCTCGTGCGCGCGCCGTCGAAGGCCACGATCTCCCCGTCGGCGACGAAGGGGCGGGCGGGGTCGCTCGCGAGGGCCGCGGCGATCGCGGGGAACCGGCCGTCGAGGGCCAGCCCGTTGCGCGAGAGCAGGCGCACCCCGTCCTCTCCCGCGATCGCGATGCAGCGGATCCCGTCGAGCTTGCGCTCGAACACCCAGGCGGGGTCCGAGAAGCGCGCGTCGGTCAGCGTCGCCGCCATCGGGGTGACCCGCTCCGGCAGCGGCGCCGCCACGAGGAGGGCCCGCTCGGCGTCGGACAGGGCGGCGAAGGGGTCCACGGGGATCAGTTTCCCCCTCGGGCCCCGCTCGGATCCACCGGCGGACGGATCCCCTGTCGGAGGACGTTCCCGCTGCCTAGCATCGCCCGCGATCCGAGGCCGTTCGCCGACATGGGGGTGGGTGTTGACGGAGGACCTGAGAGAGCGGGGGACGCGCCGGCCGCCGCGGGGCCGGCCGCGCGACCCGAGCGTGGAGCCGCGCGTCTACGAGGCCGCGCGCGCGTCGGTGGGCGAGCTGGGGGTGGCGGGGGCCTCGCTGTCGGCCATCGCCGACCGCGCGGAGGTCGGCAAGGCGACGGTCCGCCGGCGCTGGAGCAGCCTCGGCGACCTCCTGGTCGGGGCGGCCCAGGACCTGCGCGAGTCACTGCACCTGCCGCCCGCGGGGCCGGTGCGGACGCGGCTGGTCCGCGCCCTGGAGGACGACCGCGCGGTCCTGATCGACGGGCCGCACGCGCCGTTCCTGCGCTGCCTCCTGTTCGCCGGCACGGACTACCCGGCCGTGGGCGAGGCCATGCGGGAGGGCGTGCTCGACCCGCGCGCCACCCGCCTGGCGCAGATCCTCGCGGCCGGGCGGAGCACCGGCGAGATCGCGCCCGGCCGCGACGTGGATGCGGCCGCCGACACGCTGATGTCCGCCCACATCCTGGCGATGGTCGTGGCGCGGCCGCGCGAGTCGGCGCACGCCGTCGAGCACTGGGTGGAGAGCGTCTGCGCGGCGCTCGCCCCGCGGCCGGCGGGATGGATCGCCGGCACCGCCTGAGGGCGCGGCGCGCGTTCCGCGGCTCAGGCGGCCTCGCGCAGCTCCGCGGACAGCTCGCGCATCTCGGCCAGGCGGCGCAGGGCGGCCGACTCGATCTGGCGCACGCGCTCGCGCGAGACGCCCAGCGCCCTGCCGACGTCGGCCAGCGTCTGCGGCTCCCGGTCGCCGAGCCCGAAGCGCAGGCGCAGCACCTCGGCGTCGCGCTCGGGCAGATCGGCCAGGGCGCGCTCGAGGGCCTCGTTGCGGAGGCTGACGTCGAGCTCGGCCAGCGGCTCCTCCGACGGCGCGGCCACCATGTCGCCGATCGTGGCCCCGTCCTCGTCGCCGAGCGGGCGGTCGAGGCTCGTGACCGCGCGCGGCAGCTCGCGGACCTCGGCCACGCGCTCCGGCGACAGGCGCGCCTCGGCCGCGACCTCGTCGATGGACGGCTCGCCCGGCGAGCGGGCGGCCACGCGGCTCTCGGCCCGCGCCACGCGCTGCTGGTGCTCGACGACGTGCACCGGCAGGCGGATCGTCCGCGACTGGTTGGCGAGCCCGCGCTGGATGGCCTGCTGGATCCAGAGGGTCGCGTAGGTCGAGAAGCGGAAGCCCCGGCGCCAGTCGAACTTCTCGACGGCCCGGATGAGCCCGAGCGTGCCCTCCTGCACGAGGTCGAGCAGCGACAGCTCCGAGCCGCGGTAGCGCCGCGCGATCGAGACGACAAGGCGCAGGTTGGAGTTGACCATCCGCTCCTTGGCGGCGGCGTCGCCCAGCTCCACGCGCTTGGCGAGGGCGACCTCCTCCTCGGCGGTCAGCAGCGGATAGCGGCTGATCTCGCGCAGGTAGACGCTCATCGCGTCGGTGGTGGCATCGGCCAGCCGGCCGTTGGCGACCTGCGTCGGCGGCGCGGTCTCCACCCTCCCGCAATCGTCGGTCACGTCCAGGCCTCGCTCGGCGAGCGCCGCGTAGAGCCCCTCGACCGCGTCGTCGTCCAGCCCGACCGACTCTGCCAGCTCCGCGACCTGGCTCTGGTTGAGGCAGTCGCCGTCGGCGGCCGCGACCAGCTTCTCGAACTCGGCCGGCAGATCGGATGCCGTCGCCATCCCGTCCTCCTCGTCACGCCGGGGCGAAGGCGCCCAGACTAGTCCGCCGCGGCCCGCAGCGCCCCGTGGTCCTCTCCGTGGAGGCCGGCGGCCCGAGGTGACGGTTCCCTGAACGCGGCGGCCGGGCCCGGCCGGCGAGGTCTTGCCAGAACCGCCGCTTTCTGTTCTGTTCGCACCACATAGGTGGCCTATCGGGGTGGTGAGCCATGACGGTGTCCGGACGGGAGCGTCGCGCCGACGCGTTCGACGCTCTGGCGCAGGAGATCCTGGGAACCCTGGGGACCCTGGGGTTCCGCCGCGCAGAGGGTCCCGACGAGATCGACGAGACGTTCCGGCTGCGCGCGGCCTGCGTCCTGGAGAACGGCTGGGCGGAGGCCGGCGAGCTGGCTGACGGCCGGGAGCGGGACGCGTACGACGAGGACGCGAGGCACGTCGTGTGCCTCGAGGAGGGCCGGGTCGTGGGGAGCCTGCGCCTGGTGCCGCCGCGCCCGGGCCGTCCGCTGCCCACGGAGCGCGACTACGGCATCCGGGTGGAGCCGGAGGGCGACGCGGTCGACATGGGACGGATCGTGACGGCGCCGGACCGGCGGGCCGGCCGCAGCCACCTGATCCTGGCCGGCCTGTTCGCCCGGGGCTGGCTCGAGGCGCGCGCGATGGGGTTCGACCGGGTCGTGGGCGCGGTCAGCGACCGGGCGTTCGACCTCTATCGCGGCCTCGGCGTCAACCTCGACGTGCTCGGGCCCGGCCGCGAGCACTGGGGCGAGGAGCGGCGCCCGGTGGAGTTCGCGGGCGCCGACGAGGACGTCTCGCGGGACCTCGCATCCCTGGAGGACCTCGGGGAGGAGGGGCCGGTCGCCCCCCTCACCCGCCGCGGCCTGCTGGCACGCGTGGGCGGCGTCGCCGGCGCGCTCGTGGTGGTCGGGCTTCCCGAGGTCGCCGCCGGCGCGCCCGCCGCGCGCCGGGTCGGGTCGGGGCCGACGGACCGCCGCACCATCGGGTTCGTCGCGCGCATCGAGCAGACGGGCCTGACGCTCGTCTCGTACGGCTGGCTGACGCGGGTCAACGGCCTGGCGGAGTCCTCGCTGTTCGCGGGCGGGCCGGCCACCAGCTCGAGCGACCCGCGCGCCTCGGACCCGTCCACCGCGCGCTTCACCGTGGTGAGCGAGGCGCGGATCACCGGCATCTCGGCGCTCGGCAGCGTCATCAACACCGTGGCCACGGGGCGCACCCGCATCTTCCACCTGCCGGCCGGCGGAGCCGCGTTCACCGACCCGGCCTCCTTCTCGGCGGGCCCGCCGGTCGCGACCTTCACGGCGACGTTCCAGACCAACCTGGCGCTCGACAGCCCGGACCACGCCGGCGCGACGCTCGGCGCGGAGCTCACCCAGCAGGGCGCGCGGGCCTTCACACACGATGGCCGGCGCGTCCAGCTGGGGCGCCCCGGGCTCGCGTGGAGCATGCGGGCGACCGGCCGGGGCGAGCGCACCGACGCCGCCACGCCGCGGTCCACCATCGTGCTGAGCGGCGACATGGGCGTGCTGGACGCGAAGCCCAGCGGCTGAGCCATGGAGCCCATCGCCGTACTGGGGATCGGCTGCCGGTTCCCGGGCGGGGTCGCGACGCCCGAGGCGCTCTGGGCACTGGTGCGCGACGGCGTCAACGCGGTCACCGACATCCCGGCCGGCCGCTTCGACGCCGACGCGCTCTTCGACCCCGACCCGGAGGCGCCCGGCGCGATGTACGTGCGCCGCGGCGGGTTCCTGGAGGACGTCAACCTGTTCGACGCCGACTTCTTCGGCATCGCCCCGCGCGAGGCGCGGCGCATGGACCCTCAGCACCGTCTGCTGCTCGAGGTGGCCTGGGAGGCGCTGGAGGACGGGGGCCTCGTCCCGGAGCGGCTCGCCGGCGCGGCCGCCGGGGTGTTCGTCGGCATCTCGTCGCACGACTACGCCGACCTCGCGACCGGGCCGGGCCGCCGCCACCTGATCGACGCCTACGCGAATGCCGGCGGCGCGCTCAGCATGGCCGCGAACCGCATCTCGTACCACCTCGACCTTCGGGGCCCCAGCATCGCCGTGGACACGGCCTGCTCCTCCGGGCTCACCGCCGTCCACCTGGCCTGCCACAGCCTGGCCCGCGGCGAGAGCGAGGTGGCGATCGCCGGGGGCGCCAACGTGATCCTGGCGCCCGAGCCGATCATCGGGTTCTGCAAGGCGGGGATGCTGTCGGCGGACGGCCGCAGCATGCCGTTCGACGCGCGCGCGAACGGGTACGCCCGCGGGGAGGGGGCCGGGGCCCTGGTGCTGAAGACGCTGCGGCGGGCGCTCGAGGACGGGGACCCCGTGCGCGCCGTCATCCGCGGCACGGCCGCGAACCAGGACGGGCGCACCGCCGGCATCTCCGTTCCGAGCCCCGGCGCCCAGACCGCCCTCATCCGCGCCGCCCTGAGGGTGGCCGGGATGACGCCCGCGGACGTCGGCTACGTCGAGGCGCACGGCACCGGCACGCCGGTCGGCGACCCGGTCGAGGCGGCGGCCATCGGCGCCGCGCTCGGCACGGGACGGCCCGCGGGCGCCCCGTGCCTGATCGGGTCGGTGAAGGCCAACCTCGGCCATCTCGAGGCGGCCGCGGGGATCGCGGGCCTGGCGAAGGCCGTGCTCGCGCTGGAGCACCGGGTGGTGCCGCCGACGATCCACCTCGACGAGCCGAACCCCGCGATCCCCTTCGCGGACTTGGGGCTGCGCGTGCCGGCGGCGCCCGAGCCCTGGCCGGCCGGGCCGGGCCGGCCGGCCGCCGCGGTCAACTCCTTCGGCTTCGGCGGCGCCAACGCGCACGTCGTCCTCGAGGCCGCGCCGGATCCGGCGCCGCGGGCCGGCGAGGAGGACGACGGCCGCGCGCACCTGGTGGTCCTGTCGGCGCGCGCGCCCGAGGCGCTCGACGCCCAGGCAGCCGCGTGGGCGCGGATGCTCGCGGGGCCCGGCGCGCCGGCGCTCCTCGACGTGGCCCACACCGCCGCGCTCCGGCGCACGCACCACCGCCACCGGCTCGCCGCCGTGGCGTCGTCGCGCGAGGAGCTGGCCGCGGGCCTCGCCGCCCGCGCGCACGGCGGGTCCGCGGCCGGCCTGCACGCGGGCTCGGCGCCGCGCGAGCCCCCGCGGCTCGCGTTCGTGTTCTCGGGCATGGGCCCCCAGTGGTGGGGCATGGGGCGGGGGCTGATGGAGCAGGAGCCGGTCTTCGCCGAGGCGATCCGGGCCTGCGACCGAGCCCTGGAGCCGGTCGCGGACTGGTCGCTGGTCGAGGAGCTCGCGGCGCCCGAGCACGCGTCGCGCGTCGCCGGCGCGCGCGTCGCGCACGCCGCCAACGCGGCGCTCCAGATCGCCCTCGCGGCGTTGTGGCGGTCGTGGGGCGTGGTCCCCGACGCGGTGGTCGGCCACAGCTCGGGCGAGGCCGGGGCGGCCTGCGTCGCCGGCGCGCTGCCCGTGGAGGAGGCGCTGCGCATCGCGTTCCACCGTGGCCGGCTGCAGGCGCTCACCGCGGGCAGCGGCGGGATGCTCGCCGCCGGTCTCGATGCCGACCGCGCGCGGCGGCTCGCCGAGGACTCGGGCGGGCGCATCTACGTGGCGGCGCTCAACGGGCCGGCGTCGGTGACCCTGTCGGGCGACGAGGCGGCCCTCGACGCCCTCGCGCGCGAGCTGGAGCGCGAGGACGTCTTCGCGCGCCGCCTGGCCGTCAACGTGCCGTACCACGGCCCCCAGATGGACGGCATCCGCGACGCCCTCCTGGGCGCTCTCGACGAGACGGCGGGCCGCCCGCCGCGCATCCCGATGGTCTCGACGGTCACCGGCGAGCACCTCGACGGCCGGCCCCTCGACGCCGCCTACTGGTGGCGCAACGTGCGCGAGCCGGTGCGCTTCGCCGACGCCGTCGGCCGGCTGGTGGACGAGGGCTGCGCGCTGTTCGTCGAGCTCGCGCCGCACCCCGCGCTCGCGGCCGCGGTGAGCGGGTGCCTCGCGGCGGCCGGGCGCGAGGGCGCGGTGCTCCCCTCCCTGCGGCGCGGGGCGGACGACCGCCGCGTGATGCTCGGGACGCTGGCCGAGCTGCACGTGCGCGGCCGGCCGGTGCGCTGGGAGGCAGTCGCGGGCGCGGGCGGGCGCCCCGTGAGCCTCCCCCCGTACCCGTGGCGCCGCGAGCGCCACTGGATGGAGGCGGCCGAGCCCCGCGAGCCCGAACCCGGCGGCGCCGCCGGGCACCCCCTCCTGGGCCGCCGTCTGCGCGGGCCCCGCGCGGCGTGGGAGTGCACGCTCGGCGATCCCCGCCTGGCGTACCTGCGCGACCACGTCGTCGAGGGCGTGGCCGCGTTCCCCGCCGCCGCCTACGTCGAGATGCTCCTCGCCGCGGCGCGGGCGCTCGGCGGGCCCGGGGCGCTCGCCCTGGAGCGGGTCGCGCTGACGCGCATGCTGCAGACGCCCGATCCGGAGGAATGGTTGGTGCAGTGCGTCCACGACCAGGACGCATCCCGGCTGGAGGTCCACGCGGCGCGGCGCGCGCCCGAGCCGTCGTGGTCGCTGCACGCCACCGCGCGGCTGGGCGCGCCGGGCCCCGCCGGCCGGCCCGCCGAGGACCTGGCCGCAGTCCGCGCGCGGTGCCCGCTCGCCGTTCCGGCCGGGACGCTCCTGCGCCGGGCCGAGGCCCTCCACGGCCTGCGCTACGGGCCGGCCTTCCGCGGCCTCGCGGAGCTCTGGTGCGGCGACGGCGAGGCGCTGGCGCGCATCGAGGCGCCGCCGCCGCTCGGGCCGCTCGCCGGCCACCTCGTGCACCCCGCGCTCCTCGACGCGGCCTTCCAGGCCCTCGTGGGCGCGGCCGGCGCGCGCGGCGACGCCGGCCCGCCGGCGGGCGGCATCGTCCCGGTCGCGATCGGCCGCGTCGAGCTGCTCGCGCCGCCCGGGGCCCGCTGCTGGGCGCACGTCGCGATCCGCCCCGCCGGCGTCGCGGAGTGGACCGCGCGGGTCGTGCTGCTCGGCGACGACGGCGCCCCCGCGCTCGTGTGCGAGGACCTGCGCCTGAGGAGCCTGGGCGCGGGCCGGCGCGCGCCCGCCGAGGCCTGGCTGTACGCCGAGGAATGGGAGCCGGTCAACGGGCCGCCCCCGCGGGCCGCCGGGGGGCTGCCGGCGCCGTCGGCGCTCGCCGCGACGGCACGCGCCGCCCTGGAGCGGGAGGCCGCCGACCCGCGGGTCGCCGCGTACTACGCCGAGGTCGAGCCGGCCCTGAACCGGCTGGCGGCCATCTACGCGCGCGCTGCCGGCGTGGGCTCCGGCGGCGCGGCGGTGGCGCCGCGACACGCCCGGCTCGCCGGCCGGCTGGCGGAGGCCGCGCCGGAGCGGGCCGAGGGCGACCCGGCGCCGATCCTCCGCGCTCTGCGCGCGGACCACGCCGACCACGGGTCGCTCGTGGAGCTGGTGCGCCACAGCGGCGAGCACCTGCCGCGCACCCTCCGCGGCGAGGAGGAGGCGACCGAGTGGCTGTTCACCGGCGCGGCGTGGGAGGCGCTCGTGGCCGGCTACGCCGAGCCGCCCCCCTTCCGCCTGGTCAACCGCGCGGTGGCCGAGGTGGTGTCCGCGGCGGTGCGTGCGCGGGGCGGCGGACGGCGCCTGCGGATCCTCGAGGTCGGGGCGGGCACCGGCGGCACGACGGTCCACGTGCTGGAGCGGCTCGCCGGCGCGCCGGCCGACTACGTGATGACCGACGTCTCGCCCCTGCTGGTTCGCCGCGCGCGGGAGACCATGCCGGCCCGCGAGGGGCTGTCCTTCGCGCTGCTCGACGTCGAGGGCGACGACGACCCCGGCCTGGGGTCGTTCGACGTGGTGGTGGCGGCGAACCTCGTTCACGGCATGCCCGACGTCGTCGTCGCCCTGCGGCGCCTGCGGGCGCTGCTGGCGCCGGGTGGGGTGCTGGTGGTGCAGGAGGCGGTGCGCCGCTCGCTGTGGGCCGACCTCGTCTTCGGCCAGCTCGAGGGCTGGTGGCGTGCGGAGGACCGTGACCTGCGGCCGTCCCATCCGCTGCTCGGCCTCTCCGGCTGGGCCTCCGCGCTGTCGGCGGCCGGCTACGCCGCCGCCGAGGTGCTGGAGCAGGCCCCGGCGGACGGCGGCCCGCCCGCGCAGGCCGTGCTGGTCGCCGCGGCGCCGGCCGCCCCGGCGCGCGCTCCGTCGCGGCGGCGGCGGGTGCTCGCCGGCGCGCCGGACGTGGCGGACGCCCTGACGACGGCGCTCCGCGCGCGGGGCGAGGAGCCCGAGGTGCGCATGGCAGGCGGCGCCGGCGACGACGACCCGATGGGCGCCGCCGCGGCGGCGTGCGACGAGGTCGTCGCCCTCGCGCGGGAGCTCGGGGGGACGCCGGGGCCGCCCGCCGAGGTCTGGCTCGTCACCGCCGGGGCGCAATTCCACGGCCGCGGGCGAGGGAGCCCCGGGGGTGGGCCAGGCGGCGCTCTGGGGCGCGGGGCGCGCGCTGCGCAACGAGCATCTCGGGGTCCGCTGCCGCCTGGTCAACCTCGGCGCGGGCGTCCCGCCCGAGGACGTGGCGACGCTCGCCGATCTCATGGCCGGCGGCGACGACGGCGCCGAGGGCGACCTCGCGATCCGCGGCGGGGCCGTCCGGGCGCGCCGGGTGCGACGGGCGCCGCGCGAGAGGGAGCCCGCGCGGATGGACGCGGCCGATCCCGCCCGGGACGCCTTCCGCCTGGAGATCGGCAGGCCCGGCGACCTGTCGACGCTCGCGCTGCGGGCGGCGGACGCCGCCGCCCCCGGCCCGGGCGAGGTCGCGATACGCGTCGAGGCGGCGCCGCTCAACTTCAAGGACGTGCTGCTCGCCATGGGCATGCTGGCCGCCGGGGGCGACGGACCGCCTCCCCTGGGCGCCGAGTGCGCGGGCGTCGTGGAGGCGTGCGGGCCCGGGGTCGCGGACGTGCGGCCCGGCGACCGCGTCGTGGCGATCGCCCCCCACGCCTTCGGGGCGCGCGCCGTGGCGCGGGCGGATCTGGTCGCGCCGGTGCCGGCCGGGCTCGACGCCGTCGAGGCGGCCGCGTCCTTCGGCGGCCTGGCCACGGCCGTCCGGGCCCTCGAGGACCTGGCCCGGCTGCGCGCCGGCGAGCGGGTGCTGATCCACTCCGGCGCCGGTGGCGTTGGCCTCGCGGCCGTGCAGGTCGCCCTGCGGGCCGGCGCCGAGGTGCTCGCCACGGCGGGCACGCAGGAGCGGCGTGACCACCTCCGGGCGATCGGCGTGGCGCACGCGATGGACTCGCGCACGCTCGCGTGGGCGGACGACGTGATGCGCGTCACCGGGGGCGAGGGCGTCAACGTGGTGCTGAACTCGCTCGCCGGGGAGGCGCTCGCGCGAGGGGTGGGCGTCCTTCGCCCCTACGGGCGGTTCGTCGAGATCGGCAAGCGCGACCTGGTGGCCGACGCGCCGCTCGGCCTCGCGCCGTTCGCCCGGAGCCTGTCCTTCCACTCCCTGCACCTCGACCGGCTCAGCGAGGAGCGCCCACGGGAGATGAGCGCGCTCCTGCACCGGGTCGGCCGCGCGCTGGGGGACGGCACGCTGGCGCCGCTGCCCCACACGGTGCTCGACCTGGCCGAGGCGGAGACGGCCTTCCGCGTCATGGCCCAGGCCCGCCACGTGGGTCGCATCGTGATCGCCGTCGGCGAGCCCGCGTACGCGGTCGCGGCCGCCCGTCCGCCGGGGCCGTACCGGGGTGACGCGACGTACCTGATCGCCGGGGGTCTCGGCGGCCTCGGCATCAGCCTCGCGGCCCACATGGCCCGCGGCGGCGCCCGCCACCTGGTGCTGACGAGCCGGGGCGGGCAGGCGGCGCCCGCCGACGAGGCCGCCCTCGCGGCGCTGCGGGGCCGCGAGGGCGTCGAGGTCATCGCCGCTCCGTGCGACGTGACCGACGCCGACGCCCTCGGGCGCCTCCTCGCCCGCGTCCGCGAGCGGATGCCGCCGCTGCGCGGCGTGGTGCACGCGGCGGCCGTGCTCGACGACGGCCTGCTGGCCGAGTGCGGGCACGAGCGGGTGCGCGCGGTGCTCGCGCCCAAGGTGGCCGGGGGCTGGAACCTCCACGCCGCGACGCGCGACGATCCGCTCGACCTCTTCGTCGTGCTCTCCTCGTTCTCGGCCGTGCTCGGCCCCCCGGGGCAGGGCCCGTACGCGGCGGCCAACGCGGTCCTCGACGCCCTCGCCGCCCACCGCCGCGCGCTGGGGCTGCCCGCGCTGGCGATCGACCTCGGCGCGCTCGAGGGGACGGGCATGGTCGCGCGCAGCCCGCTGGTGCGCGACTACCTCGAGCGGCTGGGCCTCCTGGGGATGCCGCCGGGCGCCGCCTGGGACCTGATGGACGACATGCTGCGCGACGGGACGGGTCGGCGGATGCTCGCGCTCTTCGACTGGTCGTCGTGGTCGGCCGGCCCCGCCGCGGCGCTGCGGGCGTCGGTCTTCGCCCCCCTCGCCCACCTGGCCGACGAGGCGGGCGCGGCCGACGACGGCGGCGGCGGCGTCCGCGCGCGCCTCGACGCCGCGTCGCCGGACGAGCGGGCCGGGATCGCCGGCGAGCACCTCGCGCGCATCGTGGCCGGCGTCCTCGACACGGCGCCCGGGCGCATCGACCCGGAGACGCCGCTCACCCGCCTGGGCCTCGACTCGCTCATGGCGGTGGAGCTGATGACCGCGCTGCAGCAGGACCTGGGCCTCTCCGTGCCCCTCGGAGACCTGCTGCGCGGGACGTCCCTGGCCGACCTCGCGGCGCTCGCCTGACGATCGGGCGGCGTCAGCGGCGGGTCATCACGGCCTCGGCGTAGGTCGCGGGGATCGCCGTGGCGCCGTCTCCCAGGCGATCGTGGCGCCGCGCCAGCGCGACCAGGTCACGCTCCAGCGCGTCGCGGGCGCCGCCCTCGAGCGTGGCGAAGGCCGTGACCGTGGGCCCGTACCAGCGGCGGAAGAAGTCCACGAACTCCTCCGGCGACGCGAACCGGAACGTGAAGGTGCGCCCGGTGACCGCCGGCGGCGCGACGGCGGCGCCGAACAGCTCGCGCAGGTGCCCCTCGGTGCCCCACAGCATCGGCGGGGCCACGGCGCGCGGCGGCGGCACGTGGGCGCCGATCGTGCGGAAGAGGTCGCCGATGAAGCCGTCCGGCGTCCAGCTGGCCAGGGCGATCACACCGCCCGCCGGCAGACGCGGAGCATCTCGGCGGCGGTGCGGGCGTGGTCGGGCGCGAACATCGCGCCGAAGACGGACGTGACCGCGTCGAATGAGGCGTCCGGGAACGGGAGATCCTCGGCGTCGGCCTCGCGCAGGTCCACCGCGAGCCCCTCGGCCTCGGCGCGCCGGCGCCCCCGCTCGAGCAGGGCGGGCACGTAGTCGATGCCGACGGCGGCGCAGCCGTGGCGGGCGGCGGCGATGGCCGCGTTGCCGCTGCCGGTGGCGACGTCCAGCACGCGCCAGCCGGCGCGCAGGTCGGCGCTGTCGCACAGGAGCTCGGCGGTGAGGACGATGCGGGCGGCGACGACCGCGAAGTCGCCGCTCGACCAGGCCGCCTGCTGGCGCTGCTTGATCGCGGCGAGCTCGGGGGCCGCCTGCTGCAGGGTGGGTGTCATGGAGTGCCTCCTCGTGGGCTGCGCGCGCGAGGGCTCGCGCGGTCGCGGCCGACGCTACGAGGGGCACGCGGGGCCGCCATCGGCGACGGCTGCCCACCTTCGCCCGCGGCGGTGCCCAACTTCGCCGCGGGCGGTGCCTACGCGGCCGCGCGGCTCACAGGATGGAGACGAGCGTGCCGACCGGCGTGTACGGCCACGCCTTCGCCGCGGCGTCGATCGGCAGCTCCACGCAGCCGAGGCTCTGCGGCACGCCGTAGCTGCCGCGCGGGAAGCCGTGGAGCGCGTCGCCGCCGTTGAAGTAGCTGATCCATGGGACGCCGGGGTCGGAGTAGTGGCTACCGTCCGGGTTCGTCCCGCTCATCGTGGCCGAGCGCAGGTGCTCGAAGACGGCGTAGGTACCCGGCGCCGTCGGCGCCTGCGCGATGCCGGTGTTGACGGCCGAGCGCAGCACCACCCGCCCGTCGTGCCAGAGCGCGAGGGACTGCGGCAGGGACCGCGTGACCATCACGAACGTGTAGTGCGCGGGGACCGTGCGGCGCGCGATGGCCGCCCGCAGCAGGGCCGCCCAGACGCGCTCGCCGGCGAGGCCGTCGGTGGTGAGGCCGTTGTCGCGCTCGAAGGCCATCACCGCGCCGCGGGTCATCACGCCGTCGCGCCCCGGCTGCCAGAGCGCGCGCATGGCGGCCGGCGTGCCGGCCCAGCGCCAGGTGAAGTCCCCGGAGGGCGGGGAGACCGCCGCGGCGAGCTGGGCCCGGGCCGTGCGCGCCACCGGATGCCGCGCGTGGAAGCGCAGCGGGAGGTACCCGAGCTCGGCCAGCAGCTGCTGCAGGCGCGTCTCGGTGCCGCCGGGCACCGTCCACCGCGCCCGGCGCCCGCCGCCGGCCAGGTCGACCCCCTCCGGCAGCGCCATGCGCACGGTGGCACCGAGCGGGAAGCCGAGCCCCGAGGGCGTGAACACGAGCGTGTGCGGATCGGGCGCGCTCCAGCGCCCCGGCACGGCGGGCGTGACGGCGGGGCGGGCGTCGCCGAGGACGTCGGCCACCGGCCGGGAGAGGGTCACGCGCAGCGGCGCGCGCGGGTCGAGGCGCGCACCCGGGGTCGGCGCGGCCACGGCGACGGGCCGCGGGCCCGCCGGGAACCAGCTCACCGTCGTCGCCGCCGCCGGGTGCTCCCAGGACCGCGCGGCCGCCGCCACGGAGACCTCGCCCGCGTCGGCCGTCCGCTCCAGATCGACCTCCGCGCCGGGGCTCGCAAGGGTGCGCTCCCGCGGCCCGGCCCCGGGGCGCGTGACGACGACCGCGCTCACCGGCTGGTCGAACGCGACCCTCAGGCTGCCGCCGGGCGACACCGTGAGCCAGCGCTGCCGCACGCGGGCGCTCGGGGTGCGCAGCGAGAGCGTCAGGTGCGCGGTGCGGCCCACGAGCCAGCCGACGGCGGCCGGGCGGCGGACCGTGACCTCGACGCGCACCGGCTCGCCGCTCGCCAGTGGCCTCCGGGGCCACAGGCCGCCCGCGCGGACGTCGAGCGGCGTCACCCGTCCCCCCGGCCCGACCGCGCGCGCGGACGTGACCCTCGCGCCGGGCGGGATCGCGAGCCCCGCAAGGGCGGCCGGGCTGACGCGCAGGTGCGCGGGCGACCACACCAGGGCCGCCGTGCCCACGGCGAGGGCCGCCGAGGCCGCGAGGGCCCCGGCGCCGATGAGCAAGCTGCGGCCGCGCGTCACGCGCCGATCCTAGGACCGCGGCGGCGGGAGGTGAAAGGGGCCGGGGGCGGGATGGTCGGGCGGCGACCCGTCTCGCCGGTGCCCGCCCTCACGTCGCCTCGACCAGGGCCTGCATGAGTCGGGCGACCTCGGCGTCGTCGAGCCCCTGCTCGCGCGCCAGCAACCGCCACGTGGAGAAGGGATGGCGTGGCCGACGGCCGCGCGGGCTGCCATCAGCGTGTCGTGGGCCGCCGCGAGGTACCCGCGCACCGCGGCGAAGCGCTCGCGCACGAGCGGCTCCGTCTCCGCGTCGCGGAAGAGGTTGGCGAGCATGGGCTCGGTGCGCCGGTAGACCGCGGAGAGGTCGGGCAGCGGGTTGGCGGCAGCCCAGTGCGCGGTGCACGCGTCGAAGAGGGCGGCCTCGTCGGCGGAGTGGCGGTAGACCGTCGATCGGCGCACGCCCGCGCGGTCGGCGTCGGGGCGGCCGGGCTCGGCGTGTTCGCGGGCGGAGCGGCGGCTGGCACTACGTCACCGGATCGACCGGCGGCTACCCCGTCGGATACGTGCTGTGCGCCGCCCTGGTCGGCTTCTTCGCCGACCGCGGGGCGAGCCGCAGCGCCATGATGATGGTCGGCGTGATGCTGGTGGGCAACGCCCCCATCTACGCTTCGGTGCCTCGTGGCTCGCCCGCTGGACGCCCCCGGGCGCGGACCAGGCGCTCGGCTGGCGGTCGGCCTACGAGCTCGGCGTCGAGCCCTTCGTGCCGGGCGACGTCGTGAAGCCCTCCTTCGCGGCCTGCCTGCTGCCCGGCGGCTGGGCGCTCCTGCGCCTTCTCGACCGCAGGACGTCTCCCCCTTCCTCACGGCCGGGCGGGGGGCGTGTAGCCTGGGCGCGGCCGCACACGCAGAGGAAGGGCCGAGGCCCACGCCCCACCGCCCGCCCGCGGACGCGCCCGCCGAGATCGCGGACGCCCCCGCGCACGCGCCCCACCGCCCGCCCGCTTACCCGGGATGGATGCTGCGCGCCAACCGCATCGTCCTCACGGGCCTCGCGCGCCTGGGGCGGCTGCGCGTGGAGGGCCGCGAGCACCTGCCCGCCGAGGGGCCGGTGCTGGTGGTCGCGAACCACGTCGCGTTCATCGACCCGCTGCTGGTGGCCGTCGCCGTCTTCCCGCGCCGGTCGTGGAGCATCGGCAAGGAGGAGCTGGCGCGCACCCGCGTCGCCAGGGCGTGGCTGATGCGCAGCGGGATGATCCCGGTCCGGCGCGCGAGCGCCGACGTCTGGGCCATGCGCACCGCCCGCGGGCTCCTCGGCGGCGGCGAGTGCCTGGTCGTCTTCCCCGAGGGCCAGGTGACGCGCACCGGGTTCCTTCGCCCGGGCTTCCCGGGCGCCGGGTTCCTCGCGCTCACCCCCGGGGTCACGGTCGTCCCGGCGGTCGTGTCGAACGTGCGCCAGCGCGGGCAGCGGCTGACGGTGCGGTTCGGGCCGCCGATCGCGATGGACGACCTGCGCGGCGCCCGGGGACGCGACGCCAACCGCGGCGCCACCGACCGGATCATGGCGACGGTGGCCGCGATGATGCCGTCGGTCGGCGGGCCGGCGCAGCCCGCGCCGGAAGGCTTGCCGGCGCTCGCGGCCGAGCCCGGCGGCACGCCCCCGGCCTAAGCCGCCCGCACGGGGAAGGCGGCGTCCAGCAGGGACTCGACGCCCTCGGCCGGCCCGGCCAGCCCCGGCAGCAGCACCGCGAATTCGTCGCCGCCCAGGCGCGCGACGGTGTCGCTCTCGCGCACCGTCCCGACGAGTCGGCGGCCCGTCTCCTGGAGCATCACGTCCCCGGACTGGTGGCCCAGGGTGTCGTTGACCTCCTTGAAGCGGTCGAGGTCAACCCGGGGCCGCCGGGTCGAGAGGGAGGGCCCCCGGGGATCACGATCGTGGCACGGGTCGTGCGCACCGTCGCGAGCCGGGATGACGGGGGGCGCCCGCCCGCCGGCGGGCCGGATAGGCTCGGGCCGGAGGAGGACCATGAGCAGGAGGCTGCGCATCATCCTGGTGTCCGTGGGCGCGGCCGTCGTGGTCGTCGGCGCCGGGCTCGCGGCCGTGCGCTGGGTGGTGCTGCGCGACACCGCCGCGCCCGCCTCTCTGGGCGACGCGCTCGCCCGCTACCGGGCCGCGTCGGCGGCCTCGAGCACGCCGGTGCCGACGGGGGTCTACCTCTACTCCACGACGGGGTCCGAGTCGGTCAGCGCCCTCGGCGGGACGACCCACGACTACCCCGCGCGCTCCACGATCACGGTCACCGAGGCGCCATGCGGCATGGCCCTGCGCTGGGACGTCCTGCGCACGCGCTCGGTCACGTGGCGCGTGTGCGCCGCGCCCGCCCCGGGGGCCGCCCAAAGGCTGACGGGATGGTCGGAGCGCCACCAGTTCTTCGGGCAGGACGACGCCACCGACTGGACCTGCTCGCCCGCGGACTGGCTGCCCGCGGCCGGCGCGCCGGGCGAGGCGCGGCCGTATCGCTGCGACGGCGGGGACACAGTGCAGAGTGGCACGCTGACGGTCGTGGGGACGGAGGCCGTCAACGTGGGGGGCGCGCGGGTGCGCGCGGTGCACCTGCGCATCGCGCAGGACGACGCCGGGGCGGCGCGCGGCCGGATACTCGACGAGCGCTGGCTGGAGCCCCGGAGCGGACTGCCCGTGCGCCTGCGCTACCGGGTGCGCAGCGTCAACGACTCGCCGGTCGGCGACGTGACCTTCACCGAGGAGTACGACCTGCGCCTGCTGTCGCTGGAGCCGCGCACGTGAGCCGGGCGTCCGCGCTGCGCGCGCGCCTCGAGGCGCTGCGCCTGGCCCCCGACGGCCGCCCCCGGCCGGACGCGCCGTTCGGGCGCGGCCCGCTCGCCGGCCGGGTGCTCGGACGGGTCATCGACGGCGCCGCGTGGGCCGGGTGCCGCCTGCCGCCGGAGGTCGCCCACGCCCTCGCCCGGGTGGGGGGCACGGCCGAGTGGGCGGCGCGTCCCGGCACGCGGCGCGTGCTCGCGACCAACCTCGCGCACGCCGTGGGGCGGCCCGCCGACTCGCGCGCCGTGCGGCGGCTGGTGCGCCGCGAGCTGGTGAACGAGGCGCGGCGGTCGGCCGACCTGCTGTGGGCCCTCGGCCGCCCCGAGGAGTTCCTGCGCACCGTCGAGATCGAGGGGGCGCAGCACCTGCGGGACACCGCCGCGGCGGGCCGGGGGCTCATCCTCGTCGGCATCCACATCGGCGGGTGGGAGGTGGCCACCGGCGTGCCGGCCGCGCTCGTCAACATGCCCATCACGGTGATCGTGGCCGACGACTGGCTCGCCTGGGGGATCGACCACATGCGCTCCGCAGCGGGCCTGCGCGCCGTCTACCGCACCGAGCCGGCGCTGCGCGCCGCCCGGCTCCTGCGGCGGGGCGGCGCCCTCCTGGCGCTGGGCGACGACGCCCAGGGCGGCGCCTTCCGCGGGTACGAGGTGCGCTTCCTCGACGGGCGCGCCGTGCTACCCGGCGGCCTGATGGCCCTGGCGCGCCTGTCGGGCAGCCCGCTCGTGGGCTTCCACGTGCTGCCCTCCGGCCCGCGCCGCTGGCGCGTGCTCATCGACCCGCCGCTCGCGCCGCCGCCGCCGCGCGAGGGCGAGGAGGGCGAGCGGCGCGTCCTGCAGGCCCTCGCCGACGGCTGGAGCGAGGTCATCCGCGCCCACCCCGAGCACTGGGCCGCCCGCTACCCCATCGCGTGGGTCACCGGCGGGGAGGGCCCGGCCAGCGCCTAGCGCCAGTCGAAGTACTCCCGGTGGATGTTTCGCGCCGAGACGCCCGCCGTGCGCAGGCCCGACTGGAAGGCCCTCAGCATGCCCTGCGGACCGCACATGAAGACCGACAGCTCGCGAGGCGGGCCGTTCGCCACGGCGAGGACGCGCTCGGGGGTGAGGCGGCCGTCGGCGCCGCTGTCGATGACGTGCGCGGTGAGCGACGGGTGGCGGGCGGAGATCTCTCGGATCTCGTCGGCGAACGGCGGCTCCCCGTCGGCCGCGTAGAAGAAGTTGACCGTCGGGGCGAGGTCGTGCCCGTCCAGCGCGCGCAGCCAGCTGAGGAAGGGCGCCACGCCGACCCCGCCCGCGATCCAGATCTGCCGGTCGGTACCCTTGCCGTGGGTGAAGCGCCCGTGCGGGCCCCCGATCACCGCCGGCATCCCCGGCTCGAGGATGTCGTGCAGGCGGGAGGTGTAGTCGCCGAGCGCCTTCACCGTGACCCGCACCGCCCGCTCCCGCGGCGCGCTCGCGATGGTGAAGGGGTGGCGGTGCCAGCCGTCCTTGCTCTCGATGTAGACCATCGCGAACTGGCCGGGCGTGAAGTTCGACCGGCCGCCCGATGGGGTCGAGCACGATCTCCACCAGGCCCTCGTCGACGCGGTGGACGACGGCCACCTGGTAGTCGTGCAGCGACAGGAAGAAGCGCGCGAGCAGCTCGCGGTAGACGTAGAAGGCCAGGCCGATGCCACCGGTGGCGACGTAGCTCCATCGCAGGACCGGCGCGTCGTCGAACGGCGACCCGTCGAGAAGGCCGTGGACGAAGCCGGCGGCCACGAAGAGCCCCGTCGTGCGGTGCAGCGCCCGCCAGCGCTCGTAGCCGCCGAACAGGCGGCGCACCTCGCGCGCGCCGGGCGCGTCGCGCGCCGCCACCACCAGCCCGCGCAGCGGGCCGGGCACGACCGACTTCCACCGCGGCAGGATGGCCCAGACGGCGAGGCCGGCCATCCCGAGGGCGCCGACCACCGCGAGCGGGCCGCCGAGCGACGTGCCGCCGTCCGGGTTGGAGGACATGAGCACGTGGGGCAGCAGCAGGACGAGCCCGGTGATCGCCGCCCGGCGGTGCCAGATGGCCGCGCGGTCGATGCCCTCGAACCAGACCTCGACCCACGGCAGGGTGCTGATCAGGACGAGTCCGACCGACAGCAGCAGAACCGACTCGGCGCCGAGGAGCTGGCCGGCGTAGCTCGCGGCCGGCTCGCCCTCGGGCCGCGCCGCCATCCAGAGCACCGCGGTGGCGACGACCAGCAGGCCGATCGTCGCCGGCCCCACATCACGTCGTGCCGGACGCGGCAGGGACACGCGCCGACCCTACTCCGGCCCCGCCCGGCCCACCGCGGGCGCCGGGCGTAGGGTCCGCCCGTGAGGCTCGGCGTCCACCTCCCGCAGTTCCGCGCGCCGGTGCCCGGGCCCGTCCTCTCCGCCTGGGCGCGCAACGCCGAGGAGGCCGGCGCCGACGACCTCTGGGTCTCCGACCACGTGATCCTCCCGGCCGGCAGCATCCGCCCGCCGGAGTCGTTCCACGACGCCCTGACGGTGCTGACCTGGGCGGCGGCCGCGACCTCCCGGGCGGGCCTCGGCACCAGCGTGCTGGTGGCCCCCTACCGCCCGCCGGTGCTGCTGGCAAAGGCGGTCGCGAGCCTCGACGCGCTCTCGGGCGGGCGCGTGGTGGTGGGCGTCGCGTCGGGCTGGATGGAGGCGGAGTTCGCCGCGCTCGGCGTGCCCTTCGCCGGGCGCGGCCGGCGCACCGACGAGGCGCTCGAGGTGATGCGGGCCCTCTGGAGCGGGGAGGCGCCCGCCGACCCGCGCCTCGCGGGGATGTCGCTGCGGCCGCGGCCGGCGCGCCCAGGCGGCCCGCCGGTCTGGGTGGGCGGCGACTCGGACGCCGGCATCGCCCGCGCCGTGCGCGCCGGCCAGGGCTGGCACACCACGGTGTCCGACCCCGAGCGACTGCCCGAGCGGGTGGAGGCCCTGCACGCGGCGCTCGCCGCCACGGGGCGCCCCCGCGAGGGCTTCACCCTCTCGGTGCGCGTGCGCGCCGACCTCGAGCGCCTGCGCCGCGTGGCGCCGCGCCTGCGGGCGCTGGGCGTGGACCACGTGCTCGTCGACGACCCGGACGAGGACCCGGCGAGCGTCCGCGGGCGGGTCGCCGCGATGCGAGAGCTGGTGGGCTAGCTGAACTGCCCACGGACTTAGTGAACGCCTGAAGGAGCCGGGTCCTTCGTGGATGCTGGAGGTGCGACCCACCCAGCAACACGAGAGGACCCGGCATGGAGGACCGTAGAGGCAAGCTCGGGCTGAGGGGAAGGCGCGAGCTCATCCGGCTGATCGAGGACGGGCACTCGCTGAGGGCGGCGGCGCGGCGGGCGGGCGTCTCGCCGGCCACCGCCCACCGTTGGTGGCACCGCTGGCGGGCGGCCTCCGAGCGCGAGCGCGGCTCGCTGTCGTGCCTTGGATCGCGCCCGCCGATCCCACACAGCTGCCCCTGGCAGCTGGACCAGGCGGCCGAGCAGAGGATCCTGCGGGCGCGCGAGCGCACCAACCTGGGCCCCGCGCGCCTGGCCGGCCTGGTCGGCTACCGGCGCTCGACGATCTGGAAGGTGCTTGCCCGCCACGGCTGCTCGCGCCGGCGCCGCTGCGAGCGCCCCGCTCGGCCGGCGCGCCGCTACGAGTGGTCGGAGCCCGGCGCGCTGCTTCACATCGACGCCAAGCAGCTCACCCGCTTCGCGCGCCCCGGCCACTGGGCCCACGGCGACCGATCTGAGCTCCACAAGAGCCGGGGCGCGGGCAACGAGTACGCCCACTGCGTGGTCGATGACCGAAGCCGGCTGGCCTACGTCGAGGTGCACCGCCACGACCGCGCCGACATCGCCGCCGGGGTGCTCGAGCGAGCGATCGCCTGGTTCGCCGCCCAAGGCTGCGGACCGACCGTGGCCGTCATGAGCGACAACGCGCTCGTCTACACCCGCGGCAACGCCTTCGCGGCGGTGCTCGCCGCCTCTGGCGCCCGCCACATCCGCATCCCACCGCGCACCCCGCGCTGGAACGGCAAGGTCGAGAGGTTCATCCGCACCCTCGATGAGGAGTGGGCCCACGCCCGGATCTGGCCGACATCAGCGGCCAGAAACCGGGCGCTCGCCTCATGGATGCGGTACTACGGATGAAAGTCAAGTTCTCTCGACGATCCGGCCTCCGCGTGAGAGGTTCGTTTTCGGGTGCGGGTGACTGACCAGCTGAAGGGCAGAATCCTGGGGCTCAGAGGTCTGCCGCGCTGCCGCGCCGCATGGTCGGCGTCTTGACGCGCCCCGGTGTCGCGCCCGCACCCACCCCTCCCGCTTGTCGGTCGCGCATCAGTTGGCGGTAAGCGGCCTCGGCCCGCCGGGCCTGGGCCATCTCGGCGGCCCGCCCCTCGACGCTGGCGAAGACTCGCTCGGGGTTGCGCCGGCCCTGGCGCGAGGGGGCGCCGAGCATGAGCTCGAGCCGGCGCAGCTTCTCGCGCATGAGCGAGGGGCGCACGAAGGCGTAGTCCTCGCCGCGGCTGAGCATGTGCCAGGCGATCACCACGAGCTTTCGGGCGACGGCCACGGTGGCGATGTTGGCGCCCCGCCGCGCTCGCACCCGCTCGCCGAAGGCCCGCATCGGCCCGGCAGAGCGGATGGCATGCCAGGCCGCCTCGACCAGCAGGTGGCGGGCCTCTCCGGGGCCCTGCTTGGAGATGCGCCCGTGGCGGGCGGGCTCGGAGCCGGACTGGTGAACGCGCGGGTTGAGCCCCAGGTAGGCCACCAGGTGGCGGGAGCTGGGAAAGCGCGAGATGTCGCCGATGGCGGCCATGAGCGCCGTGGCGCTGATGGCGCCCATGCCGGGGAGCGTCATCAGGCGACGGATCTGGGCGCACTCCAGCGCCTGGCGGGCGATCGCGCGCTCGACCAGGGAGATCTCGGCGTCGAACAGATCGATCAGCCGCAGCCCGGCATCGACGGCCTGGCGCTCGTCGAGGGGCAGCTCCTGCTGGGCCAGCCAGCGTCGCCCGGCGACCCCGAACAGATCGCTCATCGATGGCCGCTCGGCGAGGTTGCGCATCAGGGCGGCGTGGATCTGGTTCTTCTCGCGGGTGCGCTGGCGCACCAGGGCGGCGCGGCGCGCGATCAGGCGCCGGCGCAGCCTGGTCGCCTCGTCCGGGCTCCAGACCTCCGCGACGAAGCCCCCCGCAAGCAGCTGGGCCAGGCGGCGGGCGTCGATGCGGTCGGTCTTGGCGCCCGCCAGCCGGGCGGCGCTCACCGCCGGCGGGTGGGCGAGCACCACCCGGGCGACGTGCGGCTCGATGATCCGGGCGATGGCCAGGGCGTTGCCGGTCGCCTCCAGGACGACCTGGTCCTCGGCCCCCAGGCTGCGGGCGAACTGCTCGAGCGCCTCGGGCGAGGCGGACACCCGCCCGGCCGAGCGCAGCCGGCCCTCCTCGACGATCGCGACCTCGCAGAAGTCGCGGTGGACGTCCAAACCGATGCTTCGCATCGAGCTCCTCCTCAACGGCGGCGGCAAGGCGGAGGCAGGCGGGCACGACGACAACTACGGATCCGTGCTCGTGGCACACCCGGGCAAGTCGCAGGGGCGGCCATCTACAAACCCCGGGCTCGTGGCCCATACCAAAGCCGACGGCCTGCCCCACCTGGCCCTCCGAAGCCCCTGTCCCGGAACCGGGCCGATCCTAGATCGACTCGCCCGGTGCAGCAGCTCCAGGAGCAGTTTCATGCCCCTACAACGAGCGACGGCCCCACACCGCGCTCTCGGACCGGCCACCGATCAGCCGCGTTCACCAAGAGCGTGGGCAGAACAGCTGATATGGAGTGACCTGCTGTCAAGTGGTACGGCGAGAAGGCCCGCGTGAGCGGGCCTTCTTCATGGGTGTGAGAGAGCGCGCCGGGGTGGCTCGCGACGGTCGCGGTCAGGCTGATATGCGCGGGTTGGCTACCGCATGACCGGGTGTTCGGCGGGGGCGGGGCGCTCTCTAGGATCGAGCGTGGCCCGGTACGGGCTGCTCATAGCTGTGTCGCGCATCGCCCCTCGCGGCGTCCTTGGCCGGCCGACCGGCGCGCTCTCTCTCGCCCAGGATGCTCGCCGGCGGTTACTCCATCACCGCAAGGCTCCAGCACCAGCCCGCCAGCTCGCGCGCCACGGCCGTGGCGACGACGCGTCGAGCGAAGGCCGCGACGGCGCTCGAGCTGATGCCAGCGGCGGTGAAGGCGAAGCCCCGCCTGCTCGGCGCGGTCGCGCACCTCGGGGCGCTGTCCGGCGCGCCGGCGCTCGATCACGGCGCTCGCGCGCAGCGCGGGCCGGTGGTGCCAGGCCGCCTCCACCAGCAGGCGGCGCGCGTGGGAGTTGCCGGCCTTGGTGATCGGGCCGCGGCTGTGGCGTGCGCCTGACTGGCTCTCGTCGGGCACGAGGCCCAGGTAGGCGCCGATCGTGGCAGCCCGACAGGCGATGGAAGTCGCCGATCTCGACCGCCAGCGCGAAGGCCGTGAGGGTGCCGACCCCGCGCAGGCACGACAGGCGCCCGACCACCGGCGCAAAGCGGGCCGTCGGCGGCCATCTGGGCGATCTGCGCATCGAGCCGCTCGCGGCGAAGACCCGCCGCGAGGACCGCGGCGTAGTAGTCGTCGAAGGCCGCCCGGGTGCCCGGATGCTCCAGGCGCTGGCGCCGCAGCCAGGCCTGGTGTGCTGCGGTCCAGGCGCGCCCGGACTCGTACACCAGCCCATGGCGCAGAAGGAGCTTGGAGAGCCGGTGGCGGGTCCGCATCAGATCGGCGCGGGCGTCCTCGCGGGCACGCACCAGATCGCGGGCGGCCTCATCGAGCGGATCGGGGATCCTCACCGCCGTGAGCTCGCCGGCGCGCAGCAGGCGCGCCAGCTGCTCTGCATCAGAGGCGTCGTTCTTTCGGTTGCGGCCCGCCGGCGAGCGCGCGATCAGGCTGGGCGCGGCCACCAGGCAGGCGACCCGCCGCCTCGCACGCACGCGCCAGCCCGAAGCCGGTGGGGCCCGCCTCATAGGCCACCCGCACCGGCCGCTCCAGATCACCCAGCCAACTCACAAGATCCTCGGTGCGGTGGGCGACCCGCTTCACCCGCACCTCACCCGATCGCTCATCGATCAGCCCGGCGACCACGCTTCTGGCGTGCACATCCAGGCCGACGAACGTACCGTTACCCATGCCGGCGCCTCCCATGACTGTGGCTCTACCGCCGGGCTCATCCCCGACGGCAACCCACGATCACGCATGAGCGGGGCGCCGGCACGGATCCCGGCGCTCCATACGGATGTCATGAGGAGGACCCTTTCCGCACTGCGGCAATCGGCTGCGGTGACCGTCGAGAGGAGGGAGCATCCATGAGGACCCACTACGCCGCGATCGACATCCACAAGATGGTCTTCCAGGCCGCGGTGCTCGATTCGGCTACGGGCGAGATCGTCAGCGAGCGCTTCCCGGCAGAGCGCCGGCGGCTGCGTGAATGGGCCGAGCGCTCGCGCAACCAGCCCGAGGCAGTGACCATCGAGGCCACGACGGGCTGGCGCTGGGTCGCCCGCGAGCTGCAGGCTCTCGGGCTCGATGTGCGCCTTGCCGACCCCGGCCAGGCAAGCGCCCTCCAGGGGCGCCGCAAGCGCGCAAAGACCGACCGCCTGGACGCCCGCTGGCTGGTCGTTCTGGCCAAGCAGATGCTCCCCGAGGCGTGGATGCCTCCGGCCGACATCGCGCGCCTGCGCGATCAGACGCGTCTACGCAAGGCGCTCTGCGACGATCACACCCGCTGGGCCCAGCGCCTGCACGCGCTGCTCGTGCACGAGGGCTGGCCGTGCGCGCGCGCGGTCAGCTGCTGCTGCCAAGCGGCCGGCGCTGGCTCAAGGGCCTGGCCTTGGAGCCCGCCGCGCGGGCGCGCGTCGGGTCGATGCTGGCGGTGATGGCGGCGCTTCGGGGCGAGATCGAGGCCATCGACATCGAGCTTCGCCGGCTCGCCAAGAGCGACGCGCGCCTCATGGCGCTGCGCGAGATCTACGGGGTGGGGCCGATCCTGGCGTGCCACCTGCTGGCCGAGATCGGCCAAGCCACCCGCTTTCG
>CAVYRD010000010.1:0-347970 GCA_963770865.1 uncultured Thermoleophilia bacterium
AGTCGAAGGGGGCCCGACATGACCAACGCCCACCCGGCAGCCGACGCGATTCCCTGCCCCGCCTGCGACAAGACCGCCCGGCCCGACATCGAGCACGCAGAGCCGCTCACCCACTGCGAGTGGTGCGGCGCGGAGTACCCACAGCCGGACGAGGTCCCGGTGGCGGACGCAGCCCCACGCCGGGACGCGCCGCCGACCGACCGTTGACCTATGTCGTCGAGGCCCCGTCGGTCGGCCCCGCCGTCTCCGCACGTCTCCGTCGTTCGCCCGTGGCAGCGTTCGGGTTGTTGCTGAGCCCCAGGGGCACCGGCCGGGCACAGGCTCCACGACTCGCTCGACGACAGTTCTCCCTTATCGTGTCTTCCGGCCCTCGGGCCTTAGGGCAAAGGGTTCCCCTCGCCGAATCTGGAGTCACCGAATCGCCGACCCTGCGGAGCAGACCCCTGCGAGGAGGAACGTGGAGAGGTACATGGAGTCGTTCGGTTTTGGCGGCCCGCTTCGGGGGCGACTTGAAGCGGGCGACGGCGCGTCTCGTTTCGCGCTTCAGGGGAACCTCGACCTCGGCTCGTCCGGGAGTCTCCTGCGGCGCCTGACCGAGATCTCGGAGCGCAGCCCCGGCGACTTGGTACTCGACATGAGTGCGGTGGTATTCATGGATTCAAGCGGGCTCCGGGCAATGCTGACCGTGCAGCGTGCGCTCGAGCTCGAGGGGCGGCGGTTGATCATGGTGAATCCGTCACCGCCGGTGCGCAGGCTGCTTGCGATCACCGGCGTCGAGGAGATGTTCGGCGGCGCCTAACCAGCGACCGCGCATGAACCTGCGCTGGGTGTCTCGCACGCTCGGGGCTGGGTCGAGCTGCCCCGCCAACACCTCGAGGCAACAGGGGTGCAGGTCCTGGCCGGATTGATAACCTCAATCTATGGATGTGACGCTGAGGCAGCTTCGCTACTTCATCGCCGTCGCCGAGGATCTCAACTTCACCCGCGCCGCGAAGAAGCTGCACGTGTCGCAGCCGGCGCTGAGCGTCCAGATCCTCCACCTCGAACGCGACGTCGGCGTGGAGCTCCTGCGCCGCACGAGCCGTTCGGTCGAGCTGACAGAAGCGGGACGCGGCTTGTACGAGGATTCCCGCCGGCTGCTCGCGGACCTCGAGCGGGCGTGTGAACGGGCGCGGCGCACCCATGAGGCGCTGGAGGCGACAGTGCGCATCGCGTACACCGCAAGCGTTGCCTATGAGGCGCTGCCTCTCATCCTCGAGGAGCTCGAGCGCGCGGAGCCCGGGATCGAGGTCGTCGCGCAGCAGACCTGGAGCACGCGGGGGATAGAGGCCGTCACGCTCGGCGAAGCTGATGTGGCGCTGGTCCGGGAATTTCAGCGACCGCGAGGGCCTGCGCTCGGAGCTCGTTCGCCGCGAGCCTCTCATGGCCTTCTTCAGCACGCGGCACGCGCTCGCGGAGCGAGAGCACCTCGGCGTGGAGGACCTGCGCGGTCAGATCATCGTCGTCGTGCCCGAGACGCTGGCCCCGGGCTTCCACGGCTTGGTTGCCCGGCTCTGCGAGAAGCGCGGCTTTCGGCCTATCCAGGTGGAGTTGGCGAGTCCTGAGAATCGCGAGCCCCTGCTCGCCCACCTCTCCCGGCACGAGGACCGCCTGTTCGTCGGGCCGGCGTCCATGGCTGGGCTGGCGTGGGAGGGCATTCGCCCCCTGCCGATCGTTGACGAGGACGCGCGCATGGGGCTGAGCGCGGTCTGGGTCGATGGCCCCCTGTCTGCGGCGACGAGCCGGGTCCTCGACGCGGCCCGTCGCGTCGCGCAGCGCCGGGGCTGGGCCGCGTCGGCCTGAGCGCGGCGCCTCAGTCGGGTCGTGTCGAGATGATGAGGTGGTTCGACGCCTTGCCGGCGTCGATCATCTCCAGGTAGCAGGTGAAGTAGTCGATGTGGTGGTCGGTCTGCTCGGCGCCCTGCTCCTCGGCGATGGCATCCCGGTTCGCGATCCAGCCCCTGCGCCAGCGCTCCATCTGGACGCGGAAGTCGCTGATGTACTCGACGACCTCGTCGATCACGAAGCCGGCCTCGGCCAGCTTGGCCTTGTAGCTCGCCAGGGTGTCCGTGTACTGGGGGATCGCATAGCCGCGAGCCATCCGCGCACGGATGTCGTTGTCGCCCTCGTCGAAGTCGAACGTGCCCGACAGGAAGGCCCACGTCCCCCCGGGCCGCAGGAGGCGGCGCACCTCGCGGAAGAGGCCCACCTTGTCCTCGAAGACGTTCATCACGTTCATGCTGATGGCGACGTCGAAGGATTCGTCCTCGAAGGGCATCGCCATCCCGTCGGCCTGGACGAAGCTCACCCGGTCCCCGATACCCGAGTTCGCCGCCAGCCTCCGTGAAACCTCGATGCCGACGTCGTTGACCTCGACGCCCGTCATCAGGCATCCGCTCTTCGACGCCATGTAGATCGCGGGACCGCCGGTGCCGCTTCCCACGTCGAGCACGCGGGTGCCCTCGGTCATCCCGAGCCGCGCGACCATGTGGTCGAAGTACCGAACCGTCGCGAACGACTGCTGGCCGAGGTCGTCCCCCGGCAGCCACACGTCCTGGCGCAGACGGCGGTTCGCGGGGCTGTCGATCCGGTGTATCTCGGAATAGTTGACGCCGATGCCGGAGTGCGTCACCTGGGTTCCCCTCGTGTCGTTCGCCGTGCGCAGGAGCCTTCTCCGGCACCGTAGGCCCGGCGCCGCCGGTGCGTCCAATACCGATTGCGGGCGGATCCATTAGCCCGATCAAGCGGCGTCCGCACACGCGCGACCCTGGGTCCCCATCCGTGGCAGGAGCAGACCCGTTGCCCGCGCGCCCCCCGACACGCGGGCCCGGGCGTGGGCCTACTTGTGGCCCCGAAGGGCGATGTAGGCCATGCGCGAGTTCAGCGACATGAACCGCCAGAACTGGATCACCGGGTTCCTGCGCCGGCGGAGGGTCTTCCTCGTGGGGAGGGGCGCGTGCCGGATCGATGGCTCCTGCTCGAGCATCGTTCGACCTTTCTGCTGCTGGTTCGGGGCGGGTGCCGGCGCAGTTACTCCGGGATCAGCCACCACATCGGCTTGGCCTTGGCTTTGTAGATGAACATGTGGTGCAGCAGGACCTTGGTCCAGTGCCCCGCGAGGCCGAGTTCGCCCTTGGTGTGACGCAGGTCGCGGCCCGTCTGTGGGAATCGCTCGAAGTCGGGCACCACCGGGTACATGGTCATGCCCCCGGCGCTGCCCGAGAGCATGCCGGTGCCGGCCGAGGCGATGCATCCGGCGCCCATCCGCCCCATCGAGGCGGTGTGCGCCGCGGTCGCGCCGCCGTGCTTGATCCGGTCGGCGATCGTGGACGCCACCGTGCGGCCCATGACGCCCGAGGGCATGCCGGTGCGCGGCGGGGAGGGGGCGATCAGCGTGCCGTTCGGGCTCTTGCCCGGCTTCGAGATCGCGTGCGGCGGCGCGAACGCGATCCCGACGGCGAAGACGTTCGCGTAGTCCGGGTTCTCGTAGGTCTCGGGCCAGTCGTCCGCTCGCCAGGCCTCGTAGTCCTTTGGCGTGTAGTCGGCGTCCACCCTCATGAAGCCGTTCGGGGCGAAGAGGCGGTCGGTGATCTCACCCCCGTCCCGGTCGTAGGCGGCGATCTGGTGCCCGCGGAAGGGTGGCAGCAGCATCGCGAAGTCGAAGGAGAGCTCGTGGGTCGTGCCGTCGAGGAGCTCGTAGTGGACCACGCCCTCCTCGACGCGCTGGACATGGGCGCCGAGGATCGCGTTGACACCCCGCTCGCGGAAGATGGACGCCGTCCAGAGGGCGCTTGACGTGATGAACCCCTGCTGCTCGAAGGTCAGGCCTCCGACGCCGAAGTCGCCGAGCTCGTGCTCGTTGGTGAGGTAGATGATCTCCGCCAGATCACGCACACCGGCCTCGCGCACCTGGTGCTCGACGTTGAACGTGTACTCGAACGCCGCGCCTTCGCAGGTGCATGTCCCGTGGCCCATGCCGATGACCAGCGTCTGGCGCTCGCCCGCGCGCATCCGCTCGATCGCCTTCGCCAAGCCCTCGGCGGCCTGGGTCGCGTGGTCGGCGGTGCAGACCGACAGGCTGTACCCGTCCGGGCCGAGGCCGGGCGTGGCGCCGAAGTTCAGCTTCGGGCCGGTCGCGTTGACCAGGTAGTCGTAGCGCAGTCGAGCCGTCTCGCCGGACCGGCCGGGATCGGTGTACTCGATGTCGACCGCGCCCTGGTCGCTGTCGTCGTCGCCTTCAGGCCGGATCGCCACGGCGCGGGCCTGGTGAAGCTCGATCCCGGTCTTCTCGTAGACCGGCGCGAGCGGGAAGACCACCTTCTCGCGGGGCATCTGGTTGACGCCGACCCAGATGTTGGACGGGATCCAGTTCCAGTTCGCGTTGGGCGTGACCACGACCACCTCGTCGCGACGGCGGCCGAGCATGCGTCGCAGGCGGAGCGCGGCCGTGTGTCCGGACACCCCCGCCCCCAGGATGACGACTCGAGCCATGCCTCCTCCGATCTCCGCGGCCGGGACGCCGCGAAAGCGGTTCTCGTACGGGTCTGGTCTCACGAGCGTATACCCCCATGGGTATCCGACACCGGGTAGAAGACCAGCGAGATCTCTGCGGGGTTCTACGGAATGGGGCGCGTCCCCGTGGGTGGCGCCCTGGGCGGTCAGGCGGCTTCGACCTGCATCAGCGCCCGGTAGCGCGGGTCCGTGAGGAGTTCGTCATGCCGGCCGCGAACCGCGATGCGTCCGGCCTCCAGCAGGAGGACCTCGTCGAACCGCTCCAGGCCGACGGGCGAGTGGGTGATGAGGAGCACGCTGCCGTCTTGTCCGGCGGACATCAGGTCATCCACGAACGAACGGGTCGATGCCGAGTCCAGGTGAGCGGTGGGCTCATCGAGGATCAGCACGGGGGCCCGGGAGAGGAGCGACCGGGCAAGGGCCACCCTGCTGCGCTGTCCTCCCGACAGTTGCATCCCCGCCTCTCCCACCGGAGTGTCGAGCCCGTCGGGCAGGGTCGCGATCCAGTCGCCGAGCCCGGCCCGAGCGAGGGCGTCCACGATCTGCGCCTCGGTCGCGGAGGGGTCGCCGATGCGGACGTTGTCGCGGATGCTCGTCGCGAAGAGGTGAGCGTCCTGTTCGCAGAGCCGCACGGCGTGGCGCAGATCCTCCTGTCGGACCTCGCGCAGCTCGGTGCCGTCGATCGTGGCCCGCCCGCCGTCGAGGTCGCGGAATCGGACCAGCACATCGGCGATCGTGCTCTTGCCCGCGCCACTCGCTCCGACGATCGCGATCCTCTGTCCCGACTCGAGGCGCAGGTCTACCCCGTCGAGGACCCAGGGTCCCTCGCCGTAGCGAAGCCGGGCGCCCTCGAGGGCGAGCGCGGGATGCCGCCCGACCGGCCGCGGGTGATCCGGCTCGCCGACGGGAGGGGAGACATCGGTGACCTCCTCGAGGCGCCGCGCGGCCGTCGCGGTCGCGACCAGGTGCTGGGCGGCTGCGGGGAGCGGGGCCAGGGCGTTGACCGCGGCGATGGCCAGGAGGGCGAGCGCCGCCAGAAGCACCCCGTCGAGGCGTCCGTCCGCGACCGCCGGCGCTCCGACCACGAGGACGGCCGTCGCCGCAACGCCTCCCAGGGCCGCGAGCAGCCCGGCGCTCGTCGCGCCGATGAGCGCGTCCGATCGTGAGGTGCGCGCGAGCCGCCGGTCG
Source organism: uncultured Thermoleophilia bacterium (assembly GCA_963770865.1). Lineage (GTDB taxonomy): Bacteria > Actinomycetota > Thermoleophilia > Miltoncostaeales > Miltoncostaeaceae > Miltoncostaea. The sequence goes on from CAVYRD010000010.1 coordinate 5,740, forward strand.
GCCTCGATGACCCGGGCGATCCGGTCACCCTCCAGGCCGTAGGCGGTGAGCTCCGGCGCAAACCGCACGGCTTCGAGGATCTCGCTCGTCAGGGATGCCCGCGCGGGCGCCTGGTGCCGGCCGGCCCGGCGTCCCGCAGCGCCCGCCCAGAGCGGCAGGACGAGGGCTGAGATCCCGAGGACCATCGCGAGCACGATTCCCGCTGCCGGCAGCATCGCCCAGGCGACCCCCGTGGCCAGAGCGCAGACGGCCACCGCGACAACCGGCGGGCCGAGAGCCCGGACGTAGAGATGCTGGAGCGCGTTGACGTCCGCCGTCGCCCGGCTGAGCAGGTCGCCGGCGCGCATCCGCGGGATGCCGCCGGGCACGAGGGGAATCAGCTTCTCGTAGAAGCGCCTGCGGGTCGTGGCGAGCACCCGCAGTGCGACATCGTGCGAGAGGAGTCTCTCGAGGTACCGCGAGACCGATCGGCCGATGGCGAACGCGCGCACGCCGACGATGGCGACCGTCAGCGTGAGGATGGGCGGGCCCAGGGCGGCGGCGCTGATCAGGTATCCGGAGGTCGTGAGCAGTCCGATCCCCGCCGCCGCCGCCAGCACTCCCATGACCATCGACAGCCAGAGCCGCCGACGACCCGGCGCCGCGGCACGGGCGGCGCGCGCGAGGGCGCCGGCAGCGGTGCTCATGCGGGCGCCCCCGCGGCCTCGATCTGTGCCCGGAACGGACCCCCGGTGGAGGCGAGCTCGCCCGGGGTGCCGTCGTCGAGGATCCGCCCTCCTCCCAGCACGATGACTCGGTCGGCCTGAAGCGCCAGGGACAGGCGGTGGGCGGCGAGCACCACGGTGCGTCCCCGGGACAGCTGCTCGATCGCGTCGGCGATGAGGGCCGCCGATTCGGGATCCAGGCTCGCGGTGGGCTCGTCCAGGAGCACGAGCGGGGCATCGCGAAGGAACGCGCGAGCGAGCGCCACCCGCTGGGACTCCCCCGCCGAGAGGCGGACGCCGCCCTCCCCGACCCGGGTGTCGAGGCCCTCGGGAAGGGCCGCGACGACGCTCTCCGCGTTCGCGGCACGAAGGGCTTCCTCCACCTGCTCGCGCGACGCGTCTGGGTCGCCCATGCGCACGTTGTCGGCGATCGTCCCGGCGATCAGGTGCGGCCGCTGCGACACCCAGGCGACGCGGCGGCGCCACGCTGCCGGATCGCCCTCCCGCAGGTTGACTCCGCCCACGCTCAACCGCCCGCGCGTCGGATCGGCGAGGCGCATCAGGAGCGCCAGCAGGGTGCTCTTGCCGGCGCCGCTCACGCCGACGAGCGCCACGCGCTCTCCAGGCAGCAGGGTGAGATCGAGGTCATGCAGCACAGGGACGTCGCGGGCCGGGTACGCGAAGCCGACGCCCTCGAGCCGGATGGGCGAGTGGGCTGGGTCGGGAAGCTCACGGGGCGTGGCGGTCGGGCTGACGAGCGCCGGCTCGTCGAGCACGACGAGGATCCGCTCTGCAGCCGCCATGCCGTCGGCGCTCGCGTGGTACTGGACCCCGAGCTGGCGAAGCGGCGCGTACAGCTCCGGCGCGAGGATCAAGACCGCGAGCCCGGACTGCAGGCTCATCCCGCCACCCGCCAGGCGGACGCCGATCGTGACGGCGACCAGGGCGACGCCGAGCGTCGCGGCGAGCTCGAGCACCAGCGCGGACAGGAACGCCACGCGCAATGTCGCCATCGTCTCGCGCCGGTAGCGGTCGCCGGCGCGCGCGAGGGACTCGGCCACGGCCTCCGCCCTCCCGTGCGCCCGGAGTGTCGTGAGGCCGGCGACGACGTCCGCGAAGCGGCCGCCGAGCGCCTGCAACGCCTCGAAGCGAGAGCGGGCCGATGCCTCGGCCGCGCGACCCACGAGGACCATGAAGACGGGGATCAGCGGCAGGGTGACGGCCATGATGATCGCCGAGGTGAGGTCGAGGGGGATCACGCAGACGAGGACGGCAAGGGGGACCAGGACCGACAGCGCCATCTGCGGCACGTAGCGCCCGAAGTAGGCCTCGAGCGCGTCGACCCCCTGGACCGCCGCGGTCGCCAGCTCGCCGCCCGTCGCCCCTTCGACGGCGGCGGGCCGGGCGCGAAGGACGTGCGCGACCAGGCCGACCCGCATGGAGGACATCACCCGTGCGGCACCGGCGTGCCCGGCGACCTCGTAGCCCCAGGCCAACAAGCCCCGCGCGACCGAGGCCAGCACCAGGGCGATGAGCGCGGGCCGGACGTCCGCGAGGGAGTCTCCGTCGATGAAGACCCCCGCGATGACGCGCGCGAGAAGAAGCGCCTGCGCGATCACCGTGGCGGCCGTCGCCACTCCCAGTGCGACGGCCGCCACCAAGTGCCACCGCGCCGCTCCGCTCGCCCGAAGGAGCCGGCGGTGGACGGGATGCATCTAGTGCTCGGCCTCGCCCGCCGGCCCCGGCAGCAGGTCGAGAGGAGTGCGGACGTCGCCGACGTCCCCGCTGACGCGGTGGCGGAACACCCAGTAGGTCCAGCCCTGGTAGAGCAGCACGACCGGCGTGAGGATCAGGGCGACCACGGTCATGACGGTCAGCGTGTAGTTCGTCGATGCGGCCGCGGATATCGTGAGCGCCAGCTCGGGGGCGCCGCTCGAGTTCATGACGTTGGGCCACAGGCTCGCGAAGATGGTCGTGACCAGAAGGGCGACCGCCGCGCCCATGGCGCCGAACGCGATTCCCTCGCGCCGGCGAAGGACCATGACCGCGGCGACGATCACAGCGACGGCGGTGCCGGCAGCCGCGATCAGGGCGAGGGCGTTCAGGTCGTCGTTGGAAGCCGAGCGGCCGATCGTCCACGCGAGGAAGGCCGCGCCGACGAGGACGACGGCGCCCGACAGCGGCCGGGCGAGGGCGCGGGCCCGCTCGCGCATCTCACCCTCGGTGCGAAGCGTGAGGAAGATCGCGCCATGCGAGGCGCAGATCACGAGCGTCGCGACGCCCCCGAGGAGCGAGTAGGGGTTGAGCAGGTCCAGGAACGACCCGACGTACTCGTGGTTCGCGTCGAGGGCGACGCCGCGCACGAGGTTCGCGAAGGCGACGCCCCAGAGCAGGGCGGGGACGGCGCTTCCGACGACGATCGCGGTGTCCCATGTCGAGCGCCAGGGGGGCGTGTCGTGCTTGTCGCGGAACTCGAACGCCACTCCACGGACGATCAGCGCCACCAGGATCAGGAACAGGGCCAGGTAGAAGCCGGAGAACATGGTCGCGTACCACTCCGGGAAGGCGGCGAAGGTCGCTCCGCCCGCGGTGAGCAGCCACACCTCGTTGCCGTCCCAGACGGGGCCGATGGTGGAGATGATCGTGCGCCGCTCGGCGTCACTACGCCCGAGGACCGGCAGCAGCATCCCGACGCCGAAGTCGAAGCCCTCGAGGAAGAGGTAGCCGACCCAGAGGACGGCGATGAGCGCGAACCAGAAGGTCTCGAGACCCGTGGGATCCATTCCGAACTCCTAGTAGGCGAAGGTGGGCTCGTGGTCGGGCCCGGCCTCCGGGCCCCCGGTCGGCGTCGGCTCCTCGGTGCCAGCGCGCATCTCGCGGACGGCGAGCCAGCCGGCGATCACGGCGAGCACGCTGTAGAGCAGCGTGAAGCCGATGAGAGTCGTCGCCACGTACGCCGCGCTCACGGAGGGCGAGGACGCGTCGTTGGTGCGCAGCAGCCCCTGCACCGCCCACGGCTGGCGCCCCATCTCGGTGAAGATCCAGCCCATCGCGTTCCCGACGAAGGGCACCGGGATGGCCCAGAGCGCCGCCTTCAGGAAGCGCGGCGAGCTGATGAGCGTGCCGCGGCGCGCCAGCAGGATGCCGACCGCTCCGATCAGGATCATGAGCATCCCCGTCCCGACCATGATCCGGAAGGACCAATAGGTGACGCCGATGACCGGGCGGTAGTCGCCGGGGCCGTACTTCTTAACGTAGTCCGCCTGGAGGTCGTTGATCCCCTCGACGAACCCGTTCGGGCGGTTGGTGGCGAGCATCGACAGGCCCTTGGGCACTTCGATGTTGAGCGTCAGGCGCTCGGGCGTCGCCTCGAAGGGCGCCACCGCGAACAGCGAGAACGGCGCGCCCGACTGGCTGTCGTAAAGAGCCTCGGCCGCGGCCATCTTCATCGGCTGCTGCTTGGTCATCAGCTGCGCCTGGAAGTGGCCGACCGTCGCCGTCGAAAGCGCCCCGACGAAGACCACCGCGGCCGCCAGCGTCGCGGTGCGGCGGTAGGCGTCGACATCGTTGCCTCGCAGGAGGTGATACGCGGAGACGCCGAGGATCACCATGCCCGCCGTCGCCAGCGCCGCCAGGATCGTGTGGGCGAAGGCGTAGAGGGCCGTCGAGTTGGTGAGGACGGCCCAGATGCTGGTCATCTCGGCCCGCCCCGACGGAGCGATCGTGTAGCCCACGGGGTGCTGCATCCAGGAGTTGGCGGCCAGGATGAAGTACGCCGACAGGGCGGTGCCGATCGCCGTGAGCCAGATCGTCGCGAGGTGGACCCGGGGTGACAGCCGGTCGCGCCCGAAGATCCACAGCCCGATGAAGGTCGACTCGAGGAAGAAGGCCGCGAGTCCCTCCATCGCGAGGGGGGCGCCGAAGATGTCGCCGACGTAGCGGGAGTAGTCGCTCCAGTTCATCCCGAACTGGAACTCCTGGACGATGCCCGTCACGACCCCCACGGCGAAGCTGATCAGCATCAGCTTGCCCCAGAAGCGGGTCATCCGTCGATAGACGTCCTTGCCGGTGCGGAAGTGCGCCGTCTGCAGGACGGCGACGAAGAACGCCAGGCCGATGCTGAGCGGCACGAAGATGAAGTGGAACAGGGTGACGATGCCGAACTGAAGGCGGGCGAGCTCGAGTGCAGTCATGGGAGGAGATGCTGCGACGCCGACGCGCGGTCCACATCGGTGATGCTCGCCGAGGTCCGTGCGGACGACTACGGAGCACGCCCCTCGGTGTCAATCGGGGTCATCCGGCCGGACGCCCGACCTACGGCGGAGTGCCCACCGGGTCCCGCTACGACCCAGTCTTCTGCGGCCCTATCAATGTCGCTGTCATTCGTCTTGGACTCGGAACGCTGCACCGGTCTAGCGTGGCGTCCGAACCCGCGGCATCCGAATGCGAACGAGGGGACCGGCAATGGCCCGAGTCACATACATCGAGGAGGGGACGACCGACGACCCGACCGTCCAGGCGGCCTTCGAGCGGATGATCGCCAAGCGCGGCAAGGTCACGAACATCTATAAGGCGCTCGCCCACAAGCCGGCGATCCTCGCGGCGATGGGGCCGTTCGTCGCCGCGGTGCAGCAGCCCGACGAGATCGACGCCAAGCTGAAGGAGCGGATCATCCTGCGCGTCTCGATGCTGAACCGCTCCGGCTACTGCACACACGCCCACGAGCAGATCAGCGCGAAGATGGGCTTCTCGCCCTCCGAGATCGCCGAGATGCGCGACCCGGCCTCCGCGGAGATCGGCGAAGACGAGCGCGCCGCCCTGGCGTACGCGCAGGAGTTGACGCTCCGGCCCGGCGACATATCGGACGCCGTCTACGGGGAGCTCGCGCGGCACTTCAACGAGTCCCAGATCGTCGAGATCACGATGATCGCGGCGCTCTACAACATGGTCAACCGCTTCAACGAGGCGCTCAAGCTGGATCCGGAGGAGTACTGACCGCGAGCGGTTCGCGCCGGCACGACATCGGGCCGCGACTGTACGACGGATGCGTCGGGCTCCTGGACGTACTTGGGCTGTCGCGGCTCAGGTGCGACCTGTCACGGGGCCTCGAGGGGGAGGTCCTTGAGGTCGGTGTGGGAACGGGGCGCCAGCTTGGCCTACCACCCGCCCGCGGTCGCGGTCACCGCCGTCGACACCGATGCCGCGGCGCTCCGGCGAGCCGCCCGGCGCGCACCCCGGGTGCCGGCTGGTCGTGGCGCCGGCCGAGGCGCTGCCGTTCGCCGACGACTCGTTCGACTGGGTGATCTTCGCTCTCGTCCTCTGCACGGTCGCCGATCCGGAGGTCGCACTGCGCGAGGCGCGGCGGGTGCTGCGGCCGGGTGGCCGACTGCGCGTCCTCGAGCACGTTCGCAGCCCCTCTCCGGCTCTCGCCCGGGCGCAGGCCGTGGCCAACCCCGTGTGGGGCGCTATCGCGGGCGGATGCCGGCTGGACCGAGACACGCGCCAGGCCATCGTCTCGGCGGGCTTCTCGGTGGCCAGCGAGCGACCCCACCTCCGCGGGCACGTCATCCTGCTCGAGGCCGAGTAGCGCCCGGGCGGGCCCGACCGCCGCGGTCCGGGACTCTCAGCCCGCGAGCGCGGCGCCGTTCTTGGCCAGCAGGAACAGAGCGACGGCGACGAGCATGACCGCGAATGCCCGGCTCAGCGTCTCGCTCGTCAGGTCCCTTCCGCCGCGGGTGCCGAGCCAGGCGCCGACCATGCCGGCGCTCCCGAAGGCGACGGTGATGGGCCACGAGACGCCCCCGCTCACGAGGTGGCCGGCGAGCCCCGCCAGCGCCGTCACCGTGATGATGAGAAGGGACGTGCCGATCGCCAGGCGCACCGGCACGTCCAGCAGGAGGACCAGCGCCGGCACGATGAGGAAGCCTCCGCCCACCCCGAAGAAGCCGGTCAGGACGCCCACGGAGAAGCCGAGGCCGGCGACGAGGGCGATGCGGGCCAGCCGCCCGCGGCGCCTCGCCTCCTCACGCTCCGGGCGGCCGCGCCACAGCGACCAGGCCGATCCGAGCATCACGAGGGCGAGGAGGAAGAGCACGGTCTCGCCCCGCACGAGTGAGCTGAGGTAGCTCCCGAGGAGCGCCCCGAGGATGCTGGCCGCCCCGAATCCCGCCGCCAGCCGGAGGTTGATCGTGCCCTGCCGGCCGTTCTCGACCGCGCCGACCGCGGCGTTCGCCGAGACGATCAGGAGCGCCGCGGTGGTCGCCTCGCTGACGGGCTGGCCCAGGAGGTAGACGAGGGCCGGCACCGTGAGCACGCTGCCTCCGGCACCGAGCAGGCCGAGCATCGCCCCCGTCGCGAGACCGAGCGGCAGCGCGAGGAGGACGAGGGCCACTCAGCGCCTGGATTCCATCCAAGTGCGGGCGCTCGTGCGACGTCGCCAGCAGGGCCGGACCTCATCAGATGCCCGCACCGGAGCCGAGGAGAGCCTGCAGCGTGGCCACCTGGCGCTGGAGCCCCCCGCACACCTGCTCGCAGAGCTCCAGAACCGTCTCATCGGCGATCCGGCACCGGACGCTGTTGGCGTGCTTCTCCCGGCTCACCAGGCCCGCTCCGACCAGGATGCCGACGTGCTTTGAGACGTTCTGCTGGCTCGTGTGCAGGGCCTCGGCCAGCTCGCCGACGGTCGCCTCGCCATCCCTCAGTCGATCGATGATCCGGATGCGCATCGGCTCGCCGAGCACCCGGAATCGCTCGGCGATGACCTCCACCAGAGAATCCGGAAGGGGGTGCGGCATGGCCATCGGAGCCTCTCTTTCGTGTCTCGGGCCGGGCTTTGGGCAACGTGCATCGCGGAACGGTCGCGCTGAGCCCGCCGAGCAGGCCCGGGTGAACTCTGGACGACCGTCAGTACATCTTGTCAACTGTTTAGTTGTGCAGTAGTGTCAACCGCGATCAGTCCTTCTCGGGGGGTTCGGTGGGGAACCGGCAGCAGATGAACGCAGGCAGGGCAGAGGCCATCGCCGAACGGTTCCGTCTGCTCGGTGAGCCGCTCAGGATCCGCATCCTCGACCGCCTGCGCGAGGCGCCGCTCACCGTGGGCGAGCTGGCCCTCCAGGTCCCCACCTCGAAGCAGAACGCCTCCAAGCACCTGGGCCTTCTCCATCGGGCGGGCCTTCTGACGCGCGAGAGGGATGGCAACTGCGTGCGCTACCGCATCGCCGACCACGGCGTCTTCGCGCTGTGCGACGACGCCTGCGGCGGCATCCGGCGCCATCTCGATCGAGTTCGAGTCAACGATGAAAGAGGGAGTCACCCGATGAGCACCACCAGCGCCTCCAGGGCGCGGTCCCGGCCCTGGACGCTCGAGCGCGCCCTGTTCGCGCTCGCCGGCACCGTCACCCTCGCGAGCGTCGCGCTGGCGGTGCTCGTGAGCCCGTGGTTCCTGCTCGTCACCGCCGGCGTGGGCGTCAGCCAGTGGGCCTACGTCCTGGTGGGCGACTGCCCGGCCTCGCTGGTGCTGCGCCGCTTCACCAGCCTGCGCGGGTGCGCCCGATGAGCGCCCTCGGTCCCATCGGCCGGCTCGGGCGCTGGTCGGCGACCCACGCGAAGGTCGTCTTCATCGCCTGGGCCGTCGTGGTGGTCGGCCTCGGCGTCCTCGCGCCGCGGGTCGAGACGGCGCTCTCGGGCGCCGGCTGGGAGGACTCGGGCTCGCAGTCGGTGCAGGCCCGTGATCTCATCCAGAAGAACTTCGCGGGCAACGCGTCGTCGGGCCTCATGGTGGTCGTCCACTCGCCGACCCTCACGACGGCCGACCCCGCCTTCGCGTCGACGATCACCCGCGCCGAGGCCCTGCTGCGCGCCGACGCGCGGGTCGCCTCGGTGACCCCGCCCCAGAAGGGCCAGACGATCTCGGCCGACGGCCACACCGCCATCGTCATGGCCGGCTCGGCCAAGGACCCGATGCGGATGGTCCAGGCGGCCGACCACCTGAAGGGCCCGCTCGGTGACCTCTCGGCCGGCGACGTCAGCGTCAACCTGACCGGCGCCTCGGGCATGTGGTCCGACTTCAACACCGCCAACCGCGACGCGATGATGCGCTCGGAGCTGATCAGCTGGCCGGTCACGCTGGCCATCCTGGTGCTGGCCTTCGGCGCCCTCGTCGCCGCCGGGCCTGCCGCTGCTGCTCACGATCCTCGGCCTGGCCTCGTCGGCCGGCGCGCTGTTCCTGGTCTCGCAGGTCTTCGAGGTCTCGATCTGGGCGATGAACTTCGCCCTGATGTTCGCCCTCGCCCTCGGCATCGACTACGCGCTGTTCATCGTCGTGCGCTTCCGGGGGTCGCTGTTCGGCTCGAAGCGCCCCGTCGTGGACGCGGTCGCCGAGACGATGGACACGGCCGGCAAGGCGGTCCTCTTCTCCGGGCGTCACCGTCCTCGTCTCGCTGTCGGCGGTCATGCTCGTGCCGAGCCCGGCGTTCCGCTCGATGGCGCTCGGCATCATGATCTCGGTGGCCTTCATCCTGGCCGCCACGCTGACCCTGCTTCCGGCCGTGCTCGGCAAGCTCGGCCCCAAGGTGGACAGGTTCGCCCTGCCCTGGGCCCACAGCGGCGAGCACCGCTCGGCGAAGCTTCGCCGCCTGGGCCGAGCGGCTCTGGCGCCGCCCGGTGCTCTACGGGCTGCCGGCCCTGCTGGCGCTCCTGGTGCTGGCCGTCCCGGTCCTCGGGCTGAAGACCGGCATGCCCTCGATCAAGGTGGTCCCCTCGGGCGACTCCTCGCGGCAGGGCTACACCCAGGTCTCGGCGGCCTTCGGCCCCGGCGCCCCGGGCACGCTGCAGCTGGTCGGCCCCGCGGGCTCCATGCCCCAGGCGGCGCGGATCGCGGCCGCCGATCCGGGCATCGCGCGGGTCACGCCGCCCCAGCCGGGCGGCGGCGGCCTCGCGATGGTCCAGGCCGTGCCGACGCACCGGCCCCTCCACCGACGCCACCGGCGCGACCATCGACCGGCTGCGCGCCGACCTGCCGGCCGGGGTCCTGGTCGGCGGCGCGGCGGCCGAGAACCACGACCTGGCGGCCGTGCTCACGACCTACACGCCGATCGTCATCGGGGTCGTCCTGGTGCTCGGCTTCGTGCTGCTGATCGTCGCGCTCCAGGCGCCGGTCGTGCGCGGCCATCGGCGTCCTCACCAGCCTGCTGGCCACCGGCGCGGCCTTCGGCGTCGCCCGCCTGGTCTTCCAGGACGGGCACCTGTCGGGGCTGCTGAACTTCGAGTCGCAGGGCTTCCTCGACGCCTGGGGCCCGGTGTTCTTCTTCGCGATGATCTTCGCGATCTCGATGGACTACACGGTGTTCCTGCTGTCCTCGCGCCAAGGAGCACTGGGACCGCTCGCACGACCCCAAGGAGGCCGCGGTCGGCGGCATGGCCCACTCGGGCCGGGTGATCCTGGCCGCCGCCGCCGTCATGGTCGCGGTCTTCTTCACCTTCGCCCTGTCCGGCCCGCTGCCGCCGAAGGAGATGGGCGTCATCCTCGGGGTGGCCGTGCTGCTCGACGCGCTGCTGGTGCGGCTGCTGCTGGTCCCGGTCGCGCTGCGGCTGGCCGGGCGCTGGGCCTGGTGGCGCCCCGCGTGGCTCCACCGCGTGCTGCCCGACGTCCGCTTCGGGCACTGATGCCGACCATGACCACATCGACGACGCCGGAGAGGCTCACATGATCGACACCGACACCCCTCACGGTCTGGCGGTGGACCTCCGCCACGAGGCGCCAGACGCCTACCGTGCCCTTGCCGCCCTCACGCGGGCGAGCACGCTCGACCACGGCCTCGCCGAGCTGATGAAGGTGCGCGCGTCCCAGCTCAACGGATGCGCCTACTGCGTTGACCTGCACGTGCGGTTGGCGCTGAAGGCGGGCGAGCACCAGCGGCGCCTGCACGCGCTGGCCGTCTGGCGCGAGTCGCCCTTCTTCAGCGACCGCGAGCGGGCGGCCCTCGGCGCTGACCGAGGCCCTCACGCGGATGGAGGCCGAGCCGCTGCCCGAGAGCGTCGGCGTCGGCGGTCGACGAGCACTTCGATCAGGCCGAGCGCGGCCAGCTGGTCGTGGTGATCGCGGGCATCAACGCCTGGAACCGGGTGATGGTCGCCGCCGGCGACCCGCCGCCGCCGCTCGACGACTGACGATCCGAGGAGGATTCGTGACGCTCACCGACACCAGCTACTGCGACCGGGTGGAGGCGCCTGGCACCTTCGACGAGGTGCTCGATCGCACCCGCGCGGCCCTCATCGAGGAGGGCTTCGGCGTGCTCTGCGAGATCGACGTCCAAGCGAACCTGAAGGCGAGGCTCGGCGTGGACCGCGAGCCGTACGTCATCCTCGGTGCCTGCAATGCGCCCTACGCTCGCCAGGCGCTCGAGGCCGAGCCGCAGCTGGGCGCGCTCCTTCCGTGCAACGTGGTCGTCTTCACCCACGGCGGCGCCACGCACGTGAGCGCCGTGTCGGCAGAGCAGATGCTCGGGATGGTGGGCAATCCTGCGCTGGAGCCGGTGGCCCGTGAGGTCGGTGCGCTCCTCGCCCGCGTGCTCGAGAGCGTGAGCCGGCCATGAGGGCCCACGGGCTGGTCGTGATGGTTCGAGCCTCGCCGGCCTGACGACTGGGCTCGGATCTTCGGCCCGGCGTCCTTGCCAGGGTGCCGGTAGCCAAGGAGTCGGGCTACAGGTCCAGACGATCGGCGCGAGCCCGGCGCTGGAAGAGCATCCAGAGCGTCACGGCGGCGGCGATCTTGAACCCGAGGTCGAAGACCAGCACCCACGCCCAGATCAGACCGTTGGGGGCATCGCTCGCGTAGAAGACGAACGAGATGAAGCTCCCCACGATGGCGAGCACCCCGACGATCGCCAGGAGCGCGAGATCACGCGAGGTGTGCCTCTCGCGTGCGGGTGCGTCGGGGCGTTCGGTCTCGTGCGCGACCACGTGCGCCTCGCTCCGGGCGGCATCGACGACGACGTGGGTGATCGGCAGCGTCGAACCGGCCTCGTGCCTGCGACACGAGGCCGTGCTCGAGCCAGTTGGACTCCCCCTCGGGGTGGGTGGCGACGACTGACCTCGTCCGGCGAGAAGGTCCGGATCGCGTCGTCCATCGCCTGGAGCGGGTCCGCGTCCCCGAGGGCCCCGTGCGCCACCACCCCCGCGGCACCGCACCGCTCGAGCGAGGCCTCCAGGCGCTGCCCGGCCGCGGCGATGCCGGGATCCTCGTCGGACAGCCAGTACCGCAGCCGGGTGGTGAGGGCCGGCGCGACCACGAGGACGTCCGCGTCCGGCTCGGTGGCGCGCTCGCGCAGGGTCTCGAAGAGCTCGGAGCCCATGCAGGTCTCATTCGCGATCACGAGGACGCGGCGTCCGCGGACCCGCGTTTCGGTGGAGGGCATCTCGATCTCCCACTCGATCGACGACACGAACTGTTGTCAGGCTGACCCAGTGGCCGCCGGGGCTCATCCGGGTGATCGCCTGCTCGCGATACGGCGGAACACGCTCCCGGGGTGCCCGTAGTCACCCGCATGGGTGGGCCCGAGCCGCTCAGTGGGCGATGAGGAGGATTCCGAGGAGGGCCAGTCCGACGCCGTAGGCACGACTCAGCCAGCGCGGATTGGAGCGCAGCGCGAGGCGCGCTCCGAGGTAGGCCGCAGGCACCGCCGGGAGGCCGTAGGCGAGCACTATGAGCCAGTCGATGTGGCCGAGGGCTGCATGGGTGATCGTTCCGGGGACCGCAAGCAGAGCCGACATCGCGAGCGAGGTGGCCAGCGCCTGCTTTATCGGCATCCGCAGCACGAGGAGGAAGGCGGGGGTGAGCAGGAAGCCGCCGCTGTTGGCGAGGAGCCCTGACAGGAGCCCGGTCACGATCGCCAAGATCGCGATCTTCAGGCGATGCCCGCCCACCTCGGCTCCCTGGGCGACGGAGATCAGCGGGAAGAGGGCGACCCGGAGGCCGATGAGGACGACGATGACCTCGGTGGCCGAGACGAGCGCCGATCCCCCGATGAGGGGCGTCAGCAGGGCGCCGGCGACCGTCGCCGGAATCGCGAATACCGCTGCGAACACGATCAGCCGGCGCTGGATGAAGCCCTCTGCCCCAGTAGGCGCCGGAGGCCGCCAGGGCGATCGGGGCCGCGCACGGAAGCGGCGAGGCGATGGCGAGGAAGGCCGGGACGCCAGCGGCGTGCAGCAGGGGCGTCCCGACGGCGGAGCCCCCCGCACCGAAGAGTCCCGCGAGAAACCCGACGCCGGCGCCGATGGCGACGATGGCCGGCCAGTTCACTGCGCTGGATCCGAGCCGCGGAACTGTCGCCCGGGCCGGTCCGTGCGCATCGTCATGGCCGGATCATTCAGCATGGCCCCAGACACTCAAAGCGGAGGTGACACAACCTCTACCGCGGCTGACCTCTCAGGCGATGCCAAGTACGGGCTCGACGCAGTCAATGTGACCGGCATTAGACCCACCACGTTGGACGCGAGGGCCGTCTTTCGATGCCGTCAGCCGTGGACCGCAGAGATGAACTCGGCCGGCCGCGCTTTGGCGGACCCTCAGCGGCGTCGGGCGATGTGGGGCGGAGTAGCGTTGGCCGCATGAGCGCAGCCGAGTGGATCGCGGACTTCAACGCGGCGATGGCGAGCTTCGTCGCGGAGAGGCCGATCGTCGCTTGCTCCGTGCGGATCACGTTCGGCGATGGCCTGAGCGTGATGGTGAAGACGATGAGCCCCGGCCCGACGCCCACATCGATCCTGATCGACCCGTATCCCGAGGACATGGGGAGCATGGTGAAGCGCGCGGATGGGCAGGATGCGACGCCGTCCCGCATCCTCGTCGAGGTCCACTCGATCTATCGGGTCGAGTTCCTCGTCGAACCTCCTGAGGCGTCGCAGACGGGTTTCACACCGCCGTCCGATTAGAGCCGGCACCGGCGGCGCTGCCGGGTCCACCCGGGCTGGGGTCTACGCGGCGGCAGGACTGCCGTAACGACTTAGCGGCCAGCGTCGAGCGCCACGAGGCGGAGCTCGGAGACGTAGCGGTTCCCCTGTGGGTCCGCGAGCCAGCACTGCTCGGGCGTCGGCAGCATCTCGGTGAAGCGGATGCGGGCCCGGGGAGACTGCGCGGCCGCGTGCCGGGCGTGGCGGCAGAGGATCCGGGCGAGCACCGGGCTCTCGGCGTCGAGGTACATCGGCTTACGCTCGAGCGGCGACTTGTGGAACACCCTGCGCGGCATGCCCCGATCGCGTGCGAAGGCCGGGACATCCTCTGCACGCTCCGGGACCTCCGCGGCGGGGACGCTCCAGGCCTCCCGCGCGAGGACGGTCCGTCCGATCGTGACCCGGGGTGCATGCGCGACGTCCGGCTGCAGCTCGAAGGTGCGCGCGCCGGAGATGAAGATCGGCAGCCAGAGGGCCGTGATCAGCGGGACGCGCAGCATGCCGGGCGGGTCCACGAGGTCGGCGCCGTCGACCAGGAGCTCCTCCGGCTCCCAGGCGCGACGACCGCCCTGCGCCCTCGTACCCGGCATGGCGGCGATCTGGATCGCGTCGTCACTGACGACCGGGAACCCGCGGGCCTCGACACCCATTCCCGGCCCGAAGGGGGGCAGCAGGATCGGCACCCCCTCGCCCACGGCCGCGACCACCGCCTCCACGAAGCCCTCCGGCCGCGGGTGCCGATGAGCGAAGACGCCCTGCATCAGGGGGTTGCTGCCGAGGTGCATGTCGCCGATCACGGCGAGCCAGTCATCGCCGCCGACCTCGGTCGCCTCCCGGGCGGCGATCTGGACGTCAACGGACTGGAAGACGGCGTGCGGCCAGGCCGGCGACCGGTCCGCGAACGCGGCCGCCGCGCGGGCGCCGACGGTGGCCGGGTCGGGATCGGCGAGCACCGTCCCCATCCTGCGCTGGAGCTCGGCCACCTCGTCGTCGAGTTCCGGCGGCAGCTGCATCAGCGTCCGAAGCACCTGGCCGAGGACGGGCGCGAACGGCGCCTTTGCCGGTCGCGGGAAGCGCGTGCTCGATCACCCCCCGAGCGACCTCGTTCACCCGGCCGCAGAACCAGCGCCCGGCCTCGAAGAGGACCTGCAAGGCGGGTGCCAGGGCCGACGTGAGCGACGGTCCGATCGTGACGTCGAGGTCGCGCATGCAGTCGAGGTAGCAGAGGGTGCGCGCGCCGTACGCGCGGCCCGGGTTGCGCACCGGCTCGCGCCCGGTCATCTCGCTGAAGGTCGCGTCGAGCGCCGCGAGCGCGTCACGCAGCGACGCCGGCAGGAGCGGCGGCGACGGCGTCCCGCGCGGACTCGAGCCGCTCGAGCGCGGCGAGCCCCCTCGTCCGCGTTGCCGTCGTCCGAGCGGCCCTCGAGCACGGCGCGCAGGTCACGCTCGGCGTGCGGGACCGGTCGGGATGCGCAGATCCGGATCGAGGGTCTCGGCGAGGGCCTGCACCGCCCACGCCTCGAGGTGGACCGTCCGCTCGCGCACAAGCGCGCCCGAGCGGACGCCGAGGGGAGGGCCGGCGTCGCTCGACCCGCCCCCACGCGAGCGGCCCGAAGAAGCCGATCGTGTCGTTCTTCGCGCAGTACCGCTGCCAGTAGCTGGCGACGATCTCCTCGCGCTGACGCGCCCGGCTGGGCTTGGTCGGGCGCACCCTCCGCCACCTTCAGGACGGCGTTCGCGAGCGCCGCGGGGTTCTGCCAGGTCACCGCCTCCTGGAAGAGCGGGGCGCGCGCGACCGCGCGCAGCCTCGCGCCCTCGTCCCCGGGGCCGAAGGCCTCGAGGCCGGAGACCGGGAACCCGGCGCTGCGCACCGCGAAGTCCCGCCACAGGACCCAGTCGCCCGCCAACGGCGCGTGATCGTTCATCCGGATCCGATCGTCCGGCAGCACGCCGGTGCGCGCAACTCAGGCCGGGTGCGCCGCGAGCCCCTCGATCCGGTGCGATCCGGCGTGGTGTGTCGTCGCCGGTCGGCGCGTGCGACACAGACCCTCCGCTTCGGGGCGCGAAGTGTCTTGTAACCGAGTGTGACCCGCGGCATGCCTTGCCTACAGCCCGCTTTGGGACACCCAGCTGGGGCAGTGGACCAAGAAGGCCATCGCACAGGGGGCTCGACCGACGTCAGACCGACGAGGTGCAGGTCTTCAACCTGGCGGCCACACGGCCGGACCTGAATCACCGGGTCCGGCGGCGCGTCCTACGGCGCCCAGAGGGCAGACATCAACTGCGCCGTGATCCGCTATCGACGAGGCCGCGACGGAGAACCTTGCCCAGCCCGTCTCCTTGTTCACAGTCCGTCCGAGGTAACGGCCTCGCCGGAGCCGAGGCGGCCGGTCCCCTGTCGGCCCTGTGCCGTCTCGGCTCCTCGGCGTGGAAGGAGCCGTCGCCAGTCTGCCGGCGTTCATTTGAGCCGTTGCCCCGTCGGCAGCCGCCTCTGGACTGGCCGAGCATGCGCAATCTGGGCGCATTCGCGCAAATCGGCGCGTGACGTTCACCCCCACCCTGCGCTGGGTCATCGCCTCGAGCGCGACGAGCTACGGCTACACGCTCACGATCTGGGCGACGGGCGCCGTCGTGCTCCACCACCGCGGCATCCCGACGGAGGGGGAGGCGCTGTCGTTCGTGCTCGGCGCGATCGCCGCCTTCGCCGTCGTGGGATTCGTGGCGAACCGGGGTCTTCCCCGAGTGGGTCCGCCGCATCCGCGCAGCTTCCGCCTCTGGCAGGCCCTTCATCTCCTGAGCGTGGCGGTGGCCATCGGCGGCGCCGCGATCATCACCCGCCTGCTGCACACATGGATGGCCTGGCCCGCGAGCGGCTTCACGGCGACGGCCACGTACCTGCTGGTGCTGGCCGCCCAGCTCAGCGTGGGGCTTCTAGCCGCTCACTGAGGCCCTCTGTCTATCGAGGTTCTCTCGTCACGGCGCCTAGATGGCTCTCGAACCGTAGGTCCCGTCCGACGCACCTCGCGGACCTGCTTCGGCTGAAGCATCGCGTTTGCGGGTGATTGCCAATCGGGCAAGGGGAGTTCGTGGAGGATCACGCCCTGGGAACGCCGGCCGTTCTGCCCGTTGGCACCGATGTCGAACTCGTCGTCCGAAGCCTCCTTACGGAAGCCGGGACGGTGGCTTCCCGGGCCGGAGAACGGGGGAGGATCGTGCGCGCGACCGAGCACGGCTACGCGGTGCGGTTCACAAGTGGTGAAACCGAGGTCGTCCTTCACGAGGACGTACGGCCGTGCGCCGGATGAGTCTCCGGGGGCGATGAGACCACTAGTGCGGCACCGGGCGCTGGACGACGAGCTGGCCTTCGATGTCGCACGCAGCCGCGAGGGTGTAGAAGACTGTTCCGTGCGTCCTGAGGTTGCGGTGCAGGAGGGCGACGCGGCGCTCGTCCTCGTCGGTCGTGACTCGCAGCTCGTAGCGGATGTCGGTGAAGCGCGGTGGCGCATCCTGGCGCTCGAGCTCGACGCGTACAGAGGCGCCTGACTGGCGGAACGGCAGGATCTCAGAGAACCGCGCGACGTTCTTCAGCAGGCACGCGGCGAACGCTGCGCCGAGGAACTCGGCCGGCCCCGAAAGCTCCTCCCGTGAGTCGGCGAGCTGCCGAAGGCGATTCGGCTCCCTTCGCAGACGATGTCCGCGACGCCGGGGCGATCCTGCTCTCGACGATTCCCGGCCTACTGGCGGTTGCCGCGATCATCTACGCGATCCGCCACCTGCCGCACCTCGAGCCGCGCGAGCGCCAGCCGATCCGCCTGCGCGTCCGCCCGGTCCTTCACGGGCGCCTCGGGGGGCTGATGTTCGCGGTCGGCGCGTTCGAGTTCGGCAACATCGCCGCGACCCTCCTGATCCTGAGAGCGACGGAGCTTCTCGAACCGGGTCGCGGTCTCGACTCGGCCACGAGGATCGCGCTCGTGCTCTACGCGGGCTACACCCTCGCCGCGACGCTGGCGAGCATTCCCGCGGGCCACCTGGGCGACCGGCGCGGAACGGTTGGTGTACTCGCGGGTGGCACTTCTGTTCGGCGTCGCGTAACTGGTGCTGGCCGCGACCGGTCCGAGCATCGCCCTCATCCTGGCCGGGTTCGTCCTTGCGGGTGTGGGCATCGGCTGCGTCGAGACCGCCGAGCACGCCGCTGTGGCGACCCTCGCCCCGGCGGATCTGCGCGGCTCGGCCCTCGGCCTGCTTGCGGCCGTTCAGAGCTTCGGCAACCTGGCCGCGAGCGCGATCGCGGGCCTTCTCTGGACCCTCGTGTCCCCGGAGGCCGCGTTCATCTACGCGGCCGCGTGGATGGTGCTCGCTCTGGCGTTCTTCGCTCAGCTGCGCCTCGCCGCCTGACGACGCCCGCACGGCACGGCGTAGCCTCGGCGAGTGAAGCGAACTATTCCAGGGGGGTCTCGGGGTCCACGAGCTCCACCGCATTGAGGGGCATCTGCAGAAAGCGACCCGCGAGGCGCCGAAACGCGTCGGGGTCACCGCTGCAGGCGAAGCGGCGCAAACCCTCGGAGCCCGGCGGCCGCAGCAGCCCCTTGCGCTCGAGGGTCTCTGTGACCTCACGGGCGATCTCGCTCCGGCCGTCGATGAGGGTCATACCGGGCAGCGAGCGCCGGAGCAGGCGCGAGATCATCGGGAAGTGCGTGCAGCCGAGGATGACCGTGTCGATGCCGACGTCCTTCAGCGGGGCGGTGTACCGGCTCACCATCTCCACGACGCCATCGTCCACCGTGTCGCCGTTCTGGATGACGGGCGCGAGGCCCGCGCAGGCGACGCTGGTGACCTCCGCCCCGGCGTCGTGGGCGTGGATCATCCGCGGGTACGAGCCCGATCGCACCGTCGCCTCGGTCCCCATCACCCCGATGTGCCGGGTGTGGGTCGTCCGGACGGCCGCGCGCACCTCGGGCTCGATCACCCCGATGACCGGCAGCTCGAGCGAGCGTTGCAGGTCGGCGAGGGCGACTGCGCTCGCCGTGTTGCAGGCGATCACGATCAGCTTCACGCCCTGCTCGGCGAGCCAGCGCCCGATCGCGAGGGCTCGGCGGCGGAGCGCGTCCGCGTCGCGGTCGCCGTAGGGGAAGAAGCCAGTGTCGCCGAAGTAGATGAAGTCCTCGGCCGGCAGTTCGGCGAGGCACTCGTCGAGGACCGTGAGGCCGCCGACTCCCGAGTCGAAGACCCCGATCGCCTGGGACGCTGCCAGGGGCACGAGGGGCACGATAGCCCTCCGGGCGACCGAGTTCTCCGGAGCCAAGGGTCCGTGACGGATGGTCAGCGAGGTCTTGGGCTGGCCGACTTCCTGCGCTCGCTCGGTGCCCCGCGTGACCCGGTCCAGCCATCATGTCCCTGACCCGCCCGCCAGAGTGCACGACGTGTCGCGAGCTCTGGCCATGCGCGGCCGCGCCTGCAGCTCGAGTCATTCGGCGTTTTGGCAGACAGACACAGGAGACAGCGGCATGGCCACACGCGACGTCGTCCTCTGCAGTCCGGTGCGCACCGCCATCGGCGCATTCGGTGGCAGCCTCAAGCACGTGCCCGCGCCCGATCTGGGCGCGGCCGCGATACGCGAGACGCTGAGCCGCCCAGGCCTCGCCGCCGACAGGGTCCAGAGCGTCGTGATGGGCAACGTCATCCAGGCCGGCGTGAAGATGAACCCCGCCCGCCAGGCCGCCATCGCCGCCGGGCTGCCGGTCGAGGTCCCGGCCATGACCGTCAACCGCGTCTGCGGCTCGGGCGCCCAGGCTGTGGTCAGCGCGGCGCTGGAGGTCTGGTCCGGCATGATCGACTGCGCCATCGCCGGGGGCATGGAGAACATGGACCAGGCGCCCTACCTCGTTCCGCAAGGTCGCTGGGGCGCCCGCATGGGCGACGCGACGATGTTCGACAGCATGCTGCGCGACGGCCTCGAGGACGCCTTCAGCGGCGAGCATTCGGGCTGGCACACCGAGGACCTGGTGCTGAGGTACGGCGTCAGCCGCGACGACCAGGACGGCTGGGCGCTGCGCTCCCAGCAACGCTTTGGCGCCGCGCAGGCCGAGGGCCGCTTCGAGGCCGAGATCGCTCCCGTCAACGTGCCGGGGCACAAGGCGCCGACGGTGCTCTGTCAGGACGAACACAACCGGCCGGCGACGACGGCCGAGTCGCTGGCCAGGCTCAGGCCGATCTTCCGCAAGGACGGCACCATCACCGCCGGCAACGCGCCGGGACTGAACTCCGGCGCCGCCGCCATGATCGTGGCCGAGGAGGCGTGGGCCGTGGAGAACGGCCTGGTGCCGATGGCCCGGCTCGTGAGCTACGGCCTCGGTGCGGTGGAGCCCGGCTTCTTCGGCCTCGGGCCTGTGCCGGCCGTGCGCCAGGCGCTCGCCCGCGCCGGGTGGTCGGTGGGGCAGGTGGACCGAGTCGAGATCAATGAGGCCTTCGCCGCGATCGCGCTGGTCTGCCTGCGCGAGATCGGCTTCGCCGAGGATGTGGTCAACGTCGAAGGCGGCGCCATCGCGCATGGCCACCCGATCGGCGCCACCGGTGCCGTGCTGGCGACCAGGCTGATGCACTCGATGAAGCGCGACGGCTGCACACGCGGCATCGTCACGCAGTGCATCGGCGGAGGCCAGGGGATCGCGCTGGCGCTGGAGACGGTCTGAGGGATGGGTCGGCCATGTCGCCGAACAGGCTCGACGGTTCCCTTCGGGTTTCACGCGGAGGACCCACGTGAAACCGCGGCTGTGCCCGGTGCCGCAGCACGGTTAGCGTCCGTCGTGATTCGCCGAGCGCACGGTCCGTGCCGAGCCGACGGGCGGAAGGCTCAGTGCTCCATCGGAGAAAGGTGACTGACATGACGCAGCCTCGACGCTCGACCGGGACGATCCGCTGCCCGGTCTGCGACAAGGAGCCTTCGCGCGATCGCGCCCTCGAGGTGGTTCATTCCGAGCCGGCCACCCACTGCGAGTGGTGCGGCGCGGAGTATCCGCTTCCGGAGTCGGGCGAGCCCGGCACGACCGCCCCGGAGTCCGACGAGGGCAGGGACGTGCCGGAGTGATGCGTTACGAGGTCAACGCGCGGATCGTCGGTTCCGGCGTCTCCGAGATCAGGGCCAAGACGAGCCGTATCGCGTTCGACAGCTCGCCCGCGCAGGGAGAGGAGCTCCCCGGCCCCGCCGAGCTCCTCGCGGCCGCCTTCGCCGCGTGCCTGCTGAAGAACGTCGAGCGGTTCTCCGAGATCCTCGCCTTCCGTCAGTCGGGCGCGTCGGTGCACGTGGAGGTCGAGCGCCAGGATTCTCCTCCGCGCTTCGCGCGCATCGGCTACGAGCTCCGTGTCGCGACCGACGAGGACGAGCATCGCGTGACGCTGCTGCACCGTAACCTGCAGAAGCACGGGACGGTCTTCAACACCCTGGCGAGCGCCTGCGAGGTCTCCGGGAAGCTGATCGCTGAGCGCCCGCTCGGGGGCCGCGAGGTCGCCCCCAGAGATTCGTCATCGGTGCCCTGAACGGCGCCACCAGGGTGCGCGAACAGATCGGCGGGTCACCTCAGCCCGGGATGTGGCGATCCGCGTCGGGAAGGCAGGCGGGGCCGTGGCCGTCGGCCTCCAGCTCGATCGTCGTGTGAGCGATGCCGAACCTCTTCTCGATCGCGTCGTTCACTTGTCCACGGACCGTCTGCGCCGCAGCGAGGCTCTGTGCGTCGGAGATGACCACGTGAGCGGTGAGGACGCGGACACCGCTGGACAGGCTCCACACGTGCAGATCATGGACATCGGCGACGCCGTCCACGTCGGCCATCGCCGTGCGCAGGGCGGCGAGGTCGATGTCGGGGGCGCCGCCTCGAGCAGTACGTCGACCGCGCTTCGCACCAGACGCCATGCCTCGACGCCGATCACCAGCCCGATCGCGATCGAGATCGCAGGGTCGAGCCACTCGAATCCCCCCGTGAGCAGGATCACGAGGCCGGCTGCGGCCACCCCCAGGGACGCAGCCGCGTCGGCGCTCATGTGAAGGAGCGCCGAGCGCATGTTGAGATCGGAGCGTCCCTCGCGCAGGACGAGCGCGGCGGCGAGGTTCAGGGCCGTGGCGGCCAGGGCAACGCCACCACCACGCCGCCATCGACCGGCTCCGGGCTGAGGAGCCGGGGAACGGCCTCCACCATGATCACGGCCGTCACCGCGATGATCAGCAGCCCGTTGGCCAGCGCGGCGAGGATCGTCGCGCGGTGCCAGCCGTAGGAGCGCGTCGGCCGTCGGCGGCCGGCGGCTGAGGAGCACCCCCATCATCGCCATGCCGAGCGCGGCGATGTCGCTCAGGTTGTGGGCGGCGTCGGCCAGAAGGCCCATGGAGTTCGCCAGCAGGCCGAATACGACCTGTCCGGCGACCAGGAGCCCGTTGAGGCCGAGCGCGATCGACAGTCGCTGGATGCGCGTCACGTGCGGAAGATGCTACGCCGGCCCTGATCACCGGCGGCACGATCGCGCGGCAACGGCAGCGGGTCGTGGGGTCCGCCCGATCCGCTCCCCGCTGCGGCGGAACCGAGCGCTTGACCCGAGCCTCTCCGCGGTCTATCGTCGATTGACGATGAACGATGAGAAAAGGTGTTGCCCGCCGACCGTTCGACTCGAGACCGCCGCGGACGCCCTCGAGATCGCGGACGATCTTGCGCGGGTCTCCAAGGCGCTCGCGCACCCGATCCGCGTGCGGATCGTGAAGCTGCTGCTCGCCCGCGAGGCCTGCCTGTGCGGGCAGATCGTGGACGAGTTGCCCGTTTCCCAGGCGACGGTCTCGCAGCACCTGAAGGTGCTGAAGGAGGCCGGTCTCGTGCGCGGCGAGATCGATGGTCCCCGAGTCTGCTACTGCGCCGACCGTGCGGCCCTCGCGCGGCACATCGAGTTGCTGAGCGCGCTCGCGGGCGCCCATTCGTACGACGAGCTGGAGGTGGTCCGATGACGAGCGTCAAGGTGTTCGACCCGGCGATGTGCTGCTCGACCGGTGTCTGCGGCCCGAGCGTGGATCCGGAGCTGGCGCGCTTCGCGGCCGATCTCGACTGGCTGGCCGGCGAGGGCGTGTCGGTCGAGCGCTTCAACCTGTCCCAGCAGCCCGACGCCTTCGTCGCGCACGCCGAGGTCACGCAGGCCCTCCGCGAGCACGGCGACGGAGCGCTGCCGCTGATCCTCGTCGATGGGCGCAAGGTGATCGAGGGCGCCTATCCGAGCCGGGACCAGCTGGCGCGGTGGGCGGCCGTCGCGTCCGATGAGGCGCCTCCGTACACCACGTCGGCGCCGGTGATGGCCGGCCCGGTGGCGGGTGCCGAGAGCTGCGGTTGCGGCGATGGCGGGTGCTGCTGATGGACGCCGCCCCCCTGCTGGACCCGGCGACCCGGGTGCTCTTCTTCACCGGCAAGGGGGGCATGGGCAAGACGACGCTCGCCTGCGCGACCGCCGTCGGCCTCGCCGCGCGCGGGCGCCGGGTCCTGCTCGTCTCGACCGACCCCGCCTCCAACCTCGATGAGGTGCTCGAGACGCCGCTCGGCGAGGAGCCCCGGCCGGTCGCGGGCATCGAGGGCCTCGATGCGGCCAACGTCGATCCCGAGGCCGCCGCGCGCGAGTACCGCGAGCGGCTGGTCGGCCCCTACCGCGGCGTCCTGCCCGAGACGGCGGTGCGCAGCATGGAGGAGAGCCTGTCGGGCGCCTGCACGGTCGAGATCGCCGCCTTCGACGCCTTCACCCGGCTCCTGGCCGACGCCGAGGCCACGCGCGCCTATGACAACGTCATCTTCGACACGGCGCCGACCGGACACACGCTGAGGCTGCTCTCACTGCCGGCCGCCTGGACCGAGTTCATCGACCAGAACACCACCGGCACCTCGTGCCTGGGCCCGCTCGCCGGGCCTCGAGCGCCAGCGCGCCCTCTACGCCGAGAGCGTCGCCACGCTGACCGACCCCGAGCGCACAACGCTGGTGCTGGTCGCCCGGCCCGAGCCGAGCGCCCTGGACGAGGCGGCGCGCACTGCCGCCGAGCTGGCCGACGCCGGCATGGGCCGCCAGCTCCTGGCGCTGAACGGCGTCTTCACCCTCACCGACGACGCCGACCCCACGGCCCGGAGTCTCGCCGAGGGGCAGGCGCAGGCCCTCGCGGGCCTTGCGGGCCCACTCGCCGCGCTCGAGCGGGTGGAGGTGCCGTTGCACGGCTTCGCGCCCCTCGGCGTCGACGCGCTCGCCGCGGTCCTCGATCCCGGACGCAGACCCGCGCCGCAGACCGACGATCCGGGCGTCGGATGTCGCCGAGGCCCCCCTGGCCGATCTCATCGACGAGCTCGAGGCCGGCGGGCCCGGGCGTCGTCATGACCATGGGAAAGGGCGGCGTCGGCAAGACGACGATCGCCGCGGCCATCGCGATCGAGCTGGCGCGCCGGGGCCACCACGTCCACCTGTCCACGACCGACCCGGCGGCCCATGTCGAGGCGACCGTCGCCGGCGGCCTCGAGGGGTTGAGCGTCTCGCGAATCGACCCGGAGGCCGAGACGGCCGTCTACACGGCGCAGGTGATGCGCGAGGCGGGCGCCGGGCTCGACGCCCAGGGCCGCGCCCTCCTCGAGGAGGACCTGCGCTCGCCCTGCACCGAGGAGATCGCCGTCTTCCGCGCCTTCGCGCGCACCGTCGCCCAAGGCGAGGACGCGTTCGTCGTGCTCGACACGGCGCCCACCGGCCACACCCTGCTGCTGCTGGATTCGGCCGAGGCCTACCATCGCGAGGTCGGGCGCACCAACGCCGAGGTGCCGCGCGATGTCTCCGAGCTCCTGCCGCGCCTGCGCGATCCCGACTACACCCGGGTCCTCATCGTGACGTTGCCCGAGGCGACGCCGGTCCACGAGGCCGAGCGCCTCGCCGCCGACCTCGGGCGGGCGGGCATCGACCCCTTCGCCTGGATCGTCAACCAGAGCCTGGCCCTCGCCGGCGTCACGGACCCGACCCTGCGCGCACGCGCCGGGCGCGAGCACGTGCTGATCGACGAGGTGCGCGCCGAGGCGGAGCGCCTGGCGATCGTGCCCTGGCGGGCCGGGCGACTGACCGGCGACCTCGCGCTGGAGACGCTCACGGCCGCCTGAGGCGAACCGGCAGGTCACCGCCAACGCGCGTTCAGCTAAGGACTGACATGGCCGAGAACCCGTACGCCGCCCCCAGCGACCCGGCGAAGCGCCACAGCGCCGCGCTCACCGACGGCCCCGACCGGGCCCCGGCCCGGGCGATGCTGAAGGGCACCGGCTTCACCGACGAGGACCTCGCCCGGCCGATCATCGGCGTGGCGACGACCTGGATCGAGACGATGCCGTGCAACCTCAACCAGCGCGATCTGGCGGTGCACGTCAAGCGGGGCATCCGTGAGGCCGGCGGCACCCCGATGGAGTTCAACACGATCGCCATCTCCGACGGCGTGTCGATGGGCACCGAGGGGATGCGCGCCTCGCTCGTCTCGCGCGAGGTGATCGCCGACTCGATCGAGCTGGTGGCGCGCGGTCACCTCTTCGACGGCCTCGTCTGCCTGGTCGGCTGCGACAAGACCATCCCCGGGGCCGCCATGGCGCTCGCCCGCCTCGACATCCCGGGGGTCGTTCTCTACAACGGCTCGATCGCGCCCGGCCGCTACAAGGGCCGCGACGTCACCATCCAGGACGTCTTCGAGGTGGTGGGCTCACACGCGGCGGGCAGGGTCGGCCCCGAGGAGGTCCACGCCCTCGAGGACGTCGCCTGCCCGGGCGCTGGCGCCTGCGGCGGGCAGTTCACCGCCAACACCATGTCGATGGCGATGGAGCTCCTGGGCATCAGCCCGGCAGGCCTCAACGGCATCCCGGCCCTCGATCCCGACAAATCGGAGGCGGCCGCCGAGGCAGGGCGCGTGGCGATGCGACTGGTGCGTGACGACGTGCGGCCCGTCGCAGATCATCAACCGCGACGCCATCGACAACGCGATCGCGGGAGTCGCGGCGAGCGGTGGCTCGACCAACGCCGTGCTGCACCTGCTGGCCATCGCCGCGGAGCTCGGACATCGGCCTCGAGCTCGAGGACTTCGACGCGATCGCCGAACGCACGCCGATCATCGTCGACCTGAAACCCGGCGGCCGCTTCGTGGCCACCGACCTGCACGCCGCAGGCGGCGTGGCGGTCATGACCCGGGAACTCCTGTCGCGGGACCTGGTGCGCGGCGAGGCGCGCAACGTCAACGGGCGCAGCCTGGCCGAGATCGGAGCACAGGCGCGCGAGACGCCCGGCCAGCGGGTGATCGTGCCCATCGACGCGCCCCTGAAGGCCACCGGTGGCCTGGCGATCATGCGCGGCAACCTCGCCCCCGACGGATCGGTGGTGAAGCTCTCCGGGCACGAGCGGCGTCTTCATCGCGGCCCGGCGCGCGTGTTCGACAGCGAGGAGGAGTGCTTCGCCGCCGTGAAGGCACAGAGCATCCGGGCAGGGGACGTGGTGGTGATCCGCTACGAGGGGCCCGTCGGCGGCCCCGGCATGCGCGAGATGCTCCACGTGACGGCCGCGATCGTCGGCGAGGGGCTCGGCGAGGAGGTCGCCCTGGTGACCGACGGCCGCTTCAGCGGCGCCACCCACGGGTTCATGGTCGGGCCATGTCGCCCCCGAGGCGGCGAGCGGGGGTCCGCTCGCGGCGATTCGCGACGGCGACATCGTCATCCTCGATGTCGATGCCCGCCGTCTGGACGTGGAATTGTCCGACGACGAGCTGGCGGCCCGTCTGGCCGAGTGGCAGCCGCCTGCCGCGCGGTACAGCACCGGGGTGCTCGCCAAGTACGCCGCCCACGTGGGGTCCGCATCGGAGGGTGCGGTCACCCGCCCCGGGTGAGCCCTGCGGGGCTGCGGACCAGCGGATACGAGGATCGTCGCTCGTTTGCGCCGCGCTAGCCCCCGGGGTCGCTCTCCGACAGCGCCACGAGTTCCTGGACACCCCTCGGCGTCGCGGCAGTCCACGGGACGATCCACGCCCGAGCGGCGATCTCCTTGACCCGTGCGATGTGCCCACCCTCGAGTGCCGCCCGCGCCTGCAGTACGGGGTCCTGCGTCCCGCCAGCCAGCATGCTGGCGTTCACGACCCAGCCGAACGGCTCGATCCCGGCTCGCCGCAGGTCGGTCTGGAGCCGCTCCGCCTCCTGAACCGGCGTGGACTCGGGAAGGGTCACGATCACCACGCGCGTGGACTCGGGATCCTGGAGCCACATCAGAGGCGTGATGATCCGCCCGGGCACGCTCGCCGCGGTCCGCATGACATCGCGATGGTAGGCGCCCGTGGTGTCGAGGAGCAGCAGCGTGTGCCCGGTCGGCGCCGTGTCGAGGACGACGAACCGCGAGCGACCCCGGCCGAGGGCGCGGGCAAAGGCCCGGAACACCGCCAGCTCCTCGGTGCACGGGGAGCGCAGGTCCTCCTCGATCAGCGCGAGCCGCTCGGGATGGAGCTTGCGGGCCGCGGCGAGGTGGTCGGCCACGTAGCTCGCGACCTCCGCGGCGGGGTCGATCGAGCTCACGACCAATCCCGTGGGGTCCTCGCCCCCGAGGACGTCCTCCCACCGGCCGGCCGGATCGGTGGTCGTCAGCTCGACGACGCGGCCCCTCCGGGAGAGGCCGAGGGCGATCGCTGCGGCGATGGTTGTCTTGCCGACCCCACCCTTTCCCATCACCAGGATCGCCGCGTGGTCTGAGCGGGCCAGTTCGTCGACGAGCGCGTCGAGTCCCGGCAGGGCCGGAGGCGAGGGGGACTCGGATCGCACGCTCGAGGTCGGCGCCCGATCCTCGACGAGAGCTCGCAGCGCCTCGACGCCCACCAGGTCACCGGCGCGGAGCGGCACGGACGTGCGCTCCAGCCCGGCGAGGGCCTCGGGCGCAGAGGCGATGGCCTCGCGCTGGCGCCGCGCGAGCGCCTCGGCCAGGGCGTCGCCGGCGAGGGGGTCGGTGAGGACGCCGTTGACGATGAGGCGCAGGTTGCGAATCCCGAGTGCGCCGAGCTCGTCGGCGGTCCTGCCCGCCTCGCGAAGGGGGCCGGCGTCCGGGCGGCTCACGAGGACGACGAGCGTCTGGTCGGGATCGGCCAGGGTCGTCACGGCCTGCCGGTACTGCTCGCGCTGGGCCTCGAGCCCCGACAGCGGGCCCAGGCAGCTCGCGCCCCCCGGTGCATCCTCGAGATAGGAGGTCCAGGCCCCCGGCAGGCTCAGCAGTCGAAGGGCGTGGCCGGTCGGGGCGGTGTCGAAGATCACGGTGTCGAACCCGGCTCCGGTGGGCCGGACCATCAGTCGCGTGAACTCGTCGAAGGCGGCGACCTCGACCGTGCACTGGCCGGAGAGCTGCTCCTCGAGCGCCCGCACCTCATCCTCGGGGATCGCGCCGCGGTAGGGGTCGATCACGCGCCGGCGATACGAGGCGGCGGCCTCCTCCGGGTCGAGGTTCGCGACCCAGAGGTTCGCGACCTCGGGCACCTCGGTCGGTTCCTCGCCCGCCGTCACGCCGAGGATGTCGCCGAGGTTCGACGCCGGATCGGTGCTCACAAGGAGGACCCGTCGACCCGCGTCCGCAAGATGAACCGCGGTTGCGGCGGCGATGGTCGTCTTGCCGACCCCTCCCTTGCCGGTGAAGAACAGGTAGGGGCTGTCGAGCCTCGAGAGGTATCCGGCTGTCACGCCTCGCGGGGCTTCGCGGTGGCTGACCACGTCAGACAGGGTGGCGCCCAGGCCGGCCCACGCAAAGTGTCGTCGGCCTCACTTCAGCGGTCCGTGTGAGGCCGAGGACACGACGCCCGGTGGTCGCAGCCAGCCCCGAGCGTGCGCACACGCCCGCTCACGACGCGCGGCGACCAACGCCCGCACTTCAGAAGCGGCCTCAGTGGCGTGCACCGCCGGCCGGGGTGGCGCCCGTCTCGATCCCCAGCTGGCTGAGCAGCTGGACGACGCGCCCGCGGATCTCCTCGCGGATCGCTCGGACCTCGTCGATGGAGCCCGCGTCGGCAGGGTCGGCGAGCTCCCAGTCCTCGTACCGCTTTCCCGGGTAGAGCGGGCAGGCATCCCCGCAGCCCATCGTCACCACCGCGTCCGCGGCCCGAACCACCTCGTCGGTGAGGGGCTTCGGGAACTCGGCGGACATGTCGAGCCCGAGCTCGGCCATCGCCTCGACCACCAGCGGGTTGACGCTGTCGGCGGGATCCGACCCGGCTGAGCGCACGTTGACGCGCCCGCCGCTCAGGTGCGCGGTGAGAAGGGCGGCCATCTGCGAGCGGCCGGCGTTGTGGACGCACACGTAGAGCACCTCGGGCCGCTCCTTGGGCGCCAGACCGTCGGCCTGGGCGAGCGCCCTCAGGCGGTCGCGGGCGAACCGCTCGGTCATCACCGGAAGGAAAGCTCGTGAGCTTCGCGTTCTCGAGGAGCTTCGCGAACGAGGTCTTGGCGAAACGCTCGACCGTCTCGGGGCCGAAGACCCCGGCGAACTCCTCGGTCAGGCGCTCGATCGTCCGACGCATCTGGGCTTCCAGGTTCAGTTCCACCGCGCTCATCACGGCAGCCTCCGTCTGCTCGATGAGCGCCGCCGGGGCGGCGCTCGGGGTCGTCTGGCGCGCGTCGCGCAGGAACGCGTAGATGCCGGCCCCGACGAGGGCGCCCACCACGGGGCCGACGATGTAGATCCACAGGTCGGTGAGGTCGCCGGCCACGAGGGCGGGCGCGAACGATCGGGCCGGGTTCATCGAGGCGCCCGTGATCGGCCCCATCACCAGGGCCTCGAGGGCGATCGTCGCGCCGATGGCGATCGCCGCCATCGATCCGACGGCGCGGGTGTCGGTGGCCACCGCCAGGATCACGATCATGAGGACGGCGGTGAGCCCCGCCTCCAGCACGAGCGCGCCCAGCTGCCCGACGTGGTCGGGCTGGGTGACGCCCAGGTCGCCGGCGAGGCCGAAGAGCCCGCGCAGCGCCAGCGAGGCGAGGATCGCGCCCGCGAGCTGGGCGATGACGTAGGGCACGGCCTCGCGCGCCGGGAAGTGACGCGCCGCCGCAAAGGCCGCGGTCACCGCCGGGTTGATGTGGGCGCCCGACAGATGGCCGAGACCGAAGATCATGATCGCCACGACCAGGCCGAAGGCCGCCGCCACGCCGCCGTGGCCCAGGGGATTCCCCGCGACCGCGTTCACGACCACGGCGCCGGTGCCGGCGAAGACCAGGCAGAAGGTGCCGAGCGCCTCGGCCACGAGGCGCCGGGCGAGGTCCGGCCGGCTCATGCGGCGATGACCAGCTTGTCGGCGAACTCCGAGGGAAGGCCGGCCGCCGCGACCTCGCGGGCGACCGCCTGCGCGTCGTAGGCGACCCGCTCGATCGTGACCGCTACACCTGCGTCGCGTCGTCTCGAGCACCGCGAAGGCGGCGCGCGGGTCGCCGTCCTTGGGCTTTCCGACCGAGCCGCAGTTGACGAAGAGGACCCCGCCGTACTCGTGCACCCAGGGCTTGTGGGTGTGGCCGAAGACGAGCACGTCCGCCTCGGCCTGGGCGGCGAGGCGCTCGTAGAGCGAGGCCGGCTTGTCCTCGAACAGGTACTCGTTGACCTTGCGCGGCGAGCCGTGGACCAGCCGCACGCGGTCGTCGCCCATCGAGAAGCGCAGATCGAAGGGCAGCTCGCGCATAAAGGCCTTCGAGGCCTCGTCGGTGTGGGCGAGCGTCCACTCGACCGACCGCTGACCGAGCTCGCGGTCGTGCGGGGTGATGTAGGCGCAGCCGCAGTCGTCGAGGTCGCGGGCGATGGCGTAGTCGTAGTTGCCGTAGATCGTCGGGATGCTGAGCTCCTCGATCAGCGCGCAGACCTCGTTGGGGTGCGGGCCATAGCCCACCAGGTCCCCGCCGCAGTAGAGCTCGTCCACGCCGAGTTCATCCACCCGCGCGAGCGCCGCCTCGAGCGCCGGCAGGTTGGCGTGGATGTCCGTGATCACCGCTACGCGCATTCCTCGTCCTCTCGCTTGTCCGCCCCCGTCCGCGAGAGTATTCGATTGACAGACGTCGTTTCAATCGATAGAAGTAGATCGATGGCAGTCGATCTCGAGCTCTCGCCCAAGCAGAAGCGCCCGGTCGGCGAGCCCTGCTGCGAGCCGGTCGTCTACCCGGATGTCGCGCGCGCCCAGGCCGAGCGGATGGCCGGCGTGGCCAAGGCCCTCGGCGACCCGATCCGCCTGCAGCTGGTCGACGTCCTGCGAAAGCACGCCGGCCAGGTCTGCGTGTGCGAGCTCATCCCGCTCTTCGAGGTCGGCCAGTCGACCGTCTCGCACCACCTGAAGGTGCTGCGCCAGGCGGGGCTGGTCGATTCCGAGCGACGCGGCCTGTGGGCCTACTACTACGTCATCCCCGATGCCCTCGCCGAGTTCGCCGCCTGGGTCGCCGGTGCACCCCCCGTGGAGAGCTGCGAGTGCTGAGCATCCTCACCAGCCGCCGGCGCCGGCGCACGGGCGCCGTCGCAGTCGACGAGCGAATCGGCGAGGTCTGCGGCCCGGCCTGCCGGGCGGCCGCGCGGCGTGAGCGCGACCTCGCCCGCACGTCTGATCGGCGCGGACCGCGCTGACCCGCACCACCAAAGGAGGCACCCGATGAGCGCCAACCAGACCGCCGACGCCGCCGCGATCCACGAGGAGGTGCGTGCGCGCTACGCCCAGGCTGCCGCCGAGGCGACGGCGGGCGCCGAGCCCGGCATCGCGAGCTGCTGCGGCGATGGCGGCTGCTGCGCTCCCGGTGAGGCCGTCTTCGGGAGCGGCCTCTACGCGGACGCCGACCGGGGCGAGCTGCCCGAGCAGGCCGTGCTCGCGAGCCTCGGCTGCGGCAACCCGGCGGCTGTCGCGGAGCTGCGCGAGGGCGAGACGGTGCTCGACCTCGGCTCGGGCGGGGGGATCGACGTCCTCCTGTCGGCCACGCGCGTCGGGCCGAGCGGAAAGGCCTATGGCCTCGACATGACCGAGGAGATGCTCGCGCTCGCCCGCCGCAACGCCGCCGAGGCCGGCGCCACGAACGTCGAGTTCCTGAAGGGCCAGATCGAGCAGATCCCGCTGCCGGCCGAGACGATCGACGTGGTGATCTCGAACTGCGTGGTCAACCTGTCGCCCGACAAGCAGGCCGTGCTCGGCGAGACCTTCCGCGTCCTGCGGCCCGGCGGGCGGATCGGGATCAGCGACGTGGTGGCCGAGGATCGCCTCACCTCGGCAGAGCGCGCCGAGCGCGGCGGCTGGGCCGGCTGCATCGCGGGCGCCCTGTCGTCGGCGAGTACGAGCGCCTTCTCGTCGAGGCCGGGTTCGTCGAAGTCGGCATCACCTTCACGCACGAGGTCGCCGACGGCCTTCACGGCGCGATCGTCGCCGCAGTGAAGTCGGCGGACGCGCCGAGCGTCCTTAACGCGGCGACCCTGGCCAAGCGTCCGGGCTGCTGCTGAGGGTACGCAGACGATCCGCGCGATCCTCTGGCAACGGACGCGGAGGTAGGCCAGCAGAGTAGTCGAGCGGGGTCCGCCAGGCCGAGGCTCTGTGACTGGAAGACACGCCTTGAGTGCAAGGCGATGGCGTCCTCGAGCGCCGCAAGCTCTGTGTCACGCTCGAGCAACGGTTACATGACGCGATCGTACGTCCAGGGACGTGCCGGGCGGGTCACTACCGGGCGGGCCGCGCCCCGAGTGGTGTCCGCGGGATCCTGTCCAGCACTGTACGGGCGGGGAGTGGACCGACCCGGCCGGCTCGTGGTCCCTTTACGTAGAGTTGTTGTATTGGGCACACACCGAGGGATGGTCGCGTGGGCGGACCGGAAGTGGCGCGGGACGCCGGCGCGGAACGCACCCAGACCAAGAGAACCAGGTCTGAGATCCGCGGTCGGACGTGATGACGCGTCGCTCTCGGAGGCCTGGGCTACGGGAATCGCGTATCGGCTCTCGGCGAGCGTCTCGCCCCGGGCGGCGGCGGCCGATGGTCGTGGCGGCGCTGGGGGTGGCCGTCGCGGTGTCCGTGGTGGCCGTCGTCGCGGCGGGCAGCGTCCGAGACGTCGCCGACCGTAATCCCTCCGAGGGTGTCACGGGTCGAGCCGCCTTTCTGCTCGTGCCGAGTGGGCGCTCGCACGCCGAGGTGGCCGATCTGCTGGGTCAGCCGAGGATGGTGCGCGCAGCCCCTGGTGCCGAGCCCGGGACGGACTGTTGGCTGTACGGCTCCCGCTCCGGCCGTCCGATCGAGTACCAGCTGTGCTTTCGGCGTGGTTTCCTGGTTTCGAAGGATGTGGTGCCGGTCCGTCGGTGACGTTCGCTACGCCTGTCTGAGCGCCTCGTGATCGACGCTGCCACCGCGGGCGGCCGGCCGGGCCCGGCGCTGGGTCAACACGAATGCGGCGAACCCGGCGACGCAGAGGATGAGCGCGACCCAGAAGTTGAGGCGCTCGCCCAGGATGTGGTGAGCCGGGTCAACGCGCAGCAGCTCCCAGAAGATGCGCCCGAGGCAGTAGACGCCGACGTAGAGGCAGAAGATGCCCGGCGGGCGGATGCGGTAGCGGCGCCCCACCCAGATGAGCACGGCCGCGCCCGCGAAGTTCCAGAGCATCTCGTAAAGGAAGGTGGGGTGGTAGGCCGCGGTCAGCTCGTCGCCGGGTGGGCGATGGCCGGGGTCAACTTCGAGCCCCCAGGGCAGGCTGGTGGGCCCGCCGTAGAGCTCCTGGTTGAAGTAGTTGCCGAGCCGCCCGATGCCCTGCGCGATCAAGAGGCCCGGCGCGGCTGCGTCCAAGAAGAGCGTGACGCTCTCGCCGCGGCGGCGGACGATGTAGGCGCCCACGAGCACGCCGGCCAGCACGCCGCCCCAGATGCCGAGCCCGCCCTCCCAGATGGCGAACGGGGCGTACCAGTGGTCCGAGAGCTGGTCCCAGCTGGTGATGTCGTGGTAGATCCGCCCGCCGATGATGCCGGCGAGCACCGACCAGAGCGCCACCTCGAGCACGAGGTCCGGCTCGCCGCCCACCGCGCGCCAACGGCGCATGGTGAGCCAGGTGGCCACCGCTATCCCCGCCAGCATCGTGAGGGCGTACAGGCGGATGTCGAGCGGCCCGAGCGGGATCTGCCGGAAAGACGGCGCGGGGATCGTCGCGGCGAGCGATGCGGCGGTCGGCACGGCGCGATCGTAGTGGAGCCGGTGGTCGGGGCTGCACGGGTCGGTCCTGCGGCGCCCGACGGTCGGTCGGCCGGCGAGGGCACGGGAGGGACGGGCCTCTGTACTCTCGCCGCAGCGAACGCAGGAGAGTCACGGGAACCGTCCTGTTGTCGATGCCGACGCGCCGCACCGGCCGAGCGTCAGCGGCGCGGCTTCGACATCGGTGGGCTCGTGCGGGTGCGGCGCATGATTCCCTAGAAGCCGAGGACGGGAGACCGCCCATGCCCGTGCCGCGGAGCACCCGAGCGGCGGTTGTCCGCGTGCCGCAGGCCTGCTGATGCAGGGGGGGGCGACGCTTGACGATCCCCGGCGGGCGGACGCGTTCCGACGCGGTGACCGCCCGGAGCTGGCGGCGCGAGCTCGGCCTCTTCCTGCTCGCGTACCTGGCCTACGAGACACTGCGCGGGCACTCGGCTGGCGTCGGGGCGGTCGCGGTCTCCAATGCCGCGAGGGTGATCGCGTGGCAGGGGCCCGTCGCCGAGCAGATCGAGGCGGCGACACGGCTCGGCGCGACGCTGGTCCCCGGTGCGCTCTTCATTCTCGGGATCGTCTACTTCGCGGCCCAGGGCCTCGTCGCGCCGGCCGCCCTCGTCTTTCTCTGGCGCGCCCACGCCGGCGCCTACCGCCTCCTCCGGACGAGCATCCTGATCGTGTGGGCGGTCGCCCTCCCGATCTACGCCCTCTTTCCGACAGCCCCGCCGCGGCTGGTGGTCATCGGCTCGCTCGGAGCGGTCAGCCCGGCGAAGCCGATGACGCTCGACACCGGCATCACCCGGATCTTCTACAACCCGTATGCGGCGGTACCGAGCCTCCATGTCGCGGTGGCGGTCCTCGTCGGAGTGGCGTTCGCGGTCGCCACGCGCCGCCGATGGATTCGCCTCTCGGTCCTCGCCTGGCCGCTGCTGGTGACGCTCGCGGTCGTCGCGACGGGCAACCACTACCTGTTCGATGTCGCAGCCGGCGTCGTGCTGGCGCTCGTCGCGGCAGCGCTGACGGCTTTGGTGATTCCCGGAGGGGTTCGGGGCGCCTTGGCAATGCGGTCGGAGGGCTCGGACGAGGATCTCTCCCGGTCGAGCTGAGGGAGGACCGCCTAGATCCAAAGCCGCCTCTCGACCGGGAGCGCCAATGACCGGGGCCTCGACCGAGCGGACGCTCGCCTCCGCGTGACGGTCAGGCCACCCGTCGTGCCGATCGATGTCACCGAGCGCGACCGATGGTCGATCGGTTCGGGCCTGCAACCCGCTCATCATTCGCGAGCCGGGCCGGCTCCGGGGATAACGCCCGTTGAGAGGCGGCCTCGATCGAGAGCCCAAGGGCGTCTTCGAGCTTCGCGGCAATCCGGTGCACCGCGTCCGCGTAGGCGGCCATCTCCTTCGGCGCCGCATCGGCCCAGCCCGCCACATACGGCACCGACTGCCCTGCCGTGTCGAGCCTCACCGCCGACAGGGCGACGAAGGCCGCCGTCTCGGCGACCACCTCGGCCCCCGCCCGCCCGAGCTCTTGGTACCGCGCTCCGTGCACGTGCGCCAGCTCGTGGACCAGCACCGCCACCTGTCCGTTCGGCTCGAGACCCTGGTGCAGGACGATCCGCCGGGCGCGGTGATCGACGAAGCCCTCGGCGCCCACGGGCATCTCAGCCTGCCGTTCGACGGCATACCCCGCTGCCCACGCCTGCTGTGTGAGCGGCGTAAGGAGGTGCGCGTGGGAAGCGCCGGTGAGCGGGCTCAGCGGGGGCGGTTCGGGTAGGGGAGGCCCCTCGGTCTGGGAGATGTCGAAGACCGGCACCAGCACGAAAGCCCGCACCGCCGAGGTCTCCTCACCGGTCGCCTCGTCGCGCTCGCGCCGCACCGAGGGCGCCCAGATCCGAAGCGCCCGCTCGCCGCGGCGCACCTGCCGGCCGAGCTCCCGCCAGTGGCGAAAGCTCGCCACCTGGGTCGCGTCGGGGCGCTGGGAGAGGATCAGGAGGGTGTTCGGCAGCGAGTAGCCGCGAAGGAGCGCGCGCGCCTTCGCGAACCGGACCCATCCCTCCGAGCTGCGCAGCTCCTGGCAGGCAGCTTCCAGCCGCGCCCGCGCCTCCTCACGGCGCTCGTGGGCTTGCCGCTCGGCCACCTCGGCCGTCAGCCGGCCGCGCCGTCCGGTGCTCGTCACCGGGCATCCTCGCCGGCTCCGGCCAAGCGCCGAAGCGCCCGCTTCCCGGTACCAAGGCCGAAGAGACAGCCGTGCCGGTGGCAGGTGCCCGTAGACGAGGATCGCCTGCCCCGGAGCGATCCCCCGCACCGCGTCGGCCGGCGCCAACCGACGCGAGCGCGTGCTGCGGGTGCGGCTGGTGCCCCCGCCCTCGCCGCGGGTGCGGCTCTCCTGGGCGACCTCCTCCTCGCCAAGCGCACGGCCCAGGTAGTCGAGAGTGCGCCCGTCGGAGATCCCCGACAGGAAGAGCTTGGCCCGGTGGTTGGCGAGGATCGTGTCGGCGGCCTCGCCGTAGCGCGAGCGCGCCTGGGCAAGATCCTGGAAGACCGTCACCACCTGGATCCCCTGCCCGGCCGCGGTCGCCGCGATCTGGGGCAGGGTGCGGATCGGCGCCGTGTTGGCGGCCTCGTCGAGGACGAGAAGAAGCGGCGGGATCGCAGGGCCGCCCCGCCGCCGCCCGCGCGTAGGCCGCATCGACGACGTGCTCGACCAGTCCGGCGAAGAGCGGTGCCAGTCGCTCCTGATCCTTCGCCGGTGCGATCGACGTAGAGCGTGCCCGCGTCCGCGAGAAGATCCTCCGGCTCGATGCCGTGGGCGGCGGTGCTCGCCAGCACCGCCGGATCGGCGAAGGGCGAGAGCACCGCCTCGGCGGTTGCGTAGACCGACGACAGGGTGCGCTCCTCGCGTCGGCAGGTGGCCAGAAACGCCGCATGCGCGTCGGGCTCGCCGAGGTCGAGCAGGAGCTCGGCGACCGCCGTCTGCTCGCCCGAGTCGACCCAGCGCCACGACGTCGCGCATCGAGCCGCCGATCTTGCCGGCGGCGGCCAACAGCAGGGGCGCCAGGAGCTTGGCCGCCATCTGCAGCCAGAACTCGGCGTCGCGTCCGCCCGCAGATCCGTGGGCGCTCGTCAGGTTGTGGGCCATCCGCCGCGCGTCGGCCCACTCGACGCACGAGCGAACCGGATCCCAGCCCGACGACGCTCATCGTCCGATCGAGGCGCGCCGCGCCGGTCGGGTCGTAGATCCAGACCGGCCCGCGGCGCTCGCCGGGCGGCGCAGGGTGTGGTCGAGCAGGTCGCGCTTCACCGACACCGCGAGCACCGGCCCGGCGGCCTCGAGGATCGCCGGGATCGCGAGGCCGGCGGTCTTTCCCGACTGGCTCGGCCCGATCACGATCGTGCTGGCGCGCGGGCTCGGTCGCGACCAGGCGCCGCCCGAGCCGGCCGAGCGTGAGGCGCCCGGCCTGCGGCGCGGCGCACGACGCAGGGCTCGCAGGTCGCGCGCCCGAGCCCAGCGGGCGCCCGACTGCTCCGACCGCGCGTGGCCCAGTCGGCGCGCGACGCGTGCGGCCACGACGATCGCCGTCGCGAGCACCGCGAGGACGACCGCCGCCACCGCGTAGAAGCCGATCGGGCCCGGCAGGCGCGCCCGATCGGGCGCCGGCCAGGCGGCGGCCGGATCGGAGAGGGTGCCCGGAAGGCGCGCGAGCACCCCCGGCATCCGACCGAGCGCCGCTCGCAGAGCGGCCCGTCGCCGAAGGCGATCGCCGGCGAGCTGGCCGATCCCCCAGACGACGATCCCGAGCCCGAGGGCCACCGCCGCCGAGGACCGCGGCCGACGCCGACCCACGGATCCTCCGGCGCGTCCCGCGCGCGGGGCGCCATCGCTACTTGGCCGCTGCCACGCGCGGCCGCCGGGGCCGGCGCAGTGGCGCGGCGCGCCGCCTCGGCCTCGCGCAGCTCGGCCTGGAGCTCGGGGATCGCCCGCTCGAGGGCCCGCTCGACCGCGTCGACCACCTCGGCCAGCTGCGGCAGGGCCTCGTCGGCGACGCTCGGCGGCGAGGCCGCAGGCGCGCATGCCCTCGAGGCCGACCACGGCGCGCCCGAGGTCGCCGACCGCCAGGCGAAAGCGCCCGTCGAGGCGCGCCGAGGCCCCGTAGCCGGCGACCCGGTCGGCGAGGGCGGTCGGCCCGGCGCGCGAGCTCGGAGTCGCTCGCGCGCGGAAGGAGGGCGTGCGGGATCTCCAGCGCCGCCGCGGGGGCCGGCGGCGGGGTGAGGGAAAGCCGGTCTCGCTCACCTCGGTCTCCTCCTCGTCGAGGTTCAGGCAGTCGCCGCCGCGGCGCGCATGCGGGCGTCGGTGTCCACCAGGGCGCGCTCGGCGCGCGAGAGGCGGTGCTCGACGACGAAGGAGCGCCCGCCGACCTTCCAGAGGGCGACCCCGCGCGGCAGGGTCGCCACGTGGTCGACCTCGGTGCCGGTGAGCCCGACCAGCTCGCGGGTCGCCTCGAGGTCCGCCGGGCTCTGGGCGAGGATGATCCGGGTCTCCGAATCCGACAGCAGGCCCTCGGCGATCTTGGCCTCGCGCGAGCCGGCGTCTCCGGCGGCCGCCAGATCGGAGAGGCGATGGATCACCAGCATGTTGGCCACCCCGTAGGAGCGCGCGAGCTTCCAGGAGCGCTGCAGGAAGGTCGCCGCCGCCGGGTCGGCGAGGACCGCCCAGCCCTCGTCGAGCACCACCAGGCGCTTGACG
This sequence comes from uncultured Thermoleophilia bacterium, assembly GCA_963770865.1. Taxonomy (GTDB): domain Bacteria; phylum Actinomycetota; class Thermoleophilia; order Miltoncostaeales; family Miltoncostaeaceae; genus Miltoncostaea. Next base: position 44,338 of record CAVYRD010000010.1, read on the forward strand.
CCGTCGTCGCGCGCCAGGCGCCCCGACAGCCAGGCGCTCACGCAGACCATCAGCACCCCGAGCGCCGGCGAGCCGTGGAGGGCCGACAGATCGAGCACCACGATCGGCGCATCGAGCTCGACGCCCGTCGCTGGTCGGCCCGTCGAACATCCCGTGCAGGTCGCCCTCGCAGAGCCGGCGCAGCTCGAGCGCGCAGCCGCGCCCGTAGGTGGCGAGATCCTCGGCGCCGACCGCGATCGAGGTCGCGGCCTCGGCGCGCCGGGTGAAGCAGGTGGTGCTGGACGGCCGGCAGGGTCGGCGCGCCGCTCGGCGGCCGCCGCCCGGTAGGCGAGATCGAGGGCGGTGTGCTCCTGCGGGCTCGAGGGCCCGGCGCAGCGATCCCGCGACCAGGGCCCCGAGCAGGGCGACCCGCTCCTCGCGCCCGCCGGCGGCGTCGAGCGGGTTGAGCCGCACCTCCCCGCCCGGGACCAGGCGGATCGGCCGGCTGCCGAACCACTCCGCGAGCGGCCCGTACTCGCCCTTCGGGTCGATCACGACCGCGCGGCGGCCGAAGAGGGCCTGGCGGGCGAGGTAGGTCTTCACCAGCGCCGACTTGCCCCGGCCGACCTGCCCGGCGACCAGCGCCGAGGGCCCGGTGATGCGCGCCCTGCTCGTAGAGCACCCAGGGGTCGAAGCAGAAGCTCGCCCCCGAGTAGACGTCGCGGCCGATGTAGACGCCCGCGCCCGCCGAGCCCGCCCTCGCCCATGAAGGGGTAGGCGGCCTGCAGGTGGGCGCTCGTCAGCTGGTGGGCCGGGTGGCGCGGGCGCGCCCTCACCGAAGCCCCCGGCAGAGCGGCAGGGTGTAGGTGAAGCCCGATCGCCTGCTCGCCGAGGAGCGGCCGCAGCTCGAGGCGCGCCATCTGGGCCGACTGCTCGATCTCGGCGCATCGCGCGCCGCGAGCTCGTCCTCGCGCGCGGCCGAGACGGTGACGTAGCCCGAGAAGCGCACGCCCGAGTGGCCCTCGGCGAGCTCCTGCCTCGCGCTCGACGAGCGCCTGCTGCTGGCGCCGGCGGCGGGCGGTGGCGAGGAAGCCCATGCGCGCGCGCAGCTCGTCGTCGGAGATCTCGTTGGTGCGCGCGTTCTCGGCGGCGCGCAGGGCGCGGGCGGGATCGAGCGGCTCCATCACCACCGCGACCGTGCGCCGCGTCGTGCCGCCGAGCAGGAACGGCAGGAGGAAGTCCGCGCCGACCTCGACCCGCGGCCACTCGGCGATCCAGTAGGTGGAGTGGAGGGCGTCGTCGGCTGCGGTAGTGGCGCCAGGACTCCTCGGCCGCCATCGGGCCGGCGTTGGCCGGATCGACTCCCGCGAGCTCGGGGTCGCCGGCCGCCGCGCCGATCGAGGCCGGGGCGGTCGTCGGGGCAGAAGCCGAGGCGAATCGCCCGGGCGAGAAGGCGCGGGCTGAGCGCGCCGCGCACCACGACCTCGGCGCGCAGCAGGTGCTCGGAGAGGGCCGACAGCTCGCGCACCAGGACCGCCGCCGCCCCGGCCTCGCCGCCGCCCGCGCGGCGGATCGCGCCCGAGGCGCGCCGGGCGTCGATCTGCAGGGCGAGGAAGGTCTCGTGCTGGCGCGCCGGCCGGGCCGGCGTCGTCGAGCAGCTCGAGGTAGGAGCGCACGCCCGGGTGGGAGGAGCGGCAGGGCGAGGCCGTCGCGCAGGTAGCGCCCGAGCTCGTCGACGGGCTGGGTGACCGTGCGATCGATCCAGGCGAGGCGACTGACCGGGCTGCCCGGGTCGGGCGAAGCCCGACAGGACCGCCCCCCAGCGCGCGAGGCGCCGCTCCTTGTCGTCGAGCTCCAGCAGGGCGAAGGCGCCGCCCTCGACGGCGAGGACCGCCGTCCAGGTGGAGCCGTCGCGGGCGATCCCGATCTCGCCGCGCGAGGCACGGGCCGAGAGGATCCGAAGCCCGGACGAGGCTCTCCGGCAGGTCGAGGTCCTCGACCGCAGCCGAGCCCGTGGCCGCGGCCGGGTGCCCGCGAGCGGTGGCGGTGGCGGCCGGTCGCGCGGCGGCTCGGCGAAGCCCGACGCGATCGCCGCCCAGGCGACCGGCGGGCGGCCGCCGAGGCGCAGGAAGGCGCTCGCGAGCCCGGCGTCCGGCGACGGCGAGCCCCGCGAGGGCGCCCGCCGGTGCTGGGCGCGACGTTCAGGCAGACCACCAGGCCGACGAGGCCGAGCGCGACGCAGGCCATCTGGCTCCAGCCGAGGCCGCCGATCGCGCCCGCCCGGCTCGATCGGCCCGAAGCGGTAGCGCGCGGGCTCAGACGCCATCGGCGCCTCCGGGTAGGGGCAGCTGCGGCCCGGGCGGCGGGCCCGCCGGGCGTCGGTCGGGCGCGAGGGAGCGGCTCGGGCGCGGAGGCCGCGAGGGCTGGGCGGTCGGCGTCGCGGCCGCGACGACGGGGCTGGCCGCCGGCGATCGGGCGGGCGCCGCCCGGCGCTGCGCCCCCGGCGGGCGCGCCGCCGAGCGACGGGGGCCGGCCGCGCCGCCGCCGCCGCCCGGGCGTCCCACGGCCGCCTCCTCCGCCAGCCCCGCATGCCCATCGCGCCCGCGCCGAGGGCGAGCGCGCCCGGCGCCCGCTCCCATCGCCCCGAAGGACATCCGCGTGCGGGCGACGTTCCAGGCGAGGGAGGTCCCGGTCGTCGCGGCCACGGCGTGGCGGGCCTCGCGCTGGGGCTGGGCGACCTCGGCCGCCAGCGGGATCAGCGAGAAGAGGACGAAGGGCGAGAAGGCCGCCAGCAGGAACATGCCCGCCCCCGCGAGCACCGCCGAGGGGCCGTCGCCCGAGGTGAGCGCCGAGAGGCCGAGCGACAGCGTCGCCACGATCACGAGCTTCGAGAGGATCGCCGCGACGATCAGCTGCACCAGGCGCCGCACCCAGCCCGAGAGCGCCGGCCAGATCATGGTCGCGAGAAAGAGCGGCAGGAACATCACCGCCACGTAGACCACCCCGGCGCGCAGGATCAGCTCGAACCAGACGAAGATCGCCGCCAGCGCCATCACGAGCGCCATCAGGAAGGAGGCGAAGAGCGGCACCGGCCCGCCGATCGCGCTCGCCTGGGTGAGCGTGCGTCGGCGAGGCGTGTGGGTGTCCTTGGCGACCCCGGCGGTGAGCTCGGCCGACAGGGCGTCGGTGACCGCGAGGGCCGTCTGGGTGACGCTCACCGCGAGGCCGGTGAGGAGCATCGCCGCGGGCAGGTGGAGGAGGCCGACGCGGACGAGGAGGCCCGCGTCCTGGCGCATCAGCGCCTGGAGGACGGTCAGCAGGAGGAGCGGCAGGAGCAGGATCGCCCCGGCCTGGAACATGAAGGCGTAGTGGCTCTGGAACCAGGGCGCCGAGAGATCGACCGCGGTCGTCGAGTCGATCGCGTCGGCGACCTGGAGCAGGAGCCAGGACGGCTCCGTCGCCGACCCAGCCGGTGAGCTGGCCGAGCACCGCGTCGCCCGCCGCTCCGGCCGCGGCGCCCGGCCGCATCGCCGGCGGCGCTGCAGACGACGCTCACGCCCGGGCACGTCGCACGGCCCCGGCAGGTCGACGGCCTCGGCCGTCGGCGGGCGGCCCGAGGAGGCAGAGGCACGCGGCGACGAGCGAGGGCCAGCAGGCACCCGCTCGCCGGACGCTGTCGCGGGCTGCGATCACGGCGCGAAGGGGGAGAAGCCCTGGGCGCGGCGACGAAGTCGCCCGGGCGCGCGGTCGGCGCTCGGCGCCGTGACGCTCGGGACCGGCCCGGGGGTGTCGGCGCCGAAGCGCTCGACCCTCCAGCGGCCCGCCGACCAGACGAGCTCGGCGCGGCTCGTCGACCAGGCGGCGATCGGGGCACGCGTCGGCGTCGCGAGGAGCGTCACCTGCCAGATCGCGACCGTGGCTCGTCGGCGCCGAGAAGGCCTCCACCCGGTAGCCGAGCGGGGTCATGCGCAGGACGACCTCGCCCGGACGGCGCGGACGTTCCGAGAGCAGCCCCGACCAGGTAGTCGTAGGTGCGGTCGAAGAGCGGCTCGAGCTGTGGCGCGGTAGGCCGGCGGTGGCGAGCGACGCGACCACGGCCCGACGCGCGCTGCGCGGCTCGACAGCAGCCGGGGGTCGGCGAGCGACGACAGCGCCGCGGCCGCCGCTCGCGCCGCGCCCTCTCGGGTGTGCGCCGCTGACCGGGCGCGGCGTCCGTGGGTCGGCGGCGGGGCGGTCGTCTGCGGCGACGACGGGGACGGTGGGCGGCTCGGCGGTCGTCTCTCCCCGACCCGAGAGGCGCCGGCTCCCAGTCCGAGCCCGAAGCGCGAAGGCCGAGCGCGACGAGCGAGCAAGGCGCCGCCGATCACGGCGCGAGCCGCCGCCGCGCTCGGCAGGTCTGCCGGGCCGAGGAGCGATTCCGGAGCGGGAGCGGGGCACGGCCTACTGGCGGCCGATGCCGTAGAAGAAGTTGACGATCTGCGGCGCCATCCCGACCAGCAGGCCCGCGCCGGCGGCGATGAGGACGCCGCGCCGGCCGCCGGATCGTCGCGCCGTGGTGGTTCGACTGCGCGCCCCAGGCCCAGGCGATCGCCGCCACGACCAGGGCGGCGAGGATCAGGATGAGCGACCAGGAGTAGAGGCCGTCGACGAGCTTCTGGAGCTTGGCCTGCCCCGGCAGGCCGACGGATCCGGAGTGGCGGAGACCTGGAGGGCTAATGACGTCCCCCACGCGAGCATCAGTGCGTCTCCTCGAAGATCGGTTGACTGACCATCGTGAACTAATCATGACGGCGAACGCCGATCAAGCGAGTTCGGTTCGTGAGCCCCTCAGACGGGCCTGGACATCCTGAGCGGGGCGCCCAGCAGGAAAGCCCCGCACGAACGGGGCACTCCTCCACGCTCCGCCCCAGTGAGGCCGGGAACCGACGGAGTCCGCCGGGCCGGCTCTCGTTGCGCGATCTCCGAGGTCGGTGCTCAGCCGACCCGGACGCTGAACCGCCGGGCGACCAGCGGCAGGAAGTGCCAACCGCGCTCCTTCGGCACCACCACGCGGAGGGGGATCGTGAAGGCGCCGGGGCTCGCGCTGAAGCGGTACCGGAGCGCGAATCGCCCGCCCCGGTCGGCGGTCGCCAGTGCGAGAGGCCGCCAGCCTCCAGCGTCGCGCCATTCGAGCTTGACGAGCTTCGCCCTCCCGGCGCGTCGCGGGACGATCTGCCCGGTCACCGTCAGGCTCCCCCCGGGATGAAGGAGCGCTGCGCCGACCTCCGTCCTCACGAGCGGTCGCAGGCGGATCACCGCCGGGGCCACCACGAGGGGCCTTCCCAGGGCGACCGCCCGCCAGGTGCCCGCGACAAGCGGGCGCACCCGGAAGCTGAAGCGCCCGCGCCGGTCGGTGAGGGTCGTGGCCCGCGTGAAGCCGCGCGGATCGATCAGGTAGACGCTCGCGCGGTGAAGCCCTCGCCCGTTTCCCTGTTGGAATCGACCCGCCAGCGTGAGGGGGCGCGAGTACGTCGCGACAACGAGCGGCACCTGCAGGCGCCCCGCCCGGCTGTATGAGCGAGCGTTCGCGCTCCGCACGCCCGGGGTCTGCACGCGCGAGAAGTTCGGAAGAGGGACTCCGCTCGACTCGATCCGCCCCGGCTCGCCGAGCGGGCCGTCGGCGCCGACGATCGCCGTGGTCGGTCCTCCCGATCCGCCTACGGCCCGCGTCACGGGTGCTGAAGTGACCTCGCGGGTGAGGCCGGCGTTGTCGGTCGCGTCCAGTACGAAGCGGATCGTCTCGCCCGGCGTCGCGTAGGCCGCTAGATCGATGTCGGCCATGTTCACGCCGCCCGTCGAGGAGGCGACCGTCGGGCCGTCCGCGCTCCGGGCATGAAGAGTCCAGTCGCCCACGCCGCTCACGGCGTCGGAGACGCTGATCGTCGCGCGAACCTGACCGCTCGGCAGGCCGAGGAGGCTGACGCTCGCCACCGGGGGTGTGCGGTCCACGCGCAGCACCGCCTCCTGGGGTGGGGCGGCGGCCGTCCCGTCTCCGTCGGCCTCGAGCCGTACCGTCTGAACCCCGTCGGGAATCGCCGCGAGATTGACCACCGTTGCGTGGGCGCCGTCGCCCGGGCTCGCGGCGTACAGGCCGCGGCCCGCGACGCTGATCCGCTGCTGGGCGATCCCGTCGGCGCCGAAGTTGTCGGTCGCCTGCCACTGGACTTGGGCACGGTCGTCGGTGATCCAGCCGCCGGGAACGCTGATCCAGCGGACCGCGGGCGCCTCGAGGTCGCGGACGTAGATGGTCGGATAGAGGAAGGTCCAGACCCGGTTGGGCTGCTGGCGGGCCTCGGTCTGCCAGAGCCGAAGGGAGGCGGTCTGGGCCCTGAGGCCCACCTGGTAGGCCTTTGGCTGGGAGGGGCTGCGGGGTATGTCGGACTCGGCCACCTGCCACGCGAGCGAGCCGTCGGCGAGGACCTGCTGCGCGATCGATGTCGCGGTCTGGTGGAAGCGCACCGCCTGCCAGCTGAAGGCCTCGATGGCTGAGCCACCGACCGGGGTGCGTAGATCGATCTGCCACTTGGTCCCGGTGAGGGAGATTCCGGCGGGCGGACAGGTCACGCCGAAGCTCGCGCCGGTCTGGGTGGCCGAGCATTGCCCGTCCGGGGCGGCGTGGGCGACCAGCGCCTCGACGCCGAAGGCGTAGAGGCTACCGTCGGTCGCCGCGGCGGGAGACGCGCCCGCCGCAGCGGCCACAGCAAGGGAGAGGGCTCCGACGACCGGTCGCAGGCGCCGCCCAGCCATCAGCTGAGGTTCCAGGGGCCGGGGGTGAACTCGCGCTCGGCCGGCGAGACGCTCGGCGAGGCGGAGGCCGGCGCAGGCGATGCCGCCGCCGGCGTCGCGACCTGCCTGGTCACGGGACGTGTGACGGGCGCCGGAGAGCTCCGGTGCTCGTGGGCCCGCCGCCGCGCGAGCTCGCGCCGGTGACGAATCGTCGCCTGGTGTCGCGCGCGCGCGGCCTCCTTCACCCGCGACGCGAGCCTCTGCGAGGCCACCGTGAGATCGGCGAGGTCAACCCGTGGCCGAGGAGGCGCAGACGAGAGGCCCGCGATGGGCCCGCCCGATGATGCCGGCGCCCACCCGCTCGACGAGAAGAGTACGAGGAGCATGAGCCCCACCAGTCCGACCACGATACCGGTGACGATGGCCGCCCCGAGGGTGGGGAGCCGGAGCGATCGCGGGCGCGGCGCGGCCCGCCCCAGTGCGTGCCCGGTCCCGAGCGTGGCGCGCGCCGGCGCGTCCTCGCCGGACCGGCTGCGGGCTCGTCAGCCGCGGGCCCACGGTCCCTCCCGAGCTGGACGAGATCGAGCGCGCCGTCCAGCACCTCGCCGCCAGCACCGAGAGGCGCACCCCAGGTCGCGGGGCTCGGCCAGTCGGCGGGAAGGAGCTCCGGCTCGCGGCGAGAGGCGTCCGCGCGCGCCGGTCCCTGGGAGCCGTCGCTCCCGTGAGGGGGGTCGAGCTTGCCGTCGTCAGTTGCCATCGCGCCGTCGTCTCCCTATGCTCGGTTGACTATCCGCGACGAACCAATTCTGCCAGATGGTCACCGAAACGCACAAGCTATGAAAACTTCCAGGGCGGATCTCTCGCAACACCCGACGTTCGGTCAGACTTGTGCCGATGGCCCGTCGACCGGCGAACGAGATCCTCACCGCAAGCGAGGTCGCCGCCTGGCTCGGCCAGAACCTGGAGACGATCCAGCGCGGCGCCAAATCCGGGCGCATCCCGGCCCGGCGGATCGGCAAGGAGTGGCGCTTTCTGCGCGACCTGGTCGCCGAGGCGCGCGGCCTGGAATCGAGGTCTCGTCGTCGCGGTCGGCCGAGGACGATCTGCTTCCCGCGCTCGCCCTTTGCGACCGAGGAGGGGACGGCCAGCGCGGGGATGGATGCGGTGGAGGCCGCCGACTTCCTTCGGGTGAAGGAGTGGACCGTGCGCTCGGAGGCCAACCAGGGCCGGCTTCCGGGCTGGCGCGAGGGCCAGCGCTGGCGCTTCTCGCGCGAGGAGCTGATCGAGCACATGCGCACGGACGAGCCGCAGGACCGGATCCGCTACGACCGCCGGAGCGCGCGCTCCGCGAACTGACGAGCGGCAAGAGGGGGGCGCGGCGATGCCTGAGGAGCGCTTTCCTCCCGCCAGCCGGGTGCGCCAGCTCGAGTACGCCCTCTCGATGCTCGAGCTCTTCCGGCCGCCGGAGCGCGGAGAGCTCACCCTCTCGGCGATCGCCGCCGAGCTCGGCCTCTCGGAGGAGTACGCCTTCAAGCTCCTGCGCCACATGGAGGCCGCCGGGGTCATCGTGCGCTCGCCCGTCTCGGGGAGCTGGCGCCTCGGCATCCGCCTCGCCGAGCTCGGCGGCCGCGCCATCCGCTCGCTCAACCCCTGGGACGAGTTTCGTCCGCCGCTGGCAGAGCTGGCCGAGGCCACCGGCCTCGGCGGCCTGATCGCGGTGCTCTCGGGTGGGCGGGCGGTCTACGTCGATCACTTCCGCGGGCCCGAGCGAGCGCTCGGGCGCGGCTTTCCCGCCCACGCGACGGCGCTCGGCAAGGCGATCCTCGCCGAGCTCGACGACCAAGCGCGCGAGGCGGCGCTCGCCGAGCTGGTGCTCGCGCCCTGGACGGCGCGCACGATCACCGACCCGGCGCGCCTCGCCGAGGACCTCGCCGCGGCCCGCGAGCGCGGCTACGCCATCGAGGACGGTGAGTTCCACGAGGCGCGCCGCTCGATCGGGGCGGCGGTGCGCGATCACTCGGGATCGGTTGTCGCCGCCGTCGGCGTTGGCGCGCCGACGAGCCGCCTGTCCGATGACGTGATGGCGGAGGTCGCGGCGGCCGTCGTGGCGAGCGCCCATGCCGTGTCGAGGCGCCTGGGCGCCGGGGCGCTCGAGGGCCTTGCGCCCTGGCGGCCGGTGGTCGAGGTGCAGGCGGTGCTCGAGCCGCCGCTCGAGGTGCAGCCGGCCGGGCGCGAAGGAGGAGACGGCGGCACGCCAAGCGCCCGCCGCCGCCCGCGGGCCAAGAAGGGCACCGCGACGTGAGCGCCGCGGGCTACAGCCTGAGGCGGCCGCTGGCGATCGCCGGGGCAGGGATGGCCGGGCTCCTCACGCTCGTCGTCGGGCTGCCCGTCATCGCCCTCATCGGCCTCTCGGGTCCGGGCGGGACGGTGACGGGCTCGCCGGTGGATGCGGCCGCCCTCGATTCCTGGATGGGCCGCCAGGTGCCCGGCATCGCCGCTTGGTCGGCCTCGGCGAGGCCTTCGTCGCCGAGGGCCTCGCCAACGGCATCGACCCGCGCGCGCTCGTGGCGATCGCGATGCACGAGTCGGTGCTCGGGACGGCGGGCTCAGGCGCGGGCATCCACAACGCCTTTGGCTGGGGGCCGGCGATCGCCTTCCCGTCCTGGCGGGCGAACATCGCCACCGTCGCCCGCGGACTCAGGCGGGGGTACCTCGCTCGCGGGCGCGACACGCTGGCGGCGATCCAGCCGCTCTGGGCGCCGGTCGGGGCGGTCAACGACCCGACCGGGCTGAACTCGGCCTGGGTCGATGGCGTCGGGCGCTACTACGCCGATCTCGGCGGCGATCCGGCGCTTCCGATCACCCTCGCCGCGCAAGCGCCGGCATCTGGGTCCGGGATGACGATCGGCGCGGGTGGGCTCGCCACCCCGACCGGCGGCGTCGGACGGCTGATCGGCTTCCCAGGTGTCGGCACGCACTCCTACTCGGCCTGGCCGAACAACTGGCAGTCGGATCGGGCGGTGGACATCGCCCTACCCCTCGGCTCGCCCCTCTACGCGATCGACGCGGGCGTGATCGCGCGCGTCGGTGGGGACCCGCGCGACTTCTCGGGGCGCTTCGGCGGGGCGCGCCTGACGGTGATCGCCGGCGACGACGCCTACTACTACGCGCACCTCTCAGGCGTCGTGGTGGGGGACGGGGAGCGCGTCGTACGCGGCCAGCTCGTCGGGTTCTCGGGTGCGGCCAACGGGGTCGAGCACCTACACCTCGGCGTGCTGCGCGGTGATCCGGTTGCCCTCGCGGGAGTGAGGTAGGGCCGACGTGAGCGCGGAGCCGCCCGAGGTGCTGGATGTGGTCTCTGTCATGCAGCGCTATCGGATACGCGATCGTCGAGCGGCTCGTCGCCTAATGGACGAGGCGGGCGGGTTTCTCGTCGCCGGCCGACTCTTGGTGAGATGGGATGACCTCGAGGCCTACGAGTGTCGTCAACGCGAGGCCAGGAGCCGGGCCGCCGCCCAGCAAGGTGACCGGCCCGCTACGCGGCCGAACGTCGCCTCACGACGTGCGTCGCGGCCGAAAAAGCCCCTTCGCCCGGGCTGGTGGCGTCAGGTGGCAGAGGAATGAGCAGAGGGGCGCCCAGGGCGCAGGCTGACGAGAGGGCTCAGGCCGTGAGCCCGCGAAGAGGCTGGCGGGAGACCATCGAACCTGGGCTGTACCGGACCCACCGCGTCGCCTGCCCCTCCTCCGTCGATCGCCGGCCACGCCGACGCTGCGGCTGTCCCTTTCAGATCGTCGTCCCAGCTGCCCGTCCCGGTGCGACACGACTTCTCACCGTTGCGGGAACGGTCAGTGCCGCGCGCGCTGAGCGCGACCGGCTTCGCGGCGAGGGACGACCGCAGCTTGCGGCGGTGGTCGAGCCCGGCACGCTGGACGAGTTCGCGGGTGAGTACCTCCGCGCGAAGGCTCCAACTCTCGCGCCGTCGACAGTGAAGGCCCGGGAGGAGGCGTATCGGCTTCGCGTGAGTCCGGTCCTCGGCGATCTCGAGCTGGTTGAGGTCACCCGCCAGCGCGTTGAGGTCTGGCTTGCGGACACGCTGAGAAGCTCCAGTAGGCACGCGACGTGGAAGGCATTGGAGGCGCTCCGCGTCATGCTCAAGGCAGCGGTCGAGTGGGGGAGACTTCCCGAGAATCCGGCCGCCGGCCTGCGGCTTCCGAAAGGCCCGTCTGGCGGCTCTCGTCGGGCGGAGAAGGTGCTCGACCCCACGCAGCTCGCTGCGCTCTTCGCGGGGACCCGACGTATCCACCTGGAGTCGATGCTTCGGATGGCGGGTGAGGCCGGACTCCGGCTCGGAGAGGTCATCGGCCTTCGTTGGCCAGATGTCGACCTCGCGTCGCGGCGCGTCGTGGTGGCGCGGTCGGTCTGGCAGGAGGCCGGTCGCGACGGGGACCCACCTCGCCGGATCGTCGGCTCGCCGAAGAGCGGCCGTGTGCGGCGAGTGGCGATCTCCGCAGGGCTCGCGAACCGGCTCGCGCGCTGGTACGCCACCGCGGTCGTCGAGGGAGGTGCTTCGGCTGAGGGCTACGTCTGGCCCGCCAGGGACGGGGGCCCGATGGACAGCGGTACGCCCGGCCAGGCTTTGGCTCGCGTCCTCGAGAGGGTCGGGCTCGTGGACACGGAGGGTCGACCGCTGATCACATTCCACGGGCTCCGCCACACGGCCGCTTCGATCATGCTCGCCCGGGGGGTGCCGCTCATCGTGGTCTCGCGGCAACTCGGGCACGCGCATCCGAACATCACGGCCCAGGTCTACGCGCACCTCCTGTCGGACAGCCAGCTGGACGACGCGGCGGCGGTCTTCGACGAGGATCCGAGCGCCGAGACGTTGCGGGACACGTTGCGGGGTGGCGGAGGGGTCGACGAAAGCCGCATGGGCAATGGTGTCTGAGCGAAAGGGGCCGCAGCCTTCTAATCCGCCGGTCGCAGGTTCGAATCCTGCCGGGCGCACTCCGGGAATGCGCATGGAGACGGGGATCACGCCCTGTTTGCCAACGCCTCCGCGAAGAGCCGGGTGCATCTGAGGACGGTGCGGGAGCATTCCCGCGCTGGCTAGGACGGTGCGGGAGACGGTGCGGGGGCCCCGGGGGGTGGAGGAGGGTAGCTACACCGCGAAGGGGCGGGGTCTTCGAGTTGGGTGTCGAGCGCATGTTGGCCGAGTCCCGCCATCCCCTCGGCACGATCACCGGCGAGTGCGTGGCGGTCCGGAGCATGGGCGACGAGGCTCGAGCGGTTGGCGGTCGCACGCGACGCGCGCCATCGCCGCGCGCGCAGGCCGCGGGTTCGAACCCCGTCGTCCCTCCCACCTCCTGAGCCCAGAGGCTGCGGGGCTCTTGCTGTTCTGGGAGCCGTCGTCCTCAGTCGCGAGGTGACTCTGTTGACGGTGCGGGATCCGGAGAAGACGGATAGCGCTTCCCATCCGGCCGGGGCGGAACCGGTCGGGACGCCGGGCGTCTCGAACTCGACGACTTACTCTTGCTAGGGGTGTAACGGATAAACGAGCATCGCGCCGTCGGCCCACGAGCTATCGGGGTGAAGGCCGTGAGCGCGATCGACCGGACCATGTCCGGCATCCCCATCGATGCGGTGTACGTGGCGCGACCCGGCGACGCGGACGGGACGCCGCCGCCTGGCGAGTACCCCTACACCCGGGGGCTGCATCCCGAGATGTACCGGACGCGCCTCTGGACGATGCGGATGTTCGCCGGCTTCGGGTCTCCCGAGGACACGAACGAGCGCTTCCGGCGTCTGCTCGACGAGGGCCAGACCGGACTCTCGATCGCCTACGACATGGCGACGTTGATGGGTTACGACCCGGATCATCCGCTCGCGCTGGGAGAGGTCGGTCGCGGCGGCGTGTCGGTCGCCTCGGCCGCCGACGCGTCGCGCCTCTTCGATGGCATCGACCTCGGCGACGTCTCGACGTCCATGACGATCTCCGGTCCCGCGCCGGCCGCTCTCGCTATCTTCATCGTGGCGGCCGAGCGGTCAGGGGTATCTCGGCGTCGCCTTCGCGGGACCGTCCAGGCCGACATTCTCAAGGAGTTCATCGCCCAGAAGGAGTGGGTGGTGCCTGAGCGGCCGGCGATGCGGCTCATCGGCGATCTGATCGCGTTCTGCAGCGACGAGATGCCGCTGTGGTACCCCGTGTCGATCAGCGGTTACCACATGCGCGAGGCTGGGGCAACGGCCGTGCAGGAGGTGGCCTACACGCTCGCCGACGGGCTCGCTTACGTCGAGGAGCTCGTCGCGCGCGGCATGAACCCCGACCGGTTCCTGCCCCGCTTCTCATTCTACTTCAACATGAACATGGATCTGTTCGAGGGCATCGCGAAGATCCGCGCCGCGCGCCGCCTCTGGGCGAGGCTGATGCGCGAGCGAATCGGTGCTCGGGAGCCACGGTCGTGGCAGCTCCGAACCCACGTCCAGACCTCCGGCGTCTCACTCACCGCGCAGCAGCCGCTGCTGAACGTCGCACGGGTGGCGATCGAGGCGCTCGGCGCCGTCCTCTCGGGGGCCCAGAGCATCCACACCGCCGCGTACGACGAGACGCTGTCGCTTCCGACAGAGGCGTCGGCGACCCTTGCGCTGCGCACCCAGCAGCTGATCGCCGAGGAGTCCGGTGCCACCTCGGTCGCCGACCCACTCGGCGGCTCGTACTACCTCGAGGCCCTGACCGACGCCGTCGAGGCGGAAGCGCGTGCCGAGATCGAGCGCATCGACGGCATGGGGGGCATGGTCGCCGCGGTCGAGGCCGGCCATCCTCAGGCGCAGATCGCCGATGCGGCGTACGCCTCGCAACGCCAGCTGGAACGCGGCGAGCGTCGAGTCGTCGGAGTCAATGTGCACGTCGAACCCGACGCGGAAGACCCTCCGCTCCACCGGCCTGACCCGGCGGCAGCGGAGCGCCAGATCGCCGCAGTCCAGCGGCTGCGCGAGGGCCGCGACCGCGTGGCGCACGCGCGCGCCCTCGACCGACTGCGTCGAGCATGCGGCGGCGACGCGAACGTCATGCCGCACCTCATCGCCGCCGCCGCCGCCGACGCGACCATCGGGGAGCTCTGCGACGTCTTCCGCGAGTGCTTCGGCGCGTACCGCGACCCGGGTCGCTGGTAGGGCGCGCAGGGCGAGCGCGGCGGATCGGGTGACGGCCGAGCACGGGACGGGCGACCCGCCCTTTCTGGGACGCCGTACGGAATGCGAGCTGCTTGACCGCCTCCTGGCGGACGCACTCGTCGGCCAGAGCCGCGCCCTCGTCCTGCGAGGGGAGGCGGGCGTGGGCAAGAGCGCGTTGCTGGGGTACCTGTCCCGTCGCATCGACGGGCGACGGGTCGCGAGGGCCGTCGGCGTCGAGTCGGAGGTCGAGCTGGCCCATAGCGGACTCCACCAGCTCTGCGCTCCCCTGCTGGATGGCGTCAACTCGCTTCCCGCCCCGCAGCGCGACGCACTCGACGTCGTGTTCGGCCGGAGCAACGGCCCTCCGCCGGACCGCTTCCTGGTGGGCCTCGCCACGCTGACGCTGCTGGCGGAGGTTGCGGAGCGCCAGCCCTTGGTCTGCATCGTCGATGACGCGCAATGGCTCGACAATGCGTCGCTGCAGATCATCGGATTCGTCGCTCGCCGGCTCCTCGCCGAGCGCGTCGCGATCGTCTGCGCGGCGCGGACGGGCCCAGTCGAGGACGTGCTCGCCGGCCTGCCGGAGCTGTTCGTCAAGGGGCTCGGCGACACAGAAGCGCGCATGCTGCTCGCCGCCGGCGTGCGCGGCCCGCTGGACGCCGCCGTCTGCGACCAGATCATCACGGAGAGCCGAGGCAACCCGCTCGCACTCCTCGAGTTGCCCCGCACCTGGGCGGTCGCAGACCTCGCGGGCGGGTTCGGCCTGCCCGGGAGCCAGCCTGCGGTCGGCAAGATCGAGCGCAGCTACGCCCAGCGCCTCGATCGTCTCCCGCCGGACACGCGGCTGCTCGTCCTGACGGCCGCGGCGGAGCCGCTCGGTGACCCCGTGCTGCTGTACCGCGCCGCGCGGACACTCGGGCTCGATCCGGCGTCTGTCGATCCCGCCGTCGATGCGGGTCTGCTTCGGGTGGGGGCCCGCGTGGAGTTCGCTCACCCGCTCGTACGGTCGGCCGCCTACCGCGCAGCCGGCTCCGAGGAGCGGCACCGGGTGCATCGCGCGCTTGCCGACGCCACCGACGTAGAGTCCGATCCGGACCGGCGCGCGTGGCACCGCGCGCGGGCGACGCGGGAGGCCGACGAGGCGGTCGCCGCTGAGCTGGAGCTCTCGGCGCGCCGGGCGCAGGCACGTGGCGGGCTCGCCGCCGCCTCGGCGTTTCTCGAGCGCGCGGCGGAGCTGACGCCGGAACCCGCGCGACGCGCGACGCGGGCACTGGCGGCGGCGCACGGCATGCACCTGGCAGGGGCACCGGCGAAGGCGCTCAGGCTGCTGTCGATCGCACGCGCGGGGCCCCTCAGGGACATCGACGACGCACGCGCCCAGCTCCTGCGGGCGCAGATCGCCTTCGTCACGACCCGTGGCCGGGAGGCCCCGTCCCTCCTGCTCGCGGCGGCGCAGCGCCTGGAGTCGCTCGATCCGGTGCTGGCGCGGGAGACGTACCTGGACGCCTTCGCCGCCGCCGTCTTCGCCGGGCGCCTGGCACACAGCGGCGATGCCCGCGAGGTCGCGGCGGCGGTGCTCGCCGCCGAGTGGGCCGATCCGTCTCGCGAGGGCCCGCGCGCGCGATCTGCTGCTCGACGCCCTCGCCCACCTCGCGGCATATGGAGCTGCCGCCGGCATCCCCCGCCTGGCGCACGCGGTCGATGCCTTCACACGCGAGCAGATGTCCGACGACGAGGAGCTGCGATGGGTGTGGCTCGCGCGTCACAGCGCCAGGACGCTCGGCGACGACGCCCGCTGGGACGAGCTGACCGCGCGCCACGTCGAGCTCGCCCGCCGGTCCGGCGCCCTCTCCATGCTCCCTGCCGCCCTTCATGAGCGCTTCCGCGTGGAGCTCTACAAGGGGAATCTGTCCGCGGCGACGGCCCTCGCGGAAGAGGCCGATGCAACGATCGACGCGATCGGCGGGAACGAGCGCCCGCACGGCGCGCTGGTGCTGGCGGCCTGGCGTGGACGGCACGAGCAGGCCGTCGCCCTTGTCGAGGCCGGCCGCGACGACGTGTCGCAACGGGGCGAGGGCATGTGGCTCATCGGCAGCCACTGGACCCTCGCAGAGCTCTTCAACGGCCTCGGCCGCTGGCAGGACGCCCTGAGGGCGGCCGAGTGGGTTGCGGAACAGCCGAACGAGCTCGGGTCGTCGAGCTGGATCTCGGGGGAACTGGTCGAGGCGGCCGTCCGGTGTGGCGAGGTCGAGCGTGCGACGGTCGCGCGGGACCGCTTCTCGGAGCTGGCTCGAGCCGCGGGAACGGACTGGGCGCTCGGCATCGAAGCGCGATCACGTGCGCTGGTGAGCCGGGGCGAGGAGGCCGAGGAAGCGTATCGTGCCGCGATCGCCCACCTCGGCAGGACCCGCCTCCGGGTGATGGTCGCGCGCACGCGCTTGGTCTACGGCGAATGGCTGCGGCGTGAAGGGCGCCGCGTCAACTCCCGGGCCGAGCTGCGGCTGGCCCTCGAGATGTTCCACGAGATGGGGTGTGAGCCGTACGCCGAGCGCGCCCGTCGCGAGCTGATCGCGACGGGTGAGAAGATCCGACGGCGCGGCCTGGAGAGCCGCGATCGGCTCACACCTCAGGAGGAGCAGATCGCCCGGCTGGCAGGGGGCGGCATGTCGAACCCCGAGATCGGCGCGCGGCTCTTCATCAGCGCGCGAACCGTCGAGTGGCACCTTCGAAAGGTGTTCGTGAAGCTGGACATTCGCTCGCGGCGCGAGCTCGCCGGCGCGATCGCGAGCGGCGAACACCGTGCCGGCACCGACTGACGCAGACATCGTGACCTCGGCTACCCGAACGTCAGGGCGTAGGCTTCGGCGCCGGGCTCGACGCCAGCGTCCTGTCGCGGACGGCGTCGTGCAGGCGTACGAGCTGGTACAGGCGGCCGTCCCGGAGCAGGCCATTCCCGTCCTCGCCGACGTCCTCGCCGTGTGACGCGCCCCGAGCCTCGCCGTCGAGCAGAACGCGGAAGGGAATCGGCGTGCGTCCGCCGTCGAGAGCACCAGGTGTGCGTCGCGGGCGTGGAACCGGCAGAGGATTGCTGCCGCCGGCGCCGCCGCCGCCTTGCGCCGTCGCACGTCCGAACGCGCATCGGTAACCGACCGATTGCCGGCTCCCGCGGACGAGATCCGCGAACGCCGAGGACACCCGCTCTGGCGCGTCCCGTGCTTCGCCCATCGGAGCTGGATCTTGCCGGCCAGTCAACGCTCGTCGAATTGTGGTGACTGATCCCAGGGGTCCGACCCAGGGAGTTCCACGGGCGCGAACCGGGACAGAACGCGCGACGCTGCCGCCCTCATCAAGCAATGGAGATCAGGCAGAGCACCACCGACGTAAGGATCGCCAGTTCGATCGAGATGGCTGAGCTGGCGGCGGATCGACACGGGACACGAGGTCGTGACGTTGCCCCTCGCCGATGTCGATCGGGCTAACGGCTCGACGTATGCGTTGTCGTCCGGGATGGCAACGGTGACTGCTCCAGAAGACCACGACCCGGCTCCCTAGCCGGAATTTGGAGGACCGAGATGGACGTTGAGGCTCTTGCAGAGCTGCTTCACGAGACGGAGGAGCATCACGGCTCTTTCGAGGCCGTCGCCCCACCGCACGACTGGTGGGACTGGTATGCGGCTTACATGGACGCTCGCGAGCGCGGGAGCGCCCCGGAGGAGGCCGCCACGGCCGCCGCGCGTTACATGGCGGCGGTCAAGCGCGTCGTCGTTACACCCGCTTGACCCCCCGGTGCTGAGCACCACCCCCGGGTCTCAGCCCAACCAGCCTCGTCGGTCGTTAGATGCCACGCGTCACGACACGAAGACCGATCGAGGTCTCCCCTAACGCAACCAGGAGGTAGCCATGAGCGCCGCCGAGGCACACGAGCATGCGCCATTCATCGACTACGAGAACATCCCCGCCCCGACGGAGGGCATTCTCGTCACCCACTTCATCACCGTACGCAGCGTTGCTCGGTCCCGCGCGTTCTACTCCGAGGTCCTCGGCGGCCAGGTGGTGCTGGAGGAGAACCCGTGCATCGTCAAGCTCGCCAACTCATGGGTGCTGATGAACCCGGGCGGTCCCCCCACCCCCGACAAGCCCGGCATCTCGGTCGTGAACTACGAGCCCGGGAACACGGTCTCGAGCTTCATGAACCTGCGCGTCGCCGACATCCAGGCGTGTTATGAGCAGTGGCGCTCCAAGGGGGCCGAGTTCGTCACGCCGCCGATCGATCGCCGTGCTGAGATCCGCTGCTACATGCGAGACCCCGACGGCTACATGATCGAAGTCGGCCAGGCCACCGGAGCGCTCCACGGGGAGCTCGCCGAGAAGCGGCCTGAAGACCTGCCCGGCTAAGGGCGACGGGATGACGAGGCGTGGCGACGGCGACCGCGGCCGTCGCTACGGCCAAACGAGGCTCTGGAGAGGCTGATCAGCCAGCGGCCCAGCCAGCGTGCTTTGCCGCAGTTGCGGCAGCCGCCGATGCGCTTGCCGGCGGCGCTCCTACGCGCTCGGCCCAGACGCGGGCGAGTGGCTGCAGCAAGCGACGCTCGCCATCCGCGCGCGCGTCCCACCTCGCGATCCTCTCCGACACGATCCAGCCTTTCCCCAGCTTCTCCGGTATCTACGACGCCGTAATGACACTGCGCATGGAGATCATGGACCGGCCGCAGCCTGCTCGACCAATCGATCACAAATGGCAAGCCTCTCGGCATGAGGAGAAACAATGAGCACCACAACCACTCCCGTCGACGTCCGGCACGAACCGCAGCTGCTCGGGCACACCGTCGTCGTGATTGGCGGCAGCGCGGGCATCGGCCTCGAAACGGCGCGGCTCGCCCGCCGCGAAGGCGCCGAGGTGATCCTCGCCGCGCGGAATCCTGAACGCCTCGCACACGCGGCGGATGAGGTTGGCGCGCGCGGCACCGCCGCGTTCGATGCCACCGATTCGGACGCCCTGAAGCGATTCTTCGACGACCTTCCCGACCCGATCGACCACGTGTTGGTCACGGGCCCCGGTCCGGGCTACACACCGCTGCTCGAGATGTCCGCCGATCAGGTGCGCGACGAGCTCGCTGGCCACGTGGTGCTGGCGCTCGAGGTCGCACGCCACGCCGCGCCCAGAATGAGGTCGGGAGGCACCCTGCTGTTCATCGGCGGCACCGGTGGCCGGAAGATCAGGCGGGAGCTCGGGCTCGCCTCCGCGGCGACCGCCGTGCTGCCTCCGTTCGCAGCGGCGCTCGCGCTCGAGCTCGCGCCGGTGCGCGTCAACCTGATCGCGGCCGGCTTCGTCGACACCCCCTTGTCCGCCTCGCTCCTCGGCGACGGGCTCGAAGCGCGACGCCAGCAACTGCGAGCGACGCTGCCGATCGGACGCGTCGTCGGGCCGGTCGACGTGGCTGCACTGGCGGTTCACATCATGACCAACACCGCACTCAGCGGCGCGACCTACGACATCGATGGCGGACAGCAGTTCGTGGGCTGAGTGTCAACAGAGTCGGAACATGACGACGCCGTCGTGTTCGGGTTGACCCGTGCAGCGTTCATACGCCGACGAGTTCAGACGACCAGTCCGCGCGATTGGTCAGGACAACCCGGCCAGCACCCGCTCCCGCCCGTCCCTTCTAACCAAACGAAGCACGCAAGAGGTTCCCCGACTCGCGCGCGCGAGGGCCGATCAGCGCCTGCCTTGCAACACCGCCGACGACAACTTTCGCCCGCGAGGCGCGAGGCATCGTCAGGATATCGACAACGTTCGCTACCCGAACGTTAGGGCGTAGGCCTCGGCGCCGTGTTCGTCGAAGATGATCTGCAGGGTCCGCTCGCGTACCGCATCGGCTTGACGTACGAGCTGGTACAGGCGGCCGTCTCGGAGCAGGCCATTCCCGTCCTCGTCGACGTCCTCGCCGTGTGACGCGCCCGGAGCCTCGCCGTCGAGCAGCACGCGGAAGGGAATCGGCGTGCTGCTCGCCGTCGAGAGCACCAGGTGTGCGTCGCGGGCGTGGAACCGGCAGAGGATGCTGCCGCCGGCGCCCTCGACCAGGGCGTGCTCGCGCCGGAGCGTCCATTCCCCGTCGAAGGCCCACCGGTTGAGGCGCAGGCGCTGCGGCGCGCGGTAGGTCCGCCGTTCGTCGTAGCCGGCCGCGTCGTGTGAGGTGAATCCGTTGCTGCGCCGGTAGCCAAGGTACGTCTCAGGCGTCCGGAGATGGGTCCAGTCGGCCTGGGCCTCCAGGCCGATGCCGTCGGCGGCGACGAGCGGTCTCTTCACGCGCAGCAGGCGCTGGATCGTGTCCTCCGACTTCTCGTAGCGTCCCTCACCGAAATGGCGGTCGCGGATGACGCCGTCCCGATCGGCGAAGTAGAGCGCCGGCCAATAGTGGTTGGCGAAGGCGTCCCAGATGACGTAGCCGTTGTCCAGCGCGATGGGGTAGCCGATTCCGCGCTCGTTCGTCGCGAGCTGGACGCCGTGGACGTCGTGCTCGAACGAGAACTCCGGCGTGTGTACTCCGATGACGACCAACTCGTCGTCGCGATAGGCCTGCGCCCAGGCGCGGACGAACGGCACCTGGCGCAGCCAGTTGATGCACGTCAGCGTCCAGAAGTTCACGACCACGACGCGGCCGCGCAGCTCGGCGGGGCCGAGTGGCTCGGAGTTGAGCCACTCGGTGGCGCCGGCGAACGAGGGCATATGCACACGTTCGAAGGGGGTCATCGTCAGCGCAGCGATCGGAACGTCGCGCGGATGTCCTCTGACAGCAGCTGCGGCTGCTCCCAGGCGGCGAAGTGGCCGCCCCTGTCGTGCTGGTTGTAGGAGACGAGGTTGGGATACGCCTGGTCCGCCCAGCTCCGCGGGACCCGGTAGATCTCGTCGGCGAAGGTGCTCACGCCGACCGGGACCTTCACGCCCTTGACACTGAAGAAGGGGAGCTTGTTCTCCCAGTACAGCCGCGCCGAGGACACCCCGGTGTTGGTCAGCCAGAAGAGCGTGATGTTGTCGAGGATGTCGTCGCGCGTGAGGTCGCTCGGCCTCTCGAGACGCTCCTCAAGGACCTGCTGGACCAGGCCGGGCTGACCGCTCCCGTCGCCGTGATCGAGCATGAATGCGGCGAGCGCGACGGGTGAGTCCGCCAGGCCGTAGAGCGTCTGCGGACGCGTCCCCATGACCAGCCCATAGGCGACGTGCGTCGCGAAGAACGCGCGCAGTTGCTCGTAGGTGCTCAGTTCCTCGTCGGACAGCCCGGATGGCGGCGGAGTGCCGACGAAGGACGCGGTGAAGAGGTCCAGCGGAACGACGCCCGGCATGTTGGTGTGGATGCCGATCAGCCCGGGCGGCGCCGGCTCAGCGGCCGCCGGGTCGGCGCGGCCGCCGGCCATCGCGTCGACGACGATCGCGCCCCAGTCGCCGCCCTGCGCCACGAACCGCTCGTAGCCGAGGCGCTTCATGAGCTCGACGTAGGCCTTCCCGATGCGCACGGGGTCCCACCCGGTGCTGGTCGGCTTGTCGGAGAACCCGTACCCCGGCATCGACGGAATCACGACATGGAAGGCATCCGACGCGCTGCCGCCGTGCCGGGTGGGGTCGGTGAGCGGCCCGATGAGCTTCAGCTGCTCGACGATCGAGCCGGGCCAGCCGTGGCAGACGACCAGCGGCATCGCGTCCTCATGCTCGGACCGCACGTGGATGAAGTGGATATCCAGCCCGTCGATCTCGGTGATGAAGTTCGGGACGGCGTTCAGGCGCGCCTCGCACTTGCGCCAGTCGTACTCGGTCGCCCAGTAGTGAGTGAGGTCCTGCATGAGCGCGAGCGGCACGCCCTGCGAGTCATCGTCGACGGTCTCCTTGTCGGGGAAGCGCGTGCCGGCGATGCGCGCACGCAGGTCCTCCAGGTCCGCCTCCGGGATCTCGACCGAGAACGGGCGGATCGCCGTGCTGGTTGCCTGATCGATGGTGGTGCTCATGTGAGTCCCTTCTGGGGATTGACGAAGCACCCCGAGGTTCGGGCTGCCGACGCGCTCCTGGCGCCCGTCGGAGACCCTGGTTCACCCCCCTGGTCGGGCCCGGGGTCCGCCTGGCGAGCCCGCTCGGGGCGGCCACGTGCGGCGTGCCCCGTGCCGCGACGGCGCGCGCCCTGACCAGGGCTGGCAACCGCCGACCCGGTGAGCGACCAGGGCAACACGGGCGCGCCGCCTGCCGGTCCCCGAGTCCCTGCTGATGCGAGCCGCCGACTTGGATCAAGAAGTTCCGCCGAAGGAACGGTGCATCCTTCGAGGTCATCCTGGCCAGGACCAGCAAGGCCGCATCCTCGATCGATAACCCGGCGAGGTCGGCGGCGGACGGTGGGTCGAGGTTCACTCGGCGAAGGTGCCGGGGCGGACGGGCGCTCCCGATGGGTCAACCCGGGGGTCAACCGGGCACGCGGCACCCGGCGGCACAGCGGGAGCGCCGAGACGCACGAAACGCCCGCATCTGACACGTTCAGGAGGACTCAGCGGTACCCGGCTGCACTCGCTGGCGGGGACTTCTAATCCGCCGGTCGCAGGTTCGAATCCTGCCGGGCGCATCCTCAGATCGCCGTCCCTGACTGGTATCTCGGCCCCCTGGCCGCCGCCGGGCGAGGGGGCCGATGTGCGTCTCGGAGCGTTGGGGGACGTCGTTTCATCGGCACAGACGTTGGGGGAGACGTTGGAGGGGCTCCGGGCGACCCGCTCCGGCGAGATCGCGGGACCAGTCCGGGGCGCTCCCGCGTTCGGTCCTCGTGCCCGCGCCCCGGGTCGTCGTGGCGTTTGCCTCAAGGCTTTCTGCGGGTCGGTCGGGTGGCGTGTCCTCGGGCAGGCGACGGTCCGTCCGCCGACCGTGGATCCCTCGCGAGGGATCGCCCTCGCCCTGTCGCGCCGCCGGCTAGGTGTCCTGCCCACATGGGTTCCGAACGCGGCTGATCGGAGCCTGACCGCCGAGGGCGCTGTGGGGCCGCCGCTCGTTGTAGTGGCCGAGCCAGTATCGCAGCGCCCTCTGGCGGTGGCGGTGGGAGAGGTAGAGCATCCCGTAGCCCCACTCGCGCGCCATCGTCTGATGGAAGCGCTCCACCTTGCCGTTGGTCTGGGGCCGGTAGGGGCGGGTCACCAGGTGGCGCACGCGCCGCTCGGCCAGCAGATCGGCCAGGGACCGGTTGCGGGTGTAGGCCCAGGCGCCGTCGGTCATGAGCCGGCGCGCCCGGATCCCGCGCCGGGCGAACCAGGCCAGGGCGCGCGCGGTGAAGGCGGTCACGGTGTCGGCGCGCTCGTCGTCGTGCAGCTCGACGTAGGCCAGGCGCGAGTGGTCATCGACGATCGCGTGGGCGTACTGGTAGCCCCAGCGGGCGGCCTTCTCGGCGCCGGTGCGATCGCGCACCCCCGTCAGGGCGTGGCCGGGACGCGCGAAGCGCGCGTAGCGCTTGGTGTCCATGTGCAGCAGGTCGCCCGGGCAGGGCCACTCGTAGCGGCGCACGGGCTCGCGCGCGGCGCGCGCGGGCCGCGAGAGGCCGTGGCGAGGCGAGCACCTTCCAGACCGTGGAGTGCGCCATCCCGAGCTCGCCCGCGACAAGGCGCGGGCCCCAGCCGGTGCGCCGGCGCGCCAAGACGATGCGTGCCTGGACCAGCGGGCTCATCAGACGTGGTGAGCGGTGCGGGCGCGAGGAGCGATCGCACAGGCAGGCCAGCCCCCGGCGCTCGTGCACCGAGGCGGCCCTCCAGCGCGCCACCCACTCGAAGGCCGTCGACACGCTGCATCGGAAGGCTTGGGCGGCCTGCCTGAAGCTGTGGCCCTCGGCATCGACAAAGAGCACCAGCTCGAGACGGCCGCGCAACGTCAGCCTGGCGTTAGGGTGCTGCATCCGGACCTCCCGGAGGTCGTAGGCGTCAGACACCCACAGCCTCTCGGGAGGCCCGGACTACGTCTCAGGCGTTCGGAACGTCTGTAGGCGGATCAGCTAGGCGCACCACGTCACGATCACCAGGCCGCCGGGGCAGGCCCGCGGGGTAACGAAGGGGCTCGTCAAGGTGAGACGTGCGGGAGCGGAGCAGGCCGCCTCCGGGGGGTAGCCCCCCGGGAGCGTTCAAGAGGGGGGCGAAGGTGGGACCCCGGTGGGGGGACGCCCGAGACGGTGGGGGAGGTTGGTGACGGTCAACCGTCACCGGGCCGATTCGCTAAGCCGACCCCTGCGCGACTCCGCCGAGGCGCCTCCTCCGGACACGACCCTCTGGGGTCTGCGGCTTTTACCGGATGGCCGGTGCAACGTGCCGAGTTAGCGTGGCGCTCGTGAGGGGATGGGGAATCCTTATCGTAGGTCCGATCATCGCCCTCCTCGTGGCGGGCCTCATCGGCTGGGGTATCGGCTACAACCAGGGTGGTGGCTCGAGCGCCCCTCCGCCGCAGACCTCGACCGTCGCGGCCGCTCCGGTGGACCCCCACGTGGCCGCCGGCGCACACGACTTCGTCAACCTCGCCTGCGTCCAGTGTCACGGCGCCCTGGGCCAGGGCGGCGTCTCTCCTGCCGTCCCGGCCCTCACGACGGTGGGCTCCACGCTCACCGCGGCGCGGCTGCGCAGCATCATCGACCACGGTCTCGGCGTCGTCAGCGATCCCAAGCAGCCGTACATGCCGGTCTGGGGCCCGCTGCTGTCGAACACCCAGGTGAACGACCTCGTCGCCTACCTGCGGGCGGGCCTTCCCGCGGTGCCGGACGCGACGCCGGTCCCCACGCCCGCCGGTCAGGGCGACGCGGTCGCCGGGGCGGCGCTCTACCAGAGCTACGGGTGCGTCAACTGCCACGGCCCGAACGCCCTGGGCGGCGTTCCGAACCCCGCCTCGCCGGACAAGACGATCCCGCCGCTGAGCGGCACTGACTTCCGCTCCGAGTTCAACACCGACGCCAAGATCGCGGCGGTGATCAAGAGCGGCAGCGTCCTCGGCAAGGCCCCGATCGCGAGCATGCCCCACTGGGGCGGGATCCTCTCGGACGCCCAGATCTCCCAGCTGATCGCCTACATCAAGACGCTCAAGTAGCCCGGTCGCCGCCAGCGCCCTCGGGAACGCGGCGCGGCCCGCTCGAGTGATCCCGGCTGCGCTCCGCCGAGCGGTCGCGGCCCCCCCGGCCAGCAAACAGGCGCGGCGCTCCTTCCCATCAGGCAGACGGCGCCTCCACCTGGACGGTGAGGAGACCTCGCCCGGCAGCACCGTCGGGTCGTTCGTCTAGCCCGCCGCCCGGACGATGCGGCCGTCGATCACGGCGAAGCGGCGCGGCCGGCACCAGTACTCGGCAAGTATCCGGTGCGGCTCGCCCCAGCCCTTGAACGGCACGCGCCACAGTTCGGCGTCCGGCTGCTGGCCGTCCTCGTCGCGCAGGTCGCCGGTGATGATGAGTTCCATCCGGTCGTAGACACCTACTGCGCGCGCTCGAAGACCAGCTCGTAGAAGGCGGCGGTGGCGAGGTAGAGGTTGGGGGCGAAGATCTGCACGAGCCGCCAGCCGTCGCGCGCATGCTGGTGCACGACGTCCTGGTACGTCTCGCGCGCGGCCTTGCGAACGGTGAACCGGCCCTCGCCGAGGCGGACGAACTTGTACTCGTAGGGCATGACGTTCCGTCTCCTCGTCGGTCGTCTGCGATCCGAGGCTACCCCGGCGTGCGCGCAGGCGGCATCAGCCACAACCACTCGTCCTCGGTCGCGGGTTCCCCGCAGCGAGCGGCGCCGCGCACGCCCCCCGACGCCGCCGTCCTGAGGCGGGCTTGGGTGACCTTCAATCCTGATGGGTTGCGGAAACACCGCGCGCAGGTCGGGGTTGCCCCCACTGCGCGCCTTGGAAGGGCGTCCTACGGTCGGCGCACAAGAGGAGAGCCCCGAGAGGGGGCGTCACCACGGCGCCCGGCCTTTCCGGTCGCCCGCGTCACGGGAGTCGGACGATGTCCACCTACCTCACCTTCTTCACCTACACCAAGGATGCCTGGCGGGGCATGGTCCAGCACCCCGAGGATCGGGAGAGGGCTGCCCGCAAGGTCATCGAGGCCGCCGGCGGCCAGCTGCGGGCCTTCTACTGGATGCTCGGCGAGCAGGACGGCCTCGTGATCTTCGAGGTGCCCAACGCGACCTGTGCGGCGGCGGTCTCGGCGGCGACCTCTGCGAGCGGGCGCATCGCGCAGCTGAGGACGGTCCACCTGCTCGACAGCCGCGAGGTCCGGGGCGCCCTCGAGCTCGCGAAGGTCGTCGGCGCGGAGTACCAACCTCCCGGAGGGCTGCTCGAGGGCTGGCGCGCGGGCTACGACGTTCTCGGCGAGTAGCGAGGCGTCATGCTCACGCTGCACGAGGCGAGTCTCATGCTCGACGTCTCGGGTGCACGCGTCCGAAGCCTCATCACCAGCGGCCACTTGATCGGCGCGTGCCGCTTTCGAGAGTCCGGTCACGAGACGATTCGGGTCCCCCGCCCCGAGGTCGAGCGCCTTGCACGCGACGGCTGGCCGGGGCGGAAGGGTCGGAGGAAGGCCGGCCGCTTCGACGGCCCCGAATGAGGGGCCCGCGCCTCGCTTCCGGCACGTCCGCGAGAAGCTGACGGCCCGCCCCTCGGGAGTCGAGCCGCCGGCTCGGGCCGGCGGCATCGGCGTTCAAGGACAAGGAGTCGTGCGGGAGAGCACGAACCGTCGAGGACATGGGCTTCCCGGTGATTCCGATATGGGAGAGTCGCGTCCCATGAACACCTCGGACGGTGCCACACGATCCGGCCTCAACTCCACCGCGGCGACGGGTGTTGACTGGCTCAGGCTGACCGCCTGGGCGATCGGCCTCGAGATCTGCGTGTCCTTCTGGGCTTGGGTGGCTTTCGTCGCGGAACGACTGGCGTAGAGGGAGGTCAACCCGACGAAGCGCTCCGCCCGCCGGCGGAGCCTGTGAAGGCCTCTCGAGGGACTCGAGGCGCCCAACCAGCGGACCTCTCATCCACCGTCCGGGTCGTCGAGTGGCCCGCGAGCACCGAGGGGCCCGCGGGCGAGGCGACGACACCGCTCAGCGGTGGGGCGGACACCCCTCGATCCGCCGCCGGAGCACGGTGAACTGGCGCGTCTGCATCACCCAGTGCGAGGGCTCCAGGGCGACGACGCTCAGGACCGGCTGGAGCCACCGCGGCCGCAGGGCCCAGTAGCCGCTCACCACGAGCCGGGTGCGGCCCCCCGGCAGCTCCTCCAGCAGGAAGCCCCAGAGCGAGTCGGTGAAGGAGCGCGGGCGCTCCTGGGCCGGGTCGAAAGGTCGCCCGCGCAGATCGAGCGACATGCGCAGCCCGAGGAACCGCTCCGGCTCGTGCGCGGCGATCTGCCACCACTGGCTTCCGTCCGGCCTCGCCGCCAGGCGGTCGCCGACGGCGACCTGCTGCCACTCGAGGTGGACGCGCTCGGCGCTCCGGTGCCCGAAGTTGTCCAGGCGGTCCCAGCTGTACCAGCCGGCGCGGTCGGCGCCCATCTGCACGATCCACGGCCAGACCTGCGGCGGGGGAGCGCCGATGGTCACGGCCATCGTCGCGCCGCGCGTCCCGTCCGGGATCAGCTCGGCGCCCGGGTACGGCCGCTCCACCTCGTCGTCGGTCGCCCCCCAGCGGAGCATCCGGGGGCGCACGGCGACCGCGTACGCGGCGGCGGCGCCGAGCGTGGTGGCGAGCGTCCGGGCGGGCCTCATGGAGCGAGGCTAGGCCCCGCCGGCGCGCGCGCCATCCGTAGCCGCCCGCACACCGCGGCGGGGGCCCCGGAGGGACCCCCGCACGGCCCGCTCAGACCGGCTGGGCGGAGCCCTCGCCGGCGACGGCGCGACGGTGCCGCGCGACCAGGCTCAGGGCGGCCAGCGCCCCGGCGGCGGCGATCGCCGCGGCAGCCGCGAGGGCGGCCTGGAAACCGTCGGTCAGGGCGGTGAGGTCACCGGTCCCGTCGGCTCCGTTGGCGGCCGCGACGGCGGTCATCGCCGCCAGGCCGAGCGCGGAGCCCACCTGGTAGGTCGTGTTGAAGATGCCCGAGGCGAGCCCCGCCTCCTGGGGCGCCGCGCCCGAGAGGGCGGCCATCATCACGGGGATGTAGGCGAGCGACATGCCGAGCGCGGCCAGCAGCGAGGCGGGCAGGACGTCGGCGGCGAAGCTGCCGTCGGCGGGCGCCAGCGAGAGCCACCCGATTCCGGCGGCCAGCACGGCCAGCCCGGCCACCGAGACCGGCGCGAAGCCGAAGCGGGCGACGACCCGGCCGGTGACGCCGACCATCAGGATCATGATCGCGGCGGTCATGGGCAGGAGGGCGGCGCCGGCCTCGAAGGCGCCGTAGCCGAGCACCTGCTGCAGATAGAGGTTGAGGAAGAACCACATGGGGATCCAGGCGGCCCCGAGGAGCGCGGTCACCACGTTGGCCGGCGCCAGCCGCGGCGCGCGGAAGGTCGACAGCGGCACGAGCGGCTCGCGCCGGACGGACTGCAGCGCCACGAACCAGGCCAGCAGGCCCGCCGAGGCGCCGAGCGCGGCCAGGGTGCCGGGCGAGGTCCAGCCGGCCTCGGGGGCCCGGACGACGCCGAGGACCGCCAGCGAGATGGCGCCGGTGATGGCGGCGGCGCCGGCCAGGTCGATGCGCCCGCGGCGGGCCACGCTCGCGGGGAGCAGGCGGCCGGTCGCGGCCAGCGCGACGAGGCCGACCGGGATGTTGACGAGGAAGACCCAGCGCCAGTCGGCCCACTCGGTCAGCACTCCGCCGAGGAAGACGCCGGCGGTGCCGCCGGCCGGGGCGGCCGCGCCGTAGATCGCGAAGGCCCTGGTCAGCTCGCGCGGCTCGTGGCCGAAGAGGCCCATGAGCAGCGCCAGCGCGGAGGGCGCGATGAGCGCGGCGCCGACGCCCTGGAGAGCACGACCGGCGATCTCCAGCTCGGCCGTGCCGGCGAGGCCGGCCAGGAGGGAGGCGCCGGTGAGAACGGCCCAGCCCGCGGCGAAGACCCGGCGTGGGCCGAGCAGGTCCGACAACCGCCCGCCCAGCAGCAGCAGGCCGCCGAAGGCGAGCACGTACGCGTTGAAGACCCACGAGAGCCCGCTCTGGGAGAAGCCCAGGGCGTCCTGCATGTCGGGGAGGGCCACCCCGATGATCGAGGTGTCCATGATCACCATGAACTGAGCCGCCGCCAGGAGGCCGAGGGCCCACCAGCGGCGTGGATCGGGTGCTGTCTTCTGCGACATCTCTCGCCTCCGTTCCGTGTGAGGGTCCGGCACCCCCGGCGACAATACTGGGGGGGAGTACCTGGTGGCGGAGAACCTTCCATACTCCCCCCCTGTATGTCAAGGCCCCGTCGCCCGTCGTTCGTCGCGGGCCGGTTGACGCGTCTCGCGGGACGGACGGATACTCCGACCCCGATCCCCGCGCCCATCGGAGGGACCATGGCGTCTGCGGAACACAAGGGATTCGACGCACCCGACGAGGTGATGGACTTCGAGAAGGCCCGCCTCGAGCTCCTCAACATCGGCGGTGGCCAGGTCGGCCGCATCACCGTCGAGCCCGGCTGGCGGTGGACGACGCACATGAAGGACGTCGCCGGCACCGACCTCTGCCAGGCCCCGCACTTCCAGTACGTGGTCTCCGGCGTCGTGCACGTCGTGATGGCCGACGGAGAGGAGTTCGACATCGGCCCGGGGGACGTCTCGGTGCTGCCGCCCGGGCACGACGCGTGGGTGGTCGGCGACGAGCCCGCGGTGGCGATCGACTGGGCCGGCGCGAGCCGATGGGGGCACGGCGGGTCCTGACCCGCGCGACGCCCGTCCCCCGGCCGCGGCCCCCGTGGCCCGGCCGGGGCCACCGCCGTTATGCCCCGCCGGCGATCGGGCTGATCCTCCGCTGCCGGCGGACCGCCTCGGCGAGCGCGCCGGGCGCGGCGCGGCCCTCCTCCTCCAGCCGCGCGACGGCGTGGCGGAGCGCGTAGGCGATCGCCTGCTGGGGCGGCTGCAGGTGCGGGTCGGCGATCTCGTACCAGCCGAGCAGGCCCTCCAGCGCCAGGGCGGCCGCGAGGCGGACGTCCACGCCCTCCGGGCCGAGCGCCTCCGCAAGGGCGGCCGTCGCGGCGTTCGCGACCTGGGCGGGGGGCGGGCTCGCGCGGCCCAGGGTCGGGGCCGGCCCGAGCGCCGAGCGCACGAGCTGCGCCGTCACCCGCGTCGCCCCGGGCTCGCCGGGCTCTGCGAGCCGGAGGCCGCTCACGGCGATGCAGAGCGTCGCGGGCTCCTCGCCGGCGAGCTCGGGGTCGGCGATCGCCGCGGCGGCGTGACGAAGCTGGGCGCGGACCGAGCCCATCGCGTCCTGGGACGCCCGCGCCAGGGCGAGGGCGGCGATGCCGAGCGGCACCATGAGCCGGTCGGAGCCCTCCTCGGCGGGCCACCTGCCCGGCGCCGGCGTGATGGTCACCGCGGCGGAGCCGGGGTGGAGATCGACCGTGGTGGCGACCAGTGGGGACCGGCGCAGGAACGCCAATGGATCCGTCCTCTCGGCGGAGCGTCCGTCTTCCCGGGCCGAAGACCGACCCGAGGGTAGTCGGCCGGTGCACGCCGCGCACGCGCCGCGTTACGCTCGCACCGCGGTCGCGCGCCGCGCGGCCGTCCCGACCACAGGGGAGGAGCGCGCCATGGCTGTCTGCGTCATCCAGGACTGGGTCGAGCCGGAGACGGAGCGCTCGACGACCAACTACGACGCCATCTCGGCCCGCGTCACGCCGCTCGGCGAGAAGGCCGAGGGCTTCCGCGTGCACGCGGCGGGCTGGACCGGGAACGGCTTCCGCATCATCGAGATCTGGGACACGATGGAGGGGTTCGAGCGGTTCATGCGCGACCACGTCATGCCCGCTGTCATGGAGATCTCGGGGCCGGACAGCCGCGCGCCCGAGGTCACCTCCTACGAGCTGCACGATCTGGTCATCGCCTGAGGCCGCCCCGGCCGGCGCGGCCGCCGGGGCCGAGGGCGCGGAGGCGCGGGCCGATGTCGTCCCGGTGTCGCCCCTTCGGCTCGGGACCGGCGGCCGCGAGGGCACCTCGCGCCGGCGCGGGGAGGTCGTGGAGCGGCTCGTGCACCTCGGCCCCGAGCCGGTGGTCCTGAAGGCCCGGCCCGCGGCGGCCGGCGCGCTCTCACTCGCGGCGCGGGCCCGGACCCCGGAGGCCGCGGCGGCGGGCCTGGCGCGGCTGCGCTTCTGGACCGGCGTGGACGACGACCTGCGCGGGTTCCTGCGCTGCTTCCGCGACGATCCGCTGATCGGGCACTCGGTGCGCAGCGCGCCGCACGTGCGGCCCTGGCGGCGGCCGCTGCCGTTCGAGGTCCTGATGTGGGCCGTCTGCGAGCAGCTGGTCACCGGCGAGCGGGCGACGGCGATCGCGCGCGCCATCGTGGCGGCCCACGGGCCGCGCGACCCGGCCAGCGGGCTGCGCGACGCCCCCGCTCCCGAGGCCGTCGCCGCCCTGTCGCCGGCGCTCCTGCAGCGCTGCGGCCTCTCGGCCGGGCGCTCGCGCGCGCTCATCGCGGCCGCGCGCGAGGTGGCGTCCGGCCGCGTCGACCTCGACGCCGCCCCGGAGGACCGCGCGGCCGGGGCGCGGCGCCTTCGCGCGATCCCCGGCATCGGCCCGTGGACCCTCGCGGTGCTGGCGCTCCACGGAC
This sequence comes from uncultured Thermoleophilia bacterium, assembly GCA_963770865.1. Lineage (GTDB taxonomy): Bacteria > Actinomycetota > Thermoleophilia > Miltoncostaeales > Miltoncostaeaceae > Miltoncostaea. The sequence goes on from CAVYRD010000010.1 coordinate 75,955, forward strand.
AGGGCGACATGAACGCCATCCCGGCCGGTGACTTCGCCTACCTGACGCTGGTGGGGGAGGTCCTCACCGGCCGCCCCCGCGCGCGGGCGTCCGAGGAGGACGTCCTCGCCTTCGTCGAGCCGTACGCGGGCTGGCGCGGCATCGCCGGCCTGCACCTGCTGCGGGTGGGCTCGCGGGCCATCGCGACGCGCCGGTGGCGGCTACCCTGAGCCGGTGGACGACCGCACTCCGATCCGCCCGGTGACCGTGCCCGAGGCCCTCGAGGCGGTGGCGCGCGCGCCGCGCGGCCTGCTCGCGCTCGGCATGCCGGGGTGCGCGGCGTGCCTGCTGCTGCCGGCGTCGCTCGACGAGGTCCGCCGCGCGCGGCCGGGCCTCACGGTCGCGATCGGGGAGTTCGCGAGCATCGAGGACTGGGCGTGGCGGGAGGAGCTGCTCTGGCCGCGGGGGATCCACGTCAGCCGCTCCTCGGTCCCGGCCCTCGCCCTGCTCGTCGGGGGCGAGGTGGTCGCCAGCCGGCCGGGCGGCGGCCCGGCCGAGGTGATCGACCGCTGGCTGGAGGGCGTCCTCGGCCCCGCCGAGCACCCCCCGGGCCCCGGCCCGACCCCCGCCGAGCTCGCCGCCCTCGACGGCCTGTCGGGGCTCATCGCCCGCCACCGTGCGGTCAAGGGCCGGCGCGACGCGTCACTCGGCGTCGGCTAGGGGAGCGATGGGCACGCCGGACGCGCCGGTCGCGGTGGACGTCGTCGTCTTCGACGTCAACGAGACCCTGTCCGACATGGCCCCGATCGCCGGCCGCTTCGCCGACGTGGGCGCGCCCGCCGAGCTCGCCCCGCTCTGGTTCGCGTCGGTGCTGCGCGACGGCTTCGCCCTCACCGCGGCCGGCCGCTCGGGGCGCTTCGCGCCGATCGCCGACGGCGTGCTGCGCAGCCTGCTCGCCGGGCTCGACCTCGACCGGAGCCTCGACGACGCCGTCGCGCACGTGATGGCCGGCTTCATGGAGCTGCCCGTGCACCCGGACGTCCCGGCGGGCGTCGCCGCGCTCGCAGACGACGGGCTGCGGCTGGTCACGCTCTCCAACGGCGCCGTCGCGGTGGCCGAACGACTGCTCGCTGGCGCCGGGATCCGCGACCGCGTCGAGCGGTGCCTGTCGGTCGACGACGGCGGTGTGTGGAAGCCGGACCGGCGGGCCTACGCGTACGCCGGGGAGATCTGCGGGGTGGAGCCGGCCCGGATGCTGATGGTGGCCGTCCACCCGTGGGACATCGACGGCGCGGCGCGGGCGGGGTTGCGGACGGCCTGGATATCGCGCGGCGGCGGCCCGTACCCGGAGCACTTCCGCGCGCCCGACGCCACCGTCACCGCGCTCGGCGAGCTCCCGGCGCGGCTCGCGCCCCGCGGGGCCGGCTAGGGGCGCTGCGGGTCCGACGCCCCCGAGCGTGTGGGAATGCCGCGCCCGGTTCCGGGGCGTCCCGGTGTCGCGGTCCCGGCCGCCGGGCCTACCCTCGTATACATGAGCAGACCGGACCGGGCAACGCAGATCAGGGAGTCGATGCGCCGCCGTGGCTGGCGCGTGCGCGCGGCGCCCACCGCGCTCGGCTACATCGCCCAGGCCCGGCGCGACGGGCAGCGCGCCGACGGGCAGGTGCCCTGGGGCGCCGGCGCGACCGAGGTCGAGGCGCTCGAGGATCTCGCCGCGATGCTCTCCCCGTTCCACCGCGCCCGGTAGGCGCGCCGCCCGCCCGGATCATGGACCGCGACCTCCGCGCCCTCGCCGTGCGCGTGTGGCTGATGGAGATCCTCGTCGCCGGGTTCAACTACTTCGTGCTGATGAACCTGGTGTGGGAGCCCGCGTTCGGCGAGCTGGCCGCCCACCAGATCGGCATGGCCACGCGGATCGCCTGCATCTTCGCCTTCGCCTACGGCCTCGTGCGCCACGCGCGCGAGCCGAGCGCGCGCGACCTCGCGCTGGTCGGCGTCCTGTGGCTGGGGATGGCCCTGGTCTTCGAGTGGGGCGGGAGCCTGCTCACGGGCCGCTCGGTCCACGAGATCCTGGTCGGCTGGCACGTCGAGGACGGCCGCATGTGGCCCTTCGTCCTGCTCGCCTACCTGACCGCGAACCTGATCGTCGGCGCCGTGCTGCGCCGCCGGGGCGGCCTCAGGCCAGGGCGTGCGCCGTCGGCGGCAGCTCGACCCTGACCCGCGCGCCGGGGTCGGGTGTGGCGCCGCCCAGGGTGCGGGCGATCAGCCGCACGCCGCAGTCCTCCAGGAGGATGCCCACGCGCGCGTCGTGGCCATAGAAGGTGACGTCGTCGACCACGCCGACGTGGCCGTCGTCGCCGGCGGGCCCCGCGCAGGGGCTGAGGCGCAGCTCCTCGGGCCGGATCAGGACCGAGTGGACGCCCCCGTCGCCGTTGGTCCCCGGCGCCACGGCGAGGCTGCCCAGGGCGGTCTGGATGCGCCCGCCCTCGACCGGTCCGGTGAGGATGTTCACGTCGCCGAGGAACTCGGCCAGGCCGGCGTCGGCGGGGGCGCTGTAGAGCGTGCGCGGCGACCCGGACTGCACGATCACGCCGTCGCGGAGCACGGCGACCTCGTCGGCCAGGGAGAAGGCCTCCTCGTGGTCGTGGGTCACGAGCAGCGCGGTGGCCCCGACGGCGGCGATCGCGGTGCGCACGTCGGTGCGCATCTGCTCGCGCAGTCCCGGGTCGAGGGCGGCGAAGGGCTCGTCGAGCAGCACCAGGCTCGGCGCGACGGCCAGGGCACGCGCCAGCGCCACGCGCTGCTGCTGGCCGCCCGACAGCTCGTTCGGGCGCCGCCCGCCCAGGCCGCCGAGGCCCACGAGCTCCAGCATCTCGTCCACGCGGGCGCCCCGGCGCAGGCGGCGGGGGAGGCCGAAGCCGACGTTCTGCGCGGCGGTCAGGTGGGGGAAGAGCGTGCCCTCCTGCGGGACGTAGCCCACGCGCCGCTCCTCGGGCTTGACCCGGATCCCGTCGCCGTTGACGAGCACGCCCGCCAGCTCCACGCGGCCGGCGTCGGCCGCCTCGAAGCCGGCGAGGATGCGCAGGAGCGTGGTCTTGCCGCAGCCCGACTCGCCGAGCACCGCCACCAGGCGGCCCTCGGGGACGCGCAGGTCGAGCCCGGCGAGCACCGGATGCTCCCCGTAGGACTTGCGCAGCCCGCTGACGGCCACCGCGATCACGACGCCCCCCCGCCCCCGAGCGCGCCCACCCTGCGGATCAGCAGGTACGTGGGGATCGCGGAGATGCCGACCATCACGACGGCGTAGGGGGCCGCGGCGCCGTAGGAGAGCCCGTCGGTGTAGAGCCAGAACTGGGTGGCGAGCGTCTCGGTGCCGGTCGGCCGCAGCAGGAGGGTCGCCGTCAGCTCGGTGACCGAGGTCAGGAACACGAGGGCCGCGGCGGCGGCGAGGCCGGGCGCCAGCAGCGGCAGCGTCACCCGGCGCAGCACGGCCCAACGACGCTGGCCCAGGCCGCGCGCGACCTCCTCGAGGCCCGGCGTCAGCTGGGCGACGGCCGGCTGCAGCGCGACCAGCGCGAGGGGCAGGAAGAGGACCGTGTAGGCGATCACCAGCAGGTAGGCGCTCTGGTAGAGCCCGGCCGCGTAGCGCACCGCGAAGAAGACGAGCGCGAGGCCTACCACCAGGCCGGGGAGCGCCCGCGGCAGGAACACCGCGCGCTCGAGCAGCCGGGCGACGACCCCGCGCCGGCGCACCGCGAGGAGGGCGACCGGCAGCGCGAGCACGCACGACAGCGCGGCGGCGCCGAGCCCGAAGAGCAGGGTGTTCAGCGTCGCGCCCCAGATCGAGGCCGACGGCAGCGTGGTGGAGCTGCCCTGGGCGATCCAGTAGGCGAGCGAGCCGAGCGGGACGGCGAGCGCCAGGCCGACGAGCGCGGCCAGCGCGAACAGGCACCCCGCGGCGCGCGCGGGGCCGAGCCGGACCCGCCGGCGCCGGCGCGCGGCGCCCGAGCCGATCCGCGCGTGGGAGGAGTGGCCCCGCAGGCCCATCTCGCCGCTCAGCACCAGGATGCAGACGACCACGAGCACCAGGGACAGCAGCGAGGCGCTCGCCGCGTCGAAACCGAGCTTGTAGGCGTTGTAGATCTCGGTGGTGAACGTGCGGTAGCGCAGCACGGCGAAGCCGCCGTACTCGCCGAGCAGGTGCAGGGCGATCACGAGCCCGCTGCCGAGCAGGGCCAGGCGCAGGCGGGGGAGCGTCACCCGGTAGAAGGTCCGCCACGGGCCGAGCCCCAGCGAGCGCGCCGTCTCCTCGAGCGCCGGGTCGCCGCCGCGCAGCACGGCGGCCGCCGGCAGGTAGACGAGCGGGTAGTGGGAGAGCGTCATCACCAGGACCGCGGCCCAGTAGCCGTGCAGGCCGGGCCACAGCGACACCCACGCGGCGCCGTTCACGTACTCGGGCACCGTGATCGGCAGCACCAGGAGCACCGCGAACAGGCCCCGCAGCGGCAGGTCGGTGCGCTCCACCAGCCACGCGGCGCCCAGGCCGACGAGGACGCACAGCACCGTGACGGCCACGGTCAGCTGGACCGTGTTGACCAGCAGCTCGCCGACGCGCGGGCGCCAGAGGAGCCGCTGCGCCTCGGACCAGCCGATCTCGCGGACCTGGATGAGGATGAAGACGAGCGGGATGAGGGCGAGGCCGGCCGCGACGGCCGCGCCGAGGAGCATCGGCTGCCCGCCCGACAGCGCCCGTCGCCCCACGCCCCGGACGGAGACGCCGGGGGCGGGGGACACCGGCTGCGGCACCGGGCGGGCCGTGCTCAGAGGAGCCCGACCTTCTGCATCAGGGCGAAGGCCTCCTGGCCGTCGCCGAGCTCGCTGATGCTGACCGCGGGAGGCTTCAGCGCGTCGAAGGACTTCTGGAGCTTCGGGTTGGTCACGCCGGGCAGCAGTGGGTACTCGTAGCTCTTGCTGTTCACGATGATCTCCTGCGCGGGCTCGCTCACGAGGTACCGCAGGAAGGCCTGCGCGTCGGCGGCGTGCGACGACGACTTCAGGACCCCGGCCCCCGAGACCGCCACGAGCCCGCCGGGATCGCCCGCCGCGAAGTAGTGCAGGGCGGAGTCGATCGTGTCGGCCCCCAGCTCGTCGCGCAGACGGTACCAGTAGTAGTGCTCGACCAGGCCGGCGGCGACGTCGCCCCGGTTGACCGCGGCGATGATCGCCTCGTTGTCCTCGTAGAGGTCGGCGTTGTCCTTCAGGCCGCGCAGCCACTCCTCGGCGGCGGCCTCGCCCTCCTGCTGGATGACGGCGGTCACGAGCGGCTGGAAGTCGGTCTCGGTCGGCGCGAAGGCGATGCGGCCCTTCCAGGCGGGCTTCGCGAGGTCCAGCAGCGACGCGGGCAGGTCGGCGGGCTTGAGCTCGGACGTGTTGTAGGCGAGCACCGAGGCGCGCGCGGAGACGCCGACCCACACGCCGTCCGGCGAGCTGTACTCGGAGGGGATGGCCGCGAGCGTGGTGGGCTCGACGGGGGCGAGCAGCCCCTCGCCGGCCAGGCTCTGCAGGGCGGGCGAGTTGCCCGCGTAGAAGACGTCGGCGGGCGAGTTGGCGCCCTCCTGCAGGATCTGGTTGGCGAGCTCGCCTTCGCCGCCCGACCGCAGCGCCACCTCGATGCCCGTGCGCTTGGTGAAGTCGGCGGTGAGCGCCGCCACGGTCTGCTGGTGCTGGCCGCTGTAGACGGTGATCGCCCCCGAGGAGCCCGTGGTGGAGCCGCCCGCCGATGAGGAGCTGCTTCCGCACCCGGCGGCGACCGCCGCGAGGGCGGCCGCGAGGACGCCCGCCGCGATCAGCGCGCGGCGGCGTGGCCGGCCCGCGACGACGGCGGATTCGTGGCCGGCGCGCGCGCGGCTCCAGGGGCGTGCTCTCATGCGGTCTCTCCTCGACAACGGCGGTTACCCTTAGAAGACTTAGGGCACCCTAATATCTGGTCATAGGCCAGACAACCGGTCGTGGCCGGGACGTTCGTCGCGACTGCGCGGGCCCGCCCGCCCCCTCGTCCTCAGCACGGATCACGATCGCGGTCCCGGGCCCGCCATGTCCTCTCAGCGGTCGACGAGCTGGCCCGGGAGGTCTCCGAGCCCGGCCGACGCCTCCTCGGGCTGCCTGCGGGCTCGTCTCCATGGTCTCCGGCTTCACGGTCTGGAACCCGGGCGAGCCGGACCGTCGCGGTGGCCTCGCACCCTGCAGGAGCGCCTCAGCCGCAGGTGCGGGGACTCGGGGGTGTAGAGGGGTTTGCCCCCTCGCCTGAACGTGGTCTTAACGCCGCCCTGCCTCGTCTTCCCCGGCCGCGGCGGGCCGACGTACATTCGCGCGGACGGATCGCCCTCCCGCGAACGGATTCCGCGTCCGCAGCCAGGAGCCCGCCGATGAGGCGCTTCCCGTCCGTCTGCGTCGCCGCCGTCACCGCGGCGGTCGTCCTCGGCGCCGCCGCCACGGGTTACGCAGCTTTCGTGGCCCTGCCCCCCAGCGGCGCCCAGGTCAACGCCGACCCCGCGGCCGGCATCGACCCCGCCCAGAGCGCCGGCGTCTCCGATGTCACCGGCGGCTCGCTCGCCGGCACAGCCCGCCTGCCGTGGGCGACGTTCGAGCAGAGGTCCGGCAGCGCCCAGCTCATCTTCGTGCGGGCGTTCAAGAACGGGCAGTGGGTGACGCAGGGGCCCGCCCTCAACATCGACCCGAAGGTCGAGGCCGAGGCGCCGTCGATCGACTTCGCCGGGCCGAACCGGACCGTGCCGTGGGACGCCTGGTACGAGCCGAGCTCCGCGCTCGGCGGCAAGCTCCAGATCTTCGCGAGCCGGTTCTGCGCCGGCGTCAACGCCGCGTGTGCGGCGGCGAACACGTGGGTCCCCGAGGGACAGGCGCGCGCGCCGAAGGTGCCCTCGCTCAACATCAACACCGACCGCGACGCGGAGGACCCCGCGGTGGTCGGCGGGGCCGCCGTGGCGGGCGCGGACCCGGTCCCGTGGGTCGCCTGGCAGGAGGAGGACGGCAACGTCAACGGCCAGGGCACCCGCGACCAGATCTTCGTTTCCAAGGGCGTCAAGCAGGCCGCGGCCGGCCAGCCCTGCACGGGCTTCACGCCCTCGTCCGCCGCGAGCACCGGTGTCTTCTGCTGGCAGCAGGTCGGCCTGGGCCGCCTCGCCAAGAACGGCGGTTCGTCGCCGACGGGCGACCCGACCCTCAACATCGACCCGAGCCGCAACGGCATCGAGCCCGACGACGCGTTCACCGGCGCGAACGACACTGTCATGTGGACCGTCTGGTACGAGACCGGCCCGAGCGCCCGCGGGCTGCGCGGCAACGACCAGGTCTTCGCCGCGCGGATCGTCGCCGACCCCGCCGCGCCCGGCGGTTTCCACTGGCAGGCCGAGGGCAACGGCACGGCCGGTCAGGTGAACCCCCTCGACGCGACAGGATCGGGCTTCGGGCCGTGCGCCGCCTCGATCGCGGCCGAGGACGCCTGCTCGCTCAACAAGAACCCCTCGGCCGGGGCCGAGGACCCCCGCGTCGCCGCGGGCACGCTGACCCCGGGCTCGCCGACCGTGCCGTGGGTCGTCTGGGCGGAGGACGTGGGCGGCCGGCACGCGATCTTCGTCTCCCGGCTCGTGGGCGGCACGCACTTCGAGCTGTTCAACGGCGGCAACGCCGTCTCGCACGCCGGCCGCGACGCCGCCTCGCCGGACATCGCCTTCTTCGGCAACGTCCCGTACGTCTCGTGGATCGAGACGGTGGGCGCCGCGAAGGTGGGCTTCGTCGGGCACTTCGAGGGCACCGCGTTCGTCTCCGACACGCCGTCGGGCATCCGCCTGCCCTCTCCTCGGACCGCCACCGGCCTGATCGACTTCCGGGTGCCGGTCTCCTCGAGTTGCGCGGCGGACCCGTTCACGGCGGACGGCTCGTCGTGCCCGGGCGGCGCTCCCGACTCGCCGTTCATCACGTTCACCCGGGCGGGGAGCCCGCAGGCGCTCTTCGCCGAGGCCGTCGGGCCGTGCTCGCTGCTGAACGGCTGCACGTGCACGGTCCACCTCTCCGGCAACCACGCAGTGGTGGGCGCCACGCTCGGCCAGAACACGCCCATCGGCATCCTGGTGCAGCGCATCGTGCGCCAGCGCCGGCTGAAGGGGCGCGTCGTACGCACCCTGCACACCGTCGGGCGCGTGCCCTTCGGGCTCCAGCGCAAGGGCGCCGTGCGCGTCCGTTGGAACCTGAAGGTGAACGGCCGGCGCCTCCCGCCCGGCCGCTACCTGATCACGCTGCGCGGGTTCGGCCCCGGCCACGCGATCGTGGCCCGCGCGACGCCGGTGGTAGTGGCAATCCGGTGACGGGCCCCTTCCGCGGGCCGCCCCGGACTGGGAGCCGGGGCGGCCCGTGCATGTCCTCACAGGGAACCCACAGGGGCCTCCCGCCGCGGTCCGATGCCCGCCTCGTACCGTGGCCCCATGACCCCTTCACGCTTCACCCCACCGTCCGGCCCCCGCCCGGGCGCCCCCCGCCGCGCGGCGGGGATGCGCTCGGTCTCGCGGCGCATGCGCGCGATCGTCGCCGTCGCGGTCGCGGGCACCGTCGGCGCCGCGGCGCTCGCCGCGTCGCACACGACGTCCACGACCGCCTCCACCTCGGCGACGGCCTCGACGGCCTCGTCGGCCACCACGGCCAGCGCCGCCGCGACCACGTCGTCGCTGCGGAGCGCGTCGAGCACGCCGGCGGCGTCGAGCCAGGCGCCGGTCGCCTCGTCGGGCGGCTCCTGACGGGCTGGACCCGGCCGCCGGCCACGACAGGGACAACGTCGTCGTCGCCGCCGTCCCCCGTCTGATCCGCTGACCCCACGCCGGGAGGCGACTAGTCTCCTCGGCGTGGGCGGCCGTCCGGGCCGCGCGGATGCGGCGAAGGGGAGCGCGTGGGAACGGTCGATGAGGGCGAGGTCGCGAAGGGCTTCACGAAGACGGCGGCCGACTACGACGAGGCCGTGCGCTTCAACATCGCTGGCGCGCGCCGCCTGGTGCGCTCCCTGCCGCCGGGGCTCTACGACGAGATCCTCGATGTGGGTTGCGGCACGGGCTTCGCCAGCCTCGAGATGGTCGACGACCTGGGCACGCGCCGCATCGACGGCGTTGACCCGGCCGCCGGGATGCTCGAGCAGTTCCGCGCCAAGCTCGCCGAGCGGCCCGACGTGGAGGTGACGCTCCACGAGGCGGACGTCGAGAGCATGCCGGTGCCCGCGGACGCGTTCGACGCCGTCATCTGCTCGATGGCCTTCCACTGGTTCCCCCGCAAGCAGGCCGCGATGGACGCGATGGCCCGCGCCCTGCGTCCCGGCGGGGTCATCGGCATCCTCTGCTCCGGCCGCGGCGGCGAGCACGAGTTCCGCGCCGTGCTGGCCGGCCTCGAGCCGCCCGCCCAGCACTGGCTCGGCGCCTTCGACGTCGTGCAGCGCGACATCCCCGAGATGGAGGAGTACCTCGCGGGCGCCGGGCTCGAGCCGCTCGACGTCTGGATGGAGCGCCGCATCCGCCGCGTCCCGCCCGAGCGCTTCCTGGAGCGCATGCGCGTCGTCGCCGGCCACCTGCACAAGGACCTCGCGCCGGAGGAGCTCGAGGACCTGAACGCCCGCGTCGCCGCCGCCCTCGGGCGGGCGTGCGGGCCCCGGGGCTTCGAGTACACGTTCACCAAGCTCTTCGCCGTGGCGCGCAAGCCGGAGCCCACCTGACGACGAGCGCCCCGACCGGGCCCCCCCGCCCGGCGTCGCGCGACGTCCGGCGCCGCCTGGTGGCGGCGTTCGCGGCCCTCATCGCGCTCCTGCTGGTGATCGTGGCGGTGGCCGTTGCGGTGTCGCGCACCATCAACGACAGCGCGACCAGCAAGTACGTGGACGACGCCATCCCGCTGAAGAGCGCCGTGCAGGACCTCGTGCTGCAGATGGTGAGCCAGCAGTCGGCTGTGCGCGGCTACGTGATCACGCGCAGCCCGGTGTCCCTGCGCAACTACCGCATCGCGCGGGACGCGGCGCGGGAGGACCTCGCGTACGTGCAGGAGCACGTCGGCGACCACCCGGTCATGGCCCGCCTCATCGCGCAGGCGGCTCCGCAGATCCGCAGCCTCGAAGCGTTCTACCAGGCGGAGACGGGCGCGGACGCCGCGGCGCCGGCCGGCCTGGCCGAGGCGCGCAGGCGGGTCCTCGTCGGCACCCGCCGCTTCGTGGAGTTCCGCCGCGTGGCCGACCTGATGCTGGCCGACACGGACAAGTTCGTGGCGGACGCCAAGTCGGCCCAGGACCGGCGCACGCGCTCGCTGACGATCGCCCTGCTGCTGCTCGGGACGCTCGCGCTGGGGACGGCGGCCGTGCTCGCGGTCACCGTGCCGCGCCGGGTGTCCGTCACGATGGACGCGCTCGACGAGGAGCGGGCGGCGACGGCCCTCGCCGCCCTGCGCGCCGGCACGCTCCAGCGGATGACGGCCGCCCTCGCCGCCGCGCTCGACGAGGACGCGGTCATCGACGTCCTGGGCAGCGAGGTCGGCGGCACCCCGGGGATCGACGAGGTCGTGATCGGCCGCCCGGAGGCCGGCGGCGAGCAGGTGGAGGTGCGCACGCTGGGCGCCACACGGGCCGAGGACACCTTCATCCGCCTCCCCGGCGACGCCGACCTGCCGGTGCCCGTCGTGGCCCGCTCGGGCGAGCCGATGTTCTTCCCCGACGCGGCGGAGGCCCTCGAGCGCTTCCCCGGCCTCGCCGCGATCCGCGGGGAGGACATGTCCGGCAGCTGGGCCGTGTTGCCGATGCGCACCACCCGCCGGCCGGCCCCGGTGCTGGCGCTGCGCTTCGACACCCCGCGCGCGTTCACCGCCCCGGAGCGGACCTTCCTGCTCACGCTCGCCGACCAGTGCTCGCAGGCGCTCGAGCGGGTGCGCCTGCACCAGGAGCAGGTCCACATCGCCCACGCCCTGCAGCAGAGCCTGCTGCCCGCCGAGCTGCCGCGCGTGCCCGGCCTGGAGATCGCGGCGCGCTACACCGCCGCCGAGACGGCCCAGGAGGTCGGCGGCGACTTCTACGACGTGTTCCAGGACGGCGACGGGCACCTCGCGGTGGTGGTGGGCGACGCCTGCGGCAAGGGCCCCGAGGCGGCCGGTCTGACGGCGCTCGCCCGCTACACCGTGCGCGCCGTCGCGACCGGCGGCGCCGGCCCGGCCGAGTCGCTCGGGCGCCTCAACGCGGCGATCCTCCAGCAGGGCCTCGGCACCCTGTTCATGACCGCCGCGCATGTCGCCCTGACCGTGGGCGACGGGCGGGTGGCGGTCGCGGCGTGCCGGGCGGGGCACCCGCACCCGCTCATCATCCGCGCCTCGGGGGAGGTGGAGGAGATCGGCGCCTCCGGCCGCCTGCTCGGCATCTTCGACGACCCGGCGCTGAGCGACGTCCACTCCGAGATGGCGCCCGGCGACAGCCTGGCCGTGTTCACCGACGGGCTCACGGAGGCACGCCAGGGCCGGGCGATCATGGGGGAGGAGGCGCTGCGCCGCGCGGCCGCCGGCTGCGGGGGTGCGACGGCCGAGGAGAGCGCCGACCTGCTGCTGCGTGCGGCATCGGACTTCGCGGGCGGCGCCCTGCGCGACGACGTGGCCGTGGTCGTGATCCGCGTGACCGGCGGCCCCGCCGCGGGGCCGTCATGATGTCCCCCGCGACGATGTACGGACGACGGGGGTGAGCGTGGGCGAGCGGGTCGATGCGGTGGTGGTGGGGGCGGGTCCGGCGGGGTCGACCGCCGCCTACCGGTTGGCGAGCGCCGGCGCCACGGTGATGCTGGTGGACCGCCAGTCCTTCCCGCGCGACAAGCCCTGCGGCGGCGGCCTCACCGGGCGCGCCGTCAGCGTGCTGCCGATCGACGTCACGCCCGTGGTGGAGGACGCCACCGACAAGCTCGACGTGCGCCTGCGCTACGGGCGGATGTCGCACAGCGAGTTCCCGGAGCCGCTCGTCCTGATGACACAGCGCCGACGGCTCGACCACTTCCTGGCCGAGCGCGCGGCCGAGGCCGGGGCGGACTTCCGCGACGACCTGCGCGTGCGCGACGTCGAGACGCCCGATGGCGCCGAGCCGGTCGTGGTGCTCGACGGCGGCGAGCGGGTGACGGCCGGCGTCGTCCTCGGAGCCGACGGGGCCAACGGCATCAGCGCCAAGGCCCTCGGCCTCGGCTCGGACCGCATGTTCGGGGTCGCCCTGGAGGGCAACGCGCCGATGACGCCGGTGCGCGAGCAGCGGCACCGCTCGAAGGTGACCCTGGAGCTCGACGTGGTGCCGGGCGGCTACGGCTGGATCTTCCCGAAGGGCGACCACATCAACCTGGGCGTGGGCGGCTGGGCCAGCGAGGGCCCGCGCCTTCGCGACCACCTCGCCCGGCTCGCCGAGGTCCACGGCGTGCGGCCGGATGAGCTCACGGACATCCGCGGGCACCGGATGCCGCTGCGCCGCGCCTGGGGCGGGGTGGCGCGGGGCCGCACGGCCGTGGTGGGCGATGCGGCCGGCCTGATCGACCCGCTCTCGGGCGACGGCATGTTCGAGGCCTTCCTGAGCTCCGAGCTCGCCACGGCCGCCGCCCTCGACGTGCTCGCCGGCCGCGAGGCGTCGATGGAGCCCTACACCCCGCGCCTGCGCCGCGCGCTCGCCGGGCACGCCGCGTCGGCCTGGGCCGCGCGCGCGGCCATCGAGCGCATGCCGACCCTCACGTGGAAGATCCTGCGCACCGGGCCGGCCAGCCGCTTCCTGGCCCACCGACTGGGCACGCGCCCGCCGGACGTGGAGCCGCCGTTGATCGGCGGGGTCGAGCGCCTCGCCCGCCGCGCCCTGAGGCCCCACACGCTCTGAGGAGCGGAAATGCGCTGAGGACCTTCAGCACCCTGCGTCTCCGCCCAGCGGGGACGTAGAGTCCGCTGGTGCCCGGCCGCCGACGACGTCGCCAGCAGGAGGGCCTCGAGCGCGTCCTCGGCGCGCCCGCGCTGTTCGCGACCGCCTACGGCAACGTCGGCTCGTCGATCTACTACGCCCTCGGCGTCACGGCCGCGCTGGCCCTCGGGCTCACGCCCGTCGTCTTCCTCATCGCCGGGCTCATCTTCGCGGTCACGGCCGCGAGCTATGCCGAGGGGACGGTCCGCTTCCCGGAGGCCGGGGGCTCGTCCAGCTTCGCGCGGCACGCCTTCAACGAGGTCGTGAGCTTCGGGGCGGCCTGGGCCCAGATGCTCAACTACATCATCACGATCGCCATCTCGGCGTTCTTCGTGCCGCACTACCTGTCGATCTTCTACACGCCCCTCAAGCAGAACCCGTGGGACGTGATCGTCGGCATCGTCGTGATCCTCCTCCTGGTGGCCGTGAACATCGTCGGCGTCAAGGAAGCGGCCAAGCTCAACATCTTCCTGGCCGTCGTCGACTTCGCCACGCAGGCGCTCCTGGTGCTGCTCGGCTTCTTCCTGATCTTCTCGCCGAGCATCCTCACGGCGAACGTCACCTTCGGCGTGGCGCCGACCTGGCCGAGCTTCTTCCTGGCGATCCCGGTCGCGATGATCGCCTACACCGGCATCGAGACGATCTCGAACCTCGCCGAGGAGACGCGCGACCCCTCGCGCGACGTGCCGCGCTCCATCCGCCTGGTGGCGATCGCGGTCTACGCGATCTACTTCACGCTGCCGGCGATCGCCCTCTCGGCGCTCCCGGTCACGCTCGGCGCCGACGGCTACACGACGCCGCTCGGCCTGGCCCCGGAGCAGGGCGGCTTCGCCAACGACCCCGTGCTCGGGATCATCGAGAACCTGGGCCTCGAGGGCCTCGCGCTCGACACGCTCAAGATCTACGTCGGCGTCCTGGCCGCGACCATCCTCTTCATCGCGGCCAACGCGGGCGTCATCGGCGCGTCGCGCATCACCTACGCGATGGCCACCTACCGCCAGCTGCCCGAGCCGTTCCGGCGCCTGCACCCGCGCTTCAAGACCCCCTGGCTCGCGCTGGTGCTGTTCGCCGGCGTCTTCGCGATCATCGCCATCCTCCCGGGCCAGACCGACTTCCTCGGCACGATGTACTCGTTCGGCGCGATGCTCTCGTTCACCGTCGCGCACGCCTCGATCGTCGCGCTGCGGGTGAAGCACCGCGACGAGGAGCTCGTCTACCGCGCGCGGCCCAACCTGCGCTTCCGAGGCATCGACTGGCCCGTGTTCGCCGTCGTCGGCGGCCTCGGCACCGGCATCGCATGGACGGTGGTCGTGGCGCAGGAGCCGGCCACCCGCTACGCCGGGCTCGGCTGGCTGGTGCTCGGCTTCATCGTCTACCTCGTGTACCGCCGCCAGGTCATCAAGGTGCCGCTCGCCGAGACCGTGCGCGCGCCGGCGCTCGTGCTCGGGCCCTCGCTGCAGATCGAGTACCGCACGATCGTGGTGCCGGTGGTCCGCTCGGCGGAGTCGGAGGAGGCCCTCGTGGCCGCGGCGCGCCTGGCGGCCGACCGGCGCTCGCGCGTGGCCATCGTCCACGTGCTCGAGATCCCGATGGACCTGCCGCTCACGGCCAGCATGCCGATGGCCGAGCGGGAGGCCAACGAGCTGCTCGACGACGCGCGGGCCTTGGTGGAGAGCTACGGCGTCCGCGCCACGACCCGCCTGGCGCGCGCGCGCAGCGCGGGCGAGGCGATCGTCCGCTCGGCCGTCACGCGCAACGCCGAGCTGATCGTGGTCGGCGCCGCGCGCCGGGGCATCGGCCGGCGGGCGCCGGTCTTCGGCCGCACGGTCCGCCACATCCTCAAGCACAGCCCGTGCCGCGTGATGGTGGCGGCCGCCAAGGTCACCGACGTCCGGGTGGCGGTGTGATCGGGCGCTGGGGCGGGCGGGGCCCCGCGCTGCTGTCCTGCCTGCTCGTGCTGCTCGGCGTGGCGATCGTGATCCGCACGATCTCCCTCGGCGTCGGCGGCGGCCTCGGCCTGCTGATCGGCGGGCTGCTGATCGTGGGCGGCGTCCTGCGTCTCTGGCTCGTGACGCGCTCGTGAGCCCGCGCTTCACCGAGCCGGTGCGCGTGCTGCGCGCGCGGTCGCTCGCCCTGGTGGCCTTCGGTGAGATCGGCTCGTCGCTGATCTTCGCCCTCGGCATCGTCGCGATCTACGCGGTGGGCGTGACGCCGTGGATCCTCCTCGCCGTCGGGCTCCTGGTGCTGATGGTGACCCTGGCCTACGCCGAGGGCGCGGCGTCGCTGCCCGAGGCCGGCGGCGCGTCCGCGTTCGTGCGGCGCGCCTTCAGCGACATCCTCGGCTTCGTGACCGGCTGGGTGCTGTTCCTCGACTACCTGGTCGTCATCGCCCTCGCGGCGCTCTTCGTGCCCACCTACCTGGGCACGGCGCTCGGCAACGACCGGCTGGCCGACCACCCATGGGACGTGCTGGTCGGGATCGGGGTGATCCTGCTCCTGGCCGCGGTGCGGCGCGCCCGGCGCGTGCGCCTCTACTACGTCGCCGTGGTGATGGCCGGCGTCGCCCTGGTGACCCAGCTCGCGCTGGCCGTCCTGGGCTTCGTGCTCGTCTACTCCTCCGACGCCCTCACCCTCAACATCGACGTCGGGACGACCCCGTCGTGGAGCTCGATCGCATTGGCCCTGTCGCTGGCGACGCTCGCCTACACCGGGCTCGAGACGGTCACCAACTTCGCCGCCGAGGTGCGCGAGCCGGGGCGCACCATGCCGCGCAGCCTCTTCCTCGGGCTCGGGGCCGTGGTGCTGGTCAACGTCGCGGTCTCGATGGTCGGCGTCTCCGCCTACCCGACGACCCCCGACCCGAGCGCGCCGGACGGGGTCTCCAGCGCCCTCGGCACCGAGTGGCTGCACGCCCCGCTGGTGGGCGTGGCGCGGGCGATCGGCGACGAGCTGCCGGGCGGGGCCGACGCCTTCGTCGGGTTCGTGGGCGTCGCCAACGCGCTGGTGCTGATCACGATCATCGCGACCGCCATGGCCGGCGCCGAGCGGCTCGCCTACTCGATGGCCCGCTACGACATGCTGCCGCACGTCTTCGCGCGGCCCGAGCGCGGGTCCTCGCCGACGCCGGCCGCGACGCTGGCGGCGGCGATCATCGCGCCGACGCTGATCGTGCTGGCCGTGATCATCGGCGACGGGGCCCGCTTCCTGGCCGGGCTCTACTCGTTCGGCGTGCTGATCGCGATGACCGCCGCCCAGGTGGCCGTCATCCGCCTGCGGATCCGCGAGCCCGAGCTGGAGCGCCCCTTCGTGGTGCCGCTCAACATCCCGTGGCGGGGTGCCCGCATCCCGCTGCCGTGCGTGGTCGGCGCGGTGCTCACGTTCGCCCTGTGGGTGGCGTCGCTGTTCACCCACACCGGCGCCCGGGTGGCCGGCCCGCTGTGGCTCGTGATCGGCGCCGGCGTGTACCTCTACTCGCGCCGCGCGGGAGGGGAGACCCTGCTCGGGCGGGCCACCCCCGCCGTGCCCGACCTCGTCGAGAGCGAGGAGGAGGGCGACGCCCAGCGCATCCTGGTGCCGCTCAAGCTCGGCGCCATCGGCGAGGAGATGCTCGCCACCGCCATCAAGCTGGCGGAGGAGCGCGGGGCCGAGGTGCGCGTCGTCCACGTGCTGCGGGTGCCGCTCTCCAAGCCCCTGGAGTGCTCGATGGACGCCGAGGAGGCCGAGGCGCTGGAGTCGATCATCGACGCGCGCGAGATCGCCGAGGAGCACGGCGTCGAGGTGGAGGCGCGGGTGGTGCGCGCCCGCTCGCTCAGCGAGGCGATCGTCGAGGAGGCCGACGCGGTGGGCGCCGACCTCATCCTGATGGGGTCGGCCGCCCGCTGGCGCACCCAGTCGCGCCTGTTCAGCCCGACCGTGGACGAGGTGCTGCGCCGCGCACCCTGCGAAGTGATGGTCGTCACCTATCCCGAGGGCGTCATCGCCGACGAGGAAGAGGCATGATCCCCGTATGAAGTGCATCATGATCGGCTGCGGCCGGGTGGGCGCGGCCCTCGCCCTCACCCTCTCCGACGACGGCTGGGACGTGGTCGTGGTCGAGCTCAAGGAGGAGAACCTCGGCCGTCTCGGCCCGGACTGGCGGCACCCGCTGGTGCTCGGCCACGGGATGGACGTCAAGGTGCTCGAGAAGGCCGGGGTCAAGGACACCGACGTCCTGATCGCCGCCACCGACGGGGACAACACCAACCTGGTCGTGGCGCAGGTCGCCGTCGAGCGCTACCACGTACCCCATGTGGCGGCGCGCATCCAGGACCCGGCGCGCGCCGACGCCTTCGCGGACCGGGGCTTCGAGGTGATCTCCCCGGTCAAGATGGCGATCGACGGGCTGGCGAGCTTCGCCAGGGGCGCGATGAAGGACGGCGGATGATGTTCGCGATCGTTGTGGGCGGCGGGAAGGTGGGCGCCAACGTGACGCGCTCGCTGATCGAGCGCGGCCAGGAGGTCGTCCTGGTCGAGATGAAGTCGCAGCGCTCCGACGCCCTCGAGCCCGAGTTCGGGCACCGGATCATCCACGGGGACGGCACCGAGCTCTACGTGCTCGAGCAGGCCGGCATCACCCGCCCGCCCGACATCGTGGTGGCCGTGACCGGCGACGACGAGGACAACCTGGTCATCTCCCAGCTCGCGCGCGAGCGCTACGGGGTGGAGAAGGTCATCGCCCGCGTCAACGACCCGCGCAACCAGAGCCACTTCGACCTGCTCGGCGTGACGCCGACGGTCTGCCCGACGGCGCGGATCATGGCCCTGATCGAGCACGAGGTGCCCGAGCACGCGCTCGTCCACCTGCTGGAGCTGCGCACGGAGAACCTGGAGATCATCGAGATGGAGATCGACCCCAAGTGTCCGTGCGTGGGCAAGGCGGTCAACAAGATCGGCCTGCCGCGCGGGTCGAAGCTGATCTCCGTCCTGCGCGGCGGGGTGGCCGAGATCGCCATGGCCAGCACGGTCCTGGAGGTCGGCGACCAGGTGCTCGCCATCCTCGAGCCCGAGCGCGAGGACGAGGTCCGCAAGCTCCTGCTCGGACACTAGCCTCCGGGCTCGTCACGCCTGATAGCGTCGCGCCGTGACGACGGCCGACGCGAAGGAGACGGCGTGAGCATCCTCGAGTCGCTCGAGCGCACCCTGCTCGACGAGAAGCGCTCGATCGATATGGACGAGGCGCGGCAGCTGGTGGAGCTGCCGGAGGTGGAGCTGCCCCGCCTTCTCTCGCTCGCCCACGAGGTGCGCCGCCGCTGGTGGGGCGAGGGCGTGGAGCTGGAGTCGCTGATCAGCGCCCAGACCGGCGGCTGCCAGGAGGACTGCTCCTTCTGCTCGCAGTCGTCGTTCTACGACACGCCCGCCCAGCGCCACGCCTTCCTGCCGCTCGACCAGGTGATGGCCGCCGCGCGCGCCACCGAGGCGTCGGGCGCGAGCGCGTTCTGCATCGTGGTCGCGGTGCGCGGGCCGGACACGCGCCTGATGAACCAGGTGCTGAAGGCGATCGAGTCGATCCACGCCGAGACCAGCCTCGACGTCGACTGCTCGCTGGGTCTGTTGACCCGTTCGCAGGCCGAGGCCCTGCGCGACGCCGGGGTGCACCACTACAACCACAACCTCGAGGCGAGCCGCAGCTTCTTCCCGACGATCGTCACCACGCACACCTGGGAGGAGCGGGTCGAGACCTGCATGCTGGTCAAGGAGCTCGGCATGGAGCTGTGCAGCGGCGGCATCCTCGGGATGGGGGAGACCTGGGAGCAGCGCCTCGAGCTGGCCTACGAGCTGCGTGAGCTCGACCCCGACGAGATCCCGCTCAACTTCCTCAACCCGCGCCCGGGCACGCCGCTCGCCGGCCGCCGGCCGATCGAGGCCAAGGAGGCCCTGCGGGCGATCGCGATCTTCCGGCTCGTCTTCCCGGACAAGATCATCCGCTACGCGGGCGGCCGCGAGCTGGTGCTGCGCGACGCGCAGGCCCTCGGCCTGGTGGGCGGCGTCAACGGGATGATCGTCGGCAACTACCTCACCACCGCGGGCCGCCCGGCGGCCGAGGACGTGAAGCTCGCCGGCGACCTCGGGCTGCCGATCGTGCCCTCCACGCGGACCGCCGCCGAGACCGAAGCCCGGTGAACGGGCGCGAGATCCTCGCGCTCGACCGCCGCCACGTCTGGCACCCCTACGCGGCGATGCCCGGCCGCCACGAGCCGCTCGTGGTGGAGTCCGCCTCGGGGGTGCGGCTGCGCCTGGCCGAGCCGGCACACGGCCACGACGAGCTGATCGACGGCATGTCGTCGTGGTGGTCCGCCATCCACGGCTACCGCCACCCGGCGCTCGACGCCGCGCTCGTCGATCAGGCCGGGCGCATGAGCCACGTGATGTTCGGCGGGCTCACGCACGCGCCGGCTGTCGGGCTCGCGGAGCGGCTCGTGGCCCTGACCCCGGAGCCCCTCCAGCACGTCTTCCTGGCCGACTCCGGGTCGGTGTCGGTGGAGGTCGCGGTGAAGATGTGCCTGCAGTACCAGCGCTCGCGCGGCCGGCCCGGGCGCAGCCGCCTGCTGACGTGGCGCGGCGGCTACTACGGCGACACGCTCAGCCCGATGTCGCTGTGCGACCCCGAGGGCGGGATGCACGCCCTCTGGACCGGGATCCTGCCGCGGCAGGTCTTCGCCGACGCGCCGCCCGACGGCGTCGACGCGCCCGCCGACCCGGCGTACGTCGCGCACCTCGCCGACATGGTCGAGCGCCACCGCGACGAGCTGGCCGCGGTCATCGTGGAGCCGGTGTGCCAGGGGGCGGGCGGCATGCGCTTCCACAGCCCGGCGTACCTGCGAGCGCTGCGGGAGATCGCCGACGCGAACGACGTCCTGCTGGTCTTCGACGAGATCGCGACCGGCTTCGGGCGCACCGGGGCGATGTTCGCGGCGGAGCACGCCGGCGTGAGCCCCGACGTGATGTGCGTGGGCAAGGCGATGACCGGCGGCTACATGACGATGGCCGCGGCCCTCTGCACCACCGAGGTGGCCGACGGGATCTCCTCCGGCGAGGTGCCGGTGCTGGCCCACGGGCCGACGTTCATGGGCAACCCGCTCGCGGCCGCCGTGGCCAACGCGTCAATTGACGTCCTGCGCGACGCCGATTGGCGCGCCGGCGTCGCGCGCATCGAGGCCGGGCTGCGCGGCGCGCTCGCCCCGGCCCGCGGGATCCCCGGCGTGGCCGACGTGCGCGTTCTCGGGGCGATCGGCGTGGTGCAGCTGGAGGAGGACGTTCGACATGGCGCGGGCCACCGCGGCCGCCGTGTCGCGCGGGGTCTGGCTGCGGCCGTTCCGCGACCTCGTCTACACGATGCCGCCCTACGTCACGGGCGACGACGACCTGGTCCGCATCGGCGAGGCGGTCGTGGCGGCGGCCGCCGCCTCCTGCGGGGTGCCCGCGTGAGCCGCACCGGGCTCGACTGGCTGCCGGACGCGCTCGACGACCTGCGCGACGCGGACCTCCTGCGCGTCCTCACCTACTGCGGCGGGGCGCCCGACCCCGAGGTCGCGATCGACGGGGTCCCGCACCTGTTGCTCGCCTCGAACAACTACCTCGGCCTGGCGAACGACCCCGCGGTGGTCGCGGCCGCCCACGCGGCGCTCGACGCCTACGGCGCCGGCTCGGGCGCCTCGCGCCTGGTCACCGGCAGCCTCGACCTGCACCGGCGCCTGGAGGAGCGCATCGCGGCGCTGAAGCGCTGCGAGGACGCGATGGTCTTCCCGACCGGCTTCCAGGCCAACGTCGGCACGATCCCGGCGCTGGTCGGGCGCGGGGACGTGGTCTTCAGCGACGAGCTCAACCACGCAAGCCTGATCGACGGGTGCCGCCTCTCGGGGGCCGAGGTGGTGCGCTACGCCCACGCCGACGCCGACGCGCTGGAGGCGGCCGTGCGGTCGACGGCCAATCGGCCGCGCGGTGATCGGCCAATCGGCCACAGCGCGCCACGGCGCCTCATCGTCACCGACACCGTCTTCTCGATGGACGGCGACCTGGCGCCGCTGCCGGCCATCGTCGAGATCGCCGAGCGCCACGGCTGCATGGTGATGGTGGACGAGGCCCACGCCACCGGGGTGCTCGGCCCGACCGGCGCCGGGGCGCTCGAGCACTTCGGCCTGGAGGGGCGCGTGCCGGTGGTCATGGGGACGCTCTCGAAGGCCCTCGGCGCCCAGGGCGGCTACGTCGCCGGCGACCGCGACCTCTGCGACTACCTGCGCACCCGCGACCGCGGCTTCGTCTTCACCACCGCGCTCGCGCCCGCGGCGGCCGGCGCGGCGATGGCGTCGCTCGACATCGTCCGCGACGAGCCGGAGCGCCGGGAGCGCCTGCACGCCCTCGTCGCCCGCCTCGTCGAGGGCGCGCGCGCCCTCGGCTACACGGTCCTGCCCACCGACTCGGCCGTCGTCGGCGTGCTGATCGGCGAGGCGGCCGACGCCCTCGCCGTGGGGGCGTCGCTGCGCGCCGCCCGCGTCTGGGCGCCGGCCATCCGCCCGCCCTCGGTGCCGGTCGGCACCGCCCGGATGCGCCTCACCGTGATGGCGACCCACGAGGACCGCCACATCGACTGGGCCCTCGACGCCCTCGCCGAGGCCCGCTCCGTCGTCGCCCACCCGGCGGGCCGGCCGTGATCGACGAGCGCGGCATCTTCGTGATGGGCACCGACACGGGCGTCGGCAAGACGGTCGTCACCGCCGCCATCGCCCTCGCCGCCCGCGCCCAGGGCCGCACCGTCGCCCCGCTGAAGCCGGCCCAGACCGGCGACGACGGCACCATCGCCGGCGACGCCGCCTTCGTCGCGTCGCTGATCGGGCTGGACGAGCCGGCGGAGGCCCTCTGCCCGTACCGCCTGCGCGCGCCGCTGGCGCCGGCCGTGGCCGCGAGCCTGGAGGGGGTGCGCCTCGACCCGCGGGAGGTCGTCCGCGCGTACGCCGACCTCTCCGCCCGCTTCGACCTCGTGCTCGTCGAGGCCGCCGGCGGGGCGCTCGTGCCGTTCTCCGACGGGGTCGACATGGCGGGCCTCGCGGCGATGCTCGGCCTGCCGGTGGTCGTCGCGATCCGCCCGGGCCTCGGCACGCTCAACCACACGCTGCTCACGCTGGAGGCCCTGCATCGGCGCGGCCTCACCGTCCTCGGCACCGTGATCAGCGGCTACCCCGGACGAGCCCGGCCTCGACGCCCTCACCAACCCGCAGGTGCTCGCGCGCACCACGCCGGTGCCGCTGCTCGGCGCGATCCCGCACGACCCGGGCATCGACGTGGACGCCGGCCGGCCCGGCGACCTCGCCGCGACCGGCCCCGCCGGGCTCGACCCGCTGCTCGGCGGCACCTTCTCACCCGCCCGCTTCCGCCGCGCCGCCGAGGCGCGGCTGGCCGCCCTCGCCTGACCACCGACCCAGGAGCCGCCCGATGGACCCGACCGACGCCGCGCACGTCCTGCAGACCCCGGAGGAGTACGCCGACTTCCTCTCCGGCATGTCGTTCGACAAGCGGATCGAGATGATCAACAGCTTCCGCTGCGCCGAGCTGCAGGGCGCCGAGGAGCTGCGCGTCCTCTCGGAGACCACCGACGACCCCGACCTCGCGAAGAAGTTCGCCCGCCACGCGGCCGACGAGGAGAAGCACGGCGCCTACTTCGGCGAGATCATGCAGCGCCTCGGCGTCGAGCCCTTCGACCCGCCGGACGAGCCCGACCACATCACGATCGGCGGCCGCCTGATCGTGGACACGCTGAACGACATCGAGGAGATCCTCCCGAAGCGCGGCGAGAGCGTCGGCCTCGACCGGGTGATCCCGATCCTCACGCTCTTCCAGGCCGTCGAGAGCCGCGCGCTCGTGTCCTTCGAGGCGCACCGGCGCACGTTCGAGCAGGCCGACCCGGTCATCGCCGAGCGCATCGGCGAGATCATCGCCGACGAGAGCCACCACGCCCGCTACGTGCGCACGCTGCTCGACCAGTGGGCGGCCGAGGGCTGGGAGGCCGAGGTTCGCGCGGCGCAGGAGGCCACCGACGCCCGCGAGGCCAAGGCCCGGGAGTGGGCCGCCGAGCGGCTCGACGCCGAGCGCCTGCGCGACGAGGGGGCGCTCCCGGCGTGACCCGGGAGACCGCCGAGCGCCGCGAGCGGGTCCTGGCCGCCCTGGCGACGGCCGGGCCCGCGGGCGTCTCCGGCGAGGCGCTCGCCGACGAGCTCGGCTGCTCGCGGGCGGCGGTCCACCGCCACGTCGAGGCGCTGCGCCGCGAGGGCGTGGGCGTCGCGAGCGCCCACGCCGGCTACCGCCTGGCGGATGACGCCGACCCGGTCGTCCCCCTGCTCGTGACGCCCCGCCTGGCCGCGCCCCTCGCGGGGCCGGTCACGTGGCTCGCCGAGACCGGCTCCACCAACGACGAGCTGATCGCCCTCGCCCGCGAGGGCGCGCCCGAGGGGACCGTCGTCGGCGCCGACCGCCAGAGCGCGGGGCGGGGGAGGAGGGGCCGCAGCTGGCTGGCGGCCCGCGGCCACGCCCTGCTCGTCTCGGCGCTGCTGCGGCCGGGCGTCGCGCCGGTGGACGCCGGGCTGCTGCCGATCGTCGTCGCCGTCGGCGTCGCGGACGCCCTCGGGGAGGACGCGTCGATCGTCTGGCCGAACGACATCCTCGTCGGCGGGCGCAAGGTCGCGGGCATCCTCTGCGAGATGTCGGCCGACCAGGAGGGCGTCGACTGGGCCGTGGCCGGCATCGGCGTCAACGTCCGCTCGGCGCCGGACCTCGACGACGCCCGCTGGAGCCCGGGGGCCCTGGCCGACCGCGGCGACCCGCCGGCCCGGGCCGACCTGCTGGTTGACCTCCTCGGCGCGCTCGGGCGCCGCTACGCCGAGTGGGTGGAGCACGGCCCCGCCGGCATCGTCGCGGCCTTCGCGGAGCGCGACGCCCTGGCCGGCCGCCGCGTGACGGTCAGCCTGCCCGACGAGGAGGTCACCGGCGACTGCGCCGGCACCGACGACCTCGGGCGCCTGCGGGTGCGCACGGACCGGGGCGAGCGACTCCTCGGAGCGGGTGAGGTGGTGCGGGTCTCCCGCTAGTCCTACCGGGAGCCCTCGACGCTGCGCTTGAGGCGTCGCAGGCGGCCATCCCAGGCCGAGTCGGTCGCCGCCATCCACTCGGCCGTCTCGTGGAGGGCGCCGGGCCGCAGCCGGTAGCGCACCTCGCGCCCCGACTCGGGCGCGAGCCGCTCCACCAGGCCGGCGCCGTCGAGGGCGGCGAGGTGCTTGGCGAGCGCCTGGCGGGTGATGGGGAAGGCGTCCGTGAGCGCCGGGACGCTCGTGACGCCCTCCTCCAGCAGCGCCTGGACGATGCCCCGGCGCGTCGGATCGGCGAGCGCGGCGAGCACCGCCCCGACGTCGTCGCTCACACGCACACCCGGTCGGAACGCCATGGCCAGGCGGGCGAGCGGGACGGCCGGCGCGGTCTCCGTGACGACCACCCGCGCGCCGGCGGGCGCGGCCACGACGAGGAACTCGACCCGCGTGGCCGGGCCGTCGCCCTCCCACCACCACCACACCAGCCGGTGCGGCGCGTCGCAGGTCTCGATGAGCATCTCCCGGGCGGGCTCGTCGAGCCAGCGCTCGCGCCCCTCCTCGGTGGCGATGGCGTCGAAGACCTCCTCCGGGGTGGCCTCGACCTCGATCTCGCGCGTCTGGGGCATCGCCCGCTCCTTTGACAATCGATTGGTTGCTATGGTGCGTGACAACCTACGAGTTGTCGAAAGGATAGCCCATGCCGATGGTCCCGATGGTCGTGGAGCAGAGCCCGCGCGGCGAGCGCTCGTTCGACATCTACTCGCGCCTCCTCAACGAGCGCATCGTCTTCCTCGGGACCCCCGTGGACGACCAGGTGGCCAACCTGATCGTGGCCCAGCTCCTGCACCTCGAGAGCGAGGACCCCGACAAGGACATCGCCCTCTACATCAACTCCCCCGGGGGAGTGGTCTACGCCGGCCTCGCGATCTACGACACGATGCAGTTCATCCGGCCGGACGTGCAGACGATCGGCTTCGGCGTCGCGATGAGCATGGGCTCGCTGCTGCTGGCCGGCGGCGCGCCCGGCAAGCGCATGGCGCTACCGAACAGCCGCATCCTCATCCACCAGCCGAGCGGCGGCTTCCAGGGCCAGGCCAGCGACATCGAGATCCACGCTCGCGAGACGCTCGCGCTGCGCGAGCGCGTGAACGAGATCTACGCCCACCACACCGGCCAGCCGATCGAGCGGATCGAGGCCGACATGGACCGCGACCGCTTCTTCACGGCCGAGGCCGCGCGCGACTACGGCCTCGTGGACCGCGTCATCTCATCGCACGAGATCTCCTCGACGCCGACCGGCTTCCGCGCCCCCGAAGGTCAGGAACTCCCCGTGAGCTAGTGGTGGTGGGGGGCGTCGCAGGACTCGTGGTGGCAGTGGCACTCCGGCGCCTTGGGGTTCGCCTCGCACCACTCCGAGCAGAAGCGCTCGCCCTTCTTCGCGTCGCAGGTGCAGACCTTGTGCGCGCAGACGGCCATCGGGACCTCCGGGTCGTGGGGGACCGCCCCATCCTCGCAGCCGTGTCGCGCGGTGTCCTCCCATAGGCTCCGGCATGTGATCGTCGCGATGTACCACGGGGCGGGCCGCGTCCGGCTGGAGGAGGCACCCGACCCCGTGGCCGGTCCCGGCGAGCTGGTGGTGCGGGTCCGGGCCTGCGGGCTCTGCGGCAGCGACCTGATGGCCTGGTACCAGGACCCCCGGGCGCCGGTGGTGCTGGGCCACGAGCCGGCCGGCGAGGTCGTGGCCGCCGGCCCCGGCGCCCCGCATGCGGTGGGCGCCCGCGTCTTCGTCCACCACCACGTGCCGTGCATGACCTGCGCGCTCTGCCGCGCGGGACGGCACACGCTCTGCGACACCTTCCGCGCCACGCGCATCGACCCCGGCGGGCTCGCCGAGCTCATCCGCGTGCCGGCCGAGAACGCGCGCCTCGACGTGCTGGAGCTGCCCGATTCGATGTCGGACGCCGCGGCCACGCTCATCGAGCCGCTCGGCTGCGTGATCCGCGGCCAGCGCTGGGCGGGCGTCGGCCCGGGCGCGCGCGTCGCCGTCGTCGGCGCCGGGGCGATGGGCCTGCTGGAGATCGCCGCCGCCCGCGCGGCCGGCGCGGCCGCGGTCGTGGCCGTCGACCCGCGGGAGGACCGCCGGGCGCTCGCCGAGGCCGCCGGCGCGCCCGCCCTCGTCGAGGCCGAGCCCCAGGAGGTCGCGCGGCTGCTGGGCGGGCCGGCCGACCAGGTCTTCGTCTGCACCTCCCATGCCGGCGCCATCGCCGGGGCCCTGCACCTTGCGGGCCCGGCCGGCGTCGTCCAGCTGTTCGCGCCTCCCGCGCCGGGCACCCCGATCCCGCTCGACCTCGGCGCGGTCTTCTGGCGCGAGGTCACGATCCAGTCCACGTACTCGGCCGGCCCGCTCGACACGCGCGACGCGCTGGCCCTGCTCGCCTCGGGCGCGGTGGACGGCGACGCGATGATCTCGCACCGCCTGCCGCTGGCCGAGGTCGAGGAGGCCTTCCGCCTGGCGCGCTCGGGCGAGGCGCTGAAGGTCGTCGTGGAGCCCTGAGCCCCCGGGCGGAGACCGGGGCTCAGCCGGCCTTGCGTCCGACCCCCGCGACGAAGCGGTCCCGGTCGACCACGAAGCGCTCGTGCGAGCCCTCGCAGATGCGCTCGTGCGCGTCGTGCGCCTCGACGGCGAACGTGAGGCGGCGGCCGTTGACGGCCTCGAGCCGGACGCGCGCCACGACCTCCATGCCGGGCGGTGTGGCCGCGTCGTGGCTGAGGGAGATGTGGACGCCGAGCGACATCTCGCCATCCTCAAGGTGCGGCGCGATCGCCTCCAGGCAGGCCCACTCGATGAAGCCGACCATGAAGCCGGTGGCGAAGACCTCGGGCATGGCCGCGAATTCGGGCGACTCGGGGTAGAGGTGGGGCACCGTCTTGGTGACCGGCACGACGAAGCGCAGCTCGTGCTCCAGGCCGGGGGCGAGGCTGTCCTTCACGGGGACCTCCGGAGATCGACCCGGCGATCATGCCGCACGGGCGCCCGCCGGGGCGATGCCTCTAGGGTCCGCCCATGGAGCCCGTGCGCGCGCGGCGCTGGATCCTCGGGGTGCTGGGCGGCGGAGACCACGCCGGACGCTGGCGGGTGGCCCCCCGCTGCGTGGTGGTGAACGTGATGGGCGGCGCCGACCTCGACCTGCGCGAGGCGCTGCTCCAGAGCCACGAGACCGAGATCATCGTCATCTCGCTCATGGGCGGCTCGACGATCACCGTGCCCGAGGGCGTCGCGGTGGACGCCGGCGGCTTCGCCCTTCTCGGGGGAAACGACGTGCGCCTCGAGGGGCCCCCGCCGCCGCCGGGCGCGCCGGTCATCCGCGTGCGCGCCTGGTCGTTCCTGGGCGGGACCGACGTCCTCTCGCGCCCGCGCCCGGGCGGCCCGGGCCACGCCCACGCGCGCGGGCACGGCCTGCACCCGCGGCACCCCCCGTCCGCCCCGCCCCCTCCTCCGCCCGGCCCGCGCCCGCCCGGGCCTCCCGGGGGGCCCTGAGGATCCGCGCGACTCACTTCGCTATGCTGGCGCGAGCGGGTCGCCGGCCCGCTGCGCGGTGGACGTAGCTCAGCTGGTAGAGCTCCTGGTTGTGGTCCAGGCGGTCGTGGGTTCGAATCCCATCGTTCACCCCTCGAACGCCGGGTATCGAGCGGGTGTGGCGAAACCGGTAGACGCGCTAGGTTTAGGTCCTAGTGGGGCAACCCATGGAGGTTCGAGTCCTCTCACCCGCATACATCCGACCGCGGTGACGCGGGAGTACGAATGACGCTGACCGCAGAAGTCACACCGCTGGAGGAGAACAAGGTCCGCCTGGACGTGGCGGTCCCCGAGGACGAGGTGCAGCGGCGCATGGACCGCGCGATCCGCCGCCTCGGCCGCGAGGTGAGGGTCCCCGGCTTCCGGCCCGGCAAGGCGCCGGCCGAGGTGATCGTGCAGCGCGTTGGTCACGACGCCGTCGTGCAGGAGATGCTGCGCGGCGCGCTCGGCGAGTGGTACTCGCAGGCCGTCACCGAGACCGGGATCGTCCCGATCGACGAGCCCGACCTCGACCTGGAGAGCGTGCCCGACGAGGGCGACCTCACCTTCACGGCGACGGTCCAGGTGCGGCCCAGGGCGACGCTCGGCGACTACACGGGGCTCGAGATCGGCAAGGCCGAGGTGGAGCTGCCCGAGGGCGCGCTCGAGCAGCAGCTCGAGGCGCTGCGCGACCGCGCCGCCAAGCTCGTCCCCGCCGACCGCGCGGCCGGCAAGGGCGACTTCGTCATCATCGACTTCGACGGCACGCTGAACGGCAAGGCCGTCAAGCAGGCCCGGGCCCGCGACTACGCGGTCGAGCTGGGCGGCGGTCGCCTGCTGCCGGAGTTCGAGGAGCGCCTGATGGGGATGAGCGCGGGCGAGACCGTGACCTTCCCGGTCGGCTACGCGGCCACCGACAGCCGCGCCGAGCTGCAGGGCAAGACCATCGAGTACACGGTCACCCTGAAGGGCGTGCAGGAGAAGGAGCTGCCGCCCCTCGACGACGACCTCGCGCTCGCGGTCAGCGAGTTCGACACGATGGACGAGCTGCGCGCCGACATCGAGCGCCGCCTGACCGAGGCCGCCCAGGCCCAGGTGGACGAGCTCTTCCGGCGCATGGTGATCGACGCCGTCGCGGCCAAGGCCACGGTGGACGTCCCGCAGGTCATGACCGACCGGCGCGTCGGCACCATCCTCCAGCAGACCGCCCAGCAGCTGCCCGAGGGCGTCTCCTTCGAGGACTACGTGAAGGCCACCGGCCGCTCGATCGACCAGATCATCGAGGAGCTGCGGCCCGACGCCGAGATGGCCGTCCGCCGCGAGCTCGTCGTGGAGGCCGTCGCCGAGGCCGAGGGCATCGAGGTGACGGACGAGGAGATGGAGGAGCAGGTCCGCAGCGACGCCGAGGCCACGGGCCGGGCGCCGGAGCGGCTGCTGCACGAGCTGCGCGAGCACGGCGGCTGGGACGCGCTGCGGGAGGACATGCGCCTGCGCAAGGCCGTTGACCGCCTGGTCGAGGCCACCACCGCCATCCCGATGGCGACGGCCGAGGCCCGCGAGCGCCTCTGGACGCCGGAGGAGGCGCGCAAGAAGGCCGCCGAGAAGGCGGAGAAGCTCGCGCCCGCCCAGGAGACGGCAGGGAAGCCGGCTGCGGCGGGGAAGCTGTGGACGCCCGGCGACCCTCGATGACCAGCACGACCGGAACGGAGCCCATCGCATGAGCCCTTTGATCCCCATGGTCGTCGAGCAGACCTCGCGCGGCGAGCGGTCGTTCGACATCTACTCGCGCCTGCTCAACGAGCGCATCGTCTTCCTGGGCACGCCCGTCGACGACCAGATCGCGAACCTCATCGTGGCGCAGCTGCTGCACCTCGAGAGCGAGGACCCGGACAAGGACATCTCGCTCTACATCAACTCGCCGGGCGGCTCGGTGTACGCCGGCCTCGCGATCTACGACACGATGCAGTTCATCAAGCCCGACGTGTCCACGATCTGCGTCGGCATCGCGATGAGCATGGGCGCGCTGCTCCTGTCGGGCGGCGCCGCGAGCAAGCGCATGGCGCTCCCGAACGCGAAGATCCTGATCCACCAGGTCTCCAGCGGCTTCAGCGGCCAGGCGACGGACATCGAGATCCACGCCCGCGAGATCCTCGACCTCCGCAAGCGCCTGGACGAGATCATCGCCAAGCACACCGGCCAGCCGATCGAGAAGGTCGCGAAGGACACCGAGCGCGACTACTTCATGAGCGCGCCGGAGGCGAAGGAGTACGGCATCGTCGACCGGGTCATCGAGAGCCACTAGCCCCGCCGGGCCCCCGGATCCCGATGCCCAAGTCGCCCGAGTCGAACGAGCAGCTCCTCTGCAGCTTCTGCGGCAAGTCGCAGCGCCAGGTCAAGAAGCTGATCGCCGGACCCGGCGTCTACATCTGCGACGAGTGCATCGACCTCTGCAACGAGATCATCGACGAGGAGCTGACCACTCCGGTCAGCTTCGACCCCGCGTCGCTCCCGCGCCCGCGCGAGATCTACGACGTCCTGAACGACTACGTGGTGGGGCAGGAGGAGGCCAAGCGCACGCTGGCCGTCGCCGTCTACAACCACTACAAGCGCGTGAACATGATGTCGGCGGGCGACTCCGACATCGAGCTGCAGAAGAGCAACATCCTGCTGCTCGGGCCGACCGGCTGCGGCAAGACGCTGCTCGCCCAGACGCTCGCGCGCATCCTGAACGTGCCGTTCGCGATCGCCGACGCCACCGCCCTCACCGAGGCCGGCTACGTGGGCGAGGACGTGGAGAACATCCTCCTCAAGCTGATCCAGGCCGCCGACTTCGACGTGAAGAAGGCCGAGACCGGGATCATCTACATCGACGAGGTCGACAAGATCGCCCGCAAGGCGGACAACCCGTCGATCACGCGCGACGTGTCCGGTGAGGGCGTTCAGCAGGCGCTCCTGAAGATCCTCGAGGGCACGGTCGCCTCGGTGCCGCCGCAGGGGGGCCGCAAGCACCCCCACCAGGAGTTCCTCACGATCGACACGACCAACGTGCTGTTCATCTGCGGCGGCGCGTTCGCCAACCTCGAGAAGATCATCGAGCGGCGCACGGGCCACAAGGGCGTGGGCTTCGCCGCCGACGTGCGGAGCCGCCACGACCACGACCCGCACGACGCATTCAGCGAGGTGCTGCCCGAGGACCTCATGAACTACGGGCTCATCCCGGAGTTCATCGGCCGGCTGCCGGTCATCTCGGCCGTGCACCAGCTCTCGCGCGACGACCTGGTCCAGATCCTCACCGAGCCCAAGAACGCCCTGGTGCGCCAGTACCGGCGCTTCTTCCAGTTCGACGACGTGGACCTGGTCTTCGCCGACGACTCGCTGAACGCGATCGCCGACAAGGCGCTCGAGCGCGAGACCGGAGCCCGCGGCCTGCGCTCCATCATGGAGGCGGCGCTGCTCAACGTGATGTTCGAGCTGCCCTCCCGCGACGACGTGCGCAAGTGCGTGGTCACCCGCGAGACGATCGAGAAGGGCCTCCCGCCAACCCTGGTCACCGAGGCGCCCGAGCGGGCGGCCGAGGCCGGCGGGGAGTCCGCATAGCCGCTCCCCGTGAGGGTGAGTCCGTGAAGCCTTCGAGCCGGTTCGTTCCCTCGGAGGTCGAGTCGCGCTGGACCGAGGCCTGGCGCGTGGCCGGGGTGGGGCACGCGGACCCCGACGGCGACGCCCCGGGCTACTCGATCGCGATCCCGCCGCCCAATGTCACGGGCGCGCTGCACATCGGCCACGCGCTCAACAACACGATCCAGGACCTGCTGATCCGCTCCCGCCGCATGGCCGGCGACGAGACGATGTGGATCTGCGGCACCGACCACGCCGGCATCGCCACGCAGGCGGTCGTCGAGAAGGCGCTCGCCGCCGAGGGCCTCTCGCGCAAGGAGCTCGGCCGCGAGGAGTTCGTGCGCCGGGTGTGGGAGTGGCGCGACCACTCGGGCGGCACGATCATCGGACAGCTCCGGCGCCTGGGGTGCACGCTCGACTACGAGCGCGAGCGCTTCACGATGGACGAGGCCTACGCCGACGCGGTGCTCCACGTGTTCGTTGACCTGTACGAGAAGGGCCACATCTACCGCGACCGCTACATGGTCAACTGGGACCCGGGCCTCGGCTCGGCCATCTCCGACCTGGAGGTCGAGGAGCGCGAGGTCGAGGACACGCTGGTCTCGATCGCCTACCCGCTGAGCGACGGCTCGGGCGAGGTCGTGGTGGCCACGGTCCGGCCGGAGACGATGCTCGGCGACACCGCCGTGGCGGTGAACCCGTCCGACGAGCGCTACCGCGACCTCATCGGGCGCACGGTCACGCTGCCGCTGGTGGGCCGCGAGATCCCGATCGTCGGCGACGACTACGTCCAGGTCGACTTCGGAACGGGCGCCCTCAAGGTCACGCCGGCCCATGACGCCAACGACTTCGAGATCGGCCGCCGCCACGACCTCGAGGCGATCAACGTGATCGGCGAGGACGGGCGCATGACCGAGGCGGCGGGGGAGGCCTACGCGGGCCTCACCCCCGCCGCGTGCCAGGCCGCGGTCGTCGAGGACCTGCGCGCGCTGGGCCTGCTGCGCGGCGTCGAGCCGTACACCCACACGGTCCCGTTCTCCCAGCGCTCGGGCGCGCGCGTCGAGCCGCTCGTGTCGCTGCAGTGGTTCTGCGACATGACCCGCCTCGCCCAGCCGGCGATCGCCGCCGTCGAGGAGGGGCGCGTCCGCTTCACGCCCGCCAAGTGGGGCGAGGTCTACCTCGACTGGATGCGCGAGATCCGGCCGTGGTGCGTGTCGCGCCAGCTGTGGTGGGGCCATCAGCTGCCGGTCTACTACCGCACGACGACACCGAGGGCACGGTCGCTCCCGGCGGTGACCGGTCATCGGAGGACGTGTACGTCGGCAGGACGCCGCCCGAGGGCGAGGGCTGGGTGCGCGACGAGGACGTCCTCGACACCTGGTTCAGCTCGGCCCTGTGGCCGTTCGCCACGCTCGGATGGCCCGGCAGACCCCCGAGCTCGCGAAGTTCTACCCCACCGCGGTGCTCTCGACGGCCCGCGACATCATCTTCCTGTGGGTCGCGCGCATGGTGATGATGGGACTGGAGTACACCGGGCGAGGAGCCGTTCTCCGACGTCTACATCCACTCGGTGGTGCAGGCGCCCGACGGCCGGCGGATGAGCAAGTCGCTCGGCACCGGCATCGACCCGATGGAGATCATCGAGACCCAGGGCGCCGACGCCCTGCGCTTCGGCCTGCTGATGATGTCGAGCGCCCAGGACGTGCGCTTCTCGGCCGACCGCATCGACCAGGGCCGCCAGCTCGTCACCAAGCTCTGGAACGCCGCCCGCCTGGTGGTCGACCGCGGCGGCCGAGCCGGGCTCGACACCCCGCCGCCCGCGAACCTCGCCGACCGCTGGATCGCCTCGCGCATCGCGGAGGCCGTCGAGCAGTCCCAGTCGCTGATCGCGGGCTTCCAGCTCGCGGCGCTCGCCGACCTCGTCTACCACCTGGTCTTCGACGAGTACTGCGACTGGTACCTCGAGCTGCTGAAGGCCGGGGAGGCGACCCCCGAGGTGGCAGGCCACGCGCTCGAGCAGCTGCTCGCGCTCGCCCACCCGCTGATGCCCTTCGTCACCGAGGAGTGCTGGTCGCGCACCCCCGGCGCCCGCGGCCTGCTGGCGACGCACCCGCCCGCCCAGGCGCCCGGCCCGCGCGACGAGCCGAGCCGAGGCCGAGATCGCCCAGGTGCAGGAGGTCGTCACGGCCCTGCGCGCCTACCGCTCCTCGCGCAACCTGCCGCCGCGCACGCCGCTGGTCATGTCGCCGGCGCCGCACCCGTCGGTCGCGGCGCTCGACGCCGTCACCGAGGCCCCCGCAGGACGCCGTCCCCACCCTCACCGCGTCGCTCCTCGCGGACGGGCGCTCGATCCTGGTCGGCACCTCCGCCCAGGACGTGGACCCCGAGGTCGAGCGCGCCCGTCTCGCCGACGAGCTCGCGACCGCCACGAGCGAGGCCGAGCGCGCGCAGCGCAAGCTGGCCGACACCCGCTTCGTGGAGCGCGCCCCGGCCCACCTCGTCGAGGCCGAGCGCGAGAAGGCCGTGCGGTACGAGGCCGAGCGCGAGGCGCTCGCCGCGCGCATCGCCGCCCTCGGCTGACGGCCTGACATGACGTCAGGGGAGGCGCGGCGCTGGATCGCCGAGCTGGAGATCCTCGGCATGCGCTTCGGCCTGGAGCGGATGCACGCCCTGCTCGACGCCCTCTGCCACCCCGAGCGCGCCGCGACCGCCCTCCATGTCGTGGGGACCAACGGCAAGTCGTCCACGTGCCGCATCGCCGCGGCGGCCCTCGCCGGCGAGGGGCTGCTCGTGGGGACCTACCTGTCGCCGCACGTCACCGACTGGACCGAGCGCATCCAGGTGGCCGGCCGGCCGGTGGGCGAGGACGCCTTCGCCGCCGCCGCCACCGCGGTGCGCGCCGCCGCCGAGGGGCTCGATCTGCCCGAGGGCGACGCGGTGACCCAGTTCGAGGCCCTCACGGCGATCGCGTTCCACGCCTTCCGCGACACGGGCGTCGGCGCCGCGGTGGTCGAGGCCGGACTCGGCGGCCGCTACGACGCCACCAACGTCCTGCAGCCCGGCGCCGCCGTCGCGCTCACCAACGTCGCCCTCGAGCACACCGAGCTGCTCGGCGACACCGAGGAGGCGATCGCCGCCGAGAAGCTCGCCGTCTGCGCCGACGGCTCGGACCGGCTCGTGGTGGGCCGCCTGTCGGAGGCGGGCGCCGCGGCCGTGGACGCGGAGTGCCGGCGGCGCGGCCTGCGCCCGCTGCGCTTCGGCGCCGGCCTCGACGCGCGCCCGGGACGCGACGGCGGGGTGGACGTGGAGACTCCGCGCGCCTCCTACGCCGGGCTGCCCCTCGCGCTGCGGGGCGCCTTCCAGCGCGACAACCTGGCCGTGGCCGTCGCGGGGGCCGAGACGGTGCTGGGCCGCGCGCTCGATCCCGCCGCGCTGCGCGCGTCGGTGGCCGGCGTCGAGATGCCCGGCCGCCTGGAGGAGTTCCGCGGCGCGCCGGCCGTCGTGCTCGACGGCGCCCACAACCCGGCCGGGATGGCCGCCATGGCGGGGGCCCTGCCGGACGTCGTGGCCGGCCGCCGTCCGGTGGTCGCGGTCGTGTCGGTGCTGGGCGACAAGGACGCGGCCGCGATGGCCGCGGCGCTCGTGACGGCGGTCGACCGGGTCGTCGCCACGCGCTCCAGCCACCCCCGCGCCGTCCCGGCCGAGGAGCTCGCGGAGATCGCGCGCGCCTACGGCCGGCCCGCCGAGGCGGTCGGCGACCCGGCCGCGGCGCTCGACGCGGCCCGCGCGGCGGCGGGCCCGGACGGCGTCGTCCTGGTCGCCGGCTCCCTGTACCTTCTGGCCGATCTGCGGGCGCGCGTGGCCGCAGGGGCTCAGGAGGCCCCTGCTAGACTCGCGCGCGCCCGGAAGGGCACCGACACCCCCGAGGCGAAGTAGACCGTCATGGCCATAGGCAGCAGCGTGATCGGTCTCGTCTCCCTCCAGGCCGGCACCAACACGTCGAGCAGCAGCGACCCGTTCGAGTCGATCTCGAGCTTCTTCGACTCGGGGCTGTGGAGCCTGATCACGATCCTGCTGCGCATCTTCGTGGTGCTGCTGTGGATCGCCCTCGCGTACTGGACCTACCAGGACGCCCGCCGGCGCATCGAGTCGCCCGGCATCGTGGCGGCCTGCGTCGCGCTGTCGGTGCTGATCCCCTTCCTCGGCTCGATCATCTACCTCATCGTGCGCCCGCCGGAGTACCTGGACGAGGCGCGCGAGCGCGAGCTGGAGCTGCTGGCGCTGGAGCAGCGCCTCGGCGAGCTCGGCGACGCCGAGGGTCAGCAGATCGTCGGCCGCATGCTCGCCCGCGAGGGCCTGACGAGCGGCGACCCCGCCTCCATGCAGCGGGCCCTGCGCCAGGCGGGCGTGGCGTCGGCGGACGACGTCCGGGACCTCGACCAGCGCCTCACCGAGCTGGAGTTCCGCCTGCGCCTGGCGGCCGACCGCAACAGCACCGCCCGCGCCGAGGCCCCCGTCGAGGGTCGCTCGTCGCGTGCGCGCGAGCTGCCGAAGCCCGCCGCCGAGAGCGGCGAGACCGGCCGCACCGGCCGGTGGAGACGTCCACGTGACCAGGAGTCGTATGACTGAGCGTTCGTTCGTGATGGTGAAGCCCGACGGCGTGGCCGCCGGGCTGAGCGGCGAGATCATCTCCCGCATCGAGCGGCGGGGCCTCGAGGTGGTCGCCCTGCGCAAGGCCGTGATGGACCGCGCGGTCGCCGAGGAGCACTACGGCGAGCACCGCGAGCGGCCCTTCTTCGGCGAGCTCGTGGACTTCATCACCTCGGGCCCGGTCGTGATGATGGCCGTCGAGGGCGAGGGCGCGATCGTCGCCCTGCGCACGATGATGGGCCCGACCAACCCCCTCGACGCGCCCCCCGGGACCATCCGCGGCGACTACGCGCTCGAGGTCGGCCAGAACGTGATCCACGGCTCGGACTCGCCCGAGTCCGGGGCCCGCGAGCTGGGCCTGCACTTCCCCGAGCTCTAGGACCCGCTCCGCGTGATCCTGCTCGCGTCGCGCTCGCCCCAGCGGCGGGCGCTGCTCGGCGCGCTGGGGGTGGAGTTCCGGGTCGCGGTGTCGGGCGTCGCCGAGGGGGACGACCCCCTCGGCAACGCCCGCGCCAAGGCCGACGACGTGGCCGGGCGCCTCGGCGTCCCGGAGGGCGGCGCCGTCATCGGCGCCGACACCGAGGTGATCCTCGACGGCCGGGCGCTCGGCAAGCCGGCCGACCGCGCGGCCGCCGAGGCCATGCTGCGCGCCCTCGGCGGCCGGGCGCACGTCGTGCGCACCGCCGTCTGCGTGATCACGCAAACGGATCGTGCCGAGATCTGCGACGAGACCCGTGTCACCTTCCGGGAGCTCGAGACGCCGCTTCTGGACTGGTATCTCGACCTCGGCGAGTGGCGCGGACGGGCGGGCGGCTACGCCGTCCAGGGCGCCGGGGCGGCACTGGTCGCGCGCATCGAGGGCGACTACACGACGGTGGTGGGGCTGCCGGTGGCGGCGCTCGGGCAGGCGCTCGACGCCCTCGGCCTGGCGCCCTGGTCGGCGGCGCCCGCCATACTCAGGACCGACACGGGCGGGGAGGGGGAGCGGTGACCGAGAAGCTCTACGCGATCATCCACGAGGCCGACGGCGACACCATCTGGCGCTGGCAGACCGGCCGCAAGGCGAAGTTCGTCGAGTACGGCGGCTACCAGAAGGCGCTGGCGCTGGCCGAGGCGGCCGGCTCGACCCTCGCCCTCTGGGGCTCCCAGTACGGGCACCGCGGCGTGCCGGGCGACGCGAGCGAGGACGACATCCGCGCTGCCGTCGAGTACGCCATCGAGCGCAAGGCCGAGCACTCCTAGTCGCGGACCAGCCCGGTCGGCGGCGGCTTCGCCGCTGGTCGCCCGGTCCCGGGATCCGACATCACCGGCTGACCGCCGGGGATGGATGTCGGGGAGACCCCGCTCAGAAGAGCGGCGGGTACCGGTCCAGCAGATCGGCGTGACGGCGCCGCCGCTCGCGCTCGGCGAGGAGGGCCGAGTCGCCGGCCTCCTCCTTCAGGCGCCGCAGCGTGGCGAGGATCTCGCGGCGGCGCTCCTCGCGGATGCGCTCCTCCTGCTGCTGCCTGCGCATCGCTCGCCGGTAGGAGCTGTTGTCGTCGGCGAACAGGGGCGGCGATGCCATCCGGAGAAAGGTAGCGGACCGTGCCGCCGGGTCCCGGGCACCGGTCGGCCGGGTGGCGGGGAGCCGCCCGGGGGGGTACGGTGTTTCTGGCCCGGGGGGTGGACCACCGGGATCCGTGGCCCGTCGCGCGGTCGGCTAGAATGCCGCGCTTTGCAGGGCTGGCCCGCGGCAGCGCACATCCTGGGAGGCGACCAATCGGGTTCTGGAGCTACCTGACCGGTTTCGGCGGGCGTGACATGGCCGTTGACCTCGGCACCGCAAACACGCTGGTGTACGTCCGCGGCCGGGGCATCGTGCTCTCGGAGCCGTCGGTGGTCGCGATCGACCAGCGCTCGGGCGAGGTCCACGCCGTGGGCATCGAGGCCAAGCGGATGCTCGGCCGCACGCCGGGCAACATCAGCGCCATCCGGCCGCTGAAGGACGGCGTGATCGCCGACTTCGACGTCACCGAGCAGATGCTCCGGCACTTCATCCAGAAGGTGCACCAGAACCGGTGGGCGCACCCGCGCGTGGTGGTCTGCGTCCCCTCGGGCGTGACCGGCGTGGAGAAGCGCGCGGTCGAGGAGGCCACCCTCTCGGCCGGCGCCCGCAGCGCCTTCCTCATCGAGGAGCCGATGGCCGCCGCGATCGGGGCGGGCCTGCCCGTGGCCGAGCCGACCGGGAACATGGTCGTGGACATCGGCGGCGGCACCACCGAGGTCGCGGTCATCTCGCTCGGCGGCATCGTCGTGGCGCAGTCGATCCGCGTCGGCGGCGACGAGCTGGACGAGGCGATCATCAGCTACGTCAAGAAGGAGTACAAGCTGATGATCGGCAGCCAGACCGCCGAGGAGGTGAAGCTCGAGATCGGCTCCGCCTACCCGCTGCGCGAGGAGGTCCAGGCCGAGATCAGGGGACGCGACATGATCACGGGACTTCCCAAGACCGTCGTGCTCTCGTCCGAGGACGTCCGCGACGCCCTCGAGGAGCCCCTCGTGCAGATCATCGACGCCGTCAAGAGCACGCTGGACAAGACGCCGCCCGAGCTGGCGTCCGACATCATGGACCGCGGCATCATGATGGCCGGCGGCGGCTCGCTGCTGCAGGGCCTGGACGAGCGGCTGCGCCGCGAGACCGAGATGCCCATCCACGTGGCCGAGAGCCCGCTGACCTGCGTGGCGGTCGGCTCGGGGCGCTCGCTCGAGGAGTTCGAGGTCATGCAGAAGGCGTCGTCGTCGAACGGCCGACACCGGAAGCGCTACTGAGCCGAGCCGGCTGAATGGCGGTCGCCGCGACAACCGGCATCGCGCGCCGGCGGGCCAACCTCCGCCGCGGGGTCATCGCCGTCCTCGCCGTCGTCTGCCTGGCGACCTTCTCGGTCTACTTCCGGGAGTTGACCGGCGGGCCGCTCCACGGGGCCCAGTCGGCCGCCGCGAGCGTCGTGGCGCCGGTGCAGGAGGTCGCGACCCGCGCCGTCAAGCCGTTCCGCGACGCCTGGGGCTGGGCCACCAGCCTGAAGGACGCCCGTGACCGCGCGGCCGCCCTCCAGACGGAGGTCGATGCGCTGCGCGGCCAGGCCGCCGACAACGCGGTGCGCGACCAGCGCCTGGCCGAGCTCGAGGCCCTCTTCGGCGTCGAGTCGCTCATCGACCCCTCCAAGGGGACCGGCGGCTACAAGCCGGTCACCGGCCTGGTGACCAGCCGCTCGATCAGCGACTGGTACCGCAACGTGCGCATCAACGTCGGCTCGTCGAAGGGCGTCGTGCGCAACTCGCCCGTGGTGGCCGGCACCGGCCGCGGCGGGGCGCTGGTCGGCATCGTCACCGACACGACGAGCGACACGGCCGACATCGCCTTCATCACCGACGGGCGCACCGAGGTGGGGGCAACGATCCCCGAGGCCGGCAACCCGCCCGGGCTCGTGCAGTCCACGACGCCGGGCCAGCTGGAGCTGACCGGCGTGCCGCGCGAGGCCCCGGTCAAGGTGGGCCAGGACGTGGTGACCGCCGGCTTCCAGGTCCACGGCCTGCGCTCGATCTATCCGCGCGGCCTGCCCATCGGCCGGGTGTCGAGCTTCGGCAGCCAGGAGGTGGACGTGCAGCAGACCGTCCAGGTGACGCCGTACCTCGACCCGCGCAACCTCTCCTTCCTCACGGTGCTCACCCCGGTGAGCCGCGAGGCGAAGCTGCGGGCCGCCGGGTGAGCAGCGACCTCGGCAGGCAGCGGGCGGTCGGCCCGGCCACCACGCTCCCCAGCCCGCGCGGCGCCGTCGGCGGCGCCGGCCTCGGCTGGGTGGCGCTGATGGTCGTCGTGGCCGTCCTGCTCGAGGTGTCGGTGATGCCCTACCTCAACGTGGCCGACGGCATCCCCGACCTGGTGGCGCCCACGGTCGTGGTCATCGCCCTCCTGCGCGGCACGCTGGTCGGCGCCGTGGCGGGCTTCTCGGCCGGGATGCTCCTGGAGCTGACGGCCCCGATCGGGACGCTCGGCGTGCTCGCGCTGCTCTACCTCGCCGTCGGCGCGTGGTGCGGGCGCTACTGCGAGAGCGAGGAGTCCGCCAGCCTGCTCGCGCCGCTCGCCCTCTCGGTGATCGCCGCGCTCGCGGTCCAGCTCGGCTTCATGGGCTTCCAGCTGCTGCTGGGCCACGACATGCCGGCGTCCGAGTTCGTCGGCCGGGTGCTGTTCCCGACGCTCGCGCTCACCGCCCTGCTCAGCCCGCCGGTGCTCCTGGTCGCGCGGCGCCTGCTGGGCGCGCCGCGCGTGGTGGAGCCGTACGGGATGGCCGGGTGAGCACGACCTACCCGCCGCGGCGCTCGCGCTCGGGGCGCGGCCCCAACCGCCCGGCCGGAGGCTGGGCGCCGGCGCTCACGCCGAAGATCGCCGTGCGCATCGCCATCCTCGGCGGCATCGCGATGGCGATGCTCGGCCTGCTGCTCATCCGGCTCTGGTTCCTGCAGGTCATCAGCGGCGAGCAGTACGCCGCGCGCGCCGACAGCAACCGCCTGCGCACGATCGTCACCCAGCCGCCGCGCGGCAACATCCTGACCCGCGACGGCCTGCCGCTGGTCACCAACACCATCGGCCAGAACCTGGTGGCCAGCCCGCGCGACCTCACGGGGGAGCGCCGCCGCCAGGTGCTCGCGCGCCTCGCGACCAAGATCGGGCAGCCGCTTCCGGAGCTGCTGGCCAAGATGAAGGCGGGCGACAAGCAGCCGCTGCTGGACGTGGTGCTCGCCCGCAACGTCGACCCGGTGCTCTACCGCTACCTGGCCGAGCGCCGCCGCGACTACCCGGGCGTCTCGCTGCAGCAGACCTACCTGCGCCACTACCCGCAGGGCGAGCTCGCGGCGCACCTGCTGGGCGCCACCGGGCCGATCACGGCCCAGACCATCGCCGCCTACCGCCACAAGGGCTACTCCGGCGACGAGACGGTGGGCCTCGACGGGGTGGAGCGCCAGTACGAGGCGGTCCTGAAGGGCACGCCGGGCAAGTCGGTGGTGGAGGTGGACGCGGCCGGCGAGCCGCAGGGCCGCGCCTACATCTCCTCGCAGAGCCCGACGCCGGGCCGCGACCTGCGCCTGTCGATCGACTCGAAGACCCAGGAGGCGCTCGAGGCGGCCATCGCCCGGGCGGTCGGGGCCACCGGCGCGAGCGGCGCCGCGGGCGTGGCGATGGACCCCAACACCGGCGAGGTGCTGGCCCTGGCCTCGTACCCGACCTTCTCGCCCGAGGCCTTCGTCACCCGCAAGGACAAGGACCTCGAGCCGATCCTGAAGAACCCGGACAACCCGCTGCAGGACCGCGCCATCGCGGGCGTCTATCCGGCGGGCTCGACCTTCAAGCCGATCACGGCCGCGGCGGCGCTGGGCTCGGGCCTCATCACCCCCGACACGGCGCTCGACTCGCCGTCCGAGATCACGCTCCACAAGCAGAAGTTCCACAACTTCAGGTTCGAGCACCACGGCCTGGTCACGCTGCCGTACGCCCTGAGGGTCTCGAGCGACACGTTCTTCTACCAGGTCGCCGACAAGCTCTGG
Organism: uncultured Thermoleophilia bacterium; assembly: GCA_963770865.1. Taxonomy (GTDB): domain Bacteria; phylum Actinomycetota; class Thermoleophilia; order Miltoncostaeales; family Miltoncostaeaceae; genus Miltoncostaea. Next base: position 117,440 of record CAVYRD010000010.1, read on the forward strand.
CTGGAGCAGATCAAGAGGAAGGACGACTACCCGCTGATGGACGAGGCGCGGCGCTTCAGCCTCGGCAAGGACACCGGCATCGACCTGCCGGGCGAGCTGCCGGGCAACGTGCCGGACCCGGCGTGGAAGAAGAAGCGGTACGCGGGCACCCAGTACACCGACTTCCAGCGCAGCTGGCTCGCCGGCGACACGATCCAGCTCGGCGTGGGCCAGGGCTTCCTGCAGGTGACGCCGGTCCAGATGGCGACGGCCTACGCCGCGATCGCCAACGGCGGCACCGTGGTCACGCCCTCCGTCGGGCCTCGAGGTGAGCGACCCCAACGGGCGCGTCGTGCAGCAGCTCGCCAAGGGCCGCCCGACGCACCCGCTCGGCCTGCGCTCGGACTACCTGTCCGCCATCAAGACGGGCCTGTACGACGCGGCCAACGGCGCGATGGGCACGTCCGCCAGCGTGTTCGGCAACCTCCCCGACGGCGACAAGGTGGCGGGCAAGACGGGCACGGTCGAGACCGGCGTGCCCGGCGAGGAGGACCACTCCTGGTTCGTGGGCTACGCGCCCGCCGACAACCCGACGATCGTGGTCGCGGTCGTGATCGAGCACGGCGGCACCGGCGCCAACGCGGCCGCCCCGGCCGTCTGCACGACGATGGCGGCCAACCTGAAGTTCGACCCCAACCTCTGCGGCCAGCCGGTGGAGAGCCATTGACGACGACCATCGCCAGCACCCGGCCGCGCAGCGGCGGCGCCGAGCGCGTCCGCGCGGCGATCGCGGGCCTCGACTGGATCCTGCTGCTGGCCGTCGCGGCCATCAGCGCCTTCAGCATCTTCGTCGTGGGCAAGGCCACCGAGACCGACCCCGCCGGCTCGCGCTTCTACCTCGACCGCCAGATCCTCTTCATCGCGGTCGGCGACGGTGCTGATGATCCTCGCCACGCGCCTCAACCTCGACCGGCTCTCGCGCTGGTCCTGGGGGCTGTGGGGCAGCCTGCTGGGCGCCCTGGCGGTGGTGTACGTGGTGGGCACCGCCGCCAAGGGCTCGAACCGCTGGATCGACATCGGCCCCTTCAACCTCCAGCCCTCGGAGATGGGCAAGGTGGCGATCGCCATCGTCCTGGCGGGCATCGCCATCGACCGGATGGACGACGTCGGCTCGGCGCGCTTCACCCTCTTCCTGGCCGTGGTCGCCGGCGTGCCGGCCGCGGTGGTGTTCCTGCAGCCGGACCTCGGGACGTCGCTCGTCTACGGGGCGGTGCTCGCGACGATCCTGTTCCTGGTGGGCGTGCCCTGGTCGCACTTCGCGGTGGCCGGGTCGGTGCTCGCCATCCTGATCCTGGCCGTGCTGTGGGTGCTCCCGAACGCGGGCGTCACGGTGCTGCAGGACTACCAGGTGCAGCGGCTCACGGCGTTCATCGGCGCGGAGCGCGACTCGAACGACGCCGGCTACCAGCTCGACCAGAGCAAGACGGCCATCGGGTCGGGCGGCGCGGTGGGCAAGGGCCCCGACGGCGCGACCCAGTCGTCGGGCAACTTCATCCCCGAGCACCACACCGACTTCATCTTCGCCGTGACCGGGGAGATGTTCGGCTTCGTGGGAGGAGGGCTGCTGATCCTGCTCTATGCCCTCGTGCTGTGGAGGGGCCTGAGAACGATGGCCCGCGCCTCGAGCCAGATGGACATGCTCGTCGCCGGGGCGATCGTCGCCATGATCGGCTTCCAGGTGTTCGTTAACATCGGCATGACCGTGGGAATCATGCCGATCACCGGAATCCCGTTGCCGCTCATGAGCTATGGCGGCAGCCACACCCTCACGACCCTCGTGGCCATCGGCCTGCTCCTCGGCATCCACCAGCGTCGCTCCGCCGTTCCCGGGTAGGGGGCGGGTCATCGGAGCAGTCGGTCTCGCCTCGCGTGGCGCGAAGGTGGTGCGGCCCTTCGCGGACGCCGTGCGTTCCGTGCAGGTCGCGGCGGAGGCCGGCGGGCACATCGCGCTGATCCCCGGCGACCCCGCCGCCACCCGCCACCTGGCCGAGATGCTCCAGCTCGCCCAGCCCGCGCCGACCGAGGACGCGCTGGCCGTGATGGCCGTCGCGCAGGGCACGCCGCTGGAGCCCGGCATCGCGACGCTCGAGCGCCGGCGCCACTCCGGCGCGGGGGCGCTCGCCGTGCTGGTGGGCGACGCCGACGCGCGCGCCGACCTGGAGCGCCGCGTCCTGGCGGGCAACCGGCTCGAGATGTCCAACGTGGCGCACGTGCCGGCGCTCGACGAGACCGGCCGCCACGTGGTGACCGACGCCGTCATCCGCGCGCTCGGCGACGCGGCCGTGGCCGCGGGCCGCCGCAACCCCGGCCTGCGCGCCGGTGTGGGGCGCCGCCTCATCGACGACGCGACGCGCCAGTCGGTCGTCATCGGGGCGCTGCCCCTGCCGGGGGTCGACCTTCCCGCCCTCGCGCTCATCCAGGTGCGGCTGGTGGCACAGCTCGCCGCGCTCCACGACCGGCCCTTCGGGGCCGAGCGCGTCCTCGAGGCGCTCGCCGTCGCGGGCGCGGGATTCGGCTGGAGGGCGCTCGCACGCAGCGCCGTCGGCATCGTTCCGGTGGCCGGGTGGGCCGTGCGCGGCACGGTCGCCTACGGCGCCACCCGGGCCGTCGGGGAGGCCGCGTTCGCGCGCCTCCAGGCGGGCCATGACCTCATCGAGGGCGCGCCGCTGGACAAGGTGCGCCCCGTGATCGACCGCGTCGTCAGCCGCATCCGCAGTTGACGGCCCGCTGAGGGGAGACTCCTCTGAGAAAGCAGATCCTGGTGTCGGTGGACCGTGCCGAGACGCGCGTCGCGATCCTCGAGGACGGCGTCACCGCCGAGTGCTACATCGAGCGCCGTGGCCACCGTTCCGTGGTGGGCCACGTCTGGAAGGGCCGCGTGGAGAACGTCCTCGCGGGGATGGAGGCCGCCTTCATCGAGATCGGCCTGGAGAAGAACGGCTTCCTCCACGTCGATGAGGTCGTCGCCCTGGGCGTGCCCAAGCGCAAGCGCCAGATCGCCGACCTGCTCAAGCGCGGCGACGAGGTGCTGGTGCAGGCGACCAAGGACCCGATGGGGACCAAGGGCGTGCGCCTCACCATGCAGCTCTCCCTGGCCGGCCGCTTCGTGGTCTACGTGCCCTTCGGCGAGGGCGTCGGCGTCTCCAAGCGCCTGTCCGACGACGAGCGCACGCGCCTGCGCTCCATCTGCGGCGCCCTGCCGCTCGAGACCGGCGGTCTCATCGTGCGTACCGCCGCCTCCGGCGCCTCGGCCCGCGAGATCGCGCGCGACCTGGCCTTCCTGAAGCGGCTCTGGCAGACCCTCCAGGAGCGCGGCGGCCTGGCGAAGGCGCCGAGCCTCCTCTACTCCGAGGCCGACATCTCGCTCAAGATCATCCGCGACCTCCTGAACACGGAGGTCGAGGAGGTGCTGGTCGACGACGAGGCGCAGTTCGAGCGCATCACCGGCTTCCTGCGCCGCACCTCGCCCGAGATGGCCGAGCGCGTGCGCCACTGGACCGGCGACACGCCCCTCTTCGAGGCCCACGGCGCCGAGGCGACGATCCGCTCGACGATGGAGCGGCGCGTGCCGCTGCCCTCGGGCGGCTACCTGGTGATCGACGACACCGAGGCCATGACGGTCATCGACGTCAACTCCGGCCGCAACGTCGGCAAGGGCGGCAGCCGCCTGGAGGACACGATCACCAAGACCAACCTCGAGGCCGCGACCGAGGTCGTGCGCCAGCTGCGCCTGCGCGACATCGGCGGCATCATCATCATCGACTTCATCGACATGGACGACGACCGCAACCGCAAGGCGGTCAAGGCCGCCCTGCACGACGCGCTCGCGAAGGACCGCACGCGCACCTTCGTCACCGAGATCTCGCAGCTCGGCCTGGTCGAGATGACGCGGCAGAACATCTCCGACGGGCCGCGGGAGATCATGACCGAGGTCTGCCCGACCTGCGCCGGCGTCGGCGTCGTGCCGAGCGACGAGACCCACGCCATCACCATCGAGCGCGAGCTGCGCTCCGCGCTGGCCGACGGCACCGCGTCGAGCGTCGTGGTCTCCGTCAACCCGCGCATCGCCGACGTGATGTCGGGCGAGGAGGGCGCGCGGCTCGCCGACCTGCAGGAGGTGGTCGGCGCCACGGTGCGGCTGGAGCGCGACGGCTCGATCGCCCCCGAGGCGCACCGCCTGCGCGCCGATGGCGAGCCCGCGGCGCCCCCGTCCAGCTCGTCGCCGCCTGCGCGGAACCGCCGCAGGGCCTCGAGCCGCTCGTAGGTGACCGCGCCCGCCGTTCCCCCCGTGGGGCGGCGGGCGCGGTGCCGCCTCAGTTGAGGGCGGCCCGCATCCAGAGGAAGCCGTACAGCGGGTGGGCCACGTAGCCGCTCACCCGCGCCGAGGTGATGTCGGCGCGGACGCTGTTGGCGAACGGCGCCCAGGCGGCGCGCCCGGCGACGGCGGCGTCCACCGCCCGCCAGCCGGCCGCGCGCGCGACGGGGTCCCAGGTCGTCGCGGCCCGGTCGATGAGCGCGTCCACCCGCGCGTCGTCGAGCAGCGCGTAGTTGAGGTTCGCCCCGTCGCGGATGGCCGAGCCCGACAGCAGCAGGGGGAACCAGTCGGCCCCGTCGGGGAAGTCCTGCTGCCAGCGGGCGTAGCCGATCTGCGACGGCGCCGCGGGGTCGGCGAGCGTGGCGAGCATCGTGGAGCGGTCCCACAGCCGCGGCGAGGCGCGCAGGCCGATGCGGTCGAGGGTGCGCTCGAGGATGCGGGTCACGGCCGGCGCCGGGTCGCCGGTCGGGCCCCAGATGCTCACCGCGGCGCCCGCGGCGCCGGCGCGGGCCACGAGCGCCTTGGCGGCGGCCGGGTCGGGCGCCGGGGCGGGGTCGATCCTCCGGCGCCCGGGGACGCCGGGCGGCAGCACCTGGGCGGTCGGGACGGCCTCGCCGCCGAACGCCCGCGCCAGTGCGGAGCGGTCGATCGCCAGGTTCACCGCCCGCCGCACGCGCAGGTCGTCGAACGGCGGCCGGCGCGTGTTCATGAAGAAGTAGTAGGTGGCGCCCTCCACGTGGCGCTGCACGCGCTCGCCGCCGGCGGCCGCGGCCGCCGCGATCTGGGCGGGGGAGGGGCGGTCGAGGGCGTAGTCCGCCCTGCCGGCGGCGACCCGCGCCAGGGCGTCGTCCGACGTGAGGCCGAGGTCGACGTGGATGGCGGAGGGCCCGACGTCGGCGGGCCCCGCCGCCCCGGCGACGTAGCCCGGGTTGCGGACCAGGTCGATGGCGTCGCCGGGCGTGTACGAGGCGACCCGGAAGGGGCCGGCCGAGGCGGGGGCGCTGCGGCTCTGGTCGCTCGCCGGCGTGCCCCGGGGGAGCACGAAGGCGAAGGGCAGCGCGAGCGCCTGCAGGATCGCGGGGTCGGAGCGCGTGAGGGCGATGTCCAGCCGCCCGGCCGCGTCGCGCGCCGTGATCCCCGAGATGCCGGCGGCCGACGGGCTCGCCTCGAACGCCGCCGCGCCGCGGATCGAGCGGTAGAGCCCGCGCCCGGGCGACCGCGCAAGGAAGATCCGCTCGAGGCTGGCCTTCACGTCGCTCGGGCGCACCGCCCGGTTGGCCGGCGGCCCGAAGCGGGCGCTCGGGCGCAGCGTGAAGCTGAGCCGCCGCCCGCCGTCGGTGACGGCCGGCATGGAGGACGCCAGGGCGGGGACCACGCGCGCGCCGGCCGCCCCGGCGCTGCGGCGGTAGGCCACCAGGCCCTCGCCGGCGTTCGCCAGCACCTGCCAGCTCTCGGGCGCGTAGGCCAGGGCGGGGTCGAGGCTGTCGGGGTCGGCGCCGCCCGCGACGACCAGCGTGGCGCCGAGTCCCGGGGCCGCACCGACGCCCACGAGCACGGCGGCGGCGACAAGGGCGGAGCGCGGACCGATCCTCACGAGACGCCTTCTACACTCCCGCCACCGCGGGGGTCAACCGATCCGGGCCGTGGCGGTCCGCCGCTCCGATCGCTAATATCCGCCGTCGCCCGTCAATCGGCCAGGAAGACAGGAACGTGCCGGACTACGCCGTCATCGCCCTCGGGGGCAAGCAGTACCGCGTCCGCGCGGGGGAGACCCTGCTGGTGGACCGTCTCACCCACGACGAGGGCGCCTCGTTCGAGCCGCGGGTCCTCGCCACCGGCGACGGCGACGGGATCGCCGACGGCGGCACCGTCACCGCGACGGTCGAGGAGCACGTGCTCGGCAAGAAGATCCTCGTCTTCACGTACAAGCCGAAGCGCAACTCGCGCAAGCGCCGCGGCCACCGCTCGCGGCTCTCGCGGGTCCGCATCGAGTCCATCACGGCCTGAGCAGGTAGGAGCACCAGATGGCGCACAAGAAGGGTGGCGGCTCCAGCCGCAACGGTCGCGACTCCAAGCCGAAGATGCTCGGCGTGAAGGCCTTCGGCGGGCAGCTCGTCCCGGCCGGCACGATCATCGTCCGCCAGCGCGGCACGCGCTTCCACCCGGCCGCCGGCACGGGCATCGGCCGCGACCACACGATCTTCGCCACGGTGACGGGCCGCATCGAGTTCACCAACGGCCGCAAGGGGCGCCGCATCTTCGTGCACCCCGAGGAGCCGGCGGCCGTCTGAGCGGGGGTTGAGGGGCGCTCATGCCCTTCACCGATAGAGCAACCATCAACGCCGAGGGCGGCAGCGGCGGCATGGGCTGCATGTCCTTCCGCCGCGAGCCGAAGATCCCGAAGGGCGGCCCCGACGGCGGCAACGGCGGCCGGGGCGGGCGCGTGATCCTGATCGCCGACGACCAGGTGACCGACCTGTCGCGCTTCCGCCACGCGGTCCACCACCGCGCCGAGAACGGCGGCCACGGCCAGGGCAAGGCGCGCCACGGGCACGCCGGAGCCGACCTGATGGTCGCCGTGCCCCCGGGCACCCGCGTGATCCGCGACGGCCACGTGATCGCCGAGCTCACGCACGCCGGCGACAGCGTGCCCGTGGCCCGCGGCGGCAACGGGGGCATCGGCAACAAGGCCTTCACCTCCTCCACCAACCGGGCGCCGCGCACCACCGTGCCGGGCGCGCCGGGCGAGGAGGCCTGGCTCACCCTCGAGCTGCGCCTGCCGATCGACGTCGCGCTGGTGGGCCTGCCGAACTCGGGCAAGAGCGCCCTGCTGGCCGCCCTCACCGGCGCGTCCGCCGTGATCGCGCCCTACCCGCAGTCCACCCGCGACCCGGCCTTCGGCCCGCTGGAGGACGCCGACGGCAACCTGTTCCTGGTGGCCGACCTGCCCGGCCTGGCCGCCGACGGGCTGCCGCGCCGCGACGCGCACCTCGGCCAGCTCGAGCGCGCGCGGGTGATCGTGCACTGCGTGGACGCGTCCGACCCCGAGCCCGCGGCCGACCGCGTCGCGCGGGCCCGCGAGGGCCTCATCCCCTTCATGCCGGAGGGGGCGCGCGAGATCCTCGTCGCCACCCACGCCGCCGACCCGGCGGCCGAGCCGGTCCCCGGGGCCGACGTCGCCGTCGACTCCGTGACCGGCGAGGGGCTCGACGAGCTGCGCGGCCTCGTCATGGCCGCCCTGAGCACCCCCGCCTAGCCATGGCCGTCCTCGTGGTGAAGCTGGGGTCCTCGACCCTGGTGGACGACGCGGGGGAGGTGCGCCACGAGGTGCTGGAGGCGCGCGTGCGCGACCTGGTGCGGGTGCTGCGCCAGGGCCACCAGCCGGTGCTCGTGACCAGCGGCGCCATCGCCCTCGGCCTCGGCCGGCTCGGCTTGCGCGACCGGCCGGCGACGCTGCCCGACCTGCAGGCGGCCTCGGCGGTGGGCCAGGGCGTGCTCTTCCAGCGCTACACCGAGGCCTTCGCGCGCCACGACGTCGTGCCGGCCCAGGTGCTCCTCACCTCCGGCGACCTGGCGGTCCGCGCCTCCTACCTGAACGCCCGAAACACCTTGCGCCGGCTCACCGAGCTGGGCGCGGTGCCGGTCATCAACGAGAACGACACCACGGCCACCGACGAGGTCACCTTCGGCGACAACGACGTGCTCGCGGCGCAGGTGGCGATCCTGCTGGGCGCCCGCTGGCTGCTGCTGCTGACCGACCGCGAGGGGCTCTACGCCGCCGGCCCGGACGGGCCCGAGCTGCTGGGCGACGTCCCGGCCGGCACGCCGCCCGACGCCCTGCCGCTGGCCGACATGGGCGGCTCGGGCCGCGGGCGCGGCGGCATCGAGAGCAAGATCGCCTCGGCGAGCATGGCGACCGGGGGAGGGGTGACCTGCGTGATCGCCTCCGGGTCGGAGGAGGGCGTGATCCCGGGCGTGGCGTCCGGCCACCACGTCGGCACCCGCTTCGGCCCGGCCGCGCGGCCGGAGGCGGCCTTCAAGCTGTGGCTGCGCCACGCCAAGCCGACGCTCGGGCGGGTGCTCGTGGACGCCGGGGCGGCCCGCGCGCTGCGCGAGCGGGGCACGTCGCTGCTGGCGGTGGGCGTGGTGTCCAGCGAGGGCGGGTTCCTGGCCGGCGACGCCGTCGAGGTGGTGGACGCCGACGGCGGCCTCGTGGGCAAGGGCATCTCCGCGATGTCGGCCGACGAGGTCCGCGCCGTGGCCGGCCTGAAGTCGGACGCCGTGCGCGAGCGCCTGCCCGACGCCGCCCCCGAGGTGATCCACCGGGACGAGTTCGTGCTGGCCGAGCCGCACGCCGCGGACTCCGGCGGAGGGGCCCGTGGTCTAATGGGGGGATCGTGACCCGGCTCGAACGCGTGGTATCCGATGTGCGCTCCGCGAGCCGCGTGCTGGCGCGGCTCCCGGGGCACCACCGCGACGCCGCGCTGGCGGAGATGGCGGAGGCCCTCGAGCGCCGCGCGGGGGAGATCCTGCGCGACAACGCGCTCGACGTGGAGGCCGCCAAGCGCGCCCACACCGCCCCGGCGCTGATCGACCGCCTGCTGCTCGACGAGGACCGCGTGCGCGACATGGCCGCCGCCATCCGCGCCGTGGCCGCCCTGCCCGACCCGGTGGGGGAGGTGGACGGCGGCCGGCGCCTGCCCAACGGCCTCGACATCGTGCGCCGCCGCGTGCCGCTCGGGGTGGTCGCCGTCATCTACGAGGGGCGCCCCAACGTCACCGCCGACGCCGCGGCGCTCTGCCTGAAGAGCGGCAACGCGGCGATCCTGCGCGGCAGCCGCCTGGCGACGCGCTCCAACCTCATCATCGCCGAGGTGCTCGCCGGCGCCCTGATCGAGGCCGACGTCCCGCGCTGGGCCGTCGCGCTGCTCGGCTCCGACCGCGAGGAGATGCGCCAGCTCGTGCAGATGGAGGGCGCCATCGACCTCGTCATCCCGCGCGGGGGAGAGGAGCTGAAGGCCTTCCTGAAGGAGCACTCGCGGGTGCCCGTGATCTACGCGGCCTCGGGCAACAACCACGTCTACGTGCACGCCGACGCCGACACCGACATGGCCGTGAAGATCGTGGTCAACGCCAAGGTCCAGCGCCCGGGCGTCTGCAACGCCGCCGAGACGCTCCTGGTGCACCGCGACGCCGCTCCGCGGATCCTCCCCGAGGCCGCCGCCCGGCTCGCCGCCGCGGGCGTCGCGCTGCGGCTCGACCCCGCCGGGCTGGAGATCGTGGGCGACGCGGTGGAGGGCCTGCGCGAGGCCACGGAGCTCGACTACGCGACCGAGTTCCTCGACCTCGTCATGGCGGTGCGGGTGGTGGACTCGCTCGAGCAGGCCGTCGAGCACATCGCCCGCTTCGGCTCCGGCCACAGCGAGGCGATCGTGACCGACTCGCTCGAGGCGAGCCGCGAGTTCCAGGCATCCGTGGACGCGGCGGTCGTCTACGTCAACGCCTCCACGCGCTTCACGGACGGCGGCGAGTTCGGCATGGGCGCGGAGATCGGGATCTCGACGCAGAAGCTCCACGCGCGCGGGCCGATCGGCCTGCACGAGCTCACCACGTACACGTACCTGGTCACCGGCCACGGGCACCTCCGCTAACGCCGCCGACGGCGCCCCCGGGCGCCGCATCGGGGTCCTGGGCGGGACCTTCGACCCGCCGCACATCGGCCACGTCGTCGTCGCCTGCGAGGCCCTCTGGCAGCTCGCGCTCGACGAGGTGCGCCTGGTGCCCGCGGCCCGGCCGCCCCACAAGGACGACCCGGCCATGGCGCCGCCCGAGCGCCGCGCGGACTGGCTGGAGCGCGCCGTCGCGGGCCGGCCGGGCCTCATCGTCTCGCGCATCGAGCTCGACCGCGCCGGCCCCAGCTACACGGCCGACACCCTGGAGGCGATGGCGGCCGCCGAGCCCGCGGCGCTGCTGTGGTTCATCCTCGGCGCCGACCAGCTCGCGCGAGTTCCCCACCTGGCGCGACCCCGGGCGGATCCTGGCGGCCGCGCGCCTGGCCGTCGTGGCCCGCGGCGACGTGGCCGAGGCCGACCTCGAGGTCCTCGCCCAGAGCGTCGCCCCGGGGCGCGCCGACATCATCTCCGTGCCGGTGATCGGCATCTCGTCGAGCATGATCCGCGAGCGGATCGCGGCCGGCCTGCCCATCGGGCACCTCGTCCCGGGCCCCGTGGAGAGCGCTCTCGCCGACGAGGGTCTGGTACCCTCGCCCACATCGTCTCGGACCCTCCGAAAGGCACCATCGCGACCTCGCTCGATCTGACCCTGGCCGCCGCGTCGTACGCGGAGTCGAAGAACGCCAGGGACATCGTGATCCTCGACATGCGTGGTCTGGTGGACTACACGGACTACATCGTCGTCTGCAGCGGCCAGACGCCGCGCCAGACGAAGGCGATCGCCGACGAGGTCCGCCTGCGGATGAAGCAGGAGCACGGCCTGGTGGCCCGCAAGGTCGAGGGCGCCCGCGAGGGCGACTGGATCCTGATCGACCTGCTGGACGTGGTCGTCCACGTCTTCACGCCCGAGGCGCGCGACTTCTACCGCCTCGACCGCCTCTGGCGAGAGGCCCCGCGCGAGCAGTACGCGGGAGCCGCGGCCTCCTAGCTCGGGACCGGCCTTGGTCGATGGCCGAGGCTTCCCTATGATGCGGCGCCACGGGGGATTAGCTCAGCTGGGAGAGCGCTACGCTGGCAGCGTAGAGGTCACCGGTTCGATCCCGGTATCCTCCATCAGTCGATTCGCTCGCGAGCGTCGGGCCTAGGCCCTTGCGGTGGGGCGGCCGCCGGTCCTGCCCACTGACGGAGGGCGACGATGCCTCCCTCGCCGATCAAAGGGCGGCGACAGAGCGCGGCGCCTGTCGCGCAAGCGCCGACTCCCCGACGTCGTCCATGGCCCGCCGCTCGTCGACGTGCGGTCGCCCCTGGATGTGTTCCCGATCGCGTCTCGATGACATGGGGGTAGGGGACACGCCTCCGGCGCGCCGTAAGCGACGACGGACTGCTACTGCGCGCTACGTCGTGCGTTGAGCGTCCACGCTTGCGAGCCTCCCGCCGTGAGAGGTGGCTGTAGGGCGCGGCGTGCAATCTCTCTATGGATGGCATCGTCAATGGTCAGGTGCACTTGGCTCATACCCGGCCGATGAGGTCTTGTTAGCCTCGTAATACGGATGAGGGTTTGGTCGGAAGCCTCGCTGACCGTGGCCCTGAGGCTTTCTTCCATGGAGCGTGCGATCAGACGTCGAACAACCGCCTCGCCCGAATGCCGAGCCGTTGCGCTCCGGGAAGATCGAGCAGCTCCAGAATACGCGAAGCGGGCCGGCGCATGAGGAGTGCCGAATCGATGGAGCGGCGCCCTCCGTCCGATATCGTCTCCGCCTCGAACGCATTGAAGAGAGGGCTCACAGCCCAGGCGGTCTCGGGATTCATAGAGGCCTGGATACGGGAGTGCTTCATAGCCAGGCGGAAACCCTGAGACGACGATCTCGCAGGGTGTAGCCGCTCGCCGGGCGACGTCTTGGGCAAGCCCGAGCAGGTCAATCGGGGCACCCAAGTCATGCAGAGCAAAGACACGGCGGTCCTGGTTCGAGGAGCAATCGGTGGCCGCGTACAACAGCACCTGGACGGCGGCCATCGCCGACTGAGCCTAGAACTGGATGCTGTCGCCATGGAGCGATATACGCCCGCGCGTCGCCCCCTCCTGCAACCGATCGAAGACGATCGAGTTGTCCACGACATGAGTGAAGCGCCCGACTCCGACGCCCAGGTCGGGGGGCGCGCTCGCGAGCATCCACTCCGCGATTCGCTTGGTCGCCGCATATACTTCGCAACAGTAGGGTCGAAGCGCCTTCCCACTTGAGGCGTAGGTGATGCCAGGACACCCGCTGACGAAGGCGGCTTCGATTGTATTGCGCGTGCCGTCGAGATTCGTCGCGAAGGTGGCCTCGGGCATTTGCTCGGCACGCCCGGGATCGCGTTCGGCAGCGAGATGGAACACGTGGTCGGGGCGGACTGCTCTCATAACGTCGCGGAGCGCGAGCGGATCGCGGACATCCGCTTGTACGTACTCCACGCCTTCTCGATGTCGCTCCGGGCGTGCGTCCCGCCGTGAGATGCTCACGATCCTCGCCGCACCACCATCGCGGAGCGTCTCAACCAGTAGGGAGCCGATGCATCCTGTCCCACCAGTGACTACAAGAGCTTTGCCTTTGATCCAGCATTTGGTCGCGGATTCACTTATCGGAGCCGTTGTTGACCGAATCGCCTGAAAGCGCTCGAGTTCACCTGTTGGCGCACCGGTAGGGCTGTGGGGGCCACGCACTTTACGACCCGGCTCGTGCGGTTCGAAGGATCAAGGTTCCTCGAAGAGACCCCGTGGGCTTGGACGCTCGCGTCGCCACTGTACCCGGCGCCGGTCCGTCAATCTGTTCCGCGGCAACATCTCCAGACGGCCTTCCGACGCCTCGTGGCTCTCGACCCCTGTCGAATGCACCCCCGGCGGCTCCCGAGAAGGTGACGCGGCCCTGCCCGGTGGAGATGAGCCGGAAGGCGGCATCGTGGCCCGCGCGCCCGAGTGCCCTCATGAGGCCGAGTCGGGTCTGGCGCCGCCGGGAGAGCGGTGCCGACAGCGGAGGGTGACGCCTGGATGGCGGTATCCTCTGTCGCTCGTTCCCTGGAAGGGCCGATGTCCCCGGGAGATCCGTTGCAGCCATGCCGATCGGTTCCTGAGGTACGCGTCGAAGCCGGCTGCGTTGTCGGCGCTCGCCCGGGCAACTCGTCGTCCGCGACGGGGCTGCAGTCGTGACCGCGTCCGTCGTCGTCCGGAGCTACACCGAAGAGCGCTGGGACTATCTGGTCGAGGCCGTGAACTCGCTCTACGCACAGACGCGGGTACCCGACGAGGTCGTTGTGGTTGTCGATCACAACCCGGCCCTTCTCGCCCGAGTCCAGCAGGCGTTTCCCACGGCGAAGACCGTCGCGAGTGAGAGCCGGGGCTCCAGCGGCGCGTGGAACAGCGGCATCCACCACGCGAGCGGTGACGTCGTCGCCTTCCTGGACGACGACGCGGTCGCCGAACGGGACTGGCTTGAGAAGCTGCTCGCGCTGTACGGGGATGATCGCGTCGTCGGGGCGGGCGGCACGATCGAGCCGGACTGGGTGGATGGCCGTCCTGCATGGTTTCCCGTCGAGTTCCACTGGGTCGTCGGGTGCACCTATCGCGGCATGCCCGAGGAGGTGACCCCGGTCCGCAATCTCATCGGTTGCAACATGTCCTTCCGCCGCACGGTGCTGGAGCGCGTCGGTGGCTTCCGAGAGATCGAGGGACTGGGGCACATGGGTGCGGTCCCGGTCGGCTGCGACGAGACCGAGATGTGCATCCGCCTGCAGCAGCAGCTGCCCGGATCCGTCTTGCTCCACGAACCCGCCGCCACCGTCCGTCACAAGGTGCCTGCGGGCCGCACGCTGCTCCGCTATTTCGTGTCGCGATGCTCCCTGGAAGGGCGCTCGAAGGCGATGGTTTCGCGACTGGTCGGTTTGGCCGACGGGCTGGCCTCCGAGAGAGCGTATGTGCTCAAAGTCCTGCCTTCAGGGGTGCTCCGCGGGCTGGTCGATGCCCTTCGTGGCGATCTCGGCGGCGCCCAGCGCTCGGGTGCCATCGTGATCGGCCTCGGAACGACGACGGCCAGCTATGCGTGGGCGCGGATCCGCTTCGCCCTCAGGAACCGGGAGGCGCCCACGCCGCCCCGCTAGGCGGACACTCGGGCCCATGCGCATCCTGATGCTGCCGCAGCTCTATCCGCCGATCATCGGCGGAGAGGAACGTTTCGCGCAGGACCTCAGCACGGGCCTTGCACGGCGAGGGCACGAGGTGTCGGTCGTGACGCTCTGGCAGCCAGGCATGACAGAGTTCGAGACGGAAAGTGCCGTAAGGATCTATCGCGTGCATGGATTCACGCAGGAGATCCGCTGGCTCTACAGCGATCGTCGCCTGGCCACGCCTTATCCCGATCCAGGGGTCGTGCATCGGCTTCAGAAGATCCTTGACATCGAGCGGCCCGAGATCATCCACGGGCACAACTGGATGATCTACTCGTGTCTCCCTCTCAAGAAGCGGAGCGGGGCCAGGCTGGTCTGGACGATGGGCGATCACAGCCTGGTCTGTGCGACGAAGAAGCTCATCCACTACACCGGCGGTATCTGCTCAGGTCCGGGCCTGGGACGGTGCTTGCGCTGCGCATCCGACCATTACGGGCCGGCGAAGGGCATCCCGACGACGCTGGCGAACTTCGTCGCGGCCGGGGCGAGTCGTCGAATGGTGGACCGCTTCCTTCCCGTCAGCAGTTCGGTCGCCGAAAGTTGCGGGCTGCACGCCGCCGGCCTTCCCTTCGAGGTCGTGCCGAACTTCGTTCCCGACGAGGCCGCGACGCCTCGCCGTGCCGACCCCGCGCTGCTCGCCGGGCTGCCCGAAGGTGACTTCATGCTCTTCGTCGGGGCGTTCGGCCACTACAAGGGCGTGGACGTGCTGCTCGACGCCTATCGCAAGCTCGAAAACCCCCCGCCGCTGGTCCTGATCGGATACGACACGAACGAGTATCCGGTCCGGACGACCGACCTTCCGACGGGCGTGCGGATCCTCAAGAACTGGGATCACGATGCCGTGATGGCCGCCTGGGAGCACGCCGTCATCGGCCTCGTGCCATCCGTATGTCTGGAGGCCTTCGGGATCGTCGCGCTCGAGGGCATGGCGACGGGGACCCCCGTCATCGCCTCGCGAATCGGCGGGCTGACGGACATCGTGGACGATGGCGAGACGGGCTACCTGGTGGCCCCCGGCGATGTCGACGCCCTCGCGGCGGCCATGCGTCGGCTGATCGACGAGCCGGACCTACGCCGGCAGATGGGGCGACTGGCCCTCGAGCGCGTCGAGCGTTTCAGGGAGCGCCGGGTCGTCCCCCAGTTCGAGCGCGTCTACACCGACGTGCTCGCGGGGTCGGTCCCGCCTCGCGGCTGACGGGTCGCGGCGTCGAAGGCCGCGCGTCCACACCCGCCGGCGAGCTGGGCTCTCTGTGCTTACGCACCGGTGCCTCCCCTCCCTTTGGGGGGCGCGTGGACCGCCCCCGAACCAACAAAATCGCACCAACGCCGGATGTGCGCGGTGGGTTCACATTCCGACGTGGGGGGTAGCCGCATGGACGAGCACTCGGATCGCCTTTCGCATACCGACCGGTACGCGTCCGAGCCTGGTGCGGACGGCGCGCTGCGTCGTGCGGACGCCTTGCCCGGGCTCCCTCTGCAGAGGCCGCCCGTCGGCGCCGAGGCGCTGACGCCGGGCACGCACGACTGGCCGCGGATCAGCGTGATCATTCCGACGCTCAACGAGGCCCGCAACATCGGCCCGGTGCTCGCCGAACTGCCGCCCGACGTCTTCGAGGTGATCGTCGTGGACGGTTGCTCGGAGGACGGCACAGTGGCGGCCGCGATGAGCGCGCGCGCGGACTGCCGCATCGTGATCCAGGAGGGGCGCGGCAAGGGGGAGGCGCTCACGCTGGGCTTCACGGTCGCGCGTGGAGACATCGTCGTGACGCTCGACGCTGACGGCTCGGCCGATCCCGCGGAGATCCCCCTGTTCGTCGGGGCGCTGTTGGCCGGGGCCGACTTCACGAAGGGCTCCCGTCACCTGGTCGGCGGCGGAAGCGCCGACCTGACGAGGTTGCGGGCCCTCGGCAACCGGGCGCTCGGGGCGGCGGTGAACCTGCTCTTCCGCACGCGGTTCACCGACCTCTGCTACGGATACAACGCATTCTGGCGGGACTGCCTTCCAGCGCTCTCCCTCGACTGCAGCGGCTTCGAGATCGAGACCCTCATGAACATCCGTGCCGTCAAGGCCGGCCTGCGGGTGTGCGAGGTGCCGAGCTTCGAGAGGCCGCGCGTGCACGGGCTCAGCAACCTCAACGCCGCGAGCGACGGATGGCGCGTCCTCAAGACAATCGTGCGCGAGCGCCGCTCGGGACGGCGGGCGCCCACCGTCCGGAACCGCGTGCTGCGGCGCGAGCAGTCCCATGCGCTCGCCCCGGTCGACAGGGGAGCAGGGCGCCCATCGAGCTAGCGACGAGCAGCTTCGTCACGGCGAGGCGCCGAAAGCCGCTCCGAAGAACCTGTCCCGAGGCGCTTCGTCCCGCGGACTCGCCCGAGCGGGCGGCGCCACGACCCGCCGCCCGATGGGGCCGCGCATCATGAGGGTGCTGATGGCGACGCCGCGCTTCCTCCCGGAGGCTGGAGGCGTCGAGACCCATGTCTACGAGGTGGCGCGGCGGCTGGTGGCGGCCGGCGTGGACGTCACCGTGCTGTGCACGGACATCGGCCTTGGACTTCCCGCTCGCGACGAGGTCGCAGGCATTCGAGTGGTGCGGGTGCGCGCGCACCCGAAGGGTCACGACCTCCGGTTCGCCCCCGCCATCGGTTCGGTCGTGCGGTCGCGCCCCTGGGACATCGTTCACGTCCAGTCCTACCACACGCTCGTCGCCCCCTACGCGATGCTCGCGTCGATTCGGACGAGGACCCCCTACGTGCTGAGCTTCCATGCCGGCGGGCATTCGGCGCGGCTGCGCGCCGCCGCACGACCCGCGCAGCAGTGGGCCCTTCGCCCGCTCATACGCCGGGCCGCGCGCCTCATCGTCCTAACCGACTTCGAGACAGGGCTCTACGGCCGGCGCCTGCGGCTGCCGGCCGAGCGCTTCGTCCCGATCCCCAATGGCGCCGACCTGCCCCCGATCCCGGCCGGCGACCGCCCGCCCACGGAGGCCGGCCTCATCGTGTCGGTCGGCCGTCTCGAACGGTACAAGGGCCACCATAGGGCCATCGCGGCGATGCCCGAGGTGCTGCGCCGCGAGCCCGGCGCGCGGCTGTGGATCGCGGGGAGCGGCCCCTACGAGGCCGAGCTTCGTCGGCTGGCCGCGGCGCTCGGCGTGGCTGAGCACGTCGAGATCCGGGCGATCCCGCCGGAGGACAGGGAGGCCATGGCTCGCGGGATCGCGCGGGCCTCGCTCGTCGTCCTGCTGAGCGACTTCGAGACCCATCCGGTCGCCGCGCTCGAGGGGATCGCACTGGGACGCAGGGTGCTCGTGGGCGACACGTCCGGCCTGAGCGAGCTTGCCGCTCGGGGTCTCGCCCGGGCCATTCCGCCCGAGTCCTCGCCGGACGCGGTCGCGACCGCCATGATCGAGGACATGAGCCTGCCGCCGATCGACCCGCCTCCGTCCATCCCGACCTGGGACAGTTGCTCCGAGCGCCTTCTCGAGGTCTATCGCGAGGTCCTGGCGGAGCGGAGGCGGCGGGCAGAGGGGCCCAGCTGAGGGATGTCGCAGCGTCGCGCCCATAGGACCGCGTCGCGGGAGGCGAAGCTCAGATGGGGCGTCCTCATCGCGACCATCGTGCTGGGGCGCCTGACGACGATCCTCCTGAGGCGCGGCCGGCCCACGGCGGTGGAGCCACCCGTGGTCAACGCGGCCGCACCTGTCCTCGGAGCTGTCGAACCTCCGGCTGGTCAGGCCGGACCGGCCCTCGACGAGCCCGCTCCGGTGCGTGACGTCGTGCCGACGCTCCTGGCCCACGACCAGACCGCCGCCATCGTCGACGCGCCGCCCGCGGCGCCGCCGACATCGTGGGGCGAGCTGCGCACGACCCCGACGCCCGTCCAGACCCCTCCCGTCCGGCGGGTCTCATGGGGCTGGCTCAGCGTGCTCCTGCTCGTGGCGTCCCTCGGACTGCTCACCACGGTCGTGTCCGGTGCCCTCTCGCGCACGGGTAGGCCTGGGGCCGAGCCGGTCTTCTGGGCAGGGCTGCTCCTCATGGTCCTGCCCGTCGCCGCCCGGGTCGCGTCGCGCGGCGCGACCCGCCTGGAGCGCGGTCTCGCGGTCACGGGCCTCGGGCTCTTGCTCTACCTCACCAAGGTGCTGCACGACCCCTTCATGCTCGTCTACAGCGACGAACTCGTGCACCTGCGCAACGCCGAGGAGATCATCCGGCTTCACGGGCTCTTCCCACGCAACTCGATCCTTCCCGTGACGGTGTACTACCCGGGGCTCGAGACGATCACGGCGGGGCTTGCGCAGCTCAGCGGCCTGAGCCCGTTCGCGGCGGGCGTGGTCGTGGTGGGGGCCGCGAGGCTTCTCATCATGCTGGCGCTGTTCCTCCTGTTCGAGCGCATCAGCGGCTCGTCCCGGATCGCGGCCGTGGCAGCCCTCGTATACGTCGCCAATCCGAACTTCCTGTTCTGGAGCGGCCAGTACTCCTACGAGTCGCTCGCTCTCCCGCTCGCGGTGTTGGCCCTGCTCGCCGTCACAGAACGGAATGCAGAGCGCTCGCCGTCATGGCGGCGTGTGAGCTGGATGGCCATGGCGGAGCTGGCGATCGTCGCCGTGGTGATGACCCACCATCTTTCGGCGTATGCCCTCCTGGCCACGCTGGTCGTCATGTCGTTGGTCTGCGCGGTCGGCCTCGGGCGCCGGCTCGACTCGCCGCTGGGGCTCGTTCTGTTCGCCATCGTCGCCGTAGTGGCCTGGCTCTTCGAGGTCGCCCCGCTCACGGGCGACTATCTGACGCAGATCTTCCGGGCGACCTACGACGGTGTCGTGGGCACGGTGCACGGCTCGTCCGAGACGCGAGAGCTGTTCAGGTCCACGGAGGGCCAGACGGCTCCGCCCTGGCAACGGGTCGTTGGGCTCACGTTCCGTCGCCCTTATCGCGCTGGCCCTGCCATTTGGCTTCGTTCAGGCTTGGCGGCGGCGACGGCGGTCGCCCCTGGTCCTCGTGTTCGCCGCCGGTGCCGTGACCTACCTCGCGCTCCTTCCCCTGAGGGTCGTGCCGAGCGCGTGGGAGACCGCGAACCGCGCCTCGGATTTCCTCTACGTGGGCATTGGACTCATGGTCGCCCTGGCGGCACATCGCGTTTGGCGGCCTCGGCGGCGGCGGTGGCTCGTGACCCTGGCCACCTCCGCATACGCGGGGGTCATCGCCGTCGGCGGGGTGATCGCAGGGTGGCCACCCGAGCTGCGCCTCTCCCAGCCCTACCGCGCGACCGTCAACGGCCACGTGATCGAGCCCCAGGGCGTCGCGCTCGCGCGCTGGTCGCTCTCTGGCCTCGGTCCGAATCAAGGCTTCGTCGCCGACCAGTCGAACGGCTTGCTGCTCGCGGCGCTCGGCCGGCAGCTCCCACGGATCGGCAACGACGGCGTCGCGAACGCCGTGCTCGAGCCGACACGGCTGGACCCGTCCGTAGTGAACGCCATCGCCTCCGCGGGGATCCAGTACGTCGCCGTCGACCGGCGCGCCGTGGCGAGCGACAACCTGGCCGGCTACTTCTTCGCTCCCGCTGGGAAACCGCCGACGGGTTCACGCGGCCTCGTCGATCCGGGGCGCGTCTCGAAGCTCGACGTGCCCGGGGTGAGCCGGGTCTTCGACAGCGGGGACATCGTGGTCTACGACGTCCGCAGGCTGAGCCCGTGAGGAGCCTTCTCCGCCACCCGGCCGCCATGGCCGCGGCCGCCGCGCTCGCCTGCGCCGCCGGCTGCGTCGTCATCGAGGGGCCCCCTGCGGCGCGGATACCGTTGGCGCTGCCCCTGCTGCTCCTCCTTCCGGGCTTTGCTGTCCTGCGTGCCCTCTTCCCGCACGGCGTGCACGATCCCTTGCGCGCCCTCGCCTACAGCGTCGGCCTGAGCCTCGCGCTGGCGATCGTCGGCGGCGTCGAGGCCGGCGTCCGGGGGCTGCTGTCCACATCGACGTGGGCGGCCATCGCTGCGGGCGTCACGGTGGCTGCAGCCGTGGTGGCGGAGTGGCGGCGCCGCCGCGCAAGGGAGCCGGCGCCCGCTCGGCCACTGCGGCCACCGGCCCCGGGATCGCGCCGCGCCGCGGCGATCCTGGGGTTGCTCGCCGCCCTGGCCGTGCTCGGCGCGGCGATCGCCCTTGCGCGTACGCCCTCTTCCGTCCCCGAGGACCGGGGCTACACCGTGCTCTCGATCAGCCGGAAGCCGGACGACCCGGGGAGCGCGACGGTGGAGATCGCGAGTAACGAGGCGCGCACGCGCCGCTTCCGAATGCGCATCCTGGTGACCGGACGCCCGACCGAGTACCGCAGCATCGTCATCGCGCCGGGGGAAACGATCGAGGAGCAGATCGCGATTCCGGCGCGTGGACGCTTCGGGGTGATCCGGGTCTACCTGCTCGAGCAGAGGGACGGAACGCCCGTCATCTACCGGCGGGTCCGGCTCGATCTCCCCGGTAGCCTCCCCGGTCAGGCGGCTGAGGGCGCCGCTTCGCGGTAGACGCGCTCCAGGCGTGCTGCGTAAGCGGCGCTTCCGTGGCATTCCGAGGCGAACGCCCGTGCATCGTCGCCAAGACGCCGTCTGCGGTCCGAGTCCGCGAGCAGCGCGAGGCACGCGGCGGCGATGCCGGGTGCGTCGTCGGCGACCATCAGCGGCGGCGTGCGCTCGTTCACCGCGAGCCCCTCTGCACCGCGTGGGGTGGTGACGACGGCCTTGCCGCACGCCATCGCCTCCAAGACCTTCATCCTCATGCCCCCGCCCACACGGACGGGCGCCACGACGACCTCGGCCCCCGCCATGACGGGGGCGAGGTCGGGTACCCAGCCGGTTACCTTCACCCCGTCGCCGGCGAGTCGTTTCACTTCGACCGGAGGCAGCGCCCCCGCGATCGTGAGCTGCACGTCGGGCTTGCCTCGCCGAACGAGCGGCAAGACCTCGTGGCCGAGCCACAGGGCGGCGTTGAACGTTGGGGTGATGGGACATGTTGCCGACGAAGAGCATCTCCCCGGGGATCTCGGCGGCCCGGTCGAGGGCGGGAGGCACCTCGATGCCGAAGGGGTTGACCCGGACGCGCCCCGCCAGCTCGGGGACGGACCTGAGGATCTCGGCTGCGTCGCGTGCCGTGAAGGCCTGGACCAGGTGGAACTTCCGCCACACCCGGCGCTGGTACCTCGGCCAGCGATGCCAGTCGATCTCCGCGAGGAGCCGCATCGGCCAGCCCCGCACCGGCCCGCTCGGCCAGCGGAACGGCCGGCGCCGCCGGACCTCGTGCTCAGTCAGCACGGCAGGGACGTCGGCCGGGTAGCGGTACACGGCTGCCGCGTCGTCCTCCGCCGCCACGACGTCGAAGTCGTGGTCCCGCGTCAGCCGGTCGAGGAGACGTTGGACCTCGGGTTCGTAGAACCAGACCGTACGCCAGGGAAGGCGCCGGACGAGCCAGCCCCAGAGGATCCGCATGCGCCGCGGCCACCCACGTCGATACGTGGGAGGTGACCGCCGCACGACGTGGGCCTCGATGCCCAGAGCCGGCAGACGGTCTGCCGCGTCGAGCTTCCCACGGATCGGGTCCCGCCACGGTGACCAGCGTCACATCGTGGTGCTCACGCAGCCCGACGACGCAGGCATGCAGGAGGCGCGGGATCGCGCCAGGGGCCCGGTCGGACGGCGGCATCGGCGTGACGAGCAGGATTCTCACGAGCGGTGGAGGGCTCCGAGCGCGGCGTTGATGCCCTGGCGCCGTTCGGGGAGGAGGAAGAGCTCACCGAGCCAACCTGCGACGGGCCGCGGGGCGGTGAGCATCGCGGCGAGCCAGACGAGGAACATCGCCTTCATCGGTAGGCGCACGTCCTGGCGGGCTCGGCACGCGCGGCCGCCGAGCCGCAGCAGCGACCGACGTGACTCGTGGCGGGAGGCCGGCCCGAGCCTGGTGAGCACGGCCCGGTTGGCGACGTCGCACATCGAGGCGGTCAAGCGCTCGTCGTGTGTGATGCCCGTCGTGCTCGCGATGCGGAATAGGTGACCACGGGTGCGTGCGGCGTAGTCAACCGTCTCGCACACATGGCGGACGTCGAGCTGCCCGCTGTCGCGGGTAAAGCCGTTGGCGCCGTGCGTCCGGTAGCGGGCAAGCGGCGCGTCGATCGCCGCGACGGGGCCGAGCAGCGACGACACGTGCACCAAGTACCAGTCCGCGCACAGTCGGTAGTCGTCCTCGGGGATGGGGAGCATTCGGCGCAGGGCGGCAGTCGAGAAGGCGTTGCCGCTGGTGGGCAGCCAGGCCGCGTCGAACGGGCACAGCAGCGTCGCCCGGGTGAGGTCGCCCCGCGCCAGCCTGAGCCTCGCGGCCGGCTTCAGCTGGCCCGTGTCGTCGCCGGCGGCGTCCATCACCCGCAGCCGGAAGTGCACGCGCGCGAGGCCCGGCTCGGCCGCGAAGGCGGCGGCCACCCGGGCGGCGGCGTCCGGCTCGAGGGCGTCGTCCGCGTCGAGGAACAGCACCACGTCGCCGCGCACGCGCTCCATCGCCGCGTTCATGGCTGACGCCTGGCCACCGTTCGGTTTGAACACCGCCTGAACGCGGTCGCCATAGGAGCGGATGATGTCCCGGGACCCGTCGGTGGAGCCGTCGTCGACGACGATGACCCGCGTGAGGCGGTGGCTCTGGGCGAGGGCGCTGTCGATCGCCGCCCGCAGGTAGCGTGCGTAATCGAAGTTGTCGATCACGATGTCGATCGCTATCTCGGACGCGCGCCAGCGTGCGTTCGTCGTCAGGGACATCGTCGCCATATCAGCGTATCGCCATCGGGGCCGCGCCCCCCGTCGGGCTAGGCTGCCGTGTCTCCGAGATGTCCCGATACTCGGGACCTCGTTGAGCACGCCGTAGACGCGAGCGCCCAGGTCCTCGGTGAGGGCCTGGGCGCCGCTGTGCCGCAGTACGTTCGGGGTGCGACCCAACCGAACGAAAGGAGCGGCATGTGACCCATGATGACGTGCTGTTTCGCTCCCGGCTGCAGGTGCTCGCCTACGCCGCCGAGCCCGACCCTGGCCCATCCGGGCTTTGGGCCCCGGCGGATCTCCGACGAGCTGGCGCGCCCGCACTGGGGCGGAATCGTCGTCTTCGCCCAACTGGGTCTGGCGCTGCCTTCGTCGAACACGGCCTGTCGACCCGGGCACGGCGCCTTGGCCTTGTCGCGGGCTACCCCGCAGCCTCCGCGCCCCGCGCGAGGCCGATCCCGAGCCCCACATCGAGGTCTGCCGCCCGGCAGCGCTGGTGGGCATCGACTGCCTTTTCGTCGGGCGGCTGCGCGGCACCAAAGAGCCGGTGTGGCAGGTCACCGCGATAGACGTCTATTCCTCTCATGCCTGGGCCGAGCTCTGCTCGGCCCGCCAACCGACCCACCAGCACACCTCACGGCTGGCGCGGCGGGTGGCCGGCGATCTCGCCCAGGCCGGCTGGAGGCTGGAGCGGGTGCTCTCGGACAACAGCTCCGGGTTCACCAGCCATGAGTTCCGGCGCACCGTGGAGGGCCTGGGCGGGCGGACAACCCGGATCCGGGCCGGCCGGCCCCAGACAAACGGCCACGTCGAGAACCTGCATCGCACGATCCTCGAGGAATGCTGGCGGCCCTCGTTGCGCGCTCCCTGTACCCGGCCCTCACCGCCCTGCGGCGTGACCTGGCCAGCTACATCGACTACTACAACACCGACTGCACCCACCACGGGCGGATCACCCGCGTGCGGATCCCCGCCGACCTGATCGATCCGGCCAGAAAGATGCGCCCATGGCAGACGTGAACTGTCGGCGCATCTTGGGGGCAGCCCAGGCTAGGCCCTGCCCGGTCTGGGCCGCCACCGTCGAGCCACGGTGGTGCGCCGCCGTCTCCCCGCGGTGGCGTCAACACCCAGGCCCCGGCGACGTGTAGCGTGGGCTCGCCTTTCGGCGATCCGTCCCCGACGAAGCAGGGACTTCGACGTCCACACGTCGCATCCGAATGCGTCCTTCCAGGCATCCAAAAGGCGTCCGGCGCGCGCTTCTCGTCCAAATCTCGTTGCTCATGGTCCTCGTGGCGTGCGCATCGCAGTCCGGCCGTGCCGGAGCCGCGTCGGTCTACTGGGGCGCGTACATCAAGGGCGACACGTACGGATACGAGGACGCCCCTTTCGACGCGCGGACCATCGACGCCTTCGAGTCGCACGCGGGCAAGCGGGTCTCGATCGTGCACTGGGGCCAGCCGTGGTACTGGGGCAGCCATGGCGGCTATCAGGCATTTCGCCGCGACCTGGCCGAAAAGGTCCGGCTGCGGGGGTCCATCCCGATGATCAACTGGGTTTCGTGGGATCTCGACAAGGGTGGGTCACTGGACCAACCGGACTTCCGGCTGTCCGAGATCATCGCGGGTCGCCACGACGCCTTCATCCGCCAATGGGCGCGCGACGCCCGCGCGTGGGGTCATCCGCTCTTCGTGCGCTTCGACCACGAGATGAACGGCGACTGGTTCCCGTGGAGTGAGCGCGCGAACGGTAACGGTACCGGGCAGTTCGTGCGCATGTGGCGGCACGTCGTGGACATCTTCGATCAGGAGGGCGCGTCCAACGTGACCTGGGTCTGGGCGCCGAACACCATCCCCGCGGCCGGGATTCCGCTGGCGTCGCTCTATCCGGGCGACGGGTACGTCGATTGGACGGGGATCTCGGGCTACAACTGGGGGACGAACCCCGCGGCTCAGCAGGACAACACCTGGGAGTCGTTCTCCGAGGTGCACCGGGCGACCTACGACGCACTGAGGACGCTCGCGCCGGCCAAGCCGATCATGATCGCCGAGACGGCCTCGACCGAGATCGGCGGCTCGAAAGCCGCCTGGACCACCGATGCGCTCCAGACCCAGCTTCCGGTGAACTTCCCGCAGGTCAAGGCTGTCCTCTGGTTCAACTGGAACGCGCCCGCGAGTGCCGGGACCATGGATTGGACGATCGAGTCCTCAGCGCAGGCGCGCGCGGCCTTCGCGGCCGGGATCTCTTCGTCGTACTACGCCTCGAACACCTTCGGCGGACTACCCGCCCTCTCGAAGGTGATACCGATCGGGGCCGGGTCGTCCGGGGCCGGCGGCACGGGCGCGACAGCCGGTGGCGCGAGCGCTGCCGCCACCTCCGGGTCTTCGGCCGCCCTGAGCCGCAGCATCCTCTCCTTCGAGGTGATGCGCCGCTGCCGCCCCGGGCGGGTCCTGTGCCTGCGGCTGATCTGGCGCGCCGGCCTGCCTCGTCGGGCCCGTGTGCGGTTCTGGATCCGCGTCAGGGAGGTCGCAGGCGGCAGGACCATCGCCCGGAGCGTCGGATCCGGTGCGTCCGGCCGGCGGCATGCGGTGGTCCTCAGCCTGGGCCGCCGGCCGCACTGCGGGCCCGTGGTGGCGCGACTCACGCTCCGGGCGGCGGGGGTGACGCGGGTCACGACTCGCCGGACGTCGATCCGGCGATCCTGCATCCGTCCCTTGCTGGCCCCGTAAGCGTTGTTCCCAGGCAAGCCGAGGAAGCCCTCGAAGGACTAGTTGCGGCTCGCCAACCCGTTGTTACCGAGGAGCCACTGCAGCCGGGCGGCCGGGGTCTGGCGGTTGAGGGAGGCGTGGGGTCGCTGGTGATTGTAGGGGCATGAAACTGCTCCTGGAGCTGCTGCACCGGGCGAGTCGATCTAGGATCGGCCCGGTTCCGGGACAGGGGCTTCGGAGGGCCAGGTGGGGCAGGCCGTCGGCTTTGGTATGGGCCACGAGCCCGGGGTTTGTAGATGGCCGCCCCTGCGACTTGCCCGGGTGTGCCACGAGCACGGATCCGTAGTTGTCGTCGTGCCCGCCTGCCTCCGCCTTGCCGCCGCCGTTGAGGAGGAGCTCGATGCGAAGCATCGGTTTGGACGTCCACCGCGACTTCTGCGAGGTCGCGATCGTCGAGGAGGGCCGGCTGCGCTCGGCCGGGCGGGTGTCCGCCTCGCCCGAGGCGCTCGAGCAGTTCGCCCGCAGCCTGGGGGCCGAGGACCAGGTCGTCCTGGAGGCGACCGGCAACGCCCTGGCCATCGCCCGGATCATCGAGCCGCACGTCGCCCGGGTGGTGCTCGCCCACCCGCCGGCGGTGAGCGCCGCCCGGCTGGCGGGCGCCAAGACCGACCGCATCGACGCCCGCCGCCTGGCCCAGCTGCTTGCGGGGGGCTTCGTCGCGGAGGTCTGGAGCCCGGACGAGGCGACCAGGCTGCGCCGGCGCCTGATCGCGCGCCGAGCCGCCCTGGTGCGCCAGCGCACCCGCGAGAAGAATCAGATCCACGCCGCCCTGATGCGCAACCTCGCCGAGCGGCCATCGATGAGCGATCTGTTCGGGGTCGCCGGGCGACGCTGGCTGGCCCAGCAGGAGCTGCCCCTCGATGAGCGCCAGGCCGTTGATGCCGGGCTGCGGCTGATCGATCTGTTCGACGCCGAGATCGCCCTGGTCGAGCGCGCGATCGCCCGCCAGGCGCTGGAGTGCGCCCAGATCCGTCGCCTGATGACGCTCCCCGGCATGGGCGCCATCAGCGCCACGGCGCTCATGGCCGCCATCGGCGACATCTCGCGCTTTCCCAGCTCCCGCCACCTGGTGGCCTACCTGGGGCTCAACCCGCGCGTTCACCAGTCCGGCTCGGAGCCCGCCCGCCACGGGCGCATCTCCAAGCAGGGCCCCGGAGAGGCCCGCCACCTGCTGGTCGAGGCGGCCTGGCATGCCATCCGCTCTGCCGGGCCGATGCGGGCCTTCGGCGAGCGGGTGCGAGCGCGGCGGGGCGCCAACATCGCCACCGTGGCCGTCGCCCGAAAGCTCGTGGTGATCGCCTGGCACATGCTCAGCCGCGGCGAGGACTACGCCTTCGTGCGCCCCTCGCTCATGCGCGAGAAGCTGCGCCGGCTCGAGCTCATGCTCGGCGCCCCCTCGCGCCAGGGCCGGCGCAACCCCGAGCGAGTCTTCGCCAGCGTCGAGGGGCGGGCCGCCGAGATGGCCCAGGCCCGGCGGGCCGAGGCCGCTTACCGCCAACTGATGCGCGACCGACAAGCGGGAGGGGTGGGTGCGGGCGCGACACCGGGGCGCGTCAAGACGCCGACCATGCGGCGCGGCAGCGCGGCAGACCTCTGAGCCCCAGGATTCTGCCCTTCAGCTGGTCAGTCACCCGCACCCGAAAACGAACCTCTCACGCGGAGGCCGGATCGTCGAGAGAACTTGACTTTCATCCGTAGAAGCGCAGCCAGGGGCCCAGGGCCTCGGCGCTCGGCGGATGAGCCGTAGATCGCTCCATGGGCCCAGCGTTCGGTGAGGGTCTTGATGAAGCGCTCGGCCTTGCCGTTGGTGCGGGGCCGGTGGGGTTGGCCCGCCCTTGACGGACAGGTTCCCTGATCGACGCCGGCGAGCGCGAGGGCCTCACCAGCGATGAAAAGGCGCGCCTTCGCGAGCTCGAGCGCGAGAACAAGGTGCTGCGCGAGGAGCGCGAGATCCTGCGTAAGGCCGCGGCTTTCTTCGCGCGGGAGACCGATCGAAGGCCATGAGGTTCGCCTTCATCGACGCGGAGCGGGCACGGCACACCGTCTCCCGGCTGTGCAGCGCCATGCAGGTCAGCCGCGCCGGCTATCACGCCTGGCGCACCCGGGCGCCATCGGCGCGCTCGCGCGCCGATGCTGCGCTCAGTGAGCGGATCCTCGCGCTGCACGGCGCCTCGCGGGCGACCTACGGGGCGCCGCGCATCCACGCCATGCTCGCCCGCCAGGGCGAGCGGGTCGGCCGCAAGCGGGTGGCGCGCCTGATGGCCGAGGCGGGCATCCAGGGCGTCAGCCGCCGCCGCGGCCGGGCCCGCACCACGACGCCCGATGCGCGCCGCCCGCCCGCACCCGACCGGGTGCGTCGGCGCTTTGTCGCCGAGGGACCCGATCGCCTGTGGGTCGCCGACATCACCTACCTACCGACGCACGAGGGCTGGCTGTTCCTCGGCGTGGTCGCCGACATGTGGAGCCGGCGGATCGTCGGCTGGTCGATGCGCGAGGACCTGCGCGCCGAGCTGGTCGTGGACGCGATCTCGATGGCCGTGGTGCGCCGACGCCCGGAGCCCGGCCTGGTCCATCACTCCGACAGGGGCTCTCAATACGGCTCGCTGGCCTTCGGCCGCACCCTGACCGACTCGGGGATCCTCGCCTCGATGGGCCGCCGCGGCGATGCCTACGACAACGCCGCGGCCGAGTCGGTGATCTCGACGATCAAGACCGAGCTGGTGCGCGGGCGCAGCTTTCCCACTCGCGACGCCGCTCGCCTGGCGGTCTTCGACTACATCGAGACCTTCTACAACCCGTACCGCCTGCACTCGGCGCTCGGCTACCTGTCGCCGATCGAGTTCGAGGCGGCCAACTGGCCCACCGGGCCCGTGGAGCTGACGCATCCTTCGGACGCGTGGACGGCCGTCGCGGCCGTCCACATCACCACCGGCCCGACGACGGATCCTCAGATAGGAGAATCAGGCCGCCGACCCCCCGACGGCCTCGAACTGTGCCGGGCTGAGGTAGCCAAGGGCCGAGTGCCGCCGGGGCGGGCTGTACCAGCCCTCGATGTAGTCGTAGATGGCGGTGCGGACGCTCTGGCAGGTCGGCCAGAAGCGCCGGTCGATGTGCTCGGTCTCGAGCGTCGCCATGAACGACTCAGCGAGGGCGTTGTCGTAGGCATCCCCGCGGGATCCCATCAAACTGGGCGATGCTCGCCTCCCGGAGCGTCCTGCCGCAGGCGAAGTCGTGTATTGCGATCCGCGGTCGCTGGTGCACGAGCCGGGCCGGGTGCGACGTTGCGCCGCCACAGCGCCATCTGGATCGCGTCAACCACCAGCTCGGCGCGCAGGTCCTCGCGCATCGACCAGCCGGCCACCATCCGGCTGTGGGCGTCCAGGTAGAGCCAGCCGGCCCAGGTGCGCACGTAGGTGATGTCGGCCACCCACAGCGCGTTCGGGCGATTCGCCGTGAAGACGCGAGACGAGGTCCGCAGCCGGTGCCCGCAGCGGATCGCGCTCGGTGGTGCGCCGGAATCGTCTGCGGTGGGCCCCTCGAGTCCGGCCTGGTGCATCAGGCGGGCGATCGGCTTTCTGCCGTGGCGGCGTCCGTCGGCGGCGAAGGCGCGCCAGCTCAGCGCGCTCGTCGCTCGTCAGGCCCGGGGCATCGCCCTGGTCGATCCGCGCCTGCTTGACCCAGCGGCGCACCGCCGTCTCGGTGAGATCGAGCTCGCGGCAGACCTCGTTCACCGACTTGCCCGAGCTGAGGATCAGCTCAACCGTTCTCGCCTTCAGCTCGGACGAGAACCCGCGCCGTGCTCGTCGCCGCGGTTGCTCTATGTGGACCTCCTTGGATGGGCATCATCGCCCTTCCGTCGGTGTCCGCAGAAGCGCGGCAACCCCGCTGCGGCGGAAGCCGCCCTTGAAGCCGGAGCCCCAGTCGGGTCCACGACATTCCGCCGCAGTTGGGGCAGCTACCGCAGGCCGAGCGGCGGAAGGGATTCCGGAATACCTCGCAGATGCGCTTCCAGGAGTCATTCCGCAGCAAGGAGGATTCGGCTGCCCCGGACGATGGCGATCGGCTCGCCGTCTGCGCAGTGTCTGGACCGCGACGGCCCTGGGGCTGCTTGGGAAGGTGGAGGTCCACCTCGGCCCCGAATCACCCGCGGGCGCCCCGGACGCCCGCGACCAGACGAACGTCTAGCGCCGCCGCAGCCCGGCGGCCGTAGGCTGGCGCGCATGGAGGTTGACGGCGGGTACGAGGAAGAGCGCTCGGAGCAAGGCGCCGGTCTGAAGACGCTGGCCCGCGTCCTCGACCCGCGTGCCCTCGGGGCAAGGGAAGTCCTCCTTGTCGCAGCGTTGTTGATGCTCGCCGCCTTTGCCTTCTACGGTCGCTATGTATCGGACTCCGGCTTCTTTGCGGACGACTGGGCGAACGCAGCCGCGTACCGGTTCGCAGACCCGCCCCGCCTCGCATCGTCGATCGCGACGTTCCACGACATCCTCGGGGGGCGGCCAGTGCTGGCGGTGGCGCTCGCAGTGCCGCACGCCCTGTTCGGGACCCATGCCTGGGCCCACTTGGCGCTGGGGATCGCGCTCGCTTGGCTCGTCGCGGTCCTGCTCCACGTCGTGCTTCGCGTGCTCGGGGCTGCGTTCGCGCCTGCGTTCGTCGCCGCCCTGCTCACCCTCGTGTTCCCCTTGTCCGACGCGACGCGACTCTGGGCCACGGCGGCGGTGAACAACCTGGCCGTCGTGCTGTACCTGGCCGGGCTCCTCGTCGCCCTCCAAGGACTGAGGGGCCGTGGACGCAACGCGCTACTGCTGCACGCGTGTGCGCTGCTCTTGTACCTCCTGAGCATGCTGACCTACGAGGTCGCCGCTCCCGCGATCCTCCTGTCGGGACTGCTCTATCGCGTTTGTGTTCCGTGGCGTTCCGTCATCCCTCGATGGCTCGCCGACGGCACGCTGGTCGCAGTGGCCATCGCTTACTCCGCCGCGGCCACCGGCCAGGTCCGGAGGGTGACGACGGTGCGCGGCGCGCTCCAGGACGTGCCGTCGGCCGCCCGTCAGGCGGGGACGGCAGTGGCCCAAGCCTTCGTGCCGTCCGGCGCGCGTCCGCTCTTGGCGGTGCCGCTCCTGTTGGCGCTGTTTGCAGCGTTCGGCGCTGTCGTGCTGCTTCGGAAGGGCGGGGCGGATGCGCGGTGCATCAGGTGGTGGCTCATGGCCCAAGGGATCGCCGCCATCGGTGTCGGCGCCGCCCACGTGGTGCTCCTCGGCAGCTATCTCGGTCCGCTCTCCACCGGCATTGGGAATCGGGGCAACGTCTTCGCCGCGCTGCCGGTAGCGGTCTTTGTCTGCGCGACCGTCATCCTTGCCGGCCTAGTCGTGGCGCATCTCCTTGCGCGCCCGCGCCTCGTCATGGGAGTGGCGGGGGGCCTTCTCGTCCTCATCCTCATCGGGCAGTCAACGGTGCTTCTGAGGCACGAGGATGACTACCTCGCCGCATCGCAACGGCAGGCCGCCGTCCTCTCCTCGGTGCGTGCGGGCGTGCCGAAACCCGTCCCCGGGGCGCTCATCCTCACTGCGGGAGAGGACGCGACGGTGAACGACGTTCCCGTGTTCGACGAAACGTGGGATCTCGCCGGGGCGATCAGCCTCCTGTACGGCGACAGAACGGTGTCGGGCCTACCGGTGGTCGGCGACACCCGCATCGCGTGCACGACGGCCGCCGTGCGGATCATGTCGCGGCATCAGTTTGGGGGGGAGATCGCCGCCGGGAGGGTCGTCCCGTTCGGGGTGGTGTACCTCGTCAACGTCCCGACCGGCCGGACCGTACGCATAACGGACGCCGCGTCCTGTGAGGGGGCGCGCGCACTTCTTCCGACCGCCGGCTAAGGCGTCGCGCCGTCCGGGTCAAGACTCAACAGGCCTGGCCGGCGTGTCGCGTTTCCCCCTCCGCTCTCGAAACGTTCCGGCCGAGCGCGAGGGAGTGGTGACGACAAGGATCTGACGAGAAGACTGGGCCGAGCGTGACGCCGAGATCCGGGCGGCCGCTGAGCGCGCTGCGGGAGCCCGAGGACCGAGGAGGCCGCTCAGTGCCCGGTGACTACTGGCTCCATCCCGATGATCGGCGCCAGCCGAGGCGCGATCCCGGGGACGGTCCCCCACAAGTACAAGCGCCTTGAGCGCTGGAGGGGCCCTAGCTAGCGCGTCGCATATTCGTCGCATCCGAGCGGACAGAAACCGAACGAGGGGGAACGAGGGGGGGCCACGTCCGTCAAGGTGGTGTACGAGGCGGCGCGCTGATCCGTCGTCATCCTCGTCGTCGATCTATGCGGCCTGCTCGAGCAGCAGCTCCTCGGGCTCGGTGACGGGGTCGGGGCGAAGCAGGGCGTCAACGGTCATGTAGCGGCGGGTGTCGGCCCACTCGTCGTGGGTCTCGGCCAGCACCGCTCCGACGAGGCGAAGCACGCTCGCCCGGTCGGGGAAGGTGCCAACGACGTCGGTGCGCCGTCGGATCTCCTTGTTGAGCCGCTCCTGGGGGTTGGTCGACCAGATCTGGCGCCAGTGCTCCTTGGGGAAGCCGGTGAAGGCGAGGATCTCGGGCCGGCGTCGGCGAGGTGGGCGGCGGCGGCCGGGAACCGCTCGGCGAGCTGGTCAACGACGCGCTCGTGCTGGGCGGCGACCTGGGCGGCGTCCGGTTGGGCGAAGATCGAGCGCACCAGCGTCGCCACCAGCGGCTGCGCGGACTTGGGGACCTTCGTGAGTAGGTTCCTGAGGTAGTGGGTGCGGCAGCGTTGCCACGCAGCGCCGGCCATCACCGAGCGGGCCGCCTCCACCAGCCCGGGGTGGGCGTCGGAGATCACCAGCTGCACGCCGGTGAGGCCGCGGGCGGCGAGGCCACGCAGGAAGGAGGTCCAGCCCGCCCCGTCCTCGCTGGTCGCAAGCTCGACCCCGAGCACCTCGCGCCGGCCCTCCGGGTTGACGCCGACGGCCACCATGCAGCAGACGCCCGCCATCCGCATCGCGTCGTCGCGGCAGCGCACCACCAGGGCGTCGAGCCACACGTAGGGGTAGGGGCCCGACAGCGGCCGGACGCGGAATGCCTCGACGGCCTCGTCGAGGCCCTTGGCGATCTCGGACACCTGGCTCTTGGAGATCCCCTCGATGCCGAGCTGTCGCACCAGCTTGTCGACGCGCCGGGTGCTGACGCCGGCCAGGTAGGCGTCGGCGATCGCGGCCACCAAGGCCTTCTCGGCCCGCCGGCGCGGGGCGATCAACCAGTCGGGGAAGTAGCTGCCGGATCGCAGCTTGGGGATCTCGAGCTCGATCGTGCCGGCGCGGGTGTCCCAGCGGCGCGATCGGTAGCCGTTGCGCGCGTTCACCCGCTCGGGGCTGCGCTCACCGTAGGCGGCGCCGCAGATGGCGTCGGCCTCAGCGGACATCAGCTCGGCAACGGCGCGCTCCAGCATCGCGCGGGCGATGTCGGGGCATTCCTCGGCCAGCTGCTTGCGCAGCCACTGCAGCGCATCCATCCTCGGATCGACCATCGTCGTCGTGCTCCTCATGAGTGTCTTGGCGGACTTCATGAGGATGACGGCGGTGGTCGCCTGCTTCGACCACGGGCCCTTCGGGCCCGCCGCCGGGCCACGCCGCCTAGCTCTGGGAGCGTCGCGGCCCGGCGGACTCAGCGGCTGGGCGGTCGTACACCACGTGAGCGGACGCTACTCGAGTGGGAGAGAAGCACTGCTTCCCCATGGGCTCTCGTGCCCTCTCGTTCCCCTCTCCTGACCCGCCTTCGGCTAGCCTGGCAGCGTCGGGGTCACCGGTTCGCTCCCGGTATCCTCCACTCCCGTGAACCCCCGCGCCGCCGGCGCTAAAGATCGCGGAGTCAGACGCTATTCCAGCGGACCCGCGCGCCGAGCGGACCTTCCGCCAAGCCTCCCCGGCTCGGCGTTAGCATGACGGAGTTGTCTTAGCCGCTGCGGCCGTCAGTATGCGAGAATGCAAGCGACCCACTGCCTCCCAGTTGAGCGACCTCTCGAACTCCGCGAAGGCACCCAGTGCGAGGCGCTCGTAGCGTGACGGGTCGGTGAGATCCTGACCGATCTCCTCCGCGATTCTGTCCGGGCTGTCCCAAAGCGTGAACCGGCGTCCGTTAGTGAGATCGTCCCGAACGACGTAGCGCAGGCCGTCGAGATCAGACACGGCGCAGGGGAGGGCGTAAGCATTTGCCTCGGCCGCCGCGATCCCGAACGCCTCAGCGCGCGAAAGGAGAAGGAGATACGCCGAGTCGGCGAGTATCGCTTCGAGAATTCGGAGGTCGTCGGGGCGCTGCTTGCTCAGGTATCCCGTGACCGTCACAAAGGGTAGGTCCTCGACGTCGCTCGGGACGCGCGCACCGACGATCGTGAGGCTGGCCTCAAGGCCACTGCGTCGGAGCGAGCGGACCACGTCCAATACCCTCGGACCGCCCTTGCGCTCCCAATCGACGCCGATCATGACGAGCCGAGGCGCAGTGAGGTCGCGCGCCGCGATGGCGGCACGCACCGCCGCCGGCCGGAGCCCCGGCATCCCTGCACCGTGGGGAACAACACGGACGCTGCCCGGGTCGAGGTCGTAGTACTGAATTGCCTCCGTCGCGGCCCACGGGGATGCGAAGACGCAGAAGGCCGCGCGTCGAAGGGCCCGACCCTCGGCCGCGTCGTGCCGTTCCGCTAGCCGCGGGTTCAGATCGCTATAGCCCGTGTACTTTTTGACGATGCTGGCGAAGCTCGCATCGCAATCAACGACGTACGGCCGGTCTGGCTCGAAGTAGCCAAAGGGCACGGCGCCCGCGGACAGGATGACCTCCGCGTCACAGCGGTCCAGGTTTCGCCGCAGGAGGGCGGCGGCCTGCCGCGCCACACGCGGTGTCAGTTCGTCGAGGAACATCCTTGCGGCCATCCGATGATTCACCGCTCGCCGAGCGCGCTCGAGGAAAGACGGAGGCGGGAGCAACGGGCCAAGCAGGCTCACCGCATGCCCCTGCTTTCGCAGGCTCAGAACTTGGTTGTAGGGAACGCCGGACGCCCGGTCAACGTTCATCGGGTCATCCAGGCTCGAGTATCCGATCCGTACGAGACGCTCGCCCTGGTTCAGCAGGGTGGGAGCGATGCTCGGGTTTGGGTTCGGATGCAACGGCGTCCTTCGAAAGACCGGCATGCTAGCGCTGCTACCGCGGCGCCTTCGGGCGATCCGCCCTGCTTCCTCGGGGAGAATAGACGCGCAGACCATCCGCTTGCGGTCCTACCCATGGACGTTGTGAAGAGCGCGCCCATGAGTGGTGTAGGAGCGGCGCCGGCTGAGGCAGGGCCGGCCACCGCGAGCTCCGAACCGTTGGTTCGCGAGAGCCAAACTGGGGTCGCCCCGCTTCTGCGGACACCACTGGTCTTCCCCCACTTGCGTGGACACGGCTTTCTGGAATCACGACGCCAGGGGCTGACGGGTCTGCGGAGGATCTCGTACTCGGTCGGAATGCGCCCGAGCGCCGAATGGCGGCGCTGGCGGTTCTGGAAGACCCCCCAGATACTCGAACATCGCGTTGGCCGCTCGACCCGGTTGCGCCAGAGGGACGGTTGAGCAGCTCGACCTGCATCCGGTCCCAGAAGGCCTCCGCGACAGCGTTGTCGAGCGCGAGCGCATCGCCGACGGTGCACGTCGAGGCGAGGAGGCCGGCGTGTCTCAGGCGGCTCGGGAAGGCGAGAACGTTGAGCTGATCCTCAGCTCGGGCAAGTCGGTGACGGAGGTCTGCCGCGAGCTCGATCTCACCGAGACGGCGGTGCGCCGCTGGGTCAAGCAGGCGCGGATCGACCAGGGCGATGCCCCGGGCCTGACGAGCGACGAGCGCGCTGAGCTGGCGCGCCTTCGCGCGCCCGTTGGGCGAGGTGCTGGCGAGGCCCGCCTTTGTCGAGGACTTCGATGTTGTCTTCCATCTCGCCGCGAATCCGTACATCCCGCCCTCGGTCGGGAATCCCGCCTACGACTTCGCGTTGAACTTGGAGACGACCTTCCGGCTGCTCGAGGCACTGCGCCTCGCTCAACGGCGACCGCGGCTGATCAACACGTCTTCGGCCGCGGTGGTACGGCAACCCGGTCCGGTTTCCGATCCGGGAATCGGATCCAACGGTGCCGATCTCGCCGTATGGGTCAGCAAGCTCGCCGCAGAGCGGTACGTCGCGGTCTACAGTCAACTCTTCGCGATGCCGTGCGCCTCGGTGCGGCTCTTCTCCGTTTACGGCCCCCGACAACACAAGCAGGTCGTGTTCGACCTGCTCGACCGCCTCAGCCGGAAACCCGAGCGGCTCGAGGTCGTCGGCGACGGAAGGCGGGAGCGCGACTTCGTCTGGGTCGAGGACATCGCCGCCGCGATGATTCTGCGTGGCGGAACGCGCGCCTGCGGCGGGCGAGGCGTTCAACGTCGCCTCGGGGAACACGCACTCGATCGCGCAGCCCATCTCCGGCATCTCCGGCATCTCCGGATGGGTGCGTCCGGGGGACGCGGATCGGTGGTCCGTGGACGTCTCGGCAATGCAACCCTGGGCCACGAGGCCCGCACGGACCTGCTGCTCGGGCGGAACACGCAGGATTGGCACCGCCCCCTGCGAGGGGCCTGAGCCCCGGCTCCTGTCATGGCGAGCGGCGTGCGCCTGATCAGGACGGGTCCGAGGCGCCGGCCGGTCGTGGCGCCGACGCTACGCACTCATGGGCGATGTCTAAGAAGTCGGCGGCCATCTTGTCGATGAGCTCGGGCGCCCTCCTGCGGGCGGCCGTTTCCTTGTCCGGGTCCGGCCCGGGACCGTACGCCTCCCAGGCCGTGAGCAGCGACTCGGTCAGGGACACGGATGACGTCCGATCGAAGAGGAGGCCGTCCGGGGGGGCCTGCTCCTGGTGGACCGCCAGGTCGCTCAGCACGATCGGCTTCCCGAGGCTGCGGGCATCCTCCACCACGGTGCTCCAGCCTTCGAACAGAGAAGGCTGCACCACGGCCACGCAGCGACGCATGAGCTGCAGTTGGTCTTCGCGAGGTATCAGCCCGAGCACGGCGATCCTGTCGCGCAGGTCGTGCTGACTGATGAAGGTGAAGAGCTTGTTCAACATGCTCGGGCCGTCGGTAGTCGTTGAGGTGACCCGTGAACACGACGAACATGTCGTCACGACTGTCGCGGACCGCGGCCAGGCTCTCCAGGAGCAGCAACTGGTTCTTGTGGGCCCAGAATTGATTGGAGCAGAGGAGGAACCGGTCGGGCAGGTGATACCGGAGTTGGACCGCCACGGGATCTTTGTGCCACACGGATCCATCGGGGATGGAGCAGAAGGGGAGCACGTGCGATCGGGCCCTGCTCCCTGGGAAGTACCGCTGAAAATCGTGGAGCGCATCCCTGCTGCTGAAGACGATGTCAGAGGCATACCTGCCGAGCTCGGAGAAGACCCTGTCGCGCGCGCGGCATTCCTCGCTCGAGAAGAACGCCGGCAGATGGCGGTGCTGGAAGTCCGGGATCCAGGCGGCTCCCGCCGGCCCGAGCCGTGGCCGCCGTGGAGCGGCATAGGGATAGGCGAAATCCACACCGGCTTCCTGCAGGGCGAGAGCCGTCAGGGCGTCCGGGTTTCGGCGGGCCTTCGGCTGGAGGCGATTGGCCCCTCGCACAACACCCCGCCTCACCCGCTCGGACAGGCTGTGGGCGCCGGGGGAGATGATGCCGTCGGCGTCCCGATAGATCGGATCCCCGTCGATGAGCTGCTCCGGGTCCGGGCATACGAGCTGGAGCGTGAAAAGCACCTCCGGGTGGTTTCGCCGATAGGCGATCAGGGACTTGAAGATATGTTGGCTGTACAACTCGCCTCCGATCCAGTGCACATTGCCCTGGGGCGAGAGCGCGATGGAGAGGTGCCGTCTGTTCGGGCTGCTCGTCATGTAAGGCCTCGGAGCCACGGGGCGCACCGCCCGGGCCGCCAACTTTTGGCGCACATCGAACCCACCCTTTCTGCCGGCGGCGTCAACCCCTCAGCACCCCTTGCCGGCGCAGCTCGTGCTCGACGGCCTCGGATCGATCCTCGGCCTGTGCCCCCTGCAGCGCCGGCACCAAGGTCCGGAGGCCCCTGTCGATGTGGATGCCGGGCGCGAGGCCGAGAACGGCCTGCAGCCGGGAGACATCGGCAACCGCCGCATGGATGTCGCCCACTCGGAAGCGGTCCGACAACTCCACCCGGGGCTCTCGGTCGAAGGCGCGTCCTAGTTCCGCGGCGAGTTCCGTCAAGCTCACTGATACGCCGGTGCCGACGTTGAGCATCGTTGTACCGGTGACGCCGGACGTCAAGGCTGTGAGGTTCGCGCTGACGACGTCATCGACGTGGACGAAGTCGCGCACTGGGGTGCCGTGCTCGTATAGCACCAACGTCCGCTCGTGCAGAAGGCGCAGCCCGAGAGTGACGATCAGCCCCGTGTACGGGTTGCTCACCGATTGTCGCGGCCCGTATACGTTGAAGTAGCGCAGCATCACAAGGGGGATCTCGAGCTGTTCGGCTTCCATCGTGGCGATCTGCTCCTGGAAGAGCTTGGTCATCCCGTAAGACGAGGAGTAGCGGGGAGCGATGTCCTCCGTGGTCGGGATTGCGGTGAGAGCCCCGCCACAGGCTGGGCAACGATGGGTCCAGACCCCCGCCAGGAGATCGTCGAGTGAGCGGGAACCGGGGTTGAGGTCACCGCAGCTCGCGCAGTGGTACCCGCCTTCGCCGTAGACCGCGCGCGACGAGCTCAGAACCACCCGGTGGACCTCCGCGCCCCCTTCCCGGAGGGCCCGGAATACCGTGGCTGTGCCGCGGGCGTTGACGTCGACATGAACGTCGCTCTGGTACATCGACTGACCGACCGACGTCTCCGCCGCCAGATGGACGATGCGCGACACCCCGCGGACGGCACGCTTCATCGCGTCCAGGTCGCGCACATCGGCCTGGACGAACTCGGCCTCCGGCGCCAGGTACGCCGGACGGGCGCCGCCCGGATGCACCTGGGGGTGCAGGTTGTCGACGATCCGCACGGCGAAGCCCCGTGTGAGGAGCAGGTCGACCGTGTGCCCGCCGATGAATCCGGCGCCTCCCGTGACCAGGACGAGCTCAGACACTCGACGGGACCTTCAGCGGCATGCAGCCGGACCGGACCACCCCGGCCGCGTACTCGTTGCGCGTCACGTCGCTCGGGAGCGGAAACGGCATCCAGCCGTGACGCCGACCCGGGATGCGCCGAAGGAGGCGGCGGGACATGCCCATGGCCTCCCTGAGCCTGGTCAGCGGAGCGTCGCCGTCGACCGGCCGGGCGAGGCGCGCGTCATGGACTCTCACCAGCGCCTGCTCGGAGAGCAGGTTCATCGACCGGGGATCACGAAGCATTCGCTCGAACTCCCGTGATCGCCCCGGCTCGAACGGGCCCGGGAGATCCCCGTCTCCCCGCGCTTCGGCCGCGATCAGCATCTCCCGGTAGGTCCGGCGCTCCCAGTTTCCCAGCGGGGTGCCGGCGGCGCTGACCCCGAACCGATAGGGGACGGAGCGCGATTGGCGGTAGCCGGAGGCCAGTAGCCGTCGTGCGTAGTCGGCGCACATCCTCGCGACGTCCGACCCGGCGCGCATCTCATACCGGGCGTTCGGGCGCTCGTACCACGTCAGCATCTCCGGACGCTCCGGGTCGAAGCCCGCGAAATGAAAGGTCCGGAGAGGACCATCGCCGACCCTGAGTTCGCCATCGATCCACCTGATCTCGCGCTCGTGAAGGTTCCAATGGGCCGTGTTGAGGCCCGGGTCCCGCATCACGCAGTGGTCGAAGTACAGGGGAACCCACTCCAGCCATCGCTGGTCTGCGTGCATCCCCATCTCCTCGCAGAACAGGCAGTCCCGTCGCAGGCGCTCCGCCCACCAATCGCAGGAAGGGCCGGGCGGCGCCCCCGACCGCGAGAAGACCCGAGTTGAAGGTTCCGTACTTGCTGGAGCTCGAACTCGCTCGGGCTCTTGCCGTCCAACGGGAACGGTTCGACGACATGAGGCGAAAGCGGCGATCCCGTGCCGTCGCCGCCAGCTCGGCGACACCCCGTAGGTCTGCGTGGATGTCGGTGTCGGAGTCGAGGTAGAGCACGCAGCGTCGGCTCCGGTATCGAGGAGTGAGCGCAGCAGGTGCGGCTTCAGGGCCGTGGTGAGCTCGGCGACGCCGTAGATGCCCCGCATCCGCGCGAGTTCGTCCGCGCCGACGCCGATTCCGGTGGCTGTGAGCGTGTCGAACGGCTCATCCGTGGCGTCGCCCTCATTCCAGTCGACCACGAGGGCGACGAACGGCGTCTCCGCGTGGAACCGTCGCCAGCCCTCGACGAGAACGCGGACGTGCGGGAGATAGTTGGCGGCGACGATCGTGCACCCGATCGTCGCCGTCACCGCCGTCATCGAGTTTCCCCGCCGTCCAGAGCAAGGTGAGCGAGCGGTCGGCGCGCCACAGCGAAGCAGGGTGGCGGTCCAGCCGTCGCTCCGTCTCATGCCGTCTCATGAGGCGGTGGGCAGGGTCGTCCCTTATCCAAGCCGGGACGTCGGCCCGGTCCACGCGAATGGGAGCGTCTCGCGCGCCCAGCGCGCGCGCCAGGAGCTCGTCATAGGGCTCGTAGCGAAGGCAGGCTTGCGCTCCGGCGAAGCCAGGGCTTGGGGTGGGCGAAATGGTGGAGCAGGAGCGGCGCACCGCCCTCGTTGCGGCATCTCAGCGTCCGGCGGTTCACGACCCGCGTAGTGTCCTCCGGCTCCGGTATCCCGACGGTCCGCCAGTCGAGGATCACGATGTCGATCGGCGGCGACCTCGCTCATCGAGGATCGCGTTGAGGACGTCCTGATCGAGATAGGCGAACGGATGCACCTGGTTCAGCGTCCTCGGGCACGTACTGTGGCTCGCGCAGTCCCGTTTCCGCCACCCGTCCGCACAACTCGCCGCCAACGCTGGAGTGTGTGGTCCCAGAGTCCCGCCTGGAAGGCGATCAACCCGGAGTTGACGTAGGGCTGATGTCGCAGTTCTCCTTCGAGACCCAGGACGGATACCCACTCGTCGAACCTTCGCGACTGCGAGCGTGGTGGCACCGTCGGGCAGCAGGCAGATCCGTCCCTCGGCCGCCGGCGCGAGGAGCGGGTGGAGACTCCCGGTCGCGATCATGTCGCTGTCCATGAACGCCACCCTCCCCGTGAGGCCGCGCGCGAGCGCCAGCGTTATGGCCGCGGGTTTCAGGAAGGGCGCGGGTGACGCCCTTGTCATCATGAGTGAGAGGAAGGATCTCGCATGACGCCGGCGAGCAGACTCGCCTGGCGTCGCGTCAGGCCCGCGTCGATGATGAGCACGTCGCCGTCGTTTCCCGTCAGGTGGAGCGAGTTGACGAGAGCCACCGTCCCGAGGAAGAAACGCTCGTCGGTGAGCGTGACGAAGGTTGGCCGGCGAGAGTGCCGGGTGCCGCATCGTCGTCACGCCTGAGCCCGCCGTGCGGCGCTCTCGGGCTGCCGATCGTCACGGGCGGCCTGGATCAGCCGTCCGCGATCAGACCGCGACTGCCTGCGTCGCGGTCACCCCTGCGGTCGCCCGCTGGGAGTAGCGAGAACGTCAGCACGTGGCGGTCGAAGAAGTTGACGTGCTCGCTGCCGAGCCAGAGACCGAGGACGTATTCGCCGGCGCGCAGAACGGGGGGTACCGTCAGCCGGATCACGTACTCGCCGGCCTCGGGAACGAGGTCGGGGATGCCCGACTGGTCGGACCAGTTCTCGTTGAGCGACCACCGATCCGTCGCCGTTCAGCAGGTAGAGGCCCAGGTCGATGAACGGGGACCGGCCGTTTCGCCGACGAGCCGGATCTGCAGGGTGAGGGGCTCGTCTCGCACCGGCTGGTCGAGCGCTCTCGCCGCGCTCGTCGAGGATGGCGACGTGGCTGACGCCGACGTCTTCGTTGACCGCGAACTCGGCCTCTCCGGCCTGACCGAGGAGCGCTCGCGTAGTACGCCTGCGACGACCTCGGTCGGGCTCGCCGTCGCCGACGAGTCGCCCGCTATCCGCCCAGATCGCCCGCGAGCAGAGGCGCGTCACCGCCCCGAGGTCGTGGCTGACGAAGATCACCGTCCGCCCCTCTGCGCTCAACCGGTCCATCCGCTCCAGGCACCGGCGCTGGAACTCGATGTCGCCGACCGCGAGGATCTCGTCCACGAGCATCAGTTCCGGCTCGAGGTGGGCGGCGACGGCGAAGGCCAGCCGCAGCTGCATTCCCGAGGAGTACCGCTTGAGCGGCGTCTCGATGAAGCGCTCGACGCCGGCGAACTCGACGATCTCATCGTACTCTGCGCCGGATCTCACGACGCCTCATGCCCATCACCGCGCCGCTCAGGTAGACGTTCTCCCGCCCGGTGAGCTCGGGGTGGAAGCCGGTGCCCACCTCGAGCATCACACCCACTCGGCCGCGGATACGGGCGACGCCCTCGCTCGGCTCGGTGATGCGGGCCAGGATCTTCAGGAGGGTTGACTTACCCGAGCCGTTGCTGCCGATGATCGCCGACCGCCTCCCCCTCGCGCACGGTGAGGTCGACGTCGCGAAGCGCCCAGATCTCGTCCC
Organism: uncultured Thermoleophilia bacterium; assembly: GCA_963770865.1. GTDB lineage: Bacteria > Actinomycetota > Thermoleophilia > Miltoncostaeales > Miltoncostaeaceae > Miltoncostaea. Next base: position 159,825 of record CAVYRD010000010.1, read on the forward strand.
GCGCTTCCCGTCGACGCTTCGGGCTCAGCGCTGACGTGAGGCTGTCGCGCAGGCTTCCGTACGCCGCCTGCTGCTGCCCGAGCCGATATCGCTTGCCGAGGCCGCGCGTCTCGATCGCGGTCGCGCTCATCGGTCAGATCCTGTCGGCGAACTGGCGCTCGGTGTGACGGAAGAAGACGAGTCCCGTGATCAGCAGGAAGACAGTCGAGCCGAGCGAGACCAGCATGACGGTCGTGCTCGGAGCATCCACTCCGAGCAGCGACCAGCGCACGACGCCGATCAGTCCGACGAGCGGGTTGAGGGCGAGCAGCCCGTCCCACTTCGTGTCCGGAAGCGCGTAGACGACCGGGCTCACGAAGAACAGCAGCTGCAGTGCGAACGTCAGCGCATAGCGGACGTCGCGGTACAGGACGTTCAGCGCCGACAGCCAGACGCCGAACGCGAGGGAGACCACGACCGCGCCGACGCAGCACAGGGGAAGCAGGGCGATCGCGGGCCCGATCGGGACGCCGACGATCACGGTGACGACGACGGCGATCGTCATGGCGATGACCAGGTCGACCGCGGGCGCGAGCACGGCGGCGAGCGGTGCCAGCGGGCGCGGGAAGTACACCTTCGTCACGAGCTCCGGGTTGCGGACGAGGCTCTCGGCAGCCGATCCGACGGCCGTGTTGAAGGGGAACCAGATGGCGAGGCCGGCCAGCACGAAGGCCGAGTACGGCACGCCCTCGCTCGGCAGACCGACACCGCGGCCGAGGATCAGCGTGAAGAGCACCATCGCGATGAGCGGCTGTATCAGCGCCCAGGCGACGCCGAAGAAGGTCTGCTTGTAGCGGACCTTCAGGTCGCGCTCGGCAAGGATGACCCCGACGTCGCGGTATGCCCAGAGCTCCTGCGGATCGAAGAGCGGCCAGAAGCGGCTCGTCGGCCGGTTCTCCACCCATCGCCGCGATTCCCTGGCGGGGTCGGCTGCCCCGGCAGCCGGGGATTCGGCCACCCGGCGCTGCAACTCGCTTGTGGATTCGGTCATCGGCCTCCCGCGGAGTCGTACAGACCCCCGGCGGTAGTTCGATGTGGGTGGACGAGACTGCTTGACGGCCCCAAGACTCCCTTTCGCTCGCTCCAGAAGGTATCCCGTCGTGCCGGCCCGGGCGCCCGTCCACACGACCAGTTGCGGCCGAACCGAACGTCCAGGCACTCGCTCAAGATCCTCGCGCGGTGGCGGTTAGCTGCGAAACGCCATCCTCAGGCGGCGCTCGAACTCGTCGCCGTCCCAGTCCTCCACCCCGATGCGGGGAAGACGGAAGCGGTCGGAGCTCTCGCGGACCGTCGTGACCCGGGTCGAGCAGGCGTAGTCGAAGCCCGGCGCTCCGGACCGCGTCGAGGCTCGCCGCTCCGATGCCTCCGTGGGGATAGGCGAAGCCCGGCGACCGGGCGACCGACGATCTCCTCGAGCTCTCGCTTGGATCGCACGACCTCGTGTCGTTGCCGCTCGTCGCTGAGCGCCGGGAGGAAGGGGTGGTTGACGGTGTGCGCCCCGACCTCGATGAGGTCGTCCTCGACCAGTCGGGCCAGCTCCGAGGTGGAGACGCATCGACGGTCGGGCGACAGGACCGGCGGCTCGCCGACGACGGCGTCGCGAAGCCCGCTCAGGACGCCCTCTCGGTCCTCCGCGGCCAGGTCGCGCAGTGCGGCCCGGAGCTCGAGGAACGCGGAGTGCCGGGGGGTCGGCGGCGCATGACGATCGGCATGCCAATGGCAGTACCGCTGGAGATCCGTCGCGTGGAACACGGCCGAGCTCCCGAGGTCCCAGCACCGGATGCGGCCGGCGACCTCGACCTGGAGAGGGTCACGCAGTGCGCCCGGTCGAAGGAGGAGCCGCTCGAGCTCGTCCCACCAGAACGGCGTCGTGCTGCCGACATGTCCGCTGACGACGAACACGGTCGCGGGAAGGTCGTGACGGGCGAGTGCGGGCCGGGCGATCTCGAGGTTATCGACGTATCCATCGTCGAACGTGATCGCGACCGCGCCCCGCAGGCCGAGACCGATCAGTCACGGCTCGCGCCAGTGTCCGCGTCGGCACGACGCAGCCCTTTCGAGGCGAGCACGTCGAGATGCTCTGCGAAATGGGCGGGGCTCACCGTCAGGCCGGACGGATCGCCGTCTTCCGAGGCGATCCGGTGGTAGAGCAGTATCAGCCCGCCCGGCGCCACGGCCGATCGCAGGCGGCGCGCCACGCCGGCGACGCGCGACGCCGGCTCTCATCATCATCTTCCGGCCGTGGCCTTGACCGCTCGTGCGGTGATGACAAGCTCGTAGGTCGGATCGAGGTGGTCGAGCTCCTCGCGGGTCAACTCCTCGGCCGACAGGCCCTGGAGGAACGCGGTCGCGACCAGGACGTTCCCATGCGCGCGGACGTCGACGTCGCCGCCGGGGAACGACTGCTCGAGGAGCCGTCGCATGGAGCGCCGCGTGAAGCTCCAGTACCAGCCGAATCGCTCGTCGCTCCACGTGTCGATCTGCGAGATCCCATTCGCGGTCACGAAGGCCACGCCGCCGGGCTTCAGCAGTCGATGGACCGTTGCGAGCGTCGTCGCCACGTCGAAGATCGCGGGTAGCACCTGCGTGAGGATGATGCAGTCGAAGCTCTCCGAGGCCACGCCGGCGGCGCCGTCGCTCAGGTCGGCCACGATCGTCGTGGCCGGATCACCCGCCCGTGGATTGAGGACCTCGGCCGACGGTGACCCGGTCTCCGCCGAAGCGCCGCGTGTACTCGGAGTCGCCGACCTCGAGCACTCGACCACGGATGTCCTCTGCATGGTCGCTCGAGAAACGCCTCGATGTAGTAGCGGTCGACCGGTCGCCCGCGGTCGAAGCCGAAGTTGGTGCTCACGGGCGCGAGCCGCCGGAGGCCTCCCCGCCGGGCCGCTCCCACCGGCGGCGGCCCGGGCGCGGCGCCGATGAGATCGACGATTCGCCAGATCGACGGGACGCTCAGCGCCCGTCGGCCGAGCGGCGGCCGCGCCGTGACGGGTGCGACGCTCCACCCCTCGGCCGACGCCGATGGCGCGGGCTGCCACGGGATGGCGCAGGGGCCGAAGCTCTGATCGCACGTCCCGGCGGACAGGGGAGCGCCGTGGCGCATGCTGCGCGAGGTAACCGTCGAGCCACTCCAGAAAGGCGCGTCGCGTCTCGCGGTGCTGACCGAGGGCATGGGCTCGAGCGGTGCACGAGTCGGGATGCTGGCGATACCGATACCCGCAGGCGCCCGACACGAATGCCGGCGACTCCAGGCACAGCTTGGCGTGGAACGACCTGGTCGTCGAACATCCCGCGAAAGCAGTCCTCCCAGCCGCCGATCCGGTCGAGGACGGTCCGCCGGACGATCACGTCGCACAGCGACGCCCACTCGTTGCGCAGGTAGCTTCGCAGCAGGGCTGGAGGCTCCACCAGGCCGTCGACGGGGACCCCGAGATCCTGTAGCTCGTCGGCCCTGGTGCCGAGCCCGGCCCAGCTCCACCACCACTCGGCAGGAGCGCAGACGAAGCCCGCACGCGGATGCTCGTCGAGCAGCGAGACCTGGTCGGACAGCTTCTGCGGCAGCCAGACGTCGTCGGCGTCGAGGAACGCGATGTAGGTCCCGCGGGCCTCGGCGACGCCGAGGTTGCGGGACGCGCTCCTGCCCCGGTTGTCGTGGCCAGGATGCTCGAGGTATCGAACCCGGTGCGGGAGTCTCTCGGCGTAGTCCTGCGCGATGGCCGTGCTGTCGTCCGAGGAGCCGTCGTCCACGAGGAGCAGCTCCAGGTCCTCGTGGCTCTGGGCAAGGACGCTGTCGATGGACTCCCGGATGAACCGGGCCTCGTTGAGGAACGGCACGATGACCGAAACGAGCGGCATGACGGGGGATCCTAGGGAAGAGCAGGCCAGGCGGCGAGCGAGGGGCCTGTGCCGACGGGGGGCGCGCCCGCAGGTCGGCACCCCGTAGGTTTCGGACGGACTGAGGCGCGCGCGGCGGAGCCGCAGGCGTCCACGCCCGTCCCCTCAATGGGGCTCTGGGGCCCTGGATCGATGGTCGGGGATTCGGCGTCCCCGTTCCGGCTGCCCCTCAGTTGGCCAACCTCGAATGCCTCGGCGGAGAAGGTCGGAGATGCAGAGGAAGCAGTGGTGAAGGTCGTCTGCCTCTACACTGAACAGCGCAGTCTGCGGTGGCGCCGAGAACGCCCTTCTCACGCTGGTGGCGGAGCTCGACCGTAGGCGTTGGCGGCCGATCGTGCTCGCGCGGCCGACGTCGGGGCTCGACCCCCTCCGACGCGCGCTTGACGACCTCCGGGTGGAGATCGTGCCGGTCGAGGCGATGCCTGAGGGGCTGGAGGGTGCACGGCGGGTCCCTCGCCTCGTCCGGCAGCTCCGCCGTCTGCGCCCGGACGTCTTCCATGCCCACCTGAGCTGGCCGATCGACGCCAAGTTCGCGCTGGCCGCGGCCCGTCTCGCCCGAATCCCCGCCATTGTCGCCACCGCCCACCTCTTCCTCGACGTGCCGATGGGCCGGGCCCGGCGCGCGCAACAGTGGATCGTCTCCCGCGGAGTTGACCGCTACATCGCCGTGTCGTCATACGTCGCCGATAGCGTGGGAGCCGGCCTGCCGTGGCCCTCCGAGAGGATCCAGGTCGTGCCGAACGGCATCGATCCCGAGAGGTTCACGCGCCCGCGGTCCGCCAAGCTCAAGGGGATCTCACCGGCGCGACCCACGCTCCTTGGTCGCGACGGTGGCACGCCTCGACAAGCAGAAGGACCACGCGAGCCTGCTCGAGGCGGCCCGTCTCGTGCCGGACGCCGTGTTCGTGCTGGTCGGGGATGGCCCTCTCCGAGAGGAGCTCGAGGATCGGGCGACCCGGCTCGGTGTCGAGGAAAGGGTTCTGTTCCTCGGCTGGCGGGAGGACATCCCTGAGGTGCTCGCCTGCGCGGATCTGTTCGTCCTGCCGTCGCTGTACGAGGGTCTGCCGCTCGCGCTGCTGGAAGCTATGGCGGCGGGACTGCCGATCGTCGCCACCGCGATCGGCGGCACCTCGGAAGCGGTCGTAGACGGGGTCACGGGTCTCCTCGTTCCGCCGGGCGAACCACGATCCCTCGCCGCGGCGATCCGCCGAGCGCTCGACGATGAGGGCCTGGCTCGTCGCCTCGGCGCGGCCTCGCGAGAGCGGGTCCGCCGAGAGTTCTCGGCCGCTGCGATGGCACGACGGACCGTGTCGATCTACGAGGAGTGCCTAGATTGTGAGCGGCGAAGGCCGGTGCGAATGAAACGAGCGATGGGGGGGAGTTGATCATGGAAGTCCCCAGCGTCGAGAGCCCATCCAGGGACGGTCCGGCCTACCCCCAGAGTCAGGCGAGCCGCGTGTGACGAGGCTCCTGGATTCAACCCCTCGTCTGAGACATCGGATCCATCGAACGGTTGACCGAGCGGTCGTGCCGCTCGTGAGACGAACGTGCCGTCTGGCGGGCAGACGGGTTTCGGTCGTCGGGACCGGCATGGGCTCGGCGACCTTCCTCGAGGTCGAGGCCCCACGTCGGGTGGCCGTGCGGGGACCCGTGGCGACAATCGACCGCGATCCAGCGGGGTTCGCGGCTCTTGTCGAGCGCGTGGGGCGGGGTTACGAGCTGTCGGCGTCGGGCGTGCTGACCCTGCCCGGCGGACGGTTTCACCTTCCGAGCGGGATCGTCTCCGTTTCCGGCCTCTTCCCCGATGAGGCGATCCCACTCGACGGGTTCCCGTACAGCTGGCAGCTCACGCCCAGCCTCAAGACGCTCTGGTCGCCTGCGACGACGGTGCCCGACGGCTACCTCGTCTCACCGCAGCTCTCACACGGCTACTACCACTGGGTGTGCGAGGTCCTCCCCCTCGCGCTGCTCTGCGCTGAGTCGGATGAGAGCGGCACGCTGCCCCTGTACGTCGGGGCGGAGCTCCCTCCCTTCGTGTCCTCATACCTCGAGCTCGTCGGACTGGGAGCCAGGATCGTTCCCCTCGGATCCGGCGTCTACCGCTGCAACCGCTTACGGGTTCCGGTGTTTCCGGGGGGCGCGGAGTGGCCGTCTCCGGACCACCTGCTGGCGACGCGGCGACGGGTGCTCGACGCGCTGGGACCGGCACCCCGAAGGCGCCATCGTCTGCTCATCACCCGGCAGGACGCCGTCGACAGGCGTCTGGTCAACGAGGACGAGTTGCTCGGCTGTCCGAGTCTCGGCTTGGAGCGGATCAGTCTGGACGGCATGACCGTTCGCGAGCAGGTCTCGTCCTTCCGCGACGCCGAGCTCATCGTCTCGCCCCATGGCGCCGGCCTGGCGAATATGCTCTTCGCCCCGAGCGACTGCCGGGTGGTCGAGCTAGTCGGCGCCAAGCATTTCTCGGCCTGCTACATGGTGATCGCCTCCGTGCTCGGGCAGCCGTATGCCTACGTCGCCGCGAGTCACAGGGGAAGGGACCTCAGCGTCGACGTCTCCGACGTCAGGAACGTCATCGAGAGTCTTGAGGCGGTCGAGGAGAACGATGTTGCGCGCTGACGCCGGATCTCATTTCCGGGTGCAGGGGCTTCTCGGCGCCCGGTGTATGGCCCAATCTCTTCGTCGTAGAAGTCGCCCGGGCAGGCACCTCTTCGATCGCCGCATATTTCGGCCAGCACCCTGGCGTGTTCATGTCACCGCTCAAGGAGCCGTACTACTTCAGCGACGATTACGTCGCCCACGCACCCTTCCCCAAGGACCGCGACGCCTACCTCGCGCTCTCTTCGCCGGCGTCGGCGGTGAGCGGTGGGTCGCCGAGGCGAGCACGGCGTACTTCTGGGACCCCACGAGTCCCGAGCGGATCGCCGCCTGCTGCCCCGATGCGCGCGTCGTGATCTCGCTGCGTGACCCCGTCGCCCGGGCTTACTCGGGACATTGGCACGCCGTCCAGTTCGGCGGCGAGTCACGTTCGTTCGACCAGTGCGGCCCGACTCCTCGCCCGGCACCTGGTTCCGACGCGGCTGCACGCGAGGGCGGAAGGCATGTTGCGCGCCAAGCAGGTTCCCGGGATCTCCGAGGGCTCGCGCCGCGTCCTCGAGAGCCTCTACGAGATCGAGCGCGGGCCGCTGCAGGAGTCCCTGTTCCGCCCCCGGCCCTGGTGATGCCGCCGGCCGCGCCCGGACCGGCGGTGCGGGACGGGTGGCCGGGCTGCCCTTTGAGTCAGTCCGTCCAGGGGGGTTGGACCTTCCCCGCGGCAAGTGCCGCGAACTCGTTTCCTGCATATGCCGTCGAGGCGACCCCTGCCGCGAAGGCATCTTGCGCGGTGGGGGACGTCTCGATGCGCCAGTCCATGCCGTCCGTGTCCCAGTCGAACCACACCACCGCTCCGATCCGAGTGAGCGCGGGAATGCGCGCGAGGGCGTCGGCAATCCAGGTGGCCTTGGAGCCGCCGTACTCGCTTGAGCCGATCTCTGCGAGCATTACCGGCTTGTCCGGAGCTACGACCGCGAGCGCGTCGTACGTCGGCTTGAACACCTGGTCGAACGTGCGCCAGCTTTCAGGACGCGCCGGGTTCGTTCCCCAGTTGTAGCCGTCGATCGCGACCCAGTCGACGTAGGCGTCCCCTGGGTAGACCTCGCTCAGTGGGATGCTGCCCGGGTAGATCGTGTTCGGGCTCCATACCCAGGTGACGTTGGTGGCGCCGACCGCTGTGAAGATGTCGTGGACGTGGCGCCAGGCCGCGACATAGTCACCGGGGGCGTTGCCGTTCGTCCGGTCGGACCAGGGATACCAGTCGCCGTTCATCTCGTGGGCGAACCGCAGGAAGAGGGGGTGGCCCCAGTCGCGTGCGCCGGCTGCCCATGACGCGATGTAGGCGTCGAAGTCGCCCGCAATGATCCTGGCCAGCGCGAACTCGGGCTGCTGGGGAGACCCCCCGGCGGACGAGTCCCACGGGCTCCAGTCGACCAGCGGGATGGCCCCGTGATCGCGAACCCGCTGGTGGTCGTTGGTATAGAAGGGCTGGAGGACGCCGTCTCTCCGCCAGAACTGGCCGTAGTGGACGATCGACACCCCCTTGCCGGCATGCTGCTCGAAGAGCGACAGAGACGTCATGTCCCAGGGTGGATCGTCGCGGGCCGGCCCGTATGCGTCGCCGTCGATGTACGCGCCCCACAGGATGCGGTGCGGAGGTGGGTCGATGGACGGGGGCGGAGCGGGTGACGGGTCGGCATTCACGGTCTGCGGCGCATCGGGCGACGCGCTTGCTCTCCTCTTGGGAGCCGTCCATGTTGTGGCACATGAGGCAGACGCACGGCCCTGTCGAGCGAGCGCTCGGCTGATGCGGCGCGGGGGCCCACCGGCGCGTGTGACGGTGAACGTTACCCGTACCCGGCCCCTGGTGGCGCTGCGCGGCTCGATCCATCCCTCCGCACCGGTGAAGCGCCCGTCGGCGGGTCGGATGGCCGCAACGCGGACTCCGCCGACGTCGAGGCGTCCGATTCGAACGTTCGTGAGGGCGGTGGAGCGCACCACGACGTGCACTCGGTGGTCTGCACTGCAGGGCCGCAGCGCCATGCCGAGCGAGGGGCGGTGTTGGTCCAAAGCCGACGCCGGCCCGAGGGCGCGGAGGATTGCGGGCGGCGTCGTCGCCGGCACGACGGGCGCGTGACCCCGCGCGGACGCTCCGAGGCCGACTGCGGCCGTGACCGCAAGAACGGATGCGGCCGTTGCTGGAATCCATTCCATCGCGCTGCCCCTGGCCCGGCATGCCGGTGCGAGATCGATCCGTCCGCTTGGTTATCGGCGGGCAGGCGCCAACGCTTCATGCGTCATCGGAGGGTTTGAGGGCGTGCGCCCGCCGCCCCTTGGCCGAGATGCCGCTTGCAGCGAGCTGGCGAGCGCGCGTCCGATTTGCGCCCGGGCGCCACGTCGCATGGCGGCCGGACAGGCTTGCTCTGATTGGATATGAGGGATGGCTACTGACCGCTTCACCGCCGGCGCGGTCGCCGTGGCAGCGGCCCTATCGGTCACCTGTCTGGCGCTGCTCGGCGTGCGGCTCGCCCAAAGCGGCGAGCCGACGTTCGAGTTCATGGCGTGGAACCTCCTCCTCGCGTGGATCCCGCTTGTGTTGACGGCCGCACTGCCGCCGGTCGGAGGTCGCTGGTCGCGACGGGCCGCGTGGCCGCTCCTCGTCGTCTGGCTGCTGTTCCTTCCGAACGCGCCGTACCTGGTCACGGATCTGGTCCACCTGCCCGGTCGCCCCGCCGGATCCCCGGTGATCGACCTCGTGGTGTTCCCCGCCTTCGCCGCGGCAGGGCTCTTCATCGGCGGCGTGTCGCTGCACATGGCCAACCGGGCGCTCGCCGCCCGGCTCGGGGCGCGCACCGCGGGCGTCCTCACCGCCGCGTGCATCGTCCTGGCGGGGGTCGGCATGTACATCGGGCGGGTGCTGCAGTGGAACTCCTGGGACGTCGTTACGAGTCCCGGGGCGCTGTTCGCCGCCCTCGCCGAGCGGATGGCCGACCCCTGGTCGCTTGCCGCGGCGCTCGCCCTGAGCGCGGTCTGTGCAGGGTGCGTCGCCATCGCCTACGCGCTCGTCCGCTCCCTGGCGGGGCACGCCGCACGGCGTGCGTAGCCGCCCCCTGGTCGGCTTCGCCCGCTCCCCCGTGAGGCCGACTCGAGGACGGGCTTCGCCGTCACCTCGCCTGGACAGGGGCGATCGCCCCTGGCTGAGGCCGTCACACCCGGTCCCGGGACGCCGGTCGGGGGCCGAGGCCTCCGCGAATTGCCTGTAAGGAACCTGAGGCCGGGTGCGGCGCCTCGACGAGTCGTGGTTAAATCGCGGTCCGCGAAAAGCGCAAGCGATCCGACGCGAAGGGGTGGCGAGGTGGCGGAACCGAACGAGGCAGAGAACCGGCGGATCATCGCCGCGCGCCAGCGGCGCATGGCGGTCCAGATGAGTCGCGCCGGGGAGTCCATGGAGGCGATCGCCACCCGCCTCGGCGTCACCCGCGGGGCCGCCCGCAAGATGGTCACGCGCGAGGCGCGCGAGTTCGCCGACCACAACCAGACCGACGACCGCCGGATGGTGCACGTCGAGGCGCTGATGGAGCTCTGGCGCGCGCTCTACGGCCCGGCGACCAACGGCGACCTCGACGCCGTCGACCGCTTCCTGAAGGTGGAGGAGCGCCTGTCGCGCCTCCTCGCCCTCGACCTCGCCGACCTCTACGCGTTGGGCCTGGCGACGCCGCCCGAGGGCGCCAAGCCCGGCCAGTCGGCCCCGGAGGCGAACGGGACCACGCCGCACCCCGAGGGCGAGGCCGCCGAGCGCCGCTTCGTCCGCTCCACCTAGGTCCCGCGCGCCATCGGCGGGCCGCCGCGGGGCGGCCCGCCGAGCGGGGCTACGAGCGGGTGCGGATGAAGGCGGTCAGCCCGTACGAGGTGACCGGCACCATGCCGAGCCGGCGGTAGAAGCCCTCGGCCCCCCGCTCGGCGACGAGCACCTGGTGGTGGAACGTCTCCATCGGGTAGTGCTCGAGGATCGACTCGGCCAGGGTGCGCCCGATGCCCATGCGCTGGCGGTCGGGCGCCACCAGGATGTCGGCGATGTAGACGGCGAAGGCCTCGTCGGACATGGCCCGGGCGAAGCCCACCACCCGGTCCCCCTCGAGCGCGACCACCGAGTAGGACGAGCGCTCGATCGCCACCCGCAGCCGCCGGGGGTCGCCCGCGTGCGTCCAGTCGTGGGCGCGGTAGAGGGCGATGATGCCCGCGAAGTGCTCTGCGACGTCGGCCTCGCGGATGAGCACGGGTGGGCGGGTGGTGGTCATGAGGCCTCGTAACCGTATGCGATACTCGCGCCGATGTCGGCGCCTGCGCGAATCCTGCCGGAACGGTACGACCCGGCGCCCGTCGAGTCCAAGTGGCAGGGCGTCTGGGAGCGCGAGGACGCATTCGCGGCCGAGCCGGTCGCCCGCGACGGCGAGACGCCCACCATGCCGGACCGCCCCAAGGCGTACGTGCTCGAGATGCTCCCGTACCCCTCGGGCGAGATCCACATGGGGCACGTCAAGAACTACACGATGGGCGACGTGGTGGCGCACCAGCGCCGGCGCTCGGGCGCGGCCGTCTTCCACCCGATGGGCTACGACGCGTTCGGCCTGCCGGCCGAGAACGCCGCCATCCGCACCGGCGAGCCGCCCGCGACGGTCACGGCGCGCAACATCGCCCGCATCCGCGAGCAGCTGCGCCGGCTCGGCTTCGCCATCGACTGGCACACCGAGATCGCGACCAGCGACCCCGAGTACTACCGCTGGACCCAGTGGCTGTTCCTGCGCTTCTTCGAGCGCGGCCTGGCCGAGCGGCGCGAGGCGGCGGTCAACTGGTGCCCCAAGGACCAGACCGTGCTGGCCAACGAGCAGGTCATCGACGGCCGCTGCGAGCGCTGCGGCACCGAGGTCGAGCTGCGCCAGCTCACGCAGTGGTTCCTGCGCATCACCGACTACGCGCAGCGGCTGCTCGACGACATGGACGAGCTGGTCGACTGGCCCGAGCGCGTGCTCACCATGCAGCGCAACTGGATCGGCCGCTCCGAGGGCGCCCGGGTGGTCTTCCGCCTCGACGACGGCTCGCACGAGATCCCGGTCTTCACCACCCGCCCCGACACCCTCTTCGGCGCCACCTTCTTCATCCTCGCGCCCGAGCACCCGCTGCTGAACGCGCTGGTCGAGGGCCGCCCCGAGGAGGCGGCGGTGCGCGAGTACGCGGCCGCGGCCGCGCGCGCGTCGGCCGCCGACCGCGGCGACGTGGACCGTCCGAAGACCGGCGTCTTCACCGGCCGCCACGTGGTCAACCCGGTCAACGGCGAGCGCGATCCCGGTCTGGGTGGCCGACTACGTGCTGATGGACTACGGCACCGGCGCGATCATGGCCGTGCCCGGCCCACGACCAGCGCGACTTCGCCTTCGCGACGGCCCACGGCCTGCCGATCCGGCGCGTGATCGCGGGGGAGGGCGAGGACGCCGACGACGCCGCTGGAGGAGGCCTACACCGGCCCCGGGCGGATGGTCACCTCCGGGCTTCCTGGACGGCCTCGACCGCGCGAGGCGATCGGCGGCCGCCGCGGCCTGGCTGTCGGAGCACGGCCTGGGCGAGGCGACCGTCGGCTACCGCCTGCGCGACTGGCTGATCTCGCGCCAGCGCTACTGGGGCGCGCCGATCCCGATCGTCCACTGCCCCGAGCTGCGGCGCGGTGCGCGGTGCCCGACGACCAGCTGCCGGTGCTGCTGCCCGACGTGGACGACTACGCCCCCCAGGGCCGCAGCCCGCTCGCCTCCAGCGAGGAGTTCGTCAACACGACCTGCCCGGTCTGCGGCGGCCCGGCGCAGCGCGAGACCGACACGATGGACACGTTCGTCGACTCGTCCTGGTACTTCCTGCGCTACACCGCGCCGCACCTGTCGAGCGCGCCCTTCGACCGCGCGACGGCCGACTACTGGCTGCCGGTGGACCAGTACATCGGCGGCGTCGAGCACGCCGTGCTGCACCTGCTCTACGCGCGCTTCTTCACCAAGGTGCTGCACGACGCGGGCCTGGTGGGCGTGCGCGAGCCGTTCGCGCGCCTGTTCACCCAGGGGATGATCTACCGCGACGGCGCGAAGATGAGCAAGAGCAAGGGCAACGTGGTGGCGCCGGACGAGATCGTGCAGCGCTACGGCGCCGACACCCTGCGCCTCTACGTCCTCTTCATGGGCCCCGCGGCCGACGACATCGAGTGGAGCGACCGCGGCGTCGAGGGCCAGCGGCGCTTCATCGACCGCCTCTGGCGGCTGGTGGGCGGCCTGGAGGCCGGCGCCGCTGGCGCCGATGCCGCCGCGCCGGGTCGCTGGACGACCCCGCCGCGCTCGAGCTGGTGCGCAAGGCCGAGGCGACGATCGCCAAGGTCAGCGAGGACATCTCCGAGCGCTTCTCGTTCCACACGGCCATCTCGGCCATCCAGGAGCTGGTCAACCTCGCCACCAAGGGCGTCGCCGAGGGCACGCTCGCAGGGCGAGGGCGCCCGGGCGGCCCTGCGCTACGCGGCCCAGACGGCGGTGTCGCTGCTCTTCCCGTTCGCCCCGCACGTGACCAGCGAGATGTGGGAGGCGCTCGGCGGCGACGAGCTGTGGCGCGCCCCGTGGCCGGTCGCCGACCCCGCCTACCTGGAGCGCGACGCGGTCACGATCGTCGTGCAGGTCAACGGCAAGCTGCGCGAGCGGATGGAGGCGGCGGTCGACGCCTCCGACGCCGAGCTGCTCGCGATGGCGCGCGCGCTGCCGCGCGTCGCCGCCGAGATCGACGGCAAGAGCGTGGTGCGCGAGATCGTCGTGCCCGGCCGGCTGGTCAATCTCGTCGTGAAGTAGGCACACCGGGGGCGCCCCGCGCGCGCCCCGCGGTCCTAGCGTCGGGGGCATGGATCGTCTGCTCCCCTGGCTGCGCCGCTCCGGCTGGGCGTACATCGCCGCCGCCCTCGCGCTCGCCCTCGCGGCGTGGCGCATCGGGCCGGGCGCGGGGGGCGGGGGAGGCCAGCCCGAGCGCGCGGCGGCGAGCGTGCCGGTGCGGGTCGACGCCCCCTCCGGGCCGAAGGGCCTCGTCCACGTGGCGGGCGCCGTGCGGCGCCCGGGCGTCTACGCCGATCGCGCCCGGCGCGCGCGTCGTCTCGGTCATCCGGCGCGCGGGCGGGCCGACCCGCCGCGCCGACCTCTCGGCGCTCAACCTGGCGGCGGTGCTGCAGGACGGCCAGCAGGTGCTCGTCCCCTCCCGCGTCCCGGCCGCCGGCGCGGCGCCGGCGGGCGCGGCGGCGGGCGCCGCGGCGGGCGGCCCGATCAGCCTGTCGTCGGCCGACGCGGCCGCGCTGGACGAGCTCGACGGCATCGGCCCGACGCTCGCCGCGCGCATCGTGGAGTGGCGCGCGGCTCACGGTGGCTTCGCCTCGGTCGATCAACTCCTCGAGGTGCCCGGCATCGGCCCGGCGCGGCTCGAGTCGCTGAAGTCGCGCGTCGTGCCATGAGGGGGGCCGTTCCCGGCCGATGTGGTCTATCCTCACCCGACAACCGACGGTGACGGCGGCCGCGGACGAGCCCCGGAGAGGGAGCAGGGCTGAACAAGTTCCTCAAGAGCGCGGCGTTCCCGATCCTGATCGTGATCCTGCTGGTGTTCGTGGCCCAGCGCCTCGTGGTGTCGAGCGAGCCGTCCTCTCCCGCTCCGACGTTCAGCGACTTCACGCAGCAGATCCAGGACGGCAAGGTCGCCAAGGCGACCATCGAGGTCGAGTCGCAGGAGGTGAAGGTCGACCTGAAGGACGGGACGCACTTCACGACCGGCTACCCGCAGGACTACTCGAACACGCTGATCCAGGACCTCGAGGCGGCCAACGTGCCGTTCGCCGTCAAGGGCATCCCGAGCTCGCCGTGGTGGTCCTCGCTGATCTGGCTCGCCCCCTTCATCCTGTTCATCGGGTTCTGGATCTTCCTGATGAACCGCATGCAGGGCGGCGGCTCGAAGGTGATGAGCTTCGGAAAGAGCCGGGCCAAGCGGATGGCCGTGGACGCCCCGAAGATCACCTTCAAGGACGTCGCCGGCGCCGACGAGGCGGTCGAGGAGCTGCACGAGATCAAGGAGTTCCTCGAGAACCCGAAGAAGTTCCAGGCCCTCGGGGCGCGCATCCCCAAGGGCGTCCTGCTCTACGGGCCCCCCGGGACCGGCAAGACCCTGCTGGCGCGCGCGGTCGCCGGCGAGGCCGGCGTGCCCTTCTTCTCGATCTCGGGCTCGGACTTCGTCGAGATGTTCGTCGGCGTCGGCGCCTCCCGGGTGCGCGACCTGTTCGAGCAGGCCAAGCAGTCGAGCCCCTGCATCATCTTCATGGACGAGATCGACGCGGTCGGCCGCCACCGCGGGGCGGGCCTGGGCGGCGGCCACGACGAGCGCGAGCAGACCCTCAACCAGCTGCTGGTCGAGATGGACGGCTTCGAGGCCAAGGACAACATCATCCTGATCGCGGCCACCAACCGCCCCGACATCCTCGACCCGGCCCTCCTGCGCCCGGGCCGCTTCGACCGCCAGATCGTGGTCGACCGCCCCGACCGCGACGGGCGCGCCCAGATCCTGCGCGTCCACACCAAGGGAAAGCCGATCGCCAAGTCGATCGACCTGGCCGTGCTGGCCGGCCAGACCCCCGGCTTCACCGGCGCCGACCTGGCCAACCTGGTCAACGAGGCCGCCCTGCTGGCCGCCCGCAAGGGCAAGCGCGTGATCGAGCAGACCGAGCTCGAGGAGGGGATCATGCGCGTGATCGCCGGCCCCGAGAAGAAGTCGCGCATCCTCTCCGAAAAGGAGCGGGTGGTCACCGCCTACCACGAGATGGGCCACGCCCTGGTCGGCCACTTCCTGCCCGACGCCGACCCGGTCCACAAGATCTCGGTGGTCTCGCGCGGCCAGGCCCTCGGCTACACGATCTCGATGCCGACCGAGGACAAGTTCCTCACCACCCGCGCCCAGCTCGAGGACCAGATGGCGATGACCCTCGGCGGGCGCGCCGCCGAGGAGCTGATGTTCAACGAGATCACCACCGGCGCCGCCAACGACCTGGAAAAGGTCACCTCGACCGCCAAGCAGATGACGATGCGCTTTGGCATGTCGGAGAAGCTCGGCCCGCGGGTGCTCGGCCACAACCAGGGCGCGCCCTTCCTCGGGCGCGACATGCACTCCGAGCCCGACTACTCCGACGACCTGGCGCGCACGATCGACTCCGAGATCCGGCGCATCATCGAGGAGGCCCACCAGCGCGCGCGCGACATCCTCACCGAGCACCGCGACGACCTCGAGAACCTCTCCCAGGTCCTGCTCAAGCGCGAGACGATCGAGCGCGAGGAGTTCCTGGGCCTGCTGGCGGGCGAGTCCGAGCAGGCCGTCTTCGCCGAGCGCGACGCCAAGGCCGCCCGCGCCGCCGCCGAGCTCGAGCGCGAGTCCGACAAGGACCCCTCCGCCAAGCCCAAGCGCCTTCCCTACCCCTCCCCCGGGGAGCCCCTGGCCGAGGGGTAGCGGGGCGGATGACGGGCTCAGCCCGTCAGGCCCCCGCGCGTGGACGGCACGTTCGACGCGGGAGCGGCGCGCCCGGTCGCGCTTCGCGGCCCCGGGCCGCGAGATCCCCCTGCAGATCGGAATGCGCGCCACCGTCTGAGTCGTGACCGCGGCGCCCCACGCCGGGCATGGGCTCCATCGCGCCGGGCTGAGGATGTCGGACCGGTCTGCGGCACGGCCCGGTGGCGGAGTCGTCACGTCCGTCACACGCCGGCGAGTCGGGGCCGCCTAGCGTCGGACGGGTGGATGCGCGGGCACACACGCCGCACGCCGGGGCCCTGCGGCTGGCGCCGCACCTCGTGCTGGGGGCGTTCTGCGCGGGGCTCGCTCTGGCGCTCGCCGGGCGGGTGCCCGCGGGCCCGGGGGCGGCGCTCTGCGCCGCCACGGCCCTCGCCGCGGGCGGGTGCGCCGCGGGGCGGCGGGCGGGGTCTGCCCTGGCCCTGCTGTGCGCGGCCGCCCTGCTGGCCGGCGCGGTGTGGGGCGGGGTGCGGATCGCGCGGACGACCGCGCCCGACCTCGACCTTCCGACGACGGTGCGGGGCACGGTGGTGCTCGACGCGCCGATGGCGCCCGACGGCCGGGGCGGCCTGCGGGGCCGGGCCGTGGCGGAGCGGCTCGACGCGCGCGACGGGCCACCGGTGCCGGCGGGGACGCGGCTGCTGCTGGAGCTGGGCGGCTCCGGGTCGCCGCCGCCCCCGGGCGCGCGCCTGTGGGTCGCGGGGAGGCTGAGCCCGGCCGCGGGGCCCCGGTCGGCCGGCTGGTGGCGGGCGTGGCTGGCGCGCCAGGGCATCGCCGCCCGGCTCGCGCCGGACGTCACGCGCCGCGAGGGCCGGCGCGGCGGGCTGGCGGGCCTGCGCGACCGCTGGCGCGAGTGGGCCGGGCGCCACGCGGGGGCCGGCCTCTCGGGCGACCGGGCGGCCATCGTGCGCGGGATGGCGCTCGGCGGCGGGGCGGGGCTGTCGGAGGAGGCGGCGGCCGACTTCCGCGACGCGGGGCTCTGGCACCTGCTGGCCGTCTCGGGGCAGAACGTCGCGGTGGTGGCGGTCGCGGTGCTGGGCCTGCTCGGCGCCCTCGGGGTGCGGCGGCGGCCGGCGGTGGCGATGGCCGGGGCGGTGATGGCGCTCTACTGCCTCGCGTGCGACGGCGGGGCGTCGGTGGGGCGGGCGGGGATCGTTGGGGGGCTCGGCCTGCTGGCGGAGCTCCGCTCGGCGCCCCGCGAGCGCTGGTACCTGATGCTGGTCGGGCTCGCGGTGCTGCTGGCCTGGCAGCCGCGCTCGCTCGGCGACCCGGGGCTGCAGCTGTCGTTCGCGGCGGTGGCCGGGCTCTTCCTGCTGGCGCCGCCGCTGGCGGCGTGGCTCGCCGGCTGGGTGCCGGAGCGGATCGCCGGGCTGGCCGCCCTCGCCGCCGCGGCGAGCCTGGCCACCGCGCCGGTCGTGGTCTGGCACTTCGGGCGCCTGTCGCTGGCGGGCCTCGCCCTCAACGTCGTGGCGGTGCCGCTGGCGGCGCCGGTGGTGGTGCTCGCGCTGGCCGGCATCCTGGCCGGGGCGCTCGTCCCGGCCGCCGGCGTCGCGCTGGCGTGGGTCGCGGGGCTCGGCGCGGAGGCGCTGCTGCTGGCCTCCCGGGCGGCCGCGGCGGTCCCGGGCGCGGCGGTGGACCTGCCGGCGGCGGCCGCGCCCGCCCTCCTGGCGGTGGCGCTGGCGCCGCTCGGGCTGGCCGCGCTCGCGCGTCCGGGGGGCCGGGCGGCCGAGCGGGCGCGGCGTCTGCCCTGGGGTGCGCTGGCGGCGCTGGCCGTCGCGCTCGGGGGCGCCGGGTGGGCCCTCGGGAGGCCCGGCCCGGCGCCGCCGTGGCCGGCGACGGCGGCGGTCACGGCGCTCGACATCGGCCAGGGCGACGCGATCCTGCTGCGCAGCCCCGACGGCGCGGCGGCCGTGTTCGACACCGGCCCGCCGGGCGACCCGGCGCCGGTGGTCGCGGCGCTGCGGCGCGAGGGCGTCCGGCGCCTCGACGCCGTGGTCATGACCCACGACTCGCTCGACCACATCGGCGGGGTCACGGACATCCTCGCCCGCTTCCCGGTTGCGGTCGTGCTCCACCCGCCCGACCCGGTGGACGGCTGGGAGCCCGCGGCGCGCGCCGCGATCGCGGCGGCGGAGAGTCGCGGCGTGCCGGTGCGCGTGATCCGGGCGGGGGCGGTCCTGCAGCTGGGCGAGTGGCGCGTGCGCGTGCTCTCGCCGGCGGGGCGGCGGCCCGCCGGGGCCGACCCCAACCCGTGGAGCCTGGTGGCGCGGGCGTCGGCGGGTCCGCTCGACGCGCTGCTCACGGCCGACGCCGAGAGCGACGCGCTCGCGCCGCTGGTGACCGGGTCGGTGGACGTGCTGAAGGTCTCCCATCACGGGTCGGAGGACGCCGGCCTGCCCGCGGAGCTGACGCGGCTGCGGCCGCGGGTGGCCCTGATATCGGCGGGGGATGACAACCCCTTCCGGCACCCCCGGCCGGAGACGCTCGCGGCCCTCGCGGGAGCCGGGGTGGCCGCCTGGCGCACCGACCTGGCGGGCGACGTCACCGTGACGCTCGCCCGGGGAGCGCTGGCCGTCGAGGGCACCCGCTAGTCTGGCCGGTCGATGGCCCCGGAACCCCTCAAGCCCGCGTACGTCATCTGGGGCGAGGACCGGGCCACGATCGACCGGGCCGTCGCGCGCCTCATCGCGCGCGTCGAGCGCGAGGGCGGCATGCCGCCGGAGCGGCTCGCGGCCGAGGAGACCCCGGGCGGCGACGTCGTGGCCGCGTGCGAGGCGCTCTCGTTCGGCGGCCTGCGCCTGGTGCTCGTCGAGGGGGCCGACGCCTGGAAGGCCGCCGACGCGGCGCCGCTCGTGTCCTACCTCGAGGCGCCCAACGAGTCGTCGTGCCTGGCGCTGATCTCGGCCGGGCCGCTCACGCCCGCGCTGCACGCGGCGGTCGTCGCCCTCGGGGGCGAGCTGCGCTACGGGCCCGACCCCAAGGCCAAGCGCGGCGAGCGGATGAAGTGGCTGGTGGACCACTTCCGCTCGGAGGTCGCGCGGGCGGGCGGCTCGGTGTCGCCGGCCCTGGCGCGCACGGTCGTCGAGCGGGTGATGGTCGACAGCGCCGACGCGCGCAAGGCCGGCCTGACGGCGATGGACCTGGCCCGCGAGGCGGAGAAGCTTGCCGCGTACGCCGACGGCGAGCCGGTCACGGCCGAGATGATCGCCGCGCTGGTGCCCGCCCACCCCGACGCGAAGGTCTACGAGCTGGCCGACGCGATCGCCTCGGCCAACGCCCCGCTCACCTTCGACCTGCTGCAGGAGCTCGCGACCGGCGAGCACCCGGCGCCGCCGATCCTGATGCAGGTGCAGCTCGCCAACCGCTTCCGCGCCCTGTCGCAGGCCCAGGACCTCGGCCCGGGCGCGTCGCCGGACGCGGTGAGCGCGGCGACCGGCATCAAGGGCTTCCCGGCGCGCATCCTGGCCGAGCAGGCCCAGGCGATGCCGCCGGGCGCGGCGCGGCAGGCCGTCGCGCGCCTGGCGGCGCTGGAGCTCGACCTGCGCGTCTCCGCCCAGCGCGACTTCGGGCGCTCACCCGGTGACGGGGAGCGCCTGGTGCTCGAGACCGCGGCGCGGGACCTGCTCGCCCTGGCGCGCGGCGATCGGCCGGCGCCGGGCGCGCGCCGGGGCTAGGCGGGGGTGGCCACCTTGTTGACCGTCCGGGCCACGCGGCTCTTCTTGCGCGCCGCGTTGTTGGCGTGAATCACGCCCTCAGCGGATGCGCGGTCGATGAGGTGCTCGAGCTCGCGGGCGCGCGCGCCGATCGCGTCGCCGTCGCCGCTGGCGGCGGCGTCGTCGAGGCGACGGAAGAGCGTCTTGATCGTCGAGCGGTACCTGAGGTTGCGGTCGCGCTGCTCGAGCGAGCGGCGGTTGCGCTTCTTCTGCTGCTTGATGTTCGCCACGCGGGGCGTCCTCCATGGGTCGGTCGGCGCTGCATCGTAGCGGCCCGGCCGGATCGCGGCCAGAGGTGAGCGGGCAGACGCGGGCGCGCGGACGCGGGCGCTCGACCGCCATCTTCGCCGCGTGGACCGGGGTGAGCCGCGTCGCGGGCCTCGTGCGGGAGATGATCGCGGCCGCGATCTTCGGCACCACGGGCGCCATCAACGCCTTCGTCATCGCGTTCGCGGTGCCCAACCTCCTGCGCAGCCTGGTGGCCGACTCGGCCCTGTCGGCGGCGTTCCTGCCGGTGTTCACGCAGCTGGAGGAGCAGGGTCGCCCGCGCGAGGCGCGGCGCCTCGCCGGAGCGCTCGTCGGCGTGATCGCGGTCGGGCTCGGGCTGATCAGCCTCCTGGCCGTCGTCACCGCGCCGTGGATCATGCCCCTGTTCGCCCCCGGCCTCTCGCCGCAGCTGCAGGACGAGACGGTCCGGCTCGCGCAGATCATGTTCCCGATCGTCGTGCTGCTCGGGCTGACGGGCCTGGTGTCGGCGATCCTCCAGGCGGGCGACCGGTTCGCGCCCACGGCGTTCGTGCCCGTGCTGTGGAACATCGTGATCATCGTCCTGCTCGTGATCGCGACGCCGTTCGTGTCCGAGGACGAGAAGATCACGGTCTACGCCGTCGCGATCCTCGTCGGGACCCTCGCGCAGCTGCTGTGGCTGCTCCCCTCGCTGCGCGGCCTCGGGCCGTTCCCGCTGTCGCTGGGATTCAGCAACCCGCACGTGAGCCGGGTGCTGGTGCTGATGCTGCCGGTCACCATCGGGCTCGGGCTCATCAACGTGAACCTCGTCGTGGACGGCATCTTCGCCACGCTGGTCTCCGACGACGCCCCCCGGGCCATCGACGCCGCGTTCCGCCTCTACCTCCTGCCGCAGGGCATCTTCAGCGTCGCCATCGCCACGGTGCTGTTCCCGGCCATCTCGCGCCTGGCCGCGCGCGGCGACACGGAGGGGATGCGCACGACGCTGGCCGACGGCCTGCGCCAGATCTTCTTCATGCTGCTGCCCGCCTCGGCGTTCCTGCTCGTCCTGGCCGAGCCGACGGTGCGCCTGGTGTACGAGCGCGGGGCCTTCGACGCCGCCAGCACCGAGCTGACGGCGACGGCGCTCACGTACTTCGCCATCGGGCTGGCGTTCAACGGGGCCAGCCTGCTGGTCATCCGCGCGTTCTTCAGCCTGCAGATGCCGCTGGTGGCGACCAAGGTCGCGGCCTTGGGCGTGGTGCTGAACGTGGTCCTGGACGCCGCGTTCTACAAGCCCCTCGGCACCGGCGGCATCCCGCTGTCCACCTCCATCTCGAGCATCGCCACGTTCCTCGTGCTCGTCTGGCTGCTGGAGCGCGAGCTGGGCGGGCTGCACCGCGCGTGGATCATCGACGGGGTGATGCGGAGCCTCGTGGCGGCCGGCGTCTCGGTGCTCTTCGCGTGGAGCGTCTGGCGCACGCTCGACGAGGCCCTCGGCCGGTCAACCATCGCCCAGATCGTGACGATGGCGTTCACGCTGGCGGCCTCGGCGGCCGGGGTGCTCGCGACCGCGTTCGCCCTGGAGATGCACGAGCTGAAGGCGCTCGCGCAGCTGCGGCGGTCGGCGGGCCGCCCGCTACAGTGACGGTCGTGGACCAGGGGCACATCCGGAACTTCTGCATCATCGCCCACATCGACCACGGCAAGTCGACGCTGGCCGACCGCATCCTCCAGTCCACCGGCGCCGTCGCGGAGCGGGACATGCGCAGCCAGGTGCTCGACTCGATGGACCTCGAGCGCGAGCGGGGCATCACGATCAAGGCCCAGGCGGTGCGCGTGCACTACACCGCCTCCGACGGCGAGACCTACCAGCTCAACCTCATCGACACGCCGGGGCACGTGGACTTCAGCTACGAGGTCTCGCGCAGCCTGGCCGCGTGCGAGGGCGCGCTGCTGGTGGTGGACGCCAGCCAGGGCATCGAGGCCCAGACGCTCGCCAACACCTACCTGGCCATCGAGGGCGACCTCGAGGTCATCCCGGTGCTGAACAAGATCGACCTGCCGGCGGCCGATCCCGAGCTGCACGGCCGCGCCGTGGCCGACCTGATCGGCGACGACCCCGACAACGTGCTGCGCATCTCGGCCAAGACCGGCGAGGGCGTGGCGGAGGTGCTGGAGGCGGTCGTCGAGCGGGTGCCGCCGCCGCGCGGCGACCCGGACGCCCCGGCGCGCGCCCTCATCTTCGACTCGGTCTACGACCAGTACCGCGGCGTGGTGGCCTTCGTCCGCGTGGTGGACGGCGCGTTCGAGAAGGGCGACCGGCTGCGGTGCATGCAGACCGGCCTGGTGGTCGACTCCGAGGAGATCGGCGTCATGTCGCCCGCCATGACGCCCACCGGGCGCCTGGGGGCGGGGGAGACCGGCTACCTGGTCACGGGCCTCAAGAACCTCGGCGACCTGCGGGTCGGCGACACGATCACGCGCGTCGCCGAGCCGGCCGCGGAGGCCCTGCCCGGGTACCGCGAGGTCAAGCCGATGGTCTTCTGCGGCCTCTTCCCGGTGGACGCCGACGACTACCCGGATCTCCGCGACGCCCTCGAGAAGCTGTCGCTGAACGACGCCTCGCTGCGCTGGGAGCCCGAGAGCTCGCAGGCGCTCGGCTTCGGCTTCCGCTGCGGCTTCCTCGGCCTGCTGCACATGGACATCGTGCGCGAGCGCCTGGAGCGCGAGTACGACCTGGAGCTGCTCGCCACGACGCCGAACGTGGAGTACCGGGTCACGACCACCCTGGGCGAGGTGATCCCGGTGCGCTCCCCGGTGGAGCTGCCGCCGACGACCAACATCGCGGTCATCGAGGAGCCGTACGTGCGCTGCACCATCCTGGTGCCGCAGGACGGCGTCGGGGCCGTGATGGGGCTCTGCCAGGACCGCCGCGGCGTCTTCGTCACGATGGAGCCGATCGAGAACCGCCAGCAGATCGTCTACGACATGCCGCTCGCCGAGATCGTCCTCGACTTCTACGACCAGCTGAAGTCGCGCACGCGCGGCTACGCCTCGCTCGACTACGAGATCGTCGGCTACCGCGAGAGCCAGCTGGTGAAGCTGGACGTGCTGCTCGCGGGCGACACGGTGGACGCCCTGTCGATGATCGTCCACCGCGACCAGGCCTACACCCGCGGCAAGCAACTGGTGGAGCGCCTGTTCCGCACCATCCCGCGCCAGCTCTTCGACGTGCCGATCCAGGCGGCGATCGGCGGCAAGATCCTGGCCCGCGAGACCGTCAAGGCGCGCCGCAAGGACGTGCTGGCCAAGTGCTACGGCGGCGACATCAGCCGCAAGCGCAAGCTCCTCGAGCGCCAGAAGGAGGGGAAGAAGCGGATGAAGCAGGTGGGCTCGGTCGAGGTGCCGCAGGAGGCGTTCCTCACCGTGCTGCGGATCGGAGACGACGGCAACGGGAGCGGCAAGTGAGCACGACCCCCGTCCGCCACCTCTACCTGCACCTGCCCTTCTGCGCGTCGCGCTGCGGCTACTGCGCGTTCGTGGTCAACGTCGGCGCCCTCGGGCGCCGCGACTCCTACCTCGACGCGCTGTCGACCGAGCTGGAGATGGAGGCGCGGAGCGGCCTCCTCGGCCCCCTGGAGACGGTCTACCTGGGCGGCGGGACGCCGACGCTCATGCGCCCCCGGCGCATCGCGGCGCTGATGGAGCGCATCCGCCCGCTGCTGGCGCCCGGCGCCGAGGTGAGCATCGAGGCCAACCCCGAGACGGTCGACGGTCACGCCCTCGCCGCCCTGCGGCGGGCCGGGGTGACACGCCTGTCACTGGGGGTCCAGTCGTTCCAGCCGCACCTGCTGGCGGCCCTCGACCGGCAGGCGACGCCCGAGCAGGCACGGCGCCTCATGACCTGCGCGCGGGCGGCCGGCTTCGCGGACGTCAGCATCGACCTGATCTTCGGCATCCCCGGCCAGAGCGCGGCCGACGTCGAGGCCGACCTCGCCGAGGCGCTCGCCGCCGGGCCGGACCACGTCTCCTGGTACGAGCTCGAGCTGAAGCCGGGCAGCGCCCTGGCGCGGGCGGGCACGCCGGCCTTCGACGAGGACGAGGGCGCCGACGCCTACCGGCGCATCGTGGCCGGGCTCGAGGACGCCGGCTACCGCTGGTACGAGACGGCGAACTTCGCCCGGCCCGGGCACGAGTGCCGCCACAGCCTCGCCTACTGGGGGGCGGCGGACTACCTGGGCCTCGGCGTCGGCGCCGTCAGCACGGTCGCCGGCCGGCGCTGGCGCAACGCCCCGGGCCTCGACGGCTACATCGGCGCGCTGGCCGACGGCCGCACGCCGCCGCGCACCTTCGAGGCGCTCGACGACGACGACGTCCGCCGCGAGCGCTGGATGCTCGGGCTGCGCCTGGACGGCGGCCTGCCGCTGGCCTGGGCCGGCCCGCCGGACCGCCCCGAGGCCCTCGAGCGCCTGAGCGGCGCCGGCCTGCTGCGCCACGACGCCGCCCACGTCGAGCTGACCCGCGAGGGCCGCTTCGTGCAGAACGCGATCCTCCACGAGCTCATGGACTACGCGTGAGCGACGAGACCCCCGCCCAGGTCCCGGAGGAGGGCCTCAAGCCGCGCCAGGAGGTGATCCTGCGCACCGTCGTGGAGGAGCACATCTCCACGGGCGCCCCGGTGGGCAGCAAGAACATCGCCGGGCGCGAGGGGATCGACTTCGCCTCGTCCACGGTGCGCTACGAGCTGGCGCGCCTTGAGGAGCTGGGCTACCTCGACCACCCGCACACCTCGGCCGGGCGCGTCCCGACCGACCGCGGCTACCGCTACTACGTCGACACGCTCCTGCCGCGCGAGGCGCCGGCCCAGCCTCCGGCCCTGGTGGAGACGGCCCTCGACCTCACCGAGATGCGCCGCGAGGTGGACGCCGCCCTGGAGCGCCTCGCCGACGTGGTGGCCCAGGTGACCAACCTGCTGGCCATCGTCACGGCGCCGGCGCCGCAGTCGTCCTCCATCCGCCACGTCGAGGTGCTGCAGCTGCAGCCGCAGGTGGTGATGGTCGTGGTCATCACCTCGACCGGCGCCGTCACCAAGCGCGTCTTCGCGTTCGAGGGCCCGGTCGACACGGGCCTCTGCGAGTGGGCCGGGGCCTTCCTCAACGACCGGATCGTCGGCCTGACGGTGGGCTCGCGGATGGTGGAGGACCGGCTGGAGGACCGCTCGCTGTCGGCCGTCGAGCGCGCCTTCCTCGCCGTGCTGGCGCCCGCGGTCACCGAGCTCGACGCGCCGGCCTCCGGCAGCATCTTCGTCGGCGGCCAGGCGCGGTTCCTGGCCGAGCAGCGCCACCTCGACCTGATGGCGATCGACGCCCTCATGGAGAGCCTCGAGGAGCGCTACCAGCTCCTCGCGATGCTGCGCGGCGCCCTCAGCCGCAACCAGGTCTACCTGCGCATCGGCGGGGAGCTGCCCGATCGCAGCTTCGCCGGCCTCAGTATGGTGGCGGCCAACTACGGGGTGGCGCGGCGCAACCTGGGCACCGTCTCGCTGTTCGGCCCGACCCGGATGGACTACCGCCTGGCCATGGCGACGGTCCGGGGGGCGGCCCAGATCCTGTCGCGTTACGTGGAGGGCGTGTATGAGTGAGGACGACGAGGGCCCGCGCCCCATCGACGACCGCTTCGAGATCCTCGAGGTCTGGCGGCGTCCCCTGCGCGGCGACGGCGCGGCGGCCGTGCGCGTCCTGGCCAAGGTCGAGGCCGGCGCCTACGGGCCCGAGGAGTACGCGGTCGGCATCAGCACGCGCCCCGACGCCCACCTCGCCCCGCTGCTCGACGAGGCCGACCTGTTCACCGGCCTGTCGTTCGCCGAGGCCCACTGGGTCGCGGCCGTGCTGGCGAGCGCCGCCGACCGGGTCGAGGACGCCGAGAGCCTGCTGTTCGACCTGCGCGTGCCGGTCAACCTCGCATGGCGCGAGGTGGAGCTGGCCGCCGAGGTGATCGAGCCGGGCGGCCTGCGCTCGGCGCCGCTCGTGCCGTGGGAGCCGGAGGCCGAGTCCACCGGCGCCTCGCGCTACGCCATCGCCACCTTCACCCTCGACTGCGGCCACCAGGCCGTGGAGCTGCTGCGCCAGGACCCCGACGCGGCGCCCTTCTGGGTGGAGGACGGCTCGGTGGACCATCTCGCGGCCCGCGACGCCCGCAGCCTGTCGCGGCTGCTCTACCGGGCGGCCAACCTCGAGGAGGCCCAGCGGATCATCGAGGAGGCCCAGGCCAACCTCGCCAAGCACCCCGACGACGACGAGCACGACGACGACGCGCGGGGCGACCGGTGATCTCGCGGGTGGTGGACCGGGTGCTGTGGTGGCTCTCGCACGTCATCGTGCTGCCGCTGCTCCACCTGCCGCCGCTGCGGATGCGGCGGGTGAACCACGAGG
Source organism: uncultured Thermoleophilia bacterium (assembly GCA_963770865.1). Classification (GTDB taxonomy): domain Bacteria; phylum Actinomycetota; class Thermoleophilia; order Miltoncostaeales; family Miltoncostaeaceae; genus Miltoncostaea. The sequence goes on from CAVYRD010000010.1 coordinate 186,328, forward strand.
TGGTGCCCCGGACCGGCCCGCTGCTGCTGGTCTGCAACCACGTCTCCGTCGCCGACCCGCTGGTGCTGACGGCCGCCGCCCGCCCGCGGCGGACGGCGATGATGGCGAAGGCGGAGCTGTTCAAGAACCCCGTCTTCGCGGCGCTGCTGCGTACCTGCCGGGCGTTCCCGATCAAGCGCAACCAGGTCGACGTGGGCGCCGTGCGCCACGCGCTGGCACTCCTCGAGGAGGGCCACAGCCTGGTGGTGTTCCCGGAGGGCCACGTCAGCCGCACCGGCCACATGCGGCGCGGGCACGTCGGCGCGGGGTTCTTCTCACTGCGCCCCGGCGTCGTCACGATCCCCTGCGCGGTGTGGGACACGCAGCTCTTCCGCGGCCCGGCCCGCGTCGTGTTCGGCGAGCCGATCGACATGAGCGACATCCCGCCGGGGCCGCGCAAGCAGCGCAACCGCGCGGCGACGGACCGCATCATGGCGGTGCTCTGCGACATGGTCACCGAGATCGGCGGCCCGCTCCAGCCCCCGCCCGCCGGCGACCCCCAGGCCGAGGACCGGCGCAAGGGCCGGGTCACGCCCCGCCCGTTCGAGCAGCCGGTCGCCTGAGCCGGCCGGGCTCAGATGAGCCCGGCGAACACCATCAGGGCGACGAGCAGGCAGGAGGTCGAGACGCCGGCCAGCTCCAGGCGGTGCCGCTCGACGAACGCGAGCGCCGGGCGGTGGCCGCCCGAGCGCACGCCGCCCCTCGGCAGCAGCGCGACGGCCGCGGCGACGCCGGCGAGGCCGAGCAGGACCAGGGCGAGGGTCGAGGCGCGGTCGGGCGCGGAGGGGGCGCTGACCGACGCCGCCGCCGGGGCGCGCCGGCCGGTGAGCTGCTTGCTGGTCGCGCCCGCGCCGGCGAGGGCGGCCGCCGCGCCCGGCGAACTCGTCCCGCAGTCCGCGGACGGTGCGCATGACGGCGGCCTTCGTGCGACGCGCCTCGGCCCGGCGGGCCAGCTGCACGGCGCGCGCGCGGGCCTTCGCGGCGGCGGCCTCCGCGGCCGTCTGCCCGGAGGAGGACGAGGTGCTCGCTGCGGGCGCGGACGCGGCCGGGGCGCTCGGGGCGGGGGAGGCCGGGGGCGCGGGCACCGGGGTCGCGGCCGGCGCCGGGGTCGCGGCCGGCGCCGGCGTCTCGGTCGTCGAGGGCGCGGACGGGGTCGCGGGGGCCTCGGGCGCGGCGGCCACGGTCGGGGGCGGCGCGTCCGGGCGGCCGAGCGCCGGCTGCTGGGCCGACGCCGCGCCTGCGCCCACGCCGAGGGCCACGAGGAGCACGGCGATGAACAGCGGGAACCGCATCAGGAGGCCACGCTACCGGACCGTGGGCCCCGCGTGGCCCCCCGTCGGTATGGCGCACGGGGCCGGATCGTGAGGAATCCGTGAACGCCGTGCGGGCGGTCGCGCGCCTTCAGGGAACCCCGCGAGGGGCCGATGAGCGGAGGGTCGGGGGCGCCGGTCCCCTTGCTACTCTGCGCGGGCGAACTCGATGAAGCGCGACTACTACGAGATCCTCGGCGTGTCCCGCGATGCGGCCGAGGCCGACATCAAGCGGGCGTTCCGCCGCAAGGCGCGCGAGCTCCACCCGGACGTGAACCCCGATCCGCGCGCCGAGGAGATGTTCAAGGAGGCCGCCGAGGCCTACGAGACGCTCTCCAACGCGGAGACGCGGGGCCTCTACGACCGCTACGGGCACGACGGCCTGCGCGGGCGCGCCACCAGCGACTTCACCGACTTCGGCTCCTTCCAGGACCTGTTCGACGCCTTCTTCGGCGGCGACGTCTTCGGGCGAGGGCAGGGCGCGGCGGGCGGCGACGACGTCGGCGTGGCCGTGCAGCTGACCTTCGTCGAGTCGGCGCTCGGGGTCACGCGGCCGATCGAGTACGCCGTGATCGGCGCCTGCGAGGTCTGCGAGGGCTCCGGCGCGGCGCCCGACAGCCACATGATCCGGTGCGCCACCTGCGGCGGCCAGGGGCAGGTGCGCCAGGTGGCGCGCGGCCCCTTCGGCCAGTTCCTGCGCACCCAGGTCTGCCCGGCGTGCCGCGGCGCCGGCGAGGTGCCGGCCGAGCCGTGCCCGTCGTGCGACGGCGGCGGCCGCACGCCGACGACGGTGTCGCTCACCGTGGACATCCCGGCCGGCATCGCGAGCGGGCAGCGCATCCGGATCCCCGGCAAGGGCGCGGCGGGCGACCGCGGCGCGCCCGCGGGCGACCTCTACGTCCAGGTGCAGGTGGCCGAGGACGAGCGCTTCCGGCGCGAGGGGCTCGACGTCGTCACCCGGGTGGCCGTGCCGGTGACCGACGCGATGGTCGGCGCCTCGGTGACCGTGCCGACGGTCGACGGCGAGGCCCACGTGGAGCTGCGCCCGGGCACCCAGCCCAACGACGAGTACGTGCTGCGCGGCAAGGGCTTCCCCGCGCTCAGCGGCCGCGGCCGCGGCGACCAGCGGGTGATCGTCGAGGTGCGCGTGCCGCGCGTCCAGACCGAGGACGGGCGCCGGGCGGTCGAGAAGCTCGCCGAGAACCTCGATGCGCGCAGCTACAAAGAGGACGAGGGGTTCTTCGACCGTCTCAAGCACGCCTTCCGCTGACGTCTTCGGCAGCCTGATCCGTCTGACGGTGGCCGTCCCGGCCGCCCAGGCCGAGATCGCCATGGCGGAGGCCTGCGACATCGTCGGCTCGGGCTGCCGCGAGCGCGCCGGCGCGGCGGGGGAGGCCCTCCTCGACCTGTGGGTGCCCGCCCCGTCGGCGCGCCCCCGCGACCTGGAGGACGCCCTGCGCGCCCGCGGCGTGGACGCACGGGTCGAGGCGGCCCCCGAGGGCGAGGAGTGGCGCACCGCGATGCTCGCCTTCCACCGGCCGGTCGAGGTCGCCGGGCGCCTGCTGGTGCGCCCCTCCTGGGAGGCGCCGCGCCCGGGGCTGCTCGACGTCGAGATCGACCCCGGCATGGCCTTCGGCACGGCCCAGCACGCCACCACCCGCACCTGCCTGACGATGCTGGCCGGCCTGCCGGTGGAGGGCGACGTGCTCGACGCCGGCTGCGGCACCGGCGTGCTCGCCATCGCCGCCCGGCGCCTGGGCTTCGCGCGGGTGACGGCGTTCGACGCCGACCCGCTCGCCGTGGAGGCGACCGTCGTCAACGCCCGGCGCAACGGCGTCGCGCTCACCGTCGCGCGCCGGGAGATCGGCCGCGACCGCCTGCCGGCCGCCGCGGTGCTGCTCGCCAACCTCACCGGGTCGGTGCTGCGCCTGCTGGCGCCCGCGCTGCCCGCGCCCGCTCCGCGCTGGGTCGTGGCGAGCGGCATGCGCCCGGACGAGGTGCCCGGCGTCCAGGCCGCCTTCGCCGCGATCGGCGTGCGGCCGGTGCGCGAGGTGCGCGACGAGGGCTGGTCCACGCTGCTGATGGAGGGCGCGTGAGGCACGTGTTCCGCTACCTGGTCGCCGCGCCGCCGCGCCCCGGCGAGGAGGTCGTGCTGGGCGACGAGGACAGCCACCACCTCGTCCGGGTCGTGCGCCGCGGCCCGGGCGACGAGGTCGAGCTCGTGGACCCCGAGGGCGGGCGCTGGGCGGCGGTCGTGGTGGCGCCCGGCCCGCCGGCGGCCGTCCGCGTGACGGCCGAGGCGCCCGCCGAGCCGGCCGCGGCGCCGATCGCCCTCTACCTGGGCCTCGCCGAGTGGGGCCGCCTCGACACGGCCGTCGAGAAGGCCGTGGAGCTGGGCGCGGGCGAGGTCACGCTCTTCACCTCCGAGCGCGCCGGGAGGGTGCCCGAGGCCGACGCCTGGGAGCGCCGCCGCGCGCGGCTGGAGCGCGTCGCGGACGCCGCCGCGCGCCAGAGCGGGCGGCCGCCCCTGGGACGGGTGCGGGGGCTGGTACCGTTATCTGATGTCATCACCGCGATCCCGTCCGGGGAGGGCTTCCTGATCGACCCACGAGGCGACGCGCCGCTCCTGGAGTCCCTCGGCGCGCCCGGCGCGCCCATCGCCCTGGTGGTCGGCCCGCCGGCGGGGTTCTCCGCGGACGAGGTCGCCCTGGCGCGGTCGCAGGGCTGGGCGGTGTGCACGCTCGGGCCCGCGGTGCTGCGCGCGGAGACCGCGGCCATCGCCGCCGTGGCCGTGGCGGGGGCCGCGAGGGGGGGCGCATGAGCGACGGCTGCCTGTTCTGCCGCATCGTGGCGGGGGCGATCCCGGCCACGATCGTGAAGCGCGACGACGACTTCGTCGCGTTCCAGGACATCGCCCCGAAGGCGCCCGTCCACCTGCTCGTCGTCCCGGCCCGGCACGTCGACTCCCTGGCCGGCGCGCACGGCCTCGACGAGCGCGAGCGCGCCGCCATGCTCGTGTTCATCGGCGACGTCGCGCGCGAGGCGGGCGTCGAGGACTCGGGCTACCGCGTGACGACGAACCACGGCCCCGACGCGCGCCAGAGCGTCTTCCACCTGCACTGGCACATCATGGGCGGGACGCGGCTATCCGAGAGCATGTGAGCGCCGCCGACGGCCCCGAGCGGACCGCCCAGGTCATCGAGCTCGACGACCGCGTCTCGGTGGAGCTGGCCGGCGAGCAGGACCGCGTGCTGCGCGCGCTGGAGGACCGGCTCGACCTCGAGGTCTCGCTGCGCGGCAACCTGCTGACGCTCAACGGCCCGGCCGTGCGCGTGCGCGCGGGCGCCGAGGTGGTCGACCAGCTCGCGGGCCTGGTGCGCGGCGGCCGGCCGATCGGCCCGAGCACGGTCGACGCCGTGGCCGACGCCGTGGAGGGCTCGGAGGCCGTCGGCCCGATGATGGGCGACGTCGTCTGGCGCCACGGCCAGACCGTCGTCTCGCCGCGCACGGTGGGCCAGAAGCGCTACGTGGACGCGATCCGCAACCACACGATCACCTTCGGGCTCGGCCCGGCGGGCACCGGCAAGACCTACCTGGCCGTCGCGGCCGCGACCGCGGCGCTCACCCGGCGCGAGGTGGCGCGCATCATCCTCACGCGCCCGGCGGTCGAGGCCGGCGAGCGCCTGGGCTTCCTGCCCGGCGACCTCGCGGCCAAGGTCAACCCGTACCTGCGCCCGCTGTTCGACGCCCTCTACGACATGCTCGACGCCGAGCGGGTCGAGGCGCTGGTCGAGCGCGGCCAGATCGAGGTGGCGCCGCTCGCGTTCATGCGCGGCCGCTCGCTCAACGACAGCTTCATCATCCTCGACGAGGCCCAGAACACGACGCCCGAGCAGATGAAGATGTTCCTCACGCGCCTCGGCTACGGGTCGCGGATGATCGTCAACGGCGACACCACCCAGATCGACCTGCCCTCGGCGCAGGGCTCCGGCCTGGTGAAGGTGATCGACGTGCTCGAGGGGGTCGAGGACATCGCCTTCGTGCGGCTCGACCGCCGCGACGTGGTGCGCCACCGCCTCGTGCAGCGCATCGTGGACGCCTACGGGGCGGCCGAGGGCCGCGCGGAATCGCCGTGATCGAGGTCGAGGCGCGCGGCGGCGACGCCGACGTCGCCCCGCTGGTGGCCCGGCTGGTCTGGGCGTGCGGGCGGCTCGGGGTGGAGCGGGCGACGATGGGCCTCATGGTGGTCGGCCCCGACGAGATGGCCGCGATCAACGGCGAGCACCGGGGCACGCCGGTGCCGACCGACGTGCTGGCCTTCCCGGTCGACGGGCCCGACGCGCTGGACTGGCCCGACGAGGGGCCGCCGCCCGAGCTCGGCGACGTGGTGATCTGCCCGGACCTCGCCCAGGAGCCCCTGGAGACGCTGGCCGTCCACGGCCTGCTGCACCTGCTCGGCTACGACCACGAGGCCGACCAGGGCGAGATGCTGGAGCTTCAGGACCGCCTGGTCGACGAGGCGCCGGCGTGAGCACGACCCCCTCGGCCGACCGCGAGACCGGCCGCGTCGCGCGCCTCTTCCGGCGCGCGTCGCGAAGCGGGCTCCCCCGCCAGGGGTCCCTGCGCTGGTCGTTCAACTGGGCCTTCGAGGGCATCGTCTACGTGCTCCGCACCCAGCGGAACATGCAGATCCACTTCGCGGTGGCCGTCTTCGTGCTGGTGATGGGCCTGGTGCTCGACCTGACCCGGCTCGAGCTCGTGGCGGTGATGGGCGCGGTGGCCCTCGTGATCATCGCGGAGATGATGAACACCGCCATCGAGGCGGCGATCGACGCCGTGGTCACGACCTACCACCCGCTGGTCAAGATCGCGAAGGACGTCGCCGCCGGCGCGGTGCTGATCGCGACGGTGAACGGCCTCGCCGTGGCCTACTTCGTCTTCTACGACAAGCTGACCTCGCCCGGCCGCGACCTGCTCGGGGGCGTGCGGCGCTCGCCGACCCACCTCGTGGTGGTCGTGATGATCGCGACCGTCATCGCCGTCATCGCCATCAAGGCGTGGACGGGGCGCGGCACGCCGCTGCGCGGCGGCCTGCCGAGCGGCCACGCCGCCGCGGCCTTCGCGGCATGGGCGTCGATCACGATCATCGCCGAGCCCCTGCGCCACGCGGTGCTGGTGTCGACGCTCGCCTTCCTGATGGCCCTGCTCGTGGCGCAGTCGCGCGTCGAGGCCGGCATCCACTCCCTGGTGGAGACCACCGCCGGGGCGGTGCTCGGCACCTGCGTGGCCATCGTCATCTTCCAGCTCTGGGGATGACCGCGACCGCGTCCTACCGCTCCGGCCTCGTGGCGCTCGCCGGGCGCCCCAACGTCGGCAAGTCGACCCTCGCCAACGCCCTGGCCGGCACGCAGGTGGCCGCGGTCTCCCCGCGTCCCCAGACGACCCGCCGGCGCATCACCGCGGTGGTCCACGGCGAGGACTGGCAGGCGGTCCTGCTCGACCTGCCGGGATTCCAGCGGCCGGCCGACGGGCTCACCGCCAGGATGCAGGCGACGGTCAACCAGAGCCTGGCCGACTGCGACGCGGCCCTCTTCGTGCTGAACGCCTCCGAGCCGGTGGGCGGCGGCGACCGCTTCATCGCCGAGCGCCTGCGGGCCTCGAGGCTGCCGGTCATCACGGTCCTGAACCAGATCGACCGGCTCACGGCCGACGAGGTGGCCGCGGCCATCACGCGCGTCGCACCGCTGGTCGACTTCCTGGAGCTCCACCCCGTGAGCGCCCGCGAGGGCACCGGCGTGGCGGAGCTGCGCGCCGACCTGCCGCAGCTGCTCGGCGAGGGCCCGCGCTACTTCCCCGAGGGCATGGCCACCGACCAGACCGAGGAGGAGCTGGCGGCCGAGCTGATCCGCGAGGCCGCCCTTCTGCGGCTGCGCCAGGAGATCCCGCACGCGCTGGCGGTGGACATCCAGGAGATCGAGCCGGCCCGCCACGGCGTGGTGGTGCGCGCCGCGATCGTGGTCGAGACCGAGTCCCAGAAGGGGATCGTGGTGGGGCGCGGCGGGGGCATGGTGCGCGACATCGGCTCGGCCGCGCGGTCGGCGCTCGGGCGGCTGTGGGGCACCGAGGTGCACATCGACCTCACCGTGCGGGTGCGCAAGCGCTGGCGCGACGACGAGTCGATGCTCACCCGCCTCGGGCTCTAGCCGGTCAGTCGATCACCCGGCGGCGGAACGAGGCGAGGCCGATCCCGCCGAGCACGGCGGTGAGCGCCACCAAGGCGGAGATGATCGCGGCGACGGGCATGTGGGGCAGGCCGGGCGTCAGCGCGGCGCGCAGGCCCTCCGACACGTAGACGAGCGGGTTGAGGAGCGTCGCGCCCTGGAGCCAGCGGATCGCCTCGAGCTGGCGCCAGGGGTAGTAGACGCAGCCCAGGAACGTCACGGGCACCACGACGAGCGAGAAGATCAGGCCGATCTGTCGCGGCGCGACGATCGTGCCGAGCACCAGCCCGAGGAATCCGGCCACGAACGATCCGAGCAGCACGACGACGATCAGGAGCGGCCAGCTCGACACCGAGACCGACACCGGCTCGGCGGGGATGACCAGCACCAGGGGGAAGACCACGGCCGCCGCGATGACCGACTGGACCGCGCTCCACGTGACCTTCTCGAAGGCGACCAGGCCCACCGGCAGGGGCGCCATCACGCGGTCCTCGATCTCGCGCGTGCCACCCAGCTCGGTGGCCAGGGGCAGCGCGACGGCGGCGATGCCCTGGAAGAAGATGGCCACCGCCACGAGGCCCGGCAGCAGGACCGTCGCGAAGCTCTGGTCCCCGCCCGAGGGGGTGAAGGCGCCGCCGGTCTTCGGCAGCACGTAGGTGAAGACGAACGTGAACAGAAGCGGGTTCATCACCGTCCGCAGCAGGAAGCCGACGAACTCGCGCAGCAGCACGCGGGCGTCGCGCAGCAGAAGGCCCCAGAAGGCGCGCGCGTAGACCGCCTGCCGGGCCGTCGTCGGCACGCTCACCCGCGCAGCTCGCGGCCCGTGAGCGCGATGAAGGCCGTCTCGAGCGAGGGCTCGGCGACGGAGACGTCGCGCAGGGCCGGGCCGGCCGCGGCCACGACCTGCGGCACCACTCCCTCGGCGCCGGTCACGCGCACCCGCACGAGCTCGCCGTCCCCGTCGGCCGAGCGCACTCCGGCGACGGCGGCGATGCGACCGGCGGCGTCCGGATCGGGCCCGGCAAGGCGCAGCGTGACGACCGTGGCGGCGTCGGCGTCGTGCTTGATCGCCTCGGGCGCGTCGCAGACCAGGATCCGGCCGTGGTCCATGATCGCCACCCGGTCGCACAGCCGGTCGGCCTCCTCGATGTAGTGCGTGGTCAGCACCACGGTCACGCCCTCGGTGTCGCGCAGGCGCTCCACCGTCTCCCACAGGGCGATGCGGCTCTGCGGGTCGAGACCGGTGGTCGGCTCGTCGAGGAAGAGGACCTCGGGGTGGTGGACCAGCGCGCAGGCGAGCTGGACGCGCCGCGCGAGCCCGCCCGAGAGCTCGGGCACCATCGCGTCGGCCCGCTCGCCGAGCTCGAAGTCGCCGAGCAGGCGGCGGGCGGCGTCGCGGGCCTCCTGGCGCGAGAGGCCGAAGAAGCGGCCGTGGAAGTAGAGGTTCTCGCCCACGGTGCAGGCGCGGTCGAGGGTGTTGAACTGCGTGACGACGCCGATGTGGCGCTTGGCGCCGGCGGGGTCGCGCACCACGTTGACCCCCGCGACGCGCACCGTCCCGGCGGTCGGGCGCACCCGGGTGGTGGCGATGCCGACGGTCGTGGTCTTGCCGGCGCCGTTGGGGCCGAGCAGGCCGAAGATGTCGCCGTGCTCGACGCGCAGGTCGATGCCGTCGACGGCCATCGGCGCGGGCGGCGGGGCGTAGCGCTTCGCCGCGCCGACGAGCTCGAGGGCGGGCTCGGGGGGCGGGGCGGAGGTCACGCGGGAAGGGTAGGCCCTGCGCCGGGCCGTCGCCGCGCCACCCGCCGGCGCGCCCGGGCGATCGCCCGGCGCCCCACGACGCGCCCCAGCCGCCCGCGCCGGCGCACCACCCCCCGGTAGGCGGCGTCCACCGGGCCGGGGATGCGGGAGGCGAGCGCCGCGGCCGGCCCGCCGCCCGGCAGCAGCCGCAGCAGCGGCGCGACCGCCGCACCGCCCGACGAGCGGGCGCCGCCGGGGGCGACCAGGTGCCACGACGCCATGCGGGCGGGCTCGTCGAGGTCGGCCAGGAGCGCGGCGCCCTCGGCCCCCTGGATCGGCACCGGCCGCAGCGCCCCACGGCGGTCCCAGGCCAGGAGCACCGCGACGCACCAGGTGCAGAAGCCGCAGCCGGCGTCGTAGAGCAGCGCGGCCGGCGGCCCCGGGGGGCTCACGCCGCGGTCGCGCGGTGCTCGGCCGGGCTGATCCCCCGCAGGCGCTTGAAGGCCGTGCTGAGCGCGAAGGCGCTGCCGTAGCCGACCTGCGGGGCCACCGAGCCCACGGTGGCGCCCGGCTCGCGCAGCAGGTCGGCGGCCAGCGCGATGCGCCAGCCGGTCAGGAAGGTCATCGGCGGCTCGCCCACCAGCTCGGTGAAGCGGCGCGCGAGCGCCGCGCGCGAGGCCCCGGTGGCGCGCGCGAGGGACGCGACGGTCCAGGGCCGCTCGGGGCTGTTGTGCAGCAGGCGCAGGGCCGGGCCGACGACCGGGTCGCCGTAGGCGCGGTACCAGGCCGGCGCACCGGCCTCGGGCCGGGCGAACCAGGCGCGCAGCACGGCGATCAGCAGCAGGTCGAGCAGCCGGTCGAGGACGGCCTCCTGGCCCGGCTCGTCCTTGACGATCTCGTCGGCGAGCAGCGGGATCAGCGGGCAGTCCCACTGGTCCTCGCGCAGGTGCAGGAGCTCGGGCAGGGCGCGCAGCAGCCGGCGCGCTGACCTCGCCCTGCATCTGGTAGGTGCCGGTCAGCATCACGGTGGAGCCGGCGGCGCTGTTGCCCCAGCTGCGCACGCCGAGGTCCGTCATCAGGACGAGCTCCTCGCCCTCGGGCGTCGCGCAGCGTCTGCCCCGGGCCGATCACCGCCTGCGGAGGCGTCGCCGGGTCGTCGGCGACGGTGTAGGGCGCCGGGCCGCGGACCACCGCGACGTCGCCGGGCCCGAGCCGCACGGGCGCGTCCGTGTCGTGCGCGACGCAGGCCTCGCCGCGCACCACCGCCACCAGTGTCAGGGGGGCCTCGTCCTCGATCCGCAGCGACCAGGGCGGGTCCATCATCGAGCGCAGCAGGAAGGCGCCCCGGGCGCGGGGCCCGTCGAGGAGTCCGGCGACGGCGTCCATCGGGCCATCGTAGACGCTCGCGCATGTAGACGAGCGATCCGACTATGGAAGCTCTCACACCGTGGCTCTTGAATCGGCCTCGGGACACATCGGACGAGGAGGCCGGCCATGAACGAGATCACGCGCACGACGACCCTGGTGACCGCGGGGACGGGCAAGACCGGGCGCCGGGTGGCGGCGCCGGCTGTGGGAGGCGGGGCTGACGGTGCGGGTGGGCTCGCGCTGCCGGCGAGCCGCCCTTCGACTGGAACGACCGCGGCACCTGGGGCGCGGCCCTGGACGGGGTGGACGCCGCGTACGTCGCGTTCGCCCCCGACCTCGCCGTGCCGGGCGCGCCGGAGGTCGTCGGGGACTTCGCCCGGCGCGCGGCCGCCGCCGGGGTCCGGCGGCTGGTTCTGCTGTCGGGCCGGGGCGAGCCGGAGGCCCGGCGCGCCGAGACGGCCCTGGTGCGAGGCCGGCGTCCCGTGGACGGTCGTCCGCGCGAGCTGGTTCAGCCAGAACTTCAGCGAGGGCTTCCTGCGCGACCAGGTGCTGGCCGGGGCGCTGACCCTGCCGGTGGACGGCGTGCCCGAGCCGTTCGTGGACGTCGAGGACGTCGCCGACGTCGCCGTCGCCGCGCTGACCGGCGACGGGCACGCGGGCCGGGTCTACGAGGTCACCGGCCCCCGGGCGCTCACGTTCGCCGAGGCGGCGGGCGAGATCGCGAGGGCCTCGGGACGTCCGCTGCAACTCGTGACGATCCCGGTGGACGCGTTCGCCGAGGGGATGGCCGCCGCGGGCGAGCCGCCCGAGGCCGTCGCGCTGGTCCGCTACCTGTTCACCGAGGTCCTCGACGGGCGCAACGCGGCGCCGGCCGACGGCGTGCGGCAGGCGCTGGGGCGCCCGCCGCGCGACTTCGCGGCCTACGCGCGGGCCGCGGCGGAGGCCGGCGCGTGGGCCGCGCAGGCGGCGGTGACCCCGTGAGCGGGTCCTGACCGGCGCGACGCTCGCGACGGCGGTGGCGGCCGGCGCGATGGGCGGGGTCTTCTTCGCCTTCTCGGTGTTCGTGATGCGCGGGCTGGGGGACCTCCCCCCGGCCCAGGGCCTCGCGGCCATGCAGTCGATCAACCGGGCCGCGATCACGCCGCCCTTCATGATCGTCCTCTTCGCCACGGCGCTCGCCTCCGGGGCGCTCGCCGCGGCGGGGCTCCGGGCCTGGGGCGAGCCGTATGCCGGCCGGCTGATCGCGGGCGGGGCGCTCTACCTGGCGGGGGTGATCCTGCCGACCATCGCCTTCCACGTGCCGCGCAACGACGCGCTGGAGCGGATCGCGCCCGACGACGCCGGGGGCCGCGGCCCACTGGAGCGCGTACGTGTCGGGCTGGACCGACGCGAACCACCTGCGCGCCGCGGCCGGACATCGCCGCCGCCGCCGCTCCTCGCCGACGCGCTGCGGGTCGGCTGAGTCTACCCGAGGAAGCGGCTCATCCGGCGGTCGCGGTAGACGCGGCCGCCGGTCTGGCACGTGGGGCAGTAGACGAGGTCGTACTCGGAGAAGGCGACGTGCTCCAGGCGCGTCCCGCAGCGCAGGCAGGGCTCGCCGTGGTGGCCGTGCACCGCGGTGACGCGCTGCTCCTTGTTGGGCATGGTGGTCGTGATCCGCTCCCGCGCGCGCTCGAGGGCCTGGGTCAGCACCGCGTCGGCCGCCCGGGCGAGCCGGCCGAGCTCCTCGTCGCCGAGCGACGAGGCCCGGGCGAAGGGCGCCAGCCGCGCGGCCCACATGATCTCGCTGGCGTAGGCGCGACCGATGCCGGCCACCCGCCGGCCGTCGCGCAGCGCGGTGTGGAGCACGCCGGGCGCGGCGAGCGCCGCCCGCCAGCCCTCCGGGCCGAGGCCGATCGGCTCCGGGCCGAGGCGCGCGAGCGGCCGGTGCTCCGCGAGGCCCGCGTCGTCGAGCACGTGCACCGAGGCGCGCCGGGTGCTCGAGAGCTCGCGCAGGCGCAGGGCCTCGTCGCGGTCGAGGTCGATGTCGAGCGAGGCCTGCCGTCCGGGGCGGCCGGCGGGGGAGGGGCCGAGGCCGAGGCGCCCCGCCTGCATCAGGTGGACGACCACGTGAAGGCCGCCCTCCACGTCGATCCCGATGATCTTGCCGCGGCGCCAGACCGCGGTGATCCGGCGTCCCACGAGGTCGGAGACGGGCGGCTCGGCGGTCTTCAGGGTGGCGGGGTTGTGGGCTCGCACGCCCGTGATCTCGCGCCCGTCGAGGGCCGCGCCGAGGCCCTCGGCGAGGGCCTGGAGCTCGGGCAGCTCAGGCACGGGCGCCCGCAGGAGGCGTCGCTATACTCGCGCCGATGAGCCTCACGCCACGCTCCGCGCGCTCCTGATGCGGGCCGAGGACCTCACCAAGACGCTCGACCTGACGGTGCTGGCGCAGGACACCACCGCGGAGGACGTCGAGCGCGCCTGCGCCGAGGCCCGCGAGCACCACTTCGCGGCGGTCGTTTCGTACTCGCGGTTCGTCCCGCTCATGGCCGACCTGCTGCGCGGCTGCGACGTGAAGACGTGCGCGGTCGTCGACTTCCCCGGCGGCGCGGCCACGCCCGCCGAGCGCGCCGTCGAGGCGGACCGGGCGGTGGCGGAGGGCGCGGACGAGCTCGACGTGGTCATGAACTACCGGCAGATGCTGACGGGTGACTTCAAGGGCGTCCGTGACGATCTGGTGCGGGTGGTGCGCGCCGTGCGCGGCCGCGCGGCCAACGACGCCCGGGGCGACGTGCTCGTGAAGGTCATCATCGAGGCGCCGCTCCTGAACGACAAGGTGAAGAGGCTGGCCTGCAAGATCGTGGTCGACTCGGGCGCCGACTTCGCCAAGACGTGCACCGGCGCGGGCGGCACGGCGGCGACGGTGCACGACGTCGAGCTGATGCGCGACGCGCTGCCCGAGGGGGTGGGCGTGAAGGCGTCCGGAGGCGTGCGCACGCTGGAGGCCGTCCAGGCGATGATCGGCGCCGGCGCGGCGCGCGTGGGCACCTCGGCCGCCGTGGCGGTGATGGCCGAGCTGGCCGCCCAGAACGGGTCGGCCTGATGGACGCCGCGGCCGCGACGGCCCTGGTCGCCCGGGTGCGCTTCAACGCCGACGGGCTGGTCCCGGCGGTGGTGCAGGACGCCGGCGACGGCCGCGTGCTGACCCAGGCGTGGATGAACCGGGAGTCGCTCGAGCGCACGCTGGAGCGCGGCGAGACCTGGTTCTGGAGCCGCTCGCGGCAGGAGCTGTGGCACAAGGGCGCGACCAGCGGCAACACCCAGGCGGTGCGCGCCGTGCAGCTCGACTGCGACGGCGACGCGATCCTCGTGCTGGTCGACCAGACGGGCGTGGCGTGCCACACCGGCGCGGCCACCTGCTTCCACGAGCGGCTGTCCGACCAGGCGGCCCGCGAGCCCTTCGCGGCGCTGGCCGACCTGGAGCGGACGATCGCCGCCCGCGCCGAGGCGGCCGACCCGGAGTCGTCGTACACCGCGCGTCTGCTCGACAAGGGCATCGACACCGTCTGCAAGAAGGTGGGCGAGGAGGCGACCGAGGTCGCGATCGCCGCCAAGGGCGCCGAGCACGACCAGGTCGTCTACGAGAGCGCCGACCTGCTGTTCCACCTCGCCGTGCTCTGGCGCGCGAGCGGCGTGAGCCTGGCCGAGGTGGCGGCCGAGCTGGCCTCCCGGCGGGCGCCCCGATGACCCGGCTCCGGCTGGACGCGCCCGTCGCGCGCGGCGGGCAGATCGAGGTGTCCCCCGGCATCGACGCGGTGCGCGAGATGGTGGGCCGCCACGGCCAGGTGCCGCTGGCGCACACCTACATCGCCGACTGCGAGACGCCGGTCAGCGCGTTCCTGAAGCTGCGCGACGGCGGCCCGGCCTTCCTGCTGGAGTCGGTCGAGCACGGGCGCCTGGGGCGCTACTCGATGATCGGCGTGCGGCCGCAGGGCGTCATCCGCGGGGCCGCCGGCAGGCTCACGGTCACCGACATGCACGGCTCGCGGGAACTCGACCCGGCCGACCCGTTCGGCGCGGTCGAGGACGTCGTGCGCGGCGTCGGCATGGCGCCGCCGGCCGAGGAGCTCGCCTTCTGGGGCGGCGCCGTGGGCTTCTTCGGCTACGACCTCGTGCGCACCGTCGAGAAGCTGCCCGACATGCCGCCGGACGACCTCGGCATCCCGGACCTGATCGCCCTGATCACCGGCCCGGTCGTGGTCTTCGACCACCTGCTCCGCTCGCTCACGATCGTCGCGCCGTGCCGCCTCGACCCGGGCGGCGACGTGGAGGCGGCGTACCTGCGCACGGTCGCCATCCTCTCCGAGCTGAAGGGGCGCCTGTCCGGGCCGCTGCCGCACCCGCAGGCGCGCGCCGAGGAGCCGGTGCTCGGTCCGGTCACGAGCAACGTGACCCGCGAGCGCTTCGAGGCCTCGGTCGAGAAGGCGCGCGAGTACATCTTCGCGGGCGACGCCTTCCAGGTCGTCCCCTCGCAGCGCTTCTCGGCGCCGATGAACCTCGATCCGTTCTCGGTCTACCGCGGGCTGCGCACGGTCAACCCGTCGCCGTACATGTACTTCCTGGAGACCGACGAGGTGACGCTCGTCGGCTCCTCGCCCGAGATGCTCGTGAAGGTCGAGGACGGCCTGGTCGAGATGCACCCGATCGCCGGCAGCCGGCCGCGGGGCGCCACCGAGGAGGAGGACGACCGGCTCTGCGAGGAGCTGCTCGCCGACCCGAAGGAGCGCGCCGAGCACGTGATGCTCGTCGACCTGGGGCGCAACGACGTGGGGCGCGTCGCCGAGATCGGCTCGGTCCACGTCACCGAGCTGATGGACGTGCGCCGCTACAGCCACGTCATGCACATCGAGAGCTCGGTCGTGGGGCGCCTGGCCGAGGGGAAGCGGGCGTCCGACGCCCTGCGGGCGATCTTCCCCGCGGGCACCCTGTCGGGCGCGCCCAAGGTCCGGGCGATGGAGATCATCGACGAGCTCGAGACCACCAAGCGCGGCCCCTACGGCGGCGCGGTGGGCTGGCTCGGCTGGGACGGCGGCCTCGACACCTGCATCACCATCCGCACCATCGTGTGCCGCGACGGCGTCGCGCACGTGCAGGCGGGCGCGGGCATCGTGGCCGACTCGGTGCCGGCCACCGAGTACGAGGAGACCCAGAACAAGGCGGCGGCGCTCTTCCGCGCCATCGAGGTCGCCGCCGGGCAGGCGGACTGGTGAGCGCGCCGGCCGCGACCCCCCGGGTCGTCCTGATCGACAACTACGACAGCTTCACCTACAACCTGGTCCAGTACCTGGGGGAGCTGGGCGCCGAGGTGCTCGTCCACCGCCACGACGCGATCGACGTCCCCGGCGTCGCCGCCCTGCGGCCGACCCACCTGGTCGTCTCGCCGGGACCCAAGACCCCCGACGAGGCCGGCATCTCGGTGGACGCCATCAGGGAGCTGGCCGGCACGGTGCCGATCCTCGGCGTCTGCCTCGGCCACCAGGCGATCGGGCAGGCCTTCGGCGCCACGGTCGTGCGCGGGCGCGAGCCGGTGCACGGCAAGACCAGCCAGATCCACCACGACGGCCGCTCGGTGTTCTCAGGGATCGACAACCCGATGCTCGCCACGCGCTACCACTCGCTGGTGATCGACCCGGCGCTGGCGCCGGACCTCGAGCGCACCGCCTGGTGCGACGGCGACGTGGTGATGGGCGTGCGCCACCGCCACCTGCCGGTCGAGGGCGTGCAGTTCCATCCCGAGTCGATCCTCACCGGCTCGGGGAAGGCGCTGCTGGCCAACTTCCTGGCGCTGCGGGCATAGTCCCGCGATGCCGGCAGCGGTGATCTCCCAGGCCATCGACCGCCTCCTGGCGGGCGAGGAGCTGACGCAGGCCGAGGCCGCCGAGGCGCTCGAGGCCATCATGTCCGGCGAGGCCGGCGAGGCGCAGACCGCCGGCTTCCTGATCGCGCTGCGGGCGAAGGGGGAGACCGCGGCCGAGCTGGCCGGCCTGGCCCAGACCGTCCGCGCCCACGCCGAGCGGGTCGAGCCGCCCGCGGGCCCGTTCATCGACACCTGCGGCACGGGCGGCGGGGGCGTCGTCACGTTCAACATCTCCACGACCTCGACGTTCGTCGTCGCCGGCGCCGGGGTGGCGGTCGCCAAGCACGGCAACCGCTCCGCCACCTCCAAGTGCGGCAGCGCCGACGTGCTGGAGGCGCTCGGGGCGCGCATCGACCTCGACCCCGACGCCGTCCACCGCTGCCTGGAGGAGACCGGGCTCGGGTTCATGTTCGCGCCGGCGCACCACCCGGCGTTCCGGCACATCGTCCCCGTGCGCCGGGCCCTCGGGGTGCGGACGATCTTCAACCTGCTCGGCCCGCTCACCAACCCGGCCGGCGCCCCGCGCCAGCTTCTGGGCGTGCTCGACCCCGCCTACCTCGAGCGGATGGGCGAGGCGCTGGCGCTGCTGGGCACCGAGCGGGCGATGCTGGTGACCGGCCGCGACGGCCTGGACGAGGTCTCGAGCGGCGCGGTGACCGACGTGATCGGCGTGGAGGGCGGCCGCGTGACGCGGTCGACCATCGACCCGGCGGCCCTGGGCTTCGCGCCCCCGGCCGACGGGCGCGATCGCGGGCGGCGACCCCGAGCACAACGCGCGGGTGCTGCGGGCCGTGCTGGCGGGGGAGGAGGGTCCCGCGCGCGACGTCGTGCTGATGAACGCCGCCGCGGCCCTCTGGGTCGCGGGCCGCGCGAGCAACATGGAGGAGGCCCTCCCGATCGCCCGCGCGAGCATCGACGACGGCGCCGCCGCCGAGCGGCTCGAGGCCTTCGTCGCGACCACCCGGCGCCTGGCTCCGGTCAGCGCGTAGGCTTACCGCGGCAATGGCCACCTTCCTCGAGACCGTCGTCGAGCGCACCCAGGCCGATCTGGCCGCGCGCAAGCGCGAGGTGCCGGCCGCCGAGCTGGAGAGCCGCCTCGGCCCCGTCCGGCGCGGGCGCCCCTTCTCGGAGGCCCTCATCGCCGAGGGCATCTCGCTGATCGCCGAGATGAAGCGGGCCAGCCCGTCGCGCGGGCCGATCCGCCCCGGCGCGAGCGTCTCGGAGGTGGTGGAGTCGTACCAGCGGGCCGGCGCCCGGGCGGTCTCGGTGCTCACCGAGCCGGCCTACTTCGGCGGGAGCCTGGCCGACCTGGTCGAGGCGCGCGGCGCGTGCGACCTGCCGCTGCTGCGCAAGGACTTCGTGGTCGACGAGTACCAGCTCCTGGAGGCGCGCACCGCGGGCGCCGACGCGGTGCTGCTGATCGTCGCCGCGCTCGACCCGGACCGCCTGCACGACCTGATGGGCGCGGCGGGCGACCTCGGCATGGACTGCCTGGTGGAGGTCCACGACGAGGACGAGGTGCGCGCCGCGGTCGACGCGGGCGCCGAGGTGATCGGGATCAACAACCGCGACCTCCACACCCTGGAGGTCGACCTCGACACCACCTTCCGGCTGCTGGCCGACGTGCCGGCCGGGACCGTCGTCGTGGCGGAGTCGGGCATCACCCGGGCCGAGGACGTCGAGAACCTGGAGAAGGCCGGCGTCGACGCGATCCTGGTGGGGGAGGCGCTGATGCGCTCCGACGACCCGGTCCGCGCCGTCCGGGAGCTCCTCGGCTAGATCCTCAAGGCGCCCGGCCGCGGCGCCGATGGGCCCGGCGTGAGCGTCGACACCGTCTCGGGCCTCGCGGGCACCCTCGCGCGCATCCGCGAGATCACCGGCATGGGCGCGCCGGCCGCCCCGGCCGCCGTGGCGGGCTCCTCGTCGGCCGCTTCCGGTACCGCGGCGCAGGCCGACTTCGCCGCGGCCCTCGGCGACGCGCGCTCGGCGGCCTCGGCCAATCGGCCGAGCCCCGTGCGGTCGATCGGCACCGCCTCGCCCGCCTCCTCGGTGACCGGGGCGCAGCTCGACGCGTGGATGGCCGAGAAGAACCCGGGCTCGCCGCTGGTGGGCCTCGGCGACGTCTTCGTGCGCGAGGGGCAGGCCAACGGCATCGACCCGCGCGCCCTGGTCTCGATCGCGCGCGCCGAGAGCTCGCTCGGCTCGGACCCCGGCGCCCGCGCCCGCCACAACGCCTTCGGCTGGGGGCCGACGCAGACGTTCGCGAGCTGGGAGGACAACATCGCCACGGTGGCCCGCGGCCTGCGCTCGGGCTACCTCGACCAGGGGCTCACGACGCTCGCGGAGATCCAGCGCAAGTACGCGCCGGTCGGCACCGCCAACGACCCGGCGAACCTCAACTCCAACTGGCTGCGCAACACGACCACGCTCTACGCGGAGCTGGGCGGGAACCCGGCCGGGTCGGTGGCGATCACGCACGGACGGCCCTCTTAGCGGGACCGTCCGGGCGACAAAACAGCCCCTGGCCGGGGCTGTTTTGACAACGGCGGCACGGCCTTCGGCCGGGCAAGGCCGCCGAAACTGCCGCTCGCGACCTTCGGTCGCTCGCATCCGAGGGTTCCTGACGCGCTGACGCGCGCAGGGCCTCCGCGAGCCCTCCGGCCCGCCCCGCCCCGCCCCGCCCCGCCCTACCGTGGTCGAGGTGCGCCGGCGCGCGAAGCGCCGTCCGGAACTCCAGATGCGAGTGGCCGAAGGCCACGAGCGGCAGTTTCGGCGGCCTTGCCCGGCCGAAGGCCGTGCCGCCGTGGGCAAATCGGCCCGGCCAGGGCCGATTTGCCGCCCTGGTCGCCCCGCCAAGAGGGCGACCAGTGCGTGGCCGCGGCGTAAGCCGGGACCAACGCCCCTGGTGGTGACGCCCCGCGAGGGCCAGTATGCCCCGGTGCGCCGACGCCGCCGATACGAGGTCGTGGTCGAGGGGCTGTACGGCCAGGCGGCCGCGCAGCGCTCGGTGATCTCCGACCACCGCTCCGAGTCGGAGGCCCGCGAGAACGCGCAGCTCGAGTGCGACCGCCTGCAGGTCATCTACGGCGAGGCCGCGAGCTCCTGGCGCATCCGCGTGGTGCGCGACGGCGAGACGGTCGCCGAGCTGGTGCCCGAGGGCGGCGCCGCCCGGCGCCGCTCGGTCGAGCCGCTGCCGGCCACGCCGCCGGCCCCCGGGCCGGAGCCCGCGCAGCCCGTGGAGCCCGTGGAGCCCGTGGAGCCCGTGGAGCCGGAGGCAGCGGAGGAGCCCGCGCCCCCGGCCTACCCCGGGCCGGAGGGCGACCCCGCGGCGGCCGGGGAGGGCGACGCTCCGGCGGAGCGCTCGGGGGAAGGACCGGTCCCCGACTGGCTGATCGCCCGCTTCGAGGAGTCGATCGCCCGCCAGCGCGAGCGCACCTACGGGGCATCCGTCCGCGATGACGACGGGGACGCCTCCCGCCGCTGAGGGGCCGCTACTCTGGAGGCGTGGAGACCCCCGACCAGACCCCCGGCGAGGCGCCGGAGGGCTCCGAGGAGCCGCGCTGGGACCGGCGCCGCACGGTGGGCGCGGTCATCGGCGGGGCCATCGTGCTGGGCATCGTCGTCCTGCTCGTGGTCGGGCTGGCGAACAAGGACCTCGGCACCTCCATCCAGGACGCGCTCGAGAAGGGCGAGCGGCCCGAGGCGCCGACGCTGAGCCTGCCGGTGCTCGCCGCCGGCGACGGGATCGGCCCGGTGGGCTCGACGGTCTCCACGGCTGACCTGCGCGGGCGCATCGTGGTGCTGAACTTCTGGGCCTCGTGGTGCGACCCGTGCCAGCGGGAGGCGCCGATCCTCGAGCAGGTCGCCCGCCGCTACCGGGGCCGCCGCGACGTGACGGTGGTCGGGGTGGACGTGCAGGACCTGCGCGAGAAGGCGCTCGGCTTCGTGCGCGACAACGGGCTTACGTACCCGTCGCTGCGCGACGGCGAGGACGGCGCCCAGCGCAAGTACCAGGTGCCCGCCCTGCCGGAGACCTTCGTGGTCGACGCCCAGGGGCGCATCGCCCTGCACGTCGCCGGCCAGCTGACCGACCCCCGCCAGCTGACGACCGCCATCGAGCAGCTGCGCGCGGAGGCCTCGTGATCCGCCGCGCCCTCCTGATCGCCCTGGTCGCCCTGCTGGCCCTGCCCGGCCTGGCGGCGGCGCTCACGGTGCAGGACGTCGCCCGCGAGGTGCGCTGCCCCACCTGCAACACGCCGCTCGACGTCTCCAACGCCCCGGTGGCGCAGGACATGAAGGCCTACATCGCCCGGCGCATCGACCAGGGCTGGACCAAGCAGCGCATCATCGACGGCCTGGTCGACGAGTTCGGCAGCCAGGTGCTGGCCACGCCGCCCAAGTCCGGCTTCGACCTGATCGCCTGGATCGTGCCGGCCCTGGCGGTGGCCCTCGGGCTGGCGGCGATCCCGATCGTGACGCGCACGTGGGCGCGCCGGGGCGCGCCCGAGGCGGCGCCGCCACCGATCAGCGACGAGGACCGCCGGCGCCTGGACGAGAGGCTCGGCCCGCCGGTCTGACCCACGCGGCGGGGTCGCTCCGCGACGGGCCCGCTCCTTCACTTCGCCCTCTGCGCGACCGATACCCACGGTGAACGACGGCAGGGAGGCCGCGCAGTGCCCGCACGCAAGCGAGCTGGGTGGGGGGTCGTCAGCCCCGGAAGGCTGGCGGAGATCATCGAGAGGATGTCCCGGGAGCGCCGCGCCGAGCGCGTGGCCCCGACGGCCCTCGCGGCGGCCCTCGCCGCCACGGGCGCGCGCGGTGGGCGCCTCGTCGGGCCGGCGCCCTCCGGGCGCCGCGGCATCCTGGCGGTCGACGGCGAGGCCGACGACGGCGGCTCCTGCACCGGCGTCGACCTGCCCGGGCCCGACGGTCCCGTCGGGCGCATCGAGGTGTGGGGCGCGCCGGACGAGGGGGACGTCGAGGCCGTGCTGCGCCTGGTGGCGACGGTCTGCGCCCGCAACCTGGACGCCGTGCGCATCGACCGCGAGCGCGCCGATGACCGCAGCCGCGCCCGCCGCCTGGCGGCCGCCGTGAGCGCGTTGCGCGACATGGACGACCCGCGCGACGCCGTGGCCCGCGTGCTGGCCGAGGCGCGCTCCCTGGCGTGCGCGCCCGCCGCGATGCTGGTGGCCGCCGGCGCGCCGCGCCCCGAGGTCGCCGCCTACGACGGCGTCCCCCCGCAGAGCGCCGAGGAGCTGGGCCGCGTGGTGGTCCCCGCCGCCCGCGAGGCGCTGCTGCAGGGCCGCACCTGGACCGGTCCGCTCCACGCCGAGAGCGGGCTGCGCGCCGAGGGCTTCGCGTCGGCGGCCCTGCTGGGCATGGGCCCGCGCGCCGGCCTGGGCGTGCTCGCCGTCCTCGGCCACGGCCCGGACCCCGTGAGCCCGGCCGACCTGGAGGCCCTGGTGGAGCTCGCCGGACACGCCGCGAGCGCCCTCACGATGTCGGTGCTGCAGCAGGAGGTGCGCGAGCTGGGCGCGGTCGATCCGACCACCCGCTTCTACAACGAGCGCTACTTCCAGAGCCGGCTGGAGCAGGAGTGCGAGCGCGCCCTGCGCGCCGGCGTGCCGCTCAGCGTGGCGATCATGTCCCTCGACGGGCTGGCCGAGATGCGCGCCGAGGGCCGCTCGGTGGCCGCCGAGGCCGCCGTGGAGGCGCTCTCGCGCCACGTGGCCGGCCGCCTGCGCACGATGGACGTCGGCTGCCGCGTCGGCGTCGACGAGCTCGCCGCGATCCTGCCCGAGGTCGAGGGCCTCGACGCCCTGCGCGTCGGCGAGCGCCTGCGGGCGACCCTCGGCTCGGTCGCCGGGCTCGACGGCGGCGTCACGCTGTCGGTGGGCGTCGCCAGCTTCCCCTCGCAGGCCGGCCGGGCCGAGAGCCTGGAGCAGAACGCGCGGGCCGCGCTGGCGTGGGCCCGCGACCACGGCGGCGACCGCACCTTCCTCTACCACGCCGAGACCGCGGCCATCCTCCGCTCGGAGGACGGCGACCCGCTGGCCGACGACGAGGCCGTGCTCACCACGGTGGCCGCCCTGGCCGCATCGATCGACGCCCGCCACCCGAGCACGGTCTTCCACTCCGAGAACGTCGGTCGCATCGCGGCGCTCGTCGCCGCCGAGGTGGGGCTGCCGCCCGACCGCGTCGAGGACGTCCGCGTGGCCGGCCTCCTGCACGACGTCGGCAAGATCGGCGTGAGCGACGCCGTCGTGGCGTCGTCGGCGCCGCTCAGCCCGGCGCAGGAGGAGGAGCTCCGGCGCCACCCCGAGATCGGGGAGCGGATGCTCTCGGGCAGCCGCCTGGCTTCGATCGGCCCCTGGGTGCTCCACCACCACGAGCGCTTCGACGGCAGGGGCTACCCGTCCGGCCTGGCGGGCGAGCAGATCCCGCTCGAGGCGCGCATCCTCGCCGTGGCCAACGCCTTCGACCGCCTCTCCAGCGGCAGCCCCTCGCGCGCGCGGGTGACCGTGGCCGAGGCGATGGACGAGCTGGAGCGGCGCTCCGGCAGCGAGTTCGACCCCGTCGCGGTCGCTGCCCTGCGCGCCCTGGTGGGCCGCGGCACCCCCGACATCTCCCCGCGCACCGCCTGAGAAGGGAACCATGATGCCCACGTTCCCCGCCACCGCCGACGCCTCCCCGGCCGCGCCCACGGCCCGCGTCACGGCCCGCGTCGTGGCCGAGGCGGCCGACCGCCTGGCCGCTCCGTCGCCCGTCGTCAACGGGGTCCTGCAGCTCCTCGACCAGGGCACGGCCCCGGTC
Source organism: uncultured Thermoleophilia bacterium (assembly GCA_963770865.1). Classification (GTDB taxonomy): domain Bacteria; phylum Actinomycetota; class Thermoleophilia; order Miltoncostaeales; family Miltoncostaeaceae; genus Miltoncostaea. The sequence goes on from CAVYRD010000010.1 coordinate 209,715, forward strand.
AAGCTGATCGCGGCCCGCGTGTCGCAGAGCCCCGAGATCGCGGCGCAGGTGCTGCGCTACGGCAACTCGGCGCTCTTCACCGAGCCGGTCGAGACCATCGAGCGCGCCATCGTGCGCATCGGCGAGCGCACCCTGCGCGGCCTGCTGCTCGCCGCGAGCACCTACCGGCTGCTCGAGGGCGCGGTCGCCGGCTACGGCTTCCCGCGCCTCTACCTGGTGCGCCACAGCGGCGAGGTGGCCACGATGGCCCAGTCGCTCGGGCGCCGGGGCACGAGCGCCCTCATGACCCAGGCCTACCTCGCGGGGCTCCTGCACGACCTCGGCAAGCCGATCCTCGCGGCGGTCGCCGACGAGCGGGGCCTCGAGGTGGAGGGCGGCATCGGCTCGATCGCCCAGGAGCGGAGCCTCTTCGGCACCGACCACGCCAAGGTCGGCGCCTGGATCGCCCGCCGCTGGGGCCTCCCCGAGGACCTCTGCCTGGCGATGGAGCGCCACCACGACGCCGACCCCCCCGGCGAGCCCGTCGCGCGGCCGGTGTGGCTGGCCGACATCGCCGTGCACGCGTCGGCCGGCGACCCGCGGGCGATGGCGCGGCTTCCCGAGGCCGCGGAGGCGTGCGGGATGACCTCGGACGCGCTCGAGATGATGCTGATGTCCTCGCCCGAGACCGAGGGCCCGCGCCGCCCGCCCGGGCTCACCGACCGCGAGACCCAGGTGCTGCGGATGCTGGCGCGCGGGTCGGCCGCCAAGCAGGTGGCGCACGAGCTCGGGTGCTCGGCCTCCACCATCCACAACCACCTGCACCACATCTACCGCAAGCTCGAGGTGAGCGGCCAGTCGCAGGCGCTCCTGCTCGCGCGGGAGAAGGGCTGGGTCTAGCCGGTCCGCCGGTCGGCGGGAACCCCGGGGCGAGGAAGGCGTCCACGCCGCCATGGAGGGCGGGCGCAACCGGGTCGTGGCCAGCCCGGCGCCCGCCGCGGTCGTGGAGGGCGTCGAGTCGCCATGATGGTCCGATGCCCGACATCCGCATCGGCACCGCCTCCTGGACCGACCCCGAGTTCATCAAGGCCGGGTGGTATCCGCCCGACGTGAAGGGCGACGCCGAGGGGCGCCTGCGGTACTACGCCGAGCACTTCCCGATGGTCGAGGTCAACGCGAGCTTCTACGCGCTGCCCACCGTCGTCACCACCGAGGGCTGGGCCTCCCGCACGCCCGAGCGATTCCGCTTCCACGTGAAGGCGCACCAGATCATCTCCGGGCACCCCTCCGAGCCGGGCCGCCTGCCGCCGCCGCTACGCGAGCTTCCCTACCAGGCGGACGCCAAGGGGCGCATCCGCAAGCCCAGCCGCGAGCTGCGCGATGCGGTGATCGACTCCCTGCTGGAGGCCGTCGGACCGCTGGGCGACAAGCTCGGCGCCATCCTGGTGCAGCTGCCGCCGTACGTCGTCTCAGGCCCGGACCAGCGCCGCGAGCTGGCGCGGATCATCGACCGCCTGAAGCCCGCCCGCGCGGCCGTCGAGTTCCGCCATCGCTCGTGGGCCGAGCCCGGCGAGCGCGAGGCCGCGGCAGAGCTCCTCGGCGAGCGCGACGCCGCCTGGGTGGTGGTCGACGCCCCGCGCATCGACGCCAAGAACGTCATGCCCCCGATCGTCGAGGTCACCTCGCCGGCCCTCGCCTACCTACGCCTGCACGGCCGCAACAAGGAGACCTGGAACACCGGCCGCTCCGTCGCCGAGCGCTTCGACCACGTCTACACCGACGAGGAGATGGAGGAGTGGATCGACCCGGTCCTCGACATGGCCGAGCGGGCCCAGGAGGTCGCCGTGGTGTTCAACAACAACGCGCGGGACTACGCCCTTCGGAACGCCGCCCGGTTCGGCGAGCTGCTTTCGGCTGCTAACCGGGGGTTTTGACGAGACCCGTGAAGGTCTGGTCCTTTGAGTTTTGAGGGCCGCAAGGGGCGGCATCTCGACTCGAATTTGCCCCATGATTGCCCCGAGTGGTCCGCCCCGTCGGCTTGCGCTCGCGGCTAAGTGGCCACCCCCTAGACTGCTCCCGATGCCCGTCTTCCGAAGTTCGGCCAACGGCTTGGCCGCCAAGCTCGAACCACATCAGTTCGCGAATGAGAAGGCTCTCCAGACCTGGTTCGAGCAGAACCTCGACGTCGTCCTCGGGGTGCGCTTCGTCGCGACTGAGTTCTCCACCGGTGAGAAGCACGGCGGGCGCATCGACACGCTCGGGCTCGACGAGGCGGGTAACCCGGTCATCATCGAGTACAAGTGGGACAAGTCCGAGAGCGTCATCAACCAGGGCCTGTTCTACATGGACTGGTTGGTTGACCACCGAGGCGACTTCATGATTGCCGCCCAGAAGGCCTTCGGGACCGATCTCGACGTCGCGTGGACCGAGCCTCGGCTGATCATTGTCGCCGCGAGCTACACCAAGTACGACACGTACGCGGTCCACCAGCTTCCCCGCAGCATCGAGCTACTTCGATACCAGCGGTATGCCGAGGGGGTCGTTGTCGTCGAGGCGGTCAGCGATTCGCTCTCGACCAAGGCGACACCAAAGCCGACTGTTGGTCTGGCTCCGCCCTCACCCGTGGTGCCCGCCGAGTACGGGCTCGATTTCCACACAGCCAAGACCACCCTGGAGGCACGGGAAGCCTTCTTGGAGGTTCGAGATCGAATCCTCGAACTCGATGGCGTCGAGGAGCGGGCGAACCAGAAGAGCCAGATCACCTACCGGACGACCCGCAGCTTCTGCGCCTTCGGCTTCCGCCCGAAGCTCATCCAGGTGATGTTCAAGGGGCCCGAGCACCTTCCGGACGGCCTTGACCCCGAGGGATACGCGACGGATGTGCGGAGTCAGCATTGGGGTTATCCGTGGACATGCGAGCTGAGGGGTCCAGACGACCTGGAGATCATCTCGGAGTTCGTGAAGTTCGCCTACGACTTCGAGAAGTAGCCCCCCGCTCCGCTGCGGTCGCTAGGTGCCTCGTTCCTGCCACCGTCGCGAGATGATCCGCTCGCGCTCCGTGTCGTCCTTGATGGCAACGGTGCCGGTGGGGTATCGCCACCAGAAGGTCGCCTCGTCGCCCTTCCTCTCGTGGACCGGGAACCCGCTCGGCTCGACGTGCACCCGGCAGAGGTCCTTGCCATCGATCCGGTGGAACTCCCACTGGGCGAGGGTGGCTGCGGCCTGGCCGAGTCGCTGGGCGATGACGTTCTGGAGGTGCTGACCAAAGAGATCGTGGTCGCCCCGTTGGCCCCGCTTGGAGAAGGTCGCGTAGTCCTCTTCGAGCCCGAAGAGGCTCCCGTCGTCGGCGACTCCGATCACGAGGGTGCCGCCATGCTCGCTGTTGCAGAACCCAGCGATGGTCTTCACCACCATGTCCTCGGGGATCCCGGTCTTCGCCTCGGCCCGGATGTCCCAGCGCAGCGTGGACTTGTACTCCAGGTACTGGTCCTCGCGATCGACCCCGAGAAGCTCTCCGATCGGGCAGACCCGCTGGCGGGCGACCCTCGCTCGGGCGTAGACCCAGGGCAGGCGAGCGGCCAGCAGCTCCTGGCGAAGCTCGTCGTTGTCGAGAAGCTGGCCACCGATCTTCTCGTTGCGGTCGATCCGCTCAGCCACAGCGTGCTGGAGCGTCGTATCGAAACCCGAGGCGAAGTCGGTGAACCGGTTGGCCCCGGCCTCAAGCTGGAGGCTCTCCTGGTCGGCCAGGTCCTCGAAGATCTGATCCACGAAGAGCTGGTCGGCCTCGCTCCAGTCGGTGCCAAAGCGCTCGTTAAGCCGGGCGATAATCGTCGAGAGCGACTCCTCCTCGGCGGCCTGCCGTCCCCGGCCCTCGCCGAAGATGGTGGTCACCTGGCCCTGCACCACGTCCAGGCCCGCTCCTAGGCAGGGGGGAATGCTCGGGAGGCCACACCGAGTCCGGGACGATGCTGTTGCTTGAACGACACGGCTGGCGGCGATGTGGCTCACGGGCCACCTCTTCGCCGCGGCGGGGCCGCTCAGGTGATCAGGTCAGGAAGGTGGGGACTCATTGGTGGCCACAGGTGAGGACTTTCTCGTGGCCACGGACACCGATGTCGCCCGCTGGGGGCTTTGGCCCGTGGGCTTCTCTTGGTCTTGTTGAGGGTGCGCTCGTGACCTTCTAGAGACCGAGGCCCCGAACCAGCCACCGAACGCCCATGCTCGTGGGCGCGGTGCCTACGTTGCCCACGTCGAGCCGAACGAGTCCCGGGTTAGCCGTCAGAATCCGGGAGACGAGGACCTCGCCGCAGCCGAGGCAGAGCTCGAACGTGTAGCGCTGGTTGGGATTCTCGAGCAGACCGCGCACGATCGCCGCCTCCCCGCACCGGCGGCACGGCGTGTCAGCGGGCTCCCACGTGACCGAGGGCGAAGCCGTTCTGGCCAGCCGGTAGATCCCCGCCCACGGATTCGGAACGGGCGCGTCGTTCGGGCCACCTGCCTCGGAGACGAGCGTGAGCGGCGCGGTGTCCGACGGGCTCCCCCCTGGAGCGGGTCGCGCTCTGCCGACCCACCCGCAAGGCCCGCAGAAGCCGATCCAGCGAGACATGTCGTTCTCCAAGTACTCCCAGCTCGGCCGGGAGCCGCAGTGCGGGCATCGTCGCTGCGCGAGCGTCGTGGTCATTCGTTTGCCTCCTCATCGGGCCTCATCGCGTCCTGGCAGTGCCACCGTGGCGATGCTCGGTTGGCGGGCGGTCAACGGGCCAGGCCCCTCGCGCCTCTCGTGATGTCGTGGCCAAGGTAGCGCGGCGCACGCCCCGCCTCAGCGCGACCGGCTGCCGGGCGTGAACCTGCCCTCCACCCAGCGCACGAAGTTCCCCGAGTGCAGGGAGTAGGTCGAGGCGGAGGAGGGGGCGAGGTGCCCTGCCCGCCGAGCTTCCTTGGAGCGGGGGGGCGGCGTTGACAGGCGCGTGCGACCGGGCGTAAGACCGCAATTCAGCCCGCGTTCCCGCGGGCCTCACGAGAGGGGTGGTGGATGGCCAGGAAGATGGCGGACTGCAGGCGGTTCGAGAGCGAGTCGGAGTGCACCCTCACGATCATCGGCGAGGAGGAGGAGGTCGTGCAGGCCGCCGCGGAGCACTCCGTCTCCGCCCATGGTCACACCGACTCTCCCGAGCTGCGCGACGGCATCCGCCGCACGCTCGAAGACGAGGCGGCGTACACCCCCGGCGAGAGGGCCAAGGAGCCCTTCCCGGCGTAGCCGCACGACGCCCCGGCCGCGGAAGGCAGCGGTCGGGGCCGGGTCGGGGCCGCTGGGGCGGCTTAGTAGGCGACCTGCGGGGCGCTCTCGATCTTGGCGATCGCCCGCGCCGCCCTGCGCGAGCCCGATCTGCCGCTTGCTCACCTCGACGAGGTCGCCCGCGCCCTTCGGTTGCTGGTCGATCATCGCGAGGATCTGGTGGCCGAGCGCACGCGCCACATCAACCGCCTGCGCTGGCACCTGCACGAGATCGACCCCGCCTGGGATCCGAAGGCGCAGTCGCTGATCACCTGTAAGCACCTGGCCCTCTGCGCCACCCGGCTGGCGGGAGAGAGCGGGGTCATCGCGCAGGTCGCGCTCGACCTGGTCGTGCGGGTGCGCGAGCTCACGCGCGACATCCGACGCCTCGAGCCGTCAGCCCCGGGGTTTCTGACCATTGCCGTGGATGAAGGCCCTGGGGCTGGCTACCCGCCCCCAGGTGGCAAAAGAGATCAATGGTGGGAGCCTTAACACCGGGGCGGCCTGGCAGCGGAAGGGCGCTGCCGCAAATGTGCGACGACGCGCCTCTTGGAAGGCATGCCCCGCCGATCAGACCGGGCCCGAGAACCCCTCGGCGTCGCCCTCCTCCGCCCTCCCGCCCCGGTACTCGTCGAGCAGGACTTGATCCTCGAACGCGAATGCGGCGAACAGGCCGGGGTCACGGCGCTCGAGTTCGTCGAGCGCAGCCGACAGCTCGTCGGCGATCAGCTGCATGATGGTGGGCGGGGCGCCTTGGCGGCCGAGCTGGCGGAGCCTGTAGGCGGCCCTCGCCACCTCGATGAGCGCCATCGTCGCGTCGGGGGTCCTCGCGGACGGATGGTCGCCGGGCCGGTCGTGCATCCCCGGGATCAAATCCCAGTCGGCGACGGGACACAATGCCTCGGACCCACGTTGCGACGATCTCTCTGTCGTGCGTCGTCCGCCCGTATGCGCTGACGGGTGTGGCCTCCGGGGCCAGACTAGGCGTCGAGCCCGAAGTAGTCCGTGAGCCCCATCTGGCGAAGCATCCTCAGCGGCTCATCCGGCACGTTGACCAGCTCAAAGCGCGAGCCCTTCGCGGCCAGCGCCCGCGAGACCTGGATCAACCGCCCGATGGCGGGTCCGTCAATGACGGTGACGGCGCTCATATCGAGCACCAGGTGATCGCCTTCGCCGACCCCGGCGATGTCGATGAGGCGGTCGTGGAGCGCCTCTGCATTGGTCCTGTCGATCTCGCCGTCGAGGGCGTAGACCGCGGTGCGATCGACGTTCCGAAGCGTCCCTCTCAGCCCTCCGCCGAGCAATGCAGGGTCGGCGATGCCGCCCTTGTTCGTACCATCGGGCGCAGCGCCGGAGCCCTGCTCGTAGCGGTGATCGGCGCACATCATCGGGTCGTCCCCTCGCACGGTCGCCGAGCATCGAGGCTACGAGGGGTCCGGCCTCAGGCACGACAGGGGATCCCCTCTCGCGCGACGCGGGATTCTTCGCATCGTTCTTCCGCTAACCCCGCGAGAGGCCTAGGTGCCGCCCGCCACGACCGGGATGGGGTGCGGCCAGAACAAGTTAGAAGGCAAGCCCTTCCACTACCCGGAGGTGCTCGCGCGGCTCGGCGCGCTCATCCGGCGCTCGCGGGGCGCCACGGTCCGCGAGGAGATCCGGGTGGGCACGCTGGCGATCGACCGCACGCCCGCTACGGCGCCCTCGCCTGCGGGACGCGGCGGGGCATGACGTCAAGGAGCATCCCGGTGTAGCGTCACCCCACCGACGGGTCGGAGCTACACCACGTCCTAGGGCCTAGCTGGCGCAGGAGTGTCGGAGATGCTGTCGGCCTGCCCGGGGGTTCATGGCCACGCAGCCATGGCTGGGGTGAGAGGGCGCAAGTCGGCGCAGGATTTTCCGATCGCGTTCCCCGACGGATCCGAGAAGGTAATCGGTGAGTCGGTCAGACAATTCAGCGTTCGTGGACGGTCGGCGGGCCGGGGTCATCCGGTATCGAGCGGTCACCGTCCGGATGAGGGGCCCGACGGCGTCGACCGATCCGGAAGTAGAGAAGGGGGCCCACGTAGTAGACGCCCCCGATCACGGGCACCCACATGCGCTTACTTCCGTTGATCTGAATCGCGGGCCGTCGAGCGAGGTCCGTCAATGCAGCCGCTGCGAGCGCGAACTGCGACGTCATACAGATCGCCGCCAGCACCTTCTGTCGTCGTGAGAGGTCGTCCCATCGCACTGTGCGCATCTGATCCCCCTTGGCTGGCCCGAGGTCCCAGTATGCACGGGGGTTAGTCTCGGTCTCCGACGACGCCGGGCTTCGGCTGCACCCCCTGGCGCCCTTCGGCCTTGGGCTTCGGCTCCACCCCCTGGCGCCCCTCGGCCTTGGGCTTCGGCTGCACCCCCTGGCGCCCCTCGGCCTTGGGCTTCGGCTCCACCCCCTGGCGCCCTTCGGCCTTGGGCTTCGGCTCTACCCCTTCACCGACGTGGCTGAGTCGTCGCAGTACCTCGGCCGCAAGGCCGCCGACGACGTCGACCACCGCCACGCCAGCCTCGATCAGCATCGCATTGAGCCTCAGTAGTCTCCGCATCGGGACCTCCACGGTCATCGTCGCTGCCGAGCGACGAGCGTATGCGCGGAGCGGCGCGAGGTCACGTCATCAGCTCGCCGTTCGGGCTCTCTCCAGTTCCGGACTGATCCTCTGGCTCCGCCTCGTCCCTTCCGACTGAGCCGATGACCGAGGCGGCGGCGGGAACACCGGGCACCGGTCGAAACCACTACAGCCAGAGCGGAGCGTGCTGACGCGGCTCAACGCGCCGTGTGGCGACTCTCCGGGTAGCGAGGCAGGCCGTCGTCGGGGATCGGCTCCCAGCAGGCGGCATAGGCCACGAACTGGCGGACGCTCGGCCGGATCATCGGGTCGCGGTCGAACGCCCCCATCCGGATCCCGATGGGATCGGCATGACCGGGATTGCGGCCGAAGAGGGACGAGCCGCAGTCGCCGCAGAACCACTTCTCGCCGCCGTCAGCGGGCTTCCACACGCGGAGCCGGTCCTCGCCCGCGACGATCCTGAACGCACCCGGTGCGGGGTGAGCATTCGCGGACGCCGCCGCACCACTGCGACGCTGGCAGCGCGTGCAGTGGCAGTAGCTCGCGAGGACGAGCGGCTCGGTCACCTCGAATCGGACGGCCCCGCAGTTGCAGCCTCCCGTGAGCGGGAGATCGTTCGTCCCCATCGACGAGCCCTCCTCTGCAGTCCATCTCGCACGCCGCCACGAAGCATCGTTCTCGTCCGCGAAGCGATCCTACGGTCTCACTCCTCGAGGCGCGTCGTCGGGCAGGGTCCTCACGCCGTCGAGATCAGGCCAGCCCCGAACCCGGCTCCGGCCCCCCGCGGTAGGGATTCACCGTGACGGGTATCTTCCGGCTGTCAGCCCCGGGGCTTCTGACCATTGCCGTGGATGAAGGCACTGGGCTGGCACATGCCCGGGGTGGTCAGAGGATCAAACGCGACGACCCTGCGCTGGGCCTACCTTCCGGGGGGGCGTGGCAGCGAGGAGGGGTCCGTCTGCTATAAGGGGTGCCTCGGCCCCGCCTCCTGGCGGGGCCTGACGCGTCTTAAGGGCAGGTTGAGAGTCTCTTCGCAGGAGGGACGAGGTGGGGTCGGGTTCGGCCGGGGCCGGGATCGAAGGGCATGGATCGGCAGCGAGGATGATTGCCCGCGTCAAGCTGGCGAAGCGGCGGGAGGCTGAGTTCGCGGTCATCCGCTCGCTCGCACGCGATAAGGCTAGGGCGGCCCGCAGGACCCGCGACGGCCTGCTGTCGCTCGCGCAGGCTGCCCCTCTCCTTGGATGTCTCGACCCGAGGACCGCTCGCAAGCGGCTGGTGGCCCTCGGCGTTCCGCTCGTCCCCCTGGGCCGCTCGGTCTTCGTCCATCGTCGCGAGGTCGAGCGGGCCATCCAGGCCGCCGGGAGACTCGCGCCGAGAGATGCCGTGGGGTCCTCGCGCGGGCAGGGTGTGGTGCTCGCCGAAGGGGAGAGACTGTGGGAGCGCCCGCCCGCCGCTCCGGGCGTTCACGATGGCCCACAGCCGAGGGTCCGGTAGTGGGCATCGAGGTTCGGGAAGGCAAGCGTGGGGGGCGGGTCTACCGGGTGCGCCTTAGGCAGATGGGGGTGCACGTCTCCGAGACGTTCCGCACGCTGGCCGAGGCGCGCTCCTATGAGACCGACGTTCTCGTCGCCCTTGAGAGGGGTCACCCGGTCAAGAAGCGAGCCCGGCCGTCGCCACTGTCAGCCACCAGCGTGACCGTCGAGGGTGCCTGTCGGCACTTCGTGGACGGGGATGGTGTCGGGGCAGATCAGGACCAGGGGCGGCCATCCCTACAAACTCTCGACGATCCGTGGTGTCGAGAATCGCCTGCGTCCCCACGTTCTCCCTCACCTAGGGGCCCTTGGCGTCGCCGAGCTGCGTCGCGCCGACGTGCGGCTGCTGGTTGAGCAGATCGCCATGGCTCACAGCCCCGCGACGGCCGTCAATGTCCGAGACTGCCTGCGGCTCGTCCTCCAGAGGCCGGTGGACCTAGAGGTTCTGGGCACCAATCCCGCGCACCACGTGCCCGCCCCCACGCCGGAGAGGCGGCCACCGAGGTTCTTCACGCCGCTGGAAGCGGACGACCTTCAGCAGGCTGCGGATCGCCAGAAGAAGCCCTTGGTGGGTGCACTCGTGGCCACCTGCCTTGGTCTGGGTTGCCGCCTCGGCGAGCTGCAGGCGCTCGACTGGGGGACACAGGGCCTCGATCTTGACGCGGGCCTCGTGACGATCCGCTCAACACTTGACCGGACCGGCGTCCTAGTGCTCCCGAAGTCGAGGAGGCCTCGGGTCATCCATCTGGGTCCTGAACTGACCCAGCGACTGCGCGAGTACCGATTGGCTTGCGGCCGACCCGGCGACGGCGAGCGGGTCTTCGTGGGTTCCCATCGACGTGCGTGGGAGCACGTTCGCGAAGAGGTCGGCATCCCTGGTCTTCGCATCCACGATCTGCGTCACACGGCTGCGGCCTTCTGGCTCGCCGGGGGGCTGACGATCCACGCCGTGGCGGAGCTGCTGGGGCACACCGACGCGACCCTCGTCCTGCGCCTATATGGCCACGCTCTCCCGAGCGAAGTCGCTTCTGCAGCGGAGCGCCTCGAGGCATGGCGTGCCGAGCAGCGGTCGGGCTAGGCTTGCCCCGAGAGTGCCCCGAGACGCAGCCGGGCAGGTGTAGAAGCCCATCAGATGGGCGATCCAAGACCCAATGCTGGGTGTTCAACAACAACGCGCGGGACTACGCCCTCCGCAACGCCGCGCGCTTCGGGGAGTTGCTGAACCGCTAGGCCAAGGGGTTCTCGGCGCTCATAGCCGCTCAGCTGGGCCGCCGGCGAGTTCCCCATCAGGGCGCAAGAAGGCGCAAGACCGCGCAAATCGGCACGTCGTGGGGACCGAGTTCCCCATCCCGCCCCGGAGCGCGCGGTTACTCTCCCCCCATGACCGAGCACCCCGCCAAGACCGTCTGGGACGCGATCGACGACCTGCTGGAGACCTACGACGGGGACATCCACATCAGGTGCGAGAGCAAGTGCGCCTGGTCGGGACAGATCCGGCTCACCCTGACCGACCCCGAGGGCGCGCCGTCGCGAAGCATCACCTTCTATTCGGTCGGTGGGGCCGTTCCCGAGGACGTGGCCGAGCGGCTCCTCGCCGACGTCCAGGACTGGCTCGCCACGAGTGGCGTCCAGCCCCTGTCGGCGCCTCCGTGGATGGTGGACTGAGGGGGCAGGCCCCCGGGGGCCGATGGCATCGGCGGCGCCCGGCGGGCCACACACCCACACCCGCGCCCGTCCCGATACCCCCGCCCATCCGACCACGCGCCCGCCGGATCCGGAGCTCGTCCCGGCTGTTGGCACAGACGCCTAGCGGTCGAGCCCGAAGAAGTCCGTCAGCCCCGTCACGCGAAGCACTCTCCTCGGCCCTTCCGGCACGTTGGCCAACTCGAAGCGAGAGCCCTTCGCGAAGAGCACCCGACCAACCTGGATCAAGTGTCCGATGGCAGGTCCGTCGATGAAGGTGACCCCGCGCATGTCGAGCACGAGGTGATCGTCTTCACCCACTCCGGCGATCTCGATGAGACGCTCGTGCAGCGCCCTGGCGAGGTGAAGGGGTGCTCGAAGTGCCGTGAGCAGAAGCCGCTCGATCGTTTCCCGCCGAGCGCGCAGACGCGCTCGGGGCGCTCGAACGGGTGCCGCGACTGCCACAACGAGGCCTCGTGGCGGTGGCGCGGCGAGCGCCGGGCGGCTGGATGAGAGGACTTCGCATCCCGGCGGACGGGGTGCGTTCAGCGGGGGACTCCATGCGTCTAGACGCCGCCGACGGGTGATTCTGGGCTGGAGTACATGGACCCGAGCGGCCTTCGTCGCCTCCTGCACGCGCAGGCCCTGGTGGACGAACCGGGCATCCGCCTGGCGGTGTTGAACGGCTCCGGACCGTCCCACCGAGCGCTGACCCTCACCGGCGTGTAAGGGCACATCGAGATGGTCGATGACGTGTCCCAGCTTGACCCACCGCTCGAGGGGCCGACGCCGCCGTCCTGAGGCGGGCTTGGGTGACCTTCAATCCTGATGGGTTGCGGAAACACCGCGCGCAGGTCGGGGTTGCCCCCACTGCGCGCCGCGGAAGGGCGTCCTACGGTCGGCGCACAAGAGGAGATCCCGGAGAGGGGGCGTCACCACGGCGCCCGGCCTTTCCGGTCGCCCGCGTCACGGGAGTCGGACGATGTCCACCTACCTCACCTTCTTCACCTACACCAAGGATGCCTGGCGGGGCATGGTCCAGCACCCCGAGGATCGGGAGAGGGCTGCCCGCAAGGTCATCGAGGCCGCCGGCGGCCAGCTGCGGGCCTTCTACTGGATGCTCGGCGAGCAGGACGGCCTCGTGATCTTCGAGGTGCCCAACGCGACCTGTGCGGCGGCGGTGTCGGCGGCGACCTCTGCGAGCGGTCGCATAGCGCAGCTGAGGACGGTCCACCTGCTCGACAGCGGCGAGGTCCGGGGCGCCCTGGAGCTCGCGAAGGTCGTCGGCGCCGAGTACCAACCTCCCGGAGGGCTGCTCGAGGGCTGGCGCGCGGGCTACGACGTTCTCGGGGAGTAGCCGGCGCCCATGTCGCTCATCATCACCGGCGACCTGCGCGACGAGGACGGCCTGCAGCCAGACGCCGAGCTCTGGTGCGTGCCCTTCAAGGGCTGGGATGAGCCCCACCGGATGCTGGCCGAGTACTGGTGCCGGCCCCGGCGCTTTGCGGTCATCGAGGGAGGGCTGATCCGCGCAGACGGCCGCACGAACGACCCGACCGTGCTCCCAGGCGAAGTCTTCACGCTGCAGGTGGCGAAGCCGCCGCCGCCCTGAAGCGGGCCGCAGGCCAGCATCCGGCGGCGGGTGGTGCCCGCGGGCGGTTCGCCATCGTCGATGATCGAGGGGTCTACAACGCCGCTGGTCGGTACCTCGCGGTGGCGCGGCCCGTGTCTCTGCCCGAACACGCTTCGCTGGATCGCACCGTGCCGCGCTGACGCGCTCTCGCGCGGCGCCATGTGTGGAAAGGCCGCAAGCGCCGTACGCGCCCACCCGGTTGCGTCCCCGCCGCCTCTGGGCTAAATCGGCGGAACCACGCGAAGTGGATGGTGAGGTGAGATGGGATCCTTCGTCTCGCCGGCCGCCTGGGCTCGACGCTCTGCGGCACACCCCTGGCGCGTCATCGGTGCCTGGGGCGTCGTGCTCGCGCTGTCGGTCGTCCTGATCGGCGCCCTCTTGTCGGGGGTGTTGTCGAGCGACGAGACCTTCGTGAACTCCCCCGAGTCCATGAGGGCCCAGAACGCGATCGAACAGCAGATCGGCGTGACCGAGTCGGTGGTCGAAGACGTCATCGTCCAGTCACCCGCCGGCGTCCAGGATCCGGCGGCACGGGATGCGGTCGAAGGACTCGTCGGGAGACTCCGCGGTCTCGGGCCGTCGGTGGTCGGCTCGGTGACCTCGCCCTTCGGCGGCGACGGCTCGCTGATATCGGAGGACGGGCGCACCGCGATCATCGCGGTGGTGATGTCGGGCGACGTCAACGAGGCCCAGGACAACATCGGGAAGGTCCTCGACCTGGCCCTTCCACTGGATGGCACCGGCGGCCTCGCGGTCAACGTCACGGGTCAGGCGTCCATCGCACACGACACCAACACGACCGCCGAGCAGGACCTCGTGACCGGCGAGAGCATCGGCATCCCGGTCGCCCTGCTGATCCTCGTCCTCGTGTTCGGGGCCGTGGTCTCGGCGCTGCTCCCCGTGATCCTCGCGATCATCGCGATCATCGTGGCGCTGGCCCTCACCGCCCTGGTCGGCCAGCTCGGCGACCTCTCCTTCTTCGTCACCAACATGATCACGATGATGGGCCTCGCCGTCGGCATCGACTACTCGCTCTTCATCGCCTCGCGGTACCGGGAGGAGCGGGCGGTCGGCCGGCCGCGCGTCGAGGCGATCGAGCAGTCCGGCAGGACCGCGAGCCGGGCGGTCTTCTTCTCCGGCATGACCGTCGTCGTCGCTCTGATCGGCCTCCTGATCGTGCCGATGTCGATCTTCGTGAGCCTCGCGATCGGGGCGATCCTCGTCGTCCTGTCGGCGATCGCCGCAGCCCTGACACTGCTCCCGGCCATGCTCAGCGTGCTGGGTGACCGGATCGACGCGGGGCGCCTCGCGCGCTTGGTCCCCACGCGCCTGCGTCGCCGCGATCAGGCATCGGGCTTCTGGCCGCGCGTGGTCGGCGCGGTCATGCGTCGCCCCGCGACCAGCCTGGTGCTGGGCGTGGCGATCCTCGTGGCGGCCGCGGTCCCGTACCTCGGTATCAACACCGGCGCCGCCGGCGTGACGAGCCTTCCGAGCGATCTGCAGTCGCGTGTCGGCTTCGCGACCCTCCAGGCGGAGTTCTCGGTGGGTCGGCTGTCGCCGGCCCGCATCCCGATCCTCGGCGACCCCTCCTCGCCCGCCAACAAGGGGCAGATCGACCGCATCACCGCCGCGGCCGCCCGCGATGACGTACTCGGCACGCCGACCCTCGAGCCCGGTCCGACCCACGAGGGAGCCGTCCTCGAGGTCCCGATCAACGCCGACCCGACGAGCCGGGCCGCAAAGGTCGCGGTGACCGAGCTCCGGGCCGCGACCGATCTGCCGGTGGGCGGCGTGACCGCCCGCAACATCGACTACTTCGCCATCGCGGACCGGTATCTGCCGATCGTCGTCTCGGTCGTGCTGACGATGAGCTTCATCGTCCTGCTCCTGGCGTTCCGCTCGCTCGTGGTGCCGTTCGTCGCCATCGCCATGAACCTGCTCTCGGTCGGAGCGGCGTTCGGATTGCTCACGCTCGTGAGCCAGGACGGCGTCGGAGCGGGCATCCTCGGCTTCCAGCAGGTCGACACGATCGAGGCTTGGATCCCGATCTTCCTCTTCGCCGTGCTCTTCGGGCTCTCCATGGACTACCACGTCTTCCTGCTCTCCCGGATCAGGGAGCGCTTCCAGCAGACGGGGGACAACGTTGACGCGATCACCCACGGCATCAGCTCGAGCGCACGCCTGATCACGGGGGCGGCGCTGATCATGGTCGCCGTGTTCGCCGGATTCGCGGCCGGACAGCTCGTGATGTTCCAGCAGATGGGGTTCGGACTGGCCATCGCCGTGCTGATCGACGCCACGCTGGTGCGCGGCGTCATGGTGCCGGCCACGATGCGCCTGCTCGGTGACCGTAACTGGTACCTGCCGAGCTGGCTCGAATGGCTGCCACGGCTCTCGGTCGAGGGCGAGGTGCCCCCACGGCCGGAGTGGGGCACTCGCGGGACCACTCCTCCCAAGGCGTCCTGAGCCGCACCCATACCTGGAGGACGGGGACGACTTCCGCCTGCGGATCGGCCAGGTCGCCAAACGACTCGCCGGCCAGACCACGACCACGAGCACCACGCCCACGAGCACAACGCCCACGACGGAGGGGGCATAGAGTGGGAGGACGACATGGTCGAGGTCAACCGCATGACGACCCCGGCCAACACGCGGTGGAGCATCCTCGACCGCTCCACGGGCGCGGCGAACGAGGCGATCGACTGGCGGTTCCGGGTCCGCGACGGCCTGAGTGCGATCCCCTGACGCGGCGTCAGGGGCTCGGCCCTGGCCTCCCGTCAGGTTCCGGGCGCCGACGGGGCGTCGGGACGCGCCGGCTCGAAGAGCTCCACCGGGTTGCCCGAGGGGTCCTCGACGATGATCTGCCTGCCGCCCACCCCCACCACGATCTCGTTGCGGAACGGGGCTCCGGCGGCCCGGAGACGGTGGACCGTCTCCTCCAGGTCGGCGACCTCGAGGGAGATGCGGTTCCAGCCGCCCGGCTCGGGCACGGTCCCGTCGGGCATCGCCTGGCCGCCCCCGCCGGCCCCGCTCGGCGCGCTCAGCGCCAGGCGCAGGCCGCCCCGGGCGAGCATCGCGAAGGTGGGCGCCGGGTGCATCACCTCCTCGAAGCCGAGGTGGCGGCGGTAGAAGTCGATGGCTGCGTCCACGTCGTGGACGATGTAGCGGACGGTCACGGTCGTCACGTGCCGGCCTCCTTCCGGTCCAGTCTCAGCTCCCGGAACACGAGCCACTCCCGGAGCTCCTGAGGCACGTCGTGGTAGGGCGGGATCTCCGTGAAGCCGAGACGCTCGTAGAGGGTCAGCGCCTCGACCTGGCGGACGCTCGTGTCCAGGAGCATCCGCCGGTAGCCGATCTCACGCGGCCGGGCGTACTTGCCGGGGAGCCCGGCCAGCTCGGCCTCGAACGCCGCGTCGTCGAAGTACGCGTCGATGAGGTGGAGGTCCTCCAAGTGGCGCTCGCGGTGCCAGGCGAGAAGGCCCCGGACCAGGCGCCTCACGTGGTCCAGCTCCCCGGGGCGCGAGGCCTCGACGACCCGGGTCACGCGCGGGCCGCGTCGTGCCGTGGGCTCAGGGCGACCGGTGACGTCGCCGGGGGCGGGGAGGACCGTCGCATACAGCCAGTATCGACGCCGGAGGGGCCGGCGGACTTCCCCGTCTCGCCATCCGGGACGTCCCCGAGGCGCGGAGCGGCGTGGCGCGGGACGATCGCGTCATGACCGAGGAGTCGAGACCCGGACCCTTCGAGGAGCGCGTGGCGACCGCCTGCTGGGCGGCCGTGCCGGTCGTCGTCGTGCTCGGCGTGATCGCGATGCTGCAGTCGCCGGAGATCTTCGCCGAGACCGGGTCAGCCGACGGGAGCACCCCGTGGGGCGGCGCGATCCTCGGGCTCGCGACGTTCCTCCTGTTCACCGCCGCCCCCCTCGTGTTCTTCGGTCACGCCCTGCGGGCGGGGACGCGTGGGCGGCTCATGGCCTCCGCGCTCCTGGCGGCCGGGCTCGGCTTCTACGGCGGCGTCCTGCCGCTGCTCGGTGGGCTCGTGGAGGGCTGGGGCGGGGTGTCCGTGCTCGCCGTCCTCACCGCCGCGGGGGTCGCCGTGCTCGACGGCTTCGTCGTCGCGGCCGCCGTACAGGGCATCGGCCGGATCGACCGGGACCGGGCCGCGCCGGCCTGATTCACGCGCGGAGCGGGAGTGGATCGGCGAATTTAATAGATTCTTTGTGAGAGTTGTGTATGCGAATGGTCACAAAGCTCCATCTCGGAGTCGGTCACGGACCGGCAGGATTCCAGGCCCGTGTCGACCTCCCTCCGCACACCGCCCCTGGTCACCGGCCTCGACCGGCCCGACCCGCAGACTCCCACGCCCGCCGCGCTGCCGATCCTCGTGGTGTGGGCACTGGCCATCGGCCTGTGCCTCGCCTTCTGGGTCGGCGTCGCCGCCCTGCTGGTGTCGCTGATCTAGGCCGCCCGCCCCGGGCTCAGCCCAGGGCGTCGTAGCCGGTGCGCCACTTCTCCAGCAGGACGCCCGGGGGCGCGTAGTCCGCGGCGATCACCTTGGCCAGCTCGAGCGAGCCGCGCGCCTCGCGGCTGGTCAGCAGGTGGACGGTCTCGAGGTGGGCGATGCGCCCGCTCGCCGACACGGCCGCCGACACGGCGGCGGCCACGGTGGCGTTGGGAACACGGAAGATCGCGAGCCCGTCGTGCTCGCCGAGCATCCAGTAGAAGGAGAGCAGCTCGCCGCCCGCGGCCTCGATGATCTTGCGGCCCGCCGCCTCCCGGTCCTCGGGGTGCTGGACCATGCTGCGCCAGACGTCCTTGGCGTAGGTGAAGAACATCAGGTAGACGCCCATCCTCGGCCTCCTCCTCGCCGTTCGCGCGGAACCGCGCGCCATGGGGCCCATACCATGCCGGGGGGGACGCTGCGGTCAACCGGACCCGCCCGATGCCGCCGCTACGGGAATACCGTGGACGCCCGCGGGGACCCCCGGATGCCCGCCCCGCCCGGCCCCCGCCACCATTGGCTCGCCCGGATCCGCCGAGACGCCGGGCTTTGTGGAGGCGTCGGGGAGGGGCTTTGGCGACAGCGGGGAGCGGGACGGCCGATGCGCTGAGCGTGAACCTGGCGCGCACCGCGGTCGAGGTGGTCATCCCCGAGGAGCACGCCGTGCTCCTGGAGATCACCGAGGGCTTCACCGGCCTGCAGCAGGCCACCCGCGAGCTGCTGCGCGAGGTGCACCACCGCTACGTCGGCTGGAGCCAGGCGCTCGCCGACCTCCACCGCCAGGCGGCGGGCGACATCCACGTCTACAACCGCCACCCGCGTGGCGCCGAGGGCATGGCCGTCTACTGCGACCTCTACGCCAAGGTCGTCGAGGAGTGCGGCGACCCGCACGTGCAGGTGGACGCCGTACGGTTCTGGCTCGGCTATCTGGAGCTGATAGCGGCGCGCTCGGGCGAGCGCCTCGAGCGCAACCTGCCGGTGGTCCGCCACGCGCTGGCGCGCCTGGAGGCCGCCCTGTCCGGGGCGCCCGCGCTGGCGGCGGCAGCGTCGCCGCGGCTGAAGCGCCTTGTGGCGGCGCTCGCGGCCGCCCCGCCCGTGGCCGGCGGCGCGCTCGACGACGCGCTGGCGCTCCTGGCCCGTTCGCTGCGGGCGGCCTGCGCGCGCTGGACCGAGGGGGAGGACCCGGCCGAGTGGTACCGCGAGACGGCGCCCCGCGGCGGGGAGCTGCCCGGCGTGGTGGCGGCCATCTCCCACGGGCGGCTGGCGGAGCGCGCGGCCCGCATCGCCGCCCTCGGTGACGACCCGCGCGGCCTGCGCCCGTACGCCGCGCTGCTGCTGGAGTCGCCCGACGACGCCGAGATCGCCCGCGGCTACGTTGACGCCGCCCGCGTCTTCACCCAGGACTCGGACGACCCCGACGGGCAGCTCGCGCGCATCCACTGGCTGCTGCGGGTGCTGGCCCGGCCGGAGCTCGACCCGGTCCACGAGACGGCGCTGCGCGACGTGGGCCGCTGCTGCGCGCGCCTGATGGAGGAGCCGCGGGGCCGCGAGGACCTCGTGCGCGAGGTCTTCGGCCTGCTGCGCAGCGCCGACCTGCCGCGCACGCGCGCCTTCACCGACCTCGTGGCCCGCATCGGCTCGTCGGCCATGGCGAGCGGCGACCCCAAGCTCGCCGCCGTCCTCATCGACGAGATGCTCGGCCTCGACTTCGCCTACCCGGAGTTCTCGGGCTTCACGTCCGAATGGGGCGTGCGCGTCAACCCCGCCCACCTGCGCACCATCCGCGCCCATCTGGCGATCATCGGGACCAACCCCGGCATGGCCCGGGCGCTGGTCGCCTCGCTGGTGGCCCACCTGCGCCTGGGCGGGGTCTTCATCGCCGACACCGACCTCTTCCAGCGCGACGTCTCGGCGCTGCTGGGCTGCGAGATCCGCCCGGTGTTCCTGGAGGTCAAGCAGCTCCTGCGCGTGTTCCCGGTCTACTTCCGCGAGATCGGGGCAGAGGGGCGCCTGCGCGAGACCTCCACGCGGCTCGACGAGATCGACCACCGCCGCGACCCGCTCTGCCACTTCCTGCGCAAGCAGAGCCACGTGGAGTGCAACCCGCGCCTGATCGCGTTCGCCGACGACATCCTGCGCTTCTGGGCGACCGGCGACGCCGCGCCCCTGGGCTCGTACGTTCCGGGCGCCGACCTCGTGCACCTGGGCGCGGACGGCAGCCGGCTGGAGGCCCTGCGCGCCGACGTCGCGGCGCTGGCGGCGGCGGAGGGGGGCATCGACGCGCTGCTGGCCCTCGCGCCGGAGGACGTCCCGGCGCGCCTGGACGCCTTGGCCCCGGGCGACCCGCTCGTCCGCGAGAAGATCTCCCTGGTCTTCCAGGTGCGCGAGGAGCTGCGGCGCAAGTACGCGCTCGACCACTCGGACGTGGTCGTGCGGCTGCACGACTTCCGCCGGGTCGACGCCCGCGACGTGCGCGCGCTGGAGTTCGCCCTCGCCCGCGACGACTCCGAGGCGGCCCTGGAGCGGGTGCTCGCGCTGCTGGAGCAGCTGCAGGCCATCGTCCAGCGCCCCGGCGAGACGACCGCCGTCGAGGACATCTACCTGAAGCGCCACATCGCGGCGGGCATCCCGAGCATGTACGGCTCCTACCGCGAGGAGCGCTTCGAGGCCGTCGGGCTCACGTTCCGCCTGGAGTCGCTCGGGACGGCGCTGTTCGAGCGGGTGATCGACGACGACGACCTCGGCGCGCTCGACCGCGCGCGCCTGGCCGACATCGCCCGCTGGCTGCACTACCTGCAGCGGGCGCTGCGCATCGACGGCTATCGCGCGCAGGGGCTCGCCCACTGCCTGGCGATGATCGACGAGGCGATCCCCGATCCGGACACGTCGCTCGAGCAGTTCCTCAACGTCTTCCAGATGATGTCGCGCAACATCGAGACCTCGATCCGCGCGCGCATCCTCGACGCCTACGACGAGCCGGTCGAGCGGGCCCTGCGCCAGATGCTGCGGCGCGGGCTGATCACCGGCGCGGCATCCGAGGACGAGGCCGTGCTGCGCCACTCGGAGGCCTTCTTCCGCGACCTGATCGCCGAGAGCTTCGGCCTGCAGCGCCTCGACCTGCTCGTGGGGCGCGTCCTGCACGCCCTCGGCGAGCAGGTGCGCACCACGCCGCCCGCCCGCCGGCCGCACCGAGCGCCCTCGCCGGAGCGCTGCGTCCTCACCCTGGGCAGCCACGAGGCTGCCGCCCGCGGCATCGTGTCGCTGGGCAACAAGGCGTTCATGCTCACGCGCCTCAAGGACATGGGCTTCCAGGTCCCGTCGGGCTTCGTCCTCAGCACCGAGCTCTGCCCGCGCGCGGGGGAGGACCCCGAGGGGCTGCGCCGGCGCGAGGACGTGACGCGCAGCATCCGCGCCGAGGTGGCCCGCATCGAGATGGCCACGGGCGCCCGGCTCGGCGATCCGGAGCGGCCGCTGCTGCTGTCGGTGCGCGGCGGCGCGCCGATCAGCATGCCCGGCATGCTCGAGACCTACCTCAACGTGGGCATCAACGCCGAGACGGCGCTCGGCCTGGCGCGCGTCCGCCACCGGGCCTGGGCCGCATGGGACGCCTACCGGCGCTTCCTGCAGTTCTGGGGCATGAGCCACGGGATGGAGCGCAACCGCTTCGACGAGCTGATGCGCGCGGCCAAGCGGCGCGCCGGCGTCGTCAAGAAGGCCGAGTTCGCGTCCGGCCAGATGGCCGAGCTGGCCCTGGAGTACCGCGGGCTGGTGGGCTCCGCGGGGCTCGACATGGTGGACGACCCGTGGGAGCAGCTCCTGGCCTGCATCGAGCGCGTCCACGGCTCCTGGCGGGCCGAGGGCCCGCGGCTGTACCGGCGAGAGCTGGGCATCTCGGACGACTGGGGCACGGCGGTCATCGTCCAGGCGATGGTGTTCGGCAACCTCGGCACCCGCTCGGGCACCGGCGTCATGCTCACCCGCGCCCCCGACGGCGAGCCGGACGTGGTCGAGCCCCACGGCGACTTCGTGGTGCAGGGCCAGGGCGACGACGTCGTGGGCGGCGTCGTGGAGGTCTTCCCGATCAGCGAGCGCCAGCGGCGCTCGGAGCCGGGGGGCGGCAGCGTGTCGCTGGAGCGCGACTTCCCCGAGATCCACGCCGCGCTCACCGAGGCGGCCCACATCCTGGTGGACGAGCAGGGCATGAACCACCAGGAGGTGGAGTTCACCTTCGAGAGCGAGCGGCGCGCCGACCTGTACCTGCTGCAGACCCGCGACGTGATCGTGGCGCCGAGCTCGGTCGTCGTGGCCTTCGTGCCCGGCGAGGCGCTCGATTCCGCGCGCATCGCGACCGGCATCGGGGTGGGCGGGAGCGCGCTGAGCGGGCGCGTCGCCCATTCCGCCGAGGACGTCGGGCGCCTGCGCGCCGCCCACGCCGGCGAGGCGGTCATCCTGCTGCGCCCCGACACCGTGCCCGACGACATCCCGCTCGTGCTCCAGGTCGACGGCGTGCTGACCGCGGTCGGCGGGGCCACCAGCCACGCGGCGGTGGCGGCCAAGCGCCTCGGCAAGACCTGCGTCGTCGGCACCCGCACGCTCCAGGTCGACGAGGGCGCGGGCATCTCGCGCCTCGGCGGGCGGACCATCCGCACCGGCGACACCCTCTCCATCAGCGGCATCGACGGGCGCGTCTACCTCGGCGCGCACCCGGTGGCCGAGGTCCGCGTGCGCGGCCGGGCCCAGCAGTGACCACCCCCAGGAGGACTCCCACCACATGAGCGACCATCTCGACGGCGAGCCGCTCGGCATCAACGGCCTCGGGCGCATCGGCAAGCTGACCCTGTGGCACCACGCGTCGCGCCGTCACTTCCCGCGGCTGGTGGTGAACCTCGGGCGCGAGGTGGGCACGTCGCTGGAGGCGGTCTGCGGGGCGATCGAGAACGACTCGACCTACGGCAGCATCCACCGCTTCCTGGGCGGCGTGACCGCCCCGCGCTGCGTGAGCATCGCGGACCGTGAGCGCAACCTGCTGGACGTGGCCGGCACGCCGGTGACGATCCTCCAGGAGGCCCGCAACCCGCGCGACATCGACTGGAGCGGCAACCACGTGCGCCTCGTCGTCGACACGACCGGCGCCTTCGACGACCCCACACGGTCGGTCGACGCGCCCGGCGGCGCCCTGCGCGGCCACCTGGCGGGCGGAGCGGAGACGGTGATCTACAGCGCCGCCTTCAAGGTGAAGGCCAAGGGCCGGGAGATCCCGGAGGACGCGGTCACGCTCATCCACGGCATCAACCACGACGCGTTCGACCCCCGCCGCCACCAGCTCGTGTCGGCGGCCTCCTGCACCACGACCGCGCTCGCGCACATGATCAAGCCGCTGCTCGACCGCTTCGGCGCCGGCAGCGTGATGACGGCCTCGATGAGCACGGTCCACGCGGTCACCAACACCCAGAGCGTCCTCGACTCGGTGCCGAAGGCCGGGGCCAAGGACCTGCGCCGCACCCGCAGCGCCCTCAACAGCATCATCCTCACCTCCACCAACGCCGCCGCGGCGCTGGAGCAGGTGATCCCGGAGATCGGGTCGATCGGCTTCATGGCCGACTCGGTGCGCGTGCCGATCCCGACGGTGTCGCTGATCATCCTGAACATCACGTTCCAGACCCGGCTGCGCGACAGCGGCGAGAGCGCCATCACCCGCGAGGTGCTGAACGGCGCCTTCGCCGAGGAGGCCGAGGCCCGCGGGCTGCTCGTCTACAGCGAGGAGCAGAACGTGCCGGCCGACGTCGCCGGGATGCGCGCCGCGGTGGTCATCGAGGGCATCGAGACCCACACCCGCACCGGGTTCGTGCGCGTGGACCTCAGCTCGGTGCCCGGCCTGCCGTCCGGCGCGCTCGGCCTGGACGACCCGGTGCTGGAGGTGCCGGTCACGCACGCCAAGGTCTTCGGCTGGTACGACAACGAGTACGGCAGCTACACCAACGCCCTCGGCGACCTCACGGTGCACGTCCACGGGGGCCTGTAGGCGCGCCGTGCGGGGCCTGCGCAACGCGTTCGGGGCGCTGACGTCCGCGGGATGGACGACCGTCTCAGGGGCATGTGTCCCGGCGCGGCGCGGGGCGCGCCCGGCTACGCTCGCCGTGTGCGCGCCGTCCCGTTCTTCCTGATCGACGCGGCCCTGGTCGTCGGCTTCGCCGCGCTCGGGCGCCGCAGCCACGAGGAGGGCCTCACGGCCTCCGGCGTCCTCGAGGTGGCCGCGCCCTTCCTGATCGCGCTCGCGGCCGGCTGGCTGCTGGCGCGCGCGTGGCGGGCCCCGGCGGCGGTGCGCACCGGGGTCGCCGTCTGGGCGGTCACGGTGGCCGGCGGACTGGGGCTGCGCGGCACGGTCTTCGACCGCGGGCTCGCGCCGTCGTTCATGGTCGTCGCGGCCGTCACCCTCGGCGTGCTGCTGGTGGGATGGCGGGCGGCGCTGCGGATCGGACCGCTGCGCCGCGCCCTGCCCGGCGGCTGACGACGCTCAGGCGGTGGCGGTGCCCCCGGCGGGACGGTCGCCGCGCGAGCGGTCGACCGGGGCGCCGGCCTCGGCGGCCATCGCCTCGATCAGGACGGCGGTGTCCACGGCGGCCGGGGTGTCGGCGTCGGTGGCCCGGTCGGCCACGAACCACGCCTCGCGGGCGTAGTAGGCCAGGCGGGTGGCGGCGTCCGGGCGCCCGGCGCTCTCGCGGGCCTGCTCCTCGAGGTACGCCAGGATCTGACGGCACTCGCGCGACGACCATCCGCCGCCGCCGGCCGGGTCGCGCCGGCGCGAGATGACCCACCACATCACGCCGAGCAGCGGGAGCTTGATGAGGAGGAGGGCGGCGATGACCCAGATCGCGAGCGTGACGGGGCTGCCGGCGTCGGCCACCAGCAGGCCGGCGTAGGTGCCGATGCCGAGGATGAAGGCCGCGGCCATCACGACCCCGATCAGCGCCGTGGTGCGCAGATCCCCGTCGCGGTCCGTGAACATCCGGGCGAAGGGCGATCGCCGGGTCGGCAGCGCTCGGTCTGAGGCCTCCACGGCGTCGACGCTAGCAACCTTGTGCAGCCTCGCGTCCATCGGGTGGTGCCCGTCCCGACCGATGGGGAGTTGTGGGCGGCGCGGCGCGCGGCTAGACCTGGACCTGATGCGATTCCGATCACCCGGTCGCGTCGTCCTGCGCCCCCTCGTCCTCGTGGGCCTCGGCTTCGCCCTGGTACTGCCGCCGGCGGCCCACGCCGGGCCGCTCGCGCAGGCGCTCGACTACCTCGCCGCCCACCAGGACCCCGTGGGCGGCGGCTTCTCGGCCGACGTCGGCACGCAGGCCGGCTACACCGCCTGGGGGGCGCTGGCGGTGGCCGCGGCGGGGGAGGACACCGCCCTCTGGCGGCGCGGGCGGGTCTCGCTGCGGGCGGCGGTGCTGCGCCCGCTGGTGTCGCCGACGCTCAGCGACCTCGAGCGCACCGCCGTCGCCGTCGCCGCCGTCGGGGCCGACCCGCGGCACGCGGGCGGGCGGAACCTGGTGCGCGAGGTGCTGCGCGCCCAGCGACCCGACGGGAGCATCGGCGTCGATCCCTCCACGACGGCCTGGGGGATCCTGGCCCTGACGGCCGGCGGGCTCGGCCCGGGGTCAACGTCCACGCGCTCGGCCCGCGCCGCCCTGGAGCGCGCCCAGCGCTCCGACGGCGGGTGGTCGCTCACCGACCAGGAGCCGAAGTCCGGCCCGATAACCACATCCACCGTGATCCAGGCCCTGGTGGCGGCCGGCCATGACCCGCGCACCTCGTTCGCGCTGCGCCGGGCCCGCGCCTTCCTGCTCACCGCCCAGAACCGCGACGGCGGCTTCTCGCCCGTGGTCGGGGGCACGAGCACGGCCCTCACCACCGCGTGGGCCGCGATGGCCGTGCGGGCGCTCGGCGAGCGGCCGAGCAAGGCGCCCTGGAACCGCGGCGGCGGGCCGATGCGGTTCCTCGCCCGGCTCCAGATGCCCGACGGCGGCGTGCGCAACGCGGCGTCGTCGCAGGAGGCCTCGGTGTGGGCCACCAGCGAGCTCGCGCTGGCCTTCTCGGGCAAGTTCCTGCCCTACACGCGCCTGGTTCCCCGCCCGACGCCGCCCAGCCGGACGCCCACCGGCGTCGCGGGCGTGCGGCTCGCCGCGGCGGGCGTCGCGGGGGCCGCGCAGACCGTCGGGCGGGTGGTGGCCGCGCCCGGTCGTTAACGGGCGAACGAGGTTGCGGGGCCGACGGCCCTTTGCCACACTCGGTGAGTCATCGAGGACATCGCCGGGAGAGGTCCACGCGCATGCTCACGCTCACCCAGAAGGCCGAGGACAAGCTGCGGACCCTGATCGCCGCCGAGGAGGCGGAAGGCACGGGCCTGCGCGTCCAGGTGGTGCCGGGAGGCTGCTCGGGGTTCGAGTACGACCTGTCCCTCGCGCCGCCCGCCGAGGGCGACGAGGTGGTCGAGGGCGACGGCGTGCGGGTGATCGTGGACCGCTTCAGCGTTCCGTACCTGCTCGGGGTCGAGCTCGACTACGAGGAGGGCTTCCAGGGCGCCGGGTTCCTGATCAACAACCCGAACGCCTCGGCCTCCTGCGGCTGCGGGAAGAGCTTCCAGGCCTGACCTGACCGGCGCGGCGGCCGGCCCGGCCGCTACGAGCCGTAGTCTGCGGTGAGGACGGTCGAGGAGCAGTCGCCCGCGCTCGCGGCGCCCGCCCCGACCCAGCGGAAGGCCGGGTTGAGGAGGTTGGCGCGATGGCCCGGGCTCTTCAGCCAGAGCTGCACGGTGCGCGCCGCGGCGTCCGGGCCGCAGCCCGGGACCATGGCGAGGTTCTCGCCCATGCTGCGGTTGCGCGGGAAGCCGGCCGCGATCAGGCGGGTCCAGAACGGGGAGCCGTCGGGCCCGTCGTGGTCGAGCTCGCCGATGCCCAGCAGGTAGCGGCTCTGACCGCGGGCGGGGCGCTGGAGCGTGCCGATGGTCCGCAGGGGCTGGCGGCCGCGGTCGGCGCGGACGCGGTTCATCTCGGTCACGAGCGCCGATTCGATGCGGGGCGGGGCGGTGGGCGCCGCCGCGGGCGGGTCGGCCGGCGGGGCCTGGGCCGAGGCGGACGCCACGAGGGCGCAGCCGAGGGAGAGGGCGGCGGCCATCGTGGCCAGCGCTGGACGGCATCCGTGCATTCCACTCTGGTTATCGGCCGTCGCGCCGCAGGCTGAACGGCCGGCGTGGCGCGGGGAGTAGGTTCCGGCGGAGAACCGCAGCGGTCACAGGAGGCCCGAAGTGAGCGAAGCCGTCATCGTCAGCGCCGTCCGCACGCCGATCGGGGCGGGTCTCGGCGACGACGACGTGGACGAGGTCTGATGGGCAAGGTCCTGTCGGCCGGCCTGGGGCAGAACCCGACCCGTCAGGCGTCCCTCGAGGCCGGCGTCCCCGACGGCGTCCCCGCCACGACGATCAACAAGTGTGCGGGTCGGGCCTGAAGGCCGCCGCCCTGGCCGCGCAGGCCGTCCGCGCCGGCGACGCGCGCGCGGTCGTGGCCGGCGGCATGGAGAACATGAGCGCTGCGCCCCACCTGCTGCCGGCCATGCGCGCCGGCGCGCGGATGGGCGACGCCGCGGCGGTGGACCCGATGATCCACGACGGCCTGTGGTGCGCGTCGTGCGACGTCCACATGGGCGTCACGGCCGAGAACGTGGCCACCGAGGACGAGATCACCCGCGAGGATCAGGACGCCTTCGCCCTCGAGAGCCAGCGGCGCGCGGCCGCCGCCATCGACGTGGTCGAGCTGAACGAGGCGTTCGCCGCCCAGTCGCTGGCCGTCGTGCGGCGCCTCGGCATCGACCCGGCGCGCACCAACGTGCATGGCGGCGCGATCGCCCTCGGGCACCCGATCGGCGCCTCGGGCGCGCGCGTGCCGACGACCCTCCTCCACGAGATGGAGCGCTCCGACCTGCGGCTCGAGCTCGCCGCCCTGTGCATCGGCGGCGGGCAGGGCATCGCGATGGTCGTCGAGCAGGCCGCCGGGTGATCGCCCACGCGCCGCCGCCGCCCCCGGTGATCACGGCGCCCGCGGTGAGCTTCGGGCGCGTCGCGGTGCGGGTGGGCGACGGGACGCGGCGCGTCGAGGTGCAGGCGGGCGGGCGCATCACGGCGCGGATCTCCGTCGCGCCCGGCCCGCGACGGCTCTCGGTGCCCGTGCCGGTGGGCGTCAACCCGGTGCGCGTGCGGGCGGTGGGCGACTCCGGCGCGCGCTGGTCGGCGACGGTGCGCGTGCGCGCCCTGCCGGCCTCGGCGCGCCGCGCCGGCCGCATTCCGGGGTACGTCGACGAGCGCCTGCAGGCCGACGTCAACCGCCTCGTGGCCGGGATGCCCGCCGTCTCGGGCGTCTACGTGCAGCACCTGGTGACCGGCTGCGGCGCGAGCAGCAACGCCGACGCGCAGTTCCCGGCGGCCAGCACCCTGAAGGCGGCGATCCTGATCGACGTGGTGCGCCGCGGCCGCCAGGCGGAGCTGCGCCCGGTGCTCGACCGGATGATCCTCGACTCGGACGATCGCGCGGCGAACATCGTGCTGGCGGCGCTCGGCGGCGGCTCGGGCACGGCCGGGGCGGCGAGCGTCACCGACACCCTCCACGCGCTTGGGCTCGGCCGCTCGCTGGTGCGCCGCCCGTACATCATCGAGGACGCCCGCCGGCCGCTGCCGGTGACGACCACCGCAAGCCCGGCCCTGTTCACCAACTTCATCACCACGCCCTTCGAGCTGGCGCGGCTGATGGTGGCGATCCACCGCGGGGCGGTGGGGGGCGGGGGAGGCACCGCGCGCATCGGCATCGCGAGCCGCACAGCGCGCGCCGAGATCCTCGCCCGCCTGCTCGACGTTCGGGACCGCTCGAAGCTCGTCGCCGGGCTGCCCTCGGCCGTGCCCGTCGCCCACAAGACCGGCTACACCGAGCAGGTGAAGCACGACGGCGGGGTCATCTACCTGCGCAGCGGCCCGGTCGTGGCGGCGGCGATGACCTGGAGCGCCTCGGGCGTCGGCGACGCGACGGGCGACCGCTTCATCGCCGAGGTGGCCCGCGCCGCGCGGGCGCGCCTGGCCGGCGGCGGCGCCTGCCCGGACCTGCCGCTGTCGCGTCCGGCCAGGTGACGGACCCGCCTCTGCGGAGCGCCGTGCAGGTGCTGATGTTCTTCCCGCGCGGCGGCTCGGCGCAGGTGGTGCGCTATCTCGCCCGGGATCTCGTCCGCGCGGGCTGGAGCAGCCGGATCGTCGCGGGCTCGCTCGGCGGCCCCGAGGAGCCCGGCAACGCGCGCGCGTTCTTCGGCCCGGACGCCGATCTCGTCGCGGTCCCGTACGACGAGGCGGTGCTCGCGCCCGATCCGATGCTGGCCTCGCCGCCGATGCACCCCTCCTACGAGGATCGCCCCGGCGCCCCGGACCGCGTGCTCGCCTCCCTCGACGACCGCACGGCCCGCCACCTGGTGGACGAGTGGTCGCGGCTGCTCGCACGCCCCGGCGTCCTGGACGGCGTGGAGATGGCGCACCTGCACCACCTGACCCCGGTGCACGAGGCCGTCGCCCGCCTGCGGCCCGCGCTGCCGGTCGTGACCCACCTGCACGGCACGGAGCTCCTGATGCTCGACGAGGCCGACGGCGGCGCGTCGTGGGCCCACGAGCCCGCGTGGCGGGCGCGCATGCGCGGGTGGGCGCAGGGCTCGGCGCGGGTGATCGTCTCGTCCGAGCCGTCGCGGGTGGACGCCGAGGCCCTCCTCGGGCTCGACCCCGCCCGCGTCGTGGTCGTGCCCAACGGGGTCGATCTCGGGCTGTTCCGCGGTCCGCCCGCGCCCGCCGCCCGCCGCGAGGCGCTCTTTCGCCGGTGGCTGTGCGAGGAGCCCCGCGGCTGGTCGCCTCAGAGCCCTCGGCCGGGCGGGGTGCGGTACGCGCCCGAGGCCCTGGCGCCTCTGCTCGACCCCGCGGCCGTGACGCTCCTCTACGTCGGCCGCTTCACCGCCGTGAAGCGCACGGCGCTCCTGGTGCGCGCCCACGCCCGGGCGCGCGAGGCGCTCGGGGCACCGCTGCCGCTGGTGATCGTCGGAGGCGCGCCCGGGGAGTGGGAGGGGGAGCACCCCGCCGACGCGGCGGCGCGCTCGCCCTGGGGCCGCGAGGTCTTCCTCGCCGGATGGCGCTCCCACGCGGAGCTGGCCGACGTGCTCGCCTGCGGCGACGTGCTGGCGGTGCCGTCGGTGGCCGAGCGGTTCGGCCAGGTGTACGTCGAGGCGATGGCGATGGGGCTGCCGGTCATCGCCTGCCGGGCGGGCGCGCCGCCGACCTACATCGACGACGATCCCGGCTCGCCGGAGCGCTGCGGCTGGCTGGTGCCGCCCGACGACGAGGAGGCCCTCGCCCGGGCGCTCGTGACGGCCGCCTCGGACCCGGGGGAGCGCGCCGTCCGCGGCGCCAACGGGCGCGACCGTGCGCGCGCGCGGTTCTCCTGGGAGGGGATCGCGCGGACCGTGGCCGAGGTCTACGCCGAGGCCGCCCCGGGCTGAGCGCGGTCGATGAAGGCGATCGCCGTGAGCAGCGGCCGGCCGCCCGGGATGTCGCGGCCATCGGCCTCGCGCGGGCGGTTCACGAGCCGGCCCCCGGCGACGAGCGACGTCGAGCCGCCGCCGTCGAGGTTGATCGCCTCGAGGGCCCCGAGCCCCGCCATCAGCCGGGCGAGCTCGCCCAGGGTGAGGCCGGCCTCGTCCGGGGCCCGCCCCTCGCTGGCCACGGCGATCAGCCGGGTCTCGTCGATCCCGATGGCGGCGCGGGGGTGCCGGCCGTCCGTGATGTCGGAGTCGAACTGGGCGTTGCCGGCCGAGAAGCCCTCGCGGTCCTCGCCGTCGCGCACGATGGGCCGCCCACCCGACACGAGGGCGGGACCGGCCTGCAGGAGGTCGCCGGCCGGGGAGTCCGGGAGCTCGGCGAGGGGCGCGATCGCCACCCGGTCCCCGTGAACGTGCAGGCACGCCCGCCAGGGCGCGAAGGGCGCGTCGAACGGCGCGGTCGCCACGCGGCGGCCCCCCCGCCAGACCGCGCCGAGCGCGGGGCCGGCGGGCGTGACGAAGAAGCCCCCCACGAGCGCGTCCGCGACGCCCGAGCGTGCGCACCAGGCGTGCAGCGGCTCCGGGGCGGGCAGCGCGACCACCGCGGCCGAGACCGCGGCGCGCGGGTAGACGGCGACGTGGACGGTGGTCGCGGCGCCGGCGTCCAGGTCCACGCGGCGGGACAGGATCTCGCGTCGGGGCGCCGTGCCGAGGGCCATGCCCTCTCCTTCGGCCGCCTCCTCCCGCGATTCGACCCCAGAGGCCACGGGGAGCCACCCTACGGGCCGCCTCGGCTGCCCCGCTGTCACATCCGCGCGGCGGGATAGCGTTCGCCGCGGCCACGACCGGGGAGGGCGGATGGCGACGGCGGACTGGTATCCGGATCCGACGCGCGCGGACAGGCTGCGCTACTGGGACGGCGCGGCGTGGACCGAGCACGTGAGCGTGGACGGCGGCATGGCGGCCGAGGTGATCGCCGGACCGCCGCCGCCCCCGCCGCAGGCGGCGCCCGCGCCGGGACCGCCGCCGGAGCCGGAGACCCCGCCGCCCGCCCCGCGGGACGGGCCGCGCCTGAGCTATCCGCCCACGCCCGTCGGCCGCGCCGGGCTGATCACGGCGGCCGCCGGCGGTGCGCTCACCACGGCGACCGTCGGCTCGACGGCCGTCACCCAGGATCCGTTCCCGGGGATCGAGGTCACCGGCGGGGCGTGGGTCGGGGCGATCGCGGCCGTGCTGCTGGTGGCGGCCGCTGCGGTTCGCTGGCCGTGGGCGCGCGTGGCCGGCGTGGGCGTCGCGACGGCCTTCGCCGTCTTCATCGGCTTCGCGGTCGTCGGCTTCCGCACCTCCGACGACCTGGTCCCGGGCGTGGACGTGAGCCTGGCGCGGGCGGGCTGGCTGATGGTGGCCTCGTCGCTGCTGCTGCTCGCCGGGGCCGCCGTGGCCCTCGCGTTCCTGCGGGTGCCGGTGCGCGTGCCCGACCCGGCCTCGGCACCGGGGGAGGGCAAGGGCGTGGCCGCGCTGGTGCTCGGCATCGTCGGCCTGCTCCTCCCGTTCCTGGCGGGGCCGGCGGTCGCGCTCGGGCTCTTCGCCATGGACGACGTTCGCGCGAGCGGCGGGCGGGTCACCGGCCGGGGGATGGCCGTCGCCGGCCTCGTGCTCGGCGTCGTGTCGCTGGCGCTGTGGGGCGTCGGGATGCTCCTGGGGATGCTGCTGGCCCAGCCCTAGGCCATGGGGTGTGCCGCCCCGGGCCGCGGAGGCGGCCCGGGGCGGGGAGGCTCACACCTGGAAGCGCCCGATGAGGGCGCCGAGCTCGTCGGCGGCGGCGGTCATGTCCGCCGCGGCGCGGCCCACCTCGCTCACCGACGCGCCGGTCTGCGCGGACGCCGCCGCCACCTGCTCGGCCGCGGCGGCGTTCTCCTGGCTGACGGCGGCCACGCCGGCGATCTCGTCGCCGACGCGGGCCGTGCTCTCGCGGAGCTCCCCGGCCACGACCGTGACCCGCTCCACCTCGCCCGCGACGCGTGCGACGTGCGTGCGGATCTCGGAGAACGCCTCGCTGGCCGCCGTCACGGTGCGCGTGCCGCCCTCGATGTCGCCGCGGCCGGCCTCCATGGCCGCGACGGCCTGGCGGGTCTCGGACTGGATCTCGGCGATCAGGCCGCCGATCGAGCCCGCGGCCTCGTGGCTCTCCTCGGCCAGCTTGCGCACCTCGTCGGCCACGACGGCGAAGCCGCGACCCTGCTCGCCGGCCCGGGCCGCCTCGATCGCGGCGTTGAGGGCCAGGAGGTTGGTCTGGGCGGCGATGTCGCTGATGGTGGCGACGATCTGGCCGATGGCCTCGCCGCGGGCCCCGAGGCCCTCGACGGCGTCGGCCGCCCCGCCCACCGTGGCCTCGATCCGCTCCATGGCGGAGACGACCTCGCCCAGGCGCCCGGCGCCGTCGGCGGCGGACCGGTCGGCCTCGCCGGCGGCCTCGGCGGCCTCGCGGCCGGCGTCGGCCGCGCGCGCGGTGCCGTCGGCGATCGCCGTGACGGCGGCCGTGACGTCCTGGGTGGCCGCCGACTGGACGCCCGCCCCGCGGGCGACCTCGTCCATCGTGGCCGCGATCTGCTCGACGCCCTGGTCGGCCTCGGCCGACACCGTCGCCATGCGGCGGGCCGTGGCGGCGAGCGCCTCGGCCGACTCGGCCACCTGGCGGCAGGTGCCCTGGATCTGCTCCACGAAGCGGTTGAAGGCGCGGCCGAGGCCGCCGATCGCGTCGTCGCGGTCGTCGTTGACGCGCTGGGTGAGGTCACCGTCGCCGTCGGCGATCTCCTCCACGCGCCCGCGCAGGGCGCTTAGGCGGTCGTGCACCTGCGCCGCGAAGACGTTGAAGGCCCGCCCGAGGGCGCCGATCTCGTCCTTGCGGGCGTCGTTGACCCGCTGGGTCAGGTCGCCGTCGCCGGAGGCGATCTCGTCGAGGCGCGCGCGGATGGCCACGATGGGCCGGGCCACGACGCGGGTGAGCAGCAGCGACAGCGCGATGCCCGCGCCCAGGGCGATCAGGGCGAAGACGATGAGGAAGGCGCGCGCCTGGTTCTGGGCGGTGCGGGCGTCGGCCTCGGCGGCGGCCGCGATCTCCTTGACCCGCTTCAGGACGATCGTGCCCTGCTCCATCTGACCGACGATGTAGCCCTTGGCGTCGTCCTCAGCGGCCCGGGCGTCGGCGATGCGGCCCTCGCGGATGGCGGGAGCGATGCGGTCGAGGACGGTGGAGTCGTGCCTCTCGTCGAGCGAGGCGGCCGTCGCGACGGCCTTCGCGATGACGGGGTCGCCGCCGAACGCGTCGGTCACCGCGGTGCGGCCGGCGTCGGCGCGCGAGGCGGAGGCCTCGAACTCCTCGAGGAGCGCTTCGTCGTGGTGGACGAAGAACTCGGCCTGCAGCGAGCGCTGGGTCAGCTGCTCCTGGGGGATCGATTCGGCGGCCGACACCACCGCCTGCGCGCGGGAGGCGTCGGCGTAGGCGTCGCCGGCGCGGCTCATCATGAAGAGGGTGCCCAGGAGCGCGATCGCGAACAGCGCGAGCAGCCCTCCGGTCACCGCGGCGATCTTCCTCCCGATGGGAAGATCCTCGATGAGCCTGTGCACGACTGATCCTCCCCGAGGGCGGAAACGATGACGATCCATCGGACGCCCGAGCGCCGCACCTGAGCGGCCGGGAGGCCCCCGGGAGGCCCGGGAGCTCGTCCGGAGATCCCGGACCTCAGCGCCTGCCGCGGCCGAAGTCCTGCCCGCCGGGGGCGGCTGCGCGCACCCGCGCCAGCTCCTCGCCGGCGGCTGCGGGCGCCGCGGCGCCCTCCTCGCGCGGGGGCGCGATGCGCTCCAGCCGCTGCACCAGGACGTTGAGGTTGCGGTCGCGCCGCTCGAGCCGGCCCCAGGCGACGACCAGCGGATCGGCCCGCACCACGGCCCGGTGGCGCTCGTAGACCTCGGGCCGCACGATGCAGTTGACCATCCCGGTCTCGTCCTCGAGCAGAAGGAAGACGATGCCCCCGGCCGTGGCGGGCCGCTGGCGCGCGACCACCATCCCGGCCACGCAGACCCGGGTGCCGTCCGGGGTCTCGCGCAGGCCGGCGGCCGTCAGGACGCCCTGTGGAAGGCCCGGGCGCACCAGCGTCACCAGGTGCCAGCCCGTGGACAGGCCGGTGGTCTCGTAGTCGGTCACCGTCCGTTCGAAGCGGCCGAGCTCGGGCAGCGGCGGGGCCGGGCCGGCCGGGATCGGCAGGGCGAGCTGGGTG
This sequence comes from uncultured Thermoleophilia bacterium, assembly GCA_963770865.1. Lineage (GTDB taxonomy): Bacteria > Actinomycetota > Thermoleophilia > Miltoncostaeales > Miltoncostaeaceae > Miltoncostaea. The sequence goes on from CAVYRD010000010.1 coordinate 243,794, forward strand.
CCCTGCGCGCCGGCCCTCGGGCGCGACAGCACCCCGAGCTCCCAGAGCATCGCCCGGCGTGGCCGTCCGAGGACGTCGGCGGCCCCGGCCCGCACCATCTGGGCCAGCTGCTCGCGGCGCAGGTCGGTGCGCGCCGCCAGATCGGCGACGTCGCGGTAGGGACCGCCCCGGGCGCGCTCGGCCACCAGCCGCTCGGCCGCCTCGCGGCGCACCTCGCGCACGTATCCCAGCCCGATGCGCACGGCCCCGTCCTCGACCGTGCAGACGGAGTCCGAGCGCGCGATGCACGGCGCCAGCACGCGCACGCTCCGGCGCTGGGCGTCGCGCACCAGGCTCGCCGGCGGGTAGAAGCCCATCGGCTGGGCGTTCAGCAGGGCGGCGAGGAACTCGGCCGGGTAGCGCTGCCGAAGCCAGGCGCTCTGGTAGGCCAGCACCGCGAAGGCCGACGAGTGGGCCTTGGGGAAGCCGAAGTTCGAGAAGCCGATCAGCTTGGTGAAGACCGTCCGGATCGTCTCGTCGTCCACGCCCCGCTCGCGCGCGCCGTCGCGGAACTCGCGCCAGAGGGCGATCATCGCCTCGCGGCTGCGCTTGCGGCTCATCGCCCGCCGCAGCGCCTCGGCCTGGCCGGGGGAGAAGCCGGCGAGCGCCATCGACACCTCGAGCACCTGCTCCTGGAACACCACCACGCCGAGCGTCTCGCGCAGGCAGTCGGCCAGCAGGGGATGGTCGTAGGGCGGCTCGAAGGACGGGTCGGCCCGCAGGGCGCGGCGGTGCTTCACGTAGGGGTGGACGGCCCCGCCGCTCACCGGCCCGGGGCGGATGAGGGCGACCTGGATGGTGAGGTCGTGCAGGTTCTCCGGCCGCGTCTGCAGCAGGCTCTGCATCTGGGCGCGGCTCTCGATCTGGAACACCCCCACCGTGTCGGCGTCCTGGATCTCGGCGTAGACCGACGGATCGCGGAAGCCGATGCGCGAGAGGTCCACGCTCTCGCCGCGCGAGCGGGCGATCAGGTCGATGCACTCCTCGACGGCCGAGAGCATCCCCAGACCGAGCAGGTCGATCTTCACGAAGCCCGCGTCGGCGCACGAGTCCTTGTCCCACTGACAGATCTGTCGGCCCGGGAACGCGGCGGGAACGACGGGCACCAGCTCCACCAGGGGGCGGGCGCTCACCACCATCCCGCCCGAGTGCTGTGACAGGTGTCGGGGCAGGCCGGCGGCCTCGCGGGCGAGGAAGGCCAGGGCGCGCCAGCGCGGCGAGGCGAGCTTGGCCGGGCCGTCGGGCAGGCGGGCCAGCTCCTCCTCGACCGCGCCGGCCGTGGACCAGCCGTCGGACAGGCGCACCAGCCGCTCCAGGTCGGCCTCCGGCAGCGCGAGCGCCCCGCCCAGCTCGCGGATGGCCATGCGGATGCGGAAGGTGGGGAAGGCCGCCACCAGGGCTGCGTGCTCGGGCCCGTAGCGGCGGATGATCTCCTCGATGAGCCGCTCGCGGACGTCGCGCGGGAAGTCGAGGTCGATGTCGGGCACCGAGGCCATGTCCTTGTTCAGGAAGCGCCCCAGGAACAGGCCGTTGTCGACCGGGTCGATGTGCGAGAGCCCGGTGAGGTAGCAGACGATCGAGCCCACCGACGACCCGCGCCCGCGCCCCGGCGGCAGCCAGCGCCGCGCGGAGCCCGCCGGGCGCACCTGCAGCGCCACCTCGCGCGCCAGCTCGAGGATGTCGCGGTGCAGCAGGAAGAAGCCGGCCAGGTCGTGATGGGCGATCAGGGCGAGCTCCTCGTCGAGGCGCGCCCGCGCCTGCGCCCGCCTGGCGGCGTTGGGGTAGCGCGCGCCGAGCTGGTGGGCGCACAGGCGCGCCAGCGCCGACTGTGCCGTCTCGCCCGGGTGCGAGCCCACGAAGTCGGGGAAGCGGTAGCCCAGGTCGCGGGTGAGGTCGAACTCCAGGCGCTCGGCGATGCGCACGCTCTGGGCCACCGCGTCCGGGTGGTCGCGGAAGAGCTCCGCCGTCTCGCCCAGCGGGCGCAGCACCGCCGTGCGGTTGCCGCGGCGCGCGTCCTCGGAGCCGTCGAGGGTGAGGCGGGTGCGGACGGCGACGAAGGCGTCCTGCAGCAGGGCGCGCTCGGGGGAGTGGGCGTGGGGGTCACCCGTCGCGACGCAGGGGACGCCGGCGGCCTCCGCCAGGTCGGCCAGCGCGCGCGCCAGGCGCCGGTCCCCGCGCGAGCGCGGGCGCTGGATCTCCACGTGGACGTTGCCGGGGCCGAAGTCGCGCACCAGGCCGCGCACGGCCTCGAGCGCCTCCCGGCGTGCCCCCGCCGCCACCAGGCGCGGCACCAGCCCGTGGCGGGCGCAGCCGGTGAGGCACACCAGGCCCTCGGCGTGGGCGGCCAGGTGGGCGGGGTCGAGCGCCGGCGGCAGCGCGCGGCGGTCGGGGGGCGGCCGCGTGCCCGCGTGGGCCAGGGTGATCAGCCGGCAGAGGTTGCCGTAGCCGGCGGCGGTCGCCGCCAGCAGGGTCAGGTGGGAGCCGTCCTCCAGCGTGAGCTCGGCGCCGGTGATGGGCCGCACCCCCACGGCCCGGGCCGCGTGGGCGAAGGCCAGCGATCCGCACAGGCCGTCGTGGTCGGTGAGAGCCAGCGCGGAGTGGCCCATGCGCGCGGCGGCGTCGGCCATCTCCTCGGGCGCCGACGCGCCGTCCAGGAAGCTGAATGCCGAGTGCGCGTGGAGCTCGACGTAGGGGGGCGCCGCCATGACCGAACACATGTTCGCATCATCGCGGGGCGCCCACCAGCGGCCCGGTGGCCCCGCCCGGCCCTACTCCGTGATGTCGGTGGAGAAGCTCGGGTAGCGGTCGGTCAGCAGCGCGACGTAGGCGTTCGTCTGCTGGGTGAAGCGGACGATCCAGGCCGTGATGTTGCGCAGCCCGAAGGGCATCGACCCGGTGAACAGGCAGGCGAACCAGGCGATGATCGCGATGACGACGACGAGGTAGCGGAGCACGCCGGTCACGATGAGGGCCGGGATCGCGAGGATCAGCCGGAAGCCGGTCTTCCAGCGGTTCTGCGGCGCGGGGGGCGCGATCACGAGGTCGGCCGGGTACGGCTGGTCGCCCAGGAACCCCGGGTAGGGGTCGGCGAGGAACAGCACGTAGCCCACGACCTGGGTCGAGTAGCGCGTGTACTGGGCGATGAAGTCGTGCAGCCCGGTCGGCGTCGTGCCCGCGAACAGGGTCGCGAACCAGCTGACGATGACCGCGAGGTAGGTCACGATCCCCCAGAGCGCCAGCCAGATGAAGTGCGGGATCGCGAGGATGATCCGGAAGGCGACCGTGAGGCGGGTGCGCTTCAGGTCGTCGGACACCACGAGCTGGATGGGATGGCTCATGGCGGGGCACTCTACGCACCTCGCGGGGCTCTGCGCAAAGCGGGTCGCGAGAACCGCTTGAGATCGGACCGCGACGGCCGTTCTCAAGCGGTTCTCAAACGCCGAAGGGGGCGCCGGTGCCCGCGGCGCCCCCTTCGGGGATCTGCGACCGCCGGGTGCCCGCCGGCGTCGCTGTGTGTGGTGTGTTCGACTACACCACATGTTTCGCCCGGACGGGTCCCGTCCGGCGTCTCTGTAGAGATCGTGCCCATGCTCACGCGCCCGGAAACACCGGCGGCACCCGCCCGCATTGGGGCCCCGGGGGGCGGCGGGTACGATGCCGCCCGTTCCGCGCCGCCCCGACCCGCGGGAGCCCCGTGACCGTCCGATCCCGCCTCGCCGCCTGCGCCCTCGCGGCCCTCGCGTGCCTCCTCGCCGCCCCGGCGGCGGGCCTGGGCGCCCTGCCGTTCACGGCCATCGACCCGGGCCACGGCGGCGGCGACAGCGGCGCGGTGGGCGTCCTTCCGGCCGGCACCCCGACCGGTCTGCCCCCGCGGGTCGACTCCCAGGGGCGCACCGCGCTCTTCGAGAAGGACGTCAACCTCGACATCGCCATGCGCCTCGACGCGTGGCTGCGCGCCCAGGGCGGGCGCACCCTGCTGACGCGCACCCAGGACCTGGCGGGCGGCGACCGGCCCTACACCACCGAGACGGCCGACCTGAAGGCGCGCACCGACGCGGCCAACGCGGCCGGCGTGGAGATCTTCGTCTCGATCCACAACAACTGGCTGAGCGCGCCGGCGGGCACCGGCACCGAGACCTACCACTTCTACTACTCGAGCGACGCCGCCCGCGTGCTGGCGGCCGACGTCCACGCGCAGGTGGTCGCCGCGCTCGGGCTGCCTGACCGGGGCGTCAAGACGGCCGGCTTCTACGTGCTGCGCCACACGGTCATGCCGGCGATCCTCGTGGAGGGCGCCTTCCTCTCGAACCCCGTCGACGTCCTGAAGCTGGCCGATCCGGCCGTGCGCCAGGCGATCGCCGAGGCGATCGGCCGCGGCGTCGCCGACTACGCGTCCCAGGGCGTGACGCCGCCGCCCGCGCTGCCGCCGACCATCGGCCCCTGGGCCACCAAGCCCCGCAGCGTGCCTGCGGGTTATCGCCTGGTGAGAACGGGGATCACGAATCCGGTCGGCAAGGGGGGCTGGCTCGCGGTGATCGCGGGCTTCCGCCAGCCCGCGGCGCCCGCGCTGCCCGCGACCATCGGGCCCTGGCGCACCCGCCCGCCGCGCGTCCCGGCGGGCTACCACCTGGTCAAGACGGGCCGCCGCAACCTCGTCGGCAAGGGCGGGTGGCTCGCGATCTCAGACACGGCCGGTTCGCCGGGAACCGCCGGAGCCCCCGGGGCCGCCGCCCCCTGATCCGGGCGCGGTCGTCGAGTAACCCCCTCCATGGGCAGGTCGCGGTCGCCTCGCCCGAGCTACGGCACCAAGAGGAACTACATCCTCGTCGCCGCCCAGGTGCTGGCGATCGAGGCGCGCGGCACGCCGCGTGGGCGCGCACCTTCGTCGACGGGCGCCTGCCCGCCGAGAAGGACGAGGGCCGTTCGTCAGTGGGCGAACCAGGCCGCGTCCGCGGCCTCGCGGTAGACCGTGACCAGCCGGCCGGTGTCGAGCACGACCTCGAAGTAGTGGCGGTTGAACGGGCCGCCCGGTCCACCAGAGATCCTGCACCAGCCAGTCGTCGCGGACCGCCTCCACCGTCCGCCGCCGCCCGTCGTCCAGGGTCAGCGCCCGCGGGGCCCCGCCGGGCCCGCTCTCCACGTCCACCACCGCCCGGGGTGAGCCGAGCGCGCGCAGGCTCACGGCGCGCCGCCCGGCTCGTAGGGCGTGAGCGCCCAGCGGCGCTCGGGGAGGCGCGACCAGGGCTCGATCTCGACCGCCCGCAGCATCGCCTCCTGCCCCAATGCCGACCGCACCTGGCGCACGGCCTCGGCCGCCCGGGCGCGCCGCTCGGCGCCGGGCGAGGGGATGGCCGTGAGCTGGTGGCCGGCGACGGCGCCCGACGCGTCGCCCCCGATCCAGAGCTCGGTGACCGGGGCGGGGATCTCCCCGAGCCGCGGGATCGCGGCCAGGGCGAGGCGCGCCGGGTCGGTCATCGCTTCGCGCAAGGCCAGGTCGCGCACCCACGACCCGCCGTCGGCCAGGCGCGCGCGCAGGGTGAGGCTGCGCAGGGACGCGCCGCGCCCGCGCGCGGCCGAGGAGAGCTCGCCCAGCAGGAGCCGCGCGGCCGCGTCGAGGGCCGGCAGGGCGCCGACCGGCTCGGGGAAGGACACCGACGCCCGCAGCGGCCGCGGCGGGATGCGCGGGCGCGGCGCGCGGTCGCCCTCGCCGCGGGCCAGGCGCCAGGCGGCCAGGCCCGCGAAGCCCAGGCGGTCGAGCGCCGCGGCCCGCGGCAGGCCGGCCACCTGGCCGACGGTGCGCAGGCCGAGGTCGTGGAGCGCGCGCACCAGCTCGGGCGCGAGGGGCAGGCGGTCGGCGGGGAGGGGGGCCAGGAAGCCGCGGACCTCGTCCGCCGCCAGCACCAGCGGCCGGCCGGGCGCGGCCTCGCGGGCGGCCTGGAGGGCGGCGAACAGCGTGGGCGCGGCGCCCACCCGACCGCCGGCGCCGACCGGCAGGGCGGCGCGCACCCGTCTCAGCACCCCGTCGAGGCCGCCGTGCAGGCGCAGCGTGCCGCGCGCGTCGAAGGCCGCCGCCTCGAGCCCCATCGGCTCGACGGCGAACCCGGACGCCTCGAGGCGCTCGAGGGTGCGCTCGGACGCCTCGGCCGCGGCGTCCGGGTCGGCCACCACGAGGTCGAGGCCGGGGCAGCGCGCGAGCGCCTCGCCCACGCGCAGGCCGGGCCGCACGCCCTGCGCCTCGGCCGCCGGCGTGCAGAGGCCCACCACCTGGGGGGCGCCCGGCTCGGGGCCGAGCGCGACCGCCGCGTCGAGGGGCCGCCGCGCGCGCAGCAGGGCCACCAACAGGGCGAGGCGAGGGACGGTGACTGCCACGATCATCGAACACATGTTCGCCCATCGGCCGGACGCCATCAACCTCTCGGATCAACTCACCCCCGCACGAGGCCGAAATCCACGGGGATGTCCGCATCCCGCGACGATCCCGCCCCGCCCGTGCTGCTCGGCGGCGACCGCGACCGCCTCTCGGCGGTCCTCTCGTCGCTGCCCGACGGCCTGGTGATCCTCGGTCCCGACGGGCGGGTGGCGGAGGTCAACGACGCCTTCCGCGCCATGACCGGCCTGGCGGACTGGCCGCCGGAGGCGCGGCCCGCCCTCGACGAGGCCCTGCGCGCCTGCGCGGCGGACACGGTGACCTGCGACGTGACGCTGCCCCGCGCGGACGGCGCACGCCTCCCGGTCATCGTCAGCATCGCCGCCGTCCCCGGCGCCGACGGCGCGCCGGGCGCCTGGGTGGTCACGGTGAAGGACGTCTCCGCGCGCGTGCGGCAGGAGCGCGTCCACGCCGCCCTGCGGCGCATCGGCGCCGTGGTCTCGGTGGGCGCGCCGGTGGAGGCCGTGCTCGACCGCGTCGCCCGCGAGCTGGCGCGCCTCACCGACGGCGGCGCCGCGGCCGTGGCGCGCGGCGCCGGCGAGGGCGCGGTCGTGGTGGCCTGCTCGGGCGGCGAGGCCGAGGACGGGCTCGCGGTGGGCGTCCCGGTGGCGGACGAGCGCTGGGGCGAGCTGCGCGCGGCCCCGGCCGAGGGCGCCGTGCTCCCCGACGGCCTCGGCGAGGTGATGGAGACGCTCGCGGACATGGCCGCCACCGCCGTCCTGGCCGAGCGTGCCCGCGCCCTGACCGTGGCGAGCGCCGGCGCGGATCCCCTGGTCGGGCTCCCCGACACCCGCGCCTTCGCCGAGCTGATGGAGCGCGAGTCCGAGCGCTCGCGCCGCTACGGGCGGCCCCTGTCCCTGGTGCTGATCGACATCGACGGCTTCCGCACGGTCAACGAGCGCCACGGCCAGACGCTGGCCGACGGCGTGCTGCGCGAGATGGCCGCGCGCCTGATGACCCACGTGCGCACCTCCGACTGGATCGGGCGCACCGGCGGCGACGAGTACGCCTGGCTCCTTCCCGAGACCGACGAGGCCGCCGCCCGCGACGCCGCCGCCCGCCTGCGCCGCGCCCTGGCCGAGGACCCGTTCTCCGGCGTCGGCTACCTCACCGCGTCGCTCGGCATCTCCTCGACCGCCACCGCCGAGGGCGCCGCAGACCTCTACCGCCAGGCCGAGGTGGCGCTCCACTGGGCCAAGGTCTCCGGCCGCAACCGGGCGGTGCCGTACTCCTTCCACGTGGCCGAGGAGGTGTTCTCGCGCCGCGGCGCCGACCGCGCCGAGGCTCCCAGCCTGCGCGCCATGCGGGCGCTGGCGTGGGCCGTGGACGCCAAGGACCCCCACACGAACCGCCACTCCCAGAGGGTCGCCGACCTCGCCGTGCAGCTCGCGGCGGCCCTCGGCTGGACCGTCACCCGCTCGGCCCAGCTCCGCGAGGCCGGCTTGGTGCACGACGTCGGCAAGATCGCCGTGCCCGACGCGATCCTCTTCAAGCCGGGGCCGCTCTCGGCGCACGAGTACGCCCAGATGTGCGCCCACGCCGACATCGGCGCGCGGATCGTGGCCGACGTCCTCTCGCCCGAGCAGGCGGCGTGGGTGCGCGCCCACCACGAGCGCTGGGACGGCGGCGGCTACCCCGACGGCCTGCGCGGCGAGGAGATCCCCGAGGAGGCGCGGCTCCTGACCCTCGCCGACTGCTGGGACGTGATCGTCAGCTCGCGCAGCTACAAGCCGAGCCACACGGCGGCCGAGGCGCTCGAGGAGGTGCGCCGCTGCTCGGGGACGCAGTTCTGGCCGGCCGCGGTCGCGGCGCTGGAGCGCCTGGTGGCCGCCGGCGCGGTCGGCGGGGAGGAGACCCGCCCCCCCGGCCCCGCGATACCCGTCGCCGAGCCGGGCGCGCTCGTCGGCCAGACCCCTTAGCGGGGCGCCCTCAGCCCGAGGACCCGCGACGTCGTCGCGCGGTTGCCCGACGCGTCGCCGGTCGTGACGATCACCCTGGCCCGCAGGCCCCCGAGCCGCGCCACCAGTCGCCGGCCGACCGCCGGCACCCGCACCGTGACCGTCCGCGTCTGGCCGCCGCCGGCCCTCCACGACGCGGTGCCGAGGGGCACGATGCGCAGGGCCGCGCGGCCGCCGGCGCCCACCCGGTGGCGCGCGGCCGTGGCCAGGCGCACCGTGCCGCGGCAGCCGAGCGTCTCGACCAGCGGGCAGGTGACGCGCACGGTCGCGCGGCCGGTGGCCGTGAGGGCGAGCGGGCCGGCGCCGGCGCGGACCCGCGGGCCGGTGGTGTCGCGCTGCGGGCCCGTGCCGCCCCCGCCGCCGGGCAGCGGCAGGGCGGTGACCGTGCGGTCGGCACCGAACGCCGTGCCGGCCGCGCTGGTGGCCACCAGCCGGTAGTGGGCCGTCCCGCCCGAGCCGAGGCCGGTGATCGTCGCGCTCACGGCGACGGGGCCGGGTCCGGGTCCGGGGGACAGGATGCGCGCGGGCGTGACCGACCCGTACGCCGTCGTCGGCCCGTACTGCACCGACCAGCTCGTGTCGGACGCGAAGGGGTCGACCGTGCCGGCGACGGCGGCGGCGCCCGGCGCCGCGGTGGCGGCGCCGGTCACGACGGCCGGGTCGAGCCGCACGCGCGCCACGAAGTCGCCGCCCGTGGTGATCCACAGCTGGCGCCCGGGGCCGGCGGCGATCTCGACGGGCGTGCCGCCGGCGAGCTGCACCGGGAACTCGGTGACGACCCCGGCCGTGGTGATGCGCCCGATGCGCCGTCCCGCCTCCTCGGTGAACCACATCGCGCCGTCGGGGCCGGTCACGATCGAGCGCGGCTGCGAGCCGGGCGTGATCGGGAACTGGGTCACGACGCCCGACGTGGTGATGCGGCCGACGCCGGCGGTGATCTGGACGAACCAGAGGTTGCCGTCGGGGCCGGCGGCGATGCCCTGCGGGAAGGCGCCCGGGGCGATCCCCGTCGTGAACTCGGTGACGACGCCGGCCGGCGTGATGCGCCCCACGCCGCGGTTGAGCTCGGTGAACCAGAGGTTGCCGTCCGGGCCGGTCGTGATCGCGAGCGGGCGGCTGCCGGCCGTGATGTCGGCGCTGAACTCGGTGACGACGCCGGCGGTGGTGATGCGCCCGATGCGCCCGCCGTCCTCCGCGAACCAGAGCGCGCCGTCGGGCCCGGCGGTGATGCCGCGCGGCCCCGCGCTCGGGCTGATCCCCGCCGAGAACTCGGTGGCCGTCCTCGCGGCGGTGTCGATGCGCCCGATGCGGTTGCCGCTCTCCTCCGTGAACCACATCGCGCCGTCGGGGCCGGCGGCGATGCCCCACGGCCGCGACGCCGGGCTGATGCCGGAGCCGCTGCTGAAGTCGTCGACCTTGCCGGCCTGCGTGACCTTCCCGAAACGGCTGCCGGAGACCTCCGTGAACCACATCTGACCGTCCGCCCCGGCGGCGATGCCCAGCGGGTCGCCGCCGGTGGACGGGAGGGCGAACTCGGTCACGCCGATCGCGGCGGCCGGGCCCGCGCCCATCGCGAGCGCGACCGCGGCGGCGAGGCCGGCGGCCGGACCCCGGCGCCGTCGCCGGCGCGCCGCCCGCTCAGGCACGGGGGGCGCCCCAGCGCTCGTCGTGGACGAGCGTGCGCCAGGGGCGGCGGATCTTGGCGAGCGCCGGCGGCAGGCCCTCGGGGAACTCCTCCGGGTAGCCGAGCGGCGTGAGCAGCGGGATCTCGATCTCGTCCGGGATGTCGAGCAGCGCGCGGAACTCGTCCTCGACGAACCAGTGGAAGACGGTCGGCACGGTCCCGAGGCCGATCGCTCGGGCCGCGACGTAGAGGTTCTCCATCATGAACCCGACCGAGACGACGTCAGCGTCGCGCTCCCACAGGCGCTGGTGCTCGGGGAAGAGGTCGCGCGGCACGCGCAGGCCGACGATCCAGACCGGGACCTGGGGGTAGGTGCCGAGCGCCTGCTGGGCGTAGCCGCGCGCCCATTCGGCGTGCTCCTCGTCGCTCGTGCCGGGCGCCGGGGGGCGCATGATGCGGAAGTACTCGGCGCCCCCGCGCATCACGATGTCCGCGACGCCGGCCCGCAGCTCGGGGTCGCGCACCACGATGAGGCTCCAGGCCTGGGCCATGCCGCCGGTCGGCGCGAGCAGCGCCAGGCGCAGCAGGCGGTCGAGATCGGCCTCCGCGACGGGCCGGTCGGTGTACCGGCGCACGCTGCGCCGCTTGCGGATCGCCTCGAGCGCGTCCATGGCTTCCCCCCTCGTCGCGGACGGTCGCGGGCACGTTACCCTGCGGCGCCCGGCCCGGCCCGGGCCGGGCGCCGCAGGGGACGGGCCGCATATCCTCCGACCGCCGGTCCCCGTCCGAGGAGGCACGATGAGCGACGCGAGCATGCGGCCATGAGCTCGGCCGAGCTGATCGACCCGTCCGTGCCGCCGAGCGGCACCGGCTGCGCGGAGTGCCTGGCCGGCGAGGGTGCCGGCTGGTGGTTCCACCTGCGCCGGTGCGCCCTCTGCGGGCACATCGGCTGCTGCGACTCGTCCCCGAGCCGGCACGCGAGCGCCCACGCCGCGGCCGCCGGGCACCCGGTCATCCAGAGCTTCGAGCCGGGCGAGGACTGGTTCTGGTCCTACGCCGAGAACGCCTTCCACGAGGGCGGTCCGGTGCTCGCCCCGCCACACTCGCACCCCGAGGATCAGCCGACGCCCGGTCCCGCCGGAGCCGTACCGCCGGACTGGCAGCGCCACCTGCACTAGCGCCGCTCGCCGTTATCTTGGAGAGGTGACGCACGGCGGCGATCCCGCGCGGCGAGAGGGATCTCGGGGGGCGGGCCAAATGGCCGAGCGGCCCGCGGCCATTTGGCCGACGCGCCCGGCGTCGATCGGCCGGACCGCTCGACGCCCATTGGCGCGTAGGGTCTAAGGGTCGGCGTCGGGGCAGCGGCCGGCGATCTCGTCGGCCCACCCGGGGAGGACCTCCCCGCGCATGAACGCGACCCGTTCCTCGACCACGTCGGCGGTCTCCGGGGTCGGCTCGAGCAGGCCCCGCCCGTCGGCGGTCAGGAGGGGCCAGACGCCGTCGAGCGGACGGCCATCGCGCACCGCGGCGACCCAGCGGTCCATCTCGCGGCAGTACGCCGCCGCCGCGCAGGCCGGGGTCGGGACGCCGTGGAGGGGGATGATCGCCGGGGAGGCGTGGCCGACGGCGATCCAGAACCACTCGTCCGCACCCCGGGTGGGCTCGATGCGGTAGAGGCGGATCGAGACCGGGCCGGCGTGGCAGCCGACGTGCCGCTCGACGATCCGCCCGCACCACGGGAGCTCGGAGGCGAACGTGTCGCCGAGGGCCAGGTCCTCCTCCCAGCTCGCGCGGGAGGAGTCGGCGGGGCCGGCCGGGAGCTCATCGACCGGCGTGACGCCGTCGATGCCGGGCGGCAGCGTCACGCCGGTCCTCGGCAGGGCGTCAATTGGCCGAGCGCGTCAACGCCAATTGGCACGGTCGCGCGGATCCCCGCTCCGGAGAGGGATCTCAGGAGTCGTCCACCGGAGCGCGTCGCCCCGACTTGATCTGACCGCGCCGCGTCTTGGCCGCCAGGCGGCGCTCCTTGGAGGCCCTCGTGGGCCGGGTCGCGCGCCGGCTGGGAGGGGGAGGGGCGAGGGCCTCGGCGACGCGACGTTGCAACCGCGCGATCACGACCTCGCGGTTGCGCTCGCGGGAGCGCTCGGCCTGGCTGGTGAGCCTCAGCGGCCGGGCGTCGAGGCGCAGCGCGCGGATCAGCCGTGCGGCGTCGCGCTCGGGCAGGCCCGCGAGGTCGGCGGCGCGGATCGTCAGCTCGGCCCGCGTCTCGGTCTTGTCGCGGCGCTGCCCGCCGGGCCCGCTGGACCGCGAGAAGCCCCAGTCCGCGCGCTCGGCGATGTGGGCGGCGATGCGCGCCGCCCGGGCCGAGCTCATCCCGCCGGGGCGGCCACCTTGGGCGCGTCGCCCGCGGCGGCCTCGGCGCGGGCCTCCTCGATGCGCGCCGCGGCCTCCTCGCGGGTCACCTCGTGGCCCTTCTCGCGCTTCCAGATCACGAATCCGCAGCCGGGGTTCTTGCGGCTCTTCCAGCTCGTGCACCCGTAGGCGCGGCTGTTCTCCATGATCTGGCCGCCGCAGCCGGGGGTGGGGCAGTCGCCGACCGGCTCCCTGGGCGCGGCGGGCGCCGCGTTGGTCTCTCCGGCGGCCACCATCCGGCGGGCGGTCTCGACGTCGACCTCGCCCTTCTGGCCGCGGACCTTCTTCCAGATGACGTATCCGCAGCCCGGCTCGGTGCGGCTCTTCCAGCTCGTGCAGCCGAAGCTCTTGGTGCGCTCGATGATCTCGCCGCCGCAGCCGGGGGTGGGGCAGGGGCCGATCACCTCGCGCTGGCTCTCGAGGTCCTTGGAGGAGCGCCCGGCGGCGATGTGCTCGAGGGCCTCGTCGCGCGTGATCGTGCGCCCGTTCTGCTGCTTCCAGAGCGTGTAGCCGCACCCCGGGTCGTCCTTGCCGTGGTACGTGTTGCAGCCGTAGCTCTTGGGGTACTCGACGATCTGGCCCTCGCAGCCCGGGGTGGGGCAGGGGGCGAGGGGCTCGCGCTCGATCTTGAGGTCGTTGCGCTCCTTGTCGGCGAACCACGCGACCACCTCGCGCGTGAAGTCGTCGATCTCGGTGCGGAACTGCTCGGGCTGCTCCTCGCCGCGCTCGATGCGGTTGAGACGCTGCTCCCAGCGGCCGGTCAGCTCGGGCGAGGTGAGCAGGTGGTCGCCGAGCATCTTGATGAGGCCGATGCCCTTCTCGGTGGCGCGCAGGCTGCGGCCCTCGCGCTCGACGTACTCGGCGTCGACCAGGCGCTCGATGGTGGCGGCGCGCGTGGCCGGCGTGCCGATGCCGGCGTCCTTCATCGCCTCGGCGGCCTCGTCGTCGTCGACCAGCTTGCCGGCGGTCTCCATGGCGCGCAGGAGCGTGCCCTCCGAGAAGCGGCCCGGCGGCTTGGTGCGCTTGGCGAGCGCCTCGGCGGAGAGGCAGGTGACGGCCTGGCCGACGGTCAGCGCCGGCAGCGACTGCTCGGCCTCCTCGTCCCCCTTGGCGGGCGCGTCGCCCTCGGCGACGGCGGGCGCGGGCGCGTCCACCGACTCGCCGTAGGCGGCCCGCCAGCCGGCCTCGATCATGACCTTGCCGCTGGAGCGGAACAGGTGCTCGGCGCAGCGCGTCTCGACCACCGTGCGCTCGAAGCGCGCCGCGGGGTGGAAGACGGCGAGGAAGCGGCGCGCGACCATGTCGTAGATGCGCTGCTCGTCGCGGCTGAGGCTCGAGAGGTCGTGGTCGCCCTCGGTCGGGATGATCGCGTGGTGGTCCGTGACCTTGGCGTCGTTGACCACGCGCCCGAGTGGCAGGCGGTCGAGCCCGAGCACGTAGCGCGCCGGGTCGGCGTAGCCGCGGGCCGCGGCGCCGACGCCGCTCACGATCGACTTCAGCTGGCCCGCCATGTCGCCCGACAGGTAGCGCGAGTTGGTGCGCGGATAGGTCAGCAGCTTGTGCTGGTCGTAGAGCGCCTGGGCCGCGCCGAGGGTGCGGCTGGCCGAGAAGCCGAAGCGCCCGTTGGCCTCGCGCTGGAGCGTCGTGAGGTCGTAGAGCAGCGGCGGCTGCTCGACCTGCGGCTTGGTCTCGAGCGACTCGACCACGGCCGGCTGCCCGGACGCGGCGGCCGCGATGGCCTCGGCCGGCTCGGCCGCGTCGAGGCGGGTCGTCGAGCCCTCGTGCCACAGGCCCTTGTACTGCGCGCCGCCGGCGGCCTCGAAGCCGGCCTCGACCTCCCAGTAGTCCTGGGGGACGAAGGCGGCGATCGCGAGGTCGCGGTTGACGATCAGGGCGAGCGTCGGCGTCTGGACGCGGCCCAGCGAGAGGACCTTGCGGATGGAGCCGGCCTTGGTGGTGGCCGCGCGGGTGGCGTTCATGCCCACGAGCCAGTCGGCCTCGCTGCGGGCGCGGGCGGCGGCCTCGAGGGGCTGCATCGTCTCGTCGTCGCGCAGCGCGCCGAACGCGTCGCGGATCGCCTTCTGGGTCATCGAGCTGAACCAGGCGCGCTTCACGGTCTTGCCCTGGGCGGCCTTCGGGGCCGTCTCGAGGATGAGCTTGAAGATCAGCTCGCCCTCGCGCCCGGCGTCGCAGGCGTTGATGATCACGTCCACGTCGGCCCGCTTCATCAGCGCGTGGAGCGACTTCAGCGTCTTGCCGGCCCGGGCGTCGCGGGGCTGGTAGCGGAAGTGGTCGGGAAGGATCGGCAGGTCCTCGTACTTCCACTTCTTGAAGCGGTCGTCGTACGCGTCGGGGTCCACCTGCTCCACGAGGTGGCCGACCGCGAACGCGACGATCACGTCCGGGCCCTCCCAGTGGTCGCCGACCCTCTTGCCCTTGGAACCGAGCAGGGCCTTGGCGACGTCCTGGGCGACGGACGGCTTCTCGCAGATGACCAGTGACGACATGGCGGCGGAGGTTAGCACCGGTCCTGGCGCCGCCGTCCCGTCTGCGCGGAACGTCCTGCTCGGCCCCTTTCAGGGGCCGGCGACGACCGCCTCGACGCGGCGGTACACGTCCTCGGGAACGGTCTTGAGGACGCTCACCCCCTCGGAGAGCGGGATGTCGGAGACCGTGTCGCCGGTCAGCGCGACCATCCGCCCGAAGGCCCCCTCGGCCACGAGCTGGGCGGCCCGGGCGCCGAAGCGGGTGGCCAGCGAGCGGTCGAACGCGGTGGGCGTGCCGCCGCGCTGGACGTGCCCCAGGACGACCGAGCGGGCCTCGCCGCCGATCTCCGCCTCGATTGCCTCGGCGAGGCGCTCGCCCACGCCTGCCTTCGCCAGCAGGGTGTGGCCGAACTCGTCCACCTCGCCCTCGTGGGCGCCGGGCTCGAGCTCGACGCCCTCGCTGACCACGACGATCGCGTAGCCCTTGCCGCGCTCGCGCCGCCCGCGGATGCGCGCGCAGATCGCGTCGAGCGACGCCGGCACCTCGGGGATCAGGATCACGTGGGCGCCGCCGGCGAGCCCCGACTCGAGGGCGATCCAGCCGGCGTGGCGGCCCATCACCTCGACGACGATCACGCGGTCGTGCGACTCGGCGGTCGTGTGCAGACGGTCGATGGCGTCGGTCGCGATCTGCACCGCGGTCCAGAAGCCGAAGGTGTAGTCGGTGCCCGAGAGGTCGTTGTCGATCGTCTTGGGCACGCCGATCACGTTGAGCCCGAGCTCGTCGTGCAGGCGGCGGGCGACGCCGAGCGTGTCCTCGCCGCCGATCGCGATCAGCGCGTCGAGGCCGAGGTCGGCGAAGGCCTGGACGCACTCCTGGCCGCCGGTCTCCGACTTGAAGGGGTTGGTGCGCGAGCTGCCGAGGATCGTCCCGCCCCGGGTGAGGATGGCGCCGACGTCGTCGCGGGTGAGCGGGCGCGTGTCGCGCTGCAGCAGGCCGCGCCAGCCGCCGAGCAGGCCCGATGTGCTCGTGGCCGTGCTGGGACGTGCCCACCCGCACGGCGCCGCGGATGACGGCGTTGAGGCCGGGGCAGTCGCCCCCTCCGGTCAGCAGTCCGACGCGCATCGGCGCGCAGACTAGCGATCGGCGCGCCGGCGTGCGCCCCTGTCGGAGTCGGCGCGCTGCAGCAGGGCGGCCACTGCGCCGCCGAGCGCGGCGCACACCCCGCCCGCCACGACGGCAGCCGCGGTGAAGGCCGTGCGGTCGTCCACCAGCCGCACCACGTCCACCCGTTGCGCGGCCGTCACGCCGACCACGGCTGCGAAGGCGAGGCCCACGGCGGTGGCCGCCAGCGCGCCGTGCCGGGCGGACGCCCGGCGCTCATCCGCGCCGGCGCCCTCGCCGGCGGTGATCAGGAGGGCCGCGACGGCCGCGCTCCATCCGACGGCCACCAGGTAGGCGCCGACCACCTCGCTCGGCCGGTGCCAGTCGAGCGCGATCACGGCCAGGCCGACCGCGGTGGCGTAGGCGCAGCCCGTGAGCGCCGCGGTCCAGCGCAGCCCGGCCGGGGCCACGAGAACCAGGGCCATGGCGAGCGACATCGCGACCGTCACGTGCCCGCTGGGCCAGGCCCCGGCCATCGCCGGCCCGCCGCCGGCCAGGTCCGGCCGGTCGAAGTGCGCCTTCATGGCCTGGGTGGTCAGGTTCGCCCCGGCCACCACCACTCCTGCGCCGGCGGCGAGCCAGGGACGGCCGCGCACGAGCGCGAAGGCCATGATGGCGCCGCCGAACAGCAGCAGCGACGAGACGCTGATCGTGTCGATCAGCCGCTCGGTGGCCGCGTGGGCGCGCGGGAAGGCCGTGAGGGCCTCTCCGCCCCGGGCCAGGTCGTCGATCCGCTGCCCCTCGGAGGTGTGGACGGCGAGGGCGAAGAGCGCCGCGGCGGCCAGGGCGCAGAGGGCGGCGAGCAGCCCGAGCGCCGGGGCGACGGGCCGCCGCCGAGCGGGGGTCTGAGCCATGGGTGAGAACTCTACGTCGCCTCAAGTGGCAGGTGCCGTGGGCCGACACCAGGGGGGCATGGATGCCACCTCATCGGGGCGCGCGAGCGCCGCCGATCCGGTCCTCGTCGCCCACGGCGAGGCCTCGGTCCGGCTCGCCCTACGCACCCCGCTCGAGCGGGCGGGATACCCCGTCGTCGAGGCGGCGGACGCGGCCGGCGCCCTGAGCGCGATCGCGGCGCGGCCCGTGGCGCTGGCGGTGGTCGATGGCGCGCTGCGCCGCCCGGGCGACGGGCGCTCGCTGGTGCTCGCCCTGCAGGACGACACCGGCGCCGGCCCCGCCGTCGTGGCCGTCGTACGCGCCGGCGACGAGGACGCCGTCCTCGCCGCGGCCGAGGACGGCGCCGACGACCACGTCACCGTGCCGGTCGGCGCGCCGGACCTCCTGGCCCGTGTGCGCGCCTGCCTGTCCGGCGGCCGGCGGCGCGCGCGGCTCGAGCAGGCCGCCCTGCGGCGCATCGCGGTGGCCGTGGCCCGCGAGGCCTCGCCGGACGACGTCTTCGACGAGGTGGCCCGCGAGCTGGCCCGCGTCCACCACGTCGCCGGCGGCGCGGTCGTGCGCTTCGACGACGGCGAGGCGACCTTCGTCGGCCGCTGGTCCGCGCGCCCCGGCTCGTGGCCGCCCCGCGCCCTGACCGTCCCGCTCACCAGCCCGCTGCCCTCGACCCAGGTCGCCCGCACCGGGCGCGCGGCGCGGGCCGACGACTTCCGCGCCTTCGCCGGGGCGGTGCCCTGGGTGCTCGACCGCGACGCCTTCCGCGGCAGCGTGGCCGCGCCGGTGCGCGTGCGCGACCGCCTGTGGGGGGCCGTCGTGGTGGCCACCGACCGGGACGAGCCCCTTCCGCCCGCCACCGAGCGCCGCCTGGCGCGCTTCGCCGACCTCGTCTCGCTGGCGATCGGCAACGCCGAGGCGCGCGCGGAGCTCTCCTGGCGCGCGGCCACCGACCCGCTGACCGGCCTCGTCAACCGCGGCGTCTTCGAGGAGCGCCTGGCCGAGGAGGTCGCGCGGTCGCGGCGCCACGGTCGCGAGCTGGCCCTGGCGGTGCTCGACCTCGACCGCTTCAAGGACGTGAACGACGTCCACGGCCACCTCGTCGGCGACGCCGTGCTGCGGGAGGCGGCCCTGCGCCTGGCCTCCCGGGCCCGCGAGGGCGACGTCATCGCCCGCCTCGGCGGCGAGGAGTTCGGCTGGCTGATGCCCGAGACCGACGGCATGGAGGCCTGGCAGGCCACCGAGCGCGCCCGCGCCGCGATGGCCGGCGCGCCGTTCCCGGTCGTCGGCCGCGTCACCGTCTCCGGAGGCGTCTGCGACCTCGCCCGCGCGGGCGGCGCGCTCGAGCTCTACCGCCGGGCCGACGTCGCCCTCTACTGGGCGAAGCGCCAGGGCCGCGACGTCGTCTTCCTCTACAGCGCCGACGTCATGGCCGCGATGGACGGCGAGGAGCGCGCGGCCGAGCTGCGCCGCGGCCAGACCTTCCAGAGCATCCGCGTGCTGGCGCGCTCGGTGGACGCCAAGGACCCATCCACCCGGCGCCACTCCGAGCGGGTGGCGGCGCTCGCCGCCGCGGTCGCCGAGGACCTCGGCTGGAGCCCCGAGCGGGTGGCCCTGCTGCACGAGGCCGGGCTCGTCCACGACGTCGGCAAGATCGCCGTGTCGGACCAGGTTCTCTTCAAGCCCGACGTCCTGACCGAGCGGGAGATGGTGAAGGTGCGCATGCACGCCGCGCTCGGCGCCGAGATGCTCTCGGACGTCCTCACGCCCGAACAGGCCCTGTGGGTGCGCGCGCACCACGAGCGCTGGGACGGCGAGGGCTACCCCGACCGGCTGGCCGGCGAGGCCATCCCGGAGGGCGCGCGCATCCTGCACCTGGCCGACTCCTGGGACGTGATGACGAGCAACCGCCCCTACGTCCAGCGGCTCGACCCCGGCGACGCCCTCGCCGAGTGCCGCCGCCTGGCGGGCAGCCAGTTCTGGGAGCCGGCCGTCGCCGCCCTGGAGCGCCTCTGGGCCGTCGGCGCCCTCGACGCCGACGCCCTCGAGCGCAGCGCCCCCGTCGAGAACTTCTAAGCCCGGCGGTCGATCCCGATCGACGGCTCGGGGTGCGCCTCGCGGCCCGAGCCGATCGGGGATACGGCTACCCGCGCATCAGGGCTGCCCTGCAGCGGGCGGCCCAGGCCTCGGCGCCGAGGGACTCGAACAGGACGAGCGCCGCGGCGAGCTGCTCGGACGCCTCGCCGGCGCGGCCGGCCGTCACCAGGCGCTCGCCGTAGGCCAGGTGAGTGCGGCCGCGCTCGAGGCGCC
The DNA here is from genome assembly GCA_963770865.1 of uncultured Thermoleophilia bacterium. Taxonomy (GTDB): domain Bacteria; phylum Actinomycetota; class Thermoleophilia; order Miltoncostaeales; family Miltoncostaeaceae; genus Miltoncostaea. The sequence continues at coordinate 263,100 of CAVYRD010000010.1, forward strand.
CCGGCACCTCGTCGTGCAGCGCCAGCGCCTCCTGGAACGGGAGGTCCATGTCGGCCTCGCGGGCGACGATGCCCGCCGCGCGCTGGGCCAGGACGTCGAGGGCCGGGTCGTCGTCCTCGGTCGCGCAGGCCGTCAGGGCCGCGACGCGCTCCCGCGCCCGGTCGCCGTCACCGGCGCCCGCCGCCGCCTCGACGTGGTCGGCGCCCCAGCGCCGGACGGCGGCGCCGTGCGAGCCGGGGGCGCAGAGACGCACCGCCTCGTCGAGGGCCTCGAGCGCGGCGTCGTGCTCCCCGAGGGCGAGGGACCGGCGGGCCCGCGCGGCCAGGGCTCGGGCGGCCGCGCCCGGCTCCGCGCCCTCCTCCCGTCGGTGGACGGCCTGCCCCTGTCGCATGGGGCCACGGTAACCTCGCGTGGGCCCCGCGTCCCGTCCCGTGCCACCCCCGTGCCGTCATGCGAGACGGACGGCGCGGGTCAGCCGGCGGTGGCGAGCTCCGGGTCGGCGGCGAAGCGGCGCACATCGTCGCGTCCGCCCTCCTTGGCGACGTAGAGCATCCGGTCGGCGAGCCGCACCATCTCCTCGGCGCCGCCCGCGGACGCGAGCTCGCAGACGCCCGCCGAGGCCGTGAGCCGCCCGACGCCCGCGATCGGCGCGCCCGAGAGCACGGCGAGCGCCCGGCGGGCCGCGGTCTCGGCCCCGGCGCCGCCGGTGCGGGGGAGGATCCAGGCGAATTCCTCGCCGCCGATGCGGCTGACCGCCTCGCCGCGGCGCGCGATGCCGACCAGCCGGCGGCCGACCTCGACCAGCGCCCGGTCGCCCACCTGGTGGCCGAAGGCGTCGTTGACGCGCTTGAAGTGGTCGATGTCGAGCAGCACCAGGCTCAGGCGGTCGTCGTGGCGCTGGGCGCGCTCGACCTCGGTGGCCAGGAGCGCGTCGAACGTGCGCCGGTTGCCGAGCCCGGTCAGCGGGTCGGTGCCCGCGAGCGAGGCGAGGACCGCGCGATGCTCGTGGGTCGCGGCCGCCAGCGAGACGAGGTCGGCGAAGTGGCCCAGCAGCTCCGGGGCGTCGGCGGGGACGCGGTCGGCCGGGCCCCACGCCGCGAGTGCCCCCCAGCGGCGCCCGCCGACGGTGATCGGCGCGGCCACCTCGGCCACGCCAGAGGCGCGCGACCCGCCGGCCCGGCCCGCGGTGAGCGCGTCGGCGAGCGCCCCGTGGGCGATGACCGCCTGCCCGACGGGCGCCACCGCGCCCCCGACGGCGCACGTCACCCGCGCGCCCTCGCCCTCGAGCTGCACCACCAGGGCCCGCTCGGCCCCCAGCAGCCAGGCCGCGCCCTCGGCCACGACGGCCGCGGCGCTGAGCATGTCGGGCGCGTCGGCCAGGCGGCGTATGGCCCGACCCAGCGCGTCGCCCTCGCGGCGCCCGTGCGCACCGCCCCGCGCCGTCGTCCCGCCTGCGTCCACGCCGCCCCCGTCGTCCGTCCCCGTCGCCCGAGCGCCGCGATTCTCGGCCCCGGCGGGCGGCCCGTCACGCCCGCGGCGTCAGGTCCTTCCCGCTCGGAGCGGGGAAGGGCGCTGACAGGGCGTCAGGCGGGTTGCGGTTCCTCGCCGCAGCGCAGGTCGACCGGCTCGCCGGCGTCGGCCAGCGAGTCGCCGGCGCGCAGCGGACCCGCCACGACCCCCGCGGACACCGGCCCGAGGTCGGCGATGCGCATCTTGGCCCGGCAGACCGGCTGCACCACGGAGGCGAACGCCTCCTCGGCGAGGCGGCGGGCGTCCTCGCGGTCGCCGGCGGCCACGACCACCTGCTCGTGCTGGAACGGGCCCTCCCAGCCGGAGGTGGCGACGTAGAGGCGGAGGGGGGAATCGGGCGCCATGACGATGAGCGTAGCTCCCCGACTAAGGAATCTCCGCCTGGCGTCGAACAACGGTGACGTCAGCCCCGTCGAATGGAGACGAACATGAGAGCCGGTCCGAGGGGCGGTGCCGCCCTCCTGTCCGCGGCGGCCGTGCTGGGCGCCCCCGCGCTGGCGACGGCGCAGGCCCCCGCGGGGCTGCACGTGGCCGCGTTCAGGGCGCCGACGTCGATCGAGAACGGCGAGCGCGCGGCCATCTCCGGCCGGGTGTCGCCGGCCGCGGCCGTGCCGGTGGTCGTCGAGCGCCTCGAGGACGGGGCGTGGGCCCCGCTGGTGACCCTCCGGACGACGGCCAAGGGCCGCTTCGCGGCGACGCTGCCGCTGACCCGCACGAGCAACCTGCGCGTCAGCGTCCAGGCGGCCGACGGCACGGTCTCCAGCAGCCGGCGCCGCTCGGTGGCCCTGCGCCGCCGGGTGAGCCTGGCGGTGGCCCCGGTGGAGCCGCTGGAGAGCATCTCGGGCCGCGCCTTCACCGCCGACGGGGCCGTGCGGCCGGCGGCGCGGGGGGAGCGGGTGCAGCTGCAGGGCTCGGTCAACGGCCACGCCTACCGCACCATCGCCACCCTGCCGGTGCGCGGCGGCCGCGTGCACGCCCGGTTCACGCCGCCCTCGGGCGGGAGGTGGCGCTTCCGCATCGCCGTGGCGCCCACCCCGGGCCGCGACTCCGGCGGCACCGCCGTGACGCCCGCGATCGCCGTCTACGGCTCGAACCCCGACGGCGTGCCCGCCTCGGCGCCGAACTACCTCGTGCAGCACATCTCCGAGTTCCACCTCTTCTACTACCAGTACGGGAAGCTGCGCCGGGTGTTCCCGGTGGTCTTCGGCAAGGGGTCGACGCCGACGCCGGTGGGCCGCTTCGCCGTCTACTCCAAGACCTCCGGCCCGAGCCCCGCGTTCGGCCCGCTGGTGCTCTGGTACCACCGCGGATACGGGATCCACGGCACCAACCAGGAGTACCTGCTGAAGGAGACGGTGCGCTACTTCTCCCACGGCTGCACGCGCAACTACAACGCGAACATCCTCTGGCTGTGGCCCCGGATCCCGGTGGGCACGCCGGTCGTCAACATCCCGTAAGAACCGGCGCCCCGCCCCGGGGAGCCCGGGGCGGGGCTGGTACCGTCGGCGGCCATGCGCCTCCGGCACCCCCTGGTCGGACTGGGCATCGCCGCTCTCCTGACGCCGGCCGCGGTGCTCGCGGCCTGGCAGCCGGCCGTCCGCCTGTCGCCGTCCGGGACCGCGCTCTACGCGACGCCGGACGCCGCCGTCGGAGCCGGCGGCCGGGCCGTGGCCGCCTGGGTGCGCCGCACCGGCGACGACCCCGCCGCGGGGCGGATCGAGGTCGCGGCGCGCGATGGCGCCCGCGCGCGGTGGAGGGCGCCGCGGGCCCTCTCCGGCGACGGCGCCCGCAGCCCCCGCGCCGCGCTCGGCGCCCGGGGCGATGCCGCCGTGGCCTGGGTGAGCGGCAGGACGATCGTGGTGGCCGTCCGCGGCGGGACGCGCGGCGGCTGGGCGATGTCCCGCGCGGCCGCGGCCTCCGGGGCCGTGCAGGACCTGAGGCTGGCGATCGACCGCTCCGGCCGCCCGGTCGTCCTGTGGAGCGAGGCCCGCGGCGGGGGCTTCCTGGTGCGGCTGGCCTCGCGCGCCTCGGCGAAGGCCGGCTGGAGCGTGCGCCCGGCCCAGGTCGCCACCCCCGGCCCGGCGCCGCCCGCGCTGGCCCTCAGCCCCGGGGCCGGGGCGATGGCCGCCTGGAGCGAGGACGACCGCGCCCGCGTCTCCCGGACGGTGGGCGGCGCCTTCGAGCCGCCCGTGGAGGTCTCCCCGGAGCGCTCGGGCGCGCCCGGGGTGGCGCTCAGCCCCGGCGGCGCCTCACTGGCCGCGTGGGCCGCGGGCCTGCCGGGGGGCACGTCGGTGGTGATCGGATCGGCGCGCGGCGGTCCCCGGATGGGCTGGGGCACGCGCGACGACCTCGGCATCGGGACCTCGCCGGTGGCGGCGCTCGACGACCGCGGGGACGCCGTCGTGGCCTGGAACCTCGGCGAGGCCGGCACCCCCCAGGGCATCGAGGCGGCGACCCGCCGGGGCGGCGGCGCCTGGGAGGCCTCGACCGTCGTGCCGCGGCGCACCTGCCGCTGCGTGCTGCGCGTGGGGGAGGCGGCGATCGACGGCACGGGCACGGCGCTGGTGGGCTGGCGGCGCGACGACGGCGCGGGCGCCGGGGGCGGCGGCGCCGCGGCGCTCGCGGCCGGCGGCGGCGAGTGGTCGCGCGCCGGCGTCGAGCCGGACGGCCTGCGCGAGGCGCCGGCGGTCGCCGCCGGGCCCGGGGCGGGCGGCCTGGCGGTGTGGGCGCAGGACGGCCCGGGCGGCGGCGTCCGGGCGGCCGACGCCCTTCCGTAGCCCCTCCCGCGACGGCTCCTTGGCTTACGCCGGTCCGGCTGATTCGATACCGGCGCATCCACCACGGGGCCGGGGAGGCCGATGACCACGACGGTGCAGGCACAGCAGGGCGTCGCGACGTGGCCGCTGGCGCGGCGGGTGGTCTCGGGCCTGGTGGCGCCGGGCGGAGCCCGGATGGCCGCGCGGGCCGTCGAGGGCGCCGGCATCGACGACGGCAGCCGCGTGGTCGAGCTGGCGCCGGGCCTCGGGCTGACGGCCGCGGAGCTCGTGGGATGCGGGCCGCGCTCGTGGACGGGCGTCGAGCCCGACGCGCTGGCAGCCGGCCATCTCGCCCGCGGCCTCGGCGGGGCGGGCCGCGCGGTGGTGCAGGCGCCGGTCGACGCCACCGGCCTCGAGACCGGGGCCGCGAGCGCGGTGGTCGCGACGGCGCTCCTCAGCACCCTGACGGCCGACGGCCGGGCCGCGACGCTCGCCGAGGGTGCGCGCCTGCTGCGCGCGGGCGGCCGGGTGGCGGTGATCGACGTGGCGCCCGCCCCGGCCCACGAGGCCGACGCGGACCTGCGCGAGGCGCTGGCCGCCGTGGGCGTCGACCTGCTCTCGGAGGGCGCGTGGCGGGCCGCGGCCGAGGCCGCCGGGCTGGTGGTCGTCGGCGCGACGACGGGGCCGCTGCGGATGCCGGCCCAGCACGAGCTGATGCGCCAGGCGGGCCCCCGGACGGCGCTGAAGATCACCCGCGAGGTGGCCGGCGACGCCGCCGTGCGCGGCCCCGCGCTGAAGCTGCGCCAGCTGCTGGACGCCCGCGAGGTCGACCTGCGGGCGATCGTCGTCGTGGCCGAGGTGCCACTGGTCTTGGGAATGCGCCGCCCGCGCCGATAGCGTCCGGGTGGTGCGGACGAGGGCGATACTGACGACGACCGTGGCGGCGCTCGCGCTGGGCGCGGGCGCCGCCGTCGCCGCGCCCGCGCCGAAGGCCCCCGCGGTCCCGTCGGCGCCGACGCCGAAGCTCGCCTGGGTGGGCCGCGTGGTCGCCCCGGTGGTCGCCCGCAGCGCCCCGCGGCCGACGGCCAAGGCGCGGATGAAGGTCTCGCCCGTGGCCCCGTTCTACGGCGGCGCGACCCGCCTGCTCATCACGCGCTCGACGGTGCGCGACGGCGTGCGCTGGGCCGAGGTGCTCCTGCCGGTGCGGCCCAACGGCACCCGCGGCTGGGTGCCGGCCGACTTCCTCACGATGACCACCACGCCCATGCGGATCGCGATCGACATCAGCGAGCGCCGCCTGCGCCTCCTCCGCTCGGGCAAGAGGGTCATGGACGTGCCGATCGCCGTGGGCGCGCCCTCCACGCCGACGCCGACCGGCCCGCTCTTCGCGATCGCCGAGACCGTCCCGACCAACCAGCCGGGCGCCTTCCTCGGGCCCTACGTGCTGCCGCTCACCGGCTACTCCGAGACGCTCAACGAGTTCGCCGGCGGCAACGGGCGCGTCGCGATCCACGGCACCAGCCTGCCCGGCCTGATCGGCCAGGCCGTCAGCCACGGCTGCATGCGGATGCGCAACGCGGACGTCACCCGCCTGGCGGGCGCCGCCCGCCCCGGCACCCCCGTGTCGATCCACCCGTAGCCCATGCTCCGCGTCCCGCAGCTCGCGGACGACGTGGTCCGGCTGCGCGCGTTCCGAGAGGAGGACGTCCCGGGAATCGCCCTGGCGTGCAGCGACCCGCTGACCCAGCGCTACACCCGCGTGCCGTTCCCGTACGACGAGGACGACGCGCGCGCCTTCGTGATCGGGGGCCCCGGGCGCCGGATGACCGGCGAGGCGCTCGACCTGGCCGTGGCCGGCCTGGGCGACGACCGCCTGCTCGGCTGCGTCGGCCTGCTCGTCGACCGCCACGACGCCGACCGGGCGGAGATCGGCTACTGGGTGGTGCCGCACGAGCGCGGGCGCGGCGTGGCCGGGCGGGCGCTCGCGCTCCTCTCGCGCTGGGCCGTCACCGAGGGCGGCTACGCGCGGCTCGACCTGCAGGCGGCGCTCACCAACACGGCCTCGATCCGCGCGGCCGAGCGCTGCGGCTTCGTGCGCGAGGCCACGCTGCGCGCCGCCTGGTACCGCGGCTCGCGGGAGGACATGGCGCTCTTCTCCCTGCTCCCGGGGGATCTCGCCGGCGGCCCGGGGGGTTAGTCTTCGCGGTCCGGCGGGGGCACGGGGGAGACGGGATGGGTGACGGGTCCGGCGCGGCAGGCTCCATCTGGGAGGACGGCCTCGGCAATCACGACGGCGACGCCCGCGTCCTCTGGGAGGGCGAGGAGGCTCTGACGGCGGACCCGCAGTCGGTCCGCTACGGCGACGGCAAGCCGGCCCGGGTGGTCGCGCAGGCGGTGGTCGGCGGGCCCGCGTTCCGCGGCCGGGCCTACGTCAACGTGCTCCTCAGCGAGGGCCTGCGCCCGGTCTACGCGCGGCTCACGCCGGAGGAGGCGCGGGCGGTCGCGGCGCTCCTCGGGCGGGCCGCCGACCGGGCGGACGCGGAGTGACGAGGCGCCCGCGGCGGCCCCGCGGCGGTTGCGTTCCGTCCAATGCTCGCAAGCTCCCGGATTGGCGTAATCCGATGAGGCTTCTAATGTTGCGTCGATGTCGCCGCGACGACTGACCGACCTGCCGGCGGGAGCGCTCGCGCGAGCGCTGTTCCGTGCGGTCCCGGACGGGGTCCTCGTGCTCGACGCGGACGGCGTGGTGGTCGAGGCCAGCGACGCCGTCTGCGAGATCCTCGGCTATCCGCGGGCGGAGATCGTGGGGCGGACGCCGCCCCATCCGTGGTGGGTCAACGGCATGCTCCCGGCCGCCCCGACCCGCTTCGGCACCTCCGGCGCGCGGGAGGCCCCGGCGGTCCTCGTGCGGCGCGACGGCACCACGATGCCCGCGACCGTCCGCTGGGTCGGCATCGACGAGGGCCCGGGCGAGGCCCCCGGCGCCGTGGTCGTGGTGGGCCGGGCGACGGCCGCGCAGGGCCTGCCCCTGGGCGACGACGGCTACCGGTCGGTGGTGGCGGCCGTCCACGAGGGCATCGTCGTCCACGACCGCGACGGGCGCATCATCTCGTGCAACCCGAGCGCCGAGCGCATCCTGCGCATCGGGGCGGGGGAGATCATCGGCCGCGACTGGTCGCACTGGGGGCCGATCCGCGAGGACGGCGGCGCGATGGCGCCCCACGAGCATCCCTCCGCCGTGGCGGCGGCCACCGGGCGCACCCAGTCGAACGTCGTGATGGGCCTCCACACCGCCGGCGACGAGCCGCGCTGGGTGGCGGTCAACGCCGAGCCGGTGCCGGGCGACGACGGCCATCCCTCGGCGGTGGTCGCGAGCTTCTCCGACATCGCCGAGCGCCGGCGCCGCCAGGAGATGGTGGTGCGCCTCGGGCGCATCCTCGAGCAGTCGCGCGACGAGGTCTACGTCTTCGACTCCCGCACGCTGCGGCTGGTGCAGGTCAACCGGGCCGCGGTCGCCAACACCGGCTACCCGATGGCCGAGCTGCACGGGATGACCCCCCTCGACCTGCTGCCCGAGCTCGACGGCGACGCGTTCGGCGCCATCGTCGAGCCGCTGCGCAGCGGCGACGTCGAGCGCGTCCAGTTCGAGACCGTGCACCGCCGCCGCGACGGCACCACCTATCCGGTGGAGGTGCGCATGCAGCTGGTCGGGTCGGAGACCCCGCCGGTGATCGCCGCGGTCGTGCTCGACATCACGGCGCGCCACTCGGCCGAGGTCGAGCTGCGCGGCCGCGAGGCCGAGAACCGGCGGCTGGCCTTCGAGCAGGGCGCCCTGCGCCGGGTGGCCACGGCCGTGGCCCGCGAGGACGACCCGCAGCTCGTCTTCGACCTGGTGTGCGAGGAGGCCGTCCGCCTGATCGGCGCGGCGAGCGGCGGCCTGGTGCGATTCGAGGAGAACCGCGCGGTCACGGCCGTCGGGTCGTGGAGCGTCGGGGGCGCGGCGCCGACCTTCCCGCCGGGCGAGTCGCTCGACGGCGAGGGCCTGGCGGCGCAGGTGGCCCGCACCGGCCGGCCGGTGCGCGAGGAGGGGTCCGAGGTCGGCGAGGGCGCCGAGGTGGCCGTGGCGGCGCCGGTGCGCGCCGGCGAGCGTCTCTGGGGCGCGATCGGCGTCTCGGGCATCACCCACGAGCGCGCCTTCCCGGACGCCATCGGCCGCCTCGGCCGATTCGCCGAGCTGGTGGGGATCGCGGTCACGACCGCCGAGGCCCGCGGGCGGCTCGCCGCCCTGGCGGCGACCGATCACCTCACCGGCCTCGCGAACCACCGCACGTTCCAGGAGCGCCTCGGCCAGGAGGCCGTGCGCGCCAGCCGCCACGGCCGGCGCTTCTCGCTGGTGCTGCTGGACATCGACCACTTCAAGAGGGTCAACGACGACCTCGGCCACCAGATGGGCGACGCCGTGCTGCGCGAGGCCGCCCGGCGCCTCGGGACGCTGGCGCGCGCCGGCGACCTGATGGCCCGGGTGGGCGGCGACGAGTTCGCGTGGCTGATGCCCGAGACCGGGGGCATGGAGGCCTGGCGCGCGGCCGACCGGGCCCGCGAGGCGATCGCCGCCGCGCCGTTCCCGGGCGTCGGCCACCTGACGATCTCGGCCGGCGTCTGCGACCTCGACCAGGCCCCGCAGCAGAGCGAGCTCTTCCGCCTGGCCGACGGCGCCCTCTACTGGGCCAAGCAGCACGGCCGCGACGTCGCCTTCCTCTACTCGCCCGAGGTCGTCGAGGTGCTCTCCGACGCCGAGCACGCCGAGCGCCTCACGCGCCTGCAGGCGCTCCAGAGCATCCGCGTGCTGGCCCGCGCGGTGGACGCGAAGGACCCGTCCACCCGCCAGCACTCCGAGCGGGTGGCCGAGGTGGCGAAGGTGCTCGCCTCGGCCCTCGGGTGGACGGCCGAGGACGCCTCGGCCCTCCGCGACGCCGGCCTGGTCCACGACGTGGGCAAGATCGCGGTGCCGGACGCGATCCTCTTCAAGCCCGACCGCCTCACCCCGGACGAGTTCCGCCGGGTCACCGCGCACGCCGCCCTCGGGGCGGAGATCGTGGCCGACGTGCTCTCCGGCGCCCAGGTCGCGTGGGTGCGCGGGCACCACGAGCGCTGGGACGGGCAGGGCTACCCGGACCGCCTCGGCGGCGAGGTCATCCCCGAGGGCGCCCGCATCCTGACCCTGGCCGACGCCTGGGACGTCATGACGTCGGAGAGGCCGTACGGGGTGCCGCTCTCGCGCGAGGACGCGCTCGCCGAGTGCCGGCGGTGCTCCGGAGCCCAGTTCTGGCCGGCGGCGGTCGAGGCGCTCGAGCGCTGCGTCGCCGAGGGCCACCTGCCGCCCGGCGCCCGGCCCTAGCGCCGGGCGCCGTCCACACAAGGGGGGAACGATGGATCTGAAGGGCAACGCCGTCACCTGGCTGGGGCATGGGACGTGGCTCTGGGAGACCTCCGAGGGCAAGCGCCTGCTCATCGACTGCTGGCTCGCGGGCAACCCCGCCACGCCGGACGAGTGGAAGGACCCGGCCGCCGTGAAGGCCGACGGCATCCTCATCACGCACGGCCACTTCGACCACATCGGCCAAGCGGGCGTGGAGGCGCTCGACGTCATCGCCAAGAACCCGGGCGCCCCCGTCTTCGCCATGTTCGAGCTCGCGGGCTACCTCGGCGGCAAGGGCGCCGAGGTGACCGGCTTCAACATGGGCGGCGCGGTCGAGGTCGCGGGCGTGACGGTCACGATGGTCGAGGCCGTCCACTCCGGCGGCATCACCGGCGAGAACGGGGAGATGATCTACGGCGGCCCGCCGGCCGGCTTCATCCTCGAGTTCCCGGACGGCCTGGTGGTCTACCAGGCGGGCGACACCGACGTGTTCGGCGACATGGCCCTGATCGGGGAGATCTACAAGCCCGACGTCGCCGTCCTGCCGGTGGGCGACTTCTACACCATGGGTCCCCGCCAGGCGGCCCACGCCGTGCGCCTCATCGGGACGAAGCAGATCCTCTGCGGCCACTACGGCACGTTCCCGGTCCTGGCCGGCACCCCGGCCAAGCTGCGCGAGCTCGTCGGCGCCGGCGTGGACATCCCGGACACGCACCCCGGAGAGCGCCTCACCTCCTGAGGACGCGGCGACGGAGCCGGGCCCGGGCGGGCCCGGCTCCGTCGCGGTTCAGTCGCCGACGCGCAGTTCCGCCAGGCCGGCGTCGACGGCCCGTGCCACGAAGGGCTCGTCGACGCGCTGGCGGGCGATCATCGCCCGGTAGAACAGGGGGCCGGCCAGGAGGGCGACGGCGTCCTCCACGTCCAGGTCGGCGGGGAGGTCGCCCCGGGCCACGGCGCGCTCGAGGATGTCCGTGAGCGGGCGCCGGCCGTTCCTGAGCGTCGACTGGTGCAGGCGCTCGAGCTCGGGGTCGCGGCTGGCGGCGTCCGCCAGGGAGCCGATCGCCGAGCACCAGCCCTCCTCGTTGAGCTTGCCGGCGAGCCCGCCGAGCACGATGCGCAGGTCCTCGCGCAGCGCCCCGGTGTCGGGCGAGGGCAGGCTCGCGTCTGCGCAGACGCCGAACGCCTCGGCCAGCAGCGCCTCGCGGCTCGGCCAGTGCCGGTAGATCGTCGTCTTGGCGGCGCCGGAGCGGTTGGCGACCGCCTCGATGCTCACGCCCGAGAAGCCCTCCTCGGCGATGAGGGCCGCGCACGCCTCGACGATGGAGGCCTTGGAGCGGATCACTCGCGGGTCGGCACGCATGTCGTGGATGTCGTCCTCCGGTCCCTTGCGCACTTCGCTACGGCGGCGTATCGTACCGCGCGTTCGCTACGGAACCGTAGCAGAGCGGGACATGACCCGAGTCAAGGAGTGCGCGGTGAGCTCGCCCAACGCACGCAAGTGGATCGCCCTGGTCCTCCTCTGCGCGACCCAGTTCCTGGTGGTCCTCGACGTGGCGATCGTGAACGTCGCGCTGCCCTCGATCCAGACGGCCCTCGACTTCTCGCAGGAGAACCTGCAGTGGGTCGTGAGCGCCTACACGCTGACCTTCGGCGGCTTCCTGTTGCTCGGAGGGCGCATGGCCGACCTCCTGGGACGGCGGCGCGTGTTCATGGTGGGCCTGGCGCTCTTCTCGCTCGCGTCGCTGGCCTGCGGGTTCGCCCAGTCGGACACGTTCCTGATCATCGCCCGCGCGGTGCAGGGCGTGGGCGCCGCGGTCATCTCGCCGGCGGCCCTCTCGATCCTCGTGACCACCTTCGAGGAGGGCGCGGAGCGCAACAAGGCGCTCGGCATCTGGGGCGCCATCGCCGGCATCGGCGGCGCGGCCGGCGTCCTCGCCGGCGGCATCCTCACCGACACCCTCGGGTGGGAGTGGATCTTCTTCGTGAACGTCCCGATCGGCTTCGCCGTCCTGGCGATGGTCCCGCGCTTCATCGACGAGAGCCGGGCGGAGGCCGCCGTGCGCAAGTTCGACGTCGCCGGCGCCGTCTCCGTGACGGCCGGCCTCGCGCTCCTGGTCTACGCCCTGGTGAACACCGACTCGGCGGGCTGGGCGTCGGGCGAGACCATCGGGCTGTTCGCCGTGTCGGCCGCCCTGATCGCCGCGTTCATCGTCATCGAGATGCGCGCCGAGGCCCCGTTGATGCCGCTCGGCATCTTCCGCCTGCGCAACCTGACCGGCGCCAACATCGTCGGGCTGCTGCTCGGCGCCGCGGTGTTCGCGATGTTCTTCTTCCTGTCGCTCTACATGCAGCAGGTGCTGGGCTACTCGGCCCTGAAGTCGGGCTTCGCGTACCTGTTCGTCGCGATCACGATCATCATCGCGGCGGCCACCTCGCAGGCGCTGGTGACGCGTTTCGGCGTGAAGACGATCCTCGCCATCGGCATGGCGCTGCTCGTCCTGGGGCTCCTCTACTTCACGCAGATCGACGTCTCGGGCTCCTACATGGTCGACCTCGTGCCCGGCTTCTTCCTGTCCGGCGTCGGCCTCGGGTTCGCCTTCGTGCCGGTGTCGATCGCCGCCCTCCAGGGCGTGCGGCCGCACGAGGCGGGCATCGCGTCGGGGCTCATCAACACGTCGCAGCAGATCGGCGGCGCGCTCGGCATCGCGATCCTCTCGACCATCGCCACCACCCACACCGAGTCGCTCATCAAGGACGCGGGCGGCGCGCAGTCGGCCGTGCCGGGCGCCCTCACCGAGGGCTTCCAGTACGCCTTCGCCGTCGGCGCCGGGATGGCCGTGATCGGGCTCATCGCGACGCTGGTCCTGCTCGACCGCAGGGACCCGACGCCCCAGGCCGAGACCGAGGCGGTCGGCGCCAGGGGGTAGCCCCCAGGGCCGGTCCCCGGGGCCCTGACGGCCCCGGGGCTCAGGCGGCCGCGGGCCGGCCGCGCGCGAGCCGCCGGGCCCGCAGGACCTCCGCCACCGACCACGCCTGGAAGGGGCATCCGGTGGCCCGGTGCGGCGCGTCGCCGTCGGCGGTCTCGGACACCGAGCCGAGTCCCCACTCGCCCAGATGGGCCTCGAGGCCGTCGAGCACGCCCTCCACCGGCTCGCCCGCGCGCAGAGACGCCGCGACGAACGGCCCGATGAGCCACGGCCAGACCGTCCCCTGGTGGTACGCGCCGTCGCGCTCGGCGGGCCCGCCCCGGTGCCGGCCCCGGTAGCCGGGCTCCGAGGGGGCCAGCGAGCGCAGGCCCAGCGACGTCAGCAGCTGCGCCCGGGCGGCGCGCACGGGCGCGGGGTCGCCGAGCGGGGCATGGGGCAGGGAGGCGGCCAGGACGGCGTTCGGCCGCAGGGCGGCGTCGTCGCCGCCGGGGCCGTCGACCACGTCGAGGACGCGCCCGCCCCGGGCGAACCGCCGCGCGAACCCGGCGCGCGCCCGGGCCTCCAGCGCGCGCGCGCGGGACGCGTCGTGCCCCGTGCGCCCGGCCAGCTCGCCGGCGACGGCCAGCGCCTCGATCCAGAGGGCGTTCACCTCCACGGCCTTGCCCGCCCGGGGCGTGACGGGCCGGCCGTCGATGCGGGCGTCCATCCAGGTGAGCGCGACGCCCGGCGCGCCCTGGGTGAGGAGGCCGTCCGCCGGATCGACCCGGATGCCGTAGCGCGTCCCCTCGACGTGAGCCGCGACGATCGCGTCGAGGGCGGGGGCGAGGGCCGCCGCGAGGTCGTCGTCGCCGGTCGCGCGGACGTGCCGGCCGAGCGCGTGGACGAACCAGAGGGTCCCGTTGACGGTGTTGTACTGCGGGTCGCCCGAGTCGGTGGTGTTGGCGAGCATGCCCTCCGACAGCAGGGCGCCCGAGCGCTCCAGCAGGCGCCGCCCCTCCCCGGCCCTGCCGGTCTCGAGGAAGAGGCCCTCGTAGGAGGTCATCGCGTCGCGCGACCACTCGCCGAACCATGGGTAGCCGGCGACGACGGTCGGGCCGCTCACGACGAAGGCGTCGGCGGCCACGGCGAGCAGGCGGTCCACCTCGTCGTCGGGGCCGCACGCGCGCGCCGCCCCCCGCGCCCGCCCGGCCGCGGCGTCCACCACGTCCCCGGCCGGGGGCGGCGGGGCGGAGAGGTCGCCTGCCCAGGCGACGACGCACGCCTCCTCGCCGGCGCGCAGTACGGCGCCGAAGCGGCCGGAGCTCCAGACGTCCTCGCGGTCGGCGAGCCCGCGGGCCGCCTCCTCGCGGTGCCGCATTCCGAGGTACCAGTCGCCGCCCGGGACGAAGCCCGGGCCGGAGACCCGGTAGCGCCCCTCGAACGCGAAGCCGCCCTCGACCGGAGTCACGGCCGGAGGTTGCGGGCCGTGGCGCTCGCCGTGGGCGTCGCGCCAGGTGCACAGCGGCTCGATCTCGAGCCGCACCGGGCCGTCGGCCCGCACGAGGCGGTGGACGACCGCCACGAGGGGCCGCCCGTGGCCCATCGCCACCCGCCGTTCGAGCACGACGTCCCCGATCGACCACCGCCAGCGCGGGACCCCGTCCTCGATCGCGAACGACTCGAGGTGGACGTGGCCGGCGGGAGCGATGGTGCCGTCGGCCCACTCGTGGGTGGCGAGCGGGATGCGGGCGTCGCCGCGAACGAGCACCGGATCGAGGGACACGAGGCCGAGCATCCGCCGACCCGGCGAGTCGGTCGCCACGACCAGGAGGCCGTGGTAGCGCCGCGTCTCGAGGCCGCCCGCCGTGCCCATGGCGTAGCCGCCGAGGCCGTCCGCCACCAACCACTCGCGGGACGACCCGGCCTCGAGGTCCCCGAGGACCTGGCGCCCGAGGGCGACGGTCGTCACGACCGCGCGTCCGACAGGCGCACCACGAGGTCCGCCACGAGGCCCGTCCAGCCGGTCTGGTGCGAGGCGCCCAGCCCGCAGCCGAGGTCGCCGTGGAAGTACTCGTGGAACAGCAGCGAGTCCCGCCACTCGGGATCGCGGCGGAACCGCTCGACGCCGCCGAAGCACGGCCGTGCCCCGTCCTCGTCCAGCAGGAAGATGGACACCAGCCGCCGGCCCAGGTCGAGCGACACCTCACGCAGGTCCATCATCCGGCCGGACCCCGTCGGGTGCTCGACCTTGAGGTCGTCGCCGAAGAACGCGTGGTAGCGCTCGAGCGCCTCGATCACGACGTAGTTGACGGGGAACCAGACGGGACCCCGCCAGTTCGAGTTGCCCCCGAACATGCCGGTCGTCGACTCGGCCGGCTCGTATCCGATGCTCGCCACCACGCGACCGTCCACCGTGAGGTCCCAGGGGTGGTCGCGGTATACCGCCGACAGCGCGCGCAGCCCGTGGGGTGACAGGAACTCCGACTCGTCGAGCACCCGGGCGAGCACGCGCCGCAGCCGCTCCTCGTCGAGCACCGACATCAGGCCACGGTCGCCGTCCGGCGACAGGTGCACGCACCCGGCCATGTGGGGCCTCTCGCGGAGGGCCTTCTCGAGGTGCTGCCACAGGTCCGGCAGCGCGCGCACCTCGCCCCGGCCCACGGCGACGGCGCAGAGCGGGATGAGGCCGGTCATCGAGCGCACCCGCACGGGCAGGACGCGCCCGTCGGAGGGCCGGCTGAGGCGGTCGTAGAAGAAGCCGTCCTCCTCGTGCCAGAGGCCCTGGGTCCCGATCGCCGCGGCGATGAGCATGTAGCGGGTGAAGAACGTGATCGCCATGTCCTCGTAGGCCGGGTCCTCGGCGGCCAGGACGAGGGCGATCTCCAGCATGTCGAGGGCGAAGAGCGCCATCCAGCCGGTGCCGTCGGCCTGCTGCAGGCGCACGCCGGGCGGAAGCGGCGCCGAGCGGTCGAAGGGGCCGATGTTGTCGAGGCCGAGGAATCCGCCGGCGAACAGGAAGTCGCCGTCCTCGTCCTTGCGGTTGGTCCACCAGGAGAAGCTGAGCAGGAGCTTCTGGAAGATGCGCTCGAGGAACAGGCGGTCGCGGGAGCCGTCGATGCGGAAGACGCGCAAGGCGGCCCACGCGTGCACCGGTGGGTTGACGTCCGAGAACGCCCACTCGTAGGCCGGGATCGCCCCGTTGGGGTGCATGTACCACTCCCGGCACATCAGGATGAGCTGGGACTTGGCGAACTCCGCGTCGACATGGGCGAGCGCCACGGTGTGGAACGCGAGGTCCCAGGCGGCGAACCACGGGTACTCCCAGGTGTCCGGCATGGAGATGACGTCGTGGGCGTGCAGGTGGCGCCACTCGTGGTTGCGGCCGCCCGCGCGCCCGGGGGGCGGGGGCGGCTGACCCGGGTCGCCGTCGAGCCAGCGCGCCACGTCGTAGTTGTAGAACTGCTTGCCCCACAGCATCCCGGCGAAGGCCTGGCGCATCACGCGGCGCTCGTCGTCGGTCGCGGCCGGCGCGATGGCGCCGTAGAAGGCGTCGGCCTCCGCCTCGCGCTCGGCCATCACGGCCGCCCAGCCGTCTCCGAGGTCGCCCGCGTCCGGCGCGAGGCGCAGGCGG
This sequence comes from uncultured Thermoleophilia bacterium, assembly GCA_963770865.1. Taxonomy (GTDB): domain Bacteria; phylum Actinomycetota; class Thermoleophilia; order Miltoncostaeales; family Miltoncostaeaceae; genus Miltoncostaea. The sequence continues at coordinate 279,342 of CAVYRD010000010.1, forward strand.
ATCTCGGCCGTGGCGCCGGCGGGGACCTCGAGCCGGTACCAGAGCGCCCCCTTGGTGCCCACGCCGGACGGGGCGACCGTGTCGGCCCCGGCGACGACGTGGTCGTTGATGCCGTCCTTCGGGTATGCCGGCCCCGGCGCCCCGAAGAGCCGCGCCGCGTTGGTCTCGTTGTCGCAGGCCAGGGCCCGCGGGTCGCCGTCGCCCACGAGCGTCATGCGGCCGAGCCGCTCCTCGTCGGCCACGAGCGAGCGCTCGCCGGCGCGCAACTCCGGCTTCGGCACGCGGTCGGACCACGACCAGCGATTGCGCAGCCACAGCGTCGGGAGTGCGTGGAGCACCGAGGGCTCGGGGCCGGCGTTGCGCGCCCGCAGCCGTATGCACATGTCGTCGGGGGCCGCCTTGGCGTAGTCGACCACGACGTCCCAGTAGCGGTCGTCGTCGAAGACACCGGTGTCGAGGAGCTCGTACTCCAGGTCCTGCCGTCCCCGCCGGCGATTCTCCGCGAGGAGGTCGGCGTAGGGGAACTCCGCCTGCGGGTAGGCGTAGCGCCAGCGCATCCACGAGTGCGTGGGGGTGGAGTCGAGGTACCACCAGTACTCCTTGGCGTCCTCCCCGTGATTCCCCTCGTTGCCGGTCAGGCCGAAGATGCGCTCCTTGAGGATCGGGTCGCGCCCGTTCCAGAAGGCGAACGCCATGCAGAGCCGCTGGTGCCGGTCGCAGACGCCGCCGAGGCCTTCCTCGCTCCAGCGGTAGGCCCGCGAGCGCGCATGGTCGTGGGGCAGGGCCTCCCACGCGGTGCCGCCCGCGCTGTAGTCCTCGCGGACGGTCCCCCAGGCCCGCTCGCTGAGATAGGGCCCCCAGAGCTGCCAGGACCCGGGGTCGTCCAGGCGGGTGCGTTCAGGATCCTGCGACATCCGGTCCTCCTCCGCGGTGTGGGCGCCCCCCGGTGCATGCAACCGCAGGGCCCGCCCGACCGCATCACCCTCCGGGGGTGACCCGCGCGCTCAGAGGCGGATGTCCGGCTCCAGGTAGATCGCCCGGGCGATCGGCACGGCCGCGCGGATGCGCTCCTCGGCCGCGTTGATCGCCCCGGCGACCTCGGCGGTGCCGAGGCCCGGCTCCAGCTCGATCTTCGCGGCCACCAGCAGCTCGTCGGGCCCCAGGTGCAGCGTGCGCATGTGCAGCAGCGAGCGGACGCCCGGCGTCCCCTCGATGCCGCCCTTCACCGCGCGCTGCTGCTCGGGGGTGGCCGCCTCGCCGATCAGCAGGCTCTTCATCTCGACCACGAGGATCACGGCGATCACCACCAGCAGGACGCCGATGGCGAGGGTGCCGACGCCGTCCCAGCGGGGCTCGTCGGTCACCACCGAGAGCGTCAGGCCGGCGATGGCCAGGAACAGGCCGATCAGGGCGCCGAGGTCCTCGAGCAGCACCACCGGCAGCTCCGGGCTCTTGGAGCGGCGCACGTAGGCCGTCCACGACTGCGCCCCGCGCTCGTGGGAGGCCTCCTTCACCGCGGTGCGCAGCGAGAAGGCCTCCAGCACCACCGCGACGCCGAGGATGGCGAAGCCGACGGCGGGAGAGGTGATCTCGTGGGGGTCGCGCAGCTTCGAGATGCCCTCGTAGACGGCGAACAGGCCGCCGACCATGAACAGCACGAGCGCGACGATGAAGGCCCAGAAGTAGCGGTCGCGCCCGTAGCCGAAGGGGTGCTCAGGCGTCGCGGGCCGCGCGGCCCGGGCGCCGCCGAGGAACAGGAGGCCCTGGTTGGTGGTGTCGGCCACCGAGTGGATCGACTCGGCGAGCATCGACGACGCGCCGGTCACGAGGAACCCGACGAACTTCGCCACGGCGATGCCCAGGTTGGCCGCGGCCGCGGCCGCGATCGCGCGTTTGCTGCCCTCGTGCATCCCCTCTCCCGGATCGCCCGACAACGCCCGCGGGACCTTACCCGCGCCGGCCGCCGGGCCGCGGGTCAGATGTGCAGCTCCTCCGGCTGCAGCTCCCCGCCGGGGAAGCGGGATCCGGCGAGCGCGGCGGCGGAGGGGAAGGTCTGGAACGCCCCGGTCGCGATCAACTCGGCCAGGCAGAGCCCGGCCGCGTGCGACTGCATCACCCCGCGCCCGGAGAAGGAGTGGATCTCGTAGGCGTTCTCCAGGCCCTCCACCGCGCCGAGGAGGGCCGAGTTGTCGGGTGACAGCTCGTAGAGCCCCGTCCAGCCGCGCACGTGGTCGGCGCGGTCGAAGCCGCTCATGCGCGCGGCGAGGCGCGGCCAGATCTCGCGCTCGAAGAAGGCCGCGCCCTCGTAGTCGAACGAGTAGTCGGGCGGATCGCCGGGCGGCGAGTAGCCGGCCATTACCATGTCGCCGGCTTCGTGGTGCAGGTAGAGGTCGGTGGTGTCCACGATCATCCCGGCATCGGAGAGGTCAACGTCGCGGCAGGCCACGACGCTCACCTGGCGCGGCACCGCGCGGCAGGGGACCGGCCGGCCCATCAGGTCGGCCACCAGCACCGCCCAGGGGCCCGCGGCGTTGACGATGCGCGCGCAGCGCACCACCTCCGCGGGGCCGTCCGGCGGGTCGCCCTCGAGCGCCCGGGCGGCGGCCGCGCCGTCGGGCACCGTCGCGAGCTCGACGGCCGTCACCCGGTCGCCGTCCCGGCGCACGCCGGTCACCATCCGGCGGTCGAGGAAGCGCACGCCGGCCGCCCGCGCCCGGGCGCGGCAGTGCTCGCGCACGGCGTCGGGGCTCACGAGGCCGTCCTTCGGCGAGAACGTCGCGCCCGCGACGCCGTCGAGCTGGTCGATCACCGGCCAGCGACGGTGGACCTCCGCCGGCGTCAGGAGCTCCACCTCGCGTCCGAAGGAGTTCTGCATCTCCACATGGGCCACCGCGTGCTCCCACCGCCCGGGTCCGTGGAGCCACAGATAGCCGCGCTGGCGGAAGTCGAGCTCCTCGCGGTGGGCCGCGAAGAAGTCGATCGTCGCCGCGCACAGCTCCACGTTGACCGGGCGCCACCACGTGGCCCGCGCGCCGCCCGCGTTCAGCTCCGACGACGAGCGCTCGCCGGCCAGGTCGGGGTCGACCACGAGAACGTCGTCGAGGCCGAGGCCCGCGAGATGCATGGCAACCGCGCTCCCGGCCAGCCCCGCGCCCACGATCAGGGTCCCCGCCTCGGCCTCCATCGGGCCATTCTGACCGGCCGTGCGGCGGGCGGGGGAGGGGCCGCGCGCGGGCGGGGGAGAGGCGGGCCGGCGCGGGGGAGGGGCGGGTGCGAAAAAGAGAGGGGTGGGGAGGGGGTGGGAGGACTGGAAAACCGTATGGAAACGCCGATCATCCCCCGCGTGACCACTCTCCTCTCACCGCGCGCGGCCCGGCTCGCGGCCCTCCTCGCGATCCTAGTCGGCGGAGTCCTCCTGCTCTGCGGGGCCGCCCGCGCGGCGACCGTGACCGTCGCGCCCGGCGACTCGCTCAGCGCCATCGCGGCGCGAAACGGCACGAGCGTCGCGGCCCTCGCCCGGGCCAACGGCATCGCGAACCCCAACGCCATCCGCGCCGGGCAGCGTCTGACCGTGCCGGGCGGCGGGGGCGGGTCGTCCTCGGGCGGCGGCGGGACCTACCGCGTGCGCCCCGGCGACTCGCTGAGCGGCATCGCCGCGCGCCACGGCGTCAGCGTCGCCGCGCTGGCCGCGGCCAACGGCATCACCGACCCGAACCTCGTCCCGGCCGGAAGGCGCCTGGTCATCCCGTCCGGGGGCGGCCGCGTCTCGATCGGCGGGGCGGCCCACGCGTCCTACCGCGTGCGCGCCGGCGACACCCTGGGCGGCATCGCCGCGCGGCACGGCACCACGGTGTCGGCCCTGGCCGCCCTCAACGGCATCCGCGACCCCTCGATGATCTCCGTCGGCCGGGTCCTCAGCGTCCCCGCCGGGCGGCCGAGCATCGAGGCCCCGACGTCGTCGATCGAGGTCGCCGGCCTGCTCGCCCGGCACGCGGCCCGCTACGGCATCGACCCTGCCCTGGCCCGCGCCATCGCCTGGCAGGAGAGCCGCTGGACCCAGAGCGCCCGCTCGAGCGTCGGCGCGATCGGCGTGATGCAGCTCATGCCCACGACCGCCCGCTGGATCGGCCGCGACGTCATCGGCCGCCACATCGACCCTCACCGCCTCTCGGACAACATCGAGGGCGGCGTGGCCTACCTCGCCTGGCTCAGCCACCGCACCACCAGCACCCGCCGCGCCATCGGCGCCTACTACCAGGGGCTCGCCTCGCTGCGGCGCATCGGCCCCTACGACGACACGAAGGCCTACGTGGCCAGCGTGCTCGGCTTCATGGGCAACGTGTAGAGCGTCCGGCTGCCGCGGAAGGGGGGCAGGCCGACCTCGCGGTGCAGCTCCTGGCCGCTGGCCTTCTCGCGCGCGGTGAGCCACTGGTAGTCGCGCAGCTGGACGGCGCCGACACCGGCCAGCAGGCCGCCGAACACGGCGGCGGTCGCGGGCCCGAGCGACGTGGCGACCCCCACCAGGAAGAGCCCGACCGCCAGCTTCAGCAGGCTGCGCCGGGTGGTGACGCTCGCGTCCTCGACCCGGGCGTCCTGCGGCGCCGTCGCCGCGGTCGCCCCGCGCAGGCCGCGCGACACGTAGAGGCTGACACCGGCCATCGCCGCGAAGGCGACCACGAACGGCACCGCGACGCGCACGGCCTCGGTGTCGCCGCTCGTCGTCCCGACGACCAGGCACGCCAGGCCGAGGGCGAACTGCCCGAGACCGGACACCCGCAGCTCGGACGACAGGCGCGCCAGGCGCCGGGCGGGGGAGGTCTCGGACACGGGCTGGGATACTGGCACACGTGGCCCCGCCCCTCGGAATCCCGGTCGATGCGCAGCTCCTCGGGGAGGACGCGGCCGAGCTCGCCGCCTTCGCGCGGGCGGCCGAGGAGGCCGGGCTGGCGCGGCTCTGGGCGCCGGAGCTGCACCGCTCCTCAACGATCCCGCTGGCCGTCGCCGCGGCGGCCACGGAGCGCATCGGCCTCGGAACCGGCATTGCGCTGGCCTTCACGCGCAGTCCGATGGTCCTGGCCCTGGAGGCCCTCGACCTCGACCAGCTCTCCGGCGGGAGGCTGGTGATCGGCCTGGGCGCCGGGGTGCGCCGGCTGAACGCGACCTGGCACGCCGTCCCGTACGACCCTCCGGTGCGCCGGATGCGCGAGATGGTCGCCGGCGCCCGCGAGCTCGTGGGGGCGCTGGCCGCCGGCCGCGACGCCCGCGCCGAGGGGCGGATCTACGACCTCGACGTGCGCGGCCTGCGGCGCGGGCTGCCGGCCCCGCGGGAGCGGATCCCGGTGTGGCTCGCGGCCGTGCTGCCGGGCATGACGCGCCTGGCGGGCGAGGTGGGCGACGGCTTCCTCGACCACCCGGTCACCTCGCCGGAGTGGCTGCGCGAGCGGCTGCTGCCGGCCCTGCGCCGGGGCGCCGAGCGCGCCGGGCACCCCGTGCCCGAGGTCGCCGGCGCGCTGATCTGCGCCGTCCGCGAGGACCGCGACGAGGCCGTGCGGGCGGCCGCCGCGACGGTCGGCTTCTACGCCACCGTGCGCACCTACGAGGGGATGTTCTCCGAGCACGGCTTCGCGGCCCGGCTGCCCGCCATCCGCGAGGCCTTCACGGCCGGCGACGGCGCGCGCCTGGTCGAGGCCGTGGGGCCCGACATGACCGCCGCGTTCGCAGCGGCCGGCACCGCGGACGACGTCCTCGCGTCGGCCCGCCGCTACGAGGGCCTGGCCGACCGCCTGTGGGCCACGCCGCCGCACCACGGCCAGTCGCCGGGGTCGGTCCGCCGCTCGCAGGCCGGGATACTGGAGGCCTTCGGCGCCCGGGCCTGATGCACTGCGCGAGTACCGGGAGAAGCGCGACTTCGGCGCCACCCCGGAGCCCGCCCCCGGCGCCGCCCCGGCCGAGGGCGGCGCGCGCCGCTTCACGGTCCAGCGCCACGACGCCCGCGCCCTGCACTTCGACCTCCGCCTGGAGGTCGACGGCGCGCTCGCCTCGTGGGCGGTCCCCAAGGGGCCGCCGCTGCGCGAGGGCGTGAAGCGCCTGGCGGTGCGCACCGAGGACCACCCGCTCGAGTACCTCGAGTTCGCGGCCGTGATCCCGGCCGGCCAGTACGGGGCGGGGCGCATGACGGTGTGGGACACCGGCACCTGGACCGAGGATCTGCGCACGGCCGACGAGTGGAAGCTCGTGCTGGAGGGTCGGATCCTGCGCGGGAACTACCACCTGGTGCGCACCGGCCGGCGCGGCGGCAAGGACGAGTGGCTGATCTTCCGCTCCGGGTCGGGCCCGCCGGGCCCGCCCGACCCGGCCGCGCGCTTCCGCGACCTGCGGCCGATGCTCGCCGGAACGGTCGAGGAGCCCTTCGACGACCCGGACTGGGCCTTCGAGCTGAAGTGGGACGGCTACCGCAGCCTCGCGCTCGTCACCTCCGACGGCACGCTGCTGCGCAGCCGCACGGGCAAGGACTTCACCGCGACCTACCCGGCCCTCGGCGACCTGCGCCGCGGCCTGCTGTGCCAGGAGGCGGTGCTCGACGGCGAGATCGTGGCCCTCGACGAGGACGGGCGGCCCGACTTCGGCGCGCTGCAGGCCGGCCGTGCGCCGGTCACCTACGTCGCCTTCGACGTCCTGCACGTGGACGGCGAGTGGGTGGAGGAGCGGCCCTGGAGCGAGCGCCACGCGCTGCTCGCCTCCATCGTCTCGCCGGAGTCGCGGCCGCGCCTGATGCTCAGCGACCACGTGGTCGGGGCCGGCCGCGACCTGTTCGCGCTCGCGCGGGCGAACGACCTCGAGGGGATCATCGCCAAGCGCACGGACGCCCCCTACCGGCCCAACCGGCGCTCGCAGGACTGGCTGAAGATCAAGAGCCACCAGGAGGCCGAGGTCGTGATCGGCGGTTTCACCGAGGGCGCGGGGTCGCGGCGCGGCACCGTCGGGGCGCTGCTGGTGGGCGAGCCCGACGGGGAGGGGGGCCTGACGTACCTGTCGCACGTCGGCTCGGGCCTGACCGACGCCCGGGCGCGGTCGCTCTGGGGCCGCCTGCGGGCGATCGAGACCGACGCCTCGCCCTTCGCGAACGCCGTCCCCAAGGCGCCCCAGCCGCCCCGCTGGGTGCGCCCCGAGATCCGGGCGGAGGTGCGGTTCACCGAGCGCACCTCGGAGAACCGTCTCCGCGCGCCCGTCTTCCGGGGCCTGGTGGAGGAGGAGGCCGACGAGCCGCCCGACGTCCCCGAGGGCCCGTTCTCCTCGGCCGGCTCGGGCACCCGGGTGCAGGAGGGCGAGAGGACGGTCACGCTCACCAACCTGGACAAGCCGTACTGGCCGCGCGAGGGCATCACCAAGGGCCACCTGCTCGACCACTACCTGCGCATGGCCCCGGTGCTCGTGCCCCACCTGGAGGGGCGCCCGATGATCCTGAAGCGCTACCCCGACGGCATCGAGGGCGACTTCTTCTTCCAGCACACGATCGCGGACGCCCCGCCCTGGCTGCGCCGGGTCGACCTCTCGCGCGGCGGCAAGCCGGGGGAGAAGACCAGCCGCTACGCGGTGGTCGACGACCCGATGGCGCTCCTGTGGCTGGTCAACCTCGGCTGCATCGACCTCAATCCCTGGCAGAGCCGGGCGGACGCGCCCGACGAGCCGACCCACGTCCTCTTCGACCTCGACCCGGCCGACGGCCTGCCGTTCGCCAACGTGGTCGAGGCGGCGCTGATGGTGCGCGACGCCCTGGAGGGCCTCGGCCTGCGCGGCTACCCGCGCACCTCGGGCGCGACCGGCATCCACATCCTCGTGCCGGTCGTCCCCGGGCTCACCTTCGACACGGTGCGGCTGTTCGCGCGGGTGGTGTGCGAGGGCATCGTGCGCGCGCGGCCCGATCTGGTCACCACGGTGACCCGGGTGGCCGACCGCGGGCCGCGGGTCTACCTCGACCACAACCAGAACGGCCGCGGGCGCAGCATCGCGAGCGTCTACTCGGTGCGGCCGCGGCCCGGGGCGCCGGTGGCGACGCCGCTGCGCTGGGAGGAGCTCGAGCCCGGCCTCGACCCACGGCGCTTCACGATGGGCGTCGTGGCGCGCCGCGTCGAGCGCGAGGGCGACCTCGCCTGCGGCCTGGTGGACGACCCCCAGAGCCTGGACGCCGCGGTGGCCAAGCTGGGGGCCGCGTGAGGCGCGGGGCGGCGGCCGCCCTGGCCGCGGCCCTGCTCGCGTCCGGCTGCTCGTCGGCGGGCACCTCCGAGCCCCCGCGCACCTCCCCGGAGCCGCCGCCGTCCGGCACGGGCTACTTCGTGGGCACGGGGCCGGACGGGGTCGGGGCGTCGCTCGACCTGCTGGGCGAGGACCCGGTCGTGCGGATGATCGACGCGGCCCTGCGCGTGAACGCCGACCCGCGCCTCGAGATCCCGGCCGTCGGCGTCGCGTCGGTCGTGAACGAGGGGGCCGTCGGCATCCCGGCCCCGCGCTTCGTGGCGGAGCTGGGCGACGGCACCGCGGTGCCGCTGCCGCGCGCCGCCGACGTCCTGCGCCCGTCCGACGGGCCGCTCGCCCGCCGGGCGCTCGCGCGGCTGCGCAGCGTGCCGGTGCGGGTGCGCGCCGAGGGCGCCGCGACCTTCTACGTGGTGCTGCGCGGGCCGGCGCCGGCCGAGGTCGCGTCGGCGCGCATGGTGGTCGTGCGGGGCCAACCGATCACGCTCGCCGCGCGACGGCGGTAGGGACCGGGGGCCCGACGGCGAAAGGGAGCCCCGTGCCCCCCGACGTCCACGCACTCGCCGAGCGCCTGAAGCGCGACTACGAGCGCTTCAGCCCCGCCCAGCAGTCGCTGGCCCGCTACCTGGCGGACCACCTGGCCGACGTGCCGCTGCTCTCGGCCCACGAGGTCGCCCGGGCGTCGCACTGCAGCCCGGCCACGGTGGTCCGCTTCGCCCAGGCCCTCGGCTACTCCGGCTACCCGGAGATGCAGCGCATCGTGCGCCGCGCCCAGCGCCCCGGGCTCCCGCCGCGCCCCGGCGACCGCCAGCTCGGCCTGCCGTTCTCGGCCGAGGGGCTCGACGAGGCGCTGGCGGCCGAGCGCCACGCGCTCGACGACGCCGCCGAGCGCCTGCACACGTCCGGGCTCGGCCAGATCGTCGCCGCCCTCGCGCCGCGCACGCCGCTGATCATCGCGGGGGAGGGGCACGCGCGCACCGTCGTCACGCTCATCGAGGAGCGCCTGGCCCGCGCCGGCCGCCCGGTGGCGGCGATCACCTCGCTCGACCCGTCGACCCGCGCCTGGCTCGACGCGCTCGGCCCCGGCGGCGGCGTCCTGGCGATCGCCATCGGGCGTGAGTCCCGGGTCGCGCAGGCGGCCGTGACCGCCGCCCGCAGCGCGGGCGTCCCCGCCGCGGCGCTCGTGGACTCGGGCCTCAGCCCGCTGGCGCGCTCGCCGCTGGCCCGGGTGGTGCCGGCCGACGCGCGCGACGGGTCGCCCAGTCTGGTCGCGATGGTCGCGGTGGCCCAGGCCCTCGCCGGGGCGCTCGCCCCGATGCACGCCCGCGCCGACCTGGCGGCCGTGGGGGCGTAGCCCCGGGCCGCGCGCCCCGGCAGGGGCCGCGAAGGTGGTCCGCTAGACTTTCCGCCTCCGGACCCGACGGACTGAGGGGATCGCGTGGCAGAGGAGAACGGGCGCACGGGCACGATGCGCGTCAAGAGCGGGCTCGCGCAGATGCTGAAGGGCGGCGTCATCATGGACGTCACCACGCCCGACCAGGCGCGCATCGCCGAGGACGCCGGCGCCTGCGCCGTGATGGCCCTGGAGCGGATCCCGTCCGACATCCGCGCCGACGGCGGCGTGGCCCGGATGAGCGACCCCGAGATGATCTCCGGCATCCAGGAGGCCGTCTCGATCCCCGTGATGGCCAAGTGCCGCATCGGCCACTTCGTCGAGGCCCAGATCCTCCAGTCCCTGGACGTCGACTTCATCGACGAGTCCGAGGTGCTGACGCCGGCCGACGAGGCCAACCACATCGACAAGCACCCGTTCACGATCCCGTTCGTGTGCGGCGCGACCGACCTGGGCGAGGCCCTGCGGCGCATCTCCGAGGGCGCGGCGATGATCCGCTCCAAGGGCGAGGCCGGCACCGGCAACGTGGTCGAGGCCGTGCGCCACATGCGCGCCATCCGCAGCGGCATCGCGCGGCTCGCGAGCCTGCAGCCCGACGAGCTCTACGCCGCGGCCAAGGACCTGCGCGCCCCCTACGAGCTGGTGGCCCAGGTGGCGAAGGACGGCCGACTTCCCGTCGTGCTGTTCTCGGCCGGCGGCATCGCGACCCCGGCCGACGCGGCCCTGATGCTGCAGCTCGGCGCCGAGGGCGTGTTCGTGGGCTCGGGCATCTACAAGAGCGAGGACCCGCCGGCACGCGCCCGGGCGATCGTCGAGGCCGCGACCCACTTCCAGGACCCCGAGGTCCTGGCGCGCGTCTCGCGCGGCCTGAAGGACGCCATGCCGGGCATCGAGATCTCCTCGCTGGCCCCGGCCGAGATGCTGCAGGGGCGGGGGTGGTAGGGACGCTCGGCCGCCCCCGGATCGGGGTCCTCTCGGTCCAGGGGGCCTTCGCGGAGCACGCGCGGATGCTGGAGCGGGTCGGCGCCGACCCGGTCGACGTCCGCGCGCCCGACGACCTCGCGGGGATCGACGCGATCGTCCTGCCCGGCGGCGAGAGCACCACCCTCGGCCTGGTGGCGAAGGAGTCCGGCCTGCTCGACGCCCTGCGCGAGCGCCTGGCCGACGGGCTGCCGGCGCTCGGCACCTGCGCCGGGATGATCGTGCTGGCGCGCGGGGTCACCGAGGGCGCGCAGCCGCTGGTCGGCGGCATGGACGTCGTCGTCCGCCGCAACGCCTTCGGCCGCCAGGCCCGGTCGTTCGAGACGGCCCTCGAGGTCGAGGGCCTCGGCGAGGGCCCGGTGGACGCGGTCTTCATCCGCGCCCCCTGGATCGAGGAGGCCGGCCCGGGGGTCGAGATCCTCGCCCGTCACGCCGGCCACGCCGTGGCCGCGCGCCAGGGCGACCTGCTGGTCACGGCGTTCCACCCCGAGCTGTCGGGGGAGCGCCGGTTCCACGAGTGGCTCGTCGCGCGGGCGCGTGCGCGCCGCGAGCGCGGCGGCGAGAGGAGGGAGCGTCATGTCGGGGCACAGTAAATGGGCGACCATCAAGCGCAAGAAGGGCGCCGCCGACGCCAAGCGCGGCCAGCTCTTCTCCAAGCTCTCGCGCGCGATCATCGTCGCGGCCAAGGAGGGCGGCGCCGATCCCGACGCCAACGCCTCCCTCGCGACGGCGATCCAGAAGGCGCGCGACAACTCCATGCCCAAGGACAACATCGAGCGCGCCATCCAGCGCGGGGCGGGCGGCGCCGACGGCGACGCCTATGAGTCGATGCTCTACGAGGGCTACGGCGCCGGCGGCGTGGCGGTGATCTGCACGATCCTCACCGACAACCGCAACCGCACCGCCAGCGACCTGCGCTTCATCTTCACCAAGAACGGCGGCTCGCTCGGCACGCCGGGGAGCGTCGCCTGGCAGTTCGACCGCAAGGGCGTGATCGTCGTGGAGTCCGAGGGCGTCGACGAGGACACCCTGATGGAGGTCGCCCTGAGCGGCGGCGCCGAGGACATCGCCGACGACAACGGCCAGTGGCAGATCACCACCGACCCGTCCGACTTCATGGCCGTCCGCACGGCCCTCGAGGAGGCCGGGATCGCGTACGTGTCGGCCGACCTGACCATGGTCCCCCAGAACACGGTCGCCCCCTCCGAGAGCGAGGCGCGCCAGATCCTGCGGATGATCGACCAGCTCGAGGACAACGACGACGTCCAGGACGTCTACGCCAACTTCGACATCTCCGACGAGGTGCTGGAGGCCGTCGCCGGCTGAGCCGGATCAGCCGCCCGTCACCCGGAGGCCGAGCCACAGGGCGGCCGTCGCCAGGAGGATGGCGGGCGGCACGGTGATCGCTCCGAGGCGCGTGAACTCGCGCAGCCGGGGCGCGTCCTCGGTGTCCTCCAGCACGCGGCGCCAGAGCAGGGTGGCGAGCGAGCCGACGTAGGTCAGGTTCGGCCCCACGTTGACCCCGATCAGCGCCGCGAGCACCGGCCCGGTGCCCCGCGGCGCCACCACGGGCAGCAGCAGGAGGATGGCCGGCAGGTTGTTGACCATGTTCGCGAGGACGGCCGCGACCGCCGCCACCCCGAGCAGCGCGAGCAGCGAGGCGCCGCCGGGCACGAGGCGGCCGACCGCGTCGCCGAGGCCGTTCTCGGCGGCCGCCCGCACCACCACGCCGAGCGCGAGCACGAAGACCAGGAACGGCACCGCGGCGCTGCGGACGACGTCGCCCGGGGACGTCCGCCCGGTCGCCAGCGCCGGCACCGCCAGCGCGACCGCGCCGACGCCCGCCACCGCCGCCGGGTCGGCGCCCAGGCGCTCGCCCGCCAGGAAGCCCGCGAGCGTCAGGCCGATGACGGCCGCGGCGTAGAGCGCGCCGCGCCTCGACCCGCTCCCCGTCGCCGGGCGGATCGCCGGCCCCGCGGAGGTCCGGGGAGAAGACCCCGCGGATCGCCGCCCACTCGACGCTGATCGCCGCCGCCCAGGGAAGCGCCATCAGCGCGGCGAATCGGGGGAACGACACGTCGCACGCGCGGAAGGCGATCAGGTTGGTGAGGTTGGAGACGGGCAGCAGCAGCGAGGCGGAGTTGGACAGGTGCCCGCACGCGTACAGGTGGGGCCGCGCCCGCACGCCGAGCGCGCCCGCGGTCGCGAGCACCACCGGGGTCAGCAGCACCACCGTCGCGTCCAGGCTGAGCACGGCCGTCACGCCGGCCGCCAGGCCGACGACGAGCCCGAGGAGCCGCCGGGGCTCGCCTCGGCTGCGGACCGCGAGCACGTGCCCGGCCGCCCGGAACAGCCCCTCGCGCTCGGCCAGCGCCCCGATCACCAGCACCGCGGCCAGGAAGCCGATCGTCGGGCCGAGGTCCCGCGCCTCGGCGCGGACGTCCGCGGTCGAGACCGCCCCGGTGGCGACGAGCAGGGCCGCGCAGGCGAGCGCCACGGCGGCCTCGGGCACGCGGCGCGGGCGGACGACCGTGACCACGAGGGTCACGGCGAGCAGCGCCAGGGACAGGGCCTCGTTCACCCGGCGTCCGGGCCGGCGGGCGCCGGGGCGTTGGGTGGGCACGCGGGCATCGCGGAGATCCCTTCCCGGGCAGGCGGGAACCATGCCCGGCCCGCCCCCGTCTCGCATCGCGAACCCGCCGGGCGGCGCTTCTTGACGGCTCACGGCCGGGTGAGACAGACAGACGCGACCGGAGCGCGAGGGGGGACCTGATGCCGGACACGCTTGGGGGCTTCCCCTATCGGCGGCTGGAGTTCGATCGCAACGGCAAGCTCGTGGGCCGCGGCCAGGAGGCGGCGCTGCGCTCCGGGGCATGGGCCGGGATCGACGAGGTCATGGTCATCAGCCACGGCTGGAACAACGACCATGAGGAGGCCGAGCGCATCTACGCCGGCCTCCTGAACGCAACTGCGCGCGGTCGGCGGCGATCGTCCGCTCGGCGTGGTCGGGGTGCTCTGGCCCTCGAAGCTCTGGGCCGACGACGAGCCGTCCGGCGGCGGCGCGGCGGCGGCGGGCGGCATCTCCGACGGCGAGCGGGTCGCCCACCTGAAGGGCGCCTTCGACGCGACGAACGCCACGCGGATCCTGTCCGAGATGTCCCGTCTCGCCGAGGCGAAGCCCGCCGACGAGGAATCCCTGCGGCGGTTCCACCTGCTCCTCACGAGGCTGGTGACCGCCCCGGGCGACGAGGCCGGCGCCGAGGACGCCGACCTCGGGCTCGCCGAGACCGACCCGATCGAGCTGTTCCGGCTGCTCGCCGACGCCGGCGGGCCCGCCGAGCCCGGCCCGGACGAGGGCGGGGCCGCGGGGCTCGGCGACGGGTTCGGCAAGCTGTGGTCCGGCGCGCTGTCGGCGCTGCGGTCCGCCACCTACTGGTCGATGAAGGCGCGCGCCGGCCGGATCGGCCGGGAGGGGCTCGGACCGGTCATATCGCGCTGGCAGGCCGCGGTGCCGGCGCTGCGGGTGCACCTCGTGGGCCACAGCTTCGGCGCCCGCCTGGTCTCGTACGCCCTCAGCGGGCTCACGCTGCCGCCCGCACCGGGCCGCTCGCCGGTGAGGTCGCTGGTCCTGTTGCAGGGGGCCTTCTCGCACTTCGCGTTCGCCGCGAAGCTCCCGTTCCGCGACGGCGCCGGGGCCCTCAGCACCATGCAGCAGCGCGTCGACGGCCCGATCGTCGTCACCCACACGCGCTTCGACCTGGCCCTCGCGAACCTCTACACCGCCGCGTCGCTCGCGAAGGGCGACGACGCCGCCGCGGCGGAGGACCGCTTCTACCGCTGGGGCGCGATGGGGCACGACGGGGCCCAGGCGGTCAACGCGGCGGCGGCCGTGGCCGGCCCCGCCGGGACCGGCTACCCGCTCACCCCCGGGGCCTTCCTCAACGTCGACTGCAACGCCGTCATCAAGGCGGGCGGCGGGGTGGCGGGGGCCCACTCCGACCTCTTCCACCCGGAGGTCGGCTGGCTGCTGGCGTCCGCGTCGTCCGCCGCGGCCGAGCCGCCCGCCGGGCCGGCCGCGGACGTCCGCGGGCCGGCGCCCGAGCCGCTGCTGATGAACGCGGTGCTCGCGGAGGCGGTGGTCAACCCGGACGAGCGGGCCCGGATGAACCTGCCCACCGAGGAGGGCGAGCCCTTCTGGATGGTCTTCGAGCTCAACCTGCGCCACCGGGACACGCTCGAGGGCGCGCGCAAGGCGTTCCTCGCGCTCTTCAGGGAGAACCTGCCCGGCCGCGGCGCGCCGGAGCCCGTGACCAACACCTTCGTCCGGGCCCACGTGAGCGTCGCCGAGGCGCGCGCGCTCGTGCGCGCCGACGAGAAGCGCCCGCCCGCGGAGCGCGCCATCTACCGGGTCTGGCCCGACTTCCCCGTCAGGCCGCTGATCGACCGCTCGACGCCGACCGTGAAGGCCGACGCCGCCCAGCGCTCGTACCACGCCAGCGGGCGGGGGATCACGTGGGCCGTGATCGACTCCGGCATCGACGCCGGCCATCCGCACTTCGCCGGCCGGCCCTGCCTCACGGGCGACGTCGCGGGCCTGCACCGCGACTTCACGGTGGCGGGGAACCCCGGGCCCGAGACCGCCGCGTCCGCCCTGACGGACGCGTTCGGCCACGGATCGCACGTGGCCGGGATCATCGCGGGCGGCCTGGCCGCGGACCTCCAGGCCGCGCCCGTCGTCGGCGAGCACGACGCGGGCGCGGAGAGCGCCATGACCCGGATCGTGCCGCGGCAGGTGACAGAGGCGGCGCTCCTCTCCGGCGTCGCGCCCGAGTGCCGGCTGGTGAGCCTGAAGGTGCTCGACGGCTCGGGCTCGGGACAGTCCTCGAACATCCTGCGCGCGCTGCGCTACGTCCGCGAGGAGGTCAACGGGGCGGGGCGCCTGCTCAACATCCAGGGCGTCAACCTGAGCGTCGGCTACGAGTTCGACGCCAAGTGGTTCGCCTGCGGCCAGAGCCCGATGTGCGTCGAGGTCGACCGCCTGGTGAGGTCGGGCGTGGTCGTCGTGGTCGCGGCGGGCAACACGGGGTACGGCCTCCAGAACGCCGACCAGCGCGGCACGCGCACGGGCCTCGACCCTGACGATCAACGACCCGGGCAACGCCGAGCTGGCCATCACGGTCGGCTCGACCCACCGGGACATGCCGCACACCTACGGCGTGTCGTACTTCTCGTCGAAGGGGCCGACGGGCGACGGCCGCATGAAGCCCGACCTCGTGGCGCCCGGCGAGCGCATCACCTCGGTGGCGGCGGGCGCGCGCCTGGCCGAGCTCTGCGCGTCGCTCGGGACCCCCCAGACGCCGGGCATGCCGGCCTACATCGACGACAACGGCACGAGCATGGCGGCCCCGTTCGTCTCGGGCGCGATCGCGGCCTTCCTGTCCATCCGCCGCGAGTTCATCGGCCGGCCCGAGCGCGTCAAGCGCCTGTTCATGGAGACGGCGACGCCCCTCGGGCGGGCCGAGAACTTCGAGGGGAAGGGGCTCCTCGACCTCATGAGGGCGATCGCGTCGGTCTAGGCACCGGTCCCGGCCGCGCCGTCCGAGGCCGCGGGTTCAATGCCTGCGATGGCGGACTCCCCAGAGGCCCTCGTGCCGCCCCGGCCCCGCGTCACCCTCGGGGTCGACCCGGGCCTCGCCTCGACCGGCTACGCGCTGATCGCCGGGCCGCCCTCGCGCCCCCGCGTGGTCGCGCTCGGCACGGTGAGGACCTCGCCGCGCACGGCCCACCCGGAGCGGCTCCGCGCGATCCACGACCGCATCGCGGCCCTGCTGGCCGAGCACGCCGTCGAGGCGGCCGCCGTGGAGGCCTGGTTCGTGCACCCGGTGAGCCGCTCGGCGATGGGGATGGCCGAGGCCCGGGGCGCGATCCTGGTGGCGCTCGCGTCGGCCGGGGTGGACGTCGTGGAGTACTCGCCCAACACGATCAAGCAGTCGGTCACCGGCTCCGGCGGCGCCGACAAGACCCAGGTGCGGGCCATGGTCGGGCGCCTCACCGGCGCCGCCCCCGACTCGGACCACGCGGCCGACGCCCTCGCCGCGGCGGGGCCATCTGCGCGCGCTAGTGAGCGGTCGGCCAACGGACAAGGGGCGTGCGTCTCGCCGAGCGAAAACCGAGCGATCCGGATGGCCGCACGCGATGCCGGGGGCATCGGCGTTGACGCGGACGCCGGAGGGCGACGGTTTGCGCCGGCGGACGTGCGGCCGGCGTTGGACGGCCGCACGTGATCCGATCCATCAGGGGGCGCGTCCTGGCGCACGAGCCGGACGGCCCGGTGGTCGAGGTCGGCGGGGTGGGCCTGCTCGTGCGCGTGTCGTCGACCACCGGCGCCACGCTGCCGGCGGCCGGCGCGGAGACGGCGCTCTCGACGGTCCTGGTGGTGCGCGAGGAGTCGCTCGATCTCTTCGGCTTCGCCACGCCGGCCGAGCGGGCCCTGTTCGAGGCGTTCACGTCGGTGAGCGGCGTCGGCCCGCGGCTGGCGCTGGCGCTCTGCTCGGTGGCCGAGCCCGACGACCTGCGGCTGGCGATCGCGCGCGGCGACAGCGCGCGCCTGCAGACGGCGAGCGGCGTCGGCAAGCGCACGGCCGAGCGCATCGTGCTGGAGCTGCGCGACCGCCTCGGCTCCCTGGCCGGCGCGCCCGCGCCCGGCGGGGGGGCCGCGCCCGCCGACCAGCACCTCACCGCCCGCGACGGCCTCGTGGCCCTCGGCTTCGCGGTCGACGAGGCCGACGCCGCCCTGGCCGACGCGCCCGGCGGCCTCGACGCCGAGGGCCTCGTGCGCCACGGCCTGGCCCGGCTGAGGCGCCCGTGAGCGACGAGGGCGCCTGGGGCACCGACCCCGAGGCCATCGGCCCCGAGGAGCGCATCGTCGCCGGCGAGGCGATGGGCCCCGAGGACGAGGTGGACGTCTCGCTGCGCCCGCGGCGCCTGGACGACTTCATCGGCCAGGAGGGCGTGCGCCAGCAGCTCGCGATCTTCCTCGAGGCCGCCCGCCAGCGCGGGGAGGCGCTCGACCACGTGCTCCTGGCCGGGCCGCCGGGGCTCGGCAAGACCTCGCTGGCCGCCATCGTGGCGGCCGAGATGGGCGTGGGCTTCCACGTCACGAGCGGCCCGATCCTGGAGCGCAAGGGCGACCTGGCGGCCGTCCTGACCGCCCTCGAGCCGCACGACGTGCTGTTCATCGACGAGATCCACCGTCTCAACCGCGCGATCGAGGAGGTGCTCTACCCGGCGATGGAGGACTTCCAGCTCGACGTGGTCCTCGGCCAGGGGCCCTCGGCGCGCACCCTGCGGCTCGACCTGCCGCACTTCACGCTGGTCGGCGCCACCACCCGCACGGGGCTGCTCACCACGCCCCTGCGGGCGCGCTTCGGCGTCTTCCACCGTCTCGACTACTACCGCCCGCCGGAGCTCGCGGCCATCGTCCGCCGCTCGGCGCGCCTGCTCGACGTCGACATCGACGACGAGGGCGCCGCCGCCCTGGCCGCCCGGGCCCGCGGCACGCCGCGCATCGTCAACCGGCTGCTGAGGCGCGTGCGCGACGTGGCCCAGGTGCGCGGCCACGCGGTGGTCGACCGCGGCGTGGCCGAGGACGCGCTCGAGCTGCTCGAGGTGGACGCCCTCGGGCTCGAGGAGCTCGACCGCCGCATCCTGCGCCTGCTGGCCGACACCTTCGAGGGCCGGCCGGTCGGGCTGGGCACGCTCGCCGACAGCGTGGGGGAGTCGCCCGACACGATCGAGGACGTCTACGAGCCGTTCCTGCTGCAGGAGGGCCTCATCACGCGCACCCCGCGCGGGCGGATGGCGACCCCGCGGGCCTACCGGCACCTGGGGATCGAACCCCCGGCGGACCCCGGCCAGCCGGGGCTGTTCTGACCGCGCGGGGCCGCCCTGGGCTGGCGGACGGCCCCCGCGGCTCGTAGAGTCGGGCGATGGCGCAGACCGTGAACGACGTGATGGGCCCCGTGAAGGTGCGCGTGACCCCCGCCGACACCCTCCGGGCCGTCGCCGTGGCCCTCGCCGACGCGCGCACCGGCCTCGGCATCGTCGAGGTCCAGGGCGGCGGCGTCATCACCGAGCGGGATGTCCTGCGGGCCATCGCCGAGGGCACCGACCTCGACTCCGAGACGGCCGGCGACCACATGACCGCCGACCCGGTGTCCGTGCCGGGCTCGATGCCGCTCGGCGACGCGTGCGACCTGATGATCTCGCGCAACGTGCGCCACCTGCTGGTGGCCGAGGGCGACGAGCTGATCGGCGTCCTCAACATGCGCGACGTGGTCGGCGTCCTCTCGGGCGCCGCCCCGCTCGGCGAGGTGCCGCCCGCGCGCGAGTAGTCGGGGCGGATGCCGCGCGCGCGGACCTCGTGAGGCGCTAGCCGGCGGAGCTCCCGGCGCGGTCCCTGACGCGGCCGGCGCGCAGGGCCGCGGGGGTGTTGCGGACCAGGTCGACCGGGTTGCGGCGCAGGTTGTAGCGCAGGCCGACCGGCGGGCGGCGGCGTGCGCGCCGCGTTGGCCTCGGCGATCTCGCGGTAGACGCCCTCGACGCGGCGGGCCACCTGCGGCCACGAGTAGCGCTCGACCGACGATCTCGCGGCCGCGGGCGCCCCAGTCGGCGCGAAGGGCCGCGTCGTCGAGCTGCTCGGCGATGCCGGCGGCGAGATCGCGCGGGTCGTCGGGGGCCACGAAGCGCCCGGGGGCGCCGTCGCGGATCACCTGGCGGAAGCCGATGTTGTCGGCGCAGACGACCGGCGTGCCGCTGGCCATCGCCTCGAGCAGCACGACGCCGAACGAGGCCAGCACGCAGGGTGACGCGAAGACCGTGGCCTCGCGGTAGAGGCGGGGGCGCTCCTTGTCGAGCAGGCCGAGCCACTCGACGCGGTCCCAGACGCCGAGGCTCTTGGCCTGGTGGTGGTACTTGGGGCGCAGCGGCCCGTCGCCGACGACCTGGATCACGAAGTCGCGCCCCTCGTCCTTCAGGATGCGCGCCGCCTCGAGCAGGGTCGGCAGGCCGTTGCGCGGGTCGAAGCGGCCCATGAAGAGGATGCGCGGCGGTCCCTCCGGCCGGCTCTCGCCCGGCCCGAGCGGGCGGTAGAGGTCGGTGTCGACGCCGTTCGGGATGATGTCGAAGACCTGGTCGCCGAAGTACGGCCGCAGCGCGGTGACGCAGGCGTCGGAGACGGCGATCAGGCGGTCGGTGCGCGCCATCGTGCTGCGCACGTAGGCGAAGAAGTACTCATAGCCCCAGTGGCCGCCCTCGAAGTACGTGTGGAACGTGCCGACGTTGACCGGCGCGCGCGAGGTGCGCAGCGCCCAGAGCGTGACCATGGGGGAGGCGAGGCCCTGGGCGTGGACCACGTCCATGCCGCGCAGGGCGCGCGCGACGCGGGCCTTGACCCCGATGCCGACGCTGACGCGCGCCACCGAGCCGTTCGACACCAGCGGCATCGAGATGCCGACCCGCTCGGTGCGGTAGCCGTGGACCGACAGGTTCTCCGCGTCGATCGCCCGGGCCCGCGCCTTCATGCCGATCGGCGCCTTGCTGGTGAGCACCGTGACCTCGTGGCCCATCGCGACCAGCTCGCGGCTGAGGTTGTGGACGTGCTCCGGCACGCCCCCGAGCACCGGGTAGGCGTACTCGGTGACCATCGCGATCCTCATGTCGCCGGCGCCTTCTGCCACGGGCGCAGCAGGTCGGGCCCGGAGAGGCGCGCGACGAGCAGGAGGCCCAGGAGCACCGTCGTGACGCCGCCCACGCCGTCGAGCCACCAGTGGTTGGCCGTCGCCATCACCGTGAAGAGCATCCCGATGGGCCACAGCAGCGCCAGCCAGCGCCAGGGCGACGGGCGCAGCACCATGATCAGGGTCAGCGCGAACATGAACGTGTAGCCCACGTGCATCGAGGGCATCGCGGCGAACTCGTTGCGGAAGGGCTGGAACCAGTCCAGCGACCCGCCGAGCTTCAGGCTCTCCCTGGTCGGGTCGGCGAGGCCGATCTCCGACAGGCGCGGCGGCGCGAGCGGGATGAGCCAGTAGCCCACGATCGCGAGCCCGTTCGTGACCCAGAACCAGTTGCGGAAGAACGCGAAGTTCTCGCGCCGGCGGAACCACATGAACAGGAACATCGCGACGAAGCCCGTCGTGTGGGCCAGCGTGTAGACCCAGGTGGTGAGGAACTTCGCGATCGCGTCGGCCTGCACCCAGTCGTGCAGGTGCGGCTCGACGAACAGGCCGAGCGCCTTCTCGGCGTCGATCACGTCGTGCGCGTGCGCCAGGGGCCGCGTGATGTCCTCCACCGCCACCATGTCGCGCGCCCACTCGTAGGCCACGTTCAGCAGCAGGAAGAGGACCAGCTCGGCGGCGAGGGGCCAGCGGGCGTACCAGGCGCGCGCGAGCGGCGAAGGGCTGGCGGCGACCGTCACGGAGGTTCAACGTAGCACGCCCCGCGGCCGATCCTGGGCGCGACAGGGGCCCCCGGGGGCGTCCCGGCCCTTTGCTATCGTCGCCCGCGCCGGACCCTGTTTCGCGCCGGTGGATCCCTGCCGCCCGAGGAAGGTGCGCCCCGATTCAACTGGTGATCATCTACATCCTGGTCTTCGGCGGGCTGATCTACCTCGTCGGCATCCGGCCGCAGCAGCGCCGCCGCCGGGAGCTCGCGAACATCATGAGCCGCCTGTCGGCGGGCGACGAGGTCGTGACCGTCTCCGGCATCTACGGCACGGTGACCGAGGTGGAGGACGGCGAGACGGTCCTGCTGGAGGTCGCCGAGGACGTCGACATCCGGATCGCCAAGGTGTCGATCGCGCGCGTCCTGTCGCAGCCCCCGGCCGAGGAGGCCGAGGCGCCCGTGACCGACGACGCCCCCGCCGACGCGACCTAGGCGCAGCGCGTGAAGCGCCCCATCCTCCTGCTGGCCGTGGTCATCGGCCTGGTCGCCGCCTCCCTGGTCGCGATCGCGCTGAGGCCCACGGTGCTCGGCCTCGACCTCCAGGGCGGCGTCGAGGTGGTCCTGCAGGGGCAGCCGACCGACCAGAGCCAGGTCACGCCCGAGGCGATCGACCGCTCGGTCGAGATCATCCGCAGCCGCGTCGACGCGTTCGGCGTCGCCGAGCCGGAGATCCAGACCCAGGGCAGCGACCAGATCGTGGTCTCGCTACCGGGGGCGGACAACCCGGACCAGGTCGTCGCCGACCTCATCCAGCCCGCGCAGCTGGTCTTCATCAACTTCGAAGAGAACGTCATCAACCCGCAGGGCACGACCGACCTGTACCAGGCGGTCAAGCTCGCGATCCGCACGCCGGACCGCGGCACCAAGGGCAAGCCGACCCTCTACGCGTTCAAGGACAAGAAGCCGATCGACGGCGTCCCGCCGGCGCCCGACCGGGCGTCGCTCGCGGACAGCTTCCCGAACAACACGATCCCCAAGGACGTCGAGGTCCTGACGGTCCCGAAGGGCCTGTTCCTGGCCTACGAGGAGAAGCAACTCCTCCAGACCCGCGACGCCGGCACGGTCAAGAACTGGTACGTCTTCAAGAACGAGCCCGGCCTGATCGGCGCAGACGTCACCTCGGCGCGCGCGCAGATCCAGACCGGCCGCGTCGGCGGCAACCAGCAGATCGTCTCGCTGCAGTTCACCGGCGACGGTCAGCGCAAGTTCGCCGAGCAGACGCGCCGGCTCGCCCAGGACGGGCGGCTCAAGGGCGTGAACCAGCGCTTCGCGATCATCCTCGACGGCAAGATCGTCTCCAGCCCGACGGTCGACTTCAAGCAGTACCCGCAGGGGATCACCGGCAGCAACGGCGCCGAGATCACCGGCAGCTTCAGCCGCAGCGAGGCCTCGACGCTCGCCAAGCAGATCAACTCCGGCGCCCTGCCGATCGACCTGAAGGTCATCAGCAAGAAGCAGGTGTCGGCGACCCTCGGCAAGCAGTCGCTGCGCCAGGGCCTGGTGGCCGGCATCGTCGGCCTCGTCCTGGTGATGCTGGCCCTGATCGCCTACTACCGCTTCCTCGGCGTCATCGCCGCGGGCGCCCTGATCATCTACGCGATCCTGCTCTACGCGGTGGTGGTGCTCATACCGATCACGCTGACGCTCCCGGGCATCGCGGGGATCATCCTCACGATCGGCGTGGCGTCCGACGCCAACGTCGTCATCTTCGAACGCGTGCGCGAGGAGAGCCGCGCGGGCAAGACGCCGCGCGCCGCGATCCTCGCCGGCTACAAGAAGGGCCTCACGGCGATCATCGACGCCAACGTCGTCACGTTCGCGACCGCCGTCATCCTCTTCCTGTTCGCGACCGCCGGGGTCAAGGGCTTCGCCTTCACGCTCGGCATCGGCGTCGTGCTGTCACTGTTCACCGCCGTCGTCGCCACGCGCGCGGTGTTCAACGTGCTGGCCGACACCAAGTTCCTGCGCGACGACCGCTTCCTCGGGCTCAACCAGCGCGAGATCCACTGGAAGCTCGACTTCGTCGGCAAGTGGAAGCTGTGGATGGCGATCTCGTTCATCCCGCTGGCCATCGGCTCGGTGTGGATCGGCATCCACGGGCTGAACCTCGGCCTCGACTTCGAGAGCGGCACCCGCATCACCACTTCGTTCGATCGGCAGCCGAGCGAGGACGCCGTGCGCCAGGTCTTCAAGGACCAGGGCTACGGCGACGCCAAGATCCAGTCGTTCACGGAGGTCGTGGACGGCAAGACGGTCCGCGGCTTCCAGATGCAGACCAAGACGCTGCAGCCGGCCGAGGAGCTCCAGCTGCGCCGGGCGCTCGACAGCGAGTTCGGCATCAACCGGGACACGCTGCAGGTGGACACGGTCGGCGCGACCTTCGGGCGCCAGATCATCCGGAACGCGATCTACGCGATCATCCTCAGCTTCATCGTGATCATCCTGTACCTGACCATCCGGTTCGAGTACAAGCTCGCGATCCCGGCGCTCATCTCGGTGATCCACGACGTCTGGCTGTCGATCGCCATCTACTCGGTCACCGGCAGGGAGGTGACGAGCGCGACGGTGGCGGCGCTGCTGACCATCCTGGGCTACTCGCTGTACGACGTGGTCATCGTGTTCGACCGCATTCGCGAGAACGTGCCGATCATGCGCAAGTCGAGCTACCGCGAGATCGTCAACACCTCGGTGCACGAGACGCTGACGCGGTCGATCATCACGTCGCTGATGACGCTCATCCCGCTGGTGGTGCTGTACTTCTTCGGCGGGGACACGCTCAAGGACTTCGCCTTCGCGCTGCTGGTCGGCATCCTGTCCGGCGGCCTGTCCTCGATCGCCATCGCCGCGCCGATCGCCGCCCTGTGGAAGGAACGCGAGCCGGAGAACAAGCGTCGGGCGGTCAAGGCCGAGCGCCGCCGCGCGGCGATGATCGCCTCCGACGCCGACATCGTCGACCTCGACACGCTCGCGCGGGCCGAGGCCGCCCTCGCCGAGGAGGAGGGCCGCGTCCTGGAGCCCGAGCTCGACGAGGAGGAGCCGCGACTCCTCGCATCCGGGGTCGACGGCGGGATCGAGGAGGAGCCGGAGCCGGAGGAGGCCGGGGCCGAGGAGGCACCGGTGGCCGGGGGTGAGCCCGAGCCCGACGGCGACGGCCATGCCCCGGACAACGGCGCCCCCGCGGACGGTCCGCCGGCCGAGGCGGCGCCCGTCACCCCGCGAACGCGTCCGGATCCAAACCGGGTGCGCCGCCACCGCAACGTCCAGAAGAGGAGGCGTTGATCCCATGACCACCGTACGCGAGGGCATCGAGCAGGCGGTACTGCTGTCCATCGGCGCGGCTGCGCTGACGCGCGAGCGCGCCGAGGCCGCCGTGGCCGACCTGGTGCGCAAGGGGCAGGTCACGGGGGAGGAGGGGGCCGTCGTGGTCGACCGCCTCATGGCCCGCGTTCGCGGGGAGGGAAGCGTCGGCGCCGGGCTCATGGGCAAGATCGAGGGCGGCGTGCAGGGTGTGCTGCGGGAGTTCGGCGTCGTCACCCGCGGCGAGCTCGAGGACGTGCAGCTGCGCCTGATGGAGCTGGAGCACCGCATCTCGTTGCTGGAGAAGGCCAACACCTCCACCGGTTAGGAAGGCCTCCCGGCCCGCTCGCCCCTAAAGGCGGGCGGGCCCCGCCCGATACCCAAGGGGAGAGGCCCCCGCCCGGGGGCCGCGCGCGCCCCCCGGCGCCGGGTGGATGGGAGCACCGTCTTGCGCAGCCGAATCGTCATCCCCGCGGCCATCCTGGTCACGGCCGCCTACGTCAAGGGGCGCCTGGACGCGCACCTCCCGGCCGAGGCCGAGGAGCCCGCGCCGATCCCGGTGGTCACCCCCGGGGACCCGATCCGGCGCGCCGAGGCCGAGGCCGCCGACGCCCTCGCCGTGGCGGAGGCGCAGACCGCCGCCGCCGCCGCACCGGTCGTCGAGCGCACCCCTCCGACCTTCAAGCCCCACGCCTTCCGGCCGCACGTCTTCGCGCGCCCGGCCGAGGAGCCCGTGGCCGAGGAGCCCGTGGCCGCCGAGGCCCCGCCGCGCCCGGTCTTCGAGGTCCCGGCGGTCGAGTGGCCCTCCTTCGAGCCCGAGTGGCTGGCCGGGCGCCGCCGCCCCGGCGACCCGCCCGCTCGACCCGGCATGGCGCGCCGTGCTGGCCGAGTGGATCGTCACGCCGGGCGTCCCGGCCCCCGCGCGCGCGACGCGGCCGAGGCAGCGGCGCTCAGCGAGTGGTCGGCCAGCGTCGCACCGTCCGTCCCCGCGCCGGAGGCCGTCGAGCCGGTGGCCGAGGCCGAGATCGCGCCCGCGCCGGAGCCGGCGATCGACCCCGAGCCCGTCGCCGAGGCGGAGCCGGAGGCCGAGCTCGTCGTGGACGAGGACGGCCGCTTCTCGCTCGGCGGCTGGGCAGCCCAGGCGGGGCACATGGCCTTCTGCGGCGTCACCTTCCGCGACCGGCGCGGTGCGCCGGTCGCGGCGTCGGCCATCCGGCTGGTGCCCGAGGCGACCGCCAACGTCGCCGACGGCGGCCTGGTCGTGCTGGCCGACCCCGGCTTCGCGCCGGACGCCGAGGGCTTCACGCTGCTCGTGGCGGCGGCCGGGCCCGGCAGCTTCGCCGCCTCCGGGCGCTACGAGGTCGTCGCTGCCGCCTGAAACGGTCGTCTGGGCGGGCGCGAGGTTCAACCATCGGCCTCAGCGGCCGATGACGAGGTGACGGCGTCCGACGGTCGGCGCCGGACCTCGCCCCACCGCGGCGTGACGCCGCACCCCCAAGGAGGCCGCGGGAAATGTCCACCATGAACATCGCCATCGCCGGTGGCGTCGTTCTGCTCATCCTGGTGCTGCTGAAGCTGCGCCGCGCAAACGCCGCCGATTCGCCGGCCCCGTCACGGGGCCGCACGCGCGGCGAGCGCCGCCGCAGGCGCGGCAAGGATGCGCCGCCCGCGCCGTCCGAGCCGATGCCGCTCGCCGCGGCCGCCGGCCAGACCGCCGCGACCGCCGAGGCCGACCACTTCGCCCCGCCGGCCGCCGAGTGGCCCCCGGCCGACGAGCCGGCGCCCGAGGCGTGGCCGCCCGCCGACGAGGCGGGGCCCGTCGAGTGGCCCGACACCGCGCCCACGGCCGCCCCCGCCGAGGCCCCGGCCGAGGCGCCGGTCGCCGCGCGGGCCGAGGAGCCCGCCCCCGCGCCCGCCGAGCCGCAGGGCTGGGCCGAGGACGAGATCGTCACCGAGCCCGGCTGGCCGATGCCGGGCGAGGTGGACGTCGCCTGGACCCCGCCGTCGGCCCACGAGCCGATCCCGACGGCGCCGCCCGTGGCGGCCGGCCCCGCCCCGTCCTGGGAGGACGAGGCCGCCGCGACCGCCGCGCCGGAGCGCTTCGAGTGGCTGAGCGCCGACCCCGAGGACGAGGCCCCGGCCTGGACGCCGCCGGGCCCGCCGGCGGAGGAGGCCTTCGCCTGGGCCCCGCCGGAGGACGCCGCCCCCGCGTGGGAGGCTCCGGCCGAGGAGCCCGAGGCGTCCGGCTGGGACGCCGCCCCGGAGTCGTTCGAGGACGCGCAGCCGACCGGCCCGATCCCCGCGATCTCCTTCGACGAGCCGGCCGAGGCCGTCGCCGAGGAGCCCGAGGCGTTCGTCGCGCCCGGAGCCGGAGGCGTTCGTCGCCCCCGAGCCCGAGTCGTTCGAGCCCGAGGCCTTCGAGCCCGAGACCTTCGAGCCCGAGACCTTCGAGCCGGAGTCGTTCGAGCCCGAGTCCTTCGAGCCCGAGGCCTTCGAGCCGGAGTCGTTCGAGCCCGAGACCTTCGAGCCCGAGGCCTTCGCGCCGGAGCCGTTCGCGCCGCGCCCGAGACGACGTTCGAGGTCCCGGCGTACGCGCCCGGGCCCGTCGCGGCCGAGCCGGTCGCCGTCGCGGAGCCGGTCTCGGCCGAGCCGGTCACGGCCTGGTGGGACGAGGAGCCGGTGGCGGCCGAGCCGGCCCCCCGCGAGTCCGCGGCCGACGACCCGGCCCGCGCCGGCCGCTTCGCGCTCGGCGGCTTCGCCATGCAGCCCGGCCAGCAGGCGCTCGGGGGCGTGAGCTTCCGCGCCGAGCTGCCCGGGGCCCCGGAGTCGTGGGCCGTCGCCGACGGCGCCGACGCGGAGTCCGCGGGCACCCTGGTGCTGTACCTCGACGGCACGATCAACTGCGCGGCCGGCGACCTCGAGGTCGTCATGGAGCCGGGCTTCGCGCCCACCACGCAGGGCTTCACGGTGCGGGTCGCCGCGCTGGCCGCCGGCCCGTTCGCGGCCAGCGGCACCTTCCGCGTGAAGTAGCTCTCCCCGGCGGCGGCGCCTCCGTGACACGGGGCGCCGCCCGGCCGGGCCCGTCCGTGGCCCCTGGTACCGTGGCGTCATGGCGCGGGGTGAAAGGCGGCAGAATCTCGCGCGTCTCGGGGAGATCGCGCAGGTGGCCGCGCGCCACGGCTTCGGCTACGTCTTCGGCCGCGGCGAATCCGACGTCGAGGCCCTCGGCGACGCCGGCCCGAGCCGCAGCAGGGGACGGCGGCTGCGGGAGATGCTCGACGAGCTCGGGCCGACCTTCGTCAAGTTCGGCCAGCTCCTGTCAACGCGGCCCGACGTGGTGCCGCCGGACATCCTCGCGGAGCTGCGCTTCCTCCAGGACCAGGCCCGCCCGGAGCCGTTCGAGCGGATGCGGACGATGATCGAGCAGGAGCTCGGGCTCACGATCGAGCGCGTCTTCCTGGAGTTCGACGAGGAGCCGATCGCCTCGGCCTCGATCGGGCAGGTCCACCGTGCGCTCCTGCCGGGCGGCAAGGAGGTCGTGGTCAAGGTCCAGCGGCCGGACGCCGAGCGCCAGATCGCCGCCGACATCCAGCTCCTGTACCAGGTGGCCCGCGTCGCCAAGGAGCGCGTGCGCCGCCTCCAGTTCATCGACCTGGTCGGGCTGGTCAACGAGTTCGCGCGCACCGTGCGCCGCGAGCTCGACTACGGGGTGGAGGCGCGCAACGCGGAGGTCTTCCGGCGCGACTTCGCGGGGGACGAGACCGTGTCGGTGCCGCGCATCTACTGGCGGTACAGCACCTCGCGGGTCCTGACGATGGACCGCGTCGAGGGCACGCCGCTCAGCCAGCTGGACCTCGCCACCTGGTCGTCGGACGAGCGCCGCCGCCTGGGGAACCGGCTCACCGAGACGTGGATGCAGATGGTGTTCGTCCACGGCTTCTTCCACGCCGACCCGCACCCGGCCAACATCCTGGTGCGCGGCGCCGACCAGCTCAGCCTGGTGGACTTCGGCATGACCGAGCAGCTGACGCCGCGCGACCGCGAGGCGGCCGTGCGGCTGCTGATGGACATCCTCAACCAGGACGCCGAGCGCCTGCCGCGGCGCCTGCGGGCGCTGGGGGTGCGCTACCCCCGCCAGATGGAGGAGGAGCTCGGCGAGCGGCTCGGGGTGATCCTCCAGCGCTACTCGGCCAGCGCCCTCGGCGAGATCGACGCGCGCGAGGTGCTGCGCGAGATCTTCCAGACCATCTACCGCCTCGACATCACGCTGCCGGTGCGCTGGGTGATGCTCGACAAGACGCTCGCGACCCTGTCCGGCGTGGCCCTCGAGATCTACCCCGACCTCAACGTGTTCGAGGTCGCGCGCCCCTACGCGATGCGGCTGGCGGCCGAGCGGTTCCGCCCGGGGAACGTCGCGAACCGGATGCGCATGGACGTCGGGCGCTACACGGAGGCCTTCCTCGAGTACCCCTTCCAGCTCTCGGAGCTGCTCGACGAGTTCAAGGACGGGGAGATCGAGATCGCGGTCCGGCCGGAGGGCATGACGGAGGCGGTGGACAAGGTCCAGGCCGGCGCGAACCGTCTGGTCCTGGCGCTCGTCGCCTCCTCGCTCATCGTCGGCTCGGCGATCATCGCGGTGTTCGCCAACTCGGCGGACCTCGTCGGCCTCTCGATGCTCGCCGTCCCCGGCTTCCTGCTGGCGCTCGCCATCATCGTCTGGCTCTGCGTGGGCATCTTCCGGTCCGGGCGCTGGTGAGCTGGCGCGCCTCACGGGTGGCGTTCGCCGACGTGGCCGCGGTCCACGCCGCCCTCGGCGTGCCCGAGCCGGTGGCCTGGGCGCTGGTGCGCCGCGGCCTGGGCGACCCCGAGGAGGCGCGGGCCTTCATGGCCTCCGACGGCCCGCTCGCCCCGGCCGAGGACCTGCCCGGAATCGCCGAGGCCGCCGAGCGCCTGGCGCGCGCCGTGCGCGGCGGCGAGCGGATCGCGGTCCACGGGGACTACGACTGCGACGGCGTCTGCTCCACCGCGATCCTGGTGAGCGCCTTGCGCGGTCGCGGCGCCGATGTCTCGTCGTTCCTGCCGAGCCGCTTCTCCGAGGGCTACGGCGTGGCCGAGTCGAGCGTCAACGCCATCGCGGAGCGCGGCGCCCGGATCCTGGTCTGCGTCGACTGCGGCACCTCGGCCGTCCAGGCGCTGACCCGGGCGGTCAACCTCGGCATGGAGCCGATCGTCCTCGACCACCACCTGGCCGGCGGCCTGCGTCCGCCCGGAATCCTGGCCAACCCGGCGCTCGGGCGGCCGGTCAACGACCTCCCGGCCGCCGCGGGGGTGGTCCACATGCTGGTGCGCGCCCTGTCGGCCCGGCTCGACGGTGGCGGCCTCGCGCCCGACGCCGACGAGTGCATCGACCTGGTCGCCCTGGCCACGGTGGCCGACGCCGTGCCGCTCGTGGGCGACAATCGCCGCCGCGTGGCCCAGGGGCTGCGCGCGATGCGCGAGCGCCCCCGGCCCGGCATCGCGGCTCTCTGCGCCGCGGCCTCCGTGGAGCCGCGCATGGTGAGCGCCCGGGCGCTGGGCTTCACGCTGGCGCCGTGCATCAACGCCGCCGGGCGCCTGAAGCACCCCGACCGGGCCCTGGAGCTGCTGCTGGCGGCCGACCGCGAGGCGGCCGACCCGATCGGGCGCGAGCTGTGGGAGCTGAACGCCGAGCGGCGCGAGGTGGAGCGGCTGATCGTGGAGGAGGCGATCGCCCAGGTGGAGGCCGAGCCGGACGAGATCCGCCGGGCCGGCGTGGTCGTGGCCTCGGGCGACGGCTGGCACGAGGGCGTGGTCGGCATCGTGGCCTCGCGCCTGGTGGAGCGCTTCGAGCGCCCGGCCATCGTGCTGGCCCGCCAGGGCGCGACGGCCAAGGGCTCGGGCCGCAGCCTGCCGGGCGTCGACCTGCACGCTCTGGTGGGCGCGGCGGCCGGCAGCCTCATCCGCTGGGGCGGCCACCCCGGCGCGGTGGGCCTGGAGCTGCCGGCGGCGTCCGTCGCGCGCTTCCGCGACGAGCTGATCGCAGCCGCCGAGGGGGCGCGCGGGTCGATCGAGCGCGCCCGGGTCCGCGCCGTGGACGCCGTCGTGGGCGGGCCCGACCTCACCCTGGCCACGGCCGAGGCGCTCGACGCGCTGGCCCCGTTCGGCCGCGGCAACCCGCCGGTGCGGCTGGTGGTGCCGGCCGCGACGCTGGAGTCGCCGTCGCGGGTGGGGCAGGGAAAGCACCTGCAGGTGCGCCTGCGCTCGGCGGGGGTCCACGCCCGCGCGATCGGGTTCCGGATGGGGGAACGGGCCGCCGGCCTGGACGTGGACGAGCGCCACGACGCCGTCGTCGGCCTGGAGGTGGAGCGCTGGCAGGGCGTCGTCGGCCCGCGCGTGAGCGTCGAGGCGCTGCACGCCGTGGGCCCGCGCCCGCCGCTGCCCGGCCAGTGCGCCCAGGCCTGCGACGCGGGGTGCCCGGACAGAGTGACGCTCGACGACCTGCGCGCGATGGGCGGCGTGGCCGACGAGGAGATGCCGCCCCCCGGCGCACCGGCGCCCCTCGGGATCCGCGACCGCCGCGGCGAGGGCGCCTCCCTGTCGGTCCTGGCGGCCCTCGCCGGCGCCGACCGCGGCGTGGTGGCCGTGGTCGCCGACGTGGCCCGCCGCCGCGAGGCCCTGGTGACGGCGATCGAGCCGGGCCGTCTGGGCGTCGAGGTGGCCGTCCTGGGCGGCGCGCGCTGCGACCCCGGGGCGCTGGCGACGCGGCTCGCCCTGGCGCGCGGGGTCCCCGCGCTGGCGATGCTCGACTACGGGCGCCTGGCCGAGACCGAGCTCCCCGAGGGGATGCACGTCGTGCTGGTTGACCCGCCCGCCTCCGAGGCGCAGGGCGCCTGGGCGCTGCACCGCGCCGGGGGCCACTGGCTGCACGTCGTCTGGGGCGAGCCCGAGACCGAGCTGGCCCTGCGGGTGGCCGAGGAAGAGTGGGAGCTCCGGCCGGCCGTCACCGCCCTCTGGACCGGCCTGCGCGACGGCGCGCCCCGCCCCTGGGGCCCGGACCTCGAGGCGGTCCTGCTGGGCCCCGGCACCGCGTCGCGGCCGCCGCGGGTGGCCGCCCGCGCCCTGGCCGTCCTGGGTGAGCTGGGTCTGGTCGAGTCCGGGCCGGAGGGTGTGCGCGCGCTGCCCGACCCGCCGCGGCGCGACCTCGCCGGGTCGGCGACCTACCGCGCCTGCCGGGCCCGCCTGGAGGACGCCCGCCGCCACCTGGCGCTCGCCCCGACGCTCGACCTGTCCGCCGGGGCCGAGGAGGGGGACCCGATCCTGGTGCGCACGGCCCGATGAGGGCGTCTGGCACCCCGCGGTACAGTTGACGCATGGCAAAGGACCTCGCAGACCTCGACCTCGCCCTCGACTCGGAGGTCCCCGAGCTCGAGCAGGTCATCGCGGAGGTGGCCGGGCACCACCCGGACGTCGACAAGGACGCGCTGCGGCGCGCCTACGCGTTCGCCGAGGAGCACCACCGCGCCCAGGTCCGCAACTCCGGCGAGCCCTTCATCACGCACCCGCTGGGCTGCGCGCGCATCGCCGCCGGCCTCGGCCTGGACGGCACCGCGGTGGTCGCCGCCCTGCTGCACGACACGGTCGAGGACACGAGCGCCACCCTGCAGGAGATCGAGGCCGCCTTCGGCCCCGAGGCCGCCGCCCTGGTCGACGGCGTGACCAAGCTCTCGAAGATCCACTTCGAGAGCCAGGAGGCCCACCAGGCCGAGAACTACCGCAAGCTGATCGTCTCGATGTCGAGCGACATCCGCGTGCTGGTGGTGAAGCTGGCCGACCGCCTCCACAACATGCGCACGCTGGCCTACATGACCAAGCCGAAGCAGATCCAGAAGGCCAAGGAGACCCTCGAGATCTACGCGCCGCTGGCGCACCGGCTCGGCATCCACTCCCTCAAGTGGGAGCTCGAGGACCTCGCCTTCGCCACGCTCCACCCGCGGCGCTACAGCGAGATCCAGCAGATGGTCAACCAGCGCCGGCCCGACCGCGAGGCGTTCATCGAGGACGCCGGCCGGGAGCTGGCGAAGGCGCTCGAGGACGTGGGCATCCTCGGCGTCGAGATCACCGGGCGCGCGAAGCACTTCTACTCGATCTACGAGAAGATGACCCGCAAGGGCAAGGAGTTCAACGAGATCTACGACCTCACCGCGATGCGCGTGCTGGTCGACTCGGTGAAGGACTGCTACGGGGCGGTGGGCATCATCCACTCGCTCTGGAAGCCCCTGCCCGGGCGCTTCAAGGACTACATCGCGATGCCCAAGCTCAACATGTACCAGAGCCTGCACACCACGGTGATCGGGCCCGAGGGCAAGCCCCTGGAGATCCAGATCCGCACCTACGCGATGCACGCCACCGCCGAGTTCGGGGTGGCCGCGCACTGGCTCTACAAGGAGGGCGGCGGCAGCCAGCCCGCCTGGGTCTCGCGGATGATGGACTGGCAGAAGGAGACGAAGGACCCGGGTGAGTTCCTCGAGGCGCTGCGCTCCGACCTCTACTCGGACGAGGTCTACGTCTTCACGCCCAAGGGCGAGGTCCGCGACCTGCCCGCCGGCGCCACGCCGCTCGACTTCGCCTACGACGTCCACACCGACGTCGGCCACCGCTGCGTGGGCGCGAAGGTCAACGGGCGCATCGTGCCGCTCACCTACACCCTGCAGTCGGGCGACTTCGTGGAGATCCTCACCTCCAAGGCCGCCCGGGCGCCGTCGCGCGACTGGCTGCAGCTGGTGACGACCACCAAGGCGCGCTCCAAGATCAGCCAGTTCTTCCGCCGGGAGCGGCGCGAGGACGCCGAGCACCGCGGCCGCGAGTCGCTGCAGGAGTCGCTGCGCAAGGCCGGCCTGCCGAGCCAGCGCGTGGCCGGGTCGCCCCTGCTGCTCGAGGTCATCCAGGAGATGGGCTTCAAGAAGGCCGACGAGTTCTACATCTCGCTCGGCCTGCAGAAGACCTCGGTGCAGGTCGTCGTCAACAAGATCATGCAGCGCCTGAAGGCCGGCCAGGCCGTGGTCGAGGACGCCCCGGCCACCGTCGAGCCGCGCGGGCGCCGCCCCCACTCCTCGACCGCCTCGAGCGACCTCGGCATCGAGATCGACGGCCTCGCCGACGTCCTGGTGCGACTCGCCAAGTGCTGCAAGCCGGTGCCGGGCGACCCGATCCTCGGCTACATCTCGCTCGGGCGCGGCATCACGATCCACCGCGAGGACTGCCCCAACGCCAAGGCGCTGAAGAAGAACCCCGAGAGGTTCACGCCGGTCACCTGGACCGGGGCCAACCAGCAGAGCTTTCGAGTAGAGATCGCCGTCGACGCCTGGGACCGTGCCCGTCTCCTGGAGGACCTCTCGAGGGCCTTCGCCGAGGCCGGGGTCAACATCATCTCGGCGAACGCCGCGATGGAGGACGGCATGGTCCACGACCGCTTCGTGGTCGAGGTCGGCGACATCGAGACCCTGAAGGGCTGCATCAGCAGCCTGCGCCAGGTGGAGTCGGTCTTCGACGCCTATCGGGTCACGCCGGGCGCATAGGCCTACCGTCCCCCGGCGCGGCCCGGCCCGGCCGGGCCACCTGATACGGTCCCGCGCCGATGGCATGGCTCGATCTCGTGGTCCCCTCGGCGGCCATTCTCGCCCTCCTGGGCATGGTGGCTCTCGTGGTTGTCGCCGTGGTGCAGGGGCACCGCATCCGCAAGCTGGAGGACCGGCTCGCCGAGCGGGGTGACGCGGCCGAGGAGGCCTCCCTCCAGCGCATCGCGGAGCTGCAGGCGCGCAACAAGGTCTCGAGCGGCGTGCCGAGCGTGCGCAACCAGATGCGAGCGGCCGGGACGATCGGCCTGGTCGCCCTGGTCCTGCTCGCCGCCGTGGGCGGGGTCTGGTACCTGTTCGTGCGCGGCGACGGGGGAGGGGACGGGTCCGGCGCGGCCGCCGGGACGACCACGACGGCGGGCACCACCACCGCCGCGCCGCCGAGCCCGGTCGACGCGACCCTGGTGCCGGCGGTCGTGCCCGCGATCCCGGACAAGAGCATCTACACGCTCACCGTCTTCAACGCGACGGGGATCGCCGGCGCGGCCGGCGACGTCGTGGCCCCGGCGCTCACCGCCGAGGGGTGGAACGTGCCGAACGACGGGGTCCACGTCGCGAACGAGCCGAACCAGGTGACCGGCCTCAAGAAGAGCGTCGTCATGTACACGGCCGGCAAGAAGAAGGTCTCCTGGAGCGTGGCGAAGGACCTCGGGCTGAAGAACGCCAAGCCGCTCGACGGCTACACGGCCGAGCAGATCGGAAACGCCGACGTCGTCGTCGTGGTCGGCCTCGACCTCGCCAACGGGGCGGCCACCACCACCACCCCGTGAGGCCGGCTCAGGCCGGCGGGGCCCCGTAGCCGCCGCCGCCCGGGCTCTCGATGCCCAGCACGTCGCCCGCCGCGACCGCGCCGCGCCACTTGGCGGGCAGCGCGTCGCCGTTGAGGGTGGTGCGCCCCGGCGCCCCGCCGGCGCCGCCCGCCCGCCCGGCCGGCCCGCGCGCCCGGCGCTCGGCCAGCACCGAGATCTCGGCGTCCACGAGCACCCGCACGCGGCGCTCGATGCCGTCGCCTCCGCGGTGGGCCCCCGCGCCCCCGGAGCCGCGCCGCAGGCGATAGGCCTCCACCCGCAGCGGGTAGGCCGCCTCGAGCGCCTCCACCGGCGTGTTCAGCGTGTTGCTCATCGCCACGTGCACCCCGGAGGGGCCGTCGGCGCCGGCCGACGCGCCCTGCCCGCCGCCGATCGTCTCGTAGTAGGTGAACCCCGCCCCGCCGATCGTGAGGTTGTTCATCGTGCCCTGGCCCTGGGCGGGCACGTCGACCGCGCCGCCGAGGGCGGCGAAGACCGCGTCGACGATGCGGCTGGAGGTCTCCACGTTGCCGCCCGCGACGGCCGCCGGCGGGCGCGCGTTGACGAGCGTGTCCTCGGGCGCGAGCACCGTGACCGGCGCGAAGGCCCCGGCCGAGGCGGGGATGTCCGGGTCGGTGAGGCAGCGCACGACGAAGTAGACGGCCGAGCGGGTCACCGCGGGCGGGCAGTTGCAGTTGCCGGGCCCCGTGGGGTCGGTGCCCGCGAAGTCGACCGTCATCGCGTCGCCCGCGATCGTCACCGCCACGCGGATCCAGAGGTCGTCCTCCGTCACGCCGTCGCCCTCGAGCGCCTCGGCGGCCTCGTAGCGGCCGTCGGGCATCCCGGCGATCGCTGCCCGGGTGCGACGCTCGGCGTAGTCGAAGAGGGCGTCGAAGGCCTCCTCGACGAGCGCGGCGCCGTGGCGCTCGGCCACCTCGCCGATGCGCCGCTCGGCCAGGCGGTGGGCCGCCAGCTGCGCGCGCACGTCGCCCTCGCGCTCGCCGGGCGTGCGGCTGTTGGCCAGCAGCAGCGCCAGCACGTCGTCCACCACCGCGCCCCCGCGCACGAGGCGGACCGGCGGGATCACCAGGCCCTCCTGCAGCAGCTCGCGCGAGCCGGCCGGCATGCTGCCCGGCGACATCCCGCCGACGTCGGCGTGGTGGGCGCGCGTCACCGCGTAGGCCGCGGTGCGCCGGCCGAGGGCGATGGGGGAGATCATCGTGAGGTCGGGGAGGTGCGTCCCGCCGCGGTAGGGGTCGTTGACCAGCCACACCTCGCCCGGCGCCGCCCCGCGGGCGCGCACCGCGTCCACGGCCTCGGGCATCGCGCCCAGGTGCACGGGGATCGAGGCCGACTGCACCACCATCCGCCCGGCGCCGTCGAAGATCGCGGTGCTGCAGTCGCGGCGCTCCTTGATGTTCGGGCTGAAGGCGCTGCGGATGAGCGCCGCCTCCATCTCCTCGGCCACCGCCCGCAGGGCGTTGGACATCACCTGGAGGGTGACGGGGTCCATGCTCACGCGGTCCGCTCCATCCGGATGGCGCCGATCGCGTCGCGGCGCGCGGTCCAGCCCTCGCCCACCCAGCAGGTGGCGCCGTCCATCGGGATCACGGCCGGGCCGGCCACCTCGTCGCCGGGGGCGGCCTCGGGCAGCTCGGGGTCGGCGCCCGGCCGCTCGGCCGCCAGGCGCAGGCTGACGGCCTCGACCGGCCGGCCGGGGTCGGCGTCGCCGTAGCGCTCGCGGTGGGCGGCGTGGAAGGCCTCCGCCAGGGCCGACTCGGGCGCGCCGGGGTCCCAGTGGACCGTCAGGGCGTGGCTCTGGCCGGCGTAGCGCAGGTCGGCCGACGCGCTCTGGGGCGCGCCCGGGATCTCGGCGTCGGCGCGCTCTCCCAGGGGGCGCAGGAGCTCCGCGAGGCCCGCACCGCCGTCCACCGGCGCGAGCACGGTCTGGACGTAGTCGCGCCGCTCGCCGGCCATCACCAGCCCCAGCGCGGCCAGAACGCCCGCGGCGGGCGGTGCCACCACCTCGCGCACGCCCAGCTCGTCGGCCACCGCGCACGCGTGCAGTGGGCCGGCGCCGCCGAAGGCGATCAGGGTCGCGTCGCGCGCGTCCTCGCCGCGCTCGACGCTCACCAGGCGCAGCGCGCGGACCATCTCCTGAACGGCGACGGTCAGGATGCCCTCGGCGCACTCCTCCAGCCCGAGGCCGAGCTCGCGGGCCAGCCCGCCCACGGCCGCGCGGGCGGCCGCCGGGTCGAGGTGGATGCGCCCGCCGAGCGGCGCATCCACCGGCAGGCGCCCGAGCACGACGTCGGCGTCCGTGACGGTGGGCAGCTCGCCGCCCAGCCCGTAGGACGCCGGGCCCGGCCGGGCGCCGGCCGAGTGCGGGCCCACGCGCAGCGCGCCGCCCGAGTCGGCCCACGCGATGCTGCCGCCGCCGGCCGCGACGGTCACGACGTCCAGCATCGGCAGGTGGATCGGGTGCCCGGCGATCACCGTCGCGCCCGTGCGCGCGGGCTCGCCGCCGGACACGAGCGCCACGTCGCACGAGGTGCCGCCCATGTCGAAGGTGAGCGCCAGCCGCCGGCGCTCGTGCCCGGCCAGGCGGGCGGCCCCGATGACCCCGCCGGCCGGTCCGCTCATCACGGTCCACGCGGCGTGCTCCGCCGCCTCGACCATGGGCAGCACCCCGCCGCTCGACTGCATGATCGACGGCGCCGGCAGGCCGGCGGCCGCGGCCCGCTCGGCGAGGCGCTCCAGGTACATCCGCAGCACCGGGGTGAGGTAGGCGTCCACAACGGTGGTCGAGATCCGCTCGTACTCCCGGATCTCGGGCAGCACCTCGCTCGACGCGCTCACGTGGACGCCGGGCAGCGCCGCGCGCAGGGCCGCGGCCACGGCGGCCTCGTGCTCCGGCCGTGCGAACGAGAAGAGGAACCCGACGGCCACGGCCTCGGCGCGGTCTGCGCGGACCGCCGCCACGGCCCGCTCCACCGAGGCCGGGTCGAGCGGCGTCACCACGCCGTCGGGCCCGCAGCGCTCGGCCACCTCGTGCGTGCGCTCGTGGGGCACGAGCGGGGGAGGGTGGTGGGCGTCGAGGCGGTAGAGGTGGGCGCGGTCCTGGCGGCGCAGCTCGAGCACGTCGCCGAAGCCCTCGGTGGCGACCAGGCTGACGCGCGCGCCCTTGCCCTCGAGCAGCGCGTTGGTGCCGACGGTCATGCCGTGGCCGAAGCGCGTCACCTCGGCTGGCGCGAGGCCCGCGTGCTCCAGCGTCGCGAGCACCGCGGCCACGACGGCCTCGCTCTGGTCGGCGGGGGTCGTGGGCACCTTCGCGGTGATCAGGCGGCCCGCGCTGATGAGAACCGCGTCGGTGAAGGTGCCACCGACGTCCACGCCCACCAGGTGCTCCGCGCCTATCATCGCGCCGACTCTAATGAACCTCGCCCTCCGCACCGCCGCCGCCGTCGCCCTGGCCGCGGCGCCCGCCGCCGCCGCGCCGGTCCTGCCGCCCGACGGCGCCCTGCGCATCGCGCCGGTGACGCTGACCCCGGGGCCGCCCAACGGCGACCTGTCGGCGGGCCTGGAGGGCTGGACCGTGGAGGGGCGCGACCCGCCGGCCCTCCTCGGCCCGGGCGCGCGCCTCGCCGGCAACGCGACCCTCGTCTCGCCGCCGCTCGCGCTGCCCGCGGGGTCGCAGACGCTGCGCGTCGCGCTCCGGGCCCCCGGCGGCGCCGGGCTGGTGCTGGTCCGCGCGCGCGGCGAGGACGGCGCCGAGACCGACCTCGGCGCGCTCGAGCCGGGCTCGTCGCGCCGCTCGTGGCCGGTCGGCGTCGCCGCCCTGGCCGGGCGCACGGTGCGCATCGTGCTCGACCCGGTGCCGGCCCTCGGCACGGCGATCGACCTCCACCGCGTCGGGCCGGTGACCGCGCCGCTGCCCGGCTGGGCCGTGACGGCCGGCGCCGCCGAGGTCACGGGCGCCCGCGGGCGGCGGGTGCTGGCCGTGTCCGGCGCGCCCCTGGCGGTCCGCTCGCCGTCCTTCCGCGTCCCGCCAGGCCCGCGGCGGCGCACCCTGAGCGTGGAGGCGCGCGGCGAGGGCACGGTGAGCGTGACGGCGGGCGGGCGCTCCGTGACGCGGACGGTCACGGCCGCCTGGCGCGCGATCGCGCTCACGCTGCCGAAGCGCGGCCGTATGCGCATCTCCGTCGGGGTGGTCGCCGTCCCGGGCGCGGGCGGCCTGCAGCTGCGCGCGATCGGCGCGGTCGTGCGCGAGCGGGCCCTCAGAACCCCTGGACGGTCGGGCGGAGCAGGATCTCGTTGACGTCGATGTGGGGCGGCTGCTCGATCGCGAACATGACCGCCCGAGCGACGTCCTCCCCGGTGAGCTGCTCGCCGCCCACGGGCTCGTCGTAGAAGGCGGTCTCGACGGTGCCCGGCGACATCAGCGTCACGCGCACGCCGGTGCCGTCCAGCTCCATGCGCGCGGCCTCGGCCATCGCCGTCACCGCCCACTTGGTGGCCGAGTAGACCGACCCCGGCGGGATCTTGCGGCCGGCCACCGAGCCCATCAGCACGAGGTGGCCGCGGCGCGCCTTCAGCTCCTCGAAGCAGGCGCGCACCGTGAGCGCCGACCCGTAGACGTTGGTGAGCACCATGGACCTCCAGTGCTCGGGCGTCTCGGAGAGGAAGCCGCGCTTGGCGCCGAAGCCCGCGTTGGCGAAGGCGACGTCGATGCCGCCGAACGCGTCCACGGCCCGGCGCACCAGCGCCTGCTGCTGGTCCCACTCGGTCACGTCGCACTCCACCGGCAGGGCGCGGTCGGGACCGCCGAGCTCGGCGGCCAGGGTCTCGAGCTTGCCGAGCGAGCGGGCGGCCAGCACCACGCGGTGGCCGGCCGCCGACGCGGCGCGCGCCGTGGCCTCGCCGATCCCGCTCGACGCGCCGGTGATCAGTACGACGCGGCCGTTCGGTGTCATGGGCTACCCCTCGATGCGGCGGGCGTAGGCCGTCGGGAAGTCCGGGCGGAGCTTCGTGGCCTGCGCGATGGCGGTGTTCCGGGAGTCGTACGTTCCCGAGAAGACCACCCAGTAACCGGGGCGCAGATCCGGGAAGTCCGTCGAGAAGAGGACGCCTGCCGGGTCGCCGCCGGCGGCCACGCGGCTCTTGGCGGCGCGGGCGTCCGACTCGCTGCGCACCGAGGCGAGGATCGCGGTCCAGGCCGTCCGGCCGTTCGGCCAGTCCGAGGCGCCGGAGGCCGGCGGCGTGCTGGTGGTGGCGGGCGGCGCGGTCGTGGTGGCGGGCGCTTTGGTCGTGGACGGCTTGGTGGTGGCCGGCGCCGTCGAGGGGCCGGTGACCGTGTCGAAGCCGGTGGCCGGGCCGGTCGCGGTGGGCGTCGTCG
Organism: uncultured Thermoleophilia bacterium; assembly: GCA_963770865.1. Lineage (GTDB taxonomy): Bacteria > Actinomycetota > Thermoleophilia > Miltoncostaeales > Miltoncostaeaceae > Miltoncostaea. Next base: position 319,599 of record CAVYRD010000010.1, read on the forward strand.
GCGTGGTGATGGGAGCGGTGGGGGTGGTGAAGGTGGTGTCGGCCGGCAGCGTGCCGACGGTGGGCGCCGTCTCGGGGGGCGGGGGCACGGTGGCGCCGCCGGTCGTGACCGGGATGCCGATCGTGTCGGTGCCCGAGGAGCCGCCGCCGTCGTCGTTCACGACGGCGAAGGCGAGCGCGCCGGCGCCCAGGCCGAGCACGATCATCGCGCCGGCGAGGATCGCCGCCGCCTTCCCGCCACGGTGCAGGCGCGGGGCGAGGGGGGTGGGGGAGCCACACTCCAGGCAGTAGGTCTGGTCGGGCTCGAGCGGCGCGCCGCAGACCTCGCAGGCGGGCGCGGGGGGTGGCTCCTCCGGCCCGGGATCCGGCGGCGCGGGCGGGCCGCCCTCCCCGCCGCCGCCGCTCCCGCCGCCGCCCGAGGCGAACCAGCGGTCGGCGCCCTCCCAGCCGGTCGGCCCGTCGTTCACGGGGCGCCCGGCGAGGAGATGACCTGGGTCGGCTGGTCGTCGCCGCCGACCGGCGGCGGCACGACCTGGGTGCCGCACTGCCAGCAGAAGCGCGCCTCGGCGCGGAACGGCGCGCGGCAGACCAGGCAGCAGCCGACCGACGGGTCCTCCGGCACGGCGTTGCGCCGCTCGCGGCGGGTGCGGTCGATCTCGCCCAGGCGCACGTCGATGTCGCGGACGCTGTCGTCGAGGGTCGCCACCTCCCCCGCGCGCAGGCGCATCACGCCCTCGGACAGCAGGTCGCGCCGGTACAGCTCGAAGGCCAGCCCGCCCAGGTGGTAGACGGCCTCCTCGCGCTCCGTGAGCAGCCGGCGGCGGCGGCGGCGCAGCTTGCCGGCGCCCTCGACCTGGGGCTGGGCGACGCCGACCGGGGGCCCGTCCTCCTCCAGCGGCGGCGCCGGGACGCCCGCGTCGGGCACCGCCGGCTGCCGGCGCCGGAGCCTCCAGCGCGGCGCGGCCCCGGCCGGGGGCGCCTCGTCCTCGGGGGGCGGGGTCTCGTCGGGTGAGGGCGTGGGGCTGCTCATCCGGGGGCATCGTAACGGGCGGCACGGCGCGACCTCCGACGGGGTCACGGCGCCGTGACATATCCTGGCGCCGTGAGCGCCGAATCCGCGCCGGCCTGGAGCACCGAGCCCTTCGGCCCGGCCCTGCGCGCGGCCCTCGCCGCCCGGGGGATGAGCTTCCGCGACCTGGAGAGCCGCTCGCTCGTGCCGGTGGGCAACCTGCACGACCACGTGAGCGGCAAGCGCGGCGTGCCGGGCGACGACCTGTTGGGCCGCATCGCCGCGGGTCTCGGCGTGGAGCCGGCCTACTTCCGGGAGTGGCGCGAGCGCCGGCTGGTCGAGGCCCTGCGCGAGGTCCCGGAGCTCGAGCTGGAGCTGTCGCGGCGGGCCGCCGAGGGCCGCCTGGCCTGGCCGCTCGACGGCGGCTGAGCGGGGCGTTTGACGTCGATCCCGGGTCGTCCCTATACTCCGGCGCGCATCGAGAGCGGTGGAGGGACTGGCCCTGTGAAACCGCGGCAACCAGCGCAGAGACGCGCCAGGTGCCAAATCCGCCAGGCACGACCTGGGAGATGCGAGAGCCCGATCGGTTCCTCACCGAGAGACCCTCGCCCTCCCGCTGGAGGGCTTTTTCATGGGACGACGGGACGGGGAGGGACGGTGACACGGCACGAGACGGCGGCGACCGCGCTCCGCTGCAAGGAGTGTGAGCGCACCACCGAGCTGACGGCCGCGTACGTGTGCGAGTACTGCTTCGGCCCGCTCGAGGTGGTCTACGACACGGAGCGGATCGCGCGCACGGTCACCCGCGAGCGCATCGCCCAGGGACCCCAGTCGCTCTGGCGCTACCGCGACTTCCTGCCCTGCTCGCCCGAGGACCCCGCCGCCGGCCTGCCGACCGGCATGACCCCGCTGGTCAAGGCGCCCCGCCTGGCCGAGGCGCTCGGCCTGGGCGAGGTCTGGGTGAAGAACGACACGGCCAACCCGACCCACAGCTTCAAGGACCGGGTCGTCTCGGTGGCCCTCGAGAAGGCCAAGCAGCTCGGCTACGAGGTGGTTGCCTGCGCCTCCACCGGCAACCTCGCCAACTCGGTGGCCGCCCACGCCTCGGCCCACGGCCTGCAGAGCTACGTGTTCGTGCCGGCCGACCTCGAGGAGCAGAAGATCGTGGCCACCGCGATCTACGGCACCACGCTGCTGGCGGTCGAGGGCAACTACGACGACGTCAACCGGCTCTGCATGGAGCTTGCCGGCGAGCGGCCCTGGGCCTTCGTCAACGTCAACGTGCGCCCGTACTACGCCGAGGGCTCCAAGACGCTCGCCTACGAGGTCGCCGAGCAGCTGGGCTGGAGCCTGCCGGACCGCTGCATCGTCCCGATCGCCTCCGGCTCGCTCTACACCAAGATCAACCGCGGCTTCCGCGACCTGCTCGAGACCGGCCTGGTCGAGGGCGAGGTGCCGGTGCTGAACGGCGCCCAGTCGGCCGGCTGCGGCCCCGTCGCGACGGCCTGGGAGCAGGGGCTCGACTTCGTCGCCCCGGTCAAGCCGCACACGATCGCCAAGAGCCTCGCGATCGGCAATCCCGCCGACGGCGTCTTCGCGCTCGAGGTCGCCCGCTCCACCGGCGGCTCAATCTCGGCCGTCAGCGAGGAGGAGATCCTCGAGGGCATCGAGCTGCTCGCCCGCACGACGGGCATCTTCACCGAGACCGCGGGCGGCGTCACCACCGCCGTGCTCACGAAGCTCGCGCAGGCGGGGGAGATCGGCCCCGACGAGCGCGTCGTCGTCTACGTGACCGGGGACGGGCTGAAGACGCTCGACGCGGTCGCATCGCGGGTGCACCGCCACCCGATCCAGCCCACGGTCGCGAGCTTCGAGGCCGCGGTCGGGGAAGCCCGCCTCATCGCCTGACCAGCACGGCCCCCAAGGAGACCACATGCCCGTGACCGTCCGCATCCCGGCCCCCCTGCGCCCGCTCGCCGGCGGCGCGTCGACCGTGGAGTGCGATCCCGGAACCGTGCGCGAGCTGATCGACCAGCTCGACGCCAAGCACGCCGGGTTCCGCGACCGGGTGATGGAGGACGGCACCCTGCGCCGCTTCGTCAACGTCTTCGTCGCGGGTGAGGACGTCCGCTTCGGCGACGGCATCGAGACCGCGGTGGCGGAGGGCCAGGAGGTCCAGATCCTCCCGGCCGTGGCGGGGGGCTGACGCCGATCCCGATCCCGCGGGTCGTCCTCGTCACGGGAGCGACCGGGATGGTGGGGCGCGCTCTTGTGGCCCGCCTGCGCGACGAGGGCGTCCGCGTGCTGGCCACGGCGCGGACCTACGACGCCGAGCGCGAGCTGACCGAGGCGGGCGCCGAGCCCCTGCACACCGACGCGGCCGGCCTGCCGGCCTGGCGCGCCGAGGCGGAGGACGCCGAGGCCCTGTTCCACCTGGGCCTGCCGCGCCTCGACCCGCCGCTGCGGGCCCGCGCGGCCCGGCGCCGGGCGGCCCCCGCGGCCGCCGCCGCGGCCGGGGTCGCTGAGCTGGCGGCCCGCCGGCCGGTCGTGATGCTGTCCACCGGCCTCGTCTTCGGCCACCGGACGACGCCGGCGGTCGACGACGAGCCGGTGATCGCGCCGGCGGCGGTCGCCGCGGCGGCGCTGGCGGCCGAGCGGGCGCTGGCGCCGGCGGACGCGCGGATCGTGCGCGTCCCCTGGGTCCACGGCCCGGGGGGGCTCGCGGGCGACATGGTCCCGGCCCTGCGCACCGGGCGCTGGCGCATCGTGGGCCCGGGCGACAACCGCTGGGCGATGCTGAGCGCCGATGACGCCGCCGGGGCGCTCCTCGCCGCCCTCTCTGCGCCCGCCGGCGTCTACACCGCCGCCGAGCCCGAGGCGCCGACCCAGCTCGAGGTGCTCGACCTCGTCTGCCGCACCGCGCGCGCCCGGCGCCCGGACCGCCTGCCGCCGCGCTTCGCCGCGCTCTCGATGGGCGGCGCCATGAGCGAGGCGCTGTCCTCGTCGCTGTGGATCGCCACCGGCCGGCTCGCCGACCACGGCTGGGCGCCGCGCGACGACTGGCGCGAAGGGTGGCTCAGCCCGGCGGGCTGACCCCCTCCACCTCGCCGGCGACGAGGGGGATGGACGCCGACTGGGGGCGGTCGCCGAGCTGGTAGATGACGTCCAGCTTGTCGCCCTTCAGGTCCCCGTAGACCCCGATGCCCATCGCGAGCATCACGGAGCGCCCGAAGCCGAGCTTGGGCTGCGCGCGCAGGGGACGGCTGAACCGCAGCACGGGGCCGTCGACCGTGAAGTCGGTGTCGGGATCCCACTCCTCGCCGTTCACGTAGACCCGGATCGGGGGCTGCGCGCCGGCGGGCAGGAGGACGGAGCGGACCGTGGTGTCGGGCGTCATGCAACGCGCACCGTACCGCACGGCTAAAGGCGCGGCGCCCCGCACCGATTCCCAGCGTGCCGCGGTCCTCCATCCGGTCGGCCCGGCGCGACGTTCCCCCGATCCGAGGCCCCACATGCCGTCCTCATCCCTGTCCGCGCTCCGCCGCGCGGCGGCGACCGCCATCCTTGCGCTCGCGGCGCTGGCATTCCTGCCGGTCGCGGCGAACGCCGCCACGCCGGCCACGCTGCGCCTGCTCGGGACCGACCCCATCTACGGCTCGACGACCGTGACGATGCCCAACGGCACGCGCATCTCGAGCGCTCCGGGGCTCTTCCGGCTCCGGATCACGCCGGCCGGCGGCGCCGCCGTCGAGCGGCGCGGCTTCTGCGTCAACGAGCTGCACCTGATCGCCCGCAACGTCGACTACCCCGTCGTCATGCGCACGGCGGCCGACGACGCCCGCCTCGCCACCCCGCGCTACGCGGAGGCGGCCTGGCTCATCCAGCAGGCCGAGGGCCTCATCGCGGCGGCCGCGCCGGACAAGCGCGCGCTCGAGGCCGGCGCCCTGCAGGCGGCGGTCTGGCAGCTCACCGACCAGGCGCGCGAGGTCAACCCGACCAGCGACGCCGTCCTGAACGCCCGCACCGCGGCCCTGCGCGCGCTCGCCGCCGGCAAGAGGATCGGCGGCCCGGTGACGATCACGCCGGCGATGCCGCGCGGGTGCGCCGGCCGCAGCGCCGTCACCCTCACCCTGACCGGCACCCCGGGCAGCACCGCCACCCTCGCGGTGAGCGCAGGCGCCGGCACGGTCAGTCCGGCCCAGGTCACCTTCGCCGCCAACGGCACGGCCCAGGCGTACGTGACCTCGTCCACCCCCGGCGCGGTCTCGGTGACCGCCCGCTCCGAGGGCGGCACGCTCACGCGCATCGGCGCGGCCACCCCGACGGCCTCGTCCCCGCAGGAGACCATGGTCCTGGTGCCGCAGTCCCACTCGGCGACGGCCACGGTCACGTTCGACGACTGCCCGGTGATCCCGCTGGAGGAGCCGCCGACGACGCCGAACATCCCGACCACGCCGACGAGCCCGGACAGCCCGGTGGCGCCGCTCGAGACGCCGGCCAAGCCGGCCGTCCCGGGCGTCCCGGCGACGCCGACGACCCCCTCCACGCCGCTCACCCCGACCCAGACGCCGCGCTTCGGCGTCACCAAGCGGGGCCCGGCGACCGTCCGCGCCGGCGCGACGGCCCGCTACACGATCACCGTGGTCAACCGCGGCGCGGCCGCCCTGCGCGACCTCACGCTCACCGACATCCTGCCGGAGGGCATGTCCCTCACGTCCACCCCGGCCGGCTCGCGGCTGCGCGGCGGCAAGGTCGTGTGGAGCCTGAGCTCGCTGGCCCCGGGCGCGCGGCGCGTGCTCCACGTGGGCCTGCGCATCGACGCCGACGCCTCCGGGCGCCGGTGCAACCGCGCGGTCGTCACGACGCCCGGCGGCGGGCGCCGCACGGCGACGGCCTGCACGGTCGTCACCGCCGTCACCCGCACGGTGACCCCGGCGGTCACCGCCTGATCGGACCTCCGTACGGGGGCGCCGCGGCGCCCCCCGTCCAGCCTCAGCTGGGGCTGGGCGGATCCTCCGCGTCGGCGCCGCTCGACGGGACCGGATCGGCGGCGGTCGACGGGGGCTCGTCCGCCGGCGCCGGCACGACGTCCACGACGTGGACGTCCACGGCGCTGACGCGCAGGCCGGTGGAGAACTCGACCCGGTCGATGACCCGAGCGCGCACCTCATCGACCACCTGGGGGATCGCGACCCCCTCGCGCACCACCAGGCGCAGCGACACCGACGCCTCTCCGCCCTCGATCCGCACGCTGGCGCCGCCGCGTCGGCGGTCGGACGAGCGCACCCAGCCGCGCCGCGGCACGCCGCCGCGCAGGTCCTCGACGCCGTCCACCTCGCGGGCCGCCCAGGCGGCCGTCTTGGCGACGATGCCGTCGGCGATCCGCGTCATCCCGCCCGGCCCGGCCGCGGGCGGCGGCTCCGGCGGCGGGGGCGCGGCGGCGGGCGTGCCGCCCGGAAGGGTGGGGTGCGGGTCCGTGTCCACGAGGTGCCTCCTCTCCGGTTCACCCGCAGTCTGAACCACGGGCGGGCCGCGGCGGCCTGGCGGCGGTCCGGCGGGGGGCGGATGATCGGGGCATGAGGCGCCGCGCCGTCATCTCCGGGGTCCTCGCCGCCGGCCTCCCGGCGGCCGCCGTCGCGGGGTGGGGCAGGACGACGCGGGCCACGCGCGCCGAGCGCCGGGCCCCGCTGCCGGGCGACGAGGCCGTGCCGGCTCCCCGCTTGCAGCTCACCCGTGCCGTGACCATCGCGCGGCCACCAGGGGAGGTGTGGCCGTGGCTGGTGCAGATGGGCTACCCGCGCTACCGGGCCGGCTGGTACGCGCCGTACTGGCTCGACCGCGTCGTCTGGGGCATCCGGGAGCGGAGCGCCGACCACGTCATCCCGGAGCTGCAGGGGCTCGCCGAGGGCGACCGGGTGCCGGACAGCACGGACGGATCGGCCTGGTTCACCGTTCGCCGGCTGGACCGCGACCGGGCGCTGGTCCTGCTCTCGACCACCCATCCGCTGCCGGTGTACGAGGATGCGCGATTCACCTGGGCGTTCGTGCTCGAGGACCGCGGGGGTTCGACCCGCCTCCTGCTGCGGGCGCGGATGGACTGCACCCCGCTCGTGCCGGCCCCCCTGGCGTGGCTGTTCTTCCGCGTGGTCATGGCCTTCGGCGACCTGGTGGAGGCGGGCTCGATGCTGCGCGGCATCCGCGCCCGCGCGGAGCGCGACGGCTTTCGTCGGCCCAGCGGTTAGACTGCGCCGTATGACAGGGCCGAGCGACGTGGCGGGGACGCGGGGTCCGGAGACCCTCAATGCCACGATGCTCCGGCGCGTCAACCTCTCGACGGTGCGCCGGGGCTTCGACCCCGACGAGGTGACCGCGCTCCTGAGCGCCGCGGCCGACGCCCTCGACGAGGCCCGCGCCGAGGCCGCGACGCTGCGCACCCGCGTCGCCGAGGCCGAGGCCGCGACGGCCGAGATCGGCGCGCTGCGCGACCGCCTGCGCATCGCCGACGAGCGCCAGTCCTCGCTCCAGGAGGGCCTGCGGGCCGCGGAGGAGCGCTTCGCCCAGCAGCAGCGGGAGATCGAGCGGCTGTCGGCGGGCGGTCAGACGGTGGCCGAGGCGCGCGACGCGGCCATGGCCGAGCTCACCTCCCTCCGGGCGCAGGTCGCCGACGCCGACGAGCGGTACACCACGCTGCGCAAGGACCTCGAGGCCGCCCAGGACGCCGCCAAGGAGGCGGCCGCCGCCCGGGACGCGGCCGCCGCGGCCCGCGACGCCGCCCTCACCGAGGTGGAGCGGCTCTCGAGCGCCGTGCCGTCCGAGGACGAGCTGATGGGCCTGGTCGGCACGTCGGCCGGCGCGGTGCTGAAGGCGGCCCAGGACTCCGCCGCCAAGCTGCGCGCCGACGCGGCCGCCCAGGCCGAGGCCGTGACGTCCGCCGCCAAGGCCGAGGCGCACGAGGTCGTGAGCCGCGCGGAGGAGGAGGCGCTGGAGTACCGCCGCGCCTCCCAGGAGCGCGGCGACGCGATCATGGAGGAGGCGCGCCAGGAGTCGGAGGCGCTGCGCCGCGACGCCCAGGCCGCCGCCCGCCTCAGCCGCGAGGAGGCCGAGCACGACACCACCGAGCAGCGGCGGCTCGCCGACGAGTACTCCGAGACCACGCGCCGCGAGGCCGACGCCTACGCCGCCGACACCCACGCCGCGGCCGACCGCGACGCGCGCCGCATCGTGGCCGAGGCGCAGGGCATCGCGAAGGCGAAGGTCGAGGCGGCCGAGGCGCTCACGGTCGAGACGCGCGACGCGGCCGACGAGCGCATGCGCGCCCTGACCGCCGAGATCGCCGAGGTGCGCGAGCGCGAGCTCGCCGCCATCCGCCACATGCGCGGGGTCCGCGAGGCCCTCACGTCGCACCTGTTCGCCACGCAGAACGGCCTCGAGGACGTCCTCAACCAGGTCGTGAGCGACGACATGCCGGCGCTGGTGGCCGGCGAGGTGGTCGAGCCCGAGGTCGAGGTCGTCGAGGACGAGCCCCCCGCCGAGGCCCCCGCCCCGGCCAAGCGCGGGACCCGCCGCCGCTCCTGAGTCCCGGTTGGCCGGCCGCCGTCCCGAGCCCGGAGGTCGGATGGAGACCCACACGCAGCCGCCCCCCCGCGCCGCGGGGCTCCTCCCCCGGTACGAGCGGTTCCTCGCGGAGGAGGTCGCGCCCCTCGAGCGGGAGCTCGCCCGGCGTGGCGCCGGCACGCCATGGGCGCCGGCGCTCGACGAGCACGGCCGCATGCACCCCGCGGTCTGGGAGGCGCGGCGCGAGGTGCAGCGGCGCTCGGCCGCCGCGGGCCTCTACGCGCCGCACATGCCGGAGGAGGTCGGCGGGCTCGGGCTGACCAGGGTCGAGACGATGCACGTCGAGGAGCTCGTCTACCGCCGCGCGGGCCTCGGCCTCGGCCTGGCCGCGCTCGCCTGGACGGAGGGCCCGAGCCCCAACCTGGTCCACCTCTCGCCGGCCGGCCGGGAGCGCTTCCTCGGCCCCCTGATGCGCGCCGAGACCACCTGCGCCTTCGCCAACACCGAGCCGGAGGCCGGGTCCGACGTCCTGTCGATGACCACCCGCGCCGAGCGCGACGGCGACGGCTGGGTGATCACCGGCACCAAGGCGTGGATCACCAACGCGCACTTCTGCGACGTCGCCCAGATCGTCGCGGTCACCGAGCCGGGCGCGGGCAGCCGCTCGCTCACGATGTTCATCGTCGAGGCCGCGCGGGCGGGCTTCCGGCGGGGCGCCGACTACCCGACGATGCTCGACGACGGGCTCACCGGCGAGCTGGTGCTCGACGGCGTGCGGGTGCCCGACGGGAACCGGATCGGCGAGGTCGGGCAGGGCCTCGCGCTGGCGCTGACCTGGATCAACTGGCGGCGCATGTGCCGCGGCGGCATGTGCGCCGGCTGGGGCGCCTGGCTGCGCGACCGGGCGGTCGCGCGGGCGCGGTCGCGGCGCTCCGGCGGCCGGCCGATCGGCGACCTCCAGGCCGTCCAGCACATGCTGGCCGACCTCGACGCCGACGTGTACGCGGCCCGCGCGGCGTCCCTGCAGGCCCAGGCCGAGCTCGACGCGCTCGGCCCCTTCGAGGTCCCGCTGCACCCCGACGCGATCCGCCTGGTCAGCCTCGTCGCGCTCGTCAACGACGAGGCCTTCTTCCGGGTCGCCGACCGCGCGATCCAGATCCACGGGGCGAGCGGCCTCACCCGCGACGGGGTGGAGGAGAAGCTCTTCCGGGTGGCCCGCAACCTCCGCATCCCGGCCGGCACGGTCGAGATCCAGCGCAACGCCATCGCCCGGGCGCTGCTGCGGTGAGCGCCCCGGGCGCGGCCGAGGGCTCCCTCGCCTGCGTCACCGGGCGCTTCCAGCCGGTCCACGCCGACCACCTGCGCCTGTTCCGGATCGCGCTCCGTGACCGCGGGGCCCTCGTCGTGGGCGTCACCAACCCCGACCCCGGCGCGCGGGCGCGGGACCCGTCCAGCGACCACCGGCACCGCGACGACGCCAACCCGTTCACCTACTACGAGCGGTGCGGCCTGCTGGCCGCCGCCCTGGCCTCGGACGAGGGCGTGGGCGCCGAGGCCGCGGCGGGTGTGCGGATCGTCCCCTTCGACCTCGCCCGGCCCGAGCACTGGACCGGGTACGTCCCGGCCCACGCCGTGCAGTACGTCGGCCGCAACGGGCCGTGGGAACGCGAGAAGGCGCGCCGGCTGGCCGCCGGCGGCTACCGGGTGGTCGAGGTCGACCCCGGCGCGGGCGCGCGGCGCAGCGCCACGGCCATCCGCGAGGCGATCCGCTCGGGCGGGGCGTGGGAGGAGCTGGTGCCGGCCGCCACGGTCGAGCCCCTGCGCGCGCTCCTCGCGGGCCCGCCGCGCGGCGGGCGCCGTCCTGTGAGCGGCCCGCCCCCGGCGGACGACCGCCTGCCCGCCGTCCTGGTGATCCTCGACGGGCTCGGCGACCGCCCGGTCCCGGAGCTCGGCAGCCGCACGCCGGCCGAGGCGGCCCGCACGCCGGTGCTCGACGAGCTCGCCCGGCGGGGGGCGAGCGGCTGGCACGTCCCGCTCGGCTGGGGGCGGGCGCCGTCGTCCGAGACCAGCCACTGGGCGCTCCTCGGCTGCTCCGGGCAGCCGTTCCCCGGCCGGGCGGTCCTGGAGGGCCTGGGCGCCGGCCTCGACGTGCCGTACGGGGTCGCGACGCTCCACGGCGCGCTGCGCACGTCGCGGCCGGACGGCGGCGTCGTCCGCGTCACGGGCCGGCCCGGACCGGGCGACGCCGACGACGCCGCGGCCCTGCTCTGGTCTCTGGCCCCGGCGGCCGCCGCGCACGGCGTCGCGATCCACCCGGTCGGCCGGCGCGGCGAGTGCCTGCTGCTGCTCGCCCGCCACGCGAGCGGCGACGTCAGCGACTCGGACCCCTTCTTCGAGCACCTGCACCCGTGGCTCGCCCCGGTCGCGACCGCGCCGGAGGGGGAGGCCCTGGCCGCGGAGCTGACCGCCTTCCTGCGCGACGCCCGCGCGGCGCTGCGCGCGAGCGCGGTGAACGCCGGCCGCGTGCGCGGCGGCCGTCCCGCGCTCGACCTGCTCACGACCAAGTGGGCCGGCGTCCGGCGTCCGCTGCCGTCCTTCGACGAGCTGGCGGGCGTGCCGGGAGCGGCCGTGACCAGCAGCGGCCTCTACCGCGGGCTGGCCACCGCCCTCGGCCTGGCGCGCGCGGACGTCCCCTCGCAGGACGACCTCGCCGCCGAGATGGCGGCCCGCCTCGCCGCGGCGACGGCGCTGCTCGGGGCCGGGGCGGCGTTCGTCCACGTGCACACCAAGGCGACCGACGAGGCCGGCCACACCAAGCTCCCGTTCGCCAAGCGCGACGCTCTGGAGGCCATCGACGCGGGGCTGGAGCCGCTCCTCGACCTCGCGGGGCGGGCGGTCGTGGCGGTGACCGGCGACCACGCCACCCCCTCGACCAGCGGCGTCATGCACACCGGCGACCCCACGCCGTTCACGATCGCGGGCGGCGCCGTGCGGCCCGACGCGGTCGACGCCTTCGGCGAGGCGCCGGCCCGCAGCGGCGACCTCGGCGTCCTGGCCGCCGCCGACGTCCTGCCCCTGCTGTTCAGCGCCGCCAACCGGCCCGCGTTCCTCGGCCATCGCACCTCCGCTCTTCCGACCTGGGCGCTGGCCGACGCCCCCGCGCCGTTCCCCCTCGGCGACTGACCGGCGGAGGCAGGTGCCGGGCCTCGGCTACTCGAGGCTGAGCAGGCCGTCCATGCCGGAGAGCTCCAGCAGCCGGCGGACCGGCCCGGAGGCGTTGCGCACCAGGAGGCGCCGGCCCTCGGAGGTCATCCGCCGCCGCAGGTCGAGCAGGGCGCGCAGGCCGCTCGAGTCGATGAACGAGACCATGTCCATGTCGAGGACCACGTCGCCGGTCGATCCGGCCGCGATCTGCGGCAGGCGCAGGAGCAGCGCGCCGGAGGTGTCCTCGTCGATCTCGCCGCTCAGGGCCACCCGGAAGCCGCTCCCGGCCGCCTCGACCCGACCGCGCAGCCGGCCGTACGGGTCGAAGGGCTCGGGGTGGGTCACGCGTGGCCTCGTGCGCGCGTCTGCGGTGGCCTGATGGGGCGATCCTTTCACGCCGGCGCCGGAAGCTCACCCCCCGCCGAGCGGACCTGCTCAGCGCCTGAACGCCCGCCGTACGCCGATTGCGCCGCGATCGGCGGGCGGACTACGGTCGCCGCTCCGCACCGGACGAAGGGGGTGGGCGATGGCGTTCCTGCTGACGCACTTCTGGCCGGGAGGGACCGAAGAGCAGTACCGCGCGGTCGTCGCGAAGGTCCATCCGCCGGACGGTCTCCCGGCGGGACAGACCGTCCACGCCGCGGGCCCGACCGAGGGTGGCTTCCTGATCGCCGCGATCTGGGACTCGAAGGAGATCGCCGACCGCTTCGTCAGCGACACGCTGATGGCGGCGATGCCGATCGAGGGCGGCTTCCAGGGCCGGCCCGAGGAGCGCACCGCGGACGTCGTGAACCTCGAGACGGCCTGAGGCCGGCGGGTGCAGGACGAGGGCCCGCTCCCCGGAGCGGGCCCTCGCGTGACTAGGCCGGCTGGGCCGCGGCCCAGGGGTCGGGGCCGTGCTCGTTGGGGGCGCGGACGCCCGCGGTGGCCCACCAGACGATGAGCACGATCGCGCCGATCAGGGGGATCAGCACGATGAGCTGCCACCACCCCGAGCGACCGATGTCGTGCAGCCGGCGGGCGCCGACCGCGAGGGACGGCACGACCACCGCCAGCCCGTAGAGCCCGCTCAGCAGGCCGCCGTACCCGCCGTAGGTGCCGATGACGACGTCCACGATCGTCAGGACGAGGCTGACGATGACGCTCACCAGGGTGAACATCCAGAACTCGGTGCGGTGGGCGCGCCCGTCGAAGACGCCGTACTTGCGGAGGACCTCGAGATACCACTTCACACCGGACTCCTCTCCAGAGCGGTCGGGCGGCGCCGAGGCGTAGTGCGCGCGGCAGGATTCGAACCTGCGACTTCTGGCTCCGGAGCGGATTCGGAGGGGGTGGCGAGGGGTGGCGAGAAGTTGAAAAGCGCCCGCACAGGACGACTTTCCGCATCGCGCCGGCCGGTTCCGTTCACCCCCGTTCTCTGGCCGATGTTCCCACGTGGTTCCCACGATCAACCCGAACCCGAGGCGGCCGCCTCGGGTTGACATGCACCGGATCGGCTGCGGGGTGCGGCGTCGCCGTGAGAGGGCGATGACCACCCGTCGCTGAGCAGGGCTTTCTTGGCTCCGTCACGGATCGGGGCCAATCCGGGGCCAAATCCGCGCGTCAGTACTCATCGAATGCGGTGACAAACGTCCCTATGCGCGGAGTGCTCGTCGCTCCTCCGCGCGCCGGCCGCCGAGCGGTCCGCGGCTGGCGGCGCGCGAAGCTCATCGGCACGGTGCGACCGCGCCGAGACGGCGGAGCCGTCCGGACGAGAACGATCCGCGGGAACATTTGGGTGCAGCGCCACAATGAGGACCAGCAGGACGGTCTGCGCCGCGAGTGTGGGACCAGGTGATCCCTCAGGCGCCCGGACTCGAGGCGCTCGACGTGATCGGCCGATGGGGGCGTGGAGCAGCCGGTCCGCGGCGATGACCACGGTCCTGGTAGCTCGATCTGTGGCGCACCGCGGCGCATGAGCGTCACGACGAGGGTCGGCACCCATCCCCAGAGGCTCCGTCGCGGATGACTACCCGGGCCGGAACAGTGTTTGACCGCACGAGAGAAGGCGGTAGGACCTGATTGGCCCGGTACCGCGCGCTCATAGCCTCGCCCCTGAACCCCGTGGCGACGAACCCGCGGGGGAGGTGGAAACCCGGGCGAGGAGCGGTTATGAGCGTGATCTTGGTCGGAGTCGACGACTCGCCGGCGGCGGCGGAGGCCGTGCGCTGGGCGGCCAACGAGGCCGCTCTGCGGGGCGCGTCCCTGCACGTCATGCACGCGTGGGACCTTCCGGGGTTCGCGGGCTGGGAGGACGCCCCCGTGACCCGCGAGGGCCTCCAGGCGGAGTCGACGAGGATCCTCGACGGCCTCACGGCCCAGGCGGCCGAGGGCCGGCCGGGCCTCGACGTCGTCGGCGTCTCGGTCGAGGGCGCGCCGGTCGAGGAGTTGCTCGCCGCCGCGGGTGAGGCCGACCTACTCGTCGTCGGGTCGCGTGGGGAGGGGGGCTTCAAGGGCCTGCTCCTGGGCTCGGTGAGCCACCAGTGCGCGTTGCACGCGCCCTGCCCCGTGGTCATCGTGCGCTAGCAGCACGCAGGGGCCCCGCCGCCCCCCCACGGGGCTTCCGCGCCTCAGCTGAGTCCCGCGTCGAGGCCCATCATCAGGAGGAACCCCGACAGCAGCGCCAGGGTGGCCACCCGCTCGTTGCCCCGCGCGAAGCACTCGGGCAGCAGCTCGTCGACCACGACGTAGATCATCGCCGCGGCGGCGAATCCCATGCCGGCGGGCAGCAGGATCGTCCCGAGACTGAGCGCGGCGAAACCGGCGAGCGCGGCAGGCGGCTCCACCAGGCCGGTCGCGGCGCCGATCGCCGCCACTCGCGGAGGCGAGGTTCCCGCCTCGAGCAGCGGCACCGCGGCGGCGAAGCCCTCCGGGATGTTCTGGAGGGTGATCGCGAGCGCGACGGGCACGCCCAGGTCCGTCCCCCCGGCGGCGAACGCGACGCCGACCGCCAGCCCCTCGGGGACGTTGTGGATGGTGATCGCCGCCAGGAGCATGAGCGCCCGCCTACGGGGAGCCAGGCCCGCCGGGGCGTGCCCGCGCTCGGCGAAGCGCTCGTGGGCGTGGGGCAGCCACGTGTCGAGCGCCGCGAGCGACGCGCCACCCAGGACGAAGCCGACGGCGACCTCCCAGAGGCGGCCCCGCTCCAGCGCCGGCTCCAGCAGGCTGAAGGAGGTGGCTGCGAGCATGACACCCGCCGTCAGGCCCAGGAGCAGGTCGAGCGTACGGTCCGAGGGTCGGCCGACGGCCAGGATCGCCAGGGCGCCCACCGCCGTCCCGACCGCCGGCACGAGCATCCACAGCAGCTCCTGGTCGCTCATCCGCGGCGAGCCCGCTCAGCGCTCGACCACGGACGCCGGTCGCCCGGCGGGCCCCCAGCTGACCGGCCCGGGGCCGGGCCGGCTACAGGTCCAGGCGATCGGCCCTGGGGCGTCGCTGGAACAGCATCCAGAGCACCGCGACGGCCGCGATCTTGAAGCCGAGGTCGAAGATCAGAACCCAGGTCCAGATGAGCGCGTCGGGGGCGTCGACCGCGTAGAAGATGAACGA
The DNA here is from genome assembly GCA_963770865.1 of uncultured Thermoleophilia bacterium. GTDB lineage: Bacteria > Actinomycetota > Thermoleophilia > Miltoncostaeales > Miltoncostaeaceae > Miltoncostaea. The sequence goes on from CAVYRD010000010.1 coordinate 334,953, forward strand.
GATGAGGCTGCCGAGGATGGCGAGGACTCCGACGACGGCGAGCAGGGAAAGGTCGCGTGCAGCGTGCCGCTCGCGCGCCGGGGCCACCGAGTCGGGGGCCTCGCGCTCGACCAGCTGCGCCTCCTCGTGGGCGGCGTCGACCGCCACATGGGTGATCGGCACGTCGAAGCGCTCCCGCGCCTGCGCGACCAGGCCATGCTCGAGCCAGTTCGATCGGCCCTCGGGGTGCGTGGCGATGATCACCTCGGTCGGCGCGAACGAGCGCACTCCGTCGTCCAGGGCCTGGAGCGGGTCCGCGTCACCGAGCGCCCCGCGGGCGGCAACCCCGGCGGCGCCACAGCGCTCGAGCGAGTCGGCGAGGCGCCGCCCGGCGGCCTCGATGCCGGCGTCTTCATCGGACATCCAGTAGCGCAGCCGCGAGGTCAGTGCCGGGGCGACGACGAGGACCTCACTGTCGGGCCGTCGGCGCGCTCGCGCATGACCTCGAAAAGCTCGGTGCCCATGCAGGTCTCATTCGCGATGACGAGGAGGCGCCGAGGCTGTGGGGTGTCTTCCATCCAGTTCCTCCTCTCACACATCTCATCCTGGCGACTTCAGCCTATTCCTGCCGCCGGGGGTGACATCGGGACAGGGCCCCGCGTCCACGTGGAGAAGCCGATGCTCGGCTCCGCGTAGGCGCGGATGCGCGCCGCGCCGGGACCCGCCAGCGTCGACCGTCCATGGCAGACGCATACCCGCCGACCTGCCCAGGGCGCCCTTCCCGAACAGGCCCGGACGCCGAGGCTCCTGCGCCAGCGCAGGAGGACGAAATGACGACGCCGACCAGGCCAGGCGCCGTCAGGCCGCAGCGGGCTTTCGAGGAGCCACCCCCGCCGAGGGACGAGGTCGATGAGGCGTCGTTCGAGTCGTTCCCCGCCTCCGACCCGCCCGCGTGGACTCACACGCGCGGAGACTGAGCCAGGGGGCGAGGGACCCCTGCCACGTGGGCTTCCGTGACGCGCTCGTGCGCTGATATGGAGTGACGGTCTGTCAAGAGGCATGCCGAGAAGGCCCGCGTGAGCGGGCCTTCTTCGTGGGTCAGGAGAGCGCGCCGGGGGCGCTGCGACGGTGCGCGGTCAGGCTGATATCCGCGGGTTGGTTACCGCATGACCGGGTGTTCGGCGGAGGCGGGGCGCTCTCTAGGATCGAGCGTGGCCCGGTGGGCTGCTGATAGCGCAATCGCGCATCGCCTCTCGCGGCGTCAGCCGGCCGTCCGGCGCGCTCTCCTGGCCCAGGCTCTGAGTGGGACTTAGTCGTCCATCACGGCAAGGCTCCAGCACCAGCCCGCCAGCTCTCTCGCGACGGCCACCGCCACGATCGTCGAGCGCAGTCCCCGGCGCGATTCCAGGTTCACCCAGCGCCGGTGAAGGCGCACCCCTGCCGCCTCGGCGCGGGCGCGCACCTCGGGCCGAGCGCCCGCGCGCCGGCGCTCCAGCTCGAGGCTTCGCCGCTGCGGGCGCCGGTGGTGCCAGGCGGCCTCCACCAGGAGCCGGCGCGCATGGCCGTTGCCGGTCTTGGTGATCGACCCGCGCTGGTGGCGGGCACCCGATTGGGATTCGCTCGGGGTGAGGCCCAGGTAGGCCCCGATCGTGGCCCCCGAGAGGCGATGCCAGTCGCCGATCTCCACCGCCAGGCCCACCGCGGTCAGGGTGCTCACCCCGCGCAGGCACTGAAGGCGCCCCACGATTGGCGCGAGATCCGGGCGCGTGGCGAGCTCGGCGATGGCGGCGTCCAGGCGATCCCGGCGAAGGCGTGCCTGTAGGGCGGCGTCGTAGTAGTCGACAAGAGCCGCCTGGGCGGCGGGCTCATCCAGGTGCTGGCGCCTCAGCCAGGCATCGTGGGCGCCGCTCCAGGCCCGCCTGTCGTAGATCCGCCCGTGGCGCAGCAGCATCTTCGACAGGCGATGGCGGGCGCGCATCAGGTCGGCGCGCGCATCCTCGCGGGCCCGCACCAGATCACGGGCGCCCTCATCGGCCATCGTGGGCACCGCCACTGCCACCAGCTCGCCCGCCCGTAGGAGCCGCGCCAGGCGCTCGGCGTCACGGCGATCGTTCTTGACCCTCTCGCCGCTCGCGCGCGGGATCCGGCCAGGTGCCGCCACCAGGCACGCGATACCGGCGTCCTCGAGCGCGCGGGCCAGGCCATAGCCCGTGGGCCCGGCCTCGTAGGTCGCCCGCACCGGCCCCGACAGCGCCCCCAGCCAGCGCGCGAGCTCGTCGGTGTCGTGAGGCGCGCGAGTGACCCGCACCTCACCCGTCTGCTCATCGATCAGCCCGGCGACCACGCTTCTCGCGTGCACATCCAGGCCGACGAAAGTACCGTTGCCCATGTCGGCGCCTCCCATGACTGTGGCTCTGACGCCGGGCCTATTCCCGGCGCCAACCCACGATCACGCATGAGCGGGGCGCCGGCACGAGCCCGGCGCTCCATACGGTCTAGGGACGGTTCCGCACGTTGGTGGGGACCGACCTGAGCACGCTCGCGTGGATCGTCGCCGCGGGCGTGGCGATGGCTGCCATCGCTCTCGTCGGTAGCGTGACGCTGGTGCTTCCCGAGCCCGCCTTGCGGCGGCTCCTGCTTCCGCTGGTGGGGCTTGCCGCCGGCTCGCTCCTCGGAGGGGCCTTCTTCCACATGCTGCCCGAGGCGGTGTCGCGGTCCGGTGGGCTGGATGTGTGGGTCGCTTTCATGGTGGGCTTCCTCGCCTTCTTCGTGCTCGAGCAGTTCCTGCACTGGCACCACTGCCACCAGCCCGTCTCGCGACATCAACCGCTGGGTTACCTGATCCTGCTGGCGGATGGGGTGCACAACTTCATCGGTGGGCTCGCTGTGGGCAGCGCCTTCGTGATCGACGTCAAGGTCGGCCTGGTGACGTGGCTGGTGGCCGCCGCACACGAGGTCCCCCAGGAGCTCGGCGACTTCGGGATACTCGTCCACAGCGGCTGGGAGCGGTGGCCGGCGCTCGTCTACAACTTCCTCTCCGGGCTGACGTTCCTGATCGGCGCGCTCGTCGCCCTGGCGATGTCGGGCGCGGTTGACGTATCCCTGCTGCTCCCCTTCGCCGCCGGCAACTTCGCCTACATCGCGGCCAGCGACCTCATACCCCAGCTCCGGGCCACCGGGCTCGGGCGTCAGCTCGAGTACTTCGCGGCCCTCCTCGCGGGACTCGCGATCCTCTTGCTGGTGGCTCTGTGACGCGGGTCGCACCGGGCGGGGGATTCCCGACGCACCGTCCGGGGGCGCCCGGATGAACCGTCAACCGGACCGGGCTCATGATCGGCGCCGATGATCCTGCATGGGCCAGACCAAGGGGTGGATGTGAACGATCGCTATGAGCATCTGGCGTGCTTCGTCGACGACAGCGAGGCGTCCCGGCTGGCGCTCGGGCACGCCCGGCTGTTGCGAGATCGGCTCGGGGCCAGCCGCCTCAGCATTGTCCACGTGGTCCCGCCCCCGGTCTATTTCGGCGTCTACGACCCACCCGAGCAGACCCTGCCGCCCGCCATGCCCGAGTGGCTGAAGGACCTCGGGACCGAGGTGCCCGGCGCCGAGGTCGTCTTCATCGACAGCTTCAGCGCCTACCCTCCCGCCGAGGCGGTGCGCTGGGCCTCCTCCCAGGGGGTCGATCTGGCCGTCGCCGGTAGCCACCGGGGGATCTACGAGCGCATGACGCTCGGGGGGTTCGCGGCCTACCTCGCCTATCACGCCGACTGTCCCGTCCTGCTCGTCCCGCCGCCGGTCGCGACGCGGGAGGACGCGGACTGACGAGGCGGTCCGCGACAGACTATTAGACGTGCCGAATATCGGCTGTTAGGGTACCCCGCCGATGGCGTCCTCGACCGACCTCTCCCACGCCGGCAACCGGCGCCTCGCCTGGTGGATCCTCGGCCTCGGGTTGCTCGCGGGCGCGGTCTACCTGATGGCCACGGCGGGCTCCCCCACCGACCCGACCGAGACCGCGGCCCCGCAGTCGCACGGGACCGCCGTGGCGAACGCCGCGATCATCGTCTTCCGCGAGGGGCTCGAGGCGGTGCTGATCTTCGCGGCCGTCATCGCGAGCTTCCAGGGGGCCAACCTGACCCGCCGCCGGCCCGTCGTCGCCGGCACGGCGGTCGCCTTCGCGGCCTCGGTCGTCACCTGGTTCGTGGCGCAGGCGCTGCTCGACGTCGCATCCCCGCTGGGGCCGCGGCTGGAGGCCATCACGGGATTCCTCGCCGTGATCGTCCTGCTCGTGGTGCTCAACTGGTTCGTCCACAAGGTCTACTGGTCCGGGTGGATCGGCCGGCACCACCGGCGGCGGCGCGAGCTGCTGGGCCAGGCCGGCCTCAGCGCCACCCTCGGGCTGGTCCTGCTCGGGTTCACCAGCGTCTACCGCGAGGGCTTCGAGGTGGTGCTGTTCCTGCAGAACCTCGAGCTTCGCAACGGCACCGGCGCCGTGGTCGAGGGGATCGCGATCGGCCTCGCCGGCACCGCGGCGGTCGGCGCCGTCACGTTCTGGCTGCACCGCCGGATGCCCTACCGGCGGATGCTGGTCTGGACGGGCGTGCTGGTGGGCGCTGTGCTCGTGGTGATGATCGGCGGCACCGCCCTTACCTTCCAGGAGCTCGGCTGGCTCCCCGCGCACCCGACGCCCTTCACGGTGCCGGGATGGATGGGCTCCTGGTTCGAGATGTACTCGACCTGGGAGACGCTCGGCATCCAGGCGCTCGCCGCGGGCTTCGTGATCGGCTCCTACTACCTGGCTCAGTACCTGAAGGTGACCCGTCCGGCGCGGAGCGGCCAGCGCCCCGCGGTGCGCGCTACCGCGCCCCCCGAGCCCTCCGCCGAAGCGGCGTAGACGGCCGGGTGGTACGTCCGAGGGGCAGGCCAGAGGTCTCGGGCCCCGTGCCGGTGTGCTTGTTCGCGTTCTCGCCGCCGACCCATTCCTGTGCGCCCAACCACCAGGTCGCGCGCGCCGCCGCCCGTACCGTGCTCGACATAGGCCCACGACAGACCCAGTACCAGCAGCACCGAGGGTGTGACGAAGCCGACAGTCGCGGCGAGCGCACCCCTGATACGCCGCGTTCGGTAACCGACGTAGGCGACCAGGTCCACCATCATCGCCCCCGGGTACAGCTGGACCAGGCCGAGACCCTCGTCGATGTCCTCGCGCCGGAGCCATCCTCGCTTGACCGGCACTGAGCGGAGGCTCTGCAGGACCGCCGCGCCAAAGGCCGTGAGGCCGACTACAAAGAACACCCGGAAGAACTCGAAGACGCCGACCAGCGGCCGCGCTCGTTTGGACGTCACACCAGTCTCTGCGTGCCCGTGCACGCGCGTGGCGTTCTAGAGACCGCGCCCTTGAGCGCCCCGAGCGAGAGTGGTTCCGGCACTCGCGAAGCCTGTCGTGACGACCGTGCGAAGGCTCCACCGTCGGCGCGCAGCGGCACCAAGTCGGGGTTAGGAGATGATGACGTGTGTTGTGGGCCGGTCGCGGCTGGCGACGACCGTCCCAAGACGTATCGGGGCACAGTTGCATCTGTAATGATGCGTCACGTCTATGTTGACGCTATGCGCCGCCAAGGGGCCCGACTACTACGAGCGACCCGAGTTCGCCCGCGACGACTACTACTCCGGGCGCGGTCAGGTTCGCGGCGAGTGGGCGGGGCGTGGAGCGGAGGCACTCGGCCTGTCGGGTCCTCCTGACGAGGGGGACCTCGGGGTGCTCCTCGACGGCCGTGATCCGGCGAGCGGCGCGGTGCTCGCCGGCAGCGCGCGCCGCGCCGGCGGCAACGTCGCCTTCGACCTGACCTTCGCCGCGCCCAAGAGCGTGAGCGTGCTGGCGGCGGTCGGGGGCGAGGTTGTTCGGGGGGCGGTGCTGGATGCGCACGCGGCGGGCGTCCGGGCCGGCCTCGACTATCTGGAGCGCCACGCCTGCTTCGTGCGCCGTGGCCGCAACGGGGTGACGGTCCTTCCGGCAGAAGGATTCGTCGGAGCTACCTACGTCCACGAGATGGCCCGCTCGGGTGATCCCCACCTGCACGCGCATCTCGTGATCGCCAATCGGGTGAGGGGAGAGGACGGGCGCTGGAGTGCCCCCGACATGCGCCCGGTCTACGCCCACGCCAAGACCGCTGGCACGATCGCCGACGCGGTGATGCGCGCCGAGCTCTCACGAAGCCTTGGCGTGGAGTGGGGTCCGGTCACCAACGGCATCGCCGAGCTGGTCGCCGTGCCCACTGAGGTGCGCGAGCACTTCTCGGCCCGCCACGCCGAGATCATGGAGGAGGCGACCGCCCGCGGGCTCACCTCGCGCGCTGGGCTGGCAGCGATCCAGCGCGAAACGCGCGACCGAAAGAGGGTGATCGCGCGCGAGGAGGCGGTGGCCGGCTGGCGTGCCCGCGCCGCTGAGCACGGCTTCGGCGGGCACGAGCTTCGCCACACCCTCGGGCGCGCGTTCACCGTCACCCCGTCGGACTACACCCAGCGCCTTCGCGCACAGGCGAGGCGCATGCTCGGCCCCGAGGGCCTCACCCGTCAGAGCTCGACCTTCACCCGCCGCGAGGTGATCCAGCAGCTCGCCGACGTCCATCCGGAGGGCGCACCGCCCGGACGCCTCGAGCGCCTCGCCGACGACTTCCTCGCCCGCGCCTGCGTCGCGCTGACGCGCGCGGGAGATGACACCAACCCTGGTCACCGTGAGACGCTCTACACCACCCCCGACATGCTGCGCGCCGAGGTGCGCCTGCTCGACGCGGCCACCGGCCGTGATCCGAAGGGCCCGGTGGTCGCCGACACTTGTGCGCTCGACGCGGTGATCGCCGCGCGGCCTACGCTCGGCGCCGACCAGGAGACGGCGGTGCGCCGCCTCACCACGGGCGAGGATCGCGTCCGAGTGATGGAGGCCCGCGCCGGCACCGGCAAGACCTTCACCCTCGCCGCCGTGCGCGAGGCCTACGAGCGATCCGGTGTCGCGGTCATCGGCGTCGCCTGGCAGGGCCAGGCGGCAGACGTCCTCCAGCGCGAGGCGGGCATCGCCTCCCAGACCGCCGCCCGTCTCCTGCGCCGGATTGAGCGGGAAGGGGACGACGCCATCCCCAGCCACTCCGTCGTCGTGGTGGACGAGGCCTCGGTGATGCCGACGCGAGCATTGGAACGCCTCGCCCATGCCGCCGCCTGGCGTTCGGCGCGCCTGGTGATCGTCGGCGACCGGGCACAGCTTCCCTCGATCGAGGCCGGCGGCGGCTTCGCCGCGCTCGCCGATCGCCTCGGCGCGGTTGAGCTGGTCGAGAACCGCCGCCAGCAGACCGAGCTGCAGCGCGATGTCGCGCGCCACTTGGCCGAGGGTCGCGCCGCCGACGCGGTGGCTCTGCTCGCCGAGAGCGGGCGCCTCCAGTCCTTCGACGATGCCCGCGACGCACGCGTCGCGCTTGTCACTGCCTGGGCGCAGGCAGAGCTCGACTCGCCCGGGCGCAACCTGATGCTCGCCCACGATCGCCACGACGTCGCCGAGCTGAACCGCATCGCGCACGAGTGGCGTGAGCAATGGGGCTTCATCTCGGATCGACGAATCGTCGTCGCGGGAACCGAGTGGGCGATCGGCGATCGGATGGTGTGCCGCAGAAACGACTACTCGCTGGGTGTGCGCAACGGCACCCAGGGGACGGTGATCGACCTCGGCCGGAACGCCGAGCACCTGGATCTCCACACCGACCACGGCGAGACGATCCGTATCCCGGCCGACTACCTGGCCCATGCCCGCCACGGCTACGCCCTCACCGGGCACGCCTCTCAAGGAGAGTCGGTCGATCGCACCTTCGTCCTTGCGAGCCCCGAGCGCGGGGGAGCAGCGTGGGCCTACGTCGCAGGATCACGCCAGCGCCATGACCTCCAGGTCTTCGTCGTCCACCACGAGGCGGAGGACGTCGAGGAGGCCCTCGCGCGTGCCTGGTCGCGCTCGCAGGCAAAGTCGCTCGCGCTCGACCTGGTTGATCCCGCGCCCCGGAATGCGGCGATGGACGCGGCGCGTGGCGAGATCATGGCGGCGACGCCCGAGCGTCTCGTTGCACGGCGCGAAGAGTTACGAGCTGCCCTCGATGAGACCCGCAGTCGCATGACCGCGACCGATGGGAACTTCCGGGCACGTCGCGCCGAGGCGGCGCGGGCCCTGGAGCGGGCTGAAGACGGGGGGCGCGACGCCGAGCGGCGCGTCAGCCATCTGTCTGAGCAGCTCGCCGAGACTCCGCTCTGGCGCCGGCGCGAGCGCGCCGGGCTGCGGGACGATCTCGCGCGGGCAAGAGGGGAGGTCCATCGCCACCGTGCGCAGGCCGGGGCGGCGCGCGCGGAGCTGGCGCGGTTCGGGCCGCATGGCGGGGACCCCGCCGCGAGGGCGCAACTCCTCGGCGCCGAGCTCGCAGGGGTCGAGGAGCGTGTCGCGTCGTGGCAGGCCATTGGCGATCCGCGCCGCGTGCGGGAGGTGGACGCCCGGCGCCACGATCCTCCCGGCAGGGGTCGCGGCCTGGACAGGTAGCCGGGCGCGTCTGAGGGCGCGGGTACCCTCGAATCAATGGCACAGGACCCACCTCGACACCGCCGCCAGTGGCGGGACTACCGCACGCCGAGGGGGCGACGGCCGGTGAAGGAGTTCCTCGATGATCTACCCGACGAGGACGCCGCGGCGATCGCCGCCGCCATGAAGGACGTGCTGGTGAGCGGACTCGCCGTCGCTCGGCATCTTCGCGGAGACATCTACGAAGTGCGCGCCGACGCCGATCGGGTGATCTACCGGATCCTCTTCGCCACCGAGGGGCGCTACTCGCAGGTGTTCCTGGCCCTGGAGGGCTTCAAGAAGAAGACCCAGAAGACGCCGCCGGAGACGATCCGCCTCGCGGAGCGGCGCCTCGCGAGCTGGCGCGGTCGGGGTGGCGGATAGCCAAGGGCCGTCCGAGGCGTTCTCTGCGCTAGACTGCGAACGGTATCTCTCCGATGAGATAAGACCAGGGAGCACAAGGAGCATCGCGATGGCCGGCAACAGGGACCTCCTCGATGAGCTGATCGACGAGCGCGCGGCCTCGAACCCCGCCTTTCCGGGGATGGTCGAGGCGGCCTACGAGAGGCGCCGGCTCCTGCGCGCGCTGGCAAAGCGGCGCGAGGAGCTCGGCCTGTCCCAGACGCAGGTCGCCGCGCGCATGGGCACATCCCAGTCGTCGGTCGCGCGCCTCGAGAGCGGCGAGGCCGACGCGCGCCTGTCCACGATCGAGCGCTTCTCGGTGGCGCTCGGAGTACGCCTGAACTGGAGCCTCGACGATGCCCCGAGTCCGTCGCAGCGCTGATCGGGTCTACCAGCGCGAGCGCGCCCGCCTCGATCTCTTCGAGGCGATCGCCCGCGAGGTGATCCTCCGGCGGGGAGAGCTCGGGCTGACCCAGAAGAAGCTCGCCGAGCGCGTCGGCACGAGCCACTCGGCGATCTCGCGCCTCGAGAGCGGCCAGCATCGCGCCTCAATCGCCACGCTCGAGAGGGTGGGCGAGGCCCTCGGTCTGCGGCTTGTGGTGAGCCTGGAGCCCGTCACCGCCTGAGCCGCGCGGGTGGCGCTACCTGGGGCGCTGGACAGTCCACTGTAAACGCGCGCATACTGGCACGGTGGACCAGAGCCTCGTCACCGTTCCTCTTGTGCGGCAGTCTGTCGCCCATGAGCAGAGAACCACCTCAGCCAGTCCTGACGATCGACGAGGTCGCCGACTGGCTCGGCATGCACCGCAACTCGGTTCACCGCGCCGCCCGGCAGGGCCGGCTTCCGGCGCGGCGAGTGGGCAAGGAGTGGCGCTTCCTCGCCGAGGCCGTCGCCGCCCGCTGGACGCCGGGCCGCCGGCTTCGGGGGCCGGCGGAGCCGGTGCTCGCGGAGCCGGCGTTTCCCGAGTCGCCGATCGAGCTCTCGGCGCTCGAGGCGGCCGAGTTCCTGCGCGTCGAGCCCACCACGATCTACCACGAGGCCGCCGCCAGCCGCCTTCCGGCCTGGAAGGAGGGTCAGGAGTGGCGCACCAGCGCCGCGGCGCTCCGGCAGTACCTGGCCGCCGACCCCGATCCGGCCGGGCGCTACGTGCGCAACGGAGGGCAGGACAAGCAGTAGGACCCGACTGGTGAGGCGCCGCCAGCCGCGGGCCTCCTCGGAGCACTACCGGGTCAAGGCGGTCGAGCAGACGCTTCAGATCCTCGACGTGTTGGCCGAGACGCCCGACCTTGCTCTCCCCGAGATCGCTGAGCGGATCGGCCTCGCCACCCCGAATGCCCACAAGCTGATCCTGCACCTCCAAGAAGCAGGGCTGGTCGAGACCGGCCTCGTCACCAAGCGCTATCGCCTCGGCGCCGGCCGCCTGGCCCGTCTCACCGAGCGCGCCCTCGCGACCACCAGCCCCTGGGAGGCCTTCCGCGGCAGCGTGCCGGCCCTGCGCGAGGCTGACCGGCATGCCGGGCCTCATCGCCGTGCTGGCCGGATCACGGGCCGTCTACGTCGAGCAGATCCGCGGCCCCGCCGACGCGGCCGGCCGCGCCTTTCCGGCCCACGCCACCGCCCTCGGCAAGGCGCTCCTGGCAGAGGCCCCCGCCTCGGTGCTCGACGAGGTGGTGCTCGACGCCTGGAGCGCGCGCACGATCACCGATCGCGCGGACCTGGAGGCAGAGCTCGCCCGCACCCGCGAGCGCGGCTGGGCCCTCGAGGACGGCGAGCTCGACCTGCCCCGCCGCTCGATCGGGGCGGTGGTGCGCGACCACTCGGGCGTCGCGGTGGCGGCGGTCGGGATCGGCCACCTCGCCACGCGCCTCCCCGACGAGAGGCTGCCCGAACTGGCGACGGCCGTCCTCTCGGAGGCGCGGCGGATCACCGACGCCCTCGGCGGGGCGCTCGGCGCCCTCGGACCGCCGCGCCTCGCGGTGACGGTGCTCGGGGCGGTGGAACCCCCGGTGCCGCCGGCGCCGCGAAGCGATACCCCGGAGGGGCGGCCCCGGGCGAGGCAGAGCCGAGCGGGCGGATAGGCGGTGCCGGACCGGCTGGCATCGGCGCTCGTCGGGGAGCTGCTCGCGCTCTCCGACGAGGACCTTCGCCCGCTGGCCGAGCGCCTGGCGCCGTTTCTCGCGGGAGGGGAGCCGGCCGTGCGCCTTCCTCAGCGTCGACGAGGCCGCGCGGCGCCTGGGCGTCCATCCCAACACGGTCTATCGGATGATCGTCGGCGGGCGGCTGCGCGCCGTGCGCGCGGGGCGCCTGTGGCGCATCCCCGAGGGCGAGCTCGCCCGGGTCGAGCCGGGGCCGCCGGCGACACCGCGGGCACGGGCCCGCGGTCGCCGCCCCGCTCGTCGCGGCGCTTCGGCGATCTGGTCCGAGAGCTGCCCTACGCTGGGCCGGTATGAGCGTCCATCGCGAGACCCTGCCGAGCGGCCGGCGCGTCTACCGGGTGCGCTGGCGCGACGGCGATCGCAATCGCTCGCGCTCGTTCGAGCGGCGCGCGGACGCGGAGGAGTTCGACGCCGACGAGCGCCGGCGCCAGCGCATGGGCGCGCACGCGCCGGCCGAGCCCTCGCGCGAGCGCCTCGACGCCTGGCTCGAGACCTGGGTCCGCCGCGACGGGGTGGCCTGGGCGCGCTCAACGCGCCTTCACCGGGCCTCGGTGATGGACAAGTGGCTGGCGCCGCTGATCGGAGGGGTGCGGCTGCGCGATCTGGGCCGCGCGCGAGTGCGGGAGTGGCGCGCCGAGATGCTCGACCGCGGGGCGACCAACGCGACGGCGAACGGCGCCATGAGGGTGCTGTCGGCGGCGCTCGGGGCGGCGGTCGCCGACGGCCTGATCCCGGCCAACCCGTGCCTGGGGATCAAGCGCCTGCCGCACACGCCCGCGCCGGCGCGGCCCCTGTCGCCGCTCGAGGCCGAGCGCCTGCGGGCGGAGCTGCCCACCCTGCGCGATCAGGTGCTCTGGGGCCTCATGGCCTACGCCGGCCTGCGACCGGAGGAGGCGCTCGCGCTTCGCTGGGGCGACGTCGGGGCCACCCTCCACGTGCATCGCGCCTACACCCACGGCGAGCACAAGGACACCAAGACCGGCCGCGCCCGGAGCGTGGCGGTGATCGGCCCGCTGGCCGACGACCTCGCCGCCTGGCGCGAGCGCACCGAGTGGGCCGAGCCGGCGGACCTGGTCTGCCCGAGCCTCGGCCGCGCCGACCGCCCCGCCGACGCGCGGCGCCAGGGCGGGTTCCTCCACCTGAGCAACTGGCGCAACCGGGCCTTCGCGCCGGCCGCCGCGCGCGCGGGCCTGGCGGGCGTGATCCCGTACAACGGCCGCGACACCTTCGCGAGCCTTCTCATCTACGAGGGGCGGCCGCCGATCCTGGTGGCCGCGGCGCTCGGGCACGGCGACACACAGACGCTCTGGCGCCACTACGCGGGAGTCTTCGCGGAGGCCGAGCTGGGCGTCCGCGTGCCCATCGGCGAGGCCGTCGCGACGGCCCGCGCGGCCCTGGCGTGGGAACGAAATGTTCCCACGTCGTTCCCACGGCGCCCTTCTGAGGGGCTCTCCGAGGGCCGTCCGAGGGCTCAGAAATCGCTCTCAGCAGGGAAAACGCCAGTGCGCGCGGCAGGATTCGAACCTGCGACTTCTGGCTCCGGAGGCCAGCGCTCTATCCACTGAGCTACGCGCGCAGCGGCCGGTAGCTTAGACCACATGGACCCCGGCGCCAGCGACGCGGCACCGATCCGCGTCGCCGTGATCTCCGACACCCACATGCCGGGGCGGGGGAGGGCGCTTCCCGAGGCGTGCCTCACGCGGCTGCGCGCCGCCGACGTGATCGTCCACGCCGGCGACTGGTCGTCAATGGACGCGCTCGGCCTGGTGCGCGGCCTCGGGCGGCCGCTGGTCGCGGTGCACGGCAACGTCGAGGAGCCCGGCGTGCGCGCCGCGCTGCCGGCCACCGCCGAGGCCGAGCTCGGCGGCGTGCGGATCGGGGTGGTCCACGACGCGG
>CAVYRD010000011.1:0-445390 GCA_963770865.1 uncultured Thermoleophilia bacterium
CCGCCGACCGGCCGTGGCGCTTCGGGATGGCCGGCTCGCCGTACCTCTCCAAGCCCTTCCGCGCCGCGTGAGCGCGGACGCCGCCACGCTCGCCGCCCGCGCGGTGGACTGCCTGCCGCCCGACGCCCTGGCGCAGAAGCTCGCGCTGGGCCGCCCGCTGCGGGTGAAGCTCGGCGTCAACCCGACCGCGCCGGACATCCACCTCGGGCACACCGTCGTCCTCGGCAAGCTGCGCGAGTTCCAGGACGCCGGCCACACGGCGGTGCTGATCATCGGCGACTGGACGGCCCGTGTCGGCGACCCGTCCGGGCGCGACCTCCACCCGGCCGGTGCTGGCGCGGCGAGGACATCGAGCGGAACGCCGAGACCTACCGCGAGCAGGCCTTCCGCATCCTCGACCCCGAGCGCACCGAGATCCGGCCCAACGGCGAGTGGTTCGCCGGGATGGGCATGGAGCAGCTCTTCGCGCTGGCCGGGTCGGCCACGGTCAATCAGCTCCTGCGCCGCAACGACTTCGCCGAGCGCATGGGCGCCGACCGTCCGGTTTCGGTGCTCGAGCTGCTCTACCCGCTGATGCAGGCATACGACTCGGTGATGGTCGAGGCCGACGTCGAGCTGGGCGGCACCGACCAGCTCTTCAACATGATGCTCGGCCGCGAGATCCAGGCCGCCTTCGGCCAGGCGCCGCAGGTCGTGATGACGATGCCGATCCTGCCGGGTGTCGACGGCGTCCAGAAGATGAGCAAGTCGCTCGGCAACCACATCGGGGTCCACGACCCGGCCGAGGAGCAGTTCGGCCGCACGATGAGCATCCCCGACGCGGCGCTGGGGGAGTGGTACCGCCTGCTCGCGCCGGCCGAGCCGCCGCCCACCGGGCACCCGGGCGCCGAGAAGCGCCGTCTGGCCCGGCTCATCGCGGACCGCTTCCACGGCCCAGGCGCGGGCGCGCGGGCCGAGGAGCACTTCAACCGCGTGGTGCGCGATCACGGAACGCCCGACGACGTTCCCGAGGTGCCGGTCCCGGCCGGCACCGTCCACCTGCCCGCGCTCCTGGCCGACGCTCTCGGCGTGGCCTCGCGCAGCGAGGCGCGGCGCCTCATCGCCTCCGGCGGGGTCAGCCTGGACGGGGATCCGGTGAGCGAGCTCGACATCGATTCCGGGGAACTCGTCGGGCGGGTCCTGAAAGCCGGAAAGCGCCGCTTTGCACGCCTTGTTCCGCCGGCCTGACGCCTGTCGGGCGATCGGCCCGGATCGGCTTGGCGATCGGGCTTGACTCGACCTTCGCGGGGGCTATACTCCCGAGACCGCTGGGGGGGCCATACGCCTGCCCGGCATGGAAAAGGGAACCGATTGAGACTCCAACTCTTCGACCTTCATCCAATGGAGACGCCAGCGTAAGAGGCGCGTGATGCGCCCGCGCGGGAGGCCTCTGGAGGGTACGGGGGCCGCGAAGGTGGAAATCGGTTCGATCTGACGGCCGCGTCTGCGGGCGTCTCGATCCTTGAAAACTGAACAGCATGCATCTGGACGATGGAGCGCGAGCTCCATCGGTCACGATGGCCAGGTTTGCACGAACCCCGTCTTACCGGACGGTTCGGCGTGAGCCGCACCGAACGGGACGACAACGAAAAGCTCGGATCGCCGGAGCTCCTCGGAGCGACGGCAATCTCCGGACTTCCGATCATCGACCGGCCGGCCACCACGGCGGGCGGGACGTGATCGAGCAGTTTCTTCATGGAGAGTTTGATCCTGGCTCAGGACGAACGCTGGCGGCGTGCTTAACACATGCAAGTCGAACGAGAAAGGCTCTTCGGAGCTGAGTACAGTGGCGAACGGGTGAGTAACACGTGGGCAACCTGCCCTAGGGAGCGGGACAACCCGAGGAAACTCGGGCTAATACCGCATGATTCGCACGGCCATAAGGTCGTGCGGGAAAAGGTAGCTTCGGCCTCCGCCCTGGGATGGGCCCGCGGCGCATTAGCTTGTTGGTGTGGGTAACGGCCCACCAAGGCGACGATGCGTAGCTGGTCTGAGAGGACGATCAGCCACACTGGGACTGAGACACGGCCCAGACTCCTACGGGAGGCAGCAGTGGGGAATCTTGCGCAATGGGCGGAAGCCTGACGCAGCAACGCCGCGTGTGGGAAGACGGCTTTCGGGTTGTAAACCACTTTCAGGGGGGACGAAGCTTCCGAGGTTAATAGCCTACGGGGTGACGGTACCCCCAGAAGAAGCCCCGGCTAACTACGTGCCAGCAGCCGCGGTAATACGTAGGGGGCGAGCGTTGTCCGGAATCATTGGGCGTAAAGCGCGTGTAGGCGGCTTGGTAAGTCTGGTGTGAAATCTTGGGGCTTAACCCCAAGCCTGCACTGGATACTGCCAAGCTTGAGTCCGGGAGGGGAGAGCGGAATTCCTAGTGTAGCGGTGAAATGCGCAGATATTAGGAAGAACACCGGTGGCGAAGGCGGCTCTCTGGAACGGTACTGACGCTGAGACGCGAAAGCGTGGGGAGCGAACAGGATTAGATACCCTGGTAGTCCACGCCGTAAACGATGGGCACTAGATGTGGGCGGTGTTGACTCCGTCCGTGTCGAAGCTAACGCATTAAGTGCCCCGCCTGGGGAGTACGGCCGCAAGGCTAAAACTCAAAGGAATTGACGGGGGCCCGCACAAGCAGCGGAGCATGTGGTTTAATTCGACGCAACGCGAAGAACCTTACCTGGGCTTGACATGTCCGTGTAAACCCTGGAAACAGGGTCCCTCTTCGGAGCGCGGTCACAGGTGGTGCATGGCTGTCGTCAGCTCGTGTCGTGAGATGTTGGGTTAAGTCCCGCAACGAGCGCAACCCCTATCCTATGTTGCCAGCGGTTCGGCCGGGGACTCGTGGGATACTGCCGGTGACAAACCGGAGGAAGGTGGGGACGACGTCAAGTCATCATGCCCCTTATGTCCAGGGCTACACACGTGCTACAATGGCCGGTACAAAGAGCTGCAAAGCCGCGAGGTGGAGCGAATCTCATAAAGCCGGTCCCAGTTCGGATTGTAGGCTGAAACTCGCCTGCATGAAGTCGGAGTTGCTAGTAATCGCGAATCAGCAACGTCGCGGTGAATACGTTCCCGGGCCTTGTACACACCGCCCGTCACACCACGAAAGTTGGCAACACCCGAAGCCGGTGGGCTAACCCGCAAGGGAGGCAGCCGTCGAAGGTGGGGTCAGCGATTGGGGTGAAGTCGTAACAAGGTAGCCGTAGCGGAAGCTGCGGCTGGATCACCTCCTTTCTAGGGAGTGGCGCCAAGCGCCACCAGGGCTCCGGAGTCCCTCGGGACACCGTCGAGCTCCCTCGAGTCTCTCGAGCGAGCGATGCCCTAGAACAACGTCGACGACCTGGCGCTGTCCGGATCATCCGTGCGCAACCCAAACTACTTAGGGGTTCGTGGCGCACGGGGAGTGAGCCGGCCGGCCATGCTGTTCAGTCTTGAGGGATCACGGCCCGCCGAGGTGGGGGTCGAGGTCGTCCTCGTACATGGCGGAGTCCGTCCGCCGCGTACCTTGAAAACTGCATAGCGGCAGTAGGTGTGCTCTATTTATCTGGTCAAGATATTAAGGGCACGTGGTGGATGCCTTGGCGTCAGAAGCCGATGAAGGACGTGGACGGCTGCGATAAGCCGCGGTGAGGTGCTGAACAACCTTTGACCCGCGGATTTCCGAATGGGGGAACCCACGCGTGGTAATGCGCGCGTATCTCCGCCTGAACACATAGGGCGGTTGAAGGCAAGCCGGCGAAGTGACACATCTCAGTAGCCGGAGGAAAGGAAAGAAACCTCGACTCCCTGAGTAGTGGCGAGCGAAAAGGGATCAGCCTAAACCGATTGAGTGCCATGCCTGCGGGCTTAGCTCAGTTCGGGGTTGTAGGAGTGACATGGTCGTCCCGCAGGGCGGCCGGGGAGTTACAAAACCACAGGTTAGCCGAGCAGCTTGGAACGGCTGGCTACAAAGGGTAAGAGCCCCGTAGGTGAAAATCTGTGGACTCCCTCGTCACCACCTGAGTACGACCGGGCACGGGAAACCCGGTCGGAAGCTACGGGGACCACCCCGTAAGGCTAAGTACTTTCTGACGACCGATAGCGAACTAGTACCGTGAGGGAAAGGTGAAAAGTACCCCGGGAGGGGAGTGAAATAGTACCTGAAACCACGTGCCTACAAGCGGTTGGAGCTCCCTTCGGGGGGTGACAGCGTGCTTTTTGCATAACGAGCCTGCGAGTTGCTCGTGTCCGGCAAGGTTAAGAAACCGGAGCCGTAGCGAAAGCGAGTCTGAACAGGGCGCTTTAGTCGGACGCGGCAGACCCGAAACCGAGTGATCTATCCATGGGCAGGTTGAAGCGGGGGTAAGACCTCGTGGAGGACCGAACCCACGTCGGTTGAAAACGGCGGGGATGACCTGTGGATCGGAGTGAAAGGCTAATCAAACTCGGTGATACCTGGTTCTCTCCGAAATATATTTTGGTATAGCCTCCTGCGTTCAGTCGTGGTTGTAAAGCACTGTTTGGCCTAGGGGCCCTACCAGGTTACCGAAGTCAGATAAACTCTGAATGCCATGACTCTAGAGCAGGGGAGTCAGACTGCGGGGGATAAGCTTCGTAGTCGAGAGGGAAACAGCCCAGACCACCAGCTAAGGGCCCTAAGCGCTGGCTAAGTGGAAAACGTTGTGCGAGTGCACAGACAACCAGGATGTTGGCTTAGAGGCAGCCATTCGTCTAAGGAGTGCGTAATAGCTCACTGGTCAAGTGCTCGTGCGCGGATAATGTAACGGGGCTCAAGCCAGCCCCCGAAGCTGTGGGCTTCGTCTTTGACGGAGCGGTAGGAGAGCGTTCCTCGTGCAGTGAAGCGGCAGCGGTAAGCTCCCGTGGAGCGCGGGGAAGTGAGAATGCAGGCATAAGTAACGAAAGAGGAGTGAGAAACTCCTCCACCGGATGCCCAAGGTTTCCTGAGTAAAGTTAATCTGCTCAGGGTTAGTCGGGACCTAAGCCGAGGCCGACAGGCGTAGGCGATGGATAACAGGTTGATATTCCTGTACCGCGTCTTCCGCGCTATTACCGATGGGGGGACGGGGAAGGATAGGCGAACCGTGGCGATGGTCGTCCACGGACAACCCGGTAGGAGGAACCCTAGGAAAATCCGGGGTTCACATACTCCGAGAGGGGATGTCGGTCGGCGTAAGCCGGCAAGTCGTCGAGTCCATGCCTCCGAGAAAAGCCTCTAGGGAGTGGGAACGCGCCCGTACCAAAACCGACACAGGTGGGCAGGTAGAGCATACCGAGGTGATCGAGAGAACCCTCGTTAAGGAACTCGGCAAAATTGTCCCGTAACTTCGGGAGAAGGGACGCCCCGGTAGAGTGACGGACTTCGCGTCTCGAGCTTGAGGGGGCCGCAGAGAATTGGCCCAACCGACTGTTTACCAAAAACACAGGTCTCTGCGAAGTCGTAAGACGACGTATAGGGGCTGACGCCTGCCCGGTGCCGGAAGGTCAAGTGGAGAGGTTAGCCCTTGTGGCGAAGCTTTGAAATCAAGCCCCGGTAAACGGCGGCCGTAACTATAACGGTCCTAAGGTAGCGAAATTCCTTGTCGGGTAAGTTCCGACCTGCACGAATGGCGTAACGAGTTGGGCGCTGTCTCAACGAGGGACTCGGTGAAATTGTAGTATCGGTGAAGATGCCGATTACGCGCCGCAAGACGGAAAGACCCCGTGAACCTTTACTGCAGCTTGATATTGGTGTCTGGGACATCCTGTCCAGGATAGGTGGGAGGCTGTGAGACCGTGGCGTCAGCTGCGGAGGAGCCATCCTTGGGATACCACCCTGGATGTTCTGGGCTTCTAACGGAAGACCGTGATCCGGCTTTCGGACAGTGTCAGGTGGGCAGTTTGACTGGGGCGGTCGCCTCCCAAATTGTAACGGAGGCGCACAAAGGTTCCCTCAGCACGTTTGGAAATCGTGCGTAGAGTGTAAAGGCATAAGGGAGCTTGACTGCGAGACTGACAGGTCGAGCAGGTACGAAAGTAGGTCTTAGTGATCCGGCGGTAGAGAGTGGAATTGCCGTCGCTCAACGGATAAAAGGTACTCCGGGGATAACAGGCTTATCCTCCCCAAGAGTCCACATCGACGGGAGGGTTTGGCACCTCGATGTCGGCTCGTCGCATCCTGGGGCTGGAGTAGGTCCCAAGGGTTGGGCTGTTCGCCCATTAAAGCGGTACGCGAGCTGGGTTCAGAACGTCGTGAGACAGTTCGGTCCCTATCTGCGGTGCGCGCTGGAGATTTGAGAGGAGTCGTCCCTAGTACGAGAGGACCGGGATGAACAGACCTCTGGTGTATCAGTTGTCGTGCCAACGGCACTGCTGACTAGCTACGTCTGGACGGGATAACCGCTGAAAGCATCTAAGCGGGAAGCCCACCTCAAGATGAGATCTCCCACCCCTTCGAGGGGGTAAGGCCCCAGGTAGACCACCTGGTTGATAGGCTGGATGTGTAAGCGCAGCAATGCGTTCAGCAGACCAGTACTAATCCGCCGAGGGCTTGACCTAACACCAGAGCACACCGACGCCGCTATGCAGTCTTGAGGGTACGACCCTCGAGCATTTCCGGTGGTTGTAGCGAGCGGGAAACACCTCTTCCCATTCCGAACAGAGTCGTTAAGCCGCTCCGCGCCGATGGTACTCCGAGTGAAGACTCGCGGGAGAGTAGGTCGCCGCCGGGATTAATGTGAGCTGTGCGTCGTGGGCCGCCGGGTGACCGGCGGCTTTCGTCGTCGACGGGCCCGTCCGCCCCCCGCGGTGGTCGGAGGGCGGGCGGGTCAGACGGCTCGGCCGTCGCAGACGGGGGCGCCGGCCACGGTCTGCGACGCCAGCGCCTCGGCCGGGCGCGCTGGCACGGGAGCGGGGCGGCCTCCCAGGCGCAGGAGCGCCAGGCCCCGGCGCCACGGGCGCGGGGCGGGGTGGGTCGGGCGTTCCGGCCGGTCGCGGGCCGCGGCTTGGTCCTGGGCCAAGGCGTTGAGCTCGGTGTAGTGCATCGCGGCGGCATCTCCTCGTGTCGTCGCTGGTGTCACGAAGAGGATCGCCGGGGTGGGCGATCAGGACAAATCCGGTTAGCGTTCGGATCGATCATGGAACGCGATGGCTGGCTCAGGGTCGAGGTGCGGCATCTGGCGGCGCTGCGGGCGGTGGCCCAGGAGGGCTCCTTCGGCGCGGCGGCGACGCGGCTCGGCTACACGCAGTCGGCGGTCTCGCAGCAGATCGCCACGCTCGAGCGGGCGGTCGGGGAGCGGCTGATCGACCGGCCGGGCGGGCCCCGGCGTGTCTCGCTGACGGAGGCCGGGGAGGTGCTCCTGCGCCACGCCGAGCGGATCGTGGCCGGCATGGAGGCGGCCTGGGCCGACCTCGAGGCTCTGTCCACGGGCGGCGCCGGCTCGCTGCGCGTCGGGACCTACCAGAGCGTGGGCGCGCGCATCCTCCCCGAGCTCATGCGGCGCTTCGTGGATCGCGAGCCCGGGGGTCGAGATCCTGCTGACGGAGTCGGGCTCGGACAAGGAGCTGCTCGACCTGCTCGAGCGCGGGCGAGGTGGACCTGAGCTTCACCGTGCTGCCGCTGCCGGCGGGTCCGTTCGAGGCGCTTGAAGCTGCGTGCGCGACCCGTATGTGTTGATGGTCGCGGCGGACGACCCGCTGGCGGCCGGGGGCGCGTCCGCCGAGGCTGGGCGACCTGGCGGGCCGTGCCGATGATCGGCTTCCGCCACTGCATGTCCGGGGAGCGCACCGACGAATGGCTGCGCGGGCAGGGGGTCGAGCTGCGCGTGGTGTTCCGCTCGGACGACAACGGCACGGTCCAGGGGCTCGTCGGGACGGGCCTGGCCGCGGCGCTCGTGCCGCTGCTGGCGGCCGACGCGGCGGACGAACGGGTGGCGTTGATCCCGATGGGCGCGACGATCCCCGCGCGGCGGATCGCGATCGCGTGGCACCGCGACCGAGCGCTGTCGCCGTCGGCGCGCGCCTTCGTCGAGGCCACCCGCGAGCTCTGCGAGGAGCTGCAGCCGGAGATCGCGCCGACGGAGGCCGTCGGGTAGGGACCACCGAGGCCGCTGGTACGATCGCGGCGATGAGCGATCCCGGAGCGGCCAGCGAGGTGCGGGACTGCGTGGTGGTCGGCGGGGGGCTCGCCGGCCTCGCGTGCGCGCAGCGGCTGGCGTCGTCGGGGCGGTCGGTGACCGTGCTCGAGGCCGAGGAGGCGCCCGGCGGGCGGGCGCGCACGGTCTGGCACCGCGGCCGGCCGGTGGATCGGGGCTTCCAGGTGCTGTTCAAGGCCTACCCGCGCACGCGCGAGCTGCTGAAGGCGATCGGGCTGCCCCGGCGCGACCTGCGCCCGGTGGACGGCGGCGCCGTCTTCATCGGCGAGGCCGGCACGCACCGCTTCCGGGCCTCGAAGCTCGGGGCGCTGCGCTTCGGCGGCATGACCGCCCGCGACCGGGCGCTGCTCGTGCGGCTCGGCGCGTCGGTGGTCACCCACTCGCCCGAGACGCTGCTCGCGCCGGGCGCCGCGCGGCGCACGACCGACGAGTACCTGCGCGACCTGGGCTTCTCGAACGACGCGCTCGAGCGCTTCTTCCGGCCGTTCTTCGGCGTGGTCACGCTCGACCGCACCCTCGGGGCGGACGAGGGCTACTTCCGCTTCCTGATGTCGATGCTCGCCCGCGGGCCGGCGGTGATCCCGAGCGACGGGCTGGGGATGATCGCCGAGTGGACCTCGGCTGCCGTGCGGCAGGCCGGCGGCGCGGTGGAGCTCGGGGTGCGGGTCGCGGCCCTGGAGCCCGACGCGCAGGGCCGCCGCGTGACCGGCGTACGGACGGCGGACGGCCGGGTGATCGCGGCGCGGCACGTGGTGCTCGCGGTGGAGGCGCCGGCGGCCCGCGGCCTGCTCGGTGCGCTCGACCCCGCGGCCGCCGCGCGGATGCCCGAGGCGGCGGCGTCGTCGGTCTCTGCCGCGTTCGCGCTGCGCCGTCCGCTCTACCGCGGCCGGTCGATCGTCCTGAACGCGACCCCGGCCGCGCCCGACGACCCGTCGCGGGTCGACGTGCTGTGCCAGACGAGCAACATCACCCGGCCGGGCGCTCCGGACGGGCCGCACATCCTGCTGGCGACGCGCGTCACGACGGGCGGCGGCGGCGCGGACGGGCTGACAGAGGCGGTCGGGGCGCTCGTGGCGCGCTGGGCGCCGCGCTTCGACTGGGCCGGGCTGGCCGAGCCGATCGGGGTCTACGAGCACCCCTTCGCCCAGTTCCGGCCGCTTGCCGGGGGTGCGCGAGGGGCTGCCCGGCGCGCGGACCGCGGTCGAGAACCTCGTGCTGGCCGGCGACCTGACCACGCACCCCTCGATCGAGGGCGCCGTGTCGAGCGGCCTCAGGGCCGCGGAGATCGTCAACGCGCTGACGCCGTGAAGCAGGTCGGCGACCGCCGCGTCTTCACCGTCGAGGACGTGACGGCGCGCCTGGCCGGGATGTTCGAGGGGCTGCGGTCCTTCTGGGTCGAGGCCGAGATCCAGGACCTGCGGCCGGCGCGCTCGCAGGTGCGCTTCACGCTGCGCGGCGAGCACGTGCTCGACGCCTCGATGAACGGGGTCGTCTTCGAGCGCCTCGCCCACCGGCCGTCCGACGGCACCCTGGTGCAGGCGTACGGGCGCATCGAGTTCTGGCGCGCCCGCGGGCAGCTGTCGATGCGGGTCGAGCGGCTGGAGCTGGCCGGCGACGGCCTGCTGCGGGCCCGCGTTGACGAGCTGCGCGCGCGCCTCGAGGCCGAGGGACTGCTCGACGAGGCGCGCAAGCGGCGCCCGCCGCTGCTGCCGCGGCGCGTCGGTCTGGTGACGAGCCCGGACGGCGCCGCCCGCGACGACGTGCTCACCACGATGTGGGCGCGCTTCCCGGGCGCCGACGTGGTGCTGGTGAGCGTCCCCGTGCAGGGCGACGCGGCGCCGGGCCTCATCACCCGCGCCCTGCGGCACCTCGACCGCCGGCCCGACGTTGACGTGATCGTGGTGGCGCGCGGGGGAGGGTCGCTGGAGGACCTGATGGCCTTCAACAGCGAGACGGTGTGCCGGGCGGTGGCGGACTCCGCGACGCCGGTGGTGTCGGCGGTCGGCCACGAGCGCGACGTGACCGTCTGCGACCTGGTGGCCGACGTGCGGGTCTCGACGCCGACGGCCGCCGGCGCGGCGGTGGTGCCGAGCCTGGAGGCGCTCGAGGCGCGGCTCGACGACGCCTCGCTGGCCATCGTGCGCGGGCTGGAGCGCGCCGGGGCCGCCGCGGGCCGTGCGGTCGAGCGCCGGGGCGAGGCGCTGGTGCGCGCCCTGCGCGCCCGCGGCGCGCTCGGGCGCGACCGGGTGGAGCGGCTCGCGCCGCGCCTCGACGCGGCGCTGCGGCGGGCCGGGGCGGGCGCGCCGGCGGTGCTCGCCGCCCGCGAGGCCGGGCTGCGGCGCGCCGTGGACGCCCGGGCGGCCGAGGCGGCGGGGCGGGTGGAGCGCGCCGCCGGGCTGCTCTCCCTGCTCTCGCCGGAGCGGACCGTGGCCCGCGGCTACGCGATCGTGCGCGACGCGGGGAGCGGCGCGGTGATCGCGTCGGCGGCCGGCGTCGAGGCCGGGCGCGCGATCGAGATCGGCCTGCGCGACGGGCGCCTGGCCGCCCGCACCGAGGAGGGGACGCCGTGAGCACCGGCGCGGGCGAGCCGCCCGTCACGTTCGAGGAGGCGCTGCGGCGCCTGGACGAGGTGGTGTCGCGCCTCGAGAGCGGCGAGGTGGGGCTGGAGGAGGCCGTGGCCCTCTTCGAGCGCGGACAGGGGTACCTCGCGGCGTGCCGCGAGCGTCTCGCGGCCGCTCAGAGGCGGATCGAGGAGCTGACGGCGGAGGAGCTGCCGCCGGAGCCCGGCACGGCGGGGATGGGCGAGGAGCCGGCCGCTCCGTTCTGAGCCTCCTCCCGGTGCGCGCGCCAGCGCTCGAGCCGGGCGAGGTCGCGCTCGATGCGGCTGAGCGGCACCTGGCATCCGGCGCCGCCGACGTTGGCGAAGGAGAGCAGGCGCTCCTCGTCGGCCAGCAGGGTCATCCACTTGGCGAGCACGTCGTCGCCGGCCGGCAGCAGGCCGGGCGCGCCCGGGTCGCGCCGCTCGGGGAAGACGACGCAGTACTCGCGCACCGGGGCCATCGAGCGCGGCAGCAGGGCGACCACCGGCAGGTGGGGGTAGATCAGGTAGCGGTGCCGCGGGGGCCCCTCGCCACCGTGGCGCCCGCGCGCCCGGCTGCGGCCGGTGACGCAGATGAAGCCGAGCTCGTCGAACATCTCCCACTCCTCGGGGTTCACCACCGAGCGCAGGAGGTCGAGCGAGCGCTGCTCCGCGGCGGCGGCGCTGAGCGGGGGCTCGCGGACCCACGACGGCGCGCCGCGACGCCCGCGCGCGGAGGCCCCGCGGGGCCGCGCCGTGCCCCCGATCCCCACCGCCAGCAGGCTGAGCGTCAGGACGAGGGCGATGACCCCGAGCCCGGACACGCCCGCCCGCGGGTCAGGAGGGCGGGGCGCCGCCGGCGGCGCGCGGCCAGAAGAGCACGCGGTCGGCGTCGTCGGGGATGTCCGAGAAGTCGGTGACCATCACGGCGCGACGCCGGCCGCTGCCGGCGTCGGTGACGGGGACGCCGGCCCACATCCCCTCGTCGAGCTGGCGCTGGAACGCGGCCACGAGCGCGTCGCGCTCGTCATCGACGCGGGGGTCGCCCTCGCAGACGAGCGTCTCGCCGTAACCCGGCATCATCCGGAGCAGCCGCATCCCCTTCGGTTATACCGAGCCCGTCGCGGGGCGCGCAACGGCGTCGGGGCAGGCGGCGTCTACGATGGCCGCCGTGGAGCCCGACCTGCGCGACGTCCGCGCCCAGCTGCCCAGCCTCGGCGTGGGCGCCTACCTCAACACGGGCGGGTGCGGGCCCCTGCCGCTCGCCGCCGCGGCGGCCCTCGAGCGGTGGGCGCGCGAGGCGGTCGGGCGCGTGCGCGGCAGCCTCGACGCCTTCCACGCGATGGAGGCCGACGCCGAGGCGCTGCGGGCGGCGGCGGGCCGGGTCGTGGGCGCGCCCGCCGAGCGCATCGCCCTCACGGCAAACACCACGTCGGGCCTGAACGTCGTGCTGTGGGGTCTCGACTGGCGGGCGGGCGACGAGATCGTGGCCCCGGCCCTCGAGCACCCTGGGCTGACCGTGCCGCTGGGCGTGATCGCCCGCCGGTACGGGGTGACCGTGCGCTGGGTCGACCCGGACGGGATGGGCGAGGGGCTCGCCGGGGCGGTGGCGGCCGCGTGCGGCCCGCGCACGCGGCTCGTGGCGCTGTCGCACGTCGCGTGGGCGACGGGCGCCGTGCTCGACGTGGCCGGCGTCGTGCGGGTCGCGCGGGCGGCGGGAGCGATGGTGCTGGTGGACGGCGCCCAGTCGGCGGGGGCGATCCCGGTGGACGCGGCCGCCCTCGGCGTGGACGGCTACGCCTTCCCGGCGCACAAGTGGCTGCTCGGGCCGGAGGGCATGGGGGCCCTCTGGCTCTCGGAGGAGGCGACGGCCGGGATCGACCTGACGGCCTCAGGGTACGAGAGCGGCACCGGCCACGGCCCGGGCGGCGCGGTCGATCCGCACGCCGGCGCGCGCCGGCACGAGGTCTCCACCTGGCCGGCGGCCCTGCTGCCCGCCTGGCGGGCCTCGCTCGACTGGCTCGAGGGCCTCGGGTGGGGGTGGATCCACCGGCGCACGGCCGAGGCGCGGGCGCGCGGGCGCGACGCGCTGGAGACCGTCCCGGGCGTGCGCGTGCTCACGCCGCCCGGCCCGGCGGCGGGACTGGTGACGTTCGTCATCGCGGGGCGCGACCCCCAGCAGGCCTGTGCCGCCATCGCGGGCGACGGCGTGATCATCAGATGGCTGGAGCGACCGGCCGCTCTGCGGGCCTCCTTCGGCTTCTTCACCGACGAGGGGGACCTCGGGCGCCTGGTGCGGAGCGCGACCGCGATGGCGCGCGGCGACTGCTAGCGTCCAGGCTCGTGAGTCAGGACAGGCTGGTCATCCGGGGCGGCCGCGCGCTGTCCGGCACCGTGGTGCCGAGCGGCAACAAGAACGCGGCCCTGCCGATCCTCGCGGGCTGCCTCCTCACGGATGAGGAGGTCGTGCTCGAGAACGTTCCCGACATCCTCGACGTGCACGTGATGCTCGCGTTGCTCGACGACCTGGGCGTGAGCATCCGTGACGAGGGCCCGAACACGCTCGCGCTGCGGGCCGACCGGGTGCGCACGACGCACCTCGACCCGGACCTCTGCCGGCGCCTGCGCGCGTCGCTGCTGCTGGCCGGCCCGCTGCTCGCCCGCTGCGGCGAGGTGGAGCTGCCGCTTGCGGGCGGCGACTTCATCGGCCGCCGCCGCGTGGACACGCACCTGCTGGCCTTCCGCGCGCTCGGGGCCGACTGCGAGGTGACGCGCAGCTACCGCCTGCGGCACAGCGGCCTGCGCGGCGCCGAGCTGTTCCTGGACGAGGCCTCGGTGACGGCGACCGAGAACGCGCTGATGGCCGCGGTCACGGCCCCGGGCCGCACCGTGATGCTGAACGCGGCCAGCGAGCCGCACGTGCAGGACACGGCGCGCTTCCTGGTCGCGCTCGGCGCGCAGATCGACGGCATCGGCACCAACCGCCTGATCATCGACGGCGTTGACCGGCTCCACGGCGGGCGCTTCCGGATCGGGCCGGACCACATCGAGATCGCCTCGTTCATCGGCCTCGCCGCGATCACAGGCTCCGACGTGACGATCTCGGACGTCCGCGCCGACGACCTGCGGATGATCAACCTGACCTTCGAGCGGATGGGCATCCGCGTCGAGATGGACGGCGACAGCCTGCGGGTGCCGCCCGACCAGAGCCTGCAGATCGTCTCAGACGAGGGCGACGCGATCCCGAAGATCGACGACGGCATCTGGCCGGCGTTCCCCGCGGATCTCACGAGCATCGCAACGGCCGTCGCCACCCAGACGCACGGCACGGTGATGATCTTCGAGAAGATGTTCGAGAACCGGCTGTTCTTCGTGGACAAGCTGGTCGCGATGGGGGCGCGCATCGTGCTCTGCGACCCGCACCGGGTGCTGGTGAGCGGGCCGGCGCGCCTCTACGGCGAGCGCCTGGAGAGCCCCGACATCCGCGCCGGCATGGCGATGCTCATCGCCAGCCTCGCGGCGGAGGGCACCAGCGAGATCGGCAACGTCGGCCAGATCGACCGCGGATACGAGAGGATCGATCAGCGCCTGCGCGACCTGGGCGCCGACATCGAGCGCATCCGTGAGTGAATCCGACGCGGGGCGCGGGGCCCTCGGGGCCGCCGCGCTCCCCTCCGGCGGCAAGGACGTCCTCGCGGTCGAGGCGCAGGAGCTGCGGGGCGTGGAGACCGCGCTGCGCGAGCGCTTCGCGCGCTTCGGCTACCGCGAGGTGATGACGCCGGTCCTGGAGTTCGCGGACGTCGTGGACCGCGCCCAGGAGGGCCGCCTGCGCGACGCGTTCCGCCTCTTCGACCAGGGCGGGCGCGTGCTGGTGCTGCGGCCCGACCTCACGATCCCGGTGGCGCGGCTCGTCGCGACCCGCATGGCGGACCACCCCGGCCCGGTGCGCGTATCGTACGTGGCGCGCGCCTTCCGCCCGCCCTCGCCGGGGCGCCCGCGGGCGTCGGAGATGCGCCAGGCCGGCATCGAGCTGGTCGGCGCGGCCGGGCCGGGCGCGGACGCCGAGGCGCTCGCGCTGCTGGCCGGGAGCCTGCGGGCCGCCGGGCTGCCCGAGCTCCGCGTGGGCGTGGGCGACGTGTCGCTGACCCGCGCGGTGCTGGACGGCCTCGGCGTAGACGAGGCGGCGCGCGCCGAGCTGAGCGACGCCCTCGCGGCGCGGAACTTCGTCGAGTGGCGCCGCTTGGCGGGTATCGCGGTGCCCGGCGGACCGGGCGCGGCGCTGCTGCGCGACCTGCCGGCGCTGCGCGGCGGGCGCGAGGTGCTCGCGCGGATCGCCTCCGAGGTGCCCGCGGCCGCGGGCTCCTGCGAGGGCCTCGGGCGCACCCTCGACCTGCTGGCCGAGCACGGCGAGGCCGACGCCGTCATCCTCGATCTCGGCGTGCTGCGCGACTGGTCCTACTACTCCGGCGTCGTCTTCGAGGCCTACGCGCCCGGCGTCGGCGCGCCGATCGCCATGGGCGGTCGGTACGACGACCTGGGCGCGCGCTTCGGCTGCGACCGCCCGGCGGTGGGCTTCGGCATCACGCTCGACCTGCTCCACCAGGCGCTCGTCGCCGCGGGGGCGAACGACGACGGCCCGCGGCCCGGCGTGGTGCTGGCCGGCGGCCTGGCAGACGAGGCCCGCGCGGCCCGCGCGGCGCGCGAGGCGGGCCTCACGGTGGTGGCCCTCGACGGCGACGACGCCGAGGCGGACGCGCTGGCGGCGGCCGACGGCTGGCGCTGGGTGGCGCGCCGGGCCGGCGGGGGCTGGTCGGTGACCGACCGCGCGAGCGGCGACGTGCGCGAGACCGCGCGCCTGGAGGACGTGGCGTCGTGGCGGGACTGAGGATCTGCGTCCCGCTGGGGGCGCTCTTCCCCGGATCGCTCGAGGCTCTGGAGCGCGCGGGCGTCGACGTGGCCCCGCTGCGCGACGCCGGCCGGCGCCTCATCGTCGAGAGCCCGGACGGCACCACCTTCATCACGACCCGCCCGAGCGACGTGCCGACCTACGTCGAGGCCGGCGCGGCCGACCTCGGCATCGTGGGCAAGGACGTGCTGCGCGAGCGCGAGCCGGACGTCTACGAGGTGCTCGACCTGGGCTTCGGCGGCTGCCGCATGGTCTACGCGACGCGCGCGGGGGAGGACCCGACGCCGGCCGCGCTCGAGCACCTGGGCGTCGTGCGCGTGGCGACCAAGTACCCCGTGAGCGCGACCGGGTACTTCACCTCCACGGGGCGCCAGGCGGAGGTGGTCAAGGTGAACGGATCCGTGGAGCTCGCGCCCCTGGTGGGCCTGGCGCACGGCATCGTCGACCTGGTGGCCACCGGGCGCACGCTGCGCGAGAACGGCCTGGTGGAGCGCGAGGAGATCTTCGCGTCGTCGGCGCGCCTGATCGTGAACCGGGTGAGCCAGACCCTGCGGGCCGAGGAGCTGGGCGCGCTGGTCGAGCGGATGGGGGAGGGCGCGGCGTGAGCGAGGGCCCCCGGCGCGCGCGGCTGCGCGCGGGCGGCGCGGCCGGCCTCGCCCACACCCTGCGGCCCGTGCTCGACACGGCCGGGGTGGCAGCCGGCGTCGCCGGGCTCCTCGGCGCGGTCCGGGAGCGGGGCGACGATGCGCTGGTCGAGGGCGTCCGGCGGTTCGACTGCCCGGACTTCACGCACGACCGGCTGAGGGTGCCCGCGGCGGCGCTGGCGCGCGCGGCGGCCGAGATGGACCACGACCTGCGCACGGCGATCGGCGTCGCCGCCGAGCAGGTGCGGATGGTGGCCGAGGCGGGCCTTCCGGGCGACCGCTCGGTGCGGCTGCCCGCCGGCCAGGGGATCACGATCCGCTCGATCCCGGTGGACGCCGCCGGCGTCTACGTGCCCGGGGGGCGCGCGGCGTACCCGTCGAGCCTGATCATGGGCGTCGTGCCGGCGCAGGTGGCCGGGGTGGAGCGGATCGTCGTGGTCAGCCCGCCCGGGCCGGACGGCCGGCCCGCCGAGTCGATCCTCGCCACCGCGGCGCTGCTCGGCGTGGAGGAGGTCTACGCCGCCGGCGGCGCGCCTGCGATCGGGGCGCTCGCCTTCGGCACGGCGACGATCGCCCCCGTGGCGGTGATCGTGGGCCCGGGCAGCCCCTGGGTGCAGGAGGCCAAGCGGCAGGTGGTCGGCACCGTCGGCATCGACGGGGTGGCCGGCCCGAGCGAGGTGATGATCATCGCCGACGCGTCCTGCGACCCGCGCGCGGTGGCCCTCGACCTGCTCGCGCAGGCCGAGCACGGCGCCGACTCGCCGTCGGTGCTGGTGAGCGACGACCCCGCCGTGATCGGCGCCGTGGAGGCCGAGCTGAGGGAGATCGGCGAGGCCCCGGGGCCCATCACGCTGGTCGAGTGTGCCAGCATGCCCCTGGCGGTCGAGCTGGCCGAGGCCTTCGCCCCCGAGCACCTGGAGATCATCACGCGTGACGCGTCCGCCATCGCGGAGGGCGTGACCCGGTCGGGGGCGGT
Organism: uncultured Thermoleophilia bacterium; assembly: GCA_963770865.1. Taxonomy (GTDB): domain Bacteria; phylum Actinomycetota; class Thermoleophilia; order Miltoncostaeales; family Miltoncostaeaceae; genus Miltoncostaea. The sequence goes on from CAVYRD010000011.1 coordinate 17,279, forward strand.
GTTCATCGGACCCAACGGCGCGACCGCGTTCGGCGACTACATCGCCGGTTCCAACCACGTCCTGCCCACCGGGGGAGCGGCGCGCCACGCGTCGGCCCTCGGTCCCACCACGTTCCTGCGGAGGATGTCCGTGGTCGACATGACCGACGGGGCCGTCGAGACGCTCACGCCCCACCTGGCCGCGCTGGCCGACGCGGAGGGCTTCACCATGCACCGCCGCTCGGCGGAGGCCCGCAGGAGGACGTCGTGAGCCGGGTCGGCGAGGCCCACCGGGCGACGGGCGAGACCGACGTGCGCGTGCGCGTCGACCTCGACGGCGCGGGCGACTCCACCATCTCGACCGGGGTCGGGTTCTTCGACCACATGCTGACGCTGCTCGCGCGCCACTCGCTGATCGACGTCGCGATCGAGGCGAAGGGCGACCTGGAGACCGGCAGCCACCACACCGTCGAGGACGTCGGCATCACCCTGGGCCAGGCGATCACCGCCGCCCTCGGCGACAAGGCCGGCATCGAGCGCTACGGGTCGGCCCTGATCCCGATGGACGAGTGCCTGGTGCAGGCCGCCATCGACATCTCCGGGCGCCCGGTGACGGCGCTCGACGTGCCCCTGCCCACGGCCGTGATCGGCGGTTTCGAGACCGAGCTGCTCGAGGAGTTCGTGCGCGGGCTGGCCAACCACGCCGGCCTGACGGTGCACCTGCGGCTGCTCGTGCCGGGCAACGCGCACCACGTCATCGAGGGCTGCTTCAAGGCGCTGGCGCGCGCGCTGGCCCAGGCCGTCGCGCCGAACCCGCGCGTGACGGGCGTGCCGTTGACGAAGGGCAGCCTGTGAGCCCCGTCGTCGCGGTGCTCGACTACGAGATGAGCAACCTGCGCAGCGCCACCAAGGCGCTCGAGCGCCTTGGTGCGAGCGTGCGCGTGGCGCGCGACCCGGCCGAGGCCGCGGGCGCGGACGCGGTGGTGCTGCCGGGCGTCGGCAACTTCGGCGAGGCCATGAAGCGCATCCGCGCGGCGGGCCTCGACCGGGCGGTCCACGACGCCGTGGAGCGCGACGTGCCCGTGCTCGGCATCTGCCTCGGCCTGCAGCTGCTGTTCGACGAGAGCGAGGAGAGCCCCGGCACCGCGGGCCTCGGCCTGCTCCCGGGCGCGGTGCGCCGCCTGCGCACGGAGCGCAAGCTGCCGCACATCGGCTGGAGCCGCGTCACGTGGACCCCGGGGTGCGTCCTGGCGCCCGAGGACGACCACCACGCCGAGTTCGACGTACTACTTCGTCCACACCTTCGGCTGCGAGCCCGAGGACGACTCCCTCGTGCTCGGCCGCGCCGACCACGGCGTCACGTTCTGCGCCGCGGCGGGCCGCGACCGGCTGATGGGCGTCCAGTTCCACCCGGAGAAGTCGAGCGCGGCGGGCCTCGGCCTGCTCGGGCGCTGGCTCGTCGCGGCCGGCGTCGTCCCCGGACCGGTCGCCCTTCCGTCGTGATCACGCTCTACCCGGCCATCGACCTGCGGGACGGGCGCGCCGTGCGCCTGCGCCAGGGCGACTTCGACCAGACGACCGTCTTCGCCGAGGACCCGGTCGACCAGGCGCGCGCCTTCGCCGCCGACGGCGCCACCTCGCTGCACGTGGTCGACCTCGACGGCGCGCTGGCCGGCGAGCCGGTGCACGCCGCGATGGTGGCGAGCATCGCCGCGGCCTTCCGCGGGCACCGTCCACCTGGGCGGCGGGCTGCGCTCGCGCCCGGCCATCGAGACGGCTCTCGCCACCGGCGTCAACCGCGTGGTGGTGGGCACGGCGGTGATCGACGACGACGACCTGCTCCGCTGGGCCATCGACCGGCTCGGCGACGGCCTGGTCGTGGCGCTCGACGCGCGCCAGGGCAAGGTCGCCACCCACGGCTGGACCCACGTGACCGACCGCGACGCCGTCGAGGTGGCGAAGGGGCTCGTCTCGATGGGCGTGCGGCGCCTGGCCTACACGGACATCAACCGCGACGGCACCCTGGGCGGCCCCAACCTGACCGCCATGAGGCGCCTGGCCGAGGCGGCGCCGCCGCTGCGCCTGATCGCCTCGGGCGGCATCTCGTCGCTCGACGACCTGCGCCGCCTGCGCGACCTCGGCATCCCGACGCTCGACGGCGTGATCGTGGGGCGCGCGCTCTACGAGGGGCGCTTCACGGTCGCCGAGGCGCTCGGCGTGCTGGGGGGGCGCGGGTGATCCGCGTCATCCCGTGCCTGGACGTCAACGAGGGCCGGGTCGTGAAGGGCGTCAACTTCGTCGGCCTGCGCGACGCGGGCGACCCCGTGGAGCTGGCCTCCCGCTACGACCGCGAGGGCGCCGACGAGCTGGTCTTCCTCGACATCACCGCCAGCCACGAGGAGCGCGGCACCATCGTCGAGCTCGCGCGCCGGACGGCCGAGGAGGTCTTCATCCCCTTCACGATCGGCGGCGGGCTGCGCACCGAGGAGGACATCCGGGCGGTGCTGGCGGCCGGCGCCGACAAGGTGTCGCTGAACTCGGCCGCGGTGCGCGACCCCGCGCTGATCGAGCGCGCCTCCGCGCGCTTCGGCGCCCAGTGCGTCGTGGTGGCGATCGACGCCAAGCGGCGCGAGGACGGCTCGGGCTGGGAGGTCTTCCTCAACGGCGGGCGCCTGCCCACCGGCCGCGAGGCCGTCGCCTGGGCGGCGGAGGCGGCGTCGCGCGGCGCGGGGGAGGTGCTGCTCACGAGCATGGATCGCGACGGCACCCAGGGCGGCTTCGACTGCGAGCTGCTCGCGGCCGTGGCCGACGCCGCGCCGGTGCCCGTGATCGCGTCCGGCGGCGCCGGCCGGCTGGAGCACTTCGCCGAGGCCGTGACCGCCGGGCACGCCGACGCGGTGCTGGCGGCGTCGGTCTTCCACGACGGCGTCTACTCGATCGCCCAGGTGAAGGACGCGATGGCCGGCGCGGGTGTCCCGGTCCGCCAGTAGGCTGCGCGCGTGAGACGCGTCCGCACCGAGCACGCGCCCGCCCCGGTGGCCGGCGCCCCCTACAGCCAGGCCGTCGTCGCGGGGCCCGGCGAGATGGTCTTCGTCTCCGGCCAGCTCGGGATCGACCCCGGCACCGGCGCCCTGGTGGGGGAGGACGTCCACGAGCAGACCGTCGTCGCCCTGCACCACGTCGCCGCGATCCTCGCCGAGGCCGGGGCCTCGATGCAGGACGTCGTGCGCACCACGGTCTACCTGACCGATCTCGCCGGCGACTTCCCCGCCATGAACGAGGTCTACGCGGCAGCCTTCTCCGGCCACGCCCCGGCGCGGGCGACGGTCGGCGTCGCGGCGCTGCCCCTCGGCGCGCGCGTCGAGATCGACGCCGTGGCCGTCATCGCCGCGGGCTAGTGTCCCCGCGTGCGCGGCGCTACTCGGCCCAGGTGCGGCGCTCGAGCAGGCTGTCGAGCGCGATGCGGTCCAGGTAGTCGGGGGCCTCGCTGATCGGCCGCGTCTCGTTGCCCGGCGTCTCGACCCACGCCTTGAAGCGCGCGTCGGCGGCGTCGAACGCCTCCTGCAGCTCGGTGAGCGTCAGGTGCTCGAACCGCGCGAAGCGCTCGAGCAGCTCGTTCGCCACCGGGGCGACGGCCGCCAGCTTGCGGGAGACGGGGTCGTAGGCCACGTCGTGGATCCTAGTGCCGCCCCGGCCCTCGTGGCGGCGCATCCGCTCGTGGAGCGGGTGACGTCCGTCCTGACCGGCGACGTCAGCGCGGTGGGCGGCGTGGTGCGCGACGCGCTGGCGGGCCGGCCGCACGGCCCGGAGCTCGACCTGGTCGTGGAGGGCGACGCCGCCGCGGTCGCCGAGGCCATCGGCCGCGAGTTCCAGGCGCGCGTCACGTCCCACCCGCGCTTCGGCACCGCCCACGTCGAGTTCGCGCTGCCGCACGGCGGCCACATCGACCTGGTGAGCGCGCGCACCGAGACCTACGCCGCGCCGGGGGCGCTGCCCGAGGTCGGCGAGGGGACGCTCCTCGACGACCTGCGGCGCCGCGACTTCACGGTGAACGCGATGGCCGTCGGCCTCTCCGGCGCGCGCGCGGGCGAGCTGGTGGACCCCCACGGCGGGGTCGGGCGACCTGAGCGGCGGGCATCCTGCGGTGCGGTGCGCGCCGGACGCCTTCGTCGAGGACCCCAGCCGGCTGGTGCGCGCGGCGCGCTACGCCGCGCGGCTCGGAGCTGGCCCTCGAGGAGGAGACGGAGCGGGAGGCCCGGGCGGCGGCGCCCGACCTCGATCCGGGTTCGTCGCGCGTGGCCGAGGAGCTGCGGCGCGTGCTCGACGAGGACGGCGCTCCGGGCGCGCTGGACCGCTCTGGCGTCGTTCGGCGTGCCCTGGGTGCGCCCCGGCGCGCGCGACGCGATGGCCGCGCTGGCAGCGGGCCGCCGCCCACCCGCACGCGCCGGCCGTGCCGGCGTGGGCCCTGCGCCTCGGCGCCGCGCTGACGCCGGACGCCCTCGAGCGGGTGGCCCTCCCCGGCTGGGCCGTCGCGGTCGCCCGCGAGGAGGAGGCGGGCGCGGATCTCGCGCGGCGGCTGGCGTCGGCCGCGGCGCCGTCCGAGGTTGACCGGCTGCTCCACCGCGCCCCTCCGGCGACCGCGATCGGCGCGCTGGCGCGCGGCGCGCGAGGCCGTCGCCGCCTGGTGGGCCTCGGACCTCGCTCCCGGGATCACCGGCGCCGACCTCGTGCGGGCCGGCGTCGACGCCGGGGCCGGCGATCGGCCACGCGCTGGCGGAGGTGCGCGCGGCGGTGCTCGACGAGCGCGTCGGCGGTCCGCGATGAGCAGCTCGAGCTGGCCCTGCGCCTCGCCCGGGAGCACGCGGCGTGAGCGGGCTGGAGCTGATCGAGGTGCCGACGGGCGCGCCGGCGCGGGCGGTCTTCACCACGCGCGCGGGCGGCGTGAGCGCCGGCGGGTTCGCCAGCCTCAACCTCGGCCCCGACCGCGACGACCCCGACGCGGCGGTGCGCGAGAACCGCGCGCGCGTCTGCGCGGCGCTCGGCATCGACCCCGAGCGCGTCAGCATGGGCCGCCAGGTGCACGGCGCCGGCGTGCGCGAGGTCGGCGGGGGCGGGGGAGGCTTCCTCGGGGACCTGCGCGACTGGCCCGAGGGCGACGGGATGGTGACCGCCGAGCCGGGCGCCGCCCTGGTGGTGCTCGGCGCCGACTGCCTGCCGGTGCTGCTCTGGCGGCGCGACCTGCCGCGGGTCGGCGCGGCTCACGCCGGCTGGCGCGGCCTGGTGGCCGGGGTGGTCGAGGGGGCCGTGGCCGCGCTCGGCGCGCCGGCCGAGACCGGCGCCGCGATCGGCCCCGGCATCGGGCCCTGCTGCTATCCGGTCTCGGCCGAGGTGCGCACGCGCTTCGCCGGGCGCTTCGGCCACGGGGTGCTGCGCGGCGAGGCGGTCGACCTCGCGGCCGCCGCGCACCGCGCGCTCACGGCCGCCGGCGTCCCCGCCGACGCGATCGCGGTCGTGGACGCCTGCACGGCCTGCGCGCCGGAGCGCTTCTACTCGTACCGCCGCGACGGCGCGGGCACCGGCCGCCAGGCCGGCATCGTGTGGGCGGAGGCGGCGTGATCGACGCGGATCGTCTGCGTGAGGTGCTCGCCGAGGCCCGCGAGGAGCTCGACGCGGCGGCCCGCGTCTCGGGCCGCGCGCCGGGCGCGGTGGAGTTGATCCTGGCCGGCAAGTACGTGCCTGCGGAGGACGTGCCGGCGCTCATCGCGGCCGGCGCCGAGGTGGTGGGGGAGAACCGCCTGCAGGACCTCCAGGCGAAGATGGCGGTGGCCGGGGGGCGGCTCACATTCGACTTCATCGGCCACCTGCAGCGGCGCAAGGTGCGCGACGTCCTGCCCGCCGTGCGCCTGATCCACTCGGTCGACTCGGCGCGCCTGGCGGCCGAGATCGCCGCTCGCGCGGAAGGTCCGACCCGGGTCCTCGTCGAAGTCAACGTCGCCGAGGAGCCAACCAAAGGTGGTATCGTGCCGCCCCAACTTCGGGCGTTCGTGGATGAGGTGTCGGTCCACTCCGACCTCGTGATCGGTGGTCTCATGGCCATGCCCCCGTCGCACAGCGATGCAGAGCTGAGTCGCCCCTACTTCGCCGCGGTGCGGAGCCTGGCCGACGATCTGGCGCGCGAGTGGCAGGGGCGTCACGATTTCCGCGATCTCTCGATGGGCACGAGCCAGGACTACGTCGTGGCCGCCGAGGAGGGCGCCACGATGGTCCGCGTAGGGCGGGGGCTCTTCGAGCGCGTCCGGGCAACCACTCAGGGAACCGTCTAGCTCATGGCAGTCACCGACCTCTGGCACCGCACCCTCGTCTACTTCGGCATGGCCGACGAGCCGGACGACTACGTGGACGACTACGACGACGAGCCCGACCGGCGGGCAGCGCGACCGCGAGCGGCGCTCGGCCGACGAGAGCCTCGAGCGCACCTACCGCGAGCGGCCCAACGTGCGGCGCCTCGGCCCGCGCCGGCGCGACAACGAGTTCGACGACATCTTCGCCGAGGAGACCCGCGCCAGCTCCCGCCCGGTGATGCGCTCCGTCGAGTCGCGCCCGCAGCCGGCCGAGGTCTACCTCGTGGTGCCCAAGAGCTTCAACGACGCCCAGCAGATCGCGGACAAGTTCAAGGGCACGATCCCCGTGATCCTCAATCTGCAGAGCGCCGAGACCGACCTCGCCAAGCGCCTGATCGACTTCTCCAGCGGCCTCACCTACGCCCTCGACGGCGGCATGCAGCGCGTGGCCGACAAGGTCTTCATGCTGACCCCGCGCAACGTCGAGGTGTCCGCGGAGGAGCGGGCCCGCCTCCTGGAGAAGGGCTTCTTCAACCAATACTGACGGTGGGTGCCTGGCCGGCCAGCATCGGGCTCATCGGGGCCGGCGCAATGGGGCGCGCTCTCGCGGCCGGGATGGGCCGCGGGCGCCCCGAGGTGGGCGAGCGCCTGCTGATCGCCGACGCGGTGCCCGCCGCGGTCGAGGCCGCGGTGGCGGACGCCGGCGGCCGTCCGGCCACCGCCGACGAGGCGGCCGCCTGCGACGTCGTCTGCCTGGCGGTGAAGCCGAAGGACGCCGGCGAGGCGCTCGAGCGTGCGGTCGCCGCACCTGCGCCCGGGGGCCGTGCTGCTCTCGGTGGTCGCGGGCTGGGACCTCGACCGCCTCGCCGCCGCGGTGCCGGGCGCGCCGATCGCGCGCACGATGCCGAACCTCGCGGTGCGCCACGGCGCGGGCCTCGTGGCCCTCGCCACACGGGGCGTCGATGAGGAGGGCGCCGCGCGCCTGCGCGACCTTCTTGCGCCGCTCGGCACCGTCGTGCCGCTGCCCGAGAGCCTGTTCGCCGCGGCCACGGCGCTCGCCGGCAGCGGCCCGGGCCTCGTGGCGGTCGTGGCCGAGGGGCTCGAGGAGGGCGCCGTCGCCGCCGGCCTCACCCGCGACCAGGCGCGCGCGATGACCGCCGCCGTCCTCGCGGGCACCGCCGCCCTGCTGGCGGACGGCACCGACCCGGCGGTGCTGCGCCAGCGCGTCAGCTCGCCCGCGGGCACCACCATCGCCGGGGTGGCCGTGCTGGAGCGCGGTGCGGTGCGGGCCCACGTCGCCGACGCCGTCCTCGCCGCGGCCAAGCGCGCCCAGGAGCTCTAGTGCCCCGATACCTCCAGCCAACCCGCGAGCCGGGGCCCTAGTGGACAAGGTCCAGACCTACGTCGCGGCGCTCTTCACCGTCTACATCCTCGTGATCCTGGTGAGGATCCTGCTGTCGTTCGTGCCGATGGCGCCCGCCTCGCGGGCGGCCCGGGCGTTCTGGGACTTCGTCCACCAGAGCACGGACTGGTACCTGAACATCTTCCGGCGGATGATCCCCCCACTCGGAATGTTCGACCTCTCGCCGATGGTGGCGATCATCGTGCTCTACATCCTGCGAAGCTTCGTGCTGTCCCTGCTCGACGCGTTCTGACGGGCCTGCCCGCATGGATCACGGTCGGGCGTGACGGCGTGATCGTCGCGGTCAAGGCGGTGCCCCGCTCGCGCGCGACCCGCGCGGTGGGCGTCCAGGACGGCGCCCTGCGGGTGCAGATCGCCGCGCCGCCGCACCGGGGCCAGTCGAACGCCGCGCTCTGCGCCTACCTGGCCGAGGCGGCCGGCGTGCGGCCGAGCGCGGTGCGCGTGCGCCGGGGCTCGTCGGGCGCGCGCAAGCTGATCGAGGTGGACGGCGACCCACGGGCCGTGGCCGGGCGCCTGGCCGCGGCGTTCGGCGCGGTGGGGGCGGAGGGGTGAGCGCCCCGAGCACCCGCGACGCGGTGATGCACGCCATCGAGCGCCGGCGGCGCCGCCAGACCAAGGCGCGCTGGCGTCGCTTCGGCGTCCTGGCGCTGGTCGTGCTCGTGCTCGACCAGGTGACCAAGGTCATCGTGCGGGCGTCGCTCGACCCGCGCGAGAGCATCGAGGTCTTCGCGGGCTTCTCGTTCTCGCGCGTCGCCAACGAGGGCATCGCGTTCGGCTTCTTCCCCGGCCGCCAGGCCGTGGTGGCCGTGCTGACGCTCGTGGCGCTGTCGGCCATCGCCATCGCGCTCGCGGGCCTCGTGGCGCGCAACGCCACCGTCGCCGCCGGCGCCGGGATGCTGGTGGGCGGCAGCCTCGGCAACCTGATCGACCGGCTGATCCACGGGGCGGTGACCGACTTCCTCGACTTCACCCGCTGGCCGGCCTTCAACGTGGCCGACTGCGCCATCACCATCGGCGCCGTGCTGATCGTGATCGGCCTGATGCAGGACGGCGAGGGGGGCGAGGAGCCTGACTGACGAGCCGCGGCCGGTGCGGGTGACGGTCGGGCCCGATCTGGCCGGGCGGCGGCTCGACGCGGGGGTGGGCGCCCTCGAGGCGGTGGGCAGCCGCGCCGAGGCGCAGCGGCTGATCGACGCGGGCCGCGTGCTGGTGGACGGCGCGCCGCGGGCCAAGCGGCACCTCCTGGCCGTCGGCGAGGTGCTCGAGGTGCGCCCGGCGCCCCCGCCGCTGTCGGGCCTCGTGCCCGAGGCGGTGCCGATGACCGTCCGCTACGAGGACGAGCACCTGCTGGTGGTCGACAAGCCCGCCGGCGTCGTGACCCACCCCTCGGCCGGGCACGCGGGCGGCACCCTGGTCCACGGCCTGCTGGCCCACGCCGTCGCCGGCGGCGACGACCCCGCGCGGCCGGGCATCGTCCACCGCCTCGACCGCGACACGTCGGGCCTCCTGGTGGTCGCCAAGTCCGAGCGCGCGCACCGGCGCCTGCAGCGGATGCTGCGCGAGCGCCGGGTGGAGCGCACCTACCTCGCGCTCGTGCACGGCGCGACGCCGCCGGCGCTCAGCATCGACCGGCCGATCGGCCGGGACCGGCGCAACCGCACGCGCATGGCGATCTCCGACGCCGACGGCCGCCAGGCGGTGACCCACGCGCGCCGCATCGAGGACCTCGGACGCTTCTCCCTGCTCGAGGTGCGCCTGGAGACCGGGCGCACGCATCAGATCCGCGTCCACCTGGAGTCGATCGGCCACCCGGTGGTGGGCGACCGGGTCTACGGCCGGCGGGAGGAGGACCTGGGGCTGGAGCGCCAGTTCCTGCACGCCGCGCGGCTGGTGTTCCCGCACCCGGAGACGGGGGAGCGGATCGAGGTCGAGAGCCCCCTGCCGCACGACCTGGAGCTCGCCCTGGCGCGGGCGCGCCGCCAGGCGGCGGTCCCGCCGCCGAGCGGGCGGCGGCGCAGCCGCTAGAATGGCGGACCGCACGACCCACTGACCCCTCCCCGGCGCACCCGACCCGATGGCGGTGCTCGGGCCCTTTCGCGCGTCTGCACGCGCGGGGCCCGCGTTCCATCCGGTCCGCGCCGGCGCTCGACGCCACGCAAACCGCACGCACCAGGGAGTCACCCATGCCCACGGTCACGATGAAACAGCTGCTCGAGTCGGGCGTCCACTTCGGGCACCAGACGCGGCGCTGGAACCCGAAGATGAAGCGCTACATCTTCGGCGAGCGCGGCGGCATCTACATCATCGACCTCCAGCAGACGATCGTCCTGCTCGAGCAGGCCTGTGACGTCGTGCGCGACATCTCGCAGCGCGGCGGCTCGGTGCTGTTCGTCGGCACCAAGAAGCAGTCGCAGGACGCCGTGGCCGAGCAGGCCAAGCGCTGCGGCATGCCCTACGTCTCGCACCGCTGGCTCGGCGGCCTGCTGACCAACTGGGGGACCATCTCCCAGCGCATCCGCCGCCTGCACGAGCTGCGCAACCAGAAGCGCGAGGGCCAGCTGGAGCTGCTGCCGACGCGCGAGCGCCTCGCCCGCGAGGGCGAGCTCGTGAAGCTCGAGACCAACCTGGGCGGCGTGGCCGACATGCAGCGCCTGCCGGACGCCGTCGTGATCGTGGACCTCAAGAAGGAGGCCATCGGCGTGCGCGAGGCGAACCGCCTCGGCCTCGCCGTGATCGGTCTCGTGGACACGAACTGCGACCCGGACGAGGCGACGTACGTAATCCCGGGCAACGACGACGCCATCCGCTCGTGCGGGCTGGTGCTCGGCGCCCTCGCCGACGCCGTCCTGGAGGGCAAGGGCACGCTGCCGGGCTCGGGCATCCCCGCTCCGGCCGCTGAGGAGCCCGCGGCCGAGACGGCCGGGGCCCCCGCCGCCGAGGGCCCGGCCGCCGAAGCCCCCGCCGCCGAGGCCCCCGCCGCCGAGGGCCCGGCCGCCGAGGGCCCGGCCGCCGAGGAGCCGGTCGCCGAGGAGCCGGCCGCGGAGGCTCCTGCCGCCGAAGAGCCGGCCGCGCCGGCGGCCGAGGCCCCCGACGCCCCTGCCGCCCCCGACGCCGAGGTCACCGCGTGAGCAGCAACATCTCCGCCAAGCTCGTCAAGGAGCTCCGCGAGAAGACCGGCGCCGGGATGATGGACTGCAAGAAGGCGCTCGAGGAGGCGAACGGCGACCTCGACGCCGCCACCACGGCGCTGCGCACGAAGGGCCTCGCGGACGCCGCCAAGCGCGCCGGCCGCGCGGCCAACGAGGGCCTGGTGGACAGCTACATCCACGCCGGCGGCAAGGTCGGCGTGCTGGTCGAGGTCAACTGCGAGACCGACTTCGTGGCGCGCACCGACCAGTTCAAGTCGTTCGTGCACGACATCGCGCTCCACATCGCGGCCCTGAAGCCGCGCTTCGTGACCATCGCCGACGTCCCGGAGGACTACATCGCCTCCGAGAAGGCGATCTACGAGGCGCAGGCCCAGGACATCCCCGAGCACGCGCGCGAGCGGGCCATCGAGGGCAAGCTCAAGAAGCACCTCGCGAGCATCTGCCTGATGGAGCAGGAGTACGTGCGGGACCAGGGCGAGAAGAAGCCGCGCACGATCGAGGACCTGCGCGTGGAGGCCACGAGCTCCCTCGGCGAGAACGTCTCGATCCGGCGCTTCACGGTCTTCGAGCTTGGCCAGTAGCCCGGAGTCCGACGACGGCGCCCGGCCGGATACCCGGCCGGGCGACTCGGTCTTCCGCCGGGTCGTCCTGAAGCTCTCGGGCGAGGCGCTGATGGGCGACGAGCCCTACGGCATCGACCCGGAGAGGATCGCCGGCATCGCCCGGCAGGTCCACGCGGCGCACGACCGCGGCGTGGACGTCGCGATCGTGGTGGGGGCGGGCAACATCTTCCGCGGCCTGCAGGGGATGGCGATCGGCATGGACCGCGCCACGGCGGACTACATGGGCATGATCGCGACGATGCTGAACGCCCTGGCCATCCAGGACGCCCTCGAGAAGCTCGGCCTGACCACGCGGGTGCAGTCGGCGATCGCCATGCAGGAGGTCGCCGAGCCCTACATCCGGCGCCGCGCGATCCGCCACCTCGAGAAGCGGCGCGTGGTGATCTTCGCCGGCGGCACCGGCAACCCGTTCTTCACCACCGACACGACGGCGGCCCTGCGCGCGCTCGAGATCGGCGCGGAGTGCATCCTGATGGCCAAGAACGCGGTCGAGGGCGTCCTGGACGCCGACCCCCGGCTGGTGCCGGACGCCAAGCTCATCCCGCGCATCTCCCACATGGAGGCGATCGAGCGCGGGCTGCGGGTCATGGACACGACCGCGCTCACCCTCTGCATGGACAACGACCTCCCGATCTTCGTCTTCAACATGGGCGACGAGCGGAACATCGGCCGGCTGCTCGCGGGCGAGCGCATCGGCACGATGGTCGCCACCGACATCCCGGACTAGGAGCCTCCCGTGCAGGAACGACTGAAGGACGCGAAGCGGCGGATGCAGGGGGCCGTCCACGCCCTCGGATCCGAGTTCGCCACGGTGCGCACGGGGCGCGCCTCGACGGCCCTGCTCGACCGGGTGACGGTCGACGCCTACGGCACCCGCACGCCGCTCAACCAGCTCGCGACGATCCACGCCCCCGAGCCGCGCCTCCTCACGATCCAGCCCTTCGACCGCTCGATCATGCAGTCGGTCGAGAAGGCGATCATGGAGTCCGACCTCGGCCTCACGCCGAACAACGACGGCCAGATGATCCGCCTCGCCATCCCGCAGCTCACCGAGGAGCGCCGCAAGGAGATGGTGCGCCTGGTGCACAAGATGGCGGAGGAGGGGCGCATCGCGGTCCGCAACGTCCGCCGCGACGTGCTGAACGAGATGAAGCGCGCCGAGAAGGACGGCGAGTTCTCCCGCGACGAGCTGAAGCGCGCAGAGGACGAGGTCCAGAAGCTCACGGACGCCGAGGTGAAGGCCATCGACGACCTGATGGCCCGCAAAGAGGCCGAGATCCTCGAAGTCTGAGCGCGTGGCCCGGGCCCCCATGACGCTCCTGACGCGCCTGCGCACGGCGCGCTCCGTGCTCGGCCTGGGCAAGGCGCCGCGCCTCGAGCCGCCCTCCGGCCCGACCGACACGCCGGAGTCGATCGCCATCATCATGGACGGCAACGGGCGCTGGGCGAAGGAGCGCCACCTGCCGGTGGGCGCCGGACACCGCGCGGGCGCCAAGGCGCTGAAGCGCGTGGTGCGGGCGGCCTCGGACGCCGGGGTGAAGGACCTGACGGTCTTCTCGTTCTCGACCGAGAACTGGACCCGGCCGGATGCCGAGGTCGGCGACCTGATGCGCCTGTTCTGCGAGCTGATCGACCGCGAGGTCCCCGAGCTCGACGAGGAGAACGTGCGGATGCAGTTCATCGGGCGGCTCGAGGAGCTCGATCCGGACCTGCAGGAGCGCATCGCCGCCGCCGAGGCCCAGACGGCCGGCAACGACGGAATGCGCCTGTTCGTGGCGATGAACTACGGCGGTCGGCGCGAGATCGCCGACGCGGCGCGCCGCTTCGCCGCCGAGTGCGGCCCGGAGGCCGGCGAGGCCGAGTTCGCGCAGTACCTCTACGCACCGGGCATGCGCGACCCGCAACTGGTGATCCGCACGAGCGGCGAGCAGCGGCTCTCCAACTTCCTGCTCTGGCAGAGCGCGTACGCGGAGCTGTACTTCTCCGAGCGCCTCTGGCCGGACTTCGGCCCGGAGGACCTCGAGCAGGCGATGCTCGAGTACGGGCGCCGTCACCGACGCTTCGGTGGACGCTGACCGGCCTCGCGCCGAGCGGCCTCGGCAGTCGCCTGCTGGTCGCCGTCCCGGGCGTGATCGTCGCGATCGCCGTCGTGGCGATCGGCGGGGTGGTCTTCGCGCTGGCCCTGGCCGTGGTCGCCGCCCTCGGCCTCTACGAGCTCTACAGCCTGACCGCCGCGCAGCGGCCGCTTCGCTGGGCCGGCTTCCTCGGCGCGCTCAGCCTGATCGCGCTGGCGTGGGGGATGGACGACGCCGAGCACGGCGTGCTCCTCGGCCTGGGCCTCAGCCTGATCCTGGTCGCCGTCGCCGCCCTCATCCTGCCCCGGCGCGAGGACATCACCGCCCGGATGGCCTTCACCCTGCTGGGCGTCGTCTACCTGGGGCTGCCGCTGGCGCTCATGGTGCTGCTGCGCGAGCTGCCCGACGGCGCGGGCGCGGTGGTCAACGTGCTGGTGGGCGTCTGGGTCTTCGACACCGCGTCCTACGTCGGCGGCCGGCTGTGGGGCAAGCGGCCGATCGCGCCGCTCACCTCGCCCAAGAAGACCGTCGAGGGCGCCGTCGTCGGCCTGGTCGCGGCCACCGTGGCCGTCTGGATCGCCGGGCTCTACATGGACTGGATCACCGGCTGGCAGTCGCTGATCCTCGGCCTGGCGATCTGCCCGGCCGCCTTCCTCGGCGACCTGTTCGAGTCGGTGCTGAAGCGCGACGTGGGCGCCAAGGACTCCGGCCGCCTGCTGCTGGGCCACGGCGGCGTGCTCGACCGCTTCGACGCGCTCCTCTTCGGCGCCGTGGTGGGCTATTTCGTGACCGTGATGCTCGTCTACTGAGCCGCGCCGGGTAGGTTGCCGCGATGAGCCTCGATCTGCTCGCCGAGCTCTGCGAGACCCCCGGCCCCCCGGGGCGCGAGGAGCGCATCCGCGCCGTCGCGCGGCGCGAGCTGGAGCCCCTCGCCGACTCCGTCGAGGTCGACCCGCTCGGGAACCTGATCGCGCGCCGGGCCGGCGGCGGCGGGCCGCTGCTGATGCTCTCGGCGCACATGGACGAGATCGGCTTCATGGTCACGCACGTCGAGGACGGCGGCTTCCTGCGGCTGGTCCCGCTCGGCGGCTTCGACCCCAAGACGCTGACCGCCCAGCGCGTCGTGGTCCACGGCCGCGAGGACCGGCTCGGCGTGCTCGGCACGAAGGCCGTCCACCTGATGACCGACGAGGAGAAGCGCAAGGCGCCCGCCCTCGACGACTACTTCGTCGATCTCGGCCTGCCGGCCGACCGCGTGCGCGAGCTTGTGCGCCCGGGCGACGTCGTCACCCGCGAGCGCGCCATGGCCCGGCTCGGGGATCTCGTGACGTGCAAGAGCCTCGACAACCGCGCCGGCCTCTACGTGATGATCGAGGCCATGCGGGCCCTCGGCGACCACGCCTGCGAGGTGGTGGCCGTCGCCAGCGTCCAGGAGGAGGTCGGCCTGCGCGGCGCGCGCGTGGCGACCTCCCGTGTGCGCCCGCGCATCGGGCTCGCGATCGACATCACGCTCGCCAACGACGGCCCCGACGCCAAGCCGCACCAGCGCATCACGACCCTCGGCGGGGGCGCGGCGATCAAGGTCTACGACACGAGCGCCATCGTCCCCCGGGCCGTCGTCGACCACCTCGTCGCCGTCGGCGAGGAGCGCGGCATCCCGACGCAGCTCGAGGTGATGGTGCGCGGCGGCACCGACACGCGCGAGCTCGGCCTGTCGGGCGACGGCGCCATGGCCGGCTGCGTCAGCATCCCGACGCGCTACGTCCACCAGGTGGTCGAGGCCTGCCACCCGGACGACCTCGACAACGCCGTCGCGCTCGTGGTGGCGTTCTGCGAGACGGCCCATGAGCTGACGCACTGACCGCCCTCTTTCGGGGCGGCCAGGGCGGCAAATGAGCCCCTGGCCGGGGCCCATTTGCAGACCGAGGCACCGCCTTCGGCGGGGACGGGCCTCGGAAACGGCCGCTCGGCCCCTTCGGGACCTCACATCCTTGGGTTCCGGATGCGCTTCGCGCGCCGACTCTCCTCAGGCCCTCGGCGTCCGCCCGCAGCGCTCCCGAAGGTCACGGGACGCCCGCGCGCACTGCGCGCGCGAGCGGCCCTTTCCGCGGCCGTCCCCGCCGCAAGGCGGTGCCGGACGGCCCCGCAAGAGGGCCGTCCATGCGTCATCGCACGATGCGGGTAGCGCCTCCGTCTACGCGCCAGACGATCGGCCTCCGCAACCCTGCGCTGAGGAGGCGCCTCCCGTTCAGCCGAACGTGAAGGCGAACGCTTCCGTCCCTTTCGCGAGCTCGATGCGGATGCGGCCGTCGCGGGCGGTGGGCATGTCCAGCAGGCGGTAGAGGCGGGGTCCGGTGACGGTGAGGGTCCCGTCGGGGGCGACGTCGGCGCCCGCCTCGTCGGCCGTCGGCGGGCGGCCGTCCAGCAGGACGCGGCCGGTCCGCGTCTCCCCGTCTCCGTCGAGGACCAGGTAGACGCCCTTGGCGTGGAAGCTCAGCTCGATCGCGGCGCCGCCGCCCGCGACGGCCGACTCGTCGCCGATCGTCCACTCGCCGTCGAAGGCCAGGTGGTCGGGCTCCAGCGACAGCGGGACGTGGAACTCGGTGGGGAGCATCGGGCGCACGCGCTGTCCGGCGGTGAGCCGCTGGATCCGCGCCGCGCCCACGTAGGTCTCCGGGGTCTGGCGCCGGGCGCCGGGCCCCTCCTGCCCGTCGGGGTGCGCGGCGTCGGGACTGTCGGCCGCGACGCCGAGGGCGCGGCGCACCAGCGCCTCGGTGCGCGCCTCGTCGCCCTCGCCGACGTGCAGGTCGCGCACGTGCCCGCGTCGGTCGATGAGGTAGGTCGCCGGCCAGTAGCGGTTGCCGTATGCGTCCCATGTCGCGTAGTCGGGGTCGAGTGCCACGGGGTAGGTGATGCCCAGGCTCCGGACCGCGTCGCCCACGTTGCCGGCGTCGGCCTCGAAGCGGAACTCCGGCGTGTGGACCCCGAGCACCGTGAGCCCGTCGCCGCGGTAGCGCTCGTACAGCGCCTCCAGCTCGGGGATCGTGCGCAGGCAGTTGATGCAGGAGTAGGTCCAGAAGTCGAGCAGCACGACGCGCCCGCGCAGCGAGGCGAGCGTGAGCGGCGCGTCGCGGGTGTTGTAGGTGGCCGAGATGCCTCTCAGCTCGGGCGCCGGGCCGGCGTCGGGAAGGCCGAGGTCGGCGCCGCCGGCCGGCGCGCCGCGGGCGGCGTCGAGGAAGGGCGGGATGTCGGTGGGCGCGCCGGCGCGCAGGCCGGCCAGCTCGCGCTCGACCTCCGGGGTGCGCTCCAGCGCCTGCAGCGTGTCGGTGTAGGCCGGGACGTCGCGGACGAGGCGGGTCGTGAGCCGCGTGTCCACGCCGAACGCGATGACCAGGCCGGCGCCGACCATCAGGAGCCCGAGGGCGGGCCGCACCAGGGCGCCGGAGCGCCCGCGCAGGCGCGCCAGGATGCGGCGCCCGCCGGCGGCGAGCAGGCAGAGCGGCACGATGGCACCGACGGCGTACGCGGTCAGGACGACGAACGCGCGCCCTCCGGCGTCGCCCGTGGCGGCCACGGCCGCGATGGCGGCGAACACCGGCCCGGCGCACGGCGTCCACACCAGGCCGAGGGCCACGCCCACCAGAAGGCCGCCGCCCAGCCCCGAGCGCCCGCGCGGGATGCGCTCGCCGAGGCGCGCCACCGGGGCGAGCGCGATGGCCACGCGCTCGCCGAGCGCCGGCACCAGCATCGCCGCTCCGAAGCCGATCAGGGCCGCCGTGGCGATGTTGCGGAGGGCCTGTGGGGAGAGCCCGGCGTTCTGCAGCGCCGTCGTCAGGGTGAGGGTGAACAGGACGAACGCGGCGACGAAGCCCACGGCGATCCCGGCCAGGCGGCGCGGGCCGCCGCCCGCCGAGCCGGCGAGCACGACCGGCAGGGCGGGGAGGACGCAGGGGGAGAGGGCGGTCACCACCCCGGCGAGGAACGCGACGGCGACGAGCAGGGCCACTCGGCGAGGCTAGCCGCGATTCCTTAAGGGGGCCTTACCACGGGCGGCGCGGGGGCCTCGCTACACTCGACGGGTGGCACGCGTACTCGTCCTGGGATGCACCGGATCGATCGGGGTCCAGGCTCTGGAGGTGATCGACCGGGCGCCCGACCTCGAGGCGTGCGGCCTCGCCTGCGGGAGCGGCGTGGACGCGATGGCCGCCCAGGCAGCGGGTCACGGCGTGGAGTGGACGTCGGCCGCCGCGGGCGGCGGCACGGTGCCCCACGACCCGGACCTCGCCGCCCTGATCGACGCCTGCGAGCCCGACATCGTCCTGAACGCGCTGGTCGGCGCCGCCGGTCTGCGCCCCACGCTGGCGGCGCTCGAGCGCGGCATCACGGTGGCGCTGGCCAACAAGGAGAGCCTCGTCGCCGGCGGCGACCTGGTCGCCGCCGTTCGGGCGCGGACCGGCGCCCGGCTGGTGCCGGTCGACTCCGAGCACTCCGCCCTCTTCCAGCTGCTGGAGGGCGTGCCGCGCGAGCGCGTGCGCTCGGCGATCCTCACCGCGTCGGGGGGTCCTTTCCGAGGCCGTCCCGCCGATGAACTCGAGGGGGTGACGCGCGCCGACGCCCTCCGCCACCCGACCTGGACCATGGGGGAGAAGATCACGATCGACTCCGCGACGCTGATGAACAAGGGCCTCGAGGTGATCGAGGCGCACCACCTGTTCGACCTGCCCTACGAGCGGGTCGAGGTCCTGGTGCACCCGCAGTCGCTGATCCACGCGATGGTGCGGCTCGACGACGGCAGCGTCCTGGCCCACTGCGGCCCGCCCGACATGCGCGTGCCGATCGGCCACGCCCTGCGCCATCCGGCCCCGCCGCCGCCCGGCGAGCCGATGGACCTGGTGGGCCGGCGGCTCGACTTCGACGCGCCCGACGAGGCCGCGTTCCCCTGCCTGGCCCTGGCCCGCACGGCGGGCGCCGCCGGCGGCACCGCGCCCGCCGTGCTGAACGGCGCCAACGAGGTGGCCGTGGCCGCGTTCCTGGCCGAGCGGATCGGCTTCATGGACATCCCGCGCGTCGTCTCCGCCGCGCTCGACGGCGTGCCCCCCGGCCCCGCGGACACGATCGACGCCGTCATGCAGGCCGACGCCCGCGCCCGCGACGCGGCGGCCCTCGCCGTGGAGGGGGTGCCCGCGTGATCCTCAACCTCGTCTGGTTCGTCCTGATCCTGATGGTCCTCGTGCTGGTCCACGAGGCCGGCCACATGGTGGTCGCCAAGTGGTGCGGGATGCGCGTCGAGCGCTTCTCGATCTTCATGGGCAAGCCGATCTGGTCGCGCACGCGCGGCGAGACCGAGTACGCGATCGGGTGGCTGCCCCTCGGCGGCTACGTGAAGATCAGCGGGATGACCGTCGGCGAGGAGATCGACGACGAGGTCAAGCACCGCGCGTACACCGCCAAGCCGGCCTGGAAGAAGATCGCCACGATCCTCGCCGGACCGGCGGTCAACATCGTCCTCGCGATCATCATCTTCGCGGCGATCTTCTGGATCGGCATCCCGACCTCGACGGCGACCACCACCGTGGCGTCGGTCACCCGCGACTCCGCCGCGCAGGCCGCCGGGCTGCAGCCCGGCGACACGGTGCTGGCGGTGAACGGCGTCCCTGCGAAGGGCGACGCCGTCGTGGTGCAGAAGGTCCTCCGCGCGTTCGACGCCGGCGAGACGGTGCGCCTGCGGATCGGGCGCGACGGCTCCGTCATCGAGCGCACGGCGAAGCTCCAGCTGCTGACCGACCAGCTCGGCCACACGGCCGTCGACCCCGTGACCAGGCGCACGGTCACCGGCCTCGGCTTCGTGTTCGACACCGTCGCGGGGCCCACCGTGCGCTCGGGGCCGATCGAGGGCGTCCGCGAGGCGTGGGACTTCACCTGGTACGTGCTGAAGACCAACGTGCAGGTGATCGGCGAGTCGTTCACGAACAGCAAGGCCCGCGGCGAGGTGTCGAGCATCGTGGGGGTCGGCGCGACCTTCAACGCGGTGGCGAGCAACGGCCTCATCGACATCCTGCAGTTCGTCGGGGTGATCAGCCTGGCGCTCGGCATCTTCAACCTGCTGCCGATCCTGCCCCTCGACGGCGGTCACATCGTCTTCGCGATCGCGGAGAAGGTGAAGGGCTCGGCGTTCAGCGCGGTGACCTACGGCCGCGCCTCGTTCGTCGGCTTCGCGATCGTGATGCTGATCTTCGCCGTCGCCCTTCAGAACGACATCGGCCGCCTCACCGGGGACGGCTTCCAGGTCAACCCCTAGTGCCCCGGCGCGGGGCACTAGTATCGGTCCGATGAGCGCCCCCCGACGCGCGAGCCGCACCTGCATGGTGGGGCCGGTCCCGATCGGCCCGGCCGGGCCCGTCGTGGTCCAGTCGATGACCAACACCGACACGGCCGACGCCCGGGCGACCGCCGCCCAGGTGTCCGAGCTGGCCGAGGCCGGCTCGGAGATCGTCCGCATCACGGTCAACAACCGCGCCTCCGCGGCGCGGGTGGCCGAGATCCGCGACCGCCTGCGCGACGAGCACGGCGTCGATGTCCCGCTGGTCGGCGACTTCCACTACAACGGCCACACGCTGCTGCGCGAGTTCCCGGACTGCGCCGAGGCGCTGGCCAAGTACCGCATCAACCCGGGCAACGTCGGCCGGGGCGCCCGCCACGACGCCAACTTCGCGACGATGGTGCAGGCGGCGATCGACCACGAGCGGCCCGTGCGGATCGGCGTCAACGCCGGCTCGCTCGACCCCGAGATGCTCGACGCGCTGATGGACGAGAACGGCCGCCGTGCCGAGCCGCTGCCCGCCGACGCGGTGCTGCGCGAGGCGATGGTGCAGAGCGCGATCACGTCCGCCGAGGCGGCCGAGGAGATCGGCCTGCCGGGCGACCGCATCGTGCTCTCGTGCAAGACCAGCCGCCTGCAGGACATGGTCGCCGTCTACCGGGACCTGGCGGCCCGCTGCGACTACCCGCTGCACCTCGGCCTCACCGAGGCCGGCATGGGCAGCAAGGGCATCGTCTCGACCACCGCGGCGCTGGCGATCCTGCTGCAGGACGGCATCGGCGACACGATCCGCGCCAGCCTCACCCCGGAGCCCGGCGGCGACCGCGCGATCGAGGTCCGCGTCTGCCGCGAGCTGCTGCAGGGCCTCGGCCTGCGGACTTTCCGCCCCGAGGTCACGGCGTGCCCGGGCTGCGGGCGCACCACCAGCACGGTCTTCCAGGAGCTGGCCCAGTCGATCGAGCGCCACCTCGACGCCCGGATGGCCGAGTGGCGCGAGGAGCGGCCGGGCGTCGCCGACCTGAAGGTGGCCGTGATGGGCTGCATCGTGAACGGGCCGGGGGAGAGCCGGGCCGCGGACATCGGCATCAGCCTGCCCGGCACCGGCGAGTCGCCGCGCGCCCCGGTCTACGTGGACGGCGAGAAGGTCGCCACCCTGGAGGGCGCCGGCCTGGCCGCCGACTTCATCCGGATGGTCGAGGACTACGTGGAGGCCCGCTACCCACGGGCCGGGGCGGGCATCGCGTCCTAGACGACGCGGTTGTGGACTTGTCGTAGCGGGTGTCAGCGCGGCGCCTGATGCGCGGCCGGACCCGCCGCGGTGGCATGGGGGCCGTTGACCCGTCCCACGGAGCTGGAGGGAGCGAGATGTCCGCTGCCACATCCTCACGCCGGGCGCGAGCGTGGCGTCGCAGCGTCCTCGCCGCCGCTCTGGCGCTCGCGCTCATCGCCGCTCCGGGCGCCATGGCCGCCGACGGCGTCCTCGCCACGACCGCGCCGCCCCAGGTGACCCCTGTCCGCAATGCGGCTGGCGCCCTCGTCGCCCTCCAATGCACGTCGGCCCCGTGGCTGGAGACCTCGTCCGGGCGGACGGTCGCGCCGCTCCTCTCCTATTCCTGGTTGGCGAACGCGCTCCCGGTCGGGGGTGCGACCTCCAGCCTCTACGCCGTCGAAGCCTCCGATACCGGCAAGTCGCTCACGTGCGCCGTGAACGCGGTCTTCGCGCTCGGCAGCGCGGGGACGGTGACCACCTTCCGCGGCATCGCGTATTCGGCCCCGTTCCTCGTCGTCCAGCCCTCCGCCCCCGCGCCGCCGGTCACGGTCACCCGGGTGGTGGGGGCGGCGACCCTCGTGATGCCGCGGCTGGCCACCCGGACCGTCGACCCGTCGGGCCGGGTCACCATCGCGTCGAGCGTGACGTGCGGCGCGCGGTGCACGGTGCTCGTTGCCGCGACCACGCGGATCGGCCGGGCGACCTACCGGTCGGAGCTGCGGCGGACGGTGGGCACGACGAGCAGGAAGCTCATCCTGGTCCTGCCGCGCTCCGCGCGCGCCGCGCTGGCGCGTGCCAAGCGGGGTCGGGTGACGGTCGTCGTCACCGTGCGCTCGGCAGGAGGGGTTCAGGCCACGCTGAGGCGGACGCTCACGCTGCGCCCGGCCTGAGGCCCGGGCCGGCGACGCCTCCGAGAGGACGGTCGCGATGACCGCCAGAGGGCTGGCCTCCGCCGCCATCGCCCTGGTCATCGCGTCCGGCATGCCCGCTCCGACGGCCGTCGCGGCGGCGCCCCGGGGGATCGTCTACGACAGCGGCGCGGGGGCGGGCCTGCTGCTCAACGGGGACGGGCGACGGCCCGGCCTCGCGTCGATCCCCGGGGTCCTGCACCAGGGCCCGGCCCTGCCCCTCGTGGCGCCGGAGCTCCAGGCGGGGAAGGTGACGGCGTTCGCCCCCACCGCGACGACCCCGAGCGTCGTGGGGCGCTCGTCCGAGGAGGTCGCCGCGCTCATCCGCGACGCCATCATCACCTCCGGCTCGCATACCGTGTTCCTGGACGAGATCACCGCGGACTTCCGCTCCGAGACGGGGGCGAACGTTCGCAGCGCCATGATCGCGCTCAGCCACGAGCCCTCCCCCTGGGGCGAGGAGAGCCTCGCCCGGCACGTGCAGGTCTACATCCCGACCCCCGGCTGGATGCTCAACGACGCGTCCGGCTGGCGCGACGCCTGGGCGATCCTCGCCGCGAGCGGCGGCGTCTGGCTCGAGACCTTCCGGGCCCGCGAGGGCCGGCCGGTCGCCTGGGCCGCCGCTGACTGGCTCCACTTCCCGGCCGCCGTCGGGCTCGCACTGGGACGGGCCGGCGGCGACCGCGGGCGGCTCCACCTGCTCGTCGGGCCCGGACCGCAGGCTCGGACGTGGCGGCTCGCCCGCACCGGTCCCAACTGCGCGCTCCTGATGAACGGACCGGGCGCCTATCGCCTGGGCCGGGACGCGAGCGCCTTCCTGGACCAGTTCCACGCGGCGTTCGGCGCCGACGGCGCCGGTCGTCCCCGCTGCCTGCCTGAGCCGGTGCTCGGCCCGCGGGTACGGCACGCTCTCGCCGGTGCGCTCGGTCTGGCCGAGGGCGGCCTCGTCAACCCCGCCGCGCTCACGGCCCGCCCCGCCCTGGTCTCCGGGCGGCGCGTCACCCTGCTCGCCGCCCTCGGTCAGGATCCGCTGGGGCTCGCCCGACGATTCGGCGTGTCGCGGGCGGAGTTCTGGCGGAGGGCCCGTCCGCGGCTGCGGATCCTCGGGGTGGGGGTCGCCCGCACGGTCCGGCTCCCCCGCACGGGCCGCGGCGCGGTCCCCCTCCGGCTGCGTGACACCGGCGCTCTCGAGGTGGAGCTCCTTGTGGACGGATCGTCGATCCGCTGGGCCGTGGGCCGCCCGGCCGACCTCGCGCGCGCGCTGCCCCCTCGCCCCGCCCTGAAGGGGATCCGGCCCCGCCTGGTGGCCTCTCCGTCGACCTGGGACCTCACCGTGCCCCTCCGGATCCCCGGGCGCCTGAGCGCACGGGCCACGTTCGAGGTGCGCGCGTCGCCCTAGTAGGCGCGGGCGACGATCGCCTGGAGCGGGCCCTCGAGGTCGTCCGGCACGCCGCCCTCGGGGGTCTGCAGGCAGCGCACGCTGATGCCGTGCTCGGCGAGGCGGTCCTCACCCTCGCCGCCCACGACGTCCCACGGGATGCGGGCGAAGCCGGTGCGCCCGGCCTCGATCGCCTCCTCGATGCTCGACACGTCGGCGGTGCGCCCGTCACGGAAGGCGATGGCCTCGGCCAGCAGGCCGGCCTGCATCTCGTCGAGCAGCGCCGAGACCGTGTCCGCGAGGCCGGCCAGCGGCGCGGAGCCCTTGGAGCGCGTGTCGCGGCGCACCAGGGTGACGGCGCTCTCGGCCAGGTCGCGCGGGCCGATCTCGATGCGCACCGGGACGCCCTTCAGCTCCCAGTCCGTCGCGCGGCGGCCGAAGCCGGTCGCCGTCTGGTCGTCCACCCGGGCGCGCACGCCCGCGGCGTTCAGCTCGGCCGTGAGGCGGCGCGCCTCCGTGGCCACCGAGCCCTGGTCGTCGTCGCGCACCACCATCACGACGGCCTGGATGTGCGCGATGCGCGGCGGCACGCGCAGGCCGTTGTCGTCGCCGTGGCACATGATGAGCCCGCCGATCATGCGCGTGGTGGAGCCCCACGAGGTGGTCCAGCAGTGCTCGAGCACCCCGTCCTCGCCGAGGTACTGCATGCCGAAGGCCTTCGCGAAGTTCTGGCCGAGCTCGTGGCTGGTGCTCATCTGGAGGGCCCGCCCGTCGCCCATCATCCCCTCGCAGGTCATCGTGTTGATGGCCCCGGCGAAGCGCTCGCGGGAGGTCTTGACGCCGATCAGCACCGGCATCGCGAGCATCTCGACCATGAAGTCGCGGTAGACGTCGGTGAGGATGCGCCGCGCGTACGCGGCGGCGTCCTCCTGGGTGGCGTGGGCCGTGTGGCCCTCCTGCCAGAGGAACTCGGTGGTGCGCAGGAAGATGCGCGGGCGCAGCTCCCAGCGCACGACGTTGGCCCACTGGTTCAGCAGCAGCGGCAGGTCGCGGTAGGACTGGATCCACTTGGCCATCAGCTCGCCGAAAAGCGTCTCCGAGGTGGGGCGCACGACGAGCGGCTCCTCGAGCTCCTTGCCGCCGGCCACGGTGACCACCGCGAGCTCCGGGCTGAAGCCCTCCACGTGCTCGGCCTCGCGCTTGAGGTACGACTCGGGGATGAACAGGGGCAGGTAGACGTTCTCGGCGCCGGAGGCCTTGATGCGCGCGTCCATGTCGGACTGCATCCGCTCCCACAGGCCGTAGCCGTAGGGGCGGATGACCATCGTGCCGCGCACGGGGCCGTTCTCGGCGAGCTCCGCCTTGGCCAGGACGTCCTGGTACCACTGCGGGAAGTCGTCGGCGCG
This sequence comes from uncultured Thermoleophilia bacterium, assembly GCA_963770865.1. Classification (GTDB taxonomy): domain Bacteria; phylum Actinomycetota; class Thermoleophilia; order Miltoncostaeales; family Miltoncostaeaceae; genus Miltoncostaea. The sequence continues at coordinate 42,150 of CAVYRD010000011.1, forward strand.
GGACGCGAGGATCGGGGCCTTGGCCATCGGCGGGGGATGCTTAGTGAAGCCGCGCGAGCGCGACACGAGGCCCGCGCTGCGGTAACCTGCGGTCTCTCGGGGCGTGGCGCAGCCTGGTAGCGCACCCGGCTGGGGGCCGGGCGGTCGGAGGTTCAAATCCTCTCGCCCCGACTTTCTCCTCCCGCGGACGCGGGCGACGGCGGTGGGCCCGTGACTCGCTCTGACACCGGATACGGGCGCTCGCGCTGGGCCTGGGTGCCGAACGCGCTGACCATCGGCCGCCTGGCCGCGCTGCCGGTGCTCCTGTGGGTGCTGATCACGGCCGACGGCACGACCTCGGTGCTCGGCTGGGCGATCTTCTCGGTCACGGCGATCACGGACTTCCTGGACGGGTGGCTCGCCCGCCGCCTGGGGGCCGAGTCAACGTTCGGGCGCATCGCCGACCCGCTGGCCGACCGCCTGCTCGTGGGCGTGGGCCTCGTCGGCGTGATGCTTCTGGGCTCGGTGCCGCTGGCGGCGCCCCTCATCCTGCTGGTGCGCGACATCGTCATCGTGGCCGGGGCCGTCGCCCTGCTGCGCACCGGCATCGACATGCGCGTGGACATGGCGGGCAAGATCTCCTCGGCCCTCACGATGACCGCGACCGGCTTCGCCATCTGGCTCGACCAGGCGTGGGTGGAGGTGCTGATGTGGGCGGCGGTGGCCCTCGCGCTCGGCACCTTCGCCAACTACGCGCGCCAGGCCGTGGCGCTGCTGCGTGCCCGCTCCGCGGAGCCCTCGACCCGGGGCTGAGGGTTCGGCCCGCGGGCCGCTATGCTGACCCTCCACCCCAGGAGGAGCCTCGATGGAAGCCCACCCCGACCTCAGCGGCCTCACGGACGCGGAGCTCAAGGACCTGATCCGCAGCCTCACCGACGAGGAGCGCGAGGTCTCGAAGCAGCGTCGCCTGCTGCACGGACGCATCGAGCTGCTGAAGGCGGAGCTCGTGGGCCGGCTCAAGGGGCGCGACGAGGGCGAGCTGTCGGTCGTCAACCTGGACGCCCTCAGCCGCATCCTGGCCGGGCGCCTGCCCGACCTCGACCAGCTCGAGCGCGACTGAGGACCGGCGGGACGCCGGCGGGCCGGGGAGGCGCGACGCGATGTACTGCTCCGAGTGCGGTTTCCATCAGAGTGAGGCCCACAAGTACTGCGGGCGCTGCGGCGCGCTCCTGATCGTCGAGAACCAGGGCACGGGGGAGATCACCGGGCCCCTGGCGATCAGCGACGAGGAGGCCGAGTCGGGGGCCTGGAAGGGCCCCGCGCTCGAGGGCCCGACCCTGGCGGTGCGCTCCGGCGGCCCGGCCGGGGCGATCTTCTCGCTCGACCACGAGACCGTGACGATCGGCCGCGAGCCCTCGGCCGACGTCTTCCTCGACGACGTGACCGTCTCGCGCAACCACGCCGTCATCACGACCGGCCCCGCGGGCGCCGCGCTGCGCGACCTGGGCAGCCTCAACGGCACCTACGTCAATCGCCGCCGCATCGAGGGCGAGGAGCGGCTCGAGGACGGCGACGAGCTGCAGATCGGCAAGTTCCGCCTGACCTTCCTGCTCGGGTGACGCAGCCGAGCCTCCTGCCGGACGATGTTCCGGCCGCCGACGAGGGGGCGCTGACCATCGGGGCGGTCTGCGACCTCCTGAAGGCCGACTACCCGTCGATCTCGATCTCGAAGATCCGCTACCTCGAGGACCAGCGGCTCATCACGCCCAAGCGCACCGCGGGCGGCTACCGGCTCTACAGCCCGCTGGAGGTGGAGCGGCTGCGCACCATCCTGCGGCTGCAGCGCGACGAGTTCCTGCCGCTGCGGGTGATCCGCCAGGAGCTGGAGTCCTCGACGACCGGCGCGTTCAGCGTGGCCAACCAGGCCAAGCAGCTGAAGCGGGCGCAGCTCGCCGAGCCCGCGCCGAGCCGGCGCTACGGGACGCAGGAGATCATCGCGACCACCGGCGCGAGCCGGCAGCTGCTGAAGGCCCTGGAGGAGTACGGCCTGGTGGGCGGCCACGGCCCGGACGTCTACGACGAGACCGACCGCGAGGTGGTGCAGACGGCGCTCGAGCTGGCCAGCTACGGCGTCGAGCCGCGCCACCTGCGCCTGTTCCGCGTGGCGGCCGAGCGCGAGGCGGGCCTGCTGCAGCAGCTGCTCACCGTGGGGCTGCGCTCGCGCAACCCCGAGCGCCGGCGCGAGGCGCTCGAGTCGCTGGAGAGCCTCGCCGCCCTGGCCAGCCACATGCGCCACCTGATGCTGATCTCCGAGCTGCGCGAGATCGCGAGCCAGTGAGCGCGGAGGCGCGCGCGACCCCGTTCGACATCGACGGGGCGATCCGCCGGATCCCGGACCACCCCCAGGCGGGGATCCTCTTCTACGACCTGATGCCGCTCTTCCAGAGCGCCGACGGGCTCGCGGCGCTGGTGGGCGGCATCGCCGAGTGGGCACGCCCGCGCCGGCCCGACGTGGTGCTCGGCGTGGAGGCGCGCGGGTTCGTGCTGGGCGGCGCCATCGCGTCGGCCCTCGGCGTGGGCTTCGCGGCCGCGCGCAAGCCGGGCAAGCTGCCGGGCGAGCGCATCAGCGAGCAGTACGCGCTGGAGTACGGCACCGACGCCCTGGAGCTGCACCGCGACGCCGTGCAGCCCGGCCAGTCGGTGCTGCTGCACGACGACCTGCTGGCGACCGGCGGCACCGCCCTGGCGGCCTGCCGCCTGGTGGAGGCGCTCGGCGGGGAGGTGGCCGGGATCGCGGTGGTGGCGGAGCTCACCTTCCTGCCCGGGCGCGCGAGCGCTGGCCGGCTACGACGTGATGTCCCTGGTGACCTACGACAGCGAGGTGGCGGAGCCGTGAGGGGTCTGATCGGTGTCGACATCGGCGGTTCGGGCATCAAGGCGGGCGTGGTGGATCCGCGGCGGGGGGTGCTCGTGGGCGAGCGGGTGCGGGTGGACACGCCCCAGCCGGCCACGCCGGAGGCCGTCGTGACGGCCACGGCGGCGCTCGTGCGGACGCTGCCGCCCGGACTCCGGCCCGATCGGCATCGGCGTGCCCGGGGCGATCGTGGGCGGGCGGGTGATGACGGCCGCCAACATCGACCCGTCGTGGATCGGCGAGCACGCGGAGGCGCTCTTCTCCGAGGAGATCGGGCGCGCCTGCGTGGTGATGAACGACGCCGACGCCGCCGGCATGGCGGAGATCCGCTTCGGCGCGGGGCGCGGGGTGAAGGGCGTGATCCTGTTCCTCACCCTCGGCACCGGCATCGGCTGCGCGATGTTCATCGACGGCATCCTGGTGCCCAACCTGGAGCTCGGCCACATCGAGATCCGCGGCAAGGACGCCGAGCTGCGCGCGTCGGCCGGCGCGCGTGAGCGCAAGGGTCTGTCCTTCGCCGAGTGGGCCCCGCTGCTCAACGAGTACCTGACCCGCATCGACGCCCTCGTGTGGCCGGACCTGGTGATCCTGGGCGGCGGCATCTCGCGCAAGGCGGGCAGGTTCATCCCGCTGCTCGACGTGCGCCCGCCCGTGATGGCCGCGGCCCTCCAGAACCAGGCCGGCATCGTCGGCGCGGCGATGCGGGCGCGCGACATCCTCGCGCCGCCGCGGCCGCGCACCGCGGCGGCGCGACGGGGCGCTAGGAGCGGGTCGGCGTCCCGGAGTACGCGGGCAGGATCTGCGCGGTGACCTGGCCGACGCCCGGCAGCCCGAGGGCGGCCGCGGCGGCCTGAGAGAGCTCGAGGTCGCGCCCGCGCACGTAGGGGCCGCGGTCGTTGACCCGCACGGTCACGACCCGGCCGCCGTAGGCCACGCGCAGCAGGGTGCCGAGGCGCAGCGTCCGCGAGGCGGCGCTGAAGGCGAAGGGGTCGTAGGGCTCGCCGCGTGGCGAGCGTGCCGGTGTACCCGGGCCCGTACCAGGAGGCGACGGCCGTGAAGGTCGGCAACGTGCCCGTGATCGGCGTGCCGGCGCCCGGGCCGACCGCGCCGATGCCCGGCAGGGCCCGGGTGGCGCCCGGGGTGGCCGCGATCGGCTCGGCGTCGACGACCGCCCCGCTCTGGGCGTCCACCGGGGCGTCGCCGGGCAGGCTGCGGTCGGCGAGGAACGAGGCGGGCAGGCCGCGGGTCGCTCCGATCGGGGACGCCGGGATGTCCGCGGCGGCGGCCGCGCCCGTGGCCGGGAGGCCGAGGCCGGTCACGGCCAGCCCCCCGCCGCCGGTGGTCAGCACGGGCGCGGCGGCAGCCCGGTCGTTCGCGGCGATCTCCCGCTCGCGCCGCACCGCCGCGCCGAGGCGCCCGCTCACGAGCTGCCGCTCCACACCCAGGCTGCGCCGCGCGGCCACCAGGCGGTCCTTGCGCCGTTGCAGCGAGGCCTCGGCCGTGTCGAGCGCGGCCGTCGTGGCGCGGTAGCGCGCGACCAGCCGGCGGTCGTGGGCGCCGATCGCCTGCAGCAGGTCGAGCCCGGCGCGCGCGCTCTCGAGGTCGCCTCCGGTCAGGAGCTCCACCAGGGGACTGGGCTCCGGAGCGGCGTAGATCGCCCGCAGGCGCTGCCGCAGGCCGTCGAGGGCCGCGCGCTGGTCGGCGCGAGCCCGGTCGAGCCGGGCGCGCCCGGCCGCCAGGGCCAGCTCCGCGCGCGCGAGGTCGCCGCCGAGGGCGGAGTCGCGGGCGTCGAGGGCGTCGCGCTCGGCGCGCAGCGCGTCGGCCGACGGCGCGGCCGCCGCGGGCGGCGCGCAGGCGAGGGCGGCCAGCGCCAGGACGGCGAGGCGGCGGGCGGCGCCGGGCGGGGGGCGGAGGCGCATCACCCTCACCTATCGGTCGCGGCGGCCCCGGTCTGGACCGATGCGACCCTGCGCGACCCCGCCTAGTGCGGGTGCAGGTAGGAGCGCTCCAGGTGGGCGATCAGGGGGTCGGCCGACAGCTCGGCGCCGGTGGCCCGGCGCATCAGCTCGGCCGTGGGCAGGCGCGCGCCGTGGCGGTGGACGCGATCCCTCATGAACGCCAGGATCTCGCCGAACCGGCCCTCCGCGATCGCGCGCTCCAGGCCGCCCAGCTCGGGCTCGGCCACCTCGGCCAGCTGCGCGGCGTAGAGGTTGCCCAGCGAGTAGGTCGGGAAGTAGCCGAACAGGCCGTCCGCCCAGTGGATGTCCTGCATCGCCCCGACGGCGTCCGTCGGCGGGCGGATGCCGAGGAGCTCGTCCATGCCGTCGGCGAAGGCGCCGGGCAGGTCGGGCACCTGCAGATCGCCGCGCAGGAGGGCCAGCTCGAGGCCGAAGCGCAGCACGATGTGCAGGTTGTAGGTGACCTCGTCGGCCTCGACGCGGATCAGCGAGGGCGTCACGCGGTGGGCCGCGCGGTGCAGCAGGCCGGCGTCGAGGCCCGACATCGCCTCGGGGAAGATGCGGCGCATGGCCGGCTCGATCCGCTCCCAGAACGCCCGCGTGTGGCCGATCTGGTTCTCCCAGAAGCGCGACTGCGACTCGTGGGCGCCGAGCGAGGGCGCGTCGTAGAGCGGCGTGCGGTCGACCTCGCCGGGAAAGCCCTGCTCGTAGAGGGCGTGGCCCAGCTCGTGCAGGACGGCGCTGATGTTGCCGATCGGGCTGTCGTTCATCAGGCGGGTGGTGAAGCGCACGTCGCCGCGGTGGGGAGAGCTGGTGAACGGGTGCGCCGACTGCGCGATGACGCCGCACGACTCGTCGTAGCCGACCAGGCGGGCGATCTCGTGGGCCAGCGCCATCTGGCCGTCGGCCGCCCACTCGCGCGGGGGCAGGTCGACCGCCGGGCGGGCCGCGGCCTCGGCCACCAGCGGGGTGAGGCGGGACCGCAGCTCCGCGAAGACCGGCTCCAGGTCGGCGACGCGGGCGCCCGGCTCGTAGTCCTCGAGCAGCGCGTCGTAGGGCTCGTCGCCGACGCCCACGGCCTCGGCCTCGAGGCGCTTGAGCTCGACCACCCGGGCGAGCGGCCCGGCGTAGGCGGCGAAGTCGTCGGCGGCGCGTGCCTCGACCCAGGCGCTCACGCCGCGCGAGCACGCCTCGCTGATCTCGCGCACGAGCGACTCGGGGACCTTGAGGGCCCGGTCGCGGTCGCGGGTCGCCAGGCGCAGCATCGCCCGCTGGTCGTCGTCGAGGTCGTCGCGCGCCGACAGCGCGGCGAGGGCCTCGCCGGCGTCGGGCCGGATCATCTCGCGGTGGCGCAGGGCCGCGAGGGTGCCGAGCAGGCGCGCGCGCCCCTCCGCGCCGCCCGGCGGCATCAGCGTCTCGCGGTCCCAGCCGAGCAGCGCGGTCGAGCCGGCGAGGTCGGCCAGCGTCCCCATCCAGTCGAGGACGAGGTCCCACTCGGGTGACGAAGCGCCCGGCACGTGGGGGAATATAGACGCGGCCGGGCCCCCGCGGCCGCGCGTATCCTGACCCGGTGAGCAGCACGCCGCAGCGTCCGGTCCCGCCCCTCCTGCGCTGGTGGGAGGACCTGCACATCCTGGTCCAGATCGCGATCGTGCTGCCGGTGAGCATCCTGCTGCTCTGGGCGGCGCACGTGCTCCTGCTCAACCAGCCGCTCGGCCGCGGCCTGGCGTACGGGGTCTTCTGGGGCGCCCTGGCCACGGCGGCCATCGTCGGCGCCAGCCGCTCCGAGAAGGCGCGCCGGGGACGCTGATCCCCCGGGGGCGCCGGCCCCCGGGGGATCAGCGTGTGGTCAGCCGGTGGCGGCCGCCTGGAACTCGCCGATCGTGGACTGCACCTCGGGGAGGAGCTTGGTCACGGCGCCGAGGTCGCCCGACGCGGCCGCGTCGAGGAAGCGGCGCAGCACGTCGCTGACCTTCGGCCCGGTGCGCGCGAGCCCGGCGCGCTGCTTCTCGAGCCGCGGGATCGGGATCGTGTAGCCGTCGAGCTTCGCGATCGCCGCGTCGAAGTCGTCCAGGTTCTTGCGGGCTTCCGGCACCTTTGCCTTCAGGTCCGCCACGCCGGTGCTGCTCTGGAGCGTGGTGCCGAAGGCCTGGAGCGCGGTGGCCGCGGCCTGCACGTCCTTGACGTAGTTCGCCGTGGCGGTCGTGGCGGTGCCGCCGGACGTGCTCGCGGGCGCCGTCGTCGCGGGCGCCGTGGTGGCCGGGGCGGTGGTGGCGGGCGCGGTGGCCGTGGTCGCCGTCGTGCCCGTGCCGGCGGTCGAGTCGGTGCCGCAGACCTTCAGCCCGAGATCCTTCGCCTTCTGGTCGGCCTCGTCGCCGGTCGCGCTGGCCTCCGCGGAGATGTCGTTGATGACGGCCGTCGGGTCCTCGCCGCCGTCGATGCGCGTCTGCGCGCTCGTCAGCGTGGCCTGCTGCTTCTTGAGCAGGGTGAGGGCCTCGCTGAAGGTGCCGTCGAGCTCGGACGGCGGCTTGAGCGCCTCGAGCTTCGCGAGCTGGGCCGCCTGCAGCGGCACGAGCTGCTTCAGCTTGGCCGAGAACTCGGACGGGGACGCCGGGTCCCCGATGGCGGCGGCCTGGGTGTTGTAGTCCTGGCAGATCGCGTCGGCCTGGGTGCGGAACTCGTCTGCCGAGAGGGTGTCCGACCCTCCACCGCCGCAGCCGGCGATGAGTGCGACCACGCCGAGCGTGGCGATGCCGGCGATCGGCCGGCGGTGGGGCAGGGGCATGCCGTGACTCCTTGACGGGGGGACCGACGGCAGAGTAATGGCGGATTCGGACGCGTACGACTCCCCGTATGGGGGGCTCGGTACACTGGCCGCAGTCGTCCAAGGAGCCTGGGAATGCCCGTCGAGAAGCCGGTGATCGACGCCCTGAACGCCCAGATGGGCCGCGAGTTCGAGGCGCACCTCCAGTACCTGTCCGTGTCGAGCTGGTTCGACTCCGAGGGGCTCCCGGAGCTGACCAAGTTCTTCGCGGCGCAGGCCGCCGAGGAGCACGCGCACGCGATGAAGTTCCTCACCTACATCCAGGACGTGGGCGGCCCCGTGGTCATCCCCGCGCTCGCCGCGCCGAAGCCCACCTTCGAGAGCGCCGAGGAGGCCGTGGCCGGCTGCCTGGAGTGGGAGGAGCGCATCACCGAGCACATCCACGCCGTGCTCGACCTCGCCATCTCCAAGCACGACCACCCGACGCAGGTGTTCATGCAGTGGTTCGTCACGGAGCAGGTCGAGGAGATCGCCACGATGGGCGAGCTGCTCCAGGTCACGCGCCGCGCGGGCGAGGCCAACCTGCTGCTGCTCGAGGACTACGTGGCCCGGCTGGCGACCTCTCCCGCCTGATCCGATGACCGACCGCGCGGGCGGCGCGGGGGACCTCGTCTCGCGCCCGCTGCGCGGCGACGACTACCTGCGCGCCCGCCGCGTGGTGGACGCCTGGTTCGGCCATCCGGTGGGCCTGGTGATGCACCGGCTCTTCTTCGAGCAGCTCGGCCCGTCGGGCGTGTGGCTGGAGGACGCCGGCGGCGCGCCGGCCGGCTTCCTGCTCGGGCTGGTGAGCGAGGCCGATCCCGAGCTCGCCTACGTCCACATGCACGTCGTCGACCCCGCGCTGCGCGGGCGGGGGGTGGGCGCCCGCCTCTACGAGGACTTCTGCGCGCGCGCCCATGCCCGCGGCTGCCGGCGCGTGCGCGCCCTGGCCGCGCCGGACCGCGAGTCGTCGCGGCGCTTCCACGAGCGTCTCGGCTTCACCGGCCGCCTGGAGCCCGGATACCTGGGCGAGGGGGGCGACCGGATCGTGTTCGAGCGTGATCTGCCGCTCGTTCGCTAGCATCGGCGGCGGTATCGAGCGACCCGGAGAGAAGCGCGATGGCTGAATCGACACCTCATGACGATCGCCGGGCGTTCCAGCGCGAGGACGTCGAGCTGCCGGTGCGGGTCCTCGCCGCCGGCGAGACCGTCGAGGCGCAGAGCGTCAACCTCAGCGAGGGCGGCGTGCTGCTGGCCGGCGCGGATTTCCCGTCGGCCACCCAGGTGAAGATCGAGATCGAGCTGGCGGAGATCGGCTGGCACTCGCTCGACGCCGAGGTGGTGCGCAACGAGGGGGGCAGCGCCCTGGCCGCCCGCTTCGCCGAGGTCGCCACCGAGGGCGGCCGCGAGGCGATCCGGGCCTTCTTCGCCAGCCGGCTGTCCGGGGCGCCCGCCGACGAGTAGGGCCCTCTAGGCCTGGAGGTCCACCAGGCCGCCGTGGCCGGGCTCCTCGCCCGGCTCGTGATCGTGTCCGCGGCGCCCGTGGCCGTCCTGCCCGTCGCGCTCGCGGCGGGGGCGCCGGCCGAGCCGCTCGGAGGCGTGGGCCTCGGGGATCCGCTCCGCCTGCAGGCGGTGGGCCCGCTCGCCGGCGATCACGACCATCCCGGCCTCCGCGCCGCGGTGGATCAGGGTCTGCGCGACCCGCGTCGCCTCTCCTATGCCGGCGGTGACGACGCCGTTGACGAGTGGCATCGGCTCCTCGCTTCGAGCGGTTTCCCCCTGCATCGGCATGTTTCCGGGGAACACTGAGGGCGGTCCAGGCGCCCGAGGGGGGTTATCCCCCAGACGGGTGATGCCGATGAATGCGGCAGAGCGTCACCAACAGTGCGCACGGACCGCGCCGGTGCCCGCATCACCCTCTGACGACCTGGCAAGGAGGCCTCGCCGTCCCGCTCCACCGACCCCATCAGGGAGCCCGAGCGCTGCCCGGGCCCGGCCGTGCCCGCACGGCCGCCGCCGCGTGGGCCCTCACCGTCCTCGCGCTCGGCGCGGCCGCGGCCAACGCCGCCGCCGCCGACCCCCCCCGCTCCGACTCCGTGCTCGTGCGCGTGGACCCGGACGCCGGGGCGCGCGCCACGGCCGGCATCGGCCGCGCCCTCGACGCCGAGGGCTCGCGCGACCTGATGGCCGGCTGGCGCGCGTACGAGCTGCCCTCCTCGGTCACTCTCGCCAAGGCCCGTGGCCTCCTCGCGGGCGCCGACGCGGCCGACGCCGTGCAGCTCGACGCGCGGGTGCGGCCCCTGGAGACGCCCGACGACACCTACTTCGGCCAGCAGTGGGCGCTGCCGGCGATGCACGCGCCCGCGGCATGGGACGCGCTGGGCGCGACGCCCCCGGTGACGGTCGCGGTCATCGACACCGGCGTGGACACCACCCACCCGGACCTGTCGGGCCACCTCTGGACCAACCCGGGCGAGACCCCGTCCAACGGGATCGACGACGACGCCAACGGCTACGTGGACGATGTCCACGGCTGGGACTTCGCCGATCCGGGGCCGCAGCTCTACAGCCCGGCCGACGGCGACAGCCACGGCACGCACGTCGCCGGGATCATCGCGGCCGAGCGGGGCAACGGTACGGGCGTGGCCGGCGTGGCGGGCGATGCCCGCATCATGGTCCTGAAGTTCCTGAAGCCGACCGGCGGCTACACCTCCGACGCCATCGTCGCCATCCAGTACGCGGTCGCCGAGGGCGCGAAGGTCATCAACGCCTCCTGGGGCGGCACCGGCTACTCGCAGGCCCTCTGCGACGCGATCTCCCAGGCCGGCGACGCCGGCGTCACCTTCGTCGCGGCGGCCGGCAACTCCGGCACCGACAACGACGCCACGCCGCTCTGGCCGGCCAACTGCCCGTCCTCGTCCCTGATCAGCGTCGCGGCGACCACGCCCGGCGACGGCCTCGCCTCGTTCTCGAACTACGGGCCGACCCAGGTCGACGTCGGCGCCCCGGGGGAGAACATCCTGAGCACGATCCCGGGGTCGAGCTACGGATACAAGTCGGGCACCTCGATGGCGGCCCCGCAGGTCTCCGGCATCGCGGCGGCCGTGGCCGGCGCCGCCCCGGGGCTGGCGCCCTGGCAGACCAAGGCGGCGATCACCGGCGGCGGCGTGCCCGCGGCCGCGCTGGCGGGCGTCACGACGTCCGGCCGCCGCGCCGACCTGCTCGGCGCCCTCACCCTGGCCGGCGCCGGCGTCGGGCCCGACACCACCCCGCCCGACCCGTTCACCGCGACCTCCCCGGCCGAGGGCCTCGTCACCACCGGCGTGACGCCGACCTTCCGCTGGAACCCGGCGAGCGACGCCCAGAGCGGCGTGGCCGGATACACGGTGGCCGTGGACGGCGCCGTCGTGGCCCAGGCGGCCGCCGGGGCGACACAGGCCACGCCGTCGGCGCCCATCGCCGAGGGCGTACACCAGTGGAACGTGTCGGCTCTCGACGCGAACGGGAACACACGCTCCACCGATCCCCGAACCCTGCTCATCGACCGCACGGCCCCCTCGGCCCCGGCGCCGTCGTCCCCTGCGGACGGCGCCGGGGTGGCGGGGCCCGAGGTCACCCTCGTCTGGTCGCCCTCCACGGACGGGGTGAGCGGGGTCGGTGGATACCGGGTGCTCGTCGACGGCGGCGGGGTGGCCGCCGTCGACGCCGCGGCGCACTCGGTGAAGGTCCGGCTCGCGCCCGGCCGCCACACCTGGCAGGTGGTGGCGGCCGACGCGGCCGGCAACGAGGCGACCGGACGCGCCCGCAGCTTCACGGTGGGCCAGGCGACGCCCGCGCCCGCGCGCACCCGCCCGCTGCGCCTGAGCGCGCCGGCCCGCGTCGCCTCGGGGCGCCGCACGGTGCTGCGCGTGGAGCTGACGCGCGCCGCGCGGGTGACCTTCGCGGTGCGGCGCGGCTCGGGCGGCGGCGTGCTCGCGCGCTTCACGCGCCGCGAGCGGGCCGGGGTGGCGGACGTGGCCCTGCCGGCCGGGTTCGTGCGGCGGATGCGCCCCAAGGGCCCGTACGTGATCACCGCGCGCGCCTCCGGCGGGATGAAGGACACCGTGCGCCTGGTGGTGCGCTGACCGGCTAGCCCACGCGCCAGCCCACGTCGAGCGCGTCGCCGTGCACGATCGCGTACACGGGCCGCGGGTGGCGCGGGTGGAAGACGATCGAGAAGAGCTCGCCCTCGGGCAGGGCGAGCTCCTGCGGCAGTCGCCGGAACTCGACGGCCGTGCGGGCGCCGGCCGCGTCGGCGAAGATCGCGGTGTAGCGCAGCCGGAACAGACGCCGGTCCAGGCGCGGCCGCTCGACGCAGTGGGCGCCGATCATCGCCGGGAAGGTCTCGCCGCAGGCGGGGCAGGAGAGGGTCGTGAGGCGCCCGCCGGCGTCGGGCGAGGCGATGCGCGCGGCACAGGTGGGGCAGGGCAGCTCGCGCAGGGGAGCAGGCGGCGGGGCCTCGGCGGGCGCGCCCCGGCGCATGTCGTAGCGGCGGCGGGCGTCCGCGTCGCCGAGCACCTGCCAGGCGGCGTTCACCCGCTTGGTGATCTCCTCGGCGCGCTCGCGCTGGCCGGGGTCGCGGAAGCGGTCGGGGTGGAAGGCCGCCAGCAGGAAGCGCCAGGCGTCGCGCACCTCCTCGCGCTCCGCGCCGGGCTCCAGGCCGAGCGCCGCGTAGTGATCGTCGTCCGCGGCCATCCACCCCGGAGCATGACGGATCGCGCACGAGGGGCCCCGCGCGCGTAGGCTGCCGCGCGTGGAGGACCGGCCCCCAATCGGTGCGATCCTGCGCGAGGCCCGCCTGCGGCAGAACCTCGAGATCTCCGCGTGCGCCGAGGCCACGCGCATCCGCGAGCGCTACCTCGTCGCGATCGAGGACGGCCGCTTCGAGTCGCTGCCCGACCCGGCCTACATCAACGGGTTCGTGCGGGCCTACGCCGACCACCTGGGGGTGACCATCGACGAGCCGGTCCGGGCCCTGGCGCGGGACCACGAGCTACCGCCCCCCGGCGGCCGCACCTCCGGTCAGGTGCGCGTGCGCGCCACCCGCGCGACCGCCCCGCGGGGCTCCGGGCGGCGCTGGACGTCGCCCAAGCTGGTCATCCCGGTGCTGGTGATCGTCGCGATCGCGGTCCTGTCGGCCCTGGGCCTCGACCTGCCCTTCGTCTGACCTGTCGCTGGAGGGATTCTCGCGGCAGGCCGGTGGGTGGTCATCCTGAAGGACCTGCTTCCCGGGCCCCCGGGGCGTCCTCGGCGGCCGGGATCACGCAGTAGGGCCCGATCGCGCGCAGGCGCGCGGCGTCGCCCGTTACGACGACGGTGCGGGGAGACGACGGCCGCCGTGTGCCGAGACCCCGCGGCGCGTTCACGGGACGGATCGAAAGGAGAGGGGCCACGCCGCCCGACCACCCCCCGGCGGCGTCCGCCGGAACACGCCGTGTTGGCGCGGCCCGGCGGGCGGGTACGGCCACAGGGTCAGGCCCGCCACCGCAGGGAGCGCACCATGCACGACGAGAACGAGGGAGTGGCCGGCCGGCTCGCCGAGTGGAGGCTGGGCCGGATCCTGGACGATCTCGGCGACACCCTCGCCGACGCGCCGATCCCGCCGGAGGTCGTCGAGGAGATCGTGATCGCGGTGGCCTGGAGCTACCAGGCCGGGCACCGCGACGGCCAGCGCGAGGCCGTTGCGCAGATCGCGCCCGAGGCGGCCGCGGTCGGCCTCGAGCTCCACCTCTCGCCGGACCTCGAGGACCCGCCCGAGCGCCTCATCTGAGGGGGCCCGCCCAGGGGGCGCGACCTCCTTTGCACGCGGGCTTCCGGGTCCCCACACGTGGTGGTACCGTGGCGCAGGAGACGGCCGACACTTACGTGTCGGCGCGTCTGCTGCCCCGGACCCGGCAGTGTCCTCTCCGTGGACTCGCAGTCGGGTGATGGTATGGGCGGCAGCCAGCGGTACAGCGCACCGGTCGCGCCTCCGGTTGAGCCCTCCCTGCGATCCCACGGGAGGACTGCGTCGATCCCGGGCGGAGGCCACGGGACGACCCCGCGGCCGGCCGGGCCCTCGCCGACGCCGGCCAGGAGCGTCCGCCACGTCCGACCCGCGCCGGTGATCCGGCAGCGGATCGCCCACGAGAGGAGGGGGACATGAACAGTCAGCGTGCCGCCGGCATTCTCGCCGCCTGCCTGGAGCAGATGATCGAGGAGGAGGAGGAGGAGGGGTCGCCGGCCCCGTCCAGCCGCGAGCTTGCCCGGACGATCGACGAGGCCCTCGCATGGATCGCGTCGGCCGACGGTCTCCGGCCGCGGGCACGTCCCGAGCCCCGGCCGAGGAGCGCGCGGGTCGTCGCCCTCGCCCTGGCCGCCCTGCCCCCGCCGGTCGGCGGGGCCCCGTCGTCGACCGCCTGATCCGCCTATCGGGCGTCCTCGCGGCGGCCGACGGCGACGACTTCGCACGGGGGGTCTGCCACGCCGCCGTGCAGGCTCTCGCCGTCTCGGGCACGAGCCTGATGGTGATGAGCGGGGGGCACCCGTCACCCCTGGCCTGGTCCGACCGGGTCGGCGCCCGGCTCGAGGACCTCCAGCAGGCCCTCGGCGAGGGGCCGTGCATCGACGCGCACGAGTGGGGCCGGCCCGTGTCCGAGCCCGACCTCGCCCGGCCGACGACGGCGCGCTGGCCGGCCTTCGGCCCCGCCGCGCGCGACGCCGGGGCGTCGTCGCTGTTCTCGTTCCCGCTACGCATGGGCGCCATCCGTGTGGGGGCCCTCACCCTCCACCGGCTGACCCCGGGGGAGTTGTCGCACGATCAGCACGCCGATGCGCTGGCCGTGGCCATGGTCGCCGTCAGCGCGATCCTCGTCAGCCAGGCCAAGGCCCCCCCGGGGTCCCTCGGGCCGGACCTCGAGCCGCTCATCGGCTACGGCGCCACGCTGCACCAGGCGTCCGGGATGGTCAGCGTCCAGCTGGGCATCAGCGTCGGCGAGGCGCTGGTCCGCCTCCGCGCCCACGCCTTCGCCTGTGACCGTCTCCTCAAGGACGTGGCCGACGACGTGGTGGCGCGGCGGCTCCGTCTCGAGGGGTAGGAGGGCGGCCACGACCGTCATAGGCTTCCATCATCAGCCGACGTCGCCTCTCCGGTTCGGGAGGTGTTCAGCGTGACCCGAGAGCAGCGCCTCGCCGCCACCTTCGTCGATCTCGCCGACAGCCTCGTCGAGGACTTCGACGTGGTGGACCTCATGGTGCTTCTCGCCGAGCGGTGCGTGGAGCTGCTCGACGCCGCCGCGGCCGGGCTGCTCCTGGCCGACGGGGCGGGGACCCTGCGCCTGATGGCGGCCACCAGCGAGACCCTCGAGACGGTCGAGCTCTTCCAGATCCAGAGCGACGAGGGTCCGTGCCGGGACTGCTTCCACAGCGGCGTCCCCGTCAGCACGCGCGATCTGGCGCAGGATGGCGACCGCTGGCCGCGGTTCGCCCCCGTCGCCGCCGCCGCCGGCTTCCGCGCCGCCCACGCTCTGCCGCTCCGCCTGCGGGGCCGGGTGCTCGGCGCCCTCAACCTCTTCCGGAGCGAGCCAGTCCCCCTTTCGCCGTCCGACCTCGCGACGGCCCAGGCCTTCGCCGACGTCGCCACGATCGCCGTCCTGCAGAGCCAGGCGGTCCACGACTCCCGCGTGCTCTCCGAGCAGCTCGAGGAGGCGCTCCAGAGCCGGATCGCCATCGAGCAGGCCAAGGGCGTCATCGCCCAGGCTCTCGGCCTCGGCATGGACGAGGCGTTCACGCGGCTCCGGCGTCACGCCCGGGGGGGAGGCCTGCGCCTCGCGGACGTCGCCCAGGACGTCGCCGACGGCACGCTCGCCCCCGAGGCGCTCGGGACCACAGGCGGTCGCTGAGCAGCCGCGTCTCGGGCACCGGCGATCGGATCGGAACCGAAGCCCGGCGCTCTCATCCCTTCGAGACGACGCGTCCCCCAGGCCGTCGGCGGTTGGATGGGTCGAGACCGCGTCGGCCGCAGACCCGGGCACGTCCGGGTGGACGAGAGGGAGGGTTCGCGATGGCGATGGACACGTTCATGGTCTACGTGGGCGTCTACGCCGACGTCGGGTCGGCAAAGGCGGACTACGAGAGGGTCCACGACCTCCACGTCCGTGACGGCCTGATCGACGCCTACGACGCCGCGGTGATCGAGCGCAAGGAGAGCGGCAAGGTCAAGATCGTGAAGAAGCACGAGACGCCCACCCGCGTCGGCGGAGTGGGCGGCGGGACGCTCGGCCTCGCCACGGGCCTCGTGATCGCGCTCTTCCCGGCCGCGGCCATCGGCGGCGGCCTCCTCGCCGCGACGACGGCCGGCGGCGCCGCGCTGGGGGCGGTGGCCGGGCACGCGGCGGCGGGGATGAGCCGGAAGGACCTCAAGGAGCTCGGCGAGCACCTCGACAAGGGGCAGGCGGGCCTCGTCGTGGTCGCGGTGTCGAGCCTCGGGGCCGACATCGCCGCCGTCATGACGCAGGCCGAGAAGGTGGAGGCGAAGGAGATCAGCGCCGACATCGACGAGCTGAGGAAGGACGCCGAGTCGGAGGCCTGACGGGCTCGGCCCGTGTCAGCGATGGCGCCGCAGGAGGTGGCTGCGCCGGGATGCCTCGTCCCATGAGGCGCCTGGCGGCGATCGGAACCCTCGCCCTGCTCCTCGCGGGCGGCGTCGTCCTCGTGCTGACCGCTGCGCCGCTGAAGGTCGCTGCCGGGCGCCTGCGGGGCCCGAAGCCCACCCGTCCCATCCGCCGCACCGGATCCTCCGGGGCGGCTCGTCCCCAGGAGGCTGAGATGGACATCCTCAAGATCGAGAGCAAGGAGACCCTGTCCCGCGAGGAGGCGGCGGCGCGGCTGCGCGCGATCGCCGACGGGCTGGCCTCGCACAACGACGTCGAGCTCGACTGGAGCGGCAAGCGCGTGCGGCTGCACGTCGCCGACGAGGTCCGCCTGGAGATCGAGATCGAGGTCGGCGAGGACGAGACGGAGTTCGAGATCGAGCTCAAGTGGAGCCGCTGAGGGGTCCGCATCGTCCGCGCTCCAGGAAGCAGAAGGACCCCGCCTGGGCGGGGCGTTTCCCTCTGCTCGCCAAGTGGCGCATACGGTGGGCGGCGTGACCATCACGTGACCATCTCGGACGGCCCGGCGCTTGCGGCCGGAGTCCGAGTGTGGGCCCAATGGGTCGATCCGATTCCCGACTTTGGAGGGTTCTGCAGTGAGCATCGTCGTTCGCTTCACCCCCAAGGGACTTACCGCCGAGCAGTACGACGCGACCGTTCGCCTTCTCGAGGAGCGCGAAGGGGCCTGGCCCCCGGACGGGCTCGACTACCACGTCTGCTTCGGCTCGGACGGCAACCTCCTGGTGAGCGAGATCTGGGACTCGCAGGAGCAGTTCGAGGCCTTCGGTGCGCGGCTCACGCCGATCCTGGCCGAGACCGGGATCCAGGCCGCCGACCCACCGCAGCATTTCGAGGTCCACAACATCATGAAGCGGTAGCTCGGCTTCATCGAGACGCCTGCCGGGCTTGCGGCCCCTCGCCGAGCGCCCGGCCGGCGCCCTCGAGTTCGTCCGGGAGCGCGTGGCGCCCGTAGCGGCGATGGATGATCCCGACGTCGGCCACCCCGCCGAGCTTCGCGAGATGCCGGCGCACCGCGGGCGGCCATCGACGCTTCGGTGCGTCCGACGTACCGGCCTGAGCGAAGCCGAGGCGGACGTTGGAGACCCGCCCGTCGCGTCCCGCTTCCGCGCCGCCGTCCTCGTGGCCCTCGCGGGCGGCTCCTGCGCGGTCGTCGGGATGCGGGACCATGCTCCGCCGGACGTCCTCGGCGTAGGTGAGGAAGGTGAGGTAGGTGGACATCTCCCGACTCCGATGAACGCGGGGATCACGGAGGACGCCCGCGCAGGCGAGGTGGGGCCACTCCGTTGGCGCTGGCCGCACCGAGTCGCCGAGCGACGTCGAGAGTGTGCCCGCGCCGTCGATTGCCGGAGACTGGCGGGCTCAGCCTCATGGAGTGCCCGAACATGAAACGGCACCCGGCGTCGGGCTCTGACGGCTTACCACCGGAGGCGCCATGTCCCGGAGTCGAACTCAGCCATACCGGCGGCGGACGCGCTTGACGATTCCCTGAACGCCGGCCCTGGCGGATCGGGGCGGTCGTAGGTCCTCGACATTGTGCGACGTCGGCCGGACAACCGCGTGCGCACGTTCGCCTCCTCCCGGCGCCGGCGCGGATGCGCTGTCGTGCAGCAGCGGGCGAACCTGCCCCGGAACGGCGAAAAGCCCCGCCGGAGCAGGGCTTTTCTGGAGGTAGCGCATACGGGATTTGAACCCGTGTTACCGCCGTGAGAGGGCGGGAACTATCCCACGATTTGCAGGGAGTTCTACGCCACGGGAGAACGCGTGGGCCAATCCTGGTCCAATCCGGTCGAAGCTAAGACCCGCCGCGATGACACTTGTCATCGGTGCGGCACGCTCAGCGTCCGATGGCCCGGCGACAGGGGACGACGCCTTCGCGCGTGAGGTCGGCACCGAGCTGCTGGTCCAGACCGCGCGCCTATGGATGTTGCTGGGCCACCACGACCCCCTGGGGTGCTTTCGCCTCCTCAGACCCGCCCGGAGAGGTGCCCGGTGGTGCGTCGAGGGCACGTTGCTGAGGGTCGCGCGGCGGCGGTCCTCGGCGTCGGGGCCGGGTGCGGCGTCCCTTGGGCCGACGTCCCTCTGTCGGAGCCCACCACGGCCAGGGAATCGTGGCTGAGGGATCCTCGACGGGAGTAGCGTGGAGAGGTGCCTCGGTTCCCCGGGTTCCTCGATCGCTTCCGGCGTTTCGTGACGCCGCCGGGGAGACCGACCGCGGCGGTCGGTGTCCCGGCGTCGGGCGATGATCTCGCCGCGGAGATCGGCCCACTCCTCAAGCAGCTCGATGGGATCGGTGCCGAGGCCGATCGGATCGTGAGGGAGGCCCGGGAGGAGGCGGACCGCCGCCGCGAGAGGGGCTTGCGTGAGTCGGAGGCGATCCTCCAGGAGGCGCGCACGAGAGCCGATGCCGAGCGGGCACGCGCCGCGGCCGAGGTGAGGGTCGCTGCCGGCGGCGCCGACCCGGCACGGGCAGGGCTCGATGTCGAGGCCGGGCGCATCGCGGGGATCCGCGAGGAGCGCCTCGCCGTCCTGGTCGCCGAGGTCCTCGAATGCGTCAGACGCAGCGGCCGGTAGCGCCGGGCTGGGTGGCGGGCAGCGTTCGTGCCCGCCACCTCCTCGCGCGGCGCCTCGGCCGAGGGCGCGCCCGCGCGCTGGCGGCAGCGCCTTCGCTCCAGGAGGCCCTGGGGGTGCTGCAGGGCACGGCCTACGGCCGCTACGTGCGGCCGGGGATGAGCTCTGCCGATGCCCAGCGGGCCGTCGCGGCCTCCACCCTCTGGCACCTGAGGATCCTCGCCGGCTGGCTGCCGCCGAGCGGTGTGGGGTGCGTGCGCGTGCTGGCGGCGTGGTTCGAGCTCGCCAACGTCGAGGACCGGCTGCGCTACCTCGCGGGGCGGGAGGCGCCCCCTCCGTTCGCCGTCGGGGCACTCGCGACGGCGTGGCCGCTCGTCGCGGGGGCGCAGAGCCCGGGGGAGGTGCGCGCCGCGCTCGTCGGCTCGGCGTGGGGCGATCCCGGAAGCGAGGATCCGGCCGAGATGGGCCTCGCGCTGCGCATGTCGTGGGCGCGCCGTGTGCGGGACGTGGTGCCGGAGGCGGGCGGCTGGGCCGCTGGCGCTGTCGCGCTGCTTCTCGCGCGCGAGATGTTCGCCGCCGCCCGACCGGTCAACGCGCTCGCGGCCCGTCGGCCGCCGGGCGTCGGATCGGCCTGGCCCCGGGCGGCGAGCGTGGCGGCCCTGCGGAGCCTGCTGCCGCCCGAGGCGGCGCGCGCCCTGGAGGGCTGCGAGGAGCCGGGCGAGCTCTGGCGGGCGGAGGCCGCCTGGTGGCGGAGCGTCGAGGAGGACGCCGCCCGTCTCGCGGGCGGGGGTCACATGGGGAGGCCCACCGTCGTCGGCTGCGTCGCCCTGCTCGGTGTCGACGCCCGACGCACGGCGGGTGCCCTTGAGGCGGCGCGCATCGGCTCGCCGGCAGCGCTCGGGCTGGTGGACGAGATTGGCTGACCACCGGTTCCCGGAGCCGATGACGCGCGTCGCGCTGGTCGCACCGGAGGCGCGGCTGCGCGCGATGCTCGTCGCCGTGGCGGACGCGGGCTGCGTCCAGCTCGTGGGACCGCAGCCGGCGCCAGAGGGCGAGATGGTGGAGGCGTTGCGGCGCCTGGAGCGGGCGGGGCCGCCGGCGGATCGCGCGGCGCCCGCTCTGTCCGCCGACGCCCCCGACCCCTCGCTGCTCGAGCGAGAGGGACGGCGCGACATCCTCGAAGGAGAGATCGAGCTCCAGCGCCGCGCCACGGCAGCGGTGAGGCGCGGCGGTTTCGCGGTGCTCGTGGGATGGACGCCCACGTCGGGCCTGCAGGATCTGACCGAGCGCCTCGCGAGGGTGGGGGCGGCCGCGGTCCCCCTGCCGCGGCCGGCGATGGTCGAGCCCCCGACGCTCCTGCGCCCACGCCCGTTGGCGACGCGCTTCCGCCCCCTCGTGGACACGTACGGGGCGACGCGGTACGCGGACATCGACCCGACGCCGTTCGCGGCGGCCTCGTTCGTCCTGATGTTCGGCATCATGTTCGGCGACGTGGGCCACGGCCTGGTCCTGGCCGCGCTCGGGCTGCTCCTGCGCCGCACCCGCTCTCCCCGGCTCCAGGGGCTGCGCCCGCTCTGGCCGTTCGCCGTCGCGGGCGGCCTCGCCGCGGCCGCCTTCGGCCTCCTCTACGGCGAGGCGTTCGGCCCCACCGGCCTCGTCCCCGTCCTGTGGATGCGGCCCCTCGACGCGCCCCTTCGCATGCTCGCGGCCGCGATCGCGGTCGGCGCGGTGCTCCTCGCGCTCGGCTACGCGATCGGCATCGTCAACCGATGGCGGGAGTCGGGAGCCCGGACGGCGCTGGTGGCCCCCTCGGGCCTCGCGGGCCTCGCGGTCTTCGCCGGGGCCGGCGCGCTGGCGGCCGGGCTCTACCTGGGGACCGCTCCGCTGGCCGTCGCCGGGGCGATCGTCGTCGCATGCGGGGTGTTGCTGCTGGGCGCCGGCTTCATCGCGGAGGCGGGCCTCTCGGGGGCCGGGATCACCCAGGCGGTCGTCGAGGTGTTCGACGCCGTGGTGCGCGTCGGCGCGAACGTCGCCTCCTTCGCCCGCCTGGCGGCCTTCGGCCTGATGCACGCCGCGATCGGCGCGGTCGTGCTCGCCGGCGCGAGCTACCTGTGGGGCGGGGGCGCCGCGCTCGCGCTCGCCGCGATCCTCCTGTTCGTGGTCGGCAACTCCGCCGCGTTCGCGCTGGAAGCCCTCGTCGCCGGGGTGCAGGCGATGCGTCTGGAATACTACGAGCTCTTCTCACGCATCTTCTCCGGAGAGGGCGAATCCTTCGCTCCGTGGAGGATCCCCGTCAACGAAAGTCGGCACGCGTGATCGCCTCCCTGCTCGTCGCGGCTCCGATCGCGCTCGGCGCGGGTGCACTGGCGGCGGGGTGGTCGGGCCGGAACCCGCGCCGGGCGGTCCGGCGGATCCTGGGCGTCAACGTCATGGCCGCCCTCGTCGCCGTGGCGGCGCTCGCCGCCGTCGCCCTCGGCTTCGTCGATCCGGCAAGCGCCGCCAGCGCCGACGCATCGGCGGCGAGTGCCGCCAGTGGGGATGCCTTCATCGGAGCCGGCATCGCGATCGCCGGCTCGACGATCGGCGCCTCGATCGCCGTCGCCTACACGGGCGCGGCGGCCCTGGCGGCCATCAGCGAGAAGCCGGAGCTGTTCGGCCGTGCGATGGTGATCGTCGGGCTCGCGGAGGGCATCGCGATCTACGGGCTCGTGATCGCGCTGGTTCTGATCGGGCAGTCGTGAGCAGGGTCGCGGCGATCGGGGATCCGGCCCGCCTCGGCGGATACGCCCTGGCCGGCGCCGACGTCCACGCGGCATCCGACGCGGTCGAGGTCCGCTCCGCGTGGGAGCGCCTCCCCGCTGACGTCGGGCTGCTCATCCTCACGCCCGAGGCCCGAGCGGCCCTGGGGAGTCTGCTGGCGGCGCGGTCGCGGCTGCTGTGGGCGGTGACGCGGGATTGACCATCGAGGTCGCCGGGGACGCGTTGCTCGCCGACGCGCGGACGTCGGCGGCGAGGATCGCCGAGGCGGCCGACGCCGAGGCGCGCGAGCGCATCGAGGCGGCGCGTCGCGCGGCGGCGGAGATCACCGCGCAGGCGCGTGCCCGGGGCGTGGCGGAGGGCCGGCTGGCGGCCGCGCGCGAGGCGGCCCGGCAGGCGGCGCTCGCGCGCACGAAGGCGCTCGCCGCGGCGGGCGCCTCGTACCAGGAGCTCGTCCTCCGGGTCCAGGCGGCGGTCCTGGATCTCCGCGGCGAGCCCGGGTACGCGGATCTGCTCGCACGGCTCGTCGCGGCGGCGCGACGCGACCTGGGCGGGGACGCCGAGCTGGAGGTCGACCCGCCGGATGCCGGCGGCGTGCGGGCGCGCTCCGGCACGCGCGTCGTGGACTATACGCTTCCGGCCCTTGCGACCGGATGCCTCGAGGCGCTCGGCCCACGTCTCCGCCGCCTGTGGACGTGAGCGGCCCCACCGTCACGCGGGTCAGCGGCCCGCTCGTCGAGATCGAGGGGATGGGCCGGGCGCACCTCGAGGACCTGGTCGAGATCGGCGCCGGCCGGCTGGTCGGGGAGGTCATTTCGCTGCGGGGCGACGTGGCCGTCGTCCAGGCCTACGAGTACACGGGCGGCCTCGGGCCTGGCGCTCCCGCGACGCTCGGCGACGGCCCCCTCGCGGCGCACCTCGGGCCCGGGCTGCTCGGCGGCGTCTTCGACGGGATGCTGCGCCGTCTCGGCGAGCCGGGTGGCCCGGTTCCGACGCTGCCTGAGGACCGCCGGTGGGGCTTCCGCCCGCGGGTCGTCGCCGGCGATCGGCTGACCGGCGGCGAGGTCCTGGGCAGCCTCGCCGAGACGGAGGCGATCGAGCACCGCGTCCTCGCCCCGCCCGGTGTGAGCGGCACGGTCGAGTGGGTTGCCTCCGAGGGGGAGCGCACGGTCTCCGAGCCGATCGCGGTCGTCGGCGGGCGCGAGCTGCGGCTCTCGCAGCGGTGGCCGCTGCGCCGTCCCCGGCCCTCTCGTGGCCGGATCGACGCCTCGGTGCCGCTCGCCACCGGCCAGCGCGCCCTGGACCTCCTGTTCCCCGTCGCGCGCGGCTCAACCGCCGGTGTCCCGGGCGGCTTCGGCACGGGCAAGACCGTGCTGCTCCAGGAGATCGCGAAGTGGTGCGACGCCGACGTGATCGTCTATGTGAGCTGTGGCGAGCGGGGCAACGAGCTCGCGGACGTCCTGCAGGAGATGGCCCGCCTCGAGGACCCGCGCACCGGGCATTCGCTGCTCGACCGCACCGTCCTCGTCGCCAACGCCTCCAACATGCCCCTGATCGCGCGCGAGCTGAGCGTCTACGCCGGGGCGACCGTCGCCGAGTACTACCGTGACATGGGCTACGACACCCTCGTGATCGCGGACTCGACTTCGCGGTGGGCGGAGGCGCTTCGCGAGATCGCCTCGCGCAGCGGGGAGCTCCCCGCCGAGGAGGGGTACCCCGCGAGCCTCGCCCCTCGGCTCGCCTCGTTCTACGAGCGCGCCGGCCGGGTCCGCACGCTCGCGGGGGACGCGGGCTCGGTGACGATCCTGGGGGCCATCTCGCCGCCGGGCGGCGACATGGCCGAGCCGGTGACCGCGCACACGGAGCGCTTCGTGCGGGCAATGTGGTCGCTCGATCGCGATCTCGCCTACGCCCGCCACTATCCGGCCGTCAGCTGGACCGCCTCGAACTCACGCGACGCCGCCCTCCTCGCGCGCTGGCATGCCCGCGAGGGGGACGCGGCATGGGGCGAGCGCCGGGCGCGGGCGGTGGAGCTGCTGATCGAGGCGGACCGGGTGCAGGTCGTCGCCGACCTCGTCGGAGCCGGCTCGCTCCCGGACCGTGAGCGCATCGTGCTGCTCGGCGGCCGGTTGCTGCGCGAGGCGGTGCTGCAGCAGAGCGCCCTCAGCCCGAACGACACGTGGTCCGCGCCCGCCAAGCAGGCGGCGCTGCTGGGGATGGTGCTCGACATCCAGGACCGCGCGATCGAGCTAGTGGGCCGCGGCGTGCCGGCCGCGTTGGTCGAGGAGCTGGACCTCTCCGACGCCGCGCGGGCGCGCGATCGGGCGGGCCCCGAGGACGTCGCGAGCGTGGTGGGCGTCCGGGACAGCATCCTGGCGCGCATGGACGCGCTCGGGTGAGCGCACGCATCGAGTACACGCGCATCGACGAGGTGCGCGGCCCACTCCTGCGGGTGGGCGACGTCGAGGGGGTGGGCTGGGACGAGGTCGGCGAGATCCGCGTGGGGCCGCACGAGGTCCGCCACGGCGTGGTGGTTGAGGTCGACCGCGACATCGCCGTCGTCGAGGTGTTCGAGGGGACGGCGGGCATCGGAACGCGCGGGACGCGCGTCGCCTTCAGCGGCGCGCCGATGCGGATCCCGGTGGGCGAGCAGTGGCTTGGGCGCGTCTGCAACGGCCGCGGGGAGCCGCTCGACGACGGGCCGCCGATCATCGGCGAGGCGACCCGCGACATCGCCGGCACCCCGATCGACCCCGCGCTGCGGCGGGCCCCGTGCGATGCCGTGGTGACCGGCGTGTCGGCCATCGACGGCCTCGCGACGCTCGTCCGCGGGCAGAAGCTGCCGATCTTCTCCGTTGGGGGCCTCCCGCATCTCGAGCTCGCCGCGCAGGTGGCGGCCCAGGCGCACGCGAACGACGAGCCCTTCGCCGTGGTCTTCGCCGGGATCGGGATCACGCACGCCGACGCGGCCGAAGTCGGCTCCGCCCTCGCGGCTCGCTCCTCGCAGGGCGACCTGGTCGTCCTGCTCAACACCGCCGACGACCCCCTCGTCGAGCGCCTGCTCACCCCGCAGATCGCGCTGACGATCGCCGAGTACCTCGCCTTCGAGGGCGGCCGTCACGTGCTCGTGGTCCTCGCGGACCTGACGAGCTACTGCGAGGCGCTGCGCGAGGTCTCGGCCGCACGGGGGGAGATCCCCTCCCGCCGCGGCTACCCCGGCCATCTGTACAGCGACCTCGCGGCGGTGCTGGAGCGCGCCGGGCGCATCCGCGGCCGCGAAGGCTCGCTCACGCAGCTCCCGGTCCTCACCATGCCGGCCGGGGATATCAACCATCCCGTCCCGGACACCATCGGATACATCGCCGAGGGGCAGATCGTGCTCTCGTCCGAGCTGTACGCCCGGGGCCTCTACCCGCCCTTCGATCCGCTCGCGTCGCTTTCGCGCCTGATGCGACTCGGGGCCGGAGCGGGCCGGACCCGGGACGACCACCTCGAGCTCGCCGCGCAGATCTACGCGCTGGCCGCCGAGGGGCGGCGGGCGCGCGAGCTGGCGGAGGTGCTCGGGGAGGAGGCGCTCTCGCCGACGGAGCGCCGTCGCCTGGACTTCTCGGAGGCGATGAACGCCGAGCTCGTCCAGCAGGGCCGCGACGAAACGCGCCCGCTCGAGGAGACCCTCGAGCGCGGCTGGCGGGCCCTATCGCGCCTGCCGCGCTCCGAGCTCACGATGCTCTCCCAGGCGGCGCTGGATGCCCATCACCGGGACGGGCGCGCGTGAGGGTGCGCCACCCCGCCGGACGCGCCGGCCGCCCCTGGCTCGCACACCGCCTCGCCGTCGCGCGGCGCGGCGCGGCCGTGCTCGACGAGAAGCACCGCGCGCTCAGGCGCGAGCGGAGCCGGCTGGAGCCGCAGGCGGCGCTCGCCGCCGACGAGTGGAGGATCCGGGCGGCCGAGGCGGAGCGCTGGCTGGTGCGCGCCCTCGTGCTCGGCGGCGAGCGGCAGCTCGCGGTCGCGGCTGCCGAGGTGCCCGGTCCCGCGGACGTCCGGACGCGCTGGTCGACCCTGCTCGGCGTCACCTGCCCGGCCGACGCCACGGTCGAGACCCACGCGGACGCGGCGCTCTCCGCCCGGGGCGGCAACGCGGCGCTGATCGCAGCGGCGGAGGCGCACCGCCGGGCGCTCGAGGCGGCCGCCGCGCTGGCGGTAGCCGAGGGTGCGCTTCGGCGGATCGACGCGGAGCTGGCCACCACCGCGCTGCGACGCAACGCGATCGAGCGGCGCTGGATCCCCGCCCACGAGGCGGCGGTCGTCGCGCTGGACATCTCCCTCGAGGAGAGCGACCGCGAGGACGGGGTTCGTGTGCGCTGGGTCATGAGGGAAGCCTCACCGCGTCTGCGTGGCCGCTGACAGCGCCGGCGACCACGAGACCTGCGTCGGCATTCCTCCCGTGTCTTGACGACATGTTGAGTCCCCGTCCGGACCTCTTGATGCGCTGTTGACCGACCCAGGTCTACCGTCGATCTCGTTCGGTGAAGGGGATAGGAGGCGAGATGCTCGATGCCGAGGTCAGTTCGGTCCGGATGCTGTGGGTCGGCCTCAGCGGATCACTGGACGCATCGTCGTGGGACCTGCTCCACGGCTGCGCCAAGGAGGTCGCCGCCGAGGGCGGGCTGGTGATCGACCTTCGCCGGCTCGAATCGGTCGACGACGAGGGCCTCGCCGCCGTCCAGCGGCTGGCCGACACGCTGCACGCCGTCGATCGCGAGATGCTGACGGTGGGCGCTCTGCCTGCCGTGCGGGGATGAGCGCCGCCGTGGACCGCCCGATCGACGGTGCACGATGCGCGACAGGCGCATTCCTCGCTTCCCCATCGACCCCGAGCGCGAGCGGGGCTGGAGGGTGCATGCCGCCTCGATCCTCGCCTTCAGCGCCATCGCCGTCGCGGTGCTCCAAGTGATCCTGCCCCTGTAGGCAACCTTGGTACCTCTGGGGCCCTTAGACGCGGCGAGCCCAGACGCGCCCGGAAGAGCGCTTGACTCCATGATCGAAGCAATGAGGCATCCGCGCGAGAGCGATCCGAGATCGCCCTCGCGATCGGCATCGAGGGCGGGTGGGTTGGCTTGACCAGGAATCCGGCGCCGCCCGATGATCAGGGCCTCGCCGCCGGGCCCTCCGGCCGCGGAGCTCGGGGCAGATTGCACGTCTACCTCGGAGCCGCGCCCGGGGTTGGCAAGACCTTCGCGATGTTGGACGAGGGCCTACGGCTCGCCGAGGACGGCGTCGATGTTCTCGTCGGGGTGGTCGAGACCCACGACCGCCCGGATCTGCGCGCCAAGCTCGGCGGGCTGGAAATCGTCAGGCCACGCCAGGTGCACTACCGCGGCATGTCGCTTGAGGAGATGGATCTCGACGCGCTGCTGGCTCGGCGACCGGCGGTTGTGCTGGTCGACGAGTTGGCCCATACCGACCTGCCCGGCTGCCGCTTCGAGAAGCGTTGGCAGGACGTGGAGGAACTCCTCGACGCCGGCATCGACGTCGTGACGAATCTCAACGTTCAGCACCTCGACAGCCTCAACGATGCGGTCGAGGCGTTCACCGGGATCGCACAGCACGAGACGGTTCCCGACGCGGTCGTCGCCGGCGCCGACCGCATCGACTTCCTCGACGTCAGCGCCGACGTGCTGCGCAAGCGGATCGTGCAGGGCGACGTGTTCACTCACGGTGACGCGGATCTGGCCCTCTCCGGCTACTTCTCGCGTGAGCATCTGACCGCACTCCGAGGGCTGGCGCTTGGATGGCTCGAGGGCCGCGACCTGGTGGACGCATCGGCCAGGCCGCGGGTCGGATCGCTTCGCTCGACACCGCCGCCCGAGCGCCTCGTCGCCGCTCTGACAGGGGCGCCGGAGGGGGAGCATGTGATCCGCCGGGCTGCGCAGATCGCCGCCTCCACCGGAGCCGAGCTGATCGGCGTGCATGTGCGGACGCCGAGTGCGCGCGCCGGAGGCGAGCCGGGGTGGTTGCGCCGTCAGCAGCGCCTCCTTGTTGCGCTCGGCGGCCGCTACGCGGAGCTCGCCGCGATCGACGTCGCGACCGCCGTCCTCGACTTCGCCCGTGCCGAGCAGGCCCGCCAGCTCGTCCTGGGCGCGAGCCGCCGGTCGCGGCGCGATGAGTTCCGGCACGGCTCGGTGCTCAACCAGGCGATCCACAGCGCCGGCGCCGTCGAGGTACACGTCGTGCCGGCCCGACGCCCGCCCAAGCTGCTCGAGCCGAGCAGCCTTGGTCAGCCGCCGCCTCCGCGACGCGTGCGACTGCCGGCTCGCCGTCGAACCGTCGCGTGGCTGCTTGCGGTCCTGGCTCCGATGGTGATCGGGTTGGGCCTACTGCCCTTCCGCTCCTCGCTCGGTGTTGCGAGCGAGCTGTTCTGCATGCTGCTCGCCGTCGTGCTCGTCGCCGTGATCGGCGGCGTCCGCCCGGCCGCGTTGGCCGCCGTCTTGGGGTTCCTGGTGGCCGACTTCCTCTACACACGCCCGTACTACAGCCTGCGCATCGACCAGCTCGTCGACCTCCTCGCGCTCGTGGCGTTCGTGGTCGTCGCCGTCGCCATTGGCGTCCTGGTCGACGCCCTCACCCGGCAGGGGGTGCAGGTCGCCCGGGCGCGCGCGGAGGCGATGGGCCTGGCTCGTCTGCTCGCCCGCGGCCTTGCCTCGGATACCGAGCCGGTGTCCGACATGAGCATGGCGCTGCGCCGCATCTTCGATCTCGATTCGGTCGCTGTGCTGCGGCCGACCGACGGTGGCTGGGAGATCGAAGATGCGCTCGGCACGCCCGTCCCGCACAGTCCCGAGGAAGCCCAGTTCACCGTCGAGCTCGCCGGCCGGCGCCTGCTCGCGATGACCGGCAGCCGGCTGGCGGATGAGGACGCGGAACTTCTGCAGGTTCTGCTGGCCGAGGTGCGCCGGATCCGGGAGCGCGCCGAGGTCGAGCGGCTCTCCTCACGATGACCGCCGCGTCGGGCTCGGTGCTCAGTCGTCCGTCGGGACCGGGACGATCCGCAGCTCGGCCTCCGGCGCGGCGTGCCGGATGGCCTCGGTGGGCGGGTCTCTGAGCCGTCCCAGGCCCCGGCGCGGGCGCGGGGACCCCATGACGATGCAGGTCGTCCCGCGCTCGGCGGCCACGCGCCCCACGGCGGCCGGCAGGTCGCCGCCCCGATCGACGATCAGCTCCGCCTCGAGAACCGAGCTCAGGCGGCGGAGTTCGTCGGCCCCGTCCTCGACGGTCGCGTCGGCGGAGGCGGCGGTCGGGGCGGCCCAGAGGGCGTCGAGGTCTGCGTCGAGGCGCCGGGCGGCGGCCCACGCGCGGCGAAGGACCGGGCCCGCGCTGGCCCCGGGCGTGACGAGCGCAAGGAGGCGCTCGCGGCGCTCGGGCCGGATGCTGCTGATCAGCCGGTCGCCCTCCCGGAGTAGGTGCGCGGGGAGCTGCCGGGCCTCGATCTCCTCGACCACCTGCAGCATGGCCATCTCGCGCAACACGTCGAGGTTGCCCGGAACGAAGAAGCCGCCGAGGGCGCGCGGCACGTCGCGGGCGGCGAAGACCTTGCCCTCGCGGATGCGATCCAGGAGGGCCACCGGCGTGAGGTCGACCACGATCACCTCGTCAGCCTCGTCGACCACCCGGTCCGGGAGGGTCTCTCGAACGGGCACCCCGGTGATCTCGCCGACGCGGCCGCTCACGCTCTCAAGGTGCTGGACGTTGACGGTGGAGAAGACGTCGATGCCCGCGGTCAGGACGTCCTCGACATCCTCGTAGCGTTTGTCGTGCTCGAGCCCGGGCTCATTGGAGTGGGCGAGCTCGTCGATGAGACAGACCTCGGGCCGGCGGCGCAGGATCCCCGGCAGGTCCATCTCCTCGAGCATCACGCCGCGGTGGGGCACACGCCGACGCGGGATGGTCTCGAAGCCGGCCGCCTGGGCCGACGTCTCGGCCCGGCCATGGGACTCGACGCAGCCGATGACCACGTCGCGCCCCTCGCGTTGGCTCTCGCGGGCCTCCTGGAGCATGCGAAAGGTCTTGCCGACTCCGGCCGCCATCCCCAGGAAGACCTTGTGATGTCCGCGTGGCAACCGTCAGGCGCCTGATTCTGAGGGGCTCCCGAGGTCGGGCACTGGGAGGTCGGGCGTTCTTATCAGACCGGGTCGCCGCTGCGCACGAGATCTTGCCGGGACCAGCTCTCACTCGGTGCGAAGCCCGCTGCGAGGACCGTAGGAGACTCTGGGAAACGTGGGCGTCTCAGCTGAGCCCTTGCGACCCCAGACATCGCTTGGGGCTGTCGGTCGGGCGGGCGCCCACTTGGGCGTGACGCGGCCGAACCCGCCCAGAGTCAAGGTGCCGATCGTCAGGTTGTCGGCCTTGGCCGGGATCGCGGCATCCAGGGCAGTTAGGCCCGATGCCGCAAGCCGCCGCGCTCCCATACGAGCCGCCGTCCCACCGCGAGGATCTGCAAGTGGCGCTCGCAGCGCTTCGCGAGGACGGGGCGAGCGTCACGTGCTGGACCTGCGTCCTGATCGAGTACGACGCCGAACGACCGATGGCTGGGGACGGGCGACAGTGCCGAGGTCGCCTTCGAGCGGGCCGTGGTGGCGAAGGACACTGCCAACCGGTAGGCCGGGGCCGACGGTGCTGGGCGAACCTCCCGGGCGGGCCGTCGGGTCGCCGCCTCCGAGCCCCCGGCTCAGGGCAGGGTGGTTCGACCCCGACGTGACCACCAAGACCGGTACACGGGCCCGCTCGATGAGGGTGGCCGGCACCCGGAGCAGGAGACGGCCGCCGCTTCCCGAGCGCTGAGGGCCGACGAGCAGGTCGATACTCGAGGAGCCCCGGGCTCGAATCGGCGAGCCCGGCAGCGGTCAGGAAGCGCCGGGACCAGCCCCGACTCCACTCTGGCGATGCATCCCGCCCCGCGACCGGCCCGCTCGACTAGGGCGAGCTGGTCGTTGACGACCACCACAACCGAGCTCGAGCCGATCGCTGCGCGCACCGACAACACCGTCATGCGGGTCCACACCTGGGCGGGGGCGTCCGGCCCCACTCGCTACGTTGTCCCGCGTGATCGTGAACCAGGCCATCTACCGCGACGGCCAACGGGTCGCTGAGCCGGACGACCTGGCGGGCATGGCCGAGGCCGCCCGTGTCGAGGGCGGAATCGCCTGGATCGGCCTCTACCGGCCGACGTTCGAGGAGTTCGCCGAGGTCACGCAGCAGTTCGGCCTCCACGAGCTCGCGGTCGAGGATGCCGTCCACGCACATCAGCGCTCCAAGCTCGAGCGCTACGGCGACACCGTCTTCTTGGTCCTTCGCCCCGCCCGCTACCTCGAGGACACCGAAACGGTCGAGTTTGGCGAGGTGCACGTCTTCGCGGGTCCGCACTTCGTGGTGACCGTCCGCCACAGCGAGACCCCCGACCTCGCCGAGGTCCGCAAAGGCCTGGAGGCCCGTCCCGATCTGCTGCGCCGCGGCCCGGTGGCCATCCTGCATGCGATCGTCGATCGCGTCGTCAACGACTACGCCCCCGTGATCGCGGGCCTCGAGAACGACATCGACGAGATCGAGGACGACGTCTTCGACGGCACCGCCGACGCCTCGCGACGGGTCTACCAGCTCTCCCGCGAGGTGATCGACTTCCAGCGCGCCACCACGCCGCTCATCCCGATCCTCGAGCGGCTGATGGCCGACCCGAGCGTCGGCGAGGAAGAGGGCCGCTACGTGCGCGACGTCCTCGACCATGCGCTTCGCCTGCAGGAGCAGGTGGACGGCTTCCGCCAGCTGTTGCAAAGCATCCTCAGCGTTAACCTGACGCTTGAGACGAAGGCCCTCGGCGAGGCCGCCATCCGCCAGAACGAGGAGATCAAGAAGATCTCGGCGTGGGCGGCGATCCTGTTCGCCCCCTCGGTGATCGGCACCGTCTACGGCATGAACTTCAGGCACATGCCCGAGCTGCACTGGCGCTTCGGCTACCTGTACGCCCTCGGGTTAATGGTCGCCGTCTCTGCGGCGCTGTACCTGGTCTTCAAGCGCCGCAGCTGGATCTGATGCGCTCGTAGCCAAAGCCGGGCCTGGGTGCCGTGAGCGGCCGCGCATCGCAACCAAGTGGCGTACCGTTACGGGCGATGGACATTCCGGTGCTTCACCTCTCGCAGGTGACGAAGGTGCCGTTGGTCAACCGCGCCGGTGAGAAGCTCGGGCGCGTCAACGACCTCATCGTCCGCCTCGCGGACGGTGGGTACCCCCCGATCACGGGCCTGAAGGCGCGGATCGGGGGGCGCGAGCTGTTCGTCCCGGCCGAGCGGATCGCCGCGCTCGAGCCGGGCAAGGTGCAGCTCGCCGGCGAGAAGCTCCACCTCGGCAAGTTCGAGCGGCGCCCGGGCGAGGTGCTCCTTCGCGCCGACGTCCTGGGGCGGCGGCTCATCAACGTGGTCGGCGCCCGGTTGGTGCGGGCCAACGAGATCGAGCTGGCGGACGTCGGCGGCCACTGGCGGGTCGTCGGCGTCGACACGAGCCTGCGCTCGATGCTGCGCCACCTGCTGCCGCGGCGCTCTCGAGGAGGCCAACCGGGCCCGTTCCTCGACTGGGCGAGCATCGAGCCGTTCGTCGCCCACGTGCCATCGTCGGGCCTGCGCGTCCCCTACGCCAAGCTGGCCCGCCTTCACCCGGCGCAGCTCGCCGATCTCGTCGAGGCCGGCTCCCACGAGGAGGGCCAGGAGATCATCGACGCGGTGAGCGAGGACCGCGAACTGGAGGCCGATGTCTTCGAGGAGCTGGACGCCGAGCACCAGGTCGAGTTCCTCCGGAGCCGCTCGGATGCGGACGCCGCGACGATCCTCGCCCGCATGGCACCCGACGACGTGGCCGACGTCATCACCGAGCTGGACCAGGAGCGGCGCGTGCCGATCCTCGGGCTCCTGCCGCCGGACCACGAGCGCAAGGTCCGCACCCTGCTCGGCTACAACCCGTCCACCGCCGGCGGGCTGATGAGCCCCGACTTCCTCAGCGTCCACGAGACGATGCCGGTCGGGACGGCGCTCGTCCTGGCCGGCGAGGCGACCGTCGCCCCCGAGGCCCTCACGACGGTCTTCACCGCCGACGCCGACGGGCGCCTGGCAGGCTCTGTGCTCATCGTTCGCCTGCTGGGCGTCCCGCGGGACGTTCCCCTCTGCGAGGTCGCCGAACCCGACCCGCGGCGGCTGCGCACCGACACCGACCTGCCCGAGCTCGCGCGGATCATGACCGACTTCAACCTGACGGTTTGCCCGGTGGTCGATGAGGATGAGCGAATGGTCGGCGTGGTGACGGTCGACGACGTCCTGGAAATGATCCTCCCCGAGGAGTGGCGCCGGCGCGCGGAGGCCCTCGGCGACGACTGACCGGCCCAGCCAGGGCCGCCCGCCCCTTTGCGTGGCCCGCTTGGTGGGCAGCCCGCGCCGGTGGTGGTACCGTCGCCTGTCGGGGCCCATGGGCCCGCGCACCCTGCCCTTCGACCACGAGAACAGTGGAAACCGACAGACCCCGAAGTAGTCAGCCCGCGCGCACGCCCGACTCTCCGGAGGGCCTGACGGCCTAGCCCCCGGGAACCCCTCGGGCGTCACGCGCGGATTCATCCGTGATGACGCCCATCACCGCCGCCGGCGGCGGTGTGAGGAGGTTCCGCCATGGTCAACGAGACGTCGCCCCTTCCCGAGGAGCTGCCCCTGCGCTCTCCGCCGGTGCTCGACACTGCGCACCTCGGGGACATCCACGGCGCCTTCGGCACGATCCGCCGCCACGACACCGGGTCGCGGCGGGGGGTGCGCCCGCGCCTTCTGGCGCTCCTCGCGGTCATGGGGCCCGGGCTCATCGTGATGGTGGGCGACAACGACGCGGGCGGCGTCTCCACCTACAGCCAGGCCGGCCAGGACTTCGGCGTCAGCCTGCTCTGGGTGCTGCTGTTCCTCATCCCGGTCCTGATCGTGAACCAGGAGATGGTCGTGCGCCTGGGCGCCGTCACGGGCGTGGGCCACGGCAAGCTCATCTTCGAGCGCTTCGGCCGCTTCTGGGGAGCCTTCTCGGTGATCGACCTGTTCATCCTGAACTTCCTCACGATCATGACCGAGTTCATCGGGGTCGATCTCGCGCTCGGCTACTTCGGGGTGAGCAAGTACGTCTCGGTGCCCCTCGCCGCGCTCGGCCTGATCCTCATCACCGCCAGCGGCAGCTTCCGCCGCTGGGAGCGGTTCATGTTCGTGTTCATCTTCGCCAACTTCCTCGTGATCCCGCTCGCGATCATGAGCCACCCGAGCGCGGGGCCGATCGTTCACCACACGCTGGTTCCGGGCATCCAGGGCGGGGCGACCTCCGCCTCGGTCCTGCTCATCATCGCCATCGTCGGCACGACCGTGGCGCCCTGGCAGCTCTTCTTCCAGCAGTCCAACATCATCGACAAGCGGATCACCACGCGCTGGATCAACTACGAGCGGGCCGACACCGTGCTCGGCTCGGTGGTGACGGTCATCGGCGCCGGGGCGCTGATGGTCACGTGCGCCTTCGCCTTCGAGGGCACACCCTGGGCGGGCAACTACGTCAACGCGGGAGGGGTGGCCGACGGGCTGCGCCACACCCTGGGCGCGGCGGCGGGGACGATGTTCGCGATCGTGCTGCTGAACGCCTCGCTGATCGGGGCGGCGGCGGTGACGCTCTCGACCTCCTACGCCGTCGGCGACGTCTTCGGCGTGCGCCACTCGCTGCACCGGGGCATCCGCGACGCCAAGCTCTTCTACGCCAGCTTCGCCGCCCTCGTGGCGCTGGCGGCCGGCATCGTCCTCATCCCCCAGGCTCCGCTCGGGCTCATCACGACGTCCGTGCAGGCGCTCGCCGGGGTGCTCCTGCCGAGCGCGAGTGTCTTCCTTCTCATGCTCTGCAACGACCGGGCGGTGCTCGGCCCCTGGGTCAACCGGCCCTGGCTGAACGCGGTGGCCGTCGTGATCCTCTCCGTCCTGCTCGGGCTGTCGGGCATCCTGATGGCCACCACCCTCTTTCCGTCGGTCGATGTGACCCGCCTGGCGCTCTACATCGGCGGGGCGTTGGCCTTCGGGCTCATCGCGGCGGGCGTCCTCGCCCTGCGCCGCGGCGAGGGACCGGGCGAGCCGGCGCGCGACGACGTGCGTCGCGAGGTCTGGACGATGCCGCCGCTCGCCCTCCTCGACCGGCCGGCGTGGTCGAAGGCCGCCCTCGTCGGCATGTGGGTGCTGCGCGGCTACCTCGTGGTCGCCGTGCTGCTGCTCGTCGTCAAGGCGATCCAGTTGGGCACCGGGTAGGAGCCAACCGACCCGGCAGGCAGAGCCCGGCCCTCAGCCGGCCAGGCTCGTGATCAGGTGGCCGATGCCGTAGCCCACCCCGGCGCTCACGCCGCCTATGAGCATCACCTGTGGGCCGGCAAACCAGGCGGGCTGGCGGGCGACCCGTCCCTTGACCACGCCGAGACAGAAGAGGGCGACGAGCGTGCAGGCGATGCTCACCCAGAGCGCCGTGGACACGGCCAGGAACGCATAGGGCCAGAGCGGAACGACGGCGGCGACCGCGTAGCTCGCACCCACCACCAGCGCGTCGCCCATGGCCGCCCCGCCGACGTCGGCAGGTATCCCGAGCTCCTTCTGCACCTTCGTTCGCAGGAACACGTCAGGGTGCGCGGAGAGGCCTCGCGCGACCTGGGCAGCCGAGGCCGTCGGCAGGCCCTCCCGCTCCAGGATGATCGCCAGCTCCGCCACTTCCCGCTCGGGCTCGTCGCGGATCTCCGCGCGCTCGTGTGC
Organism: uncultured Thermoleophilia bacterium; assembly: GCA_963770865.1. Taxonomy (GTDB): domain Bacteria; phylum Actinomycetota; class Thermoleophilia; order Miltoncostaeales; family Miltoncostaeaceae; genus Miltoncostaea. Next base: position 77,651 of record CAVYRD010000011.1, read on the forward strand.
GATCTCGGCGCTGTACAGGCGCTCCTCGGCCTCGCTCGCGAGGTAGGAGCCTCCGCCCATGGCGATCGAGCCGGCGACCGCCTCTGCGATGCCGGCGACGAGGATCACCGAGCGGCCGGGGTTCGCGGCGGCCATGCCGCTGACGACGCCGAGGGGAACGAGCAGGCCGTCCTGGAACCCGAGCACGAGCTCCCGGATGCGGGAGAGCTTGCCGATCCGGGCGGCCTCCACCTCGACGTGCTCGTCGATGTGGGCCTCGGCGGTCGCACGGATCTCGGGTGACAGGGGCGCGTCGGTCGTCATCGGGCTCCTCTCGGGATTGCCGCGGGCGAGGCTAGCGCCCCGCCCCGATGTGCGACAACGGCACGCCCGGGCCTTCGGATCGCCCAACCTGGAGGCGACGGCCACCCCCGCCGCCACGTTCGGGGTGCCCCGTCGGCCGACGCCGCCGACGCCCCGGACCGAGGGCACCGAGCCAGCTGAGCCTTCAGGTTGAGGACGGGTGATGGACCAGGGAGCGTCGAGCGACCCCCGTGTAGGCTCCGGACGATTCGCGCGGTCGTCGTTCGACCGCCTCTGCGGCGAGAGACGACGATGAGCACGTCACCGGGCAACGCCACCATCGCCAAGGGGCTCTACATCGGCGCCCTGGGCGTCGTCTTCGGCGACATCGGCACGAGCCCCCTGTACACCGTCCAGACGGTCTTCAACCCCGACGACCCCCATCCCGTCGGGGTGTCCACCGACGCGGTGTTCGGGATCATCTCCCTGATCTTCTGGTCCGTGATGATCATCGTCACGCTGACCTACGTCGCCCTGGTGATGCGGGCCGACAACGACGGCGAGGGCGGGATCATGGCGCTGATCACGCTCGTCCGGCGCAAGGGGGTGGCCGGCAGCGCCCGCACCAAGGCCGTCCTGGCGGCCCTCGGGATCTTCGGCGCCTCGCTGTTCTTCGGCGACAGCATGATCACGCCGGCGATCTCCGTGCTGTCGGCGGTCGAGGGCCTGAAGATCGCGGCCCCGTCGCTGGAGGACTACATCGTCCCGATCACGGCGGCGATCATCGTCGTCCTGTTCCTCTTCCAGCGGGTCGGGACCGCGGCGGTCGGCCGTCTGTTCGGCCCGATCATGCTCGTCTGGTTCACGGCCATCGGCGTGCTCGGGGTGCGGGGCATCACCGACCACCCGGCCATCCTGAGGGCACTCTCGCCGACGTACGCCGTGAGCTTCATCCTCGACGACCCGGCCGTCGCGTTCTTCGCCCTGGCCGCCGTCGTGCTCGCCGTCACCGGAGCCGAGGCCCTGTACGCCGACATGGGCCACTTCGGCCGCAGCCCGATCACCCGCGCGTGGCTGACGCTGGTCTTCCCGGCGTGCATCCTCAGCTACCTCGGCCAGGGCGCGCTGATCCTCGGCGACCCGACCGGCGGCATCGAGAGCCCGTTCTTCCTCCTCGCGCCCGGCTGGGCGCAACTGCCGCTCGTCTTCCTCGCCACCGCGGCTACGGTGATCGCCTCGCAGGCCGTGATCACTGGGGCCTTCTCCGTGGCCCACCAGGCCGTGCAGCTCGGATACCTGCCGCGCCTCCGGATCCGGCACACGTCGCGGGAGACCATCGGCCAGATCTACGTGCCGTACATCAACTGGGTCCTGATGGTCTCGGTCCTCCTGCTGGTCTTCGCCTTCCAGACCTCGGTCGCCCTCGCCTTCGCCTTCGGCATGGCGGTGACCGGCACGATCACCATCACGACGCTGCTGTTCCTGTACCTGGCGCGCAGGCGCTGGCGGGCGCCGCTGTGGCTGGTCTTGGCCGGCGGGGGCGCCCTGCTCGTGGTGGACGGGCTCTTCTTCGCCGCCAACCTGACCAAGCTCGTCTCCGGGGCCTGGCTGCCGCTGCTCATCGGGGTGGTCGTGTTCACGGTGCTGACGACCTGGCAGAGCGGCCGCGCGATCGTCACGCGCCAGCGCGAGCGCTACGAGGGGCCGCTGCGGGCGTTCATCGACGAGATCCGCTCCGCCGAGCCGCCCCTGGTGCGCGTCCCCGGCACCGCGGTGTTCCTCAACCGCAACAAGGCCACTACGCCCCTAGCGATGCGGGCGTGCGCCGAGCACCTGCACTCCCTGCACGAGCACGTGGTGATCCTTACCGTCGAGACGAAGCCGGTGCCGTACGTCCCCCTCGCCGACCGGCTCGTCATCGACGACCTCGGCTACACCGACGACGGGGTGACCCACGTCAGCGCGCGCTTCGGCTATATGGACAGACCCGACGTCCCCGAGGTGCTGCGCCTCGTCGCGACGGCCGGCATCGAGTGCCCGCTGGAGGTGGACCAGGCGTCGTACTTCCTCTCGACGATCGAGCTGCGGCGCGGGGATGTCCCCGGCCTCGCCCGCTGGCGCAAGGGGCTGTTCCTCGCCACCTCGCGCATCGCCGCCGACGCCGCCGAGTACTTCGGGCTGCCGCGCGACCGGACCATCATCATGGGCTCACAGGTCGAGGTGTAGCGCGACCCGCTGCACGACAAGCGCCGCCTCTCACCGACCCGGACGGCTCCTCTCCACGGCTCGGAGAGATGCGGGCACAGTTGCATCGGGTATGATGCACAACGATCATGTTGACGTTGCGCGCCGCCAAGGGGCCCGACTACTACGAGCGACCCGAGTTCGCCCGCGACGACTACTACTCCGAGCGCGGCGAGGTCCGCGGCGAGTGGGCGGGGCGTGGGGCGCAGGCGCTCGGCCTGTCGGGCGGGCCCGAGGAGGGCGACCTCGGCGTGCTCCTCGACGGCCGCGATCCGGCGAGCGGCGAGCCGTGCTCGCGGGCACCGCGCGCCGTGCCGGCGGCAACGTCGCCTTCGACCTGACCTTCGCCGCGCCCAAGAGCGTCAGCGTCCTTGCGGCGGTCGGGGATGAGGTCGTTCGCAGGGCGGTGCTCGACGCGCACGCCGCAGGCGTCCGCGCCGGCCTCGACTACCTGGAGCGCCAGGCCTGCTTCGTGCGCCGTGGCCGCAACGGGGTCACGGTCCTCCCGGCAGAGGGATTCGTCGGAGCGGTCTACGTCCACGAGATGGCCCGCTCGGGCGATCCCCACCTGCACGCGCACCTGGTGATCGCCAACCGGGTGAGGGGAGCCGACGGACGCTGGAGCGCCCCCGACATGCGCCCGGTCTACGCCCACGCCAAGACCGCCGGCACGATCGCCGACGCGGTGATGCGCGCCGAGCTGTCTCGCGTCGCTCGGCGTCGAGTGGGGCCCGGTCACCAACGGCATCGCCGAGCTGGTCGCCGTACCCACCTCGGTGCGCGAGCACTTCTCGGCCCGCCACGCCGAGATCATGCAGGAGGCGACGGCGCGCGGGCTCACCTCGCGCCGGCATCGCCGCCATCCAGCGCGAGACGCGCGACCGAAAGAGGGTCGTCGGCGCGAGCGAGGCGGTGGCCGGTTGGCGCGCCCGCGCCGCCGAGCACGGCTTCGGCGAGCGCGAGCTACGCCAGGCGCTGCGGCGCGTGCGCGGCATCACCGCATCCGACTACACCGAGCGCCTTCGCGCACAGGCGAGGCACATGCTCGGACCCGATGGACTCACCCGCCAGAGCTCCACCTTCACCCGGCGCGAGGTGATCCAGCAGCTCGCCGAGGCTCCACCCCGAGGGCGCACCGCCCGGTCACCTCGAGCGCCTGGCCGACGACTTCCTGGCGCGGACCTGCGTCGCCCTGACGCGCGCAGGCGATGACACCGACGCGCGGCCACCGCGAGACGCCCTACACCACCCCCGACATGCTGCGCGCGAGGTGCGCCTGCTCGACGCGGCCACCGGCCGCGATCCGAACGGTCCGTCGTCGCCGACACCCGAGCCGTCGACGCGGTGATCGCCGCGACGCCCGAGCCTCGGCGCCGACCAGGCGGCGGCGGTGCGCCACCTCACCACCGGCGACGACCGCGTACGGGTGATGGAGGCCCGCGCCGGCACCGGCAAGACCTTCACCCTCGCCGCGGTGCGCGAGGCCTACGAGCAATCCGGTGTCCCGGTGGTCGGCGTCGCCTGGCAGGGCCAGGCCGCCGATGTCCTCGAGCGCGAGGCGGGCATCGCCTCTCAGACCGCCGCCCTTCTTCTGCGCCGGATCGAGAGGGGAGAGGACGACGCCATCCCGGCACGCTCGGTGATCGTGGTGGACGAGGCCTCGGTGATGCCGACGCGCGCCCTGGAGCGCCTCGCCCACGCCGCCGCCTGGCGCTCGGCGCGCCTTGTCCTTGTCGGCGACCGGGCCCAGCTTCCGGCGATCGACGCCGGCGGTGGCTTCGCCGCGCTCGCCGATCGCCTCGGCGCGGTGGAGCTGACCGAGAACCGCCGCCAGGAGACCGAGCTGCAGCGCGATGTCGCACGCCACCTGGCCGAGGGGCGCGCCGCCGACGCGCGTGGCGCTGCTCTCCGAGAGCGGGCGCCTCCAGTCCTTCGACGACGCGCGCGACGCGCGCATGGCGCTCGTGACCGCGTGGGCGCGAGCAGAGCTCGACTCACCCGGGCGCAACCTGATGCTCGCCCACGACCGCCACGACGTCGCCGAGCTGAACCGCATCGCGCGGGAGTGGCGCGAGCAGTGGGGCTTCATCTCGGATCGACGGATCACGGTCGCAGGAACCGAGTGGGCGATCGGCGATCGGATGGTGTGCCGCAGGAACGACTACGCCCTCGGGGTGCGCAACGGCACGAGGGGGACGGTGGTCGACCTCGGCCGCCACGCCGAGCACCTGGATCTGTTCACCGACCACGGCGAGATCGTCCGCATCCCCGCCGACTACCTCACCCACGCCCGCCACGGCTACGCCCTCACCGGGCACGTCTCCCAGGGTGAGTCGGTCGATCGCACCTTCGTTCTGGCGAGCCCCGAGCGCGGCGGGGCCGAGTGGGCGTATGTCGCCGGCTCACGCCAGCGCCACGACCTACAGGTGTTCGTCACCCACCACGAGGCGGAGAACGTCGAGGAGGCCCTCGCCCGCGCCTGGTCGCGCTCGCAGGCCAAGTCGCTCGCGCTCGACCTGGTCGATCCGGCGGAGCGGGGGTCGGCGATGGACGCGGTGCGGGCGCGACTCTCGACGCCGCGACGCCCGAGAGGCTGATCGCCCGGGCCGAGGAGCTGCGCGCGGCGCGCCAGACCGCACGTGAGGCGGCGGTCGTGCCCGGCCAGCGAGCTGGTGCGTGTCGCCGAGCTGCGAGCGGCGGTGGCGCGGGCCGAGCAGGGCACAAGGGACGCCGAGAGCCGCCAGGCGCGTCTCGGTGAACGACTCGACCGCATCCCGGCGTGGCGCCGCAGTGAACGGGCGCACGTGCGCTCTGACATCGAGCGCGCCCGCAGAGACCTTGAGCGGCACCTCAGCGACGGGCACGCGGCGCAGGGCGAGCTGGCACGTCTCGGCGCCGTTGTCAGCGGCGAGGCCCAGCAGCGCGCGCCGCGGCTCGGGGTCGAGCTGTCCGCGCTCGAGAGCAGGCTTGACCCATGGAGGGATTCCCGTGAGGGCGCCCGCACTCAGCCCGGCCGCGATCGTCCTCCGGCGCAACGATCGGCCGAGCGGGACCTCGGCCGCGAGAGGTAGTTGCTCGTGAGTGACCGGCGCTTCCAGGCCGTCTACTACCGCGCTGCCGACGGCATCCAGCCGGTCGATGACTTCATCGAGAGCCTCGATCCGCGCGCCCAGGCGGTGCTCGACCAGCAGATCGAGCGCCTCAACCTGCTCGGCCCGAGCCGGCCGCACCTGCCCTTCCCGCACAGCTCGCAGATCGAGGGCGAGCTTCGCGAGCTGCGCTGTCACTTCGGCTCGTCGCTCTACCGGGTGCCTTTACCGGCGCTCCGGCAACCTGATCGTCCTCCTGCACATGTTCCGAAAGGACACCGGCCAGGTCCCCGAGCGCGAGATCGCGATCGCCCGGGCCCGCTTCGAGGACTTTCGCGCGCGCATGGACGCGCCACGCCGCCGGCCGCCGCGCGCTGCGGGTCAGGATGCGCCCTAGCGCTTATCAAGTCTGGTAAGCTCCTGGTCGATCGAAGGAGAGACATGCCCCGCGCGAGCGCCAGCACGACCCAGAGCCCTGTCGGAGATCGCGTCGGCGACGGTGGTCGTCATCGCGCCCGCAGTGCCGAGTACCAGCGTGAGCGTGCCCGCCTTGATCCCTTCGAGGCGATCGCCCGCCAGGTGATCCTGCGCCGGGGAGAGCTCGGGCTGACCCAGAAGGACCTCGCCGAGCGGATCGGCACCAGTCATTCGGCGATCTCGCGTCTTGAGAGCGGCCAGCACCGCGCCTCGATCGCCACGCTCGAGCGGGTCGGTGAGGCCCTCGGCCTGCGGTTGGTGGTCAGCCTGGAGCCGGTCACCGCCTGAGCCGCGCCCGGGCGGTTGGACAGTCCATTGAAGACGGGCGCATACTGTGCGAGTGGATCGAGCATTCGCCACCCCCGCCTCGGTGCGGCAGTCTGTCTGCCCATGAGCGGGCAACCACCTCAGCCAGTCCTGACGATCGACGAGGTCGCCGACTGGCTCGGCATGCACCGCAACTCGGTTCACCGCGCCGCCCGGCAGGGGCGCCTTCCGGCACGCCGGGTGGGCAAGGAGTGGAGGTTCCTCGCCGAGGCCGTCGCCGCCCGCTGGACGCCGGGCCGGAGGCTGCGCGGCCCAGCCGAGCCGGCGCTCTCCGGCCCGGCCTTCCCCGAGTCGCCGGTCGAGCTGTCGGCCCTGGAGGCCGCCGAGTTCCTTCGCGTCGAGCCGAACACGATCTATCACGAGGCCGCCGCCAGCCGCCTTCCCGCCTGGAAGGAGGGGCAGGAGTGGCGCACGAGCGCCTCGGCCCTTCGCGAGTACCTCTCCTCCGACCCCGATCCATCCGGGCGCTACGTGCGCAACGGAGGGAACGACAAGCAGTAGGCGCCGCGTGGTGAGGCGCCGCCAGCCGCCGCCCCTGGCCTCCTCTGAGCACTACCGCGTGAAGGCGGTCGAGCAGACGCTCGCCGTCCTCGACGTCCTCGCCGAATCCCCGGACCTCGCGCTCCCGGAGATCGCTGAGCGGATCGGCCTGGCCACCCCGAACGCCCACAAGCTGATCCTGCACCTTCAGGAGTCAGGTCTCGTGGAGACCGGCCTCATCGACAAGCGCTATCGCCTGGGCGCCCGTCGCCTGGCCGAGCTGACCGAGCGGGCGATCTCGACCGTCAGCCACTGGGAGGCATTCAGGGCGAGCGTGCCGGCCCTGAAGGAGCTGACCGGCATGCACGGCCTCGTCGCAAAGCTGGTGGGATCGCGTGTCGTCTACGTCGAGCAGACCCGCGGCCCTGACCTGGTCGCCGGTCGTGCCTTTCCGGCCCATGCGACGTCGCTCGGAAAGGCGCTCCTCGCTGAAGCACCCGCGTCGGTCCTCGATGAGGTGGTGCTCGATGCCTGGAGCACCAGGACGATCACCGATCGCGCGGAGCTCGAGGCAGAGCTCGCCTCCACCAGGGAGCGCGGCTGGGCCCTCGAGGACGGTGAGCTCGACGCTCCCCGCCGCTCGATCGGCGCGGTCGTGCGCGACCACCGGGGTATGGCGGTCGCGGCGATCGGGATCGGTGGCTTCGCCTCCGAGCTTCCCGACGAGCGCCTGCCCGTAGTTGGCCGGCCACGTGCTCTCGGAGGCCAAGAAGATCACCGACGCCCTCGGAGGGGCACTCGGCGCGCTTGCGCCGCCGCGCCTCGAGATCACCGTGCTCGGAGCGGTCGAGCCGCCGGTACCGCCGGTGCCCCGGACGGACACGCCGGAGAGGAGCCGCACCCCTAAGCGCAGCAGGGCCCGCGATGGCTGACGGCGGCGCCCGGCCGCTCGTCGGCCTGAACGATGCGGCCGAGATGCTGGGCATGTCGCGGCGCACGCTGGAGCGCCGGATCGCGGCGGGGGAGATCGCGGTGTTCCGCGATCGGCGGATCGTGGCGATCCCGTCGGCGGAGATCACGCGCTACGTCGCCGAGCGCGTCGCCCGGCAGGGATCGGCGCGCCGGGGGCGTTCGGCGGCCGTGCCGTTCCTGGCGCCGGGCGAGCGTCTCTGGGACTGATCGGCCGACGAACGTCATGCGCTCCGCGCGTCCTCCCGTCATAGCGTCGTTTGCGAGGCGGATCGTGATCCGACGCGAGGAGGGCGGGGAGATGCGGCGGCACCCGGGCGATCCAGGAGCGGACGGAGGCCGGAGCGGCACGACGTACCGGGTGCGGGTGCGCACGAACGGCGGTCCTCGTGAGCCGGATCGTTCACGACGCTGTCGGCAGCGCTCGCGTGGCGCGCCGAGGCGCTCGAGGGCATCGTCGATCGCGGGGTCGCTGCCGGCGCCCGCCGCCGCCTCCGCCGCGCCGGGTCGCGACCGTGGCCGACGCCGCCCGATCGCTCGCCCGCGGCATGGTCAGCGGGGCCGTCCGGACGAGGACCGGCACCCCGTACAAGCCCTCGGTCGTGCGCAAGTACGAGGAGCAGCTCGCGCACGTTGATCGTGCCCGCCATCGGCGGCGTCCCGGTCGGCGCGTTGACTCGCGGAGACGTCCAGCGGCTCGTCGATGGCATCGCGGCAGAGCGCACGCCGGAGCACGCGCGAAAGGCCCTCGTGGCGCTGCGGGTGACCCTTCGCGTCGCCGAGCGCGACGGCCTGATCGAGCCGGGCTCGAACCCCTGCGCGGGAGTCCGCGCGCCCGCCGACCAGCGCATCGAGCGGGCGGCTCGGATCCTGACTCCCCAGGAGGTGAGCGGGATCCTGGAAAGCGCGGCGGCCGACGATGCCCGCCTCGGGCGCTCGTTCGGGGCGCCGCTCATCGCCCTCCTGTTCGGCACCGGTCTGCGCCTCGGCGAGGCCCTCGCGCTGCCGTGGGGCCCGGAGGGTCTCGACCTCGAGGCGGGCGTGGTCCGCGTGCGCCGGTCGCTGGATCGGGTGCGCGACAAGGAGACGGCACCTTCGCCTTCGTGGCCCCGAAGACCCGCACGAGCCGGCGCGAGGTGCCCGTCCGGCCGAGCGATGTGGCCATGCTGAAGCGCCACCGGCTCGCGATCCGGCAGGCCCGCCGACGGCGAGCTGGTGTTCGCCGACGAGCGCGGTCGCGCCCTCACGCCGAACGGGCGGCCGCGGCACGCGTTCACGCGCGCGGTGCGGGCGGCGGAGCTCGGCGACCCGGCGCCGAAGCTCCACGATCTGCGCCACGCCTACGCCACCGCTCTGCTCGCCGCGGGGCTCACCGTCCACGCCGTGGCGGAGCTGCTCGGGCACTCCTCGCCGGCGCTGGTGATGGCCCGCTACGGGCACGCCTACGCGGCCGAGAAGGCCGCCTCGGCGATGGCCCTCGAGCGCTTCTGCGCGGGTCCGTTCTGACTCGGGACGACCGCGGGCGTGGTCCATTCTGGGTCCAATCGGGGACCAAATCGGGCGTCCGGTGTCTTTTCCTGACTTTCCCTGTCGCGCTATGACGGCAACAAAAAACCCTGCCGGAGCAGGGTTTTCGTGGTGTCCTACTTGAGTAGCGCATACGGGATTTGAACCCGTGTTACCGCCGTGAGAGGGCGGCGTCCTAGGCCCCTAGACGAATGCGCCACGGACCTACCCACGACGTCAACGGCTGGATTGGGGGAGGAGGATTCGAACCCCCGCTACCGGGGCCAGAACCCGGCGTCCTACCGCTAGACGATCCCCCATCAACCGTCGGGCCGCTGGCGATCGTACCAAACCTCGCCGCGCGTCGGCTGCGACCCGAGGGATCAGCCGGCGGCCGCCTCCCAGTCGCCGTAGAGGGCCGCGTAGCGCCCGCCGGCGTCCACCAGATCGTCGTGCGTTCCCTGCTCCACGATACGCCCGTCCTCCAGGACGACGATGCGGTCGGCGTCGCGGATCGTGGAGAGGCGGTGGGCGATGATGATCGCCGTGCGGCCCTCCAGCAGCTCGTGGAGGGCCTGCTCGATGAGCGCCTCGGCGCGCAGGTCCACGGAGGAGGTGGCCTCGTCGAGGATCAGCAGGCGCGGGTCGGCGACGAGCGCGCGGGCGAACGAGATGAGCTGGCGCTGGCCGGCCGACAGACCCGATCCCTTGTCGTTGATGCGGGTGTCGAAGCCGTCGGGGAGCGCCTCGATGAAGGCGGTCGCGCCGACCGCGTCGGCCGCCGCGCGCAGCTCGTCGTCGGTCGCCTCGGGGCGGCCGAAGGCGAGGTTCTCGGCGACCGTGCCGGCGAACAGGTGGCCCTCCTGGGGCACGATCGCGATCTGGTCGTGCAGCGAGCGCATCGTCACGTGGCGCAGGTCGTGGCCGTCGATCAGCACCTGGCCCTCGACCGGGTCGTAGAACCGCGAGACGAGCTTGGCGAGGGTCGACTTGCCCGCGCCGGTGGTGCCGACCAGGGCGACGGTCTCGCCGGCGGGGATCACCAGGTCGAGGTCGTGCAGCACGGGCGTGCGGTCGTACGCGAAGCGAGACCCCGCGCAGCTCGATGCGCCCCTCGATGCGCGGCAGCGGCACGGCGCCGGGGGCGTCGGCGATCTCGGGCTCGGTGTCGAGCACGCCGAAGATCTTCTCGAGGGCCGCCATCGCCGACTGGAACGTGCTGTAGAGCTGCGACAGCTGCTGGATCGGGTCGAAGAAGCTCGACAGGTAGCCGACGAAGGCCACCATCACGCCGATGCTCATGTCCTGGTCGAGCACCTGCGTGGAGCCGAAGTACAGGATGATCGCGGTGCCGATGCCCGACAGGAACTCGACGCCCGGGAAGTAGACGCCCGAGAGCCGGATCGTGGCCATGTTGGCCTCGCGGTACTCCTCGTTGACGCGCCGGAAGACCTGCTGCGAGGGCTCCTGGCGGCCGAAGCCCTGCACCACGCGGATGCCCGAGAGGGTCTCCTGGAGCGTCGCGAGGACGTCGGCGACGCGCTCGCGGGTGCGCCGGTAGGCGCGGGCCGAGTAGACGCGGAAGAGGGCGGTGCCGACGGCGAGCGCCGGGAAGATCACGAACGTGAGCAGGGCGAGCTCGACGTCGTAGGCGAACAGGATCACCGCGACGCCGATGAAGGTGAGCCCGTTGATGACGAGCGAGGTCACCCCGTCGGTGACCAGCTGCTCGAGCGCCTCGATGTCGCTGGTCAGGCGGCTCACGGTGCGCCCGGTGGGCGTGCGCTCGTGGTAGCCGAGCTCCAGGCGCATCAGGTGCCGGAAGGTGTCCGTGCGCAGGTCGAGCAGCACCCGCTCGCCGACCCAGCTCGACAGGTAGGTCTGGTGGTAGCCGGCCCACCAGCCGACCCCGCCGGCCAGCACGAAGAGTCCCACGGCCAGCAGCAGCATCCCCTTGTCGCCGGCGCTGATGCCGTGGTCGATCGCGAACTGGGCGAGGGCCGGGATGGCGAGGCCGCTGGCGGTCACCACCAGCATCAGCCCGATCGTCGCGAGCGTCCGGCCCAGGTAGGGGCGGAAGTAGGGCAGCAGGCGCCGCAGCTTGCGCCGCTCGGGCGGCGCCTCGCGGCGGGCGGCCAGGCCGGTGGCGGGGGAGGCGGCGGTGCTCACGCGTCCCGCGCGATCAGGTCGGGGCGGGCGAGGCCGCCGTCGCGGATCTCCCGGTACACCTCGCTGGTGTCGTAGAGCTCCTCGTGGGTGCCGCGCGCGACGACCGAGCCGCCCTCCAGCACCACCAGCTCGTCGGCCAGCGAGAGCGTGGAGAGGCGGTGGGCGATGATCAGCGTCGTGCGGCCGGCCATGACGGCCGCGAGGGCCGTCTGGATCTCGCGCTCGGTGGAGGCGTCGACCGAGGCGGTGGCCTCGTCGAGGATCAGGATCCGCGGGTCGGTGAGGATCGCCCGGGCGATCGCCAGGCGCTGGCGCTGGCCGCCCGACAGGGTCAGCCCGCGCTCGCCCACGACGGTGTCGAAGCCCTCGGGGAGCGCCTCGATGAACGCCTCGGCCTGCGCCATGCGGGCCGCGCCGCGGATCTCGTCCTCGGTCGCGTCGGGCCGCCCGTAGGCGATGTTCTCGCGCACCGTGGTGGAGAAGAGGAAGGGGTCCTGGGAGACCATCCCGACCGCCGCGCGCAGCGGCCCGAGGCGCAGGTCGCGCACGTCGGCGCCGTCGATCAGCACGCGGCCCTCGGTGGCCTCGTAGAAGCGGGGGATGAGCTGGGTGAGGGTGGTCTTGCCCGAGCCGGTCGGGCCGATCAGCGCGACCGTGCGCCCGGCCGGCACGTCGAGGTCGATGTCCGAGAGAGCGCGCGGGCCGTCCCCGGTGAACGCGAACGACACGCCCTCGAGGCGGATGTGGCCGTCGCCGGGGGGCATGGGCCGCGCGTCGGGGCGCTCGGTGATCTCGGGCTCGGCGTCGAGCAGCTCGAAGATGCGGGTGCCGCCCGCGATCGCCCGCTGGGCCTGCCCGACGAGCATCCCGAGGGAGCGGAACGGCGCCATCAGCAGGATGAGGTAGAGGTAGAAGGCCACGAACTCGCCGAGGCTCATGGTCCCGTCGATGGTGAGGATGCCGCCGTAGGTGAGGATCACAGCCAGGCCGAGCACCGGCAGGAAGCCCATCAGCGGCTGGTAGAGCGAGCGCACGCGGGCCGCGTCCATGCTGCGGTCGAAGGCCCGGCGCGCGGTGCCGCCGAAGCGCTCGGTGCGGTCGCCCTCGCGGCCGAACGCCTTGATCACGCGGATGCCGACCGCGCTCTCCTCGGCCATCTCGGTGACCTCGCCGACGCGCTGCTGCACGTCGATCAGGATCGGGTTGGAGAGCCGGCTGTAGCGCCAGGCCACCAGCAGCAGGGCCGGGCCCGTGAGCAGCGCCAGCAGGGCGAGCTGCCAGTTCATCCACAGCAGCACCCCGGTGACCAGGATCAAGGTGAAGGCCTGCATGAACAGGAAGATCAGCCCGTAGCCCAGGAAGAAGCGCACCGTCTGCAGGTCGCTGGTGGCGCGCGACATCAGCTGGCCCACCGGCATGCGGTCGTAGAAGGCCATGGACATGCGCTGCAGGTGGGCGAACAGGCGCGCGCGCAGGTCGAACTCGACCGCCAGGCTCACCTGTCCGGACACCCAGCGGCGCAGGACGCCGAAGGCCATCCGCACCACCGCGACCGCGACGACCGCCCACACCAGGGGGGCCAACGCGCCCCGGTCGCCATTCTGGAGGACGTCGTCGATCACCCGTCCGGTCAGATATGGCAGGGTGACGGAGCACGCCATGAGCCCGACGGCGCTGATGGCTGTGACCGCGACCTTCCCCGTGTACGGGCGGAGGAAGCGGAGAAGGCGGAGGAGGACTTTCAAGGTGATTCACTGGTGAACGATAGGGAAGGCCCGATGGGCACACAAGGACGCACGGCGCTCCTGGAGGACCCGCTGCCGGCCCCCCCCGAGCCGCCGACGGCCTACGCCGTGCCCAACGTGAGCGAGGGCCGCGACCAGGCCACCATCGACGCGCTCGTGGACGCCTGCCGGCTGCCGCGCGTGCGGGTGCTCGACGTCCACTCCGACCCGGACCACCACCGCTCCGTCATCACGCTCGCCGGCGACCCGCTGTCGGTGCAGGCGTCGCTGGTCGCGCTCGCGGGCGAGTGCGTCGACCGCATCGACCTGCGCCGCCACCGCGGCGCGCACCCGCGCACCGGCGCCCTCGACGTGGCGCCGATCGTCGCGCTCACCGAGGGCGACGTCCCGTTCGCCTCCGGGCTTGCCCTGGGCCTGGCCGAGCGCCTCGGGACCGACCTCAACCTGCCGGTCTTCCTCTACGGGGCGGTGGCGACCGACCCCGAGCGCACCCGCCCGCGCGACTTCCGCCGCGGTGGCCTCGACGAGCTCGCGCGGCTGATGGACGAGGGCGAGCTGGTGCCCGACGCCGGCCCGCCGCGCGTGCACCCGAGCGCCGGCGTGGTGCTCGTCGGCGTCCGCGCCCCGCTCATCGCCCTCAACGTCTGGCTGCCCGAGGGCACCCTCACCGAGGCCCGCGCCATCGCGGCCCGCGTCCGCGAGTCGGGCGGCGGGCCGCCCGGGGTGCGCGCCCTCGGTCTCTACCTCCCGGAGGCTGGAATGGCGCAGGTGTCCATGAACATCGAGGACCGCGCGGCCGCGCCGCCGGCGACGGTGATCGCCGCCGTGCGCGCCGAGGCCGAGCGGCTCGGCGTCGAGGCGGGCGACGCGGAACTGGTGGGCCTGGTGCCGGCGGACGCGCTGCGCGGCGGGCCCTCGCCGGCCGCCCTGCGCATCGGCGGCTTCCGGCCCGGCCAGGTCCTCGACCTGCGCTCCGCGCGGGGCGCCTGATGGCCAGGCAGCGCAAGCGCCGCAAGAACGTCGGCCCGCCGCCCGCCGTCAGCCCCCGCAAGGCCGCGATGACCGAGGCCGAGGCGGCCGGCAAGGCGCCGAGCGCCAAGCGCCGTCCCGGCGAGCCGGTCCCGATCTCGACGCGCGGGGTCATCGCGCGCGCCGCCATCGTGGCCGGCATCTTCTACCTGTACCTCGTGTACGGCGCGGGCCAGTCGGTCGGCGCGTCCGTCCTCCTCACCCTTATCGGCTTCGGCCTGATGGTGCCGATCGGCCTCATCATCGACCGCACCCGCTACAACCGGCAGATGCGCCGCTATGAGGAGAAGCGGGCGGCACGACGGTGAGCGGGGCGGGCCGCCGTGCGGCGGCACCGAAGGGGACGCACGACGTCCTGGGCCCGGAGAGCCGCCTGCGCCAGCGGGTGATCGACGTCGCGCGCGACGCGTTCGAGCGCTACGGCTACCAGCGGGTGGTGACGCCGACCTTCGAGGAGACCGAGGTCTTCGTCCGGGGCGTCGGCACCAGCACCGACGTGGTGCGCAAGGAGATGTACACGTTCCAGGACCAGGGCGGCCGCACCCTCAGCCTGCGCCCGGAGGGCACCGCCTCGGTGGTCCGCGCCTTCGTCCAGCACGGCATGCACAAGCAGCCGCTGCCCGTGAAGCTCTGGTACGTCGCGCCGATGTTCCGCTACGAGGCGCCCCAGGCCGGGCGCTTCCGCGAGCACTGGCAGGTGGGCGCCGAGGCGATCGGCAGCGACGACCCGCTGCTCGACGCCGAGGTGATCGCGCTGCTCGACGGCATCTACCGGCGCCTCGGGCTCACGGGCCTGCGCCTGCGGCTGGGCAGCATGGGCGACCCGGAGAGCCGCGGGCCGTACCGGGAGAAGCTGGTCGCCTACCTGGAGCGCCACGAGGCCGACCTCGACGAGGACGCCCGCGAGCGCATGCGCATCAACCCGCTGCGCCTGTTCGACACCAAGCACCCGCGGGTGGCCGAGATCATGGCCGGCGCCCCGAAGCTGCTCGACAACCTCTCTCCGGCGGCGCAGGCCCACCGCGAGCGGGTGCTGGAGGCGCTGGAGCGCCTCGGCATCGCCTACGAGGAGGACCCGGCGCTGGTGCGCGGCTTCGACTACTACACGATGACCGTCTTCGAGTTCACGAGCGACGCGCTCGGCGCGCAGAGCGCCGTGGGCGGCGGCGGGCGCTACGACGGCCTGGTCGAGGGCCTCGGCGGCCCGCCCACCCCGGGCATCGGCTTCGGCGCCGGCATCGAGCGGATCGTCCTCGCGTTGGAGGCCCAGGGCGCCGACGCCGGGCCGGATATCGACTGCTACGTGGCCGTCATCGACGAGGGCCTGCGCCTGGAGATGCTGCCGGTGATCGAGCGCCTGCGGGCGGCCGGGCTGCGCTGCGAGAGCGACCTGCGCGGGCGCAGCCTGAAGGCGATGATGAAGCACGCCGCCACGCTCGGCGCGCGCCACGCGGTCATCGTCGGCGCCCGCGAGCACGAGCGCGGCGTGGCGACGGTGCGCGACATGTCCGACGGGGCCCAGCGCGAGGTGCCCCTCGGGGACCTCGTGGAGGCGCTCGGAGGCGGCCAACCCACGACGAGGACCACGACAGCATGATCGGTGCCGAGCGCTATCGAAGCCACACCTGCGCGGGGGCCGCCGACGCGCTCGGGGGCACCGTGCGCGTCTCCGGGTGGGTCCACCGGCGCCGCGACCACGGCGGGGTGGTGTTCATCGACCTGCGCGACCGCTCGGGGCTGGTGCAGCTCGTCTTCCACCCCGAGGCGGGGGAGGAGGTCCACCGGGCCGCCGGCGCGCTCAGCCCGGAGGACGTGGTCTGCGCCACCGGCGAGGTCGTCGCCCGCTCGGCGGCGACGGTCAACCCGGCCCTGGCCACCGGCGCCGTCGAGATCCGCGTCGACGGGCTGGAGATGCTCTCGGAGGCCGACCCGCTGCCGTTCTCGGTGGAGGACGAGGGCCAGGAGGCGTCCGAGGAGCTGCGCCTCACCTACCGCTACCTCGACATCCGGCGCCCGCGCCGCCTGCGCGCCCTGGAGATGCGCAGCCGCGTGGCCGCGGCGATGCGCCGGGTGCTCGACGACGAGGGCTTCCTCGAGGTCGAGACGCCCGTGCTGACGCGCTCGACGCCCGAGGGCGCGCGCGACTTCCTGGTGCCGAGCCGCCTGCAGCGCGGCTCCTGGTACGCGCTGCCCCAGAGCCCGCAGCTCTTCAAGCAGCTGCTGATGGTCGGCGGCCTCGAGCGCTACTACCAGATCGTCCGCTGCTTTCGCGACGAGGACCTGCGCGCCGACCGCCAGCCGGAGTTCACCCAGCTCGACGTCGAGGCGTCGTTCGTGGAGCCCGCCGACGTCCAGCACCTGATGGAGCGCGTGCTGGTGGAGTCCTTCGCGGCCGCGGGGGTCGCGGTGACCGCGCCCTTCCCGCGCATCACGCACGCCGAGGCGATGCGCCGCTTCGGCACCGACCGCCCCGACATGCGCTTCGGCATGGAGATCCTCGACTGGACCGGTCCCGCGTCGAACTCGGGCTTCGGCGTCTTCGAGGGCGCGATCGCCGCGGGCGGCGTGGTGCGCGGCCTGGTGGTGCCGGGCGCGGGCCCGGGCGTCAGCCGCAAGGTGGGCGACGAGCTGATGGAGGAGGCCCGCGAGCTCGGGGCCAAGGGCCTGGTGTGGGCCGCCGTCGAGGAGGACGGCGCCCTGCGCTCGCCGGTCGCGAAGTTCCTCGGGTCGATCGCCGAGGACCTCGGTGCCGCGCCCGGCGACCTGATCGGCCTCGTGGCCGACGCCGAGCCGGTGGCGCAGGTCGTGCTCGGCACCCTGCGCAACCGCTTCGCCGAGCGCCACGGGCTGATCCCCGAGGGCGCGTGGGCGCCGATCTGGGTCGTCGACTTCCCGCTGGTGGAGTGGAACGCCGACGAGGCCCGCTGGGACTCGACCCACCACCCGTTCACCGCCCCGCGCCCCGAGGATCTGGAGCGCCTGGAGGACGACCCCGGCGCCGTGCTCTCGCAGGCCTACGACGTCGTGCTGAACGGCCTGGAGATCGGCGGGGGCAGCATCCGCATCCACGACCGCGACGCGCAGGCGCGGGTCTTCTCGCTGATCGGGCTCTCCGACGAGGAGGCCGAGGCGAAGTTCGGCTTCCTGCTGAAGGCCCTGCGCCTCGGCGCGCCGCCGCACGGGGGCATCGCCCTCGGCCTCGACCGCATCGTGATGCTGCTGGCCGGCGAGCGCTCGATCCGCGACGTGATCGCCTTCCCGAAGACGGCGACCGGCCAGGACCCGCTCACCGGCGCGCCGGCGACGGTCGACATGGCCCAACTCCGCGAGCTGGGGGTGCGGCCCGCCGGCTAGTCCTCCCGGGAGGCCGCGACGACGGCCACGTCGTCCTCGGCCCAGCGCACCTCGGGCCGCAGGCCCGCGTCGCGCAGCCAGCCGACCAGGTCGCCGAGCCGGTCCGGCAGGTCGACGGCGTGATCGAGCGGCGCGGGCCGGGCGACCGGGGCGTCGGGCACGACGACGTCGCCCATCACGAAGCGCCCGCCCGGGGCGAGGACGCCGGCCACGCGGCGGAACAGGGCCGCCTTGCCGGGGCCGTCGAGGTGGTGGACGGCGAGCGCCGATACGACCAGGTCGAACGGGCCCTCCGGGAGCGGGTCCTCCATCCGCCCCTCGCGCACCTCGGCGCGCGGGCCGAGCGCCCGGCCGGCGATCGCGACCATCTCCGGGCTCGCGTCGAGCGCGACGACGCGCGCGTCCGGATGCGCCGCCGCGCAGCGGCGGGCCGTCTCGCCGGTGCCGGTGCCCAGATCGAGGATCCGCGCCGCGGCGACGTCGGCGCTCGCGCGCACCAGCTCGTCCTGCAGCCGCTCGTAGGAGGGCATCGCGGCGCGCACGCGCTCCAGGTAGAGCGCGGGGTCGTGATGGAACTGGCCCACGGGGTCAGCCCCGGCCGAAGAGGCGGCGCGCGTCGCTGCGCAGGTCCGAGGACAGGCGCACCAGCGCCTCGCTGCCCCCGGTGCCGAGCGGCCACGAGACGGCGACCAGGCGGCGGTCCTCGAGCTCGCCGAGGGCGGCCATGACGGCCAGCATCCCCGTGCGGTCGGCCTCCAGGCCGAGCTCCTCGGCCACCTCCGAGACGGAGACGCTCACCTCGCCCGTCCTCGCCGGCGCCGTCCTCGAGCCAGCGGGCCACCAGGAGCATCTCGAGGCGGTCGTCCACGCCGTCGTCACCCATGCCGCCAGGCTAGCGGGCGGGGTGCGGCGCCTAGAAGGTCTCAGGCCGCGGCGGCCTCGTCGCGCGGCGGGGCGGCGACGCGCTCCATGGCCAGGAGGCGGCCGGCGGGCGTGATCAGCTCCAGGACGTGGTGGCTCGGCGTGGTCACCGCGCTCTCGACCACGACGCCGCTGAGGCGGCCGGTGAGGGCCGTCAGGCAGGCCTCGAGCGCCGACAGCTGACCGCACGAGAGCGGCGCGATGTCGGGGGAGAGCGTGTAGGTGGGGAGGGGGGCGGGGACGAGCACCGGGCGACTCCTGGGAGGCGGGAGGGGTCCTTCGAGGGTCACCCAGATGCATACGGCGGTGAAGGGCGCGTAGATCACTTGCCCATGCGATCGGCGCACCGCGTTCAAGCCCGGGCCCCGGACTGCCGACCAACGGGAGTAGCGGCTAGACTCGGAGGTGCCCTGCTGTGTTCGCCACCGGCTCTTATCTTGAGCCAACACGAGTGATGAGGGTGACGGTTTCACGGTCACGCCCAGGCGTGCCCGGGTCGTCTCCCACCTGCTATGGCAGGTTCAAGTCACAGGCCGGAGCGGCATCGCGGGGCACCATGCCCGGCTGCCGATGAGGCGCGCCATCGCCATGGGCGCGGCCGTCGCCGCGTCCGCCATGCTCGCGGCCGGCTGCGGCGCCGGAGGCTCCGGCTCGTCGGCGGAGACCGCCGACCCGTCGGCCACGGCGCCCGTCGCGGCCGCCGCGCCGGTGGCGGTCTCGGCCGTCGGCGTCGGTGGCACGGTCACGGCCGGCCCGACCACCCCCAAGCCCGTCGCGGCGGCCCTGAAGGGCAGCGGCGTCGTGGTGGTGTCCTTCGTCAACACGGGCGTCGCCGACGACGACAGCGTCGCGAGCGCGGTGGCGGAGGTCCGCTCGGATCCCCACGCCAACCGCGGCGTCGCCTTCTTCCAGTACGAGGTGGGCAAGGACAGGTTCGGCGACCTCGCCGACCGCCTCGGCGTCAACGGCACCCCCTCGGTCGCCGTGATCGGGCGCGACCGCACGCTGGTCAACCTGTGGAACGGCCTGATCGACGCGGAGATCCTCCGCCAGTCGATCGCCGACGCCGCCGACACCGTGGCCGCCCACCCGGGCGCGAAGGCCGCGACCACGCCGGCCTCGGACGGGCCGACCGGCGACGCCGACGGCATCGCCCTCGCCAAGAAGGTGAACGCCGCCTACCGGGACGTCCCCGGGGTCAGCGTCACCGGCTCGATCTCGGTCGCCGGCGAGGGCACGATGGACATGGACGCGACCATGGCGCTCGACAAGGGCCGGGTGAGCGGGATGTCCGGGTCGTTCACCATGAAGGGCGTCTCCTTCAAGGTGGCCGTCTCCGAGACCTCGGCGCGCATCCAGTCGGGCGACGCCGGCTGCTGGGCGACGCTGCCCGGCGGCTCCTTCCCGTCGTCGGACGCGCCCGCCCCGACCGTCGTGTTCACCGGCGCGGAGATCGGCGCCCCGCGCACCGTCGGCGGCGAGACGACCTTCGACGTGACCAGCGGCGGCCAGACCGTCACGTACGTCGTCGATCCCACGACCAGCCGCGTGACCGCGGTCCGCGCCGGCGGCGCCACCGTCTCCTTCACGACGCTCGACTCGGCGCCGTCGATCGAGGAGGGCACCCCGGTCTGCGACAACCCGGCCGACGCCATCAAGGGCCTGCCGTCGTCGCTCGGGGGCACCGCCTAGAACGCCTCGGGGGAGGGGAAAGCACCGTGGTAGCCTCACCCGGTGCCCCCCTATCCCCCTGAGGTGATGCGCCATCTGGCGTCCCCCGAGGGCGCCGGGGCGATGGACGCGCCGGACGCCGTCGGCGAGTCGGGCAGCACCTCCTGCGGCGATCTCGTCCGGGTCTTCCTGCGCGTCGCGGCGGGCCGGGTGCGCGAGGCCCGCTTCACGGCCTTCGGGTGCGGCGCCG
Organism: uncultured Thermoleophilia bacterium; assembly: GCA_963770865.1. Lineage (GTDB taxonomy): Bacteria > Actinomycetota > Thermoleophilia > Miltoncostaeales > Miltoncostaeaceae > Miltoncostaea. The sequence goes on from CAVYRD010000011.1 coordinate 98,164, forward strand.
CCACGGCGGCGGCCAGCGCGGCCTGCGCGCGCCTGAGGGGCGCCCCGCTCGACGACGCCCTGCGCCTGTCGGCCGCGATGCTCGACGCGGACCTCGGCGGCCTCGGGCCCGAGCGCCGCCACGGCCCCGACATCGTCGAGGACGCGGTCGCGCGGGCCCTGGAGGGGTGGCACTCGCGGCGCCTGGGCGCGCCGGGCATCCCGCTGCGCGCCGACCGGGTGGCCGTCGCGATGAGCGGCGGCGTGGACAGCGCGGTCGCGGCGATGCTGCTGCGCGACGCCGGCTACGACGTGGTGGGCGTCACGATGCGCCTTTGGCACGATCCGGGCGCCGCGGCCGCCGAGCGCTCGTGCTGCTCGCCCGAGACCGTGCGTCTGGCCCGGTCCGGCGCCCACGCGCTCGGCATCCCGCACCTGACCCTCGACGTCGCCGAGCGCTTCCGGTCGGGCGTGGTGGAGGACTTCATCGCCGGCTACCGCGAGGGCCGCACCCCGAACCCGTGCGTCACCTGCAACGGCCGGGTGCGCTTCAGCGTGCTCGCCGACGCCGCCGCGCTGGTGGGCGCCCGCCTCATGGCGACCGGCCACTACGCCCGCGTGGAGCGCGACGCGGCGGGCGTGCCGCTCGTTTCCCGGGCCCGCGACGCGGGGAAGGACCAGAGCTACATGCTGGCGATGCTCGATCGACCGACGCGCGAGCGCATCCTCTTCCCGCTGGGCGAGCGGGCCAAGGACGAGGTCCGCGCCCTGGCGCGCGACGCCGGCCTGCCGGCCGCCGACGCCGTCGAGAGCCAGGAGGTCTGCTTCGTCGGCGAGGGCGGCTACGCGCCGTTCCTGGAGCGCAGCGGCATGGCCCCGCGGCCCGGCCCGATCGAGGACGCGCGCCGGCCGGCGCCTCGGGACTCACACCGGGTACTGGCGCTTCACGGTGGGCCAGCGGCGCGGGATCGGCGTCGCCGGCGCCGAGCCGCTCTACGTGCTGGCGACCGACGCCGAGCGCAACGCCGTGGTGGTCGGACCCGCGCGAGGACCTGGCCGTGGACGCGGTCGTGCTCGACCCCGCCCGCGTGCACGGCGAGCTCGGCGAGGGCCCCCTGGAGGTGCGCCTGCGCTACCGCGGCCGGCCCCTGCGCGGGGTGGTGGAGGCCGACGGGGATCGGGTCGGCATCGACCTCGCCGACCCGGCCGACGGGGTCGCCCCGGGGCAGACGGCCGCGCTGTACCGCGACGGCCGCCTGGTCGCGGCGGGTACCATCGCGGCGTCGACGTCAGCCGAAGCCCCTCACGGGAGGCCCGCGTAGTGGATTGGTCCGATGTTCTGAAGCTCGCCCTGTCGATCTTCCTGGTGGTGACCGGGCTCGGCCTGGCGTACCTGTTCGTGCGGATGGCGGGCGTCTTCGCGCGGCTCGGCGTGTCGGTGACGCGCGTGACCGACGAGGTGGTGCCGATCCTGAACAAGGCCCAGAGCACCGTGGACGGCGTGAACCTGGAGCTGTCGCGCGTGGACGAGATCATGCAGACGGCCGTGGGCGCCACCAAGGGCGCGGAGCGGACGGTCCAGACCGTCTCGAGCGCGGTCACGGCGCCGGTGCGCAAGCTGACCGGCCTCGCCGCCGGGGCGCGGGAGGCCGATCGCCACCCTGCGTGCTCGCCGCGCCGCCGACGCCGTGCTGACGCCGCCCCCGCCGCCGCTCGCGGCCCCCGAGGCGGCCGCGCCCCCGTGACGCCGCCGCCGGCCCCCGCCGACACGCCGCGCCCCCGCCGCCTTCAGCGCCCCCGCCCCCGCCGCCGTTCGGCGCCTCCGCCTGTGACGTCCGCGGACGCGACCGGCGACGGGCCGGGCCGCCACGACAGCCCGTACTGATGAAGAAGCTCGTCAAGCTCGGCGTCGTGGCCGGGGTGGTGGGGTGGCTCCACTCGATCGGGGCGCTCGACCCGAAGCTGTGGACGGACACGATCAAGCGCGAGCGCGAGCGCATCCCGCTGCAGATCGCGGGAGGCCCTCAGCGCGGGCAAGCGCGCCGCCGCGCAGGCGGAGGCCGACCTGGACCGCGAGGTCCGGGACGCCTTCCGCGCCGACCGCTGACCCCCGGAACCCTGGACTAGACTGGCCGGATGACCACGAACGAGATCCGCGCTGCCTTCCTCGCGTACTTCGAGAAGCAGGGCCACCTGGCGATCCCCTCGGCGTCCCTCATCCCCTTCGAGGACGACCCCTCCGTGCTGCTCACGATCGCCGGGATGCAGCCCCTGAAGAGCTACTTCCTGGGGGCCGACTCGCCGCCCGCGCGGCGCATGACCAGCTCGCAGAAGTGCTTCCGCACGAACGACATCGACCAGGTCGGCCACACCGCGCGCCACCTCACGTTCTTCGAGATGCTCGGCAACTTCTCGATCGGCGACTACTTCAAGGACGACGCGATCCGCTTCGGCTGGGAGGTCTCCACCGAGGTGTTCGGGCTCGACCCCGACAAGATCTGGATCACGGTGTTCGAGGGCATGGAGGGCGTGCCGGGCGACGACGAGGCGCTCGAGCGGTGGGTCGAGATGGGCGTGCCGCGCGAGCGGATCCAGCGCCTCGGCGAGGCCGACAACTTCTGGAAGGCCGGGCCCACGGGCCCCTGCGGCCCGAACACCGAGCTCTACCTCGACCGCGGACCCGAGTTCGGCCCCGAGGGCGGACCCGTGACCGGCGGCGACCGCTACCTCGAGTACTGGAACCTCGTGTTCATGCAGTACGACCGGGCGGCCGACGGGTCGCTGTCGCCGCTGCCGGCCAAGAACATCGACACCGGAGCCGGCCTCGAGCGGATGGCCGCGATCCTCCAGGACGTGCCCTCGGTGTTCGAGACCGACGGCTTCCGCCCGCTCATCACCTGGGCCGAGAACGCCTCGGGCCGCCGCTACGGCGCCGACCCGCGCGACGACCGCGCCTTCCGCGTGCTGGCCGACCACGGCCGCGCCATGACCTTCCTCGCCGCCGACGGCGTGCGCCCGGGCAACGAGGGGCGCGACTACGTCCTGCGCCGCATCATCCGCCGCGCCGTGAGCGAGGCCGGGCACCTCGGCCTGGAGCCCGCCGCCGTGGCCGAGCTGGCCTCCCCCGTGGAGGACGGCTGGGGCGACGCCTACCCCGAGCTGCGCGAGCGCTCCGCCGACGTGCGCGACACGATCGGCGCCGAGGCCGAGCAGTTCGCCCGCACGCTGACCCAGGGGCGGCGCCTGCTGGGCGAGGTCATCGACCGCTCGCGCGCGGACGGGACCGTGTCCGGCGACGACGCCTTCCGCCTGCACGACACCTACGGCTTCCCGCTCGACCTGACCCTCGAGGCCGCCCACGACGCCGGCCTGGCGGTGGACGCCGACGGCTTCGAGCGCCTGATGGAGGACCAGCGCGAGCGCTCGCGCGCCGGCGCCGGCCACGCCGCGGGGGCGTCGGAGGTGGCCGACCGGGCCGCGTCGCTCGCCCGCGACGACCGCGACCAGCGAGTTCGTCGGCTGGGACGCCGCGCGTGCCCAGACGAAGGTAACGGCGTGGGCCGACCTCGGCGACGGCACCGCCCTGCTCAAGCTGGAGAGCTCGCCCTTCTACCCGGAGGGCGGCGGCCAGGTGTCCGACATCGGCGAGATCGCCGGCGCCGCGGGTCGCGCGTCGGTCATCGACGCCTTCCGCCTCGGCTCGGACCAGGTGCTGCGCGCCCGGCTGGAGGAGGGCGTGCTCGGCGAGGGCAGCGAGGTGACGGCCTCGGTGGACGCCGCCCGCCGGCGCCTGACCCAGGCCAACCACACCGCCACCCACGTCCTCAACTGGGCCCTCAAGGACCAGCTCGGCCAGGGCGTGCGCCAGGCCGGCTCCTACGTGGGCCCCGACAAGCTGCGCTTCGACTTCACCCACCGCGGCCGCGTCGAGCCCGAGACGCTGGAGCGGATCGAGGCGATGGTCAACGCGCCGCGTGGCCGAGGACCAGCCGGTCGAGTGGGAGATCATGGGCCGCGAGGAGGCCACCGAGCGCGGGGCGGTGGGCCTGTTCGAGGAGAAGTACGGCGAGCGCGTGCGCGTGGTGAGCACCGGCGACTTCTCGAAGGAGCTCTGCGGCGGCACCCACGTCGTCGCGCACCGGCGAGATCGGCCCGTTCGTGATCACGTCCGAGGCCTCGACCGGCGCCGGCGCGCGGCGCATCGAGGCCCTGACCGGCGTGGCCGCCGTCGAGTGGCTGCGCGCCCGCGAGCGCGCCCTGCTGGAGGAGCTCGCCGGCCGCGACGAGCGCATCCGCGAGCTGCAGCACGAGCTGAAGCGGGCCAAGACCTCGCGCGTGGACGCCGGCAGCCTGGTGGACGGGGCCGTGCAGGCCGGCGGGCGTCACCGCGCTGGCCGCGAAGGTGGAGGCCGGCGACATGGACGAGCTGCTGGCCGTGTCCGATCGCGTCAAGCAGCGCCTCGGCGCCGGCGCGGCGGTGGTCGTCGGCGCGGTGGCCGACGGGAAGGCCCTCCTGGCCGCCAACCTCACCCCCGAGGCCGTGGCCACCGGGCTCTCCGCGGGCGCGATCATCCGCGAGATCGCGCCGATCGTCGGCGGGGGAGGGGGCGGCAAGGACCAGATGGCCCGGGCCGGGGGCAAGGATCCCTCGCGCATCGACGAGGCCATCGACGCCGCCCGGGCGATCCTGACGGCGCCCCGGGAGGCGTGAAGGTTCTCGCCCTCGACCACGGGTCGGCCCGCACCGGCGTCGCGGTGAGCGACCCGACGGGCACGATCGCGCGGCCCCTCGCCGCCATCGCCCGGGTCGACGCGCCCGCGGGGCGCCGGGCCCTCGACGCGGTGATCGCGGCCGAGGCGCCCGAGCTGATCGTGGTGGGCGAGCCGCGCTCCATGTCGGGCGAGCGTGGCGCGCAGGCCCGCGCCGCGGCCGGCTTCGCGGGGCGCCTGCGCGCGCGCACGCCGATCCCGGTCGAGCTCTGGGACGAGCGGCTCACCACGGTCGAGGCCGCCCGCCGCGGCCGCGAGGGCGGGTCGCGCGCCGACCTCGACAGCCTCGCCGCGTGCGTGCTCCTGGAGGCCTTCCTGGCGGCCCGTGCGTGAGCCGCGACCGCGACCACCGCCGCCAGGACCGCGCCGAGCGGCCGCACCGGGGGCGAACGCTGGCCTGGCTCGTCGTGATCGTGGTGATGGTCGCCGCCGCGGGGCTGGCGCTCTCGCGTGACGCCTTCCGGGACGACGCGGGGCCGGTCGCCGCGACGACCGCGACGGCGCCCGGGCAGCGCCTGCTGATCAGGGAGGGCCTCCGTCGCGAGGACGTCGCGGCCCTGCTGGACAAGGAGACCGACATCTCCGGCGCCCGCTACCTGGCGCTCACCGCCCCGGGGGCCCGCGGCCGGGCCCTGGCGCGCACGGACCACCCGACCTCGCTCGAGGGCTTCCTGTTCCCGGCGACCTACGACATCGGCCCGCAGACCACGGCGGCCCAGCTCGTGGACGAGCAGCTCACGGCCTACGCCGAGAACACCGACGGCATCGACTACGCGTACGCGAAGTCGAAGAACCTGACCCGGTTCGACGTCCTCACCATCGCCTCGATGATCGAGCGCGAGGTGCAGGTGCCGAAGGAGCGGGCGGTCGTGGCGTCGGTGATCTACAACCGGCTGAAGGCGGGGATGCGCCTCGACATCGACGCGACGGTCCAGTACGCGATCGGCGAGTGGACGCCCGACCTCACGGCGGCCGACCTCGCGACCGACTCCCCGTACAACACGCGCAGGTTCACGGGTCTGCCGCCCGGGCCCATCGCGAGCCCCGGTGCCGACAGCATCAACGCCGCGGCGCACCCGGCGAAGACGACCTACCTCTACTACGTGGCGCGCAACGACGGCTCGGGGCGCCACTACTTCGCCACGACCCCCGCCCAGTTCGAGCGGTTCGTCCTGCGTTCCCGGGCCAACCACGGATGACCCCCGACGGCCGCACGCGCGTGGCCGGGATCATCGGCTGGCCGGTCGAGCACTCGCTGTCGCCGACCATGCACAACGCGGCCTTCGCCGCGCTCGGCCTCAACTGGACCTACGTCGCCTTCCCGGTGGATCCCGAGCGGGTGCCCGAGGCCGTCCGCGGCCTGGCGGCCGCCGGCTGCGCGGGCCTCAACGTCACGATCCCCCACAAGCGGGCGGTCGTGGAGCTGTGCTCGTCGGTGTCGGACGCCGTCGCGGCGATCGGCGCGGCCAACACGCTGGTGCCCGACGGGCAGGGCGGCTTCCGCGGCGACAACACCGACGCCGCCGGCTTCCTGCGCGCGCTCGACGAGCAGGCGCCACTCGACCTGGAGGGGCGCGAGGCTCTCGTGATCGGCGCCGGCGGGGCCGCGCGGGCGGTCGTCTTCGGCCTGCGGGCGCGCGGGGCCCGCGTGCGGGTGGCCAACCGCACGCCGCAGCGGGCCGCCGAGCTGGGTGACCCCGTTCCGTTCACGCCCGAGGCGCTCGCGATCATCGCCGCCCAGTCGGCGCTGGTCGTCAACACCACGAGCCTGGGCCTGCACGGCGACGCGCCGCCGCCGGAGCTGCCGCTCGCGTCGCTCGGGCCGGCCCAGGTGGTGGCCGACATCGTCTACCGCCCGGGCGGCACGCCGTGGCTCGCCGCCGTGGCGGCGCGCGGCGCGCGCACGGTGGACGGCCTCGGGATGCTCCTGCACCAGGGCGCCGCCGCCTTCGAGCAGTGGACCGGCCAGGCGCCGCCGGTGGACGTGATGCGGGAGGCCCTCGGGGCCTGAGCCGGGGGGCGTCAAGCGTTTCGCGCGGGCGGCCGATCCTAATGGGGAACCGCCTCCTCGAACGAGGTCGTGCCCTGCCTCTCTTCTCCAAGCCTCCGGCCTCCCACCCGGGGGGCCCGGCGACGCCTCCCTCCCCGTCCGCCTCCGCGCCGTCCGCCCCGCCGGCCGCAGCGGCCCACGGCCGCGCCCGCGCGCCCGGCGCCGCCGCGCCCCGCCTCCCCGGGGCCGCCCGCGCCGCGGCCCGCGGCAGCGAGCGAGACCGTGGCCGGACCGCCGGCCGTCCGCCGGGCGCCGACGCGCATCCCGCGCGGCGAGCCGCTCGGCCAGGTGCTGGTGCGCCTGGGCGCGATCACGGTCGAGGACCTGCAGGCCGCCATCGAGCGCCAGAAGACCGACGGGCGCAAGCTCGGCGAGATGCTGGTCGCCGAGGAGAAGATCACCCGCGACCAGCTCGTGAAGGCCATGGCGCTGCGGATGGGCGTGGGCCTGTTCACGCTCGCCGACGGGGTCGACCCGGCCCTCGGGCGCCTGATCGACGACAAGAGCGCCCGCCGCTACCAGGCCGTGCCGGTGCGCATGGACCCCGACGGCCGCCTCGTCGTGGCGATGGCCGACCCGTCGAACGTCTTCGCGATCGACGACCTGCGCATCCTCACCCGCCACGAGATCCGCCCCGCCCTCGCCAGCTCCGAGGAGATCCAGACCCTGCTCGGCCAGACCTCGCGCATCGACGCGGTGGTGGCCGACCTGGTGCAGGAGACCGGGGGCGAGGAGGGCGGGCCGGTCGACTCGGCCGACATCGCCGACGCGGCCGACGACGCCCCGGTGGTGCGCCTGGTCAACTCGCTGATCGCCCGGGCGGTCGACGAGCGCGCCTCGGACATCCACCTGGAGCCGCAGGCCAAGGAGATGGTGGTCCGCTACCGGGTGGACGGCGTGCTGCGCACGGTCACCTCGGTGCCGTACCGCCTGGCCGGCGGCGTGGCGAGCCGCGTGAAGATCATGGCCGACCTCGACATCGCCGAGCGCCGCGCGCCGCAGGACGGCCGCGTGGGCCTCAACGTGGCGGGCCGCCCGCTCGACCTGCGCGTCGCGACGCTCCCGACGGTGTACGGCGAGAAGATCGTCATGCGCATCCTGGACAAGAGCAACGTGATGCTGAAGCTGGCCGAGCTCGGCTTCGCCAAGGACGTGCTGGCGAAGTTCGAAGCCTGCTACAGCCGCCCCTACGGGGCCCTGCTGGTCACCGGGCCGACCGGCTCGGGCAAGTCCACCAGCCTCTACGGCGCCCTCAACCAGCTGAACTCCACCGACAAGAACATCATCACGGTGGAGGACCCGGTGGAGTACCGCCTTGCCGGCATCAACCAGGTGCAGGTCAACCCGAAGGCGGGACTCACGTTCGCGGCGGGCCTGCGCTCGATCCTGCGGTGCGACCCCGACATCGTGATGATCGGCGAGATCCGCGACCGCGAGACGGCCCAGATCGCCATCGAGTCGGCCCTCACCGGCCACATGGTGCTGGCCACCATCCACACCAACGACTCGGCGGGCGCGCTCACGCGGCTCACCGAGATGGGGGTGGAGCCCTTCCTCTCGGCCAGCGCGGTGGCGGGCATCCTGGCCCAGCGCCTCGCCCGGCGCCTGTGCAGCCACTGCAAGCAGCAGACGATGGTCCCGAAGGCGACCCTGATGGAGATGGTCGACCTGTCCGTGCTGCCGCACGGCCTGCCCGACCCGGTGCCGGTCTTCAAGCCCGTGGGCTGCCCGCGCTGCCAGGAGACCGGCTACCGCGGCCGCGTGGGCGTCTACGAGATGCTGGTGATGAGCGAGACCATGGAGCGCATGGTCGTCGCCGGCGCGTCCGGCGAGGACATCGCCGCCCAGGCCCGCAAGGAGGGCATGCGCACCCTGCGCGAGGACGGCCTGATGAAGGTGCTCTCCGGGCACACGAGCATCGAGGAGGTCGCCCGGGCCGTCGGCTGAGCGTAGGCCGCGCCTGCCGCAGCTGCGTCCACGCGCTCGGGCGCGGCGTGGCGCGCTGCACGATGACCCGCTCGCGGGTCCTCACGAGCCTCTCGTCCACGCGGATGCGGACCATCGGCCTCAATCAGAGGCCGGTCCCGCCCGCGGGGCGCTGACGGCGACGACCGCCGAGGCCACGCGCGCCCTGCCCGCGTGCACGCGGCGCATCAACCGAAGGCCTAGGCAGAAGGTAGGGGGACGCGGGGATCTCGACCTGTGCACGAGCCCTTCAGGCGGACGGCAAGTCGGTCGATAGTCACGTTGTCGAGCCGACTCGCGGCGCGATCGGTCCTCCTCTCGCGGAAGGTGTCAATGGTTGACTTCGCCGAGCTCATCACCAACGTGATCGCCAGCGGTGCCAGCGACCTCCACCTGTCGGTCGGGGCGCCTCCGGTGATGCGCCTGAACGGCGACCTCGTGCGCCTGGGCGACGCGCCGCTGACGGCGCAGGACACGCGCGAGCTGGTGTACGGGCTCCTCACGCAGGACCAGCGCCAGCGCCTGGAGACCGACCTGGAGCTCGACTTCTCGTACGCGGTCCCCGGCCGGGTGCGCTTCCGCGTGAACGCCTACTACCAGCGCGCCTCCCTGGGCGCCGCCTTCCGCGTGGTGCCGAGCGGGCTGAAGACGCTCGAGGAGCTGAGCCTGCCGGCGGCCCTGCGCGACTGGACCACCAAGCCCCGCGGGCTGGTGCTCGTGACCGGCCCGACCGGCTCCGGCAAGTTCGACGACGCTGGCCTCGCTGATCAACGAGATCAACGAGAAGCGGGCCTGCCACATCATGACCGTCGAGGACCCGATCGAGTTCCTGCACCGGCACAAGCGCTCGATGATCAACCAGCGCGAGGTGGGCGCGGACACCCTGTCCTTCGCCAACGCCCTGCGCAGCGTGCTGCGCCAGGACCCGGACGTGATCCTCGTCGGCGAGATGCGCGACCTCGAGACGATGCAGATCGCCCTGACCGCGGCCGAGACAGGCCACCTGGTCTTCGCGACCCTGCACACCTCGGACGCGCCGCAGACCATCGACCGCGTCATCGACGTCTTCCCGCCGCATCAGCAAGAGCAGGTGCGCATCATGCTCGCCAACGGCCTGCAGGGCGTCTGCTGCCAGCAGCTGGTGCCGACGCTCTCGGGCAGCCGCAGCGTCGCGTGCGAGGTGCTGATGCCGACGCCGGCCGTGCGCAACCTGATCCGCGAGGGCAAGACCCACCAGATCTACTCGGTCATGCAGACCGGCTCCCAGTTCGGGATGCAGACGATGGACGCGACCCTCGCCAACCTCGTCCGCCAGGGCGTGGTCACCATGGACATGGCCCTCGAGCGGGCCAACCACCCCGATGAGCTGAAGCGCCTGCTCGGGCTGGTGAAGGCCGCATGAGCGCCACCTTCGTCTACAAGGCGCTCGATCGCTCGGGCACCCCCACGACCGGCGAGATCGCCGGCGACTCGAAGGCCGCCGTCGCCGCCCAGCTGCGCCTGCGCGGCCTGACGGTGACCGACGTTAACCAGAAGTCCACGACGCCGACCGTCGAGGAGCTGCTCGACCGCTACCGCGGGATGAAGGCGCGGCACGTCACCGTCATGGCGCGCCAGCTCGCGACGATGATCTCCAGCGGCCTGTCGCTGCTGCGCGCGCTCTACGTGCTCGAGGAGCAGACCGAGGCGCCCAAGCTGAAGCGCGCCATCGTGGCCGTGCGGGTGGACGTCGAAGCCGGCCTCTCGCTGTCGCAGGCGATGGCCAAGCACCCCAAGATCTTCAACGACCTGTTCGTCGCGATGGTGCGCGCCGGCGAGACCGGCGGCAACCTGGAGGAGGTCCTCGAGCGGGTCGCCGTCCAGCTCGAGAAGGACGACAACCTGCGGCGCACCGTGCGCTCGGCGATGGTCTACCCGATCCTCATCGGCGTCTTCGCCGTCCTGGTGCTGATCGGGATGATCCTGTTCATCATCCCGGTGTTCGCCGGCATCTTCAAAGACCTCGGCGGCCAGCTGCCCGCGCTGACGCGCTTCATGATCTCGCTGTCGGACGCGATGCGCTCCTACTGGTACCTGATGATCCTGGTGCCGGTCGTGATCGTCTTCCTGTTCCGCAAGTGGAAGAGCACCGATCGCGGCCAGTACATGTGGGACTCCATCAAGCTGCGCTTCCCCATGCGGATCGGCGACATCGTGCGCAAGATCGCGGTGGCCCGCTTCGCGCGGACGCTCGGCACCCTGACGGCGTCCGGCGTGCCGATCCTGCAGGCGATCGACATCACGGCGAAGACGGCCGGCAACCGGGTGATCTCCGACCCGATGGCCGAGGTGGCCGAGCGCGTCCGCGAGGGCCAGCCCCTGGCGGTGCCGCTCGCGCGCACCGGCGTCTTCCCGGTGATGGTCACGCAGATGCTGTCGGTGGGCGAGGAGACCGGCGCCGTGGACACGATGCTCCACAAGCTGGCCGACTTCTACGATGACGAGGTCGCGACGATGCTGAAGTCGCTCACCTCGATCATCGAGCCCCTGATGATGATCGGCGTCGGCTGCATCGTCGGCGTGGTCGTGATCGCGATGTACCTGCCGATGTTCAAGATCTTCGAGCTGGTGCAGTAGCGCGCGCGCCGCTCGGCGGGGAACGACGAGACACCAACGCGAAGAGGGCGGCCGATGGCCGCCCTCTTCGGGGTCTCCGGCGCCGGCGTCAGGAAGCGCCGGGCCGGGGGCGGGGGGGATGATGCGTGAACCGCGCCGCCCGGCGGCGGACGTGGCGCTCGTGGCGCTCCGCGTGGGTCGGCCGAGTGCGATGGGGGTGCTCCTGGATCGCATAGAAGCGCGCTTTGGCGAACTCGACGAGTGCCAGGTAAGCGCCGATCATGCCGAGAAGGATCAGGAAGAACGCCACGGGGAGCGCGGTGAACCCGAGCGGCTCGGCGAGCGGGGTGAACGGGAGAGCCGCGCCGATCGTCGCACACGAGATCGGCAGAACGATCATCGGGCGGCTCGGGCGGCTGCGAAGGAACGGGACCCTCCGTGTGCGGATGAGGAAGATGACGAGGGTCTGGGTGGCGAGCGACTCCACGAACCAGCCGCTGCGGAACTCGCTCTGGCTCGCGTTCAGCACGACCAGCATCACGAAGAACGTCATGAAGTCGAAGATCGAGCTGAGCGGTCCGAACACCCCCATGAACCGGCGCACGAAGGCGATGTCCCACGCGGCCGGCCGGGCCACCACCTCCGGGTCGACGCGATCGGTCGGGATCGCGAGCTGGCCGGTGTCGTAGAGCAGGTTGTTCAGCAGGATCTGCGAGGGCAGCATCGGCAGGAACGACAGGAACAGCGACGCGCCGGCGGCGCTGAACATGTTCCCGAAGTTGGACGAGGTCGCCATCAGCACGTACTTGAGCGTGTTGGCGAAGATCCGGCGCCCCTCCATGATCCCGTCGGCCAGGACGCCGAGGTCCTTGTCGAGCAACACGATCGAGGCGGCGTCCTTGGCCACGTCGGTGGCGGAATCGACCGAGATGCCGACGTCGGCCGCGTGTAGAGCGACCGCGTCGTTGACCCCGTCGCCGAGGAAGGCGACATCTACGCCGCCGCGCCGCGCGAGCTTCACCAATCGCGACTTCTGCTCCGGGCCGACGCGCCCGAAGATCGTCGTCCCTGGGATCGCCGCGACCAGCGCGTCGTCGTCGAGGCGGTCGATCTCGGCCCCGCTCAGCACCCCCTCGACGGGCAGGCGGATGTCCTGGCAGACCTTGGCCGCGACGGTGCCGTTGTCTCCGGTGATGATCTTGACGCTCACTCCGAGGCCGGCGAGCGTGGCGATCGCGTCCGCTGCGTCGGCCTTCGGGCGGTCGACGAACGTCAGGAAGCCCGCGAGCCTCAACCCCTTCTCGTCGTCGGCCGAGGGCTCGGTCAGGTCCGGCGCCGTGCGAGTGGCGACGGCGATCACCCGGGCGCCCTCTCCGAAGAGGCGATCGAGGGCTGCGTGCGCCGCGTCGGGAACGTCGACGCACCGGGCGAGCACGGCCTCGGGGGCGCCCTTGGTGATGAGCGTCCGCGCTCCGTCAGGCGTGCGGGTGACCACGGAGGCGAGCTGGCGGTCGTGATCGAAAGGGAGGATTCCGAGCCGCTCGTGGCCCGCTGCACCGTCGGCGGCGAGGAGCGGAACCGCGGCGGGGGCCCCATAGAGGGCGATGTCGAGCGCGTTTCCGCCCACCGGGCCCGCCGCGGTCATCGTCGCCTCGTTGCAGAGGAGCCCGAGCAGCAGGGGATCGGTCGAGGCGAGGCCCGCCGGATCGATGCTCTCCTGGAACGTGATCGCGCCCTCGGTGAGGGTGCCGGTCTTGTCCGTGAAGAGGACCTCGACGTTGCCGAGGTCCTCGATCGTCACCAGGCGCTTGACCAGCACGCGCTTGCGCGCGAGAACGCGCGATCCCGTTGAACAGGCTCACCGAGACGATCGCGGGCAGCAGCTGCGGCGTGATCCCGATCGCGATCGCCAATGAGAAAAGCAGCGCATCGATCGGCGGCCGTGACAGGACCACGTTGATCACGAAGATCGATACCGTCAGGACGGCCGCGACCTTGACGAGCAGGCCCGAGAAGTCGCGCAGGCCCACCTGGAAGGCGGTCTCGGCCTGCCGCTCACCGAGGCCGACCGAGATCTTCCCGAACGCCGTGCGCGTGCCCGTCGAGACCACCACCCCACTACCGGCGCCCTGGTGGACGACGGTGCCCATGAACGCGCATGACGACAGGTCGAGGGCCGAGTCCCCGCCCGGCGCTCCGGCGACGGCCTTCTCCACGGGCTGCGACTCGCCGGTGAGCACGGCCTCGTCGCACTCGAGCTGGATCGCCTCCAGCAGCCGCAGGTCCGCCGGGACGATGTCGCCGACGCGGATCGAGACGACGTCGCCGGGGACGAGCTGCGCCGTGGGGGCCGTGATCTGGACGCCGTCACGCCAGACGAGAGCGGTGTGGCGGATGCCGGCGTGCAGGGCGGCGACGGCGTTCGCCGCGCGGTACTCGTTGACGAAGCCGAGGCCGACGCTGAGGAGGACGATGACGGTGATGATCACGGCGTCGGTCGGAGCGCCGGTGAGGCCGGAGACGCCGGCCGCGGCCAGCAGGAGGATCAGGAGCGGGTTGTGGAGCTGGCGGACCAGGACCCCCCACGCCGTCACCCGCTGCACGCGCAGGGCATTGAGGCCGACGGCCTGCAGGCGCGCCGCGGCCTCGGCGCTGCTCAGCCCGCCCTCATCGCTTCCCAGCCGGGCGAGTACGACGTCCGGTGGCAGGCCTCCGGCGTCGGCGATTCCGAGAGGCGGCGGTTGATCGCGGCCGGTGGGAGCCGGGTCGGGCGACTCGACGGCTCGCCGCCCGAGCAGACGCGGCGTTCGTATCACCGGTTCATCGGATGCCCGCAGCGTTCACTCGCTGCCAGGTCGCCGTCGCGCAACGGGCCGGGCCATCACGTCTCGTTCGCGGGTGCGTTCTCGCGGTGCTCGTCGCCGCTCTTCCGGCAGTGCAGGCGGCGGCACCGCCCGCCCGCACAGGACGCGCACCGGGTGCAGTGGGTCCACCTGCCGGCGAGCAGGCCCAGTACGAATCCGAGCCCGATCCCCGCGGCGAGGCTCGCCCGATCGGGACCCTTGCATGAGTTGTCGGAACCACGGTGACACATGCTTGCCTCCTCTTGGACGTAGGAGAGTGATCCTCATGCGCCCGCGCGAACGGGTCATCGGTGCAGGCCCGAGTCCCTCGGCGAAAAGACCGCAAGAGTGGGGTCGCCTGCGGACCGTGTCACCCCTACTCGGTCCGTCCGAGGCCCCGCACCGCGAGGACGAGGAACACGGCCGCGAAGACGACGACCACGCCGAGCTCGGTGGCGATCGACAGCGCGTGGCCGTCGATGGTGATGCCCGTCGGGAACCGCAACCGGGCGGCGAGCGGCATGTCCTGGGCCGCGAAGACCACCTGACGCAGCGGCTGCACGGCGTAGGTCAGTGGGTTCACGCGGGTGAGCACGGTGAGCCACGTCGGCAGCCCGTACAGCGGGAACATCATCCCCGACAGGAAGAGCATGGGAAAGAGCACCAGCTGCATCACCACCTGGAAGCTCTCCATCCGCTGGATCCGGCTCGCGACGAACACGCCGAATGCTGTCAGCGACACCGACATGAGAAGGGCGATCCCGATCACCTGGGCCACCACCAGGGGAGTGAGGCGCACTCCGATGAGCGGCGCGAGGACGAGCATGATGGTGCCCTGCGCGGTCGCGATCGTGGCGCCGCCCGCCGTCTTGCCGAGCACGAGTGACGTCCGGCTCACCGGGGCGACGAGCATCTCCCGGAGGAAGCCGAACTCCCGGTCCCAGACGATCGACATGGCGCTGAAGATCGAGGTCGTCACGACGCTCATGGCGACGACGCCCGGGAAGACGAACTTCTTGAAGTCGAAGCCGCCGGTGGTGCCGACCAGCGGGCTGAGGCCATAGCCGAGGACGAACAGGAAGAGGATCGGCTGTGCGAAGCCGCCGATGATCCGGGTGCGCGTGCGCGAGAAGCGGATCAGCTCCCGCCGCCACACCATCCCGACCGTCCGCATCTCCTCGCCGACGTCAACCCGGTCATCGGCCAGCGGCGCTCGCGTTGTCGCCGCGGTGCTCACGCCCGCCGACCTCCCCACGCCCGGACCATGCCGCTGGGGCCACTCGATCCGCCGTCGCGGATCTCGCGGCCCGTGAAGTGCAGGAACACGTCGTCGAGCGTCGGCCGGTGGACGTGGACCTTGCGCACGGGGACGCCCGCGACGCTGATCAGCCGGGGTACCTCGGTCTCGCCGTCCTCGACGAAGACCCGGATCCCATCGGCGGTGCGCCGCGCGTCCAGTCCCGCCTCGCTCAGGGCACGGCCGGCGGCCTCGTCGTCGGCGGTCTCGAGCTCGACCGAGTCGGCGCCGAGTACGGCCTTGAGGCCGGCCGGAGTGTCGAGGGCGACGAGCCGGCCGCGGTCGATGATCGCGATGCGGTCGGCGTACTCGGCCTCGTCCATGTAGTGGGTCGTCAGGAACACGGTGACCCCCTCCTCCGCGCGCATCCGCATGATGTCCTCCCACATGAGCGCGCGGGTCTGGGGGTCGAGGCCGACGGTCGGCTCATCGAGGAAGATCACGGTGGGGGTGTGGAGCATTCCCCGGGCGATCTCGAGCCGGCGCGCCATCCCTCCCGAGAAGGTCGAGACAAGGTCGCCGCGGCGGTCCCCCAGCGCGACCAGCTCGAGGACCCGGTCGATCCTCGCGGCGACGAGATCCTGGGGGACGTGGTAGAGCACGGCGTGGAAGCGCAGGTTCTCCTCGGCGGTCAGCTGCTGGTCGAGCGTCTGCTCCTGGAATACGAGGCCGATCCGCCGTCGCACCGCCCTCGGCTGACGGACCACGTCGTATCCGGCCACCCACGCCGATCCGTCGGTCGGACTGGCGAGCGTGCAGAGGATCTTGATCGCGGTCAACTTCCCCGCGCCGTTCGGGCCCAGGAAGGCGAACACCTCGCCCGGGGCCACCGAGAAGCTGACATCCGAGACGGCATCGACCTCGTCGTAACTCTTCGACAGGCCGACCACCTCCACCGCGGGGGGCGGGGAGGTGCGACTCGCCGGGTCACGGACAGCGCGGACCGCGGAGACGCTCTCGCTGCTCTGGTCCATTCCCCCGAGCATGCGGCCAGGGATCCCGCCGGTCATCCGTGGTGACGCTGAGCCCTCCTGCGGTCCTCCCCCGCGAGCCGGCGGCCGCCCGAGCCCTCAGCCGACGAGGTCCGGGTCACGCCTGGCAACGCTGCACCGACGCGAGAGACACGATGCGCATGAGTGGGTGAGCCCAGCCTCAGGATGTCGCTTCTCCTCGACTCCGGCCAGGCGCTCCAACGATGCGCCAACGAGGTCGGCACAGCCTGCACGCAGTCCAGTCCAGCCGTTCGCAAAGGGGGAGAGCCGATGTCCACGTTGGTCATCCGATGCGAGTGTGGCCAGTCCGTTCACGCAGACGACGAGGCAGCCCTGCTTGCCGCGGCTCATGAGCACATCGCCGCGGCGCATCCGGATCTCGTCGGCCGGTTGTCCGATGACGATCTTCGCGGGATGGCACAACGGGCCTGACGGCGTCGGGATAGGGTCGGCGCGGAGGGTGACGCGTGAGCAAGGCGATCTACTGCGATTGCGGCCTCGTCTGTCGGGGTGAGACCGACGAGGAATTGCTGCGCGAGGCCGAGCGACACCTTCGCGAGGAGCATCCGGGCCTCGCCGGGAGGGTCCGTCAGCACGACCTCCTCGCGATGGCGGTGGAGGTGTCGCCCGATCCGCCCGAGGACGTGCCAGGCGAGGCGGATGGGCCGCTCGTCCTTCGCCATGCCGGTGCCATCGCGACGGTGATCCTCAACCGGCCGGCCCGCCGCAACGCGCTCTCCCTCGATCTGATCGGGCGGCTGCGCCAGGAGCTGGCGGCGCTCGCGGCCGACGACCGCGTGCGGGTCGTGATCGTCGCGGGAACGGGCACGGCCTTCTGCTCGGGCCACGATCTCGGCGAGCTGCGCGGGAGCGACGAGGCGGCCGCGCGTGAGCTGTTCGACGCCGATTCGGCCCTGATGCAGGACCTCCACCGGATGCCCCAGCCGGTCATCGCGCGCGTGCACGGGCCCGCCAGCGCCGGCGGGTGCCATCTGGTCGCCGCGTGTGACCTCGCCATCGCCTCGCCGCTCGCCACGTTCGCAGTTCCTGGCCCCGTCCTCGGCCTCGTCGGAACGACCGCGATGACCGAGGTGGCCCGCGTGGTCGGCCGGCGACGGGCGATGCAGATGCTCCTCACCGGAGCCCCGATCTCCGCCGAGACGGCGCTCGCCTGGGGTCTGGTGAACGCGGTCGTGCCCGCGGCGGAACTCGTGGTCGCCTCGCACGCGATGGCCGCGACCGTCTCGACGGGCGCACCCAGGACGGTGGCCGTCGCCAAACGCGCGCTCTACGACAACCTCGACCTGTCGCTCCCCGCCGCCTACGAGCACGCGAGCGAGCTCACCTGGCGCGGGGTCCCGGGTGTCGAGGCGCAGGAGGGGATCGCCGCGTTCCTCGACAAGCGGGGCCCAGCCTGGCGAGACGAGGCGGACGACCGCTAGCCGGTGCCCAGAAGGCTCAGGTGGAGAGCCCTGATCTCGCTTCCGGGGGACACGCCGAGCTCGTCGCGCAGGCGAAGGCGCAGACCCTCGAACTCACCCAGGGCGGCCGAGGCGTCGCCGCGCGCCGCCAGGACCCGCATGTGCTGCATGACCGCCGACTCGTCGAGGGGTCGGCGCTCCACGAGCTGTCGTGACGCGCGCTCGGCGGCCACCAGTTCGCGCCCCGCCAGGGCGAGGCCGCAGGCGACGATGCACCGCTCCGCCCGCTCGAGCACGCGGTCCATCTCACGGCGGCGCTCGTCGACCCAGGGCAGGTCGTGGCCGACGAGGAAGCCGCGCTCGGGCACCATGGCGGCGACGCGGGCCGCCCCCCACGCCTCGCCCCACTGCTCCGAAGCGACTGCGGTCTCCGCCCGGTGGATCGCCTCATCGGCGGCCTCGACGTCGATCCATGCGTCGGGCGGCAGGACGAGCTGGATCCGCTCACGCCCTGGGAGTGTTTCGCGGCCGAGCGCCGCCCGCGTCTTGGAGAGCAGCGCCCGGAAGGCCACGCCGGCGGACGCGGGGCGACGCACCGGCCAGAGCGCCTCCATGAGCACGTCACGTTCGAGCGGCCTCCGCCGGTTCAGGATCAGGAAGGCGAGCAGCAGCGACCCCTGGCGTCCCGGCAGGCGGCGCTCCAGTCTCCGGCCGTCGACCTCGACGCTGATCGTCCCGCAGAGATGGATGCGCGTGCTCATCGTCAGGCGCCGAGCGTAAGCCCGACGCGAGCCGGTCGCCAAGGGTAGGAGCGCGGGGTCCAACGCCGCGCCAACGCTCTGCCAACGGGGCCGGTCGAGTCTTCGGGCAGACCAGCGGCCGCGCCGGTGAGGCGCCGGAACCAGGAGGGACCATGGACGCGCGAACGCTCGAGGGCAGGGGAATGCTCTGGACCGATCGAGGCGACACCTGGCGGAGGGTCTGGCTGCGCGACGGACTCGCGGGCCCCGCCCGGTTCCACCGATCGCTGCTCGTGCAGCCGGACGCGGAGCCCGACGACCGAGGGCTCAGCCGCCCTTGGTTTCCGGACTACGAGGAGGTCGAGTGAAGCGCGATCAAAGGATGCGATCCAGCCGCATGTGATCGGCGTCGCAACCCGGTAGCGAGCTTCGCGGACCCGAACATGTGCTCGTAGTGGCGCCCGGCCGGGACCCACCCCGGCCGCGTCGCGTGCTCACATTCTCAACGGCGCTCCAGTCGGCGCGCAGTAGGCGACCACCGTGATCGTCGCGGTCTCCTGCGTGATGCCGGCATTGATGTTCACCGGCGGCACCAACGCGTACACCAAGTAGCCGTTTCCGACTCGTGCCGGCCCTGCGGCGAAGATCTTCGCGTGCTGCCCGGTGCTGGCAAAGCCGCCGCTGAAGACCTTCGTGCCCTGAGGGCACTTGGCGATGCCATCGGCAACCTGGTTGTTGGTCACGGTGAACGACGTCTTGACGACCTTGACGTTGCTGGTGGCGTTGCTGACCGCGTCCGGCCCCTCCCGGCCGAACGCTGTCGCAGCGAGCGCGACGAGCAGCGCCATGATCGCTATGACGGTCGCCGGTGTCGGGCCTCTGCGTGCGTCTCTCATCTCGTCCCCTCCATGATGTGGTCGCCGGCGAGGCGGCGCGACGATGCCACGCGCGTCAATCCTGGGTCAATACGCGAGTGACGCAGGCCGCGCCCGCTGTCAGGGGCCGTCTGAAGATCCTCCGGCGTCTCTCAGGTACTGGTGAACGAAGGCGATGGCCATGCTGCCCTCGCCGACCGCTGCCGCGACCCGCTTGACGGGGCTGAACCGGACGTCGCCGCAGGCGAAGACGCCGGGCACGCTGGTCTCGAGGAGGTACGGGTCCCGGTCGAGCTGCCACCGGCCCGCGGCGCGCACGTCGGAGCCCGTGAGCACGTAGCCCTTCCGATCGAGCGCGATCTCGGGCGGCAGCCACGCGGTCTCGGCGTCCGCGCCGATGAAGATGAACAGCCCGCCCGATTCGAGCCGGGTCGTCTCGCCGGTCGAAGCGTCGCGGACGTCGATCGCCTCCAGCGAGGTCTCGCCGTGAGCGGCGGTCACCTCCGTTCGGAAGCGCACGCGGATGTTCGGCCGGGTGACGAGCTGGTCAACGAGATAGCGCGACATGCCCTTCTCCAGCGTCTGCCCGCGGGAGAGGATGGTCACGCTCCGTGCGTGGGACGAGAAGAAGAGCGCGGCCTGGCCCGCCGAGTTCCCCGCGCCGATGATCTGGACGTCCAGGCCGTGGGTGTTCGCCGCCTCGCTGCGTGCGGCGCCGTAGAAGATCCCCGTGCCCACGAGGCGGTCAAACCCCTCGATCTCGAGGTGCCGCCACGAGACCCCGCAGGCGAGGATGATCGTCCGAGCCCGCAGGACGTCGCCGCCGTCAAGGTGGACCTGACGCGTCGCCGCGTCGATGCGCGTGATCGAGCGCGTGACGATGATCTCGGCGCCGAGCCTGCGCGCCTGCCTGAGCGCCCGGCTCGACAGCTCGTCGCCGGACACGCCCGACGGGAAGCCGAGGTAGTTCTCGATCCGGGAGGACGTGCCCGCCTGACCGCCCGGTGCCTCGCGCTCGACCACGAGCGTCCGGAGCCCCTCGGACGCGCCGTACACGGCGGCGGCCAGCCCGGCGGGCCCCGCGCCGACGACCACCGTGTCGTACTCCGCCGCCGCCGGCTCGGTCGCGATGCCGAGGAGCTCGGCCACCCGGCGCAGCGGGGGTCGCACCACGGTCGTGCCGTCCGCGACGCGGACGGCGGGATGGTCGCCCTCGGCCGGCAGCGCACCCGACCACTGCTCCGCATCGGCGGGCACGTCGGGCTGGAGCCACGTGAACCGCACCTGGTTGCGGTCGAGGAAGCGCCTCAGCTCCGCGCAGGCGGCGTCCCACCGGTGGCCGAGGACGGTCGCCCGGGACGGGACGGCCGCGGACACGAGGGCCTGCCAGCCCCGGGGCCCGCTGATCCGGTCGCTCGCCAGGAGGCCCACACGCCTTCCGACCTCCGGCGCGACGGCGGCGACGGCGTGGTAGTCGTTCGGCTCGATCCGGAAGACGCGCGACGCCTCCGCCGCCCGCAACCCGGCGGGCTGGCGCATGCCGAGCGCGATCGACATCTCCCCGAAGACGTCGCCCGGCCGCCGCTCGCCGATCACGCGCTCGACGCCGTCGACGAGGCTGACCACCTCCATCCGCCCCTCGATCACGCCGAACAGGGCGCGGCCGTCCCCCTCGCTCACGGCGTACTCGCCGGGGTTGAGCGAGATGTCGGCCGCGACCCGGCAGAGCCGCTCACGGTCGGCCCGATCGAGGGCCTCGAACACCGCGAACCGCCCGATCTCCTCCGAGGTCACCAATGCGAGCCACCTCCACCGCCGGGCCGAGCAGACCGCGCTCGGGGCGCTCGGGGCGCCCAGGGGCACGGTAACGGACCGGAGCGCGCGTCCGGCCGACCTCGTCCTGCGCGATCTGCGCGACCTCAGGGCCGCCACGGGCCTCGACGAGGCCCTCCGGGCCCTCGTCACGGGTTCGCGACAGGAGGGAGTCCCGGCCGGGCGGACGACGGCGGCGATCATGATCGGGTGGGGGCGCCAGTACCGGGTCACGCTGCCGGGCCAGGCCGCCCGGTCTCTTTCGTCGGTGCGGCTTCGGGCCGCCGCGTGGGTGCTGGGGCGAGTCTCCCGCGGGCGCCGCCCGCCCCCATCGGTCCGAAGGGATGAACCCGGCGCGGTGCGGGCTCTCAGGCGCGTGGAGCCGGGGCCGGGGCGGTCGCGGAGGCGGGCCCGGCCCCGAACCGTTCCTCGAGCAGGGAGTGCCGCAGGCCGCGATCGCTGACGGTGACCGACGCGCACCCGAGCTTCTCGAGCGCGGTCCGCACGATGCAGGCGCCCGCGAGGATGACCTCGGCGCGCGCGGGCTGCAGGCCGGCGATGCGTCCACGCTGCTCCGCGGTGCGCGCCGCGTAGAGCGCGATCTGGCGATCGATCTCCGCGCGGTCGAGCACGGTGCCGTGGACGACCTCGGGCGCGTACGTCGCGAGGCCGTGCTTCACGGCGGCCAGGTTGGTGAAGGCACCGCCGACCCCGATCAGCGCGTCCGGCACGGGTCGCCCGTCCAGCCGGGCGAGGTCGCCGGCGATCGCCGCGCACGCGCGGGCGAGGACCTCCGGAGAGGCGACGCCGTCCAGCCCGAAGCGCTCGGTGAACCGCGCCGCGCCGACCTCCACGCTGAACCGCTCGTCGATGCGGTCGCCGCGGCCGAACGTGAACTGCGAGCTGCCCCCGCCCGTCTCGAACACGACGATCGATCCGCCGGCGCCGGCCAGGGAGCGCGCCGCGAGGTAGCCGAGCCGGCCCTCCTCCTCGCCGGAGACGACCTCGAGGCGCACGCCGCAGCGGTTCCACACGGCGTCAACGACCTCGGCGGCGTTGGCGGCGATGCGGAGCCCGGCGGTGCCGGCGGCCGCGATGTCGAACGCGCCGGAGCGCCTCGCCTGATCGGCCATGCCGCAGATCGCGTCGATCGTCCGTCGCATGGGCTTGGGCTGGAGCAGCCCGTCGTCCGCGAGGCCCTCCCCGAGCCGCGTCACCACGGCGCGGTCGGCGATCGTGCGCCACGGGGCGTCGCCGGCGCGCTCGCCGATCACCAGCTTGACCGAGTTCGTGCCGACGTCGATCACGGCGGAGCGGTCCCCGCCGGTGCCGGCCAGCGCCAGGAGCGCTCGCGGGTAGCTCGTGTTCGGCCGCAGGCTCAGCCCGAGCGCCGCGACGGTCCGGGCCACGCGGCCCGGGTCCTCCGACTCGACGGCGATCGTGCGCGAGCGCGTGCGGCCCGTGCGGACGTCGGTGAGCTCGACCGCGCAGCCGTCGAGCGTGTGGCTGCGGCGGAGCTTGTGCACCGACGCCGTCAGCAGGTCGGCGCTCGGCTCCACCAGCTCGCCGAGGAGCTCGTCGAGGGTGTAGGCGCGCCGCCCGAGCGCCGGGACCTCGGCGCCGAGGGCGTCCCACACGAGGCGGACGTCCGCCTCGGAGAGCGGGAAGGCCGCCTTCATCGTCGGCATCCACCGCTCCAGCCCCTGCTCGTCGACCCGCTCGAGGTGCTTGACGTCCATGAGGCCGTCGCGCACCTTCACGGCGTGCCTGCTCTCGCGCGAGAGCAGGTAGAGCTCGTCGCTCTGGTGCACGCGGTCCGGGGGGAGCGCGCCCAGGCGGTCCCCGGCCGTGCCGAGGTGCCGGGCGAAGGCGCGCCACTCCCACCGCGGGACGACGGGCGTTGCCGTGGGCTCCCTCACCGCCCGCCGTCGCGCAACGCGGCGGCGAAGAACGTGAGCGCCTTGCGGGTCTTCGTCTCCTGCTCGCCGGACAGGTCAACCCCGCGGCCGGCGAGGAAGGCCCGGGTCTCGGCCGCAACCTGGAAGGCGTCGGCCGGCGCGCACTTGGTCGACAGCTCCAGGAGCCGCGAGCCGTCCGGGTAGAGCCACATCTCGACGACGAGCCGTCGCCCCAGCTCCGGCGGGGTGAAGCGCAGCTTCAGGACGAAGATGGGCCCCAGGACGGAGAGGTCGTCGAGCGCGATCCCCTCCGGCGCGTGCGCCGTGTACAGCTTGCGCTGCTCCTTGGAGAAGAGCCGCCGCAGCGGCCGCCCGCCCGCGAGGGTGCTGCGCACGATCGGCTGCTCGAGGTCGACCTTCAGCCGCCCTGAGCAGACGAAGCCGCCGGGCATGGCGTCAACCTCGACGCCGAAGCCCGGCTGGCGGCGGAGCGCCGCGGGCAGCTCGTCGGGCACGACGGGGCGCAGCTTCACGACCGCGTCGTCGCCCTTGCCCTGGATGCGCCGGGCGCGGACGACGAGCCCCTGCGCGTTGAGCGCGAGCTCGGGCGTGTCGAAGAAGAACACCTGGCGGATCTGGGCGTCCAGCGGGTCCAGCCCGAGCGCCGCCACGGTCGAGCGCTGGTCGGACTCCGGGACGGTCAGCTTCAGCTCGACGCTGTCGGAGCCCTGGATCAGGGCCATGAGGCTGACCAGGTCCTCGTCCGAGAAGCCCCTGGGGGTGGTCGCTGTGGACATCACGTTCCTTTCCGCGCCGACGTCGCGGCGCTGGCCGAGCTCAGTGAAGGGTCCTGCAGGCTGCTGTGCCCGCTCCTCACGGCGCGACGTCGGTGAGCGCGCGGCTCGGGCTGACCGCCCGCTGCGCGTCGAGCACCGGCGTCGAGGCGCTGCGCCGCCGGCGGATCCACTTGCCGATCTCGATGGTCAGGGGCAGCACCGCGGCGAGGGCCAGGCAGGCGAGCCACTCGCGTCCGGTGAGCGAGGTGGTGAGCAGCCCCTTCTGAAGGCCGGGCAGCTCGGTCGCGAGGACGATCATAGTGGCGGGCACGAGGGAGATCGCCGCCGCCTTCAGGATGGGCGCCGAGAGACCGCTCGTCGGATCGCGGCGGTTGGTGAGCGCGTTGAAGACGGTGCCGAGGCCCATCACCGCGAAGGTCATCGTCAGCGAGGCCGACGAGACGTCCGTGCTGGGGTCGTCGGGACCCAGCACGAGGGGGATGAAGGCTGCGACGAACAGCACCGCGCCGTAGAGCACCCAGAGGAGGACCGCGCCACGGTTGGTGATCGGCATCCCCGGGTCCCTCGGGGGCCGGTGCATCACGTCCGGGTCGCCCGGGTCGACCGCGATCACCACGACGCCGGCCGCGGTGGCGAAGAAGAGCAGGTACAGGACCATCAGCGGCGTCAGCGCCACGCCCTGGTTGACGTCGAACGCCGTCGCGGCCAGGAAGAGCATCACGAGCGCCAGCAGCTGCGTCATCTGGTAGCGGACGTAGGAGACGACCTTGTCGTAGACACGGCGGCCGATCTCCACGGCGTGCACGAGCGTGCCGAAGTTGTCGTCGGTGAGGATCATCCTCGCCGCCTGCTTGGTGACCTCGCTGCCGCTTCCCATCGCCACGCCGATGTCGGCCTGCTTGAGCGCCGCCGCGTCGTTGACCGCATCGCCCGTCATCGCGACGATGAGGCCCTCCTCCTGCATCAGCCGCGCGAGGCGCAGCTTGTCCTGCGGCGTGACGCGGCCGAACACGTGCAGCTCCGGCAGGCGGCGCGAGAGCTCCTCGTCGCTCATCTCTTGGAGCTCGGCGCCGCTGATCGCCCCGGGCCCGAGCCCCAGCGTCTCGCCGATCGCCTGGGCCGTGACGGCGTGGTCGCCGGTGATCATGCGCACGTCGATCCCGGCGTCGAGGGCGGTGCGCACGGCGCCCTTGGCCTCGGCGCGCAGCGGGTCGATGATCCCCGCCATGCCGATGAAGGCGAGGTCGCGGGTCAGCGACATCGGGTCCTCGCCCATGGCCGGCAGCTCGTCGTCGTCGACGAGCCGGGCGGCGAACGCGAGCACCCGCAGCCCCTTCGCGCCCATCCTCTCGTTCGCGGCGTCGATCCCGGAGCGGGCGTCGGCGATCGGCACCTGGGAGCCGCTGAGCGGCCCTCCGGAGCGGCTGCAGCGCGCCAGCACGACGTCGGGGGCGCCCTTGACCAGCTCGATCACGCGCTCCACCCCGTCCACAGGGAACCGGTGGAACGTCGCCATGAACTTGTAGTCGGAGTCGAACGGCACCTCGGCGATGCGCGGGTAGGCGCGACGGGTCTCCTCGGCGTCAACGCCGAGCTTGGCCGCGAGCACGACGAGCGCCGCCTCGGTCGGATCGCCGACCACGCTGCCGTCGTCGGCCACGGTCGCGTCGCTGTCGAGGGCGAGCCCGAGGGCGAGCCGGCTGAAGTCCGGCACGGTCACCCCGGCGACCGACGTGATCGCGCCGGTCTTGCGGTAGCCCTCGCCCTCCACCGTGAACCATGAGCCGTCGGCGTAGATGACCGAGACCATCATCTCGTTCATCGTCAGGGTGCCGGTCTTGTCGGTGTTGATCGCGCTCGTCGCGCCCAGCGTCTCGACGTCGGTGAGGTTCTTGACCACCGCCTTCGCGTCGGCCAGTTGCTTCGAGCCGAGCGAGAGGAGGCCGGACACGAAGGCCGGCATGTCCGGTGGGGATGGCGGAGATCGCCATCGCGGTGCCCAGCAGCACCACGTCGCTGAAGTCCTCGCCGCGCGCCAGGCCGACGATCACGATGAACGCGACCGCCGCCCACGCGATGGTTCCGAGCACCTTCGTCAGGGAGTCGAGCTCGCGCTGGAGCGGCGAGCGCGTGCGGGTGACGGAGGTCAGCATCGTCGCGATCTGACCCATCTGGGTCTCCATGCCGGTCGCGGTGACGACCACCGTCGCCGTGCCGCGCGTGACCGCCGTGTTCTGGAAGACCATGTTGGAGCGGTCGCCGACCGCCACCTCCGCCCCGTCCAGCGCCGCCGCGCCCTTGGAGACGGGGGCGCTCTCGCCGGTGAGCGCCGCCTCCTGGGTCTCGAGCGTGGCCGCGTGCACGATGCGGCCGTCGGCGGGCACGATGTCGCCGGCCTCCAGCTGGAGGATGTCGCCGGGCACGATCCCGGTCGCGGCGACCAGCACCAGGGTGCCGTCGCGAAGCACCTTCGCCTGGGGCACCTGCAGATTGGACAGCGCATCGATGCTCGCCCGCGCCTTCAGCTCCTGCCGGGTCCCGAGCACCAGGTTGAGCAGGATGAGCAGCGCCACGATGACGGCGGTGGACAGCTCGCCGATGAGCAGGCTCACGATCGTCACGGCGACGAGCATGATGTTCATCGGCTCGCGCAGCTGCTGCAGCGCCACCGACCACATCGAGGGTGGCGTCTCGGCCGTGATCTCATTCGCGCCGTAGCGCGACAGCCGCGACGCGGCCTCTGCAGTGCTCAAGCCGGCGTCCACGTCGGATCCCAGCGCCCTCGCGACGTCCAGGGCCTCGTGCGAGTGCGGCGCGTCCACCACCCCGTCCGTCGTCGGCGTGGGGGAGGCCGGCTCTCCGTTCATGTGAACTGCCTCCTGGAGCGTGGGCGGGGGGCTACGCGCGCGTCATCCGACGGCATCCCAAGCCCAGCAGACCCAGCGGTGCACCGCTTCATCCCGTCGGGACTATGCGCGACCGCCGCGATCGCGGGATCGTGACGCCCAGATGACCAGCGAAGGGGGCATCGATCCATCGGGGCCGCGGGCGTCCGCGCGCCGTCTCGCCGAGCGCGCCCACGCGGACGCGGTGGAGCCGAACGGGCGTCCCGTCATCGAGCACGTCCGCAGGGTGGCCGAGGCGGTCCCCGCCTTCGCGCGCGCGGTCGCGTGGCTCCACGACGCGCTCGAGTGGGCCGGGCTCGGCGACGACGACCTGCGGTCCGCGGGCCTCGACGAGGAGGAGATCGCGGCGGTCCGCCTCCTCACCCGCGAGCACGGCGGCGCGGACGACGGGTCCTTCCTCGCGCACGTCCGCGCGATCGCCGGGGCGCCCGGGCGCCCCGGGAGCATCGCGCGGGCCGTCAAGCGGGCGGACATGACGGATCGATCCCGCAATCCCCGCGATCCGGCGGGTGCCTGGATCCCTCCGTATGAGAAGGGCCTCGCCCTGCTCTGCGCCAACGGGCCGTTTCGTCCCTTCGGGGCGATGGCGCCGGGCGCCGCCGCTGATTGTCTGCGCGGCGATGACCGATGACGTCCCCACCTCGCCCTACCCCGCGCCGCTGCCCGACCTGGGGCTGACCGCGGATGAGAAGCGCACGATCGCGCTCATCCTGATCGGCTGCGTCGCCGCCTTCGCCCTCGGGGAGTGCGCCCGGCGCATCGAGCGGCGCTTCGCCCGGCGCCATCCCCTGCTGACCGAGATCGTCGAGGGCACGGCGCATCATCCGCCGCACAGGCGCTGAACGGGCGGCGCCGTGACGCCCGGCCCCGCCTCGGCGAGCGGACAGGAGGACCACGGTGCGGACGCCGGGCGCCCGATGGGCGCCGAGGAGGAGCCGCCCGCCGAGGCGGGGAAGGAGAGCCTGCGCGACGGCATCATGGCCCGGGCCAGGGCCGCGCGCGAGCGCGGGGACGACCTGGTCTCCGACCTCGAGCGCCGGCGCCCCGAGAGCCCCGTGGTCGAGACCGGCTTCCGCTGGCTCGCGCGCGACAAGCAGATCGCCGGGGGCATCCTCAGCGGCGGGCTGGCCTACCGGTTCTTCTTCTGGATGCTCGGGCTGTCGGTGCTGACCAGCGGCGGGCTCGGGCTGTTCTCGCGGGTGGGCGGCGACCTGCAGGACGCCATGGAGCAGGTCGGCCTCTCGGCCTCGGCGGCGGGCGCCGCGGCCGACGTCGGCGACCAGTCGGTGGCCTCCACCATCTGGCTGCTGATCGTCGGCGCCTGGCTCGTGGTCTGGTTCGGGTGGGGGGTGCTGCGGGCGCTCTGGCTCGTGCACGCGGCGGCGTGGAAGATCGATCCGCCGCCCTTCCGGCGCATCCCGCAGGGTGTCGCGGGCGTCGTGGCGGTGCCGTTCGCCCTGGTGGTGCTGAGCGGATTCGCCACCTGGCTGCGCGCGCACCTCGGCCTGCTCCCCGGGCTGCTCGCGACGATCACGGTCGGAGTGGTGCTCGGCGGCTTCTGGCTGTGGGTGCAGACCCGGCTGCCCGCCGAGGAGGACGCCCCGCTCAGCGCCTTCGTCCCCGGCGCGCTGGCGGTGACCGCCGGCTTCGAGGGGGTTCACCTGTTCTCGGTGTACTTCCTCAGCGACAAGCTCCAGAGCGCCTCCAGCCTCTACGGGGTGCTCGGCCTCGCCGCCACGCTGCTGTTCTTCTTCTTCATGCTCGGGCGCATCATCGTCTGGGGCGCGGAGCTCAACGCCGTGGCATGGGACGTCCGCCGGGAGCGGCGGGAACGGTGAGGCGCGGAGGGCGCCCGCCGTGAGCCGCGCGACGGAGGGCCCGCAGGGCCGGCTCCGCCGCCTCGTGCCGATCGCCGGGTGGCTGCCGCGCTACGAGCGCCGCTGGCTGCGGGGCGACCTCGCCGCCGGGGTCGGCCGTCACGGCCCTGATCGTGCCGAAGAACCTCGGGTACGCCGGCATCGCCGGGGTGCCGCTGCAGAACGGCCTCTACGCCGCCGCGGCCGGGGCGATCATCTACGCGCTGTTCTGCACGTCGCGGCAGATCTCGACCGGGCCGAGCTCGGCGCTGGCCGCGGTCGCCGGCGGCGCGGTGCTGCTGACCGGCCTCGGAGGGGAGGACGCGGCGCAGCTCGTGGCCGCGATCACCCTGGTCACCGGGGTCCTGTTCCTCCTGCTCGCGCTGCTGCGGATGGGGTGGATCGCCCAATTCCTGTCCAAGGCGGTGGTGACCGGGTTCCTGGCGGGCGCGGCGGTCGATGTCGTCATCGGCGAGTTGCCCAAGCTGACGGGCACGTCCTCCGAGGGCGACAGCGCCTGGCGCGAGCTGTCGTCATGGGTGTCGTCCCTCGGCGACATCAGCTGGACGACGCTCGCCGTCGGCGCCGCGGCGCTCGCGGTGATCCTCGGCCTGCGGTTCGCGGCGCCGGCCGTGCCGGGCGCCCTGGTGCTCGTGGCGGGCGGCCTGGCCGCGTCGGCCCTCCTGGACCTCGGCGCTCACGGCGTGGCGCTCGTGGGCGACGTGCCGCGCGGGCTGCCGGCCCCGCAGCTCCCCGACCTCGACATCGTCCGCGCGCACCTGTCCGAGATCGGCATCGCCTCGGCGGCGCTGCTGCTGATCGGCTTCTCGCAGACGGCGGGCGACGCCCGGGCCTTCGCCACGCGGCACCGCTACCGCATCGACGTGAACCAGGAGTCGGTGGCGCAGGGCATGGCGAACGTGGGCGCCGGCGTGTTCCAGGGCATGCCGGTCTCGACCAGCCTCTCGGCGAGCTCGCTGAACGAGTCGTCGGGAGCGCGGACCCCCATGGCGTCGCTCACCACCGGCGCCCTGGTGGTGGCGACCCTGATCGTCCTGGCGCCGCTCTTCTCGGACCTGCCGAAGGCCGTGCTCGCCGCGATCATCATCGACGCCGTGGTGTTCGGGATGATCGACCTGGCCGAGCTGCGCCGCCTGCACCGGGTGACCCGCTTCGACTTCTGGATCGCGGTCGCGGCGATCGTCGGGGTCCTGTCGGCCGGCGTGCTCGCCGGCGTCGTGATCGGCGTCGCGCTGTCGCTGGGGTGGCTGATCTACGTCGCGACGCGCCCCCCGATGCCGCTCCTCGGCCGCCAGGCGGGGACCCAGGTGTTCCGGGACCTCGATGAGAACCCGGGCGACGAGACCTACCCCGGCGTCGCGGTGCTCCGGCTGGACGGGGGCCTGTTCTTCGCCACCGCCGAGGCGCTCGAGGACCGCATCCGCGCGCTCGCCGACGCCGACCCGCCGCTGCGCGTGCTCGTCCTCGATTTCGAGGGCGTCAACTTCATCGACTCGCAGGGCGCGGCGAAGCTCACCGAGATCCTGGAGCTCACCGACGCCGGCGAGGTCGTCCTGCGCCTCGCCCGCGTCAAGCCGAACGTCCTGGCGGTGCTGGAGGCCGACGGGATCGTCGCGCGGCTCGGCGCCGACCACCTGCACGGCAACGTCCACCGCGCCGTGGAGGCCGGGCGGGACGAGAGCGCCCGCCGGCCCGCGGCCGCAGGGTGACGCGGGCTGCGGGGGGCGACGGCCCCCCGCAGCGAACCGGTCAGTCCGCGGCGCCCAGCTTGATCGCCTCGAGCAGGAAGGCCTGCGCCTCGGGCGGGATGACCTCGTAGCTGATGTCGGCGCCGCCGGCCATCAGCTCCTCGATCGTCGCGGCGATCATCACGCTCGACGAGTCGTCGGCCAGGATGAAGAGCGCCGACTCGGAGCCCTCGATGTAGCCGCCGATCTGCTTCATGAGCTTGTCGCTCACGCCGCTGTCCCGGGCCTTGCCGATGAGGGCGCCGGCACCGGCGCCGACGGCGGTGGCCGCGACGACCGCCGGGGCGGCCACGAGGCCGACGAGCAATCCGACCGCGCCGCCGCGGAACGCGCCCCTCTTGGCGGTCGCGTCGTGGGTCTGGTGGATCTTCACCTTGCCCTTCTCGTTGCGGTACACGAGGGCGGCGTCGTCGACGGTGATGTTGCCCGCCGATACGGCGTCGTCGATCCGGTCGAGGGCCTCGAGTCCGATCTCCTTGGACGGGACGCCCACCATGATGAGCTGCATGTTGTTCTCCTTGGTCGTGGGGGTCGTTCACCGCTGCAGGGGCTCTCGCGCCTCCTGCCAGCGGACGGTGAGCGCGAAGAGGACGGCGACGCCGAGCCCGATCGCGACGAGGCTCCACAGCGGGTAGGCCGGGAACCAGGTGATCTGGCCGATGAGGTTGAGGATCACCGCGAAGATCGCGAACCAGCGCCCCCAGCCCTTGCCCGCGAAGAGCGAGGCCCCGCTGAGGATGAGGACGATGCCCCAGATGATCAGCGTCCATCCCCACGCGGTGAAGTCGGTGGTGACGAGGAGGTCCTTCTCCGGGATGAGGTAGGTGCTGTCCTTGGTCAGGGCGACGATGCCCTGGATGATGTCGAGGGCGCCGACGGTGAGGATCACGGCGGCGGCGAAGACGAGCCAGCCGGTCCACGGTGAGGGCTTGTAGTAGTCGGTTGACATGACGCCTCCTTCGGGTGGGGCCGGGTCACCGGGCCCGTGGGTGGATCAACTGGTCGTCGTCCCTGTCGTGGATGCGCCCTCGCACTCCGGAGCGAGGCCTTCGGCGGCCTTCTCCAGCGCCGCGAGGTGCGGCTGCAGCGACTGCACGGCCTCGCTCGGCGACGCCCCGCTGCCGGGGAGCGCCGTGGCCGCGTCCTTCAGCCCGTTCCAGGCGTCCGTGAGGGCCGCGTGGTCCACGCCCTTGGTGGACGCCGCCGCCGCCGCGAAGCTCGTCCACGCCGTGCCGAGGTCGGCCATGGCGGTCGACAGCTGGGTGAGCGTGGTGTTCTTCGGATCGAGCGACGTCACCGCGTCGGCCGCGGTCCGCACGTCGGCGAGGCCTGCGCAGAAGGCGGCGTTGGCAGACTCCTGGGAGGTGGTGGCGCCGCCGCCCGAGCCGCCGCTGGAGCTGCTGCTCCCGCAGGCGGCCAGGACCAGGGCCAGCACGACCGCGAGGGATGTGATGAGGGCGAGTCGCGCGGCCGTGCGCATGTGGGATCTCCTCCGGGTGGGACGGTCTGTCCACACGTTGACCTGGCTCCGGCCGCGCCGAATCGTCCGGATGGGACGATCCGGCTGCTTGCACGACTGTCACGCCGAACTTCCGGCGACGTTCCCACGTCGACGGATCAGGAGGGCGCAAACCGGCCGCCGGGGATCCCGGGCCCGAGCGACGTGAGGAGCGGCATGGACGTGATCGGGGTGGTTGAGCTCCTCTCGCCGATCGAGGCGGCCGGGCCGCTCGTCGGCCGTCTCGCCGCGGTCAGCCCCGTGCCGCTCGCGCTGGGCATCGGCTTCCAGTTGTTGAAGCTGGCCGCCCTGGGCGGGGCCTGGCTCAGGATCCTGCGGGCCGCGCTGCCCGGCGTGACGATCCGCCCGCGCCAGGCCCTCACCCCGTACCTGGCGGGCACCGGCGTGAACGCGGTCGTCCCCGCCAAGGCCGGGCACGCCACGCGGGTGGTGCTCGCGCGCAAGCTCATCCCGGAGTCGACCTACGAGACCCTCGCCGGCACCATGCTCGCCGAGTCGCTGCTCGGCCTCGTGCCGATGCTCCTGCTCGTGGCGATCGCCTTCGCCACCGGCCTGCTGCCGGGCGCCCTCGGTGGCGTGCCGCTGGCGGTCCCCGCGTTGCCGGCCCTGCCCGGGCCGGTCCTCGCCGGCGCCGCGGCCGCGGCCTGCGCGGTCGCGGCCGGCGGCCTCGCGCTCGGGGCGGTCCGGCGGCGCGTGATCCCGGCCCTCCTCCGGGTGCGCCAGGGCCTCGCCGTGATCGGCGGCGGCCCCCAGCTGCGCGCCGCCCTCGCCTGCCAGCTGGGGGCGTGGGCCTGTCGGCTGGCGTCGATCGCCTGCTTCCTGGCCGCCTTCGGGCTCACGCCGACGCCCACGCTCGTGCTCCTGGTGGTCGTCGCGCAGGTCCTCGCCGCGCTCGTCCCGGTGGGCCCGGCCGGAGTGGGGGCCCAGCAGGGCCTGATCGTGGTCGTCCTGGCGGGCGCGGCCTCGGCGGGCACGGCCCTCGCCTTCGGCGTCGGCATGCAGGCCGCGATCATCGTCTCCGACCTGCTGGCGGGCGTCCTCGCCGTCGCCCTCGCGCGGGAGTGGGCGACGGTGACCCGGCGCCGCCTCCGCGCCCCGACGCCGGCCGAGGTGCCCGCGGGGTGAGGCCCGGGGGCCGTCGCGGCCGCGGCGAGCTCGTGCCGTTCAGGATCTGGGGCATCACCTCGGCAGCGATCTCGTCCCCGACGATCGCGCTCGGCCTGTGCACTGGCTCGTCCTGCTGATGTGGCCGCCCCTCGTCCTGGGGGCCGAGGAGGCGCGCAAGGGGGGCGCGCCTCCGCCCGCGGGCGGAGGCGCGCCCCGGCTGACCCGGGCGGATGGCGTGAGCCCCAGACCGCGCAGACGGCGCTGAACGCACCCGCCTGCCGGGCCGTGCGCGATACGGTGGCGTCGCGACGCACCCCCGCGGGGCGACGACGCCCCGGATCCGACCGAAAGGGAGACCGCGCGATGCCCTACGAGCTCCCCCCGCTGCCGTATGCCTACGATGCGCTCGAGCCCCACATCGACGAGCAGACGATGCGGCTCCATCACGACAAGCACCACCAGACCTACGTCAACAACCTCAACGCGGCGATCGCGGGCACGGAGTGGGATGGCCGGCCCCTCGAGCAGGTCCTCGACAACCTCGACCTGATCGACGCCGACAAGCGCACGGCGATCCGCAACAACGGCGGCGGCCACGCGAACCACACCCTCTACTGGGAGACGATGAGCCCGGATGGCGGCGGCGAGCCGTCGGGCGACCTCGCGGCGGCGATCACGGAGACCTTCGACAGCCTCGACGAGCTCAAGCGGCAGATGACCGACGCCGGTCTCAAGCGCTTCGGCAGCGGCTGGTCGTGGCTCGCGCACGACGGGACCGGCCTCGTCGTGCTCTCGACCCCGAACCAGGACACGCCCCTGATGGACGGCCACACGCCGCTGCTCGGGATCGACGTCTGGGAGCACGCCTACTACCTCAACTACCAGAACCGGCGCGCCGCCTACCTCGAGGCGTTCTGGAACGTCGTCAACTGGGAGCGCGTGGCCCAGCAGCTGGCGGCCGCCCGCGGCCGGTGAGCCGGCGAGGGCCGACGGCCTGAGCGCCGGGAGCCCGCGCCCGCACGACGGGCGGGGCTCCCCCGGCCGGGCTCGCCGCCGGAGCGCCTCAGCGGATACGCGGACGCCGATGGGGCGATCTACCGATGACGCGCCGCCCCGGCAGCGGGACGCTGGCGAGGTGATGCTCTCCGCCGAAACGAGAGGCCGGCACGCATGACCACCATCGCCGGGCCGGACGCGGCATCCGCGGTCCGTGACCTGTCCGCGCTGCGCCGCTCCGACATCGCCTTCGCCGGTGGCAAGGGCGCCAACCTCGGAGAGCTGACGGGCGCGGGCATGCCCGTCCCCCCGGGCTTCGTGGTCGGCGCGCCGGCCTACGCGGCGTTCTGCGACGCGACCGGGCTGCGCGAGGACCTCGACGCGCTGCTGTCCGACGTGGACGTGGAGCGCACGCGCGACCTGGAGGCCGCGTCCGAGCGCGCGCGGGCGCTCGTGGCCGGGACGGCGGTGCCGGAGGACCTGGCCGCGGCGATCCGGGAGGCGTACGCGCGGCTGGGGGAGGGCGCCGCGGTCGCCGTGCGCTCGTCGGCGACCGCCGAGGACACCGCGTCCGCGTCGTTCGCGGGGATGAACGAGACCTTCCTCAACGTCCGGGGGGCCGACGCGGTCGTCGATGCCGTGCGGCGCTGCTGGGCCTCGCTGTTCCGGGCGCGCAGCCTCTACTACCGCGCGCGGCGCGGGTTCGGTCAGGTGGGCATGGACATCGCCGTCGTCGTCCAGCGCCAGGTGGCGTCGCGGTGCTCCGGGGTGATGTTCACGGCCGACCCCGCGACCGGCGATCCCGGGCGCATCGTCATCGAGGGCGCGTCGGGGCTCGGGGAGTCGGTGGTCTCCGGGCAGGTCACGCCCGACCGCTACGTGGTGGCGAAGTCGGACCTCGCGATCCTCTCCCGCGACGTCCACCGCAAGGAGCTCGCGATCGAGCCGGCGGCCGGCGGCGGCACCGCCACGCGCGAGCTGGACGCCGAGGAGGGCGGGCGCCCGGTGCTCGACGACGCGCAGGTGGCGCTCGTGGCGGACCTCGGCCGGCGCGTTGAACAGCACTACGGGGAGCCCCAGGACACCGAGTGGGCCTTCGACCGCGAGGGCGCGCTGTGGCTGCTGCAGGCCCGGCCGATCACGACGCTGCACCCCGGCCCTCCGGCCGGCGAGGTGCTGGCGCACGGCCTGGGCGCGGCGCCGGGCGTCGCGAGCGGGCCCGTGCGCGTCGTGTCCTCCCTCACGGCCGCCGACCTGTCGGGTGGCGAG
Source organism: uncultured Thermoleophilia bacterium (assembly GCA_963770865.1). Classification (GTDB taxonomy): domain Bacteria; phylum Actinomycetota; class Thermoleophilia; order Miltoncostaeales; family Miltoncostaeaceae; genus Miltoncostaea. The sequence continues at coordinate 133,619 of CAVYRD010000011.1, forward strand.
GTTCTCGTCGCGCGCATGACCGCGCCCGACTGGGTGCCGATGATGCGCCGCGCGGCCGCCATCGTCACCGACTCCGGCGGCATGACGTGCCACGCCGCGATCGTCGCGCGCGAGCTGGGCATCCCGGCGGTGGTCGGCACCGGCACGGCGACGACGGTGCTGCGCGACGGCGAGTCGGTGACCGTCGACGGCGCGAAGGGCACCGTGGTCGCGGGGATCCCCGCCGAGGGCCCGCCGGGCGCCGCCGGGCCGGCGCCGGCGGTGGTCGTGGCCGCCGAGCCGCCGGTCACCGCGACCCGGCTGCTCGTGAACCTCTCGGAGCCCTCGCAGGTGGCGCGCGCCGCCGCCCTGCCGGTGGAGGGCGTCGGCCTGCTGCGCGCGGAGCTGATGATCCTGGAGGCCCTCGGCGGGACGCACCCGCGCGCACTCCTGGAGCAGGGCCGCGGCGACGAGGTCGTCGACCGGATGGCCGAGGCGCTCAGCGTCTTCGCCTCGGGCTTCGCGCCGCGCCCGATCACCTACCGCACGATCGACTTCCGCACGAACGAGTTCTCCGGCCTCGAGGGCGGGGAGAGGTTCGAGCCGCACGAGGCCAACCCGATGATCGGCTACCGGGGCGCCCTGCGGTACACGCGGGAGCCGGACCTGCTCGCCCTGGAGCTGCGCGCCGTCGCCCGGGTCTGGGACGCGGGCCACACGAACCTGCACGTCATGCTGCCGTTCGTGCGCACCGAGCACGAGCTGCGCGCGTGCCTGCCGGTCTTCGGCGAGGCCGGCCTGCTCGGGCGGCCGGGATTCGAGCTGTGGATCATGGCCGAGGTGCCGTCGGTGCTGTTCGTCCTCGACCGCTACGCCGCCCTCGGCATCGCGGGCATCTCCATCGGCTCCAACGACCTCACGCAGCTCCTGCTGGGCGCCGACCGCGACTCCGAGCTGCTGGCGGCCACCTTCGACGAACGCGATCCGGCGGTCGCCGCCTATCTGCGGCAGCTCATCGCCCGGGCGCGCGAGCTCGGGCTGCAGACGTCGATCTGCGGGCAGGCGCCCTCGGTCCACCCCGAGTACGCCGACCTGCTCGTGCGCGCCGGGATCGACGCGATCTCGGTGAGCGTGGACGCCGTCGAGCGCGCGCGGCGGATGATCGCCGCGGCCGAGGCGCGGGTGCTCCTGGAGGCGGCGCGCCGCGCCGGCCCGGACGGGCGCGGCTGACGGTCCCTGGGCTCATCATCCACTCAGAGGAGGCACGCCATGCGAGGCTGGATCGACGACATCGAGCACGCGACCACGGAGAACACGACGTTCCGCACGGTGCTCTTCACGGGGCAGCACATGCAGCTGACCGTCATGCGCATCCCGCCCGGCGAGGACATCGGCCGGGAGATGCACCCGGACACGGATCAGTTCCTCAGGATCGTGGAGGGCCACGCCCGCGTCGAGTTCGGGCCGGAGCGCGACACCACCGACGAGACCAAGGAGGTCGGCGACGACTGGGCGGTCATCGTCCCGGCCGGGGTCTGGCACAACGTCGTCAACATCGGGAACGGCGACCTGAAGCTGTACTCGCTCTACGCGCCCCCCAACCACCCGCCCGGGACCGTCCACGCGACCAGGGCGGACGCCGACGCCGCGGAGGCGGCCACACCGGCGGCGCCGCAGTAGGCGCGCCCGTCGCGGTCACGATCCGCGGGGCGCCGCGGCGGCGCGAGCGGGGCCGGGTTCCGGCCCTCCCGCCCGCGCGGCGCTGAGCCCCGGCGAGAGGCGCCGGCCGACGAGCTTCTTCAGCTCGTCGGCCCAGAGGACGACGCTCGCCAGGCCCAGGCAGATCAGCCATCCCCCGATCGACAGCGGGGTCGTCCCGAACGCCTCGTTGAGGAAGGGGAGCTGGACGACGGCCAGCTGGAGCGCCGCCGACAGCGCGACCGCACCCCAGAGCAGACGGTTCGCGAACAGCTGATGGAAGGCGCTGGCGCGGTCCGAGCGCGCGTTGAAGCAGTTGAACAGCTGGGCGAGGACCAGCGTCGTGAAGGCCATCGTGCGCGCCTGGTCGATGCCCCCCGAGCCGCCGAGAAGCCCGCCGTCCAGGCCGAGGTCGAGCGCGATCAGCGTGACGGCGGCGGTGACGAGCCCGACGAAGAGGATGCCGGTCCACATCTCCCGGTCGATCACGCGGTCCGTCGCACGGCGCGGCGGCATGCGCATGACGTCGTCCGGCGGCGGGTCGACCGCCATCGCCAGGGCGGGCGCGGTGTCGGTCAGGAGGTTGACCCAGAGGATCTGCGTGGCCAGCAGCGGCACCGCCACGGCCTCGCCGGTGTCCGTGAGGCCGAGGGCCCCGGCCAGCACCACGCCGAGGAACATCGTCAGCACCTCGCCGATGTTCGAGGACAGCAGGAAGCGGAGGAACGTGCGGATGTTGGCGAAGATGCCGCGCCCCTCGCGGATCGCCGCGACGATGGTGGCGAAGTCGTCGTCGGCGAGGATCATGTCCGCCGCCTCCTTGGTCACGTCCGTGCCCGCGATGCCCATGGCCACGCCGATGTCGGCGGACTTCAGCGCCGGCGCGTCGTTCACGCCGTCGCCGGTCATGGCGACGATGGCGCCGTCGGCCTGGAGGCCGTCGACGATCCGCAGCTTGTGCTCGGGCGCGACGCGGGCGCACACCGCGGCCTCGTGCATCGCCGCCCGCAGGCCCTCCTCGTCGAGCGCCTCGATCTCGGCGCCCGTGAGCACCCCCGCCCCCGGCGCGGCGATCCCCAGGTCGCCGGCGATGCGGGCCGCCGTGCGGGGGTGGTCCCCGGTGATCATGATCACCCGCACGCCGGCGCCGGCCGCCTCGGCGATGGCCGCCCGCGCCTCGGCGCGGGGCGGGTCGATGATGCCGACGAGGCCCAGGTAGATCAGCTCGCGCTCGAGCGACTCGTCGTGTGGGGGGCTCGCCGGCCCCATCAGGGGGCGGTACGCGACGGCCAGCGTGCGCAGGGCGAGGTCGGCGAGCCGGTCGACGGTGGCGAGAACCTCCACTCGGCGCTCCTCGCTGAGCGGGCGCGCCTCGCCGGCCACCCGCTCGCCGGTGCAGCGCGCGAGGAGCACGTCGGGCGCGCCCTTGGTGACCACGGCGATCGCGCCCGCCTCCTGCGCGTCGGCCTCCAGCGTCGTCATGAGCTTGCGCTCGGAGGTGAAGGGGACCTCGCCCACGCGCTCGAAGCGCTCCCGCCGGGCCTCGGCGAGCCCGGCGATCTTCGCCTCGGCCACCAGGAACGCGGCCTCGGTGGGATCGCCCTGGATGGTCCAGGCTCCGTCCTCCTCCCGCAGCACGGCGTCGTTGGCGAGGCTGCCGGCCGCGAGGAGCGCCCGGACCTCGTCCATCAGCGGCCCCTGCGGCAGCGGCTGCCCATCGACGAGGACGTCGCCCACGGGCCGGTAGCCGGTGCCGCTGACGTCCACCTCGCCGGAGGCGGTGACCACCTTCTCGATCGTCATCTCGTTCCGGGTGAGCGTGCCGGTCTTGTCCGAGCAGATGACCGAGGCCGAGCCCAGGGTCTCGACCGAGGACAGCCGCTTCACGATCGCCCGGCGGCGGGCCATGCGCTGCACCCCGAGCGCGAGCACCACGGACAGCACCGCGGGCAGCCCCTCCGGCACGGCGGCGACGGCGAGCGACACCCCGATCAGGAGGACCGAGACCAGGTCGGAGGTCGTCTCCAGCTCGGCCGTCAGCAGGATGGCGCCGACCACGATCACCGCGATCGCGATGACGGCCAGCCCGAGGGCGCGGCCGATGGCCGCCACCTCGCGCTGCAGCGGCGTGCTCTCCTGCTGCGTGCGCTCCAGGAGGAGCGCGACGCGGCCGATCTCCGTCGCCATGCCGGTGGACGTGACCACGGCGCGCCCGCGCCCGCGCGTCACCGCCGTGCCGCTGAAGACCATGTCGGTGCGGTCCCCGAGACCGGCGGGCCCGGCGAGCGTCGCGACGTCCTTGAGCACGGCCTCGCTCTCGCCGGTCAGCGAGGCCTCCGCCACCATCAGCGAGGCGGCCTCCAGCAGCCGCGCGTCGGCGCTCACGGCATCCCCCTCGGCCAGAAGCAGCACGTCGCCGGGCACCAGCTCGAGCGCCGGGACACGGCCCTCGCGGCCGTCGCGCAGGACGCCCGCGCTGACCGCCGCCATCCGCTTCAGCGCCGCCACCGCCTGCTCGGCGCGGGCCTCCTGCACGTAGCCCAGCACTGCGTTGGCGACGACGATCGCCGCGATCACGACCGCGTCGAAGGGCACGCCCTCGGCGCCGTCGGCGATCCAGGCGGCGAGCGAGACCACGATCGCGGCGAACAGGAGGTAGATGAGCGGGTCGGCGAACTGCCCGAGCAGCTTGCGCCACGCCGGCACGCGCGCGGAGGCCGCGAGCTCGTTGGGCCCGAACCGGGCGAGGCGCGCCGCGGCCTCCGCGGAGCTCAGCCCCTCGCGGACGTCCGTCCCGAGCGCGACCGCGACCTCCGATGCGTCACGGCGCCACGGCTCCTCCACGAGCGGGCCGGTCATCGCGGATCGCCCGCGGGCGCGCCTGCGTCGGGCGTGTCGAGCGCCACCCGGCCACCATAGCCCGGGCATCGCCGGACCACGCGTCCGCGTGACGAGGCCTGCGGGCGCGAGAGCGACGCCCAGCCTGGGCGCGTTGCGGTGGCCGGTCGCGACGCGCACGACATGTCGGTCCACACGGCGCCGACCGGGCCGCGGGCGCGTCGCCCGGCGCGCGACCGAACTTTCGCAGTCCCCCCTCCGTCCCTATGTGACAGACCTGTTAACGCCGTGGTCGCCGCGCCGGCCCGGGGACGGAAGGGGCAGCGTGGACTACCGGATCGAGCGCTTCGTCAACGGGCCGGCGGGCCATCATCCCGCCCTCGACACCTTCATGCGCGACGCCGCCACCTGGTCGGTGGCTCTGTTCATCGGGATCGTCGCGGCGTGGTTCCTGTACGGCTGGGTCCGCGGCCTGGCGGCCGAGCGGCGCGGTGCCCTGACGGCGCTCTTCGCGGCGGGAGGCGCGCTCCTCGCGAACCAGATCGTGCTGCAGCTCTGGCAGCGACCCCGTCCCTTCGAGGCCCACGCCACGGTCACGACGCTGGTCTCGCGCACCGCCGACCCGTCCTTCCCCAGCGACCATGCGGCCGCCGCGATCGCGATCGCGGCGGTCCTCTTCCTGGCGCACCGGCGCGTCGGGACGGTGGCGCTCGGCCTGGCCGCGCTCGTCTGCATCGCGCGGGTCTACGTCGGCGCCCACTACCCGGGCGACGTCCTGGGCGGCGCGTGCGTCGGCGTCGCGGTCGCCGCGCTCCTGTGGTGGCCGCTCGCCCCGGTGATGGGCGTCATCGCGCGCGCGGTCGACCGGGTGATCGCGCTCCTGCGCCTCCCCCTGCCCGACCGCTCGGAGGCAGCCGGGGCCTGAGCCCGGTGCGGTGCGGCCCGCCGGCTCACGGGAGCCGGCGGGCCTGCCGATGTCGGGGCATGCCGTCCACTCCCGGCGCGTAGCCTGGCGCGCGCCCGATGCTCTCGAACGCCGAACACGCCGTGCTCGACCTGGCGACCGAGGACGTCTTCGGGCTCTGGGACGTCCTGTGGTACCTGCGCGCGGCCCTCGGGCTCGAGGAGGCCCCCGCCCGCGAGGTGGCCGTCGAGGCGGTGAGGTCCCTGCGCGATCGCGGGCTGGTGGAGCTCTTCACCAGCGACGCGCCGGGGGCGCCGGACGTGCCGGTCGCGGCCGGCGGCGCCGTGGTCGACGTCGCCTCGCGCGAGGTGTGGCGCCGCCCGGCCGAGGGCGGCCCCGAGGTCCTCGTGGGCGCGACCGAGGCGGGGGCCCGCGTCTTCCGGGCCGTGGAGCGGCGCCGCTAGGGTCCCCGCGGCGCGTCGTACAGCCGTCGCGCGACCACCTGGAGCCAGTTGCGCGGGACATGGTCCAGGCCGAGCTCGGCGAAGGCCTCGGCGGCCCCGTGCTCCAGGGCGTCGGCGCCCGCGGGTAGTGGCGCGCCGGGAAGCGCGCCCTCGATGAAGAGCCAGTAGCGGCCGATGTCCTGGAACGAGGAGAGGTCCATGCGGACCTCCTCGAGCGCGGAGTGGACGACCTCGAGCCCCGCCCGCCCGAGCGCGGTCTCGTACTCCTCGCGCGACAGCCATCGGCGGTCCGCCGCCCGCTCGGCCCGGGAGAGCCGCACCTCCGGGTGCTCGGCGCGCAGCCGGCGCATGGCCCGCAGGGTCCAGAGGCGGTAGTAGGCCTCGGTGCCGGGCACGTAGGCGCCCTCGAAGAACGCGCTGTTGAAGGCGAGGACGCCGCCCGGGACCAGCAGGCCGGCGATCTGCCGGAGGGTGGCGTCCTTGTCGTGCACCAGGTGGATGGCGTTGCCGAAGAAGAGGGCGTCCACCGAGTGCCCGAGCGTCGCGGCCAGATCCCCGGCCTCTCCCTGGACGAGGCGCACGCGGGCGCCGGAGCCGGCGAGACGTCGCTCGGCCTGGGCCAGGGCCTCGGACGAGGGCTCCGCGGCCACCACGCTCGCCGCGATGCCGCGGGCGCGGAGCGCCTCGATCACCATCAGCGTCATCGCGCCGGTGCCGCAGCTCAGGTTGACGACGGTCAGGTCGCGCGACGCGGGCCGGAGCCGCCCGACGGCCTCCTCCACCAGGGCGCGGTTGACGGTCTCGTAGAAGGCGTGGTGCGTGAACGGCTCGTAGGAGAACGCGTCGCGGCCGGTGCCCTGGACCATCGCGGTGAACGCTCCTTCGCGGGGCTCGTGCGGGTCCGCGCGGACCCGACGACGAGGAGGGGCGGCGACCGTACCACGGAGTCTGCGGAACCCGCATGCCCAGGGGCGTCCGCGGTACGGTCCGCAGGTGCGGATCGGCATCCTCGACATACTCGCGCTGCCGGCGCGGCGCACGGCGGACCGCCTCTACAACCTGCTGATCACCAAGCAGTTCGCCAGCATCACGCCCCAGGCGATCTCGGTGTGGTGCCGGCGCGCCGGCCACGAGACCTTCTACGCCACCTACCACGGCTCGGGCCGACCCGATCGCCTCCTTCCGCGGGACCTCGACGTCGTCTTCATCGCCGCCTACACGCAGGCCAGCGCGATCGCCTACGCGCTCGCGCGGCTGTACCGCCGCGCCGGCACGCGGACCGTGATCGGCGGGCCGCACGCGAAGGCCTTCCCGGCGGACTGCCTGCGCTTCTTCGACCTCGTGGTCGGGGAGTGCGACCGGGACCTCGTGGCGGACATCCTCGCCGGGGCGTTCCCGGCGGGGTCGGCGATCTCGAGCGCCCGGCCCTTCCGGGACGTGCCGAGCGTGGCCGAGCGCATGCCCGAGATCCGCGCCTCGGCGTTCCACCGGGGCGTCCGGCACCCCCTGTCGACGATCCCGATGCTCGCGAGCACGGGGTGCCCGTACCGCTGCGACTTCTGCATCGACTGGGACAACCCGTACCGCGAGGCGGACCCCGAGCGGCTCGCGGCCGACGTGCGCTTCGTCGCGCGGGCGCTGCCGGGGAGCCCGATCATGTTCCACGACCCGAACTTCGCCGTCGGCTTCGAGCGGGTCTTCGCGGTCCTGGAGGCCCTGCCGCCGCGGGAGCGGCCCCCGTACATGATGGAGAGCTCGCTGACGGTGCTGCGGGAGGACCGCCTGCGGCGGCTGAAGGCCACCAACTGCGTCTTCGTGGCGCCGGGCATCGAGTCGTGGACGGACTACTCCAACAAGTCCGGTGCGGGGCGCCGCGAGGGCGCCGAGAAGGTGGAGCGCGTCGCCGAGCACTTCCGGCGCCTGGGGGAGAACGTGCCCTACCTCCAGGCGAACCTCATGTTCGGGCTGGACAGCGACGCCGGCGACGCCCCCGCCGCGCTGACCTGGCGCTTCATGGACCGCGCGCCCGCGGTGTGGCCGGCGATCAACATCCCGGTGCCCTACGGCGGCACGCCCCTCCACGACCGGCTCGCGGCCGAGGACCGGATCCTCCGCGCGATGCCGTTCAGCTTCTACTACGCGCCCTACCTGGTGACGACGCTCAAGAACTACGACCCCGCGGAGTACTACGCCCTGCTCATCGGCCTGTTCTCCCACGCCGTCTCGCCCGCCATGCTGGCCCGGCGCCTCGACGGCTGCCGCATGCGGAAGGTGAGGCTGCTGCACCGCGCGCGGACCGCGGGCGCGCGGGCCCGTCTCGAGGAGTACCGCGGCATCCACCGGCGGCTCCTCGCGGACTCCCGGTTCCGCGCCTTCCACGAGGGGCGCGATCCCACGCTGCCCGAGCACTACCACCACCTCTACGAGCGGATGCTGGGGCCGTACGCCGGCCTGCTGTCCCGGGCCGACCGGGTCCCGGACCTGCGGCGCGGGCCCGCGGCCGCGGCCTGAGCGCCGGCGGCTAGCCGATCTCGCCGGCCGGCGCGCGCATCCGGCGGCGCTCGGCGGCCCCCGGGGGGACGCCCTTCACCTTCCACGCGAGCCCGCACGCCGCGAGGGCGCGGATCACCAGGGCGCTCGGGTCGAGCTGGCGCCAGCCGATGCCGTGGGACGCCGACGACGGGAAGGCGTGGTGGTTGTTGTGCCAGCCCTCGCCGAGGGACCAGAGGGCGATCAGCCAGTTGTTGCGGCTCTGGTCACGGGTGGCGAACGGACGGCGGCCGAAGGCGTGGCAGATGGAGTTGACGGAGAAGGTCGCGTGGTTCTGGAGGGCCATCCGCACGAGGCCGCCCCACAGGAACCCCCTCCACCCGTCGATCAGCGCCGGCAGGAGCAGGCCGAGGCCGAACCACCAGAGGGTGGTCCGCTGGACGAAGGTCACCACCGGGTCGTCCAGCAGGTGGCGGCAGTAGCGCTCGCGGTCGGCAGCGCGCCGGCCGAGCATCCAGCCCACGTGGGCGTGGAGCAGCCCCTCGCGCGGGCTGTGCGGGTCGCCCTCCCGGTCGGAGTGGGCGTGGTGCTCGAGGTGGTAGGCCGCGAAGTCGATCGGGCGGGCCGGCATCGCCATCGCGCCGAGCACCAGCAGGACGCCCTTGACGGCCGGGCCGGTCTCGAAGCTGCGGTGGCTGAGGAGCCGGTGGTAGCCGATCGTGACGCCGAAGCCGATCAGGACGTAGAGGACGGCGAGGAGGACGATCTCGCGCCAGCCGACCCACCGGTGCCACAGCTGCCACGTGGCGTAGACCAGCGCGAGGAGGGGCGTCGCCACGCCGAGGACGTAGCCGACGCGGACGACGTCCCACGGCAGATGGTCGCGTGCCATGCCGATGGACATCGCCACCACGGTCAGCGCGACGAGCACGGCGATGCCGGTCATGGCGTCTCCGCGACGCGCGGCGGCGTGGCCGGGCCGTGGCGCTGGGCCACCGCGCGCAGCCCGAGGATCAGCGCGAGCGAGCCGACCACGGCGTGGAAGGCGTTCTCGGGCCCGTCGATCATGAGCCCGAACGGGTGGTGCACCGCGAGGCCGAGCGCCAGGAAGGCGAGGTAGAAGGCGCCGAACGCGACGGCCGTCCACTCGACGACCCGCGGGTCGCGGCTGAGCGCCAGGACCGCGAGCAGGGCCGCGCCCCAGGCGACGTGGATCGCCGCGTGCCAGGGGTCGCTGAGCAGGCGCGTCGTCGCGTGGGGGTCGCGCCCGCCCGCGCGCACGGCGAGCGACGCCGCGCCCTGCCCGAGCAGGAGGAGCCCGACGCCGAGGACGTAGACCCGCACCGCCGGGGGCCGGCGGCGGGCGGCCGCGGCGGTCACGGCCCCGCCGGGGCGAGCGTGGGGAGCGGTCCCGACCCGCGGTCGAGCGTCGCGACCGCGAACGCGAACACCGCGATGCCGACGGCGTGCCCGGCGAACCAGAGCCATCGCCCCGGGCCGTGGTCGAAGCTGGACAGCTGGGTGAGGGACGCCGCGAGGGTGCACACGAGCAGGGCGAGGGAGCCGATCAGGAACGGCCGGACGGCGGCCGGGCGCCGCTCCCACGCGGCGAGCGCGGCGCCCGTGGCGAAGGCGAGGAAGAAGGCGGCGTAGACGCGGGCCAGGAGGGGGGTGAGCGTCCAGGGCCACGCCTCGACCATCGCGCGGGGCGCGACGAGCAGGGCGATCCCCGCGGCGCCGAAGACCAGCGCCTCGCCGGCGAACACGCCGCTCAGGCGGTGCCCTCCCGGTTGGGCGGGCCCCGCCAGCCCCAGCGTCACGATGGCCATCGGCGCGAGCAGGGGGTCGACGATGTAGGTGAACAACCACACCCACGGCACGCCGTCCGTCGTGAACTCCTCCCAGTAGACGAAGGTCATCAGGAGCACCAGGGCCGTGATGACGAAGAAGGCGTGGAGGGCGATGCGGGTGTCGATGGCCCGGCGGACGAAGACCGAGAGCAGGATCACGAGGCCGCCGCCGAGGTAGAGCGCGGCGATGAAGCGCGCGTTGAGCGGGCTCAGCCCCTTCAGCGGGATGACGATGTGCTCCGGCGCCACCAGGCCGCTGATGCCGATGGCGAAGTCCTGCACCACGTTCAGCAGGAAGAACACGGCGAGCCAGCGCGGTGCGGGCGCGGTGCGCGCGGCGCCGTCCGTCGCCTCCGGGGGGCTCATGGCGCGAGGGTGGCACCCGCGCCGCCGGGCCGTCAATGTCGTCAGCGCGGCTGCGCCACGCGACCGACGCGGAGATCGCGGCCTTCGGCCGGCGCGCGGCGGGGAGGCTCGCCGCCGATGCTGAGCGGGGCTTCTCCGCGGCTGGGCGCGCGCGCCCAGCCCCGGAGCGCGCGGGCCCGCCTCGGGGTCTGACGCCCTGTCGGAGGCCTAATGGCGCTGGATCGGCCGGGTGGGAGAGGCTGATCCACCGAGCCGCCGGCAGGTGAGCACTCCTGAGGCCCGGGCCGTCGAGCCCTACTTCTAGAGCGTGCCCCTGCCGGCTGGCGAGGAGTCAGACGGCTGGTGGGATGGCGTGCCGGGGTGGAGCACTGATCCATTAGGTCGCCGCGGGCTTCTCGGGCTCGGAGGAAGGTGCGTCGATCCGCGGGGGGAGCCGTGATCTTCGTGGGCGTCGATTGGGCCGAGGCCCACAACGACGTGGTGGTGATGGACGAGGGCGGGGTGGTGCTCGGCCGAGGGTGCTTTGGGGTCGGCGTCTCGGGGCTCGCCCAGCTCCACGGGCTGGTGGCCGATCACGCCGAGGAGCCCGCCGAGGTGGTGATCGGCATCGAGATCGACCGGGGCCTCATCATCGACTCGCTGGTGGGCGCCGGCTACCGGGTCTACGGCATCAACCCCCTGGCGGTGAGCCGCTACCGCGAGCGCCACACCACCTCGGGCGCCAAGTCGGACGCCGCCGACGCAAAGCTTCTGGCCGACCTGGTGCGCACCGACGCCCACAACCACCGCCCGCTGGCCGGCGACAGCGATGCGGCGAGTGCGATCCGGGTGCTGGCGCGGGCCCACCAGGGCCTTGTCTGGACGCGCCAGCGCCAGGTGAACGGCCTGCGCTCGGCGCTGCGCGACTGCTTCCCCGGCGCCCTGGCGGCGTTCGGCACCGACCTGGCCTCAGCCGATGCGCTGGCGATCCTCGCCATCGCCCCGACGCCCGATCTGGCCCGAGGCCTGTCGCGGGCGAGGATCGCCGCGGCCCTTCGCCGCGCCGGCCGTGAGCGCAACCTCGAGCGGCGGGCGGCCGAGATCCACGAGGCGCTGCGCGCCGAGCAGCCCCAGACGGCCGCTGTCGTGGCCGATGCCTTCGGCGCCGCCAGCGCCGCCCGCGTGGCGGTGCTCGTATCGGCCAACCGCGAGATCGCCGAGCTCGAGCGGGCCCTGGCGGAGCGTTTTGATGATCACCCGGACGCCGAGATCCTGCGCAGTCTTCCCGGACTCGGCCTGGTCCTCGGCGCCCGGGTGCTCGGCGAGTTCGGGGACGACCCAGAGTCGCTACGCCGATGCTAGCGGCAGAAAGGCCTACGCGGGAACCGCCCCGATCACCAAGGCCTCGGGGCGGAGCCTGGTCGTGCGCGCGCGCGTGGCGCGCAACCGACGCCTGGCCGACGCCTGCGATCGCTGGGCGTTCAGTTCCCTGAACGCGAGCCCCGCAGGGCGGCGCTACTACGACGCCCTCCGGGCCCGTGGCACGACCCACTCCCAGGCGACCCGCCAGCTCGCCAACCGCTGGGTCGGGATCCTGCACGCCTGCCGGGAGCGCCGCGAGGCCTACCGCGAGGAGATCGCCTGGGCCGAGGGGACGCCCCTGGCCGTTGGCTCCTTACAGCCGTGGGATGTCTAGGGGGTCGCGCCGGCGGCGGGCGGCGTGGTGGTCTCCGGAGCCGCGGGCGCCGTCGTCGTCCCGCCGGTGGCGGGGCCCGGGTCCGGCGGCGGCGTGACCGGCGCCGGGGGCGTCGTCGTGGCCGGGTCGGGCGTGGCCGGCGCGGCGGGCTCGGTCGCCGCGGCCGGCGGCGGATCGGCGGGCGCCGGGGCCGGCGGCGCGGGGGCCGGGGCCGCCACGCCGACGTCGGCCGGCGGCGACGCCGGCGCCGGGCGCGACGGCCGCGCGCGGCGTGGCACGGCCGGCGGGCGCGGGGAGGGCGCCGGACGGCGCGTGACGCGGCCACGCACGGGCGCGTGCGTCGTGGAAGCCGCGCCCGCGGCCGCCGGCGCCGCGGCGGTGAGCACGGGGGCGGGCGCCGCGAGGCCCCCCGGGAGGGCCGGCCGGACCGTCGCCTGGAGGCGCGGCGTCGCCAGGCGACGGCGGACGCGGCGTGCGCTCGGCGCCGCACGATGCGCCGCGGCCCGCGGGGTCGCCCGCGTGAGGGCGGCCGTGGCCGGGACCGGGTCGCCCGCGGCGGCCTGCTCGGGCGGCGCGGGGGAGGGGGAGGGGGGCAGGCCGCCGGAGAGGGCGAGGGCGGCGACCGCGACGGCGGTGAGGCCGGCGCCGGCGGCGAGCGCGCGCCGGGCGGTGAGGAGCCGGCGACGCGCGCGGGGCGCCGGGGCGGGGATGGGACGCGAGGGCCCGTCCGCCCGGCGGCGCTCGGCCGCGGCCTGGAGCATCCCGCGGCAGCCTTCGCAGGAGGCCAGGTGCGCGCGTGAGCGGGCGGGGCCCGCGCCGCGGCAGCCGGCGTCCGACAGGCGCCGCCGGTGGGCGGTGCAGGCGAGCGGCTCCTGTGCGCCGGCGGCCTGCGCCAGCGCCTGGCGCCCGGCGAAGAGCAGGTCCGTGGCCGCCCGCCAGTCCACGCCCAGGGCTCGCGCAGTGGCGCGGACGCCGAGGCCGACGCCCTCGTGCAGGATCAGCGCGGTCCTGGGAGCGGAGGGCAGGCGGCGGACGTCGTCCCACGCATCCCCCGCGTCCTCGGCGGCCGCGCGCCGCGCGCACTCCCGGACGCCGATCGCGAGGAGCCACGTGCGCCCGTCCTCGGGGCGGCGGCCCGCGTCCAGGGCCGTCGCGCCGCGCTCGAGCGCGGCGGAGCTCGCGGCGGCGGCCGCGGCGGGGTCTCCGAGGGAGAGGAGGCACAGGCGCTCGAGGTCGCCGGTGTGGCGGCGCAGGAGTCGCGCGCGTGCTGGGGCCCCGACCGGGAGCATGCCGCCCCTTCGGCAGATCGCGGCCGGACTTGAGCGGCGGGGCTCGGCTCAGACGGGCCAGAAGTCGGGGACGGTCTCCGTGTCGCCCATCGGGTCGTCGATCCTGACCGAGACGATCACCAGCTCGGCGTCGCCGGGGCCCTCGTTCCAGACGGAGCGGGCCACCTCCGGCGCGACGCGCACCACCGTACCGGCCGGTACGTCGACGACGTCGTCCTCGAGCTTGAACTGGAGGACGCCCGACACCACGAGGTAGATCTCCTCCTGGGTCTTGTGGCGGTGGCCGTAGGAGCCCTTGCCCCCGGTTCCCGCGGGCATCCGCCTCCAGGTCAGCGCCGCCTGCTCGGCGCCGATCTCGTAGGTCGCGAACCGCATCTCACCCGGGTAGTCGCCGAGCACGTCGGGAACCTCGGCCAGCGGTTTGATCGTGTAGCCCGGCATCTCCACCCCTTTCGCCGTCGCCCTCGGGAGGCTATCCGCCGGCGCGGGCGGCGCGCACGAGCCGGCGGACGGCCCACTCGCCGGCGTCGCACGCCTCGTCGTGGTCGAGCCGCAGCACGTCGCGCAGCACGATCATGGCCTCGACGCCGACCATCATCGACAGGGCCGTAGTGAGGCGCTGGATCTCCGCGGGCGGGAGCTCCCCGGCCAGGGGGGCGAGGGCCTCGCGCAGGAGCGCGGCGCGGCGGGCCCCGCGGAAGGGGTCGGCGGTCGCCTCGCCGTCCTTCATGCCGCGCGTCAGGGAGGACCGCAGGAAGAGCCGGAACTCCTGCTCGTGGTCCCGCGCCAGGTCGTAGAGCGCGCGATGGACCAGGGCGACCCGGTCCTCGGGGTCGGCGGGCGCGTGGTCCCGGCCGAAGAGGTCCGCGACGGTCGGGGCGTCCTCGTCGAGCGGGACCTCCACCAGCAGGGCCTCCTGTGTGGGGAAGTAGCGGTACGCCGTCGCGCGCGAGACGTGCGCCGCATCGGCGACCTCGGCCACCGACGGGGCCTCTCCCCGGGCGACGAGCTCGCGGGCGGCCGACAGCAGCGCGGCCCGGGTCCTCAGCTTCTGGGCGGTGCGGTCGCGGGCTCTCGGGGCGGGTGTTGACATGATCCGACCTCATGATACATAGTCTCTTCGTAAGACAAAGTCTCATGAAAGGAGCGGGTCATGATGGAGACGGCGACGGTCGAGGGCACGCGCCTGGCATCGCTCTGGGTGATCGGGCACCGGGTCACGCCGATCACGGTCGGCGGGCGCACCGCGGTGCTGGAGGTCGCGACCCCGGCCGGGGTCCCCGGTCCGCCCCCGCACCACCACGAGGACTGCGCGGAGTTCTTCTTCGTCACCGCCGGGCGCTTCGGCGTCATGAAGGACGGCGTGTGGAGCTCCCTCGGCCCGGGCGAGTACGTCGAGATCCCGGCCGGCGTGGTCCACAGCTTCCGCAACGACGGAGAGGACGAGGTCCGCACCATCACCGGCTTCGAGCCGATGGGCTTCGACGGCTTCTTCCGCGAGTTCGGCTATGACGCCGCGCAACCCGGCGCCTTCGAGGCGTCGGTCTCGGAGGAGTCGATCCGGCGCGTCGTCGAGGGCTGCGGGCGGTTCGGGATGGTCCTCGCCCCCGGCGCGGGCGGGGGTGCGTCGTGACCACGGCCCAGCACGCGCTCTCCCCGGACCGGCGCATCGTCAACCCCTGGACCTGGCAGGACGCCTTCGGCTTCGTGCAGGCGAACGACGTCGGCCCCCGCGGGCGCACGGTGTTCTGTGCGGGCCAGGCCTCGGTCGGCGCCGACGGGGCCCCGGCGCACGCCGGCGACATGGAGGCGCAGATCCGGCTCGCACTCGACAACCTCGAGACCGTCCTCGAGACCGCCGGGGGAGGGCTGCGCGACGTGGTGCGGCTGAACTACTACACGACCGACGTGCCGGCCCTGTTCGCGGCGTGGGGCACGCTCGCCGAGCGGCTCGCGGCCGGGGGCTGCCGGCCCGCGAGCAGCCTCCTCGGCGTGCAGGCCCTCGCGTTCCCCGAGCTCATGATCGAGCTCGAGGCCACGGCGGTCATCGGCGGGTAGCCCGGCGCGCCACGGGGCGGTGCCGAGCGGGCGGCCGGCGGTCGCCCGCGGCGGCGTGCGGCGCTCGGCCGTCGTGGCCCGCCGCAGGAGCCTGACCCTGCGGCGCCTCCTCCTCGCGGGGCGGTGCGAAGATGTGCGGGCCCGTGACGACGCCATCCACGCGATCCCGCCGGATCCTCGTCACCGCTCTCGTGCTGCTCGGCGTGTGCGCCGCGACGGGCCTCGGGGCGCCCGCCGGCCCGGCCGGATGGCGCAACCCGGCGCTGCGGCCGGTCGTCGTGCGCGTCGTCGTCCCCGCGCCGGGGGCCATCGGCCTCCAGGTCGAGCGCCGGAGCGCCGTCGTCCTGCGAGGGGCGCCCGTCGCGGTCGCCGCCGGGCCGGCGTCCCTGGTCTGGAGGGGCGCCGGGGCGACGGCGGACGGCCGCTACGTCGTGAGCGTGCGCGAACGCGGCCACCGGCCTCGTGATCGGGCGGCCGGTGACGGTCCTCGTCGACCGCCACGCCCCACGGGGGCGCCTCGTCGTGCCGGCCATCGGCATCCCGCCGCCGCCCGGGCCGCCGCTGGCCGTCCGCATCGCCGACGTCGAGCGCACGGGCGTCGTGGTCCGGGTCCGGCTCGGACTGCCGGGCGGCCTCTCACGGCCGCTCGGCGGCTGGCGCCGGTGGAACGGGGAGGCCGGGGCCGCGGACATCCTGGCGACGCTGCGGTCCGCCCACGGCGTCGGGCCCCAGAGGCTCAGCCTCGACCTTCGCGATGCGGCGGGGAACGCGTCGCGCACGACGGCGGCCTGGGTCGATTCCGCGTCGGGGCCGACTCCGCCGCTCGTGGTGGTGCGACAGGTCGTCACGGCGCGGCGCTGGGTGGCCCTGACATTCGACGACGGCTACGACCCCGTCGCCGTCGAGTCGATCCTGACCACGCTCGACCGGCTCGGCGCGGGCGCCACCTTCTGCTTCAACGGCGTCAACGTCCCGCGATGGCCCGACGCCCTCCGCGCGCACCTGCGGCGCGCGGTGGAGGCCGGGCGCGTGGCGGTCTGCAACCACGGCTACTCCCATCGCGCCGGCGCCGCGACCGACGGGGCGTTCGACCGGGCGGACATCGCGGGCAACGCCGGTTGGGATCGCGTCGCGGGCCTGTCGAGCATCCCGTTCTACCGTCCCCCCGGCGGCGACTACGGCCCGGTCCTCGCGGGGGCCGCCCACGCCCTGGGCTACCGGTACCTGCTCCTGTGGAGCATCGACGCGCGGGACTGGGCCGGCCCGTCGCCGGAGCGGATCACGTCCGAGGTGGTCGGTTCCGCGCACCCCGGGGCCATCGTCATCGAGCACGGCCTGCCGAACAGCGCCGCGGCGCTCCCGGCGATCATCGAGGGGCTGCGCGCGCGCGGGCTGGAGCCGGTGCGGATCGGCGACCTGCTGGCCGCGGGCACGCCTTCGCTCTGAGGGCGCAGGCCCGCCGCCGCGCCGCGCCCGGCGGGCCGTGCGACACTTCGCCGTTACCCACGAGCGAAGGGCGGCGGTCACGCACGCGAACGACGACAGGCAGGGCTTCTCCGACCTCGGGCTGCTGCCGGAGCTCCTGACCCAGCTCGCGGGTCTCGGCTACGAGGAGCCGACGCCCATCCAGCGCGAGACGATCCCGCCGCTGCTCGAGGGACGCGACCTGCTCGGGGAGGCGGCGACGGGCACCGGCAAGACGGCCGCCTTCGCCCTGCCGCTGCTGCAGCGGATCGCCGCCGAGGGGGTGGGCGGCCCGACCCGGGCCCTGGTGCTCGTGCCCACGCGCGAGCTGGCGATGCAGGTGTCCGAGGCCGTCCACCGCTACGGCCGGGGGCTCGGCGCGCGGGTGCTTCCGATCTACGGCGGCCAGCCGATCGTGCGCCAGCTGAGGGCCCTGGAGCGCGGCGTGGACGTCGTCGTCGCCACGCCGGGCCGGGCCCTCGACCACCTCGGCCGCGGCACGCTACGGCTCGACGCCCTGGCGGTGACGGTGCTCGACGAGGCCGACGAGATGCTCGACATGGGCTTCGCCGAGGACATCGACGCCCTGCTGGCGGCCGCCCCCGAGGGGGCGCAGACCGTGCTCTTCTCGGCGACCATGCCCGCGCGCATCGGCGCCATCGCGCGCCGCCACCTCGACGACCCGGTGCGCATCCGCATCGCCCGCGAGCCGGCTGCGCCCGGCGAGGCGCCGAAGGTGCGCCAGAGCGCCTACGTGCTGGCGCGCGCCAACAAGCCGGCGGCGCTCGGGCGCGTGCTCGACGTGGAGTCGCCCGCGGCGGCGCTCGTCTTCTGCCGCACCCGCATCGAGGTGGACGAGCTCACGGAGACGCTGAACGGGCGCGGCTACCGCGCCGAGGCGCTGCACGGCGGCATGTCCCAGGAGCAGCGCGACCGCGTCATGGGCCGCCTGCGGGCGGGCACCTCGGACCTCCTGGTGGCCACCGACGTCGCCGCCCGCGGCCTGGACATCGAGCAGCTCACCCACGTCGTCAACTACGACGTGCCGTCGGCGCCGGAGTCCTACGTCCACCGCATCGGCCGCGTCGGCCGGGCGGGGCGCGAGGGCGTCGCGATCACGCTGGCCGAGCCGCGCGAGCACCGGATGCTGAAGAACATCGAGCGGGTGACCGGCCAGCGCATCCGAATCGAGAAGGTGCCGACCGTCGCCGACCTGCGCGCGCGGCGCCTCGACGTGGTGCGCGCCACGCTGCGCGAGACGATCCTCGCGGGCGACCTCGACGACGTGCGGGTCGTGGTCGAGACGCTCACCGACGAGTTCGACGTGGTGGAGGTGGCGCTCGCCGCGGTGAAGCTGGCGCACGACGCCGCGGGCGGCGGGGCCGACGAGGAGGAGATCCCCGAGGTGGCGCCGCGGCCCGAGCGGCCGGTGCCCGACCGCCGGCCGGGCCCGGCGGGGCGGCCGAAGGGGCGCGCGCGGGGGCCGGCGGGGGAGACGATCCGCCTGTTCGTGGGCGCCGGGCGCAGCTCCGGCGTGCGCCCGCAGGACCTGGTCGGGGCCGTGGCCGGCGAGTCGCGGCTCACCGGCCGGGACGTCGGTGCGATCGAGATCTTCGACCGCTTCTCGCTCGTGGAGATCCCCGCCGGCGCCGCCGACGAGGTGATCGACGGCCTCAAGGCCAGCACGATCAAGGGGCGCAAGGTGCGCGTGATGCGCGAGGGCGCCAACCGGTAGCCGCCGGCTCGCGGCCGCCCCGGCGCCATGTTGACGGGCCGCCGCGTCAGGGGCCCGGAGTCCCCGCGTGGGTAGTCCGCCGCAACGCCCCGGCGGGCGCCCACCGATGCGCCCCGGTGACCCGGGAGGGACGATCGCCGGGCCAGGACGGCCACTGGCGGCCGCCCGCGACCGCGAAGGAGCGGGTCATGTCCACGTCCACACCGGCCCCGGCGCCGCGGCGGCGCTGGTTCGGCCGCGGCGCGACCGGCGCGGGGGCGCCGGTCACCGACCTCGGGCGCCTGCTGCTCGGCCTGGTCGTCCTCGGCCTGGGGGTCATCCTCCTGCTCGACGCGGCCGGCGCGGTCAACTCCGACCGCGCCATCGGCGACTGGTGGCCCGTCGTGATCGTCGCCGCGGGCCTGCTGACCCTGCTCGAGCGACCGCCCGCGCTGGTGCGCGGCCTGGTGGTGACGGGCGTCGGCGGCGTTCTGCTGCTGTTCAGCACGGGCGTGCTCGACGAGAGCGCGTGGGACTACGTCTGGCCCGCCCTGATCATCGCCGCGGGCCTGGCGATCATCCTGCGCTGGAGCGGCCACAGGGTCGCGTCCGGCGCCGCGGCGGACGACGTCATCCGCACGACGGCCATCTTCAGCGGCTCCCACCCCGTGAGCACGGCCGCGGCCTTCCGCGGGGCGTGGCTCACGGCGATCTTCGGCGGCATCGCGCTCGACCTGCGCGGCGCGCGGCCGGCCGAGGGGGCGTCGGTCAACGCGACGGTCGCCTTCGGCGGCATCGACATCCTCGTCCCGCGCGGATGGCGCATCAGCGTGCGCAGCACACCGATCTTCGGCGGCGTGGACGACAAGACCGAGCACCCGGCGGAGCCCCTGCCCGACGACGCGCCCACGCTCCACATCGACGCGGTGTGCGTCTTCGGGGGGGTCGCGATCAAGCACGAGAAGTGAGGCCCCGGCCCGGCGCCGCCGCGCGCCGGGCGCGGGTCAGCGCGCGGCGTCCTCCTCCAGGAGCGCCCGCGCCGCCCGCCCGGCCTCCTCCAGCGCCCGCGCCGCACGGGCCTCCTCTGCCTCGGCGGCCTCGCGCGCCCGCCCCGCGGCCTCCCGCGTCACGGCGTGCGCGGCGAGGGCCTCCTCAGCGGCGGCAAGATCGTCGCGCAGGCGGTCGCGCTCGGCCTCGCGGCGCGCGCCCTCCTCGTCGGCCTCCTGCGCCGCGGCGCGGGCGGCCTGCAGCCCCTCCCGCGCGGCGTCGGCGGCCGTCCGCGCCGCGTCGAGGGCGGCCGTCGCCTGCGCGATCGCCTCCGCCTGCGCGGCGGCCCGCGCCGCGTCCTCGGGCTCGTGGGGCTCCTGGGCCTTCGCGGCCGTGCGGGCGGCGCGCCGCGCGCGGGCCTCGGCCACCTCGTCCTTCGGCGGTGGCGGCGGCGCGGGGGCCGCGGCGGGCGCGAGGGCGAACGGGCCGCCGTCGTCGCCCGGGGCGGGGTCGGCGCTCAGGCGGCCCCGGACCAGGTCCGGCCGGGTCGCGGCCGAGCGCGCCGCGAAGCGCAGGGCGGCGTGCAGGGGAGGGCCCCCCGGGAAGGCGTCAACGGCCCCGGCCTCCGCCCGTTCGGCCTCGCGCAGGGCGGCGGCGTCACCGGCGCCGCGCAGCATCGCCGCCTGGGCCTCGGCCAGGGCGTCCTCGGCGGCCACGAGGGCGGCCATGCGGTCCGCATCCTCGCGGGCGAGCCGGTTGAGCTCGGCCGCGGTCCGGCTCGGGCGCCGCAGTGCGCGCACCGCGTCGGCGTCCTCCGTGCGGCCCTCGGCGCGCAGCTCCTTCACCAGGGCGTCGCGGGCGGCCGTGAAGCCGGGCGCGGGCGCGGCGTAGAGCGCGTCGAGCCGGGCGTCGAGGTCGTCGCTCACCGCCCGGGCGCCTCCGCCGGGGGCGTCGGCTCGGGGCGATGGTCGGCGTCGAGGTCGCAGGCCGCGACGATCCGCGCCGTGTGGGTCCAGGTGCCGGGGGCGCGGCCCGGCATGATCCGCTCGCCGCAGTGGATGCAGAGCGGCGGGCCGTCGGCCTGCGGTGGCGTGGCGTCCATCCCGATCCTCCTCGCGTCGGCTCGTGCGCAGGACGGTATCGCCCCGGCCTGGACCGGCGCCGCGGAGGGCATAGAGTCGGGGTGTGGGCGGATCCGCGCCGCCGCGTCCCTCGAAAGGAGATCCAGCATGGAGTTCACCATCGGCGGTCCCGTGGCGTGCAGCGACGGCGAGGCCGGCACCCTGGTCGCGCTGATCGCGAACCCGGTGCGTACGGCGCTCGCGCACATCGCGGTCGAGCCGGCGCACCGGCCGGGTCAGGCGCGGCTCGTGCCGGTCGGGACGGTCTCGGCGGCGGACGCCTCGGGCGTGACGCTCGGCTGCACCCTGGAGCAGTTCGAGGCGCTGCCCGCGTTCCGCGACGTCGAGTTCATCCAGTACTCGCCCGAGTTCGGCGATCTCGGGGCGGCGCTCGCGACGCCCTACTACGGGCTTCCGCCGACCGACACGCCGGTCTTCGTGGACAACGTCCCGTCCGGCGAGGTCGAGATCCGCCGGCACGAGCACGTGCAGGCGTCCGACGGCGGGGTCGGGCGGGTGGAGGGCCTCGTGGTGGACGCGGCGGGCGCCATCAGCCACGTGCTCCTGCAGGAGGGCCACCTGTGGGGGAGGCGCGAGGTGGCGATCCCCGTCTCCGCCGTGGAGCGGATCGACCAGGAGGGCGTGCACGTGCGCCTCAGCAAGGACGAGATCGGCGCGCTCCCGGAGGTCGGCGCCCGCCCGCCCGGCGGGGACCGCGCCGGCTGATGGGTCAGCCCGGCTCGCGCTGGGCGAGCTCTCGCCGCAGCGCCCGCACCTCGGACCGCAGGCGCGCCATCTCGCGCCGCATCTCGTCCTGGAAGGCCTGCTCGCGCCGGTCGTCGGGCTCCTCGTCCTCGCGGACGAAGAGCGACGCGATGGCCGCCGTCGTCATCGCCATGAGGGTGAACCCGGTCACCATCAGCAGCGCGCTGATGACCTTGCCCGCCTCGGTGGTCGGGGCCCGGCCCACGAAGCCGACGGTGGTGACCAGGGACAGGCTCCACCAGAGGCCGTCGGTGAACGAGGTGACCGTGTCGCTCTCGGCCAGGGCCAGCGCGCCGCCGCCGAGGACGGTGAGCAGGAGCGCCGCGGGGATCGCGGCGCGCAGCCACCGGCGCGAGAAGCGGGGGAGCGCGGCGAGACGGGGCATCCGGGCGATGGTGCCACCCGCGCGTGAAGGCGCAATGAGCGGGGGTACGCGGTCTCGGCCGGCCCGGTGATCGAGTTCCACGTCGCGGACCTCCTGGCGCAGGACGTCGACGCGATCGTCAACGCCGCCAACGAGTGGCTGGCCCACGGCGGCGGCGTGGCCGGTGCGATCGCGTCCGCGGCCGGGCCGGACCTCGACGAGGACTCGCGGCGCATCGGCCACTGCCCGGTCGGCGAGGCCGTGGTGACCCGCGCCGGGCGCCTGCCCCAGCGGGCCGTGATCCACGCCGTCGGCCCGGTCTGGCGCGGCGGCGGCGCGGGCGAGCCGGAGCTCCTGGCGTCGGCCCACCGCGCCGTCGTGGCCCGGGCCGAGGAGAACGGCTTCGCGAGCATCGCGCTGCCGGCGATCTCGACCGGGATCTTCGGCTACCCGCTGGAGCGGGCGGCCGCGACGGCGGTCACGGCCCTGGGCGAGGCCATGGCCGGCGCGGCGACGCTGACCCTGGCGCGCTTCTGCTTCCTCGACCCCCGCGCCCGCGACGCCTACCGGCGCGCGGGCGAGGAGGCCGGCCTGGCCTGAGCCGGGCGGCCCGGGGGCCGCCCGGCGCGGCGCTCGACCTACCGCGCGGCCAGACCCACGGCCGAGGCCGGCAGGCCCGGGGTCGTGCCGACCGGGGTCAGCCCGCCGTCGGAGCGCACCCGGAAGCCGCTCAGCGAGCCGTCCGTCGCGTTGTGCGCGTAGAGGTAGCGGCTCGCCCGGCTGAGGGCGAGGTCGGTCGTGGTGCGGCCGGTGACCGCGGTGACGCCGTCCGCGTCGAGTCGGCTCACGGCCCCGGACGGGGAGATGGCGTAGCCGGTGATCGAGTCGCTGCCGGTGTTGCCGGCGTAGGCGTAGCGGCCGTCGCCGGTCACGGCCACCCAGCAGGCCGCGGTCTGCAGGCTGGCGACGCTGCCGCTCAGCAGGCCGAAGGCGCCCCCGCGCAGCGGGGCGTACGAGGAGACGGCGCTGGCACCGGCCGCTCCGCCGAACGCCTCCGACACGAAGAGCCGCCCGCGCCGGTCGAAGGCGAAGCCGAACGGCGTGGTCCCCGCCGACGTCGTCACGACCGCCGCGCCGAGGCGCCCGTCGCGACCGATCCGGTAGGAGTCGATCACGTTCGCGGCCTTCTCGGTCACGACCACCCGGTCGCCGTCGGGGCTGACCGCGACCTGCGCCGGGGCCGACGCCCCGGTGCTGAGCGGCTGTCCCGAGCCGGGGATGGCCTGCAGGTCGCCGTCGCGGCCGAGGCGGAAGCCCGCGACCCCTCCCGCGCCGCCCGCGTTCAGCACGTAGACCAGTCCGTCGTGGGCGTCGACGCTGATCGGCTGGTCGCCGCCCGAGGGCTCGCGGTCGGTCAGCCGCAGGCCGTGGGGCCCGGCCCGGAACACCGAGACGTCGTCGCTGCCGGCGTTGACGGCGAGCACGAACCCGTCGTCCAGGGCGACCGCCCCCTGTGATCCCAGGCCCGCCCCGGTGCCCAGGCCTCCCGTGGCGAAGGAGCCGGCCGGCGTCAGCGAGCCGTCGGCCCCGCGGTCGAAGGCGAGCACGGCGTTGCCCGCGGCCGCGTTGGTCTGCGTGAAGACCGCGCCGTCGGACCCGCCGCCCGGCGCGGCGGACGCCAGGCCCGCCTGCGCCAGGGCGCCGAGCCCCAGCGCCGCCACCGCCGCCGCGCGCCACCTGCCCGAGTTCCGTGTCGTCATCCCGCCACCCCCTGTCGTCGCTGTGCCGCGCCCCGAGGGGCTCGGCGAGGTCGGGGAGGATGCTGGGCCGGGGGTGTTTCGCCCTCCTTACGCGGAGGGCCGATCCCCTTACGCCGGGATGAAATCGTCGAGGAAGCGGCGCAGCTCGGCGTGGACGGCGGCGGGCCGGTCGAGCATCGGCACGTGCCCGGCGCCCGGGATGACGACCACCCGGGCGTCCGGGAGCGAGTCGGAGATCCACCCGGCCCCGCCCACCGGCACCACCGCGTCGCGGGCGCCGAGCAGGACGAGCGTGGGGAGCGGGGGAGGCGCGTCGAGCCCGGGTTCGCCCGCGTGGGCCAGGATCTGGCCGGCCGCGGACAGCAGCGCGGTGGGGGAGCGGGTGGCGACGTCCGACATCACCGTCAGGGCGTCGGCGGGCGAGAGCGAGAGGAGCGTCCGGACCATCGGGACCAGGTTGCCCGCGAGGCTCGTGGAGGCCGTGCGCACCGGCGGGGAGATCAGGACCAGGCGGCCGAGGAGCGCCGGGCGGGCGGAGGCCAGGCCGAGCGCCACCAGCGCCCCGAGGGAGTGCCCCACGAGCGCGGGCCGGCCGAGGCCGAGGCGGTCGATCAGCCGGCCGAGCAGGTCCACGGCCTCGGGCAGGTGGAACCGCGGGGTCCGCCCCCCGTAGCCGAACCCCGGCAACTCGGGCACGATCACCCGGTGATCCCGCTCCAGCGCCGCCGTCGTGCCACGCCACCACCGGGCGGAGGCCCCCAGGCCGTGGACCAGGACCACCGCGGGCCCCTCGCCCGACGCCTCGTACCGGACCGTGTGGCCGCCGAGGCGCACCCGCGCGCCCTCAGCACGTGGACGCCGGCCCGCGGGGTGCGGATCCACGCGCGGCTGCTGCGCCCCACGGGCCGCTCGGGCCGGCCGGTCGTGATGCTCCACGGGCTGGGCGTCTCGGCCGCGAGCCTCGGCCCCCTGGCCGAGATCCTCTCCGAGCGCTCCACCACGCTCGTCTGCGACCTCCCCGGGTTCGGACTGTCCCACGCCGACGCGATCTGGACCACGTCCGCGATCGCCGACGCCCTGGAGGTCGTGCTGCGCGAGCGGGGTCTCGGCCCGGTGACGCTGGTCGGCCACTCCTGGGGCTGCCACGTCGCCACCCTGCTCGCCGTCCGCCACCGGGACCGCGTCGCGGCGCTCGTCCTGATGAGCCCGGCCTTCGACCGCCGCCCCGGGGGCGGGGCGCTCCAGGCCCTGCGCCTCGTCCTCGACGCGCCGATGGAGCGGCCTTCCCTGGTGCTCGGCGGCGCCCGCGACTACCTGCGGGCCGGCCCCCGCCGGGTCGTCGCCACGCTGCGCGACGCCGGGCGCATCCGGCTGGAGGACGAGGTCGCCCGCGTCCGCGCTCCGGTGCTCGTGGTGCGCGGCGGGCGCGACCCGCTCACCACCGCCCGCTGGGCCCGCCGGCTGGCCGCCCGCGCCCCGCGCGCCCGCATCGCCACCGTCCCGCGCGCCGCCCACGGCCTCGGGCACGACGCGCCGCACGCCGTCGCGCGCGCCATCGCCGCCTTCCTGGACGGGGAGGGTCATCCGGCCAGGATCGCACGCCGACGGGACGTCCGGCCCCGGCTGATCCGCCCCGCGCGCCGGGCTCCGTCTGCGGCCGGTACGGTGGACGGGTACGCACACGGCCGGGGAGCACCAGATGTCCGTTCACATGACGCCCATTGAGATCGCCGGCATCCTCGAGGTGGAGCCGCACGTCGTCGAGCACGCCGCCGACGAGGTCTCCGTCCCCGTCTACCAGGGGCGCATCGACCGCGTGCTGTTCACCGAGGCGCTGATCGCCGCCGACCACCACCTCGCGCCCCTGGCCCGCGAGCGCCTGGTCAAGGCCGGTGAGATAACCACCTGACCCGGGCTGAGCCCGCCCGATTCCCGGTAGGTCCGGACCCGCCACGAGGTCCGGACCTCCCATCCGGGACGTGACTCAGATCCGCGCCGGATGTCGCGGCGCGTGCTCGGCGCGCCGGCGGATGCCCAGCAGCATGCGGCGGTCCATCGTCGAGCCGATCGGCTCCACGATGGCCGGGCCGAAGGCGAGCCGGGTGCGCAGGTCGTCGGAGGTCGCGCAGCGGTAGCGGCTGACGACGCGGGTGCCGCCGTCGGCGATCTCCTCCACCAGGAAGAGCCAGCTCGCCTCCACCCAGGGGCGCCCCTCGCGCGCGGCCTCCGCGTCGGCCGGGGCGTGGGCCACGATGTGGCGCCCCGGCACGACCTCGACCACCCGCAGCGGCGGCACGGAGGGGTGCAGGCTCAGCCCGTCGCCCTCGCGCAGCTCCCACTCCGGGTGGACCCGCTCGGCGTCGCGCACCGCGCAGCCCACGAGGTTCTCGAGCCAGGAGTAGCTGTAGAAGCCCGCGCGGTCGGCGCCGATCTGCGCCACCCAGGGCCAGACGCGCGATGCCGGCGCGGCGACCTCCACCGCGTGGGTCCAGCCCCAGCGCGGCTCGGGCACCAGGTCGTCGCCCGGGTGGCGGCGCTCGAGCAGCTCGGGCGTCGCGCCCCACCGGGCGCGGTTGCCGCGCTGCATCGGCGAGACGAGCGCGAGCCCCATCCTCCCCGCGCCGCCCAGGCCGGCCGCCACGTCGCGCCAGTCGTTGGCAGGAAGGCGCTCCTCGGCGCGGGCGGCGAGGTTGCGCAACTGGGTGGTCTGCATCAGGTGGTGCACCGGGCGGACCCAGGAGGCGTGGACCCGGCCGGACGCCGGGAAGGCGCCGCGCACGCGCGCGCGCAGGCGGGTCGCGCCGCCGCCGAGGGGCTCGAGCGCGAAGGCCCAGGTCACGTGCCAGTGGCGCTCGGGGCGCGGCGCGGCGAACGGCCGCTGGTGCCCGGCCTCGGTGTCCCACAGGCCGCCCAGCACCAGGGCGCGGCCCTCGTCCACCCGCAGCACCTCGAACCCCGCGTCGCCGCGCGTCTGGGCGGGGATGACGTCGCCGACGGCCAGCGCGCCCATCTCCGGGTGCAGCTCGCGCGCGCTGCGCGTGCCGCCGTTGTCCAGCATGTCGATGGCGTAGAAGCCGCCGCGGCCGCAGCCCATCTGGACGAGCCAGGGCCAGATGCGCTCGGGCGGGGCCGCGATGCACACCGAATGGGTCGCCTGCTCGGCGGCGTCGGGCAGCAGGTCGTCGCCGGCCATCGGCGGGTCTGCGCGGCCCAGCTCGCGCTCCAGGTCGGCGAGCATGGAGCGCCGGATGAGGCGCGAGAACGGCCCCACGACGCGGAAGTAGCGCCGGAACCGTCGCAGCGCGGCCGGGTCGGTGGCGGCGACGCGCACCTCCACCACGACGGTCGCGCCCCCGCCGGCCGCGGGCAGCACCCGCACGTTCCAGGCCACCTTGACCTGGCCCGGGGCGTCGTAGGCGGCGAACGCCCCGGCGTCCGCGACGTGGACGAACGGGATGTCGCGCCGCCAGACCTGGCCGATCGCCCCGACCGCGATCTCGTGGGGCGGGTCGTCCGCCAGCACGCCGAACCCCGGGCGGTCCGGCGTCGAGGCGATGTCGTCGAGGCGCAGTGCACCGGTCTCGGCCGGCGCCCCGCGCAGGCGGCCCGGCAGCGTGCGCAGCGCGAACAGGGCCCGCACGACCGCGGCACCGCCGAGGTCGCCGTGGCGCACGCGCTCCCATGTCTCCTGCGGTGCCGCCGCCACGTCGATCGCCCGCACCTCCACGAGGTCCGGGTCCGGCACGAGACTCTCCAGTGCGGTCATGGGCCAACACTAGGCCAGCCGGGCGCCCCGTCGCGACCGTACCGACCCGGCTAGGGTTGCGGCCCGCCCGCACGCCGCGCGTGGCCGGGGCCGGGATGGTGGAGAATCCCGGCGAGACGCAACGGATCGCCGACCCAGACGCGGAGGACCGCCGTGCCCGCCCCCTACGCCAAGATCGCCTGCTGCATCTCCGCCGACCCCGCGAGCGACGCCGTCGTCGCCGAGGCGGCCGCCCTGCACGAGCAGAGCGGCGGGGAGCTGGTGCTGGTGACCGTCGCCGGCACGGCGCACACCTCGCTGGCGGGGCCGTTCTCCTACTACACGGAGGACCCCGCGATCCTGGCCGAGGAGGCGGAGAAGTGGCTGAGGGAGCGTGCGGCCACGGTGCCCGGCGCCACCTGGGTCGTGCTCGACGGCTATCCGCCGCGCGCGGTGTGCGGGTGGGCGGCCGACAACGGCGTCGAGCTGATCGTGGCCGCCGCCCACCGCGGGGTGGTGGAGCGGACGCTGCTCGGCGGGTTCGCTGCCTACGTCGCCTACCACGCGCCGTGCCCTGTCCTGCTCGTGCGCCCGCCGGCGGTGCCCGAGGAGAAGGAGGGCTGACCGGGGCGCGTGCGGCCTACTACCGAGCCCGTCCTCAGAGCGCCCCCCGATGCGGGCGCGCGGGGGCGGGGCGAGGATGTGGCCCGACTTCGGAAGGGGGTCGAGATGCCCAGCCGGCGCCGCCTCGGAGGCGGACTTCACGGCACGCTCGTGCGGGACGTCATGAGCATGCCGATCGTGACCTGCGCGCCCGGGACGCCCCTACGGGAGGTGGCGGGCGTGATGGCGGACAAGGGCGTGCACAGCGTCGTCGTCCTGCAGCCGGCCTCCGCCGACGCGGCGCCGGCCCATCGGCGCTGGGGCGTGCTGTCGGACCTCGACCTGGTGACCGCCGCCCCGTGGGCGCGGGATGCCGACGCGGGCTCCGCGGCCGCCTCCCCGCAGGCCGTCGTGAGCGCCGACGAGACGCTCGCGGCCGCCGCGCAGCTGATGGCCGAGTACCGCACGGCGCACCTGCTGGTGGCGCGCGAGGGCGTCGACGAGCCCGTCGGCGTCATCTCCGCGCTCGACGTGGCCCGGGTCCTGGCCCGGGCCGGAAAACCCCGGCGCGTCCGCGCGCCGGCCTGAGCATGCCCCCGGTCCCGGGGGCGACCCGAGGAGGGGCGATGCCCGAGACACCCATCCCCGCCGACGCGCCGCGCTGCACCGAGTGCGGGGCGGTGGCGCCGGCCGCCGGGCAGGCGCCCGAGGCGGCCGAGCCGGTCACCCACTGCGAGTGGTGCGGCGCGGAGTACCCGGTCCCCGAGCAGAAGTGACGTGAGCGGCCCCGCGGCGGCCGCCGCGATCGAGGCCGAGGGCCTCACCAAGATCTATCGCGGCGGAGCGCGCGGGGTGGAGGGCCTCACCCTCGCCGTCGGCCGCGGGGAGGTCTTCGGCTTCCTCGGCCCCAACGGCGCCGGCAAGTTGACGACGATCCGCATGATGCTCGACCTCATCCGCCCCACGGCGGGGCGCCTGACGATCCTCGGGCGCGACGCCCGCCGTGGCGGCGCCGAGGTGCGGTCGCGCATGGGCTACGTGCCGGGCGACCTGCGCGTCTACCCCAAGCTCACCGGCCGCGAGCTGGTGCGGTACTTCGCCCGCCTGCGACGGATGGACGGCACGGGGGACGCCGACGCGCTCGCCGAGCGGTTGGAGCTCGACCTCGACCGGCCGATGCGCGCGCTCTCGCGCGGCAACCGCCAGAAGGTCGGCCTGGTCCAGGCGTTCATGCACCGCCCCGAGCTGCTCGTGCTCGACGAGCCCACGAGCGGCCTCGACCCCCTCATGCAGCAGTCCTTCGCGGCGCTCGCCCGCGAGACGGCCGCGCGCGGCGGAACCGTCTTTCTCAGCTCGCACGTCCTGTCGGAGGTGCAGCACGTGGCCGACCGCGTCGCCGTCGTACGCGAGGGGCGCCTGGAGCTGGTCGAGACGGTCGACTCCCTGCGGGCGCGCGCGCCGCAGCGCGTGGAGGTGACGTTCGCCGCGCCCCCGCCGCCCGACGTCGTGGCGGGCGTCGCCGGCGTGCGCGAGCTGGAGCGCCACGGCGACGTCGTCCTGATGGCCCTCGAGGGCCCGGTCGATGCCCTGATCAAGCGGCTCGCGGCGTTCGAGGTGGTCGGCATCGACAGCCACGAGGCCGACCTCGAGGACGTGTTCCTGGGCCTCTACCGCGGGGAGGCCGTCGGTGCCTGAGGTGCTCCTGAAGACCCTTCGCGACCTGCGCCGCGGCTTCGGCTGGTGGGCGCTCGGCCTCGCGGGGCTCGTGGCGATGCAGGTGTCGGTCTACCCGACGGTCCGCGACGACCCGGGCATCTCGGACTTCGCGGAGAACTACCCCGAGGTCCTGAAGGAGCTGTTCGGCTTCGGCGCCGCCGGGTTCGACTACAGCTCGGCCCCCGGCTATCTCGGCATCGAGATGTTCTCGCTCATCGTGCCGCTGCTGCTCATCATCGCGGCGGTGGCGACGGGCGCCGCGGCCATCGCGGGCGAGGAGGACCGGGGCACGCTCGATCTGCTCATGTCCCTCCCGGTCACCCGGCGGCGGGTGACGGCCGAGAAGCTCGGCGCGATGGCCCTCGAGGTGATCGGGCTGGGCCTCGTCCTGCTCGTCACGCTGTGGATCGGCGCGCGCCTCATCGACATGGAGATCTCGCTCGCCGACCTCACGGCGGCCACGGCCGGGGCGGTGCTGCTGGCCATGGGCTTCGGCGCCATCGCGCTGTTCATCGGCGCCGCGACCGGGAGCCGCGGCGCGGCCGTCGGGGTGTCGGCGGCCCTCGCCGTGGCCGCGTACCTCGTGAACTCCCTCGCCGGGCTCGTGTCGCAGCTGGAGACGGCCCAGCGGTTCACGCCCTTCTACCACTACTCCGCCCCCGACCCGCTGCGCAACGGGTTCTCCGGGTGGCACACGGCCGCCCTGCTCGTCGTCGTGGTCGTCGCGTCCGCGGCCGCGCTGGTCGCGGTCGACCGGCGTGACCTGGGCACCTGAGGGGGCGGCGCCTCCCGAGGCCGGCCCGGGCCCGGGCGGCCTGAGCGAGCGGGAGGCCGCCCGCCGCCTCCTCGCCCACGGCCCGAACGCCCTGGTACGGCACGCCGGGCCCGGCGTGCTCGCCGAGATCGTGCGCCAGCTCGTGCACCCCCTCGCGCTGCTGCTCTGGGCCGCGGCCGCGCTCGCGCTGGTCGGCGGGACCACGGCGCTCGCGATCGCGATCGTCCTCGTGGTCGTGCTGAACGCGCTCGTCGCCTTCTTCCAGGAGCGCCACGCCGAGCGCGCGGTCGAGGCCCTGCGGCGCTTCATCCCGGCCACGGTCACGGTGGTCCGCAACGGCCGCGAGCGGGAGGTGGACGCCGCCACCCTGGTGCCCGGCGACCTGATGGTGGTGGAGGAGGGCGACCGGGTCTGCGCCGACGCCCGCCTGGTGAGCGGGGCGCTCGAGCTGGACATGTCGACCCTGACGGGGGAGTCGGCGCCGGTGGAGCGCCAGGCGGGCGTCGCTGCGCGACCCGGGGCGGTCGGGCGCCTCGAGGCGCCCGACCTCATCTTCTCGGGCACCGGGTGCCTGGCGGGCGAGGCGCGCGCGGCGGTGCTGGCGACCGGGATGCGCACCGAGATCGGCCGCATCGCGGCCCTCGCGCAGCGCCGGGGCCGCGAGGAGAGCCCGCTCGAGGCCCAGGTGCGCCGCGTCGCCTGGCTCATCGCGATCGTCGCGGTGTCGATGGGCCTCGTCTTCCTGGCCGTCGGGTTCCTGGTGGCGGGCCTTCCGCTCGGTGACGCCATCGCCTTCTCGATCGGCCTCATCGTGGCCAACGTGCCGGAGGGGCTGCTCCCCACGATCACGCTCGCGCTGGCCGTCGGCGTGCGGGTGCTCAGCCGCCGGGGGGCCGTGGTCAAGCGGCTCAGCGCCGTCGAGACCCTGGGCTGCACGACGGTGATCTGCACGGACAAGACCGGCACGCTGACCCAGAACCGCATGGCGCTGGCCGAGACCTGGGATCCCCGGGGGCCGGGCGCCGGGCCGGCGGTCCTCGCCCTCGCCGCCCGCTGCACCACGGTGCAGGATTCCGTGGACGGGGCGGGGCTGACGGGCGACCCCACCGAGATCGCGCTGGTCAGGGCGGCGCTCGCGGCCGGTCTGCCGGGCTCCCCGGCGGAGCGCGACGGCGACCGGCGCCGCCTGTTCCACTTCGACCCCGCCCTGCGGCTCATGACCACCGTGGACGCGCGCGACGGGGGCCTCGCGGCGACGGTGAAGGGCGCGCCGGAGGACGTGCTGGCGCGCTGCGCGTCCATCGCCTCGCCGCGCGGCCCCGTGCCCATGACGGCCGAGATCCGGGCCGCCGCGGCGGAGCAGGCCGACGCTCTCGCCGAGCGCGGGCTGCGCGTGCTGGCGGTGGCGGAGCGGGAGCTCGGCGGCGGGCTGCCCGAGCGCCGGGAGGACGTGGAGCGCGACCTCGTGCTGGCCGGCATGGTCGCCCTGGTGGACCCCCCGCGGGAGGCGGTGGCTGGCGCCGTCGCGCTCTGCCGCGAGGCCGGCATCCCCATCATCGTGGTCACCGGCGACAACGGCCGCACGGCGCGGGCCGTGGCGCGTGCCGTGGGCATCGTGCGCGGCGAGCCGCGCATCGTCACGGGCCCCGAGCTCGATGCCCTCGGCGACCCCGAGCTCGACGCGCTGATCCGCTCGGAGCCCGAGCTGATCTTCGCGCGCTCGTCGCCGGAGGCGAAGCTACGCATCGCCGACGCCCTCCGGGCGGAGGGTCACGTGGTCGCGATGACCGGCGACGGCGTGAACGACGCCCCGGCCCTGCGGCGGGCGGACATCGGCGTGGCGATGGGCCTCTCGGGCACCGAGGTGGCGCGCGAGGCCGCGACCATGGTGCTCACCGACGATGACTTCGCCACCATCGTGAGCGCGGTGCAGGAGGGGCGCCGCGTCTTCGACAACGTGCGCAAGTTCGTCCTCTACATCTTCGCGCACGCGATGCCCGAGGCGATCCCGTTCCTCGTCTTCGCACTCTCCGGCGGCGCGGTCCCGCTGCCGCTGACCGTGATGCAGATCCTCGCCATCGACCTCGGCACGGAGACCCTGCCGGCGCTGGCGCTCGGCCGCGAGCGGGCCGAGCCGGGCATCATGCGACGCCCGCCGCGGCCCCGGGGGAGCGGCGTGGTGGACCGCGAGATGCTCATGCGCGCCTGGGTGTGGATGGGCCTGCTGTCGTCGGCTCTCGTCCTGACCGGCTTCTTCGCCGTGCTGCTGCGGGCCGGCTGGGCGCCCGGCGACGACGTGGGGGACGGCGCGCCGCTGCACCACGCCTACGAGCAGGCGACGACGGTGACGTTCCTCGGCATCGTCGCCTGCCAGGTGGGCACGGCCGTCGCGGCGCGCACCGAGCGGGCATCCCTCCGCGAGGTGGGCGTGTTCTCCAACCCGTTGCTCCTGTGGGGGATCGGCTTCGAGATCGTGTTCACGGCGGTTCTGGTCGGGATCCCCGCGCTGCAGCCCCTGTTCGGCACGGCGGCGCCGCCGCCCTGGAGCCTCGCCCTGCTCGCGCCGTTCCCGTTCATCGTGTGGGGCGCCGACGAGATCCGCCGCGCCGTGCGCCGGCGCCGCGCCCGCCGAGCGGGGCTATTCCACCACCCTGAGGGTGGACGGGACGTCCATCCGCTGCAGGCGACGCGAGCCCGCGAGCGGCGCCGCGGCGACGGCGACGACCCCGACCAGCACGGCCGTGACGACTGTCCCCGCCGCGAGCGTGGTCGCCACCCCGAGCTCCGGGAAGACGTCGCGCGACAGCGTCCCGGTGACCCAGCTCAGCACCGCGACGCCCCCGGCCAGGCCGAGGGCGGTCGCCAGCGCCCCCACGATCGCGTTCTCGGCCATGGCGAGGACGGTCATGCGTCCGGCCGGGACGCCGAAGGCGAGCATCGTGGCGTTCTCCCGCGCCCGTTCCTCGGCGTTGATCGTCGTCGTGTTGACCGCGATCAGCACCGTGATGGCCAGCACCACTGTCTGGGCGAAGCGCAGGATGTCGAGGAACTCGCCGAGCCGGTCGGTCGCGGCCTCGGCGGTCGCCGCGGCCGGCTGCACCGAGGCGACGCCCGGGCGATCCATCAGCGCGCGCTGGACGTCCTCCGGGCGGGCTCCCGCGGCCGGCTGGATCTCGAGCGTGTTCGCCATCCCCGCGAGGCCCATGAGCCGGGCCTGGCCGAGGTCCATGTACGCGACGAAGCGATAGGGGTTCCCGGTCACGCCGGCCACCCGCACCGTGCTCGTGACGGTGCGGAAGGCGTCCGGCCCGGTGCGCAGAGGGTGCGTCAGCGTCACCCGGTCGCCCACGCCCACGCCGAGGTCGCGGGCGGCCACCCACGAGAGGACGATGCCCGGCCCGCCGACGGGGAAGCGCCCGTCGCGCACCCGCGGCCGCCAGACCCGGGCGCCCGGAGCGATCAGCTCGATCCGGACGTCGAAGCGCCCCCGCCCGGACGCGAGGGCGCCCGGCAGGGTCAGCGCCGGATCCGCCCGGGCCACGACGGGCGATGACTGCGAGGCCAGCGCCGCGATCGGCACGGGGGACGCGAGGACGGCGGTCATGCGGCCCGGCGCGCCGGCGACCGCCTCCTCGCGCGCATGCCGCAGCGACGTGCCGAAGGCGTCGAAGACGCCGCCCAGCGCGACGACCACGGTGATGACCGCGCCGATGGCGAGGACGCTCATGAGCGTCCGCCGCGGGGTCCGCAGCACGTTGCGCAGCGGCATGCGGGCCAGGCTCCCGCCCGGCTGGGGCAGCCGTCGCGCCACGCGCGCGAGACCGCTCCCCGAGGCCGAGCGTGCGCCGACGCGGATCGCCTCGACCGGCGCGACGCGCACGCCCCGCCAGACGGGGTAGAGCGTCGCCAGCAGCGGGATCGCGAGCCCGAGCGCAGCGCCACGCGCGAAGATGGCCGGCTGGAACGGCGTGCTCAGGTAGGGCAGGGGCGCCAGGCGGGCGATCACCGGCCCGAGCAGTCGCGCCACGCCCAGTCCGGCGACCACGCCGAGCGCCGCTCCGAGCAGCGCCAGCTCCACCCCGAACAGCAGGGGCCGCAGCGCGAGGGCGCGCGTCGGCAGGCCGAGCGCCATGCCGATGCCGATCTCCCGGCGCTGCGCCTCGACCACCCGGCTGATGAGGTTGAAGGCCGCCAGTCCCGCCCCCGCCAAGAGGAGCCAGGCGAAGACGTTGATGAAGCGCTGGTCGCTCGCCGCGTCGGCGTAGGTGAGCCGGTGCGCATCCTCGTCCACGCCGAGCGTCACCGTGGCACCGGTGCCAGGCAGCGCCCGCTCCACGGCGGCCCGCAGGCGGCGGCCGGCCGCTGCGGCGTCCGCGCCGGGCCGCAGCCGGACCACGAGCTCGTTGACGCGCCCGGGCTGCCCGGACAGCGCCTGGACGCTCCGGAGCGGCATCAGGAGGACCGCGAACGTGGCCTCGGCCCCGAACCCCGCGCCGGGCGTGGTGACGATGAAGTACTCGGGCTGGCGCCCCTGGCCGACGTAGCGGACGACCCGGCCGCCGGAGATCCTGACCGTCCCGCGCGCGGGCAGTGAGTAGTGCTCGCCGAAGTTGGCCTCGAGCACGGCCACGGGGCGGCCCGCGTTGACCGTCCGCAGGCCGCGGCCGCGCTCGACGAAGGTGGCGTTGACCGCCGGGCCGGCGAGGGGGGCCCCGACCATGCGGCCAGCCACCAGGATGGTGCGCCCGCCGGTTGACGCGTCCACCTGGGTCGCGGCCACCAGGCGCTCCTGCGCGGCGGCGACGTCACGGTCCCGCGCCGCCACCGCGCGGAGCGCGCCCTGCGGCGCCGAGCTCCCGTCCGTCAGCGCGATGCGCAGGTCGTGGAAGCGCAACCGCCCGAAGCTCTCGTCCGCCGACCCGTCGCGCCAGGTCTCCACGCTGCCGAGCCCGGCGGCCATCCCCGTCGCGAGCGCGATCACGAGGGCGAGGGCCACCACCAATGTGGCGCGGGCGCGCAGGTCCCGGGCCGACCATCTCAGCCAGAGCAGCGGCCGGCGCATCCTCCTCACCAGCGCAGCTCGGAGATCGGCGCCGGCCCTCCCGGCGGCGGCCCGTCGCCCACGACGTGCCCGCTCGAGAGCTCGATGACCCGGTCGGCCACCCGGCTGATCTCGCGGTTGTGGGTCACGACCAGGACGGCGGTCCCGGCGGCGTGGGTCTGCTCGTGCAGGAGCTCCAGGATCTGCACGCCGGTGCGGAAGTCGAGCTCGCCGGTCGGCTCGTCCGCGAGGAGGACCGGGTTTCCGGTGGCGAGGGCCCGCGCGATCGCCACGCGCTGCTGCTCGCCGCCCGACAGCTCGTGCGGGAAGTGCTCCATCCGGGGCCCGAGGCCGACGCGCTTTAGGGTCCGCGCCGCGAGTCCGGGATCGCCCTCCGCGCGGCGCGCGACGTCGGCGCCGAACTGCACGTTCTCCAGCGCCGTCAGGCCGGGGAAGAGGTTGAAGGCCTGGAAGATGAAGCTCACGCCGCGGCGGCGGAACGCGGACAGCTCGGACCGCGAGGCCCGGGTGATGTCGCGGCCGGCCACCGTGATCCGGCCTTCCGTCGGCGTGTCCAGGGCGCCGATCAGGTTCAGCAGAGTGGTCTTGCCGCTGCCCGAGGGACCGAGCACGACGGCGAACTCGCCGGCGTCCACGGTGAGGTCCACGCCCTCGAGCGCGCTGACGGTGGCGTCGCCCACCCGGTAGCGGCGTGCGACGCCCTCGAGCGCGATCAGGTGGGGCATGCCCTCAGGCTCGCGCGCGCCGGCCCCCGCCGCGACGGGGGCGGCGCGGGGGGCGCTGCGGACAATCCGTGACGCCCGTGCGACCAAGTGCCGATGCGGCGTCGCCGTGCCCGGGGGACGATCGTGGCGTCAAACTGAAGGAGGGACTGCTGTGATCGTCCTGATGGCGCATCACCCGATGGGCGGCCTCGGCCGCATCGTCCGCGGCCGGCGCGCGGTGGCGTCGTGAGCGGCGTCACCCCGACCGCCACCGAGGTCGCCGAGATGCGCGCGCTCGTGGTCGGCCGCGAGACGCCCGAGGTGGCGCACCGCTTGGCCGACATCCGAGCCCGCATCGCCGACGGCGCGCCCCTCGACGACGAGGACCGCGCGCTGGTGGCCCGCATCCGCCACGAGTACGGCCACGAGCTGGCCGAGCTGCTCGACCCGGAGGACTGACGCGATGCTGAGCTACCCCGGGGTCGGCGCCGAGCACGCCCTCGCGCTCCGGGGGCTCGCGGACCTCGGCATCGCCGTGGAGCTCGAGCGCGCGGCGGAGGGCGAGGAGCTCTGCATCATCGAGGGCCGCGGACGGAAGATCGTCGGCAGGGGGCCCACGCCGGACGAGGCCGCCGGCGACGCGCTCGAGCGCTGGCGGGCCGGGGGGTAGGCGCCCGCCGGGCTAGCCTCCTCGGCGTCCCGACGAGGACTCGCAGCGGACCTCCGAGAGGGGGATCAGGCGGACGCAGCCGGGCGAGACGGTGTTGGAGTCGCGCACGATCACGGCCCACCACGCGGCCGTGCCGCGGTGGACGGCGTAGATGGCGTCGCCCTTCAGGCGCACGTGGCGCTCCTCCTCCCACGACTCGGCCGTGACGGGGATGTGGGGCAAGGGCATGAGGGCGGGCGGGAGCACGTCCTCCAGCGCGCGGCGCGCGCGCTCGACGCCGAGATCGACCGCGGCCGGGATGTCCACGTCACACCTCCATCGTCGGGTCCGACAGGAGCGCGACGACCTCGTCCTCGCCCACCTGTCCGAAGTCGTCATACCACTCGCCGACCGACGAGAGCGCGTCGCTCTCGTGCACGCACACCACGGCGTCGACCTCCGCGCGCAGCGCCCTGGCGGCCGTGCGCGACGACACCGGAGCGGCCACCACCACCCGCGCGGCGCCGCGGGCGCGGGCCCACGCCACCGCGGCGCGCATGCTCGCGCCGGTCGCCAGCCCGTCGTCCACCAGGACGCAGGAGCCGCCCTCGAGCGGCACGGCCGGGCGGCCGGCGCGGAGCCGCCCCTCGATCGCCCGCGCCTCGGCGCGGGCCGCGGCGACGGAGGCGCCGTCCGGCATCCCCGCCCGCTGCTCGGGAGGCGGCAGGGCGAGGCGGCCGTCGGCCGTCACCGCGCCGAGCGCCAGCTCGGGGCGCAGGGGGTGGCCCACCTTGCGCACCACGACCGCGTCGAGCGGGGCGCCCAGGGCGTCCGCGACCGCCGCGGCGACGGGCACGCCGCCGCGGGCCAGGCCGACGACCACGGTCCGTGGCCCGGCCTCGGCGGCCAACCCGGCGGCGAGCGCCCGCCCCGCTTGGGCGCGGTCGGCGAACGCCCGCCGTCCGTAGAGCCGGCTCATCCGCCGGGGTTCACCGCGATGACCTTGGGCGTGGAGCCCTTGGGCTTCGGGATGGTGACCTTGAGCACGCCGTAGGCGACGCCCGCGTGGATGTCGTCCTCGGCCACCCCGCGCGGCAGCGCGAAGCTGCGCTCGAAGTCGCCGTAGGAGCGCTCGATGCGGTGGAAGCGGTCGTCGTGGGTCTCCTCCTCGAGGCGCCGCTCGCCCGAGATCCGCAGCACCCCGTCCTGGACGGTGATGTGCACGTCCTCGTCCTTGACCCCGGGCAGTTCCGCGGTGATGACGATGGCGTCCTCGGTCTCGATGACGTCGCTGACGGGCGACCAGCGCCGCGGGAGCGTGCTGGGCTCTGCGCCACGAGCCATGAGGCGCTCCATCTCCGCCCGCATGGCGCTGAGCTCGCGGAGCGGATCCCATCGCATGATGTCGATCGACATGCTGGACTCCTCTCTCGGTGGGGATGCCCCGACCGTAGGACCGCCACGCCCGGGAGTCGTCCGCGCCATCCCTGATCGCCCCTGCGGGTATCCGGAGGGGGCGTCCCTCACATGGCGACGCCGCCGTTGACCGAGAGCACCTGGCCGGTCACGAAGGACGACGAGGGAGCGGCCAGGAAGGCGACCGCCTCGGCGATCTCCTGCGGCAGCGCGGCGCGGCGCATGGGCGTGGCGCGGATCGATCCGGAGGTCATGAGCATGTAGCACGGGTCCCCGGCGCGCGTCGGCGCCGGGCCGGGGTCGGCGAGCCCGCGGAGGCGGCCTCCAGCTCGGCCGGCGCGATCCGCGCGACCCCCTGCGGCGCGGCTCCGTCGCACACCATCAGCCGCGGCGCCGCCCGCCGCAGGGCGTCGGCCAGGCGGTCCGGCGACGTCAGGGGGCTCGCGAGGGCGCACACCGCTCCGAGCCGGCGGCGCCGAGGGTCACGGCCAGCCACTCCGGCCGGTCCTCGAGGCCGACCGCGATCACGTCGCCGCGCCTCAGCCCAGCGCGGCGGCCCTGTGCCCCGTGCACTCCGCCAACTCGGCGAGGCTCCACGCGAGGCCCGGTGCGCGGACCGCGGGCCGCTCCCCCCCGGCGGCCGGGCGGTCGTCGAGGAGGAGGGCCGAGAGGTTCACGGGCGCGGCGCGCTCGTGGCTAGCTTGACCGTGAACTGCGTGTACATCCCGCCGGCGAAGTGGCCGGGCAGGTTGCACAGGAGGGTGTAGGTGCCCGCGGGGAGCTTGATCGTGATCTTCCCGCTCTTGCCCGGCTCGACGTCCGGCACCTCGCCGGGGCTGCCCGCCTCGCTCGCCGTGCCGTCGGGCTGCTTCAGGCTGGCCGCGGTGCCCGGCACGACGACCATCTCGTGGAGGATCGTGCCCTTGTTGGCGACGTTGAACGTCACCTTGCCCGCCGTCGCGCTTGCGGGCGCGGCGCTCAGCGAGAACTCCTCGGGCTTGCCCATCGTCACCGCGACGGCGACGGCCTTGCCGGGTGCCGTCGTGGCCGGCGAGGTGGTGGGCTCGGCCTCGGTGTCGCCGACGGTGCTCGTGGGCGACGGGGCCGGGGTGGTGGCCGCCTCGGTCGTCGTCCCGGCCGCGGGAGCGGAACTGCTGGAGCTCCCACAGCCCGCGGTGAGGGCGACGGCCGCGACGGCCGCCGTGGCAGTCACGAGGATGGATGTGCTGCGCATGAGGTGGACTCCTCGGGAGGGGAATGAGCGTCGCGTGCCGATCCGGCGTTGCGCGCGACCGGCCAAGCGTGCCGCCCGCGCCGGGGAGGGGCATCCGGGTGAGTCCGGCCGGGCCTGCGGCATTCCCGAACGCCCCGCCGGGGGCGCCCCGACGGCCCGCGCTCACGACCGCGCTGTACGGCTCCACAGTTGTCAGTTTTTTTTCACGCCCTCTGAACATAGGATCGCGCCGATCGGATAGCCGATTTCGGCGTTTCGGGGGAGTCGTTTCGTGAGAGCCATCAGGGGGCGAGATGAAGAACACTGCTGTCTCGGCGGGCGGTGATGGGCGGAGGGCGTGGCGCTCGCGCTCGGCATCCTCGGTCCGGCGGCGGGCCTGGCGTCCGCCGCCCCCGTGACGACGGTCCAGGTGGGAGACTTCAACAAGACCCCGGCGATCGAGTTCAACGCCTTCTATCCCGGTCACGTCACGGTGACGAAGGGCAGCAAGCTGACGTTCGAGGTCGTCGGCTTCCACACCGTCACCGTTCCCGAAGAAGGGCGCGAAGCCCGTCGCCGCTGATCACGCCGACGCCGCGCGCTGAACCCGGCCACCAACGACCCGGCCGGGGCGCCCTACTGGTGGGGCGGCGTGACGCCGCAGATCGGCGTTCAACCCGGCCGCGCGGCGCCCCGACCGGCGGCACCGCCGTCACCGGCAGGAAGACCGTCGACGTCGGGCATCCCTGGGGCCCGGGCGCCGAAGTTCACCGTCTCGTTCCCGAAGACTCGGTACGTACCAGGTCGCGCTGCCTCGTGCACCCCAACATGCGCGGCAGCGTCACCGTGGTGGCGAAGAAGTCCAAGGCCGCGGACACGGCGGCCAAGGCCAAGGCGCGCGCCGCCAAGGAGAAGGCCGCCCAGACCGAGGACCGCCCTCGCGGCGATCAAGAAGGCCAAGACGACCACCGGCAACACGGTCATCATCTCGCCCGGCAACGCCAAGGCGCAGGCATTCGCCTTCTTCCCGGCCAAGCCAAGACCGTCGCCGTCGGCTCGGCGGTGACGTTCAAGATGTCCGGCAAGCAACGAGGTGCACACGGTCACCTTCGGCCCGGACGCGTTCGTCGGCGCGCGTCGCCAAGACCACGTTCCGGGCCAGGGCCTGATCGCTCGAGCAGCGAGGGCTTCTACGCGAGCGACCCGCCGGCCGGCCGGGCCGCGCCGGCCGTCACGCCGACCTCGCACGGCAACGGGTTCGTCAACAGCGGCGCCCTGTCGGACCCGGGCACGGGACTTCCGGCTCGCCCACGTCGTTCACGGTGACGTTCCCGACCGCGGGCACGTACACCTACAGCTGCATGGTCCACCCCGAGATGCGGGGCACGATCACTGTCTCCGTAGCCACGTCCGCGCGGGACGCCGGCGGGCCCTCGGGTCCGCCGGCGTCCTCGCGGCCCTCCTCACGCTGCTGCTGGGCTGGGCCGGCCAGGCCCAGGGGGCGACCCGCGAGTACTGGATCGCCGCGGTCGACACGCCCTGGGACGTCGCGCCCAACGGGGGCGACCCCGTGATGGGAACGGTCATCCCGCCCTCGCAGCGCCAGTTCACGGCCGTCGTGTACCGCCGGTACACGCGCGGCTTCCGCAAGCCCTGGCCGAACACGGCCGAGTCGGGCGACAACGACGGCATGCCCGGCCCGACGATCCGCGCGGAGGTCGGCGATACCGTGATCGTCCACTTCCGGAACCGCGACCATCACTACGGCCTGCGCCACTCGATGCACTTCCACGCCTTCCGCTACCTGCCCTCGAGCGACGGCGCCTTCATCCCCTTCCGCAGCGGCAAGGGCGGCGACGTCCCGGTCGGCGGCAGCTGGACCTACCGGCTGAAGGCGGTGAAGGACTCCTACGGCGTGTGGCCCTACCACGACCACTCCTCGACCATGGGGCAGTCGATCGAGCTCGGGCTGTTCGGCGCCATCGTCATCCCGAAGCCCGGCGAGCCGAAGCCCGACCGCGAGTTCGTCGTGTACCTGAACAACCAGAAGGGCTTCGACACGATCAACGGGCGCGCGTTCATCGGCAACACGCCGACGTTCCGCGCCAAGGTGGGCCAGACCGTCCAGTGGGACGTCCTCGCCCTCGGGGAGAACTTCCACGTGTTCCACGTCCACGGCCACCGGTGGCTGCGCAACGGGACGCCGGTCGACTCGGAGCTGCTCGGGCCCTCCAGCACCCTGAAGGTGCGCTGGCGCGAGGACGCGCCGGGCGTCTGGTACTGGCACTGCCACGTCGAGTCGCACCAGGACAACGGCATGATCGGGCTGTACCGGGTGGAGCGGTGATCGTGCTCGCCGCACACCCGGCCCTGCCGAGCGGCCCCGCGCCGGTGGTGCGCACGGTCGCGATCACCGACCTCACGGTCACGCCGAACGCCCTGGTCGTCGCGCCGTCCACCGAGGTGATGTGGACGAACACGGGCCGCAACCGGCACACCGTCACGGCCGACGCCGGGGCCTTCGGCTCGGGGACGCTCTTCACCGGCGACGACTTCACGATCTCGGCGCCGTCCACCCCGGGCGTCTACGCCTACCACTGCAGGTTCCACAACTACATCCGCGGCACGCTGACCGTCTCGCTGGTCGCGCTCACGGCGCCCGGCCCGACGGACTACGGCGGCACCGCGATGCTCGACGGCACCGTCCCCGGCGCCGCCGCGGGCACGCCGGTGACCGTGGAGCGCCGCGCTCCCGGCGCCTGGATCCACGTCGCCGACGCCGTCACCGACGCCTCGGGGGCGTTCACGGTCTCCGCGCCGGGCCTGACCGCCCGCACGGCGTTCCGCGCCCTCGCGGTGGGCACCGTCAGCCCCAGCGTGCGCGTCGAGGTGCGCCCGAGGGTCGGCGTCAGCCGCCGCGGCCGGCGCCTCACCGTGCGCGTGCGGCCGGCCGCAGCGGTGCCGGTGCGCCTGCAGCGGCTCGACCTCGACACCTACCGCTGGAGCGACGTCGGGCGCGCCCGGCTGTCGGCCGGACGGGCCGGTTTCACGCTGCGCGCCCCGGGCGTCTACCGTGCGGAGGTCGATGCGCACGCGGGGCTGTCCGCGCGCGCATCGGGACCCGTGGAGTTCCGACCCGGAGCGTTCCGACAGTGAGATCACGCCTGCTGGCCGCCGCCGCCCTCACCGCCGCCCTCGGCCTCGTGGCCGGGTGCGGCGGCTCATCCTCCTCGGGCGACGCGGCCGGCACGGCCGGCACCGAGCAGTCCGACCACTCCAGCCATACCGGCACCACCCCCTTCGAGGGCGGCACGATCTCGCCCCGGCGCGCGGCCCCGCCGCTCGTGCTGAAGGACATCGACGGCAAGACGGTCGACATCCGCGACTTCGCGGGCTCGCCGGTCCTGGTGACGTTCGTCTACGCGAACTGCCCCGACGTCTGCCCGCTGATCATGTCCAACATGCGCCAGGCGCGGATCGACGCCGGCGCCGCGGGCGCCAAGACCCGCGTCATCGCCGTCTCGGTCGACCCCAAGGGCGACACGCCCCCGGTGGTCCGCACGTTCCTGAAGGCCCGCCGCGTCCAGGACTTCGTCCACTACCTCATCGGAACGCGCGCGCAGCTCGAGCCGGTGTGGAAGGACTGGAACGTCGCGGCGAACGTCCCCAAGAACGACCCCGAGCTGGTCGAGCACACGGCGCTGATCTACGGCGTGACGGCGAGCGGCGAGCTCGCGACGGCCTATCCGGCCGTCGGGTTCAAGGCCGCGCAGATCGCGCGCGACCTGCCCCGCCTCGCCGCCTCCTAGGGGCGTAGTGGGCGCCGTCCGCCGCCGCGTCGCGGTCCTCGCGGCCGTCCTCCTCGGGCTCGCGCTCGACGCGTCCGCCGCGCTCGGCGCCGCCGGGGGCGGCAGCGGCGGCTTCGGCGGGGGCGGCGGAGGCGGGGGCGGGGGCGGGGGGAGCGGCTTCGGCGGGGGCGGGAGCGGGGGCGGCGGCAGCATCGGCTGGGGCGGCACGCTCGTCGTCTTCGGCGGCGTCGCGGCCGTGCTGGTCTTCAGCATCGTCCAGCAGAAGCGCAAGGCCACCTGGAGCCGGGCCTACGCCAACGTCCGCGATCGGGCCACCGCCGCGCGGCGCAAGGCCCGCACCGAGGAGGTCGAGCGCACGGCGCTCGTCGCCGCCGAGGACGACGCGGCGTTCGCGGCCGAGCGCGTCCGCCGCGAGGCCGAGGAGCTCTTCACGGCGATCCAGCAGGCGTGGGACCGCGACGACCGCGACGCGCTCGACGCCATGGTGGCGCCGGACCTGATGGCCGAGTGGCGCCTGCGCCTTCAGGACTTCGCGTCGAAGGGCTGGCGCAACCACGTCGCGGTGCGGGAGTGCCTCGTCGAGTACGTGGGCATCGTCAACCGCCCCGAGGACGCCGAGGACCGGGCGGTGGTGCGCGTCTCCGCGCTCCTCGACGACTACGTGATCGACGGGCAGGGCGAGCGGATCTACCACGACGGCAACACCACCGGCGAGACCTCGCTGCGCGAGTACTGGACCCTCGGCAAGCGCGACGGGCGCTGGACGCTGCTGTCGATCGAGCAGGACGAGGAGGGCGAGCACCAGCTCGACGCGCCGCTGGAGGCCGACCCGCTGGAGGACGCCCGGCTCGTCGACCAGGCCCGGGTGCAGGCCGCGGTCGAGGACGCGCTGCCCGAGGGCGTGCGGGCGTCCGAGGTCGACGACGACGACGCACGGAACGCGACCGCCAAGGCGCGCGACCTGGCCGTGGCCGACGCGCGCTTCGACCCCGACATCATCGAGTCGACCGTCCGGCGCGGCGTCGCCGCCTGGGCCGCGGCGGTGGACGGCGACGACGCCGCCTTCGCCCACCTGGCCCAGCCGCAGCTCCTGCAGGAGCTGCTCTATCCGCCGGGCCCGGGACGCAGCCTGCGCCTGGTCGTGCGCGCCCCCGTGGTGCGCTCCGTGACCCTGCTCGCGCTCGACAGCGA
The DNA here is from genome assembly GCA_963770865.1 of uncultured Thermoleophilia bacterium. Classification (GTDB taxonomy): domain Bacteria; phylum Actinomycetota; class Thermoleophilia; order Miltoncostaeales; family Miltoncostaeaceae; genus Miltoncostaea. Next base: position 178,288 of record CAVYRD010000011.1, read on the forward strand.
CGCCGAGCCGCCCACCGCCACGGTGCGCATGGAGCTCGAGGGCGTCCGCTACGTCGAGGACCGCAACACGCTCGACCTCGTGGCCGGGTCCAAGGACCGCCCGAGCCGCTTCGACGGCGTCTGGACTCTGTCGCTCGACGGGCCCGACGACGCCCCCTGGCGGATCAGCGCGGTGCGCGACGACGCTCCGGGAGGCGGGCCGTCCGGGCGGTGAGGATCGAGCGGCCGGGCGTCCTGCGCGCGGCCGAGGTGCCGCGGCCGCAGCCCGGGCCCGGCCAGGTGCTGGTGCGCGTGCGCGCCTGCGGGGTCTGCCGCACCGACCTGCACCTGCTCGACGGCGAGGTGGACATCCCGCACCCGCCCGTCACCCCCGGGCACCAGGTCGTCGGGGTCGTGGAGGGCGGCGCGATGGACCGGGGCGTCCGCGTCGGGATCCCCTGGCTCGGCTGGACCTGCGGCGAGTGCCGCTACTGCCGCAGCGGACGGGAGAACCTGTGCGACCGCGCCCGCTTCACCGGCCGCGACATCGACGGCGGATACGCCGAGTGGGCCGTCGCCGACGCGCGCTTCTGCTTCCCGCTGCCCGACGGGTACTCCGACCTCCAGGTCGCGCCCCTGCTCTGCGCCGGCCTCATCGGCCACCGGGCCCTGCGCATGACCGGCGACGCCGGGCGCCTCGGCCTGTACGGCTTCGGCGCCGCCGCCCACGTCATCGCCCAGGTGGCGGTGCACGAGGGCCGGCGGGTGTTCGCCCTGACCCGCCCCGGCGACGCCGCGGGGCAGGACTTCGCCCGCTCGCTGGGCGCCGAGTGGGCGGGCGGATCCGACGAGCCGCCCCCCGAGGAGCTCGACGCCGCGATCATCTTCGCCGCCGCCGGCGAGCTGGTCCCGGCCGCCCTGCGCGCCCTGGCCAAGGGCGGCGTCGTTGTCTGCGCGGGCATCCACATGTCCGACATCCCCTCGTTCCCCTACGCGATCCTCTGGGGCGAGCGCTCCGTCCGCTCGGTCGCGAACCTCACCCGGGCCGATGCCCGCTCCTTCCTGGAGCTCGCCCCCCGGGTCCCGGTCCGCACCGAGGTCCACGAATACCCGCTCGAGAACGCCCCCGAGGCACTGGACGACCTGCGCCACGGACGCTTCACCGGAGCGGCGGTCCTGACCGTCGGTTAGGCGGTTCCCGGTACGGGCCCGGCGTCGGTCCGCGGCGCCGCGGACCAGCCGCGCGGTCGCGTCAGGCCGGGGCGGGGGCCGCGGCGACGGCGGCCGGCGCGTCGAGCGCGAGGAGCGGCTCCTCGGCCAGGGCGCGGCGGCGGAAGAGCAGCTTCGGCCCGAGCCAGGCGAGCCCGAGGGCGCCGGCGACCAGGGAGGTGGTCAGCGCGGTGGCCTGGATGGCCATGCTGAAGGCGAGCGCGTCGCTGCCGGACATGCCGTAGGCGAGGACGAGCGCGGGGATGAGGACGACCTCGCGGGTGCCCGCGCCGCCGGGGGCGGCCGGGACGACGCCGGCGAGGCAGATCGCGGCGAAGGCGAGGGCGGCGGCCTGCGGCGGCGCGCCGATGGCGGCGAGGAGCGCGCCCATGCTGAGGATGCGGGCGATCAGCGCGAGCGCGCCGAGGATCGCGGCGGTGCGGGCGGCGCCGCTGTCGCGCAGGACGCCGGCGCCGTCGCCGACCCGCCCCGCGACGCCGCGCAGGCGCGTCGGCAGCAGCCGGGCCAGGCCGCGGCCGAGGCCCAGCCGCCAGAGGACGCCGGCGGCGATGAGGCCGAGGACGGCGGCGAGCGCGGTCCAGCGCAGGTTGCCCGCGGGGCCGGGGAGGGGGGAGGCGATCGCGATCGCGAGCACCGCGGCGGCGGTGAGGAAGGCGTCGATCACCTTGTAGCCGGCGATGCCGCCGGTGATGCGCCAGCCGCCGGCCTCGGCGCCCACCGGGTGGCGGCGCACCAGCGCGACGCGCACGGCCTCGCCGAGGCTGGCGGGCAGCAGCTCGCAGGAGGCGCGGGCGATCCAGTGGAGCCCGAGCGTCTGGGGGAGCGAGATGCCCCGCACGCCACCGGCGTCCTGGCACACGCCCCACATGGCGCCGGAGATGGTCTGGGCCACGAAGTAGAACGCGATGCCGGCCGCCAGGTACTGGGGGTCGGCGCCGGAGAGGGCCGACAGGGCGGCGCCGGGGTGGAGCTGGGTCAGCCCCACGAGGGCGACCACTCCGAGGAACAGAGCCATGACCCCGGCCGCGATCGTGCGCGGAAGGCGGCGTCGCCCGGGGGCGGCGTCGGTGGGTGAGGCTGTGCTCAGAAGGCGGGGCTGCTCATGTCCTGGTATGACCGTAGCACCGGTGACCACCCTCATCGGCCCTGATGGGTCCGTGGCGTTGCGGGCGGGGACGAACGGGTGGACGATTCGGGTATGACCATCATCCGGAGCCGCGGGACGGGCGACGACGTTGACGCCCTCCGCGACCCCGGTCAGGGCGGCGGCCGCGTGCGCGTCCACTGGGGCTCGCTGCTCGGGCAGGTCGCGCTTGTCGTCGCCGCCGCGCTCGCGTACTTCCTCGTCCGCGACCTCACCGAGGGCGCGGTCGCCACCGCCGAGGAGAACGCCGAGCGCCTCATGTCCGTCGAGCGCGCCCTCCGCATCGACTGGGAGGTGGCCATCCAGGGATGGATCATCGGTCACGACCGGCTGGTGGACCTCGCCAACTGGATCTACATCTACGGTCACTGGCCCGTTATCGGCATCACCCTCGTGTTCCTGTTCCTCCGGGTACCGGACGAGTACCGGCTCCTGAGGAACGCGATGTTCATCTCCGGGGCCATCGGCCTGGTGGTCTTCGCCCTCTTCCCGGTGGCGCCCCCGCGCCTGGGCATCCTCGACCTCGCCGACACCGTCACCGAGCGCTCCAGCTCCTACCGCACGCTCCAGCCGCCGGGCCTGATCAACCGCTACGCGGCCATGCCGAGCCTGCACTTCGGCTGGAACCTCCTGGTGGGCGTCATCGTCTGGCGCGTCACGACGAACCGCTGGCTGCGCGCGGCGGCGGTCGCGCTGCCGGTCCTCATGTGCGTCGCGGTCGTGGCGACGGCCAACCACTACGTGATCGACGTCGTGGCGGGCGCGGTGGTCGCGCTGATCGGCCTGGCGGCGGCGCTCGCCCTGCGGCGTGCGCCGATCCGGGTGGGCTCCCACCGCATCGGCGCGTGAGCGCGCCGGGGCTCGTCATCGCCCATCGCGCGGCCAACTCGGCCGCCGCGCTGGCGGCCCTCGCCGCGGAGGGGGTGGACGTCGTCGAGGCGGACGTCCACCTGTTCCGGGGCCGGCTGGAGGTGCGTCACGCCAAGGTCCTGTGGCCGCTGGCCGCCCAGTGGGAGCGCTGGTACCTGCTGGGCCGCGACGCGCCGCGGCCCCCGCTGTCCGAGTTGCTGCCCCTGATCCCGCCGGGGCTGGACCTGATGATCGACATGAAGGGCCCCGACCCGCGCCTCGCGCCGGCGCTGCTGGCGGCGACGCGCGACTTCGCCGCCGAGCGCGGGCTGATCGTCTCCGGGCGCGTGTGGCCCGCGATCGACCGGATGCGGGGGGCGCCGGGCGTCCGGACGCTCCACTCGGTCGGGAGCCCCCGCCAGCTGCGCCGGCTGCTGCGCCGCCGGGGCGCCAAGGCGCCCGAGGGCGTCTCGATCCATCAGCGCCTGCTGACGCCCGCGACGGCGGCCGCGCTGCGCGAGCGGGTCGACCACCTCTGGAGCTGGCCCGTCGACGACCCGGTGACGGCGTCGGTTCTGGCGTCGTGGGGCGTGACCGGCTTCATCAGCGACGCGCCGGAGCGGCTCACCCGCAGGTCGCGTCCTGGGTCGAGCTGGTCGAGGCCGGACGCGTTCCGAGGGTGACGCGCAGGGCGCGCGTCGAGCCGTCGGGGTCGGTGAGGCCGAGGGTGATCGCCGATCCCGGCGTGGAGGCGTCCACCGCCTCCTGCAGGTCGGCGGCGTCCTTGACGGGCTTCCCGTCCACCGTCGTGACGACCGGCCCGCCGACGCAGACCTGCTGGCTGTCGGCCGTCGCGACGTGGTCGCCGCCCTGCAGGCCGGCCTTCTGCGCCGGTCCGCCGGGGACGACGCCGGTGATGAGCGCGCCCTGGTCGGCGCCGACGTCCTTCACGCCCGACAGCGAGGCGTTGACCGTCGCGGTGCTCACCCCGAGCCAGGCGTGCTTCACCGAGCCGTTGGCCGACAGCTGGTCCACGATCTTGCGCGCCGTGTCGACCGGCACCGCGAAGGCGACGCCGACGTTGGCGTCCACGCCCGAGTCGGCGATCTGGGCGGGGATCCCGATCAGGTTGCCGCTCGCGTCGACGAGCGCCCCGCCCGAGTTGCCGTGGTTCACCGCGGCGTCGGTCTGGATCGCGCCGTTGATCGTGAAGCCGTTGGGCGCCTCGATGCTGCGGTCGAGGCCGGAGACGATGCCGGCGCTCGCGCTGCCCTGGTAGCCGAACGGGTCGCCGATGGCGAGCACCGGCTGGCCGACCTTGAGGGCGGCCGAGCGGCCGAGCGGCACGGGGTCGAGGTCGGACGCCGGCACGTCGATGTCGAGCAGCGCGACGTCGGTCGACTGGTCCGTCCCGACGACCGTGGCCTTCACCGTCGTCCCGGACGACAGCTCCACGCGTACGGCCGTGGCGCCGTCCACCACGTGGTCGTTCGTGAGGATGTGGCCCTCGCGGTCGATGACGACGCCCGAGCCCTCGGCCGTGGTCGATCCGCCGGGGCCGCCCTGGCCGGACTGGGCCGGCAGCGTCGAGGTGATCGAGACCACGCCGGCGCGACGCTTGGCGTAGATGGCCGAGAAGTCGACCGCGGTCGTCCCCGCGGCCGAGGGCGTCTCGCTCGCGGTCGAGACCGGCGTCACGGCGGCCGTGGTGACCGTCGTCGTGCTCGACCCGCCGCCCGATCCGTCCACGGCGGCGACCACGCCGCCCCCGATCAGCGCCGCCACGAGCGCCACCGCCGCGGTCCCCGCGGCGCGGCCCCGCATTCCGTGGCGGTTCGGCTGATCGGGCTCCATCTCGTCCTCCGGCTCGTTTCCGTGCGCGCGGGCCGCACCCGTGCCCCGGGAGCATCCCGCGCGCGTCGTCCATCAAACCCGATCCAGGTTAGAGGTCCGTGTGGCCGCCCTATGGCCCGGTTAAGAGGCCGGGGTACCATGCCCCTCGTCGTGGACGAGGAACGCGGGCAGAGCGGGATCGATCCGGCGGACCTCGAGGTCTGCCTGCGCGTGCTCGCCCAGGCGGACGCGCTGCCCTCCGAGGACCCCGCCGCCGTCGCGATCCGCCGCGCCACCGCGGGCCTCTACAAGGCCGTCCGAAAGCGCCGCCGGGTGGAGCGCCGCGAGGCGGTGCTGGCCGCCGACGCGGCCGTCGATGCGGCCACGGCCACGGCGGCGCCGGGGCGCATCGACGACGAGACGCGCGGCCTGCCGATCACGAGCCGCGGCCGCAGCGCCTCGGCCGGGACGCTCCTGCAGCCGCGCGCCTGCTACGTCTGCAAGGTCCGCTACACGCGGGTCGACGCCTTCTACCACCAGCTCTGCCCGGACTGCGCGGCCGAGAACCACGCCCGCCGCGACGCGCGCACCGACCTCACCGGCCGCCACGCCCTGCTCACCGGCGGCCGCGCCAAGATCGGCATGTACATCGCCCTGCGGTTGCTGCGCGACGGGGCGCACACCACCATCACCACCCGCTTCCCGCGCGACGCGGCGCGGCGCTTCCGCGCCATGCCCGACAGCGAGGAGTGGATCGACCGCCTGCGCATCGTCGGGATCGACCTGCGCAACCCGGCCGCCGTGGTCGCCCTTGCCGACAGCGTCAGCGCGCGGGGGCACCTCGACATCCTGATCAACAACGCCGCCCAGACGGTACGCCGCTCGGCCCGCGCCTACGCGCTCCTTGCCGAGGCCGAGGCGGCGGAGCTGCCGCCCGGCCCGCTCCCGGAGATGACCGTGCTCGGCCCCTCGGGCGCCGACCTGCCCGCCGGGCGCGGGGCGCCGGTCGAGTCGGGCCACTGGTCGCCGACGCCCGACGCCCTCACCGGCCTCGCCCTGACGGCGGGCTCGGCGTCGCCCGAGCGCATCGCCGACGGGCGCGCGATCGACGCCGGCGGCCTGGTGCCCGACCTCGACCCCGTGAACAGCTGGATCCAGCGCGTCAACGAGGTCGATCCGGTCGAGCTGCTGGAGGTGCAGCTCTGCAACATGACCGCGCCCTTCATCCTCGTGAGCCGCCTGCGGCCGGCGCTCGCGGCCTCGCCCGCCCGGCGCACCTACATCGTCAACGTCTCGGCGATGGAGGGCCAGTTCAGCCGCGGCTACAAGGGCCCGGGCCACCCGCACACCAACATGGCGAAGGCCGCCCTCAACATGCTCACCCGGACGAGCTCCGGCGAGATGCTCCAGAGCGACGGCATCCTGATGACCGCGGTGGACACCGGGTGGATCACCGACGAGCGCCCGCACCCCACCAGGATGCGGCTGGCGCGGGAGGGCTTCCACGCCCCGCTCGACCTGGTCGACGGCGCCGCCCGCGTCTATGACCCGATCGTGCGCGGCGAGGCGGGCGAGGATCTCCACGGCTGCTTCCTCAAGGACTACCGGCCCTCGCCGTGGTGAGCGGGCGCCGGCCTCGCTCCGCGGCTTGAGGTTGGTCACAATGGGCCGATGTGGGACCTGACATGAGAACGCGGCCCCTCGAGGCGATCGAGATCGCCTGCCCGACCTGCGGCCTCATCGCCGAGCTCTACCGCCCGCGCGGATCGCGCCGGCCCAAGCTCTGCGCATGCCCGAGCCCCGAGCGGGTCGCCCCGGCCACGCGGCCGCGCGTCTGCGAGACCTGCCCGACGGTGCTCAACCGCTACAACCGCGGCTCGCTGTGCGGCGCCTGCCGCCGCGCGCGCGACGAGGGGCGCCCCGTAGTCTCGTAGGCCATGCCTGCGGACTACCTGCGCGCCATCCTCACGGCGCGCGTCTACGACGTCGCCCGGGAGACCGCGCTCGAGCGCGCGCCGCAGCTCTCGGAGCGCACGGGCTGCACGGTGCTGCTCAAGCGCGAGGACGAGCAGCCGGCCTTCTCGTTCAAGGTGCGCGGCGCCTACAACCGCATGTCGCGCCTCGGGCAGGAGGAGCTCGGCCGCGGCGTGATCGCGGCGTCGGCGGGCAACCACGCCCAGGGGGTGGCCCTGGCGGCCGCGCGCCTCGGCTGCCGGGCGGTGATCGTGATGCCGGTCACCACGCCGCAGGTGAAGGTCGACGCGGTGCGCGGGCTGGGCGGCGAGTGGGTCGAGGTGGTGCTGCACGGCGACTCCTACTCCGACGCGCAGGCGCGGGCGGACGGGATCGCGGCCGAGCGCGGCCTGGTCTTCGTGCACCCGTTCGACGACCCCGACGTCATCGCCGGGCAGGGCACGGTGGCGATGGAGATCCTGCGCGCCCACCCGGCGCCGATCGACGCGATCTTCGTGCCGGTGGGCGGCGGCGGGCTGATCTCCGGGATCGCCGCCTACGTCAAGGCGCTGCGCCCCGAGATCCGCGTGATCGGCGTCCAGACGGCCGACTCGGACGCCATGGCGCGCTCGCTGGAGGCCGGCCGCCGGGTGACGCTCTCCGACGTCGGGCTCTTCTCCGACGGGACGGCGGTGCGCCGCGTGGGGAAGGAGACGTTCCGGCTCTGCCGCGAGCTCGTGGACGGCATGGTGCGCGTGGACGCCGACGCCGTGAGCGCCGCCATCAAGGACGTCTTCCAGGACACGCGCAGCATCCTCGAGCCGGCGGGCGCCCTGGCGGTGGCCGGGCTGAAGGCCTGGGCGGAGCAGGACGGCGCGCGCGGGTCGTGCCTGGTCGCCGTCGCCTCGGGCGCGAACATGAACTTCGACCGGCTGCGCTTCGTGGCCGAGCGCGCCGAGATCGGCGAGGCGCGCGAGGCCGTCTTCGGCGTCACGGTGCCGGAGGAACGCGGGTCGTTCCTGCGCTTCTGCGCGACGCTCGACGGCCACGGCATCACCGAGTTCAACTACCGCATCGCCGACGGCGAGCAGGCCCATCTGTTCGTGGGCTTCCAGATCCGCGGCCGCGAGGACGCGGCCCGTATCGCCGACGCCCTGCGGGAGGGCGGCTTCCCTGCCCTCGACCTCACCGACGACGAGCTGGCCAAGCAGCACCTGCGCCACATGATCGGGGGACGGTCGGCCCGGGCGCACGACGAGCTGCTCTACCGCTTCGAGTTCCCCGAGCGTCCGGGCGCCCTGCTGCGGTTCCTCTCGGCGATGAGCCCGAACTGGAACATCTCGCTCTTCCACTACCGCAACGAGGGCGCGGACTTCGGCCGCATCCTCGTCGGGATCCAGGTCCCCGCCCGGGAGATGGCCGCCTTCCGGCGCTTCCTCGGCACCGTCGGCTACCCCCACGCGGACGAGACCGGCAACCCGGCGTACCGCCTCTTCCTGGGGGACGATCCCGCGGCCTGAGCAAGGAGTTCGTGTGATTGGTCTCTTTGAGGAGACCTTGCTTGTCTGACCTCATGCATCTCAGACGCATGCCGATCAGGGTGCAGGGTCCCGGCATCCGCCGGAGGCCCGGTCACACGAGAGAAGGAGAGGACCATGTCGTCCTTCCGGGTATCGCTCAAGCGCCGCGGCGTGTCGCCGCTGTCGCTCACGATGGTCGTCAACGCAGCCTCCCGCGAGGAGGCCGCCGGCATCGCGGTCGCGATGGCCGAGCACGAGCGCGGGGGCATGTTCGAGGCCGGTCGCGTGAAGTCCCTCGGCACGGTCGCCGCGGGCGTCGCGGTGGACGCCTGATGACCGGCACCGCCTGAGCGGCGCCCCTTCGGGGGCGTCGCCCGGGTCGGGGGGCCTCCGCCCAGAGGGCGTCGAGGCCGGGACCGCGCCCCCCGCGTCGGCGTGAGCGCGGGCCACGGTGGGAGTACCCTGCCGATCGCAGCTGTCGGCGAGCGATCGAGGAGAGACGATGGCCGAGACCCCCGAGGGGTATGGGTACTCGCGCGAGACATGGGACCGCGCGGCCGTGGGCGCGCAGGCGGACTCGCGCGCGATCTTCGGCAAGACGATGTTCCTGGTGGCCGTCACCGCGGGCTTCGCCGCGGCCGGCGCCTACGTCGGGCGCGACCTGTCCTGGGGCTGGGCGCTCCTGTGCTGGGTCGGCTCCCTCGGGCTCATCATCGCGATGAGCTTCGCCCGCAAGAAGGACGAGGCGACCCCGCTCCAGATGGGGCTGCTCTTCGGCGTCGGCGCCCTGCTCGGCCTCGCCATCGGCCCGACCCTGCAGGAGTACGCCAGCCTTGAGAGCGGCAGCACGATCATCGCCCAGGCCGCCGGGCTGACCGCGCTGTTCATGGCGATCATGGGCTCGATCGGCTACGTCACCAAGCGCGACCTCTCGGGGCTCGGCCGCATCTCGTTCGTCGGCCTGATCGTCCTGCTGGTCTTCGGCCTCGTCGCGATCTTCGTCAACATCCCGAACGAGAGCCTGATCTGGTGCATCGGCGGCCTGGTCGTGTTCGCGGGGCTCACGACCTTCGACTTCTGGCGCCTGCGCAGGGCGGGTGAGGGCGACGTCACGCTGATCGCGCTGTCGATCTTCCTCGACGCCTTCAACGTCTTCCTGTTCATGCTCCAGCTCCTGGGCGGTGGCCGGGACTGATCCGCCGACGGCCACCGCCCCGTCGCAGGGGCGGTGGCCGTCGCGCGTCACGGGTGCGGCGGCCTCACAGCACGCCGCACATCCGCGCCGTGTTCGGCCAGGGCGTGAATCCCCGGGTCGCGATCGCGCGCTCGGCGGCCCGCATCTGCTCCTCCGCGGTCCAGTGGTCGGCCGTCCCCTTGGTCCGGTAGAGGCCCGGGGCGTAGGCCTGCTGGAAGCCCCGGTCCATCTGGAGCCCGCCGTAGTAGCCGTTGCCGGTCGAGATGTCCCAGGTCCCGTGCGACTCGTGGCCGGCGATGCACGTCAGCTCGGCGTAATGCGGGATCCGCGTCGACAGCGGGCGCTCGTGCGGGCGCAGGACCTCCGACCGGTGCGCCAGCCAGCGCGCCACCGCCCTCCAGTGGACGACCTGGTCCCCGCGGGTCGCGGGGTCGGCCGAGGCCCGGGGCGGCTCCGGCCGGTCGAGCCCCAGCCGGCGCGCGAGGCGCGCGACGGCCCGGTAGGCCCGGGCCAGGTGGGGGTCGCCGATCGTCCGCGCCCGGCGCCCGGGTGAGGGCACGGGGCGCTCGTCGACGGCGAGGTCGACCTCGCGGCGCTCGCGCAGGAAGCCGACCACGGAGGCCAGGCGGCGCTCCTGGAGGGCGAGCGCCTCGGGGGCGGACGCCGGCCGCGTGAGCGGGCCGGGGGTGAGGCCGAGCCGCGTCGCGCGCATGCGGGCACGGGATGCGAGGCGGGAGACGCGGACGCGGAGGTGCTGGTCGCCGAGGGTCGGCGGGGAGGCGGGGAGCACGGCGGCCATCAGGCCGGAGTCCACCGGCGGGGCGGATGGCGCGGCGATCGCCGCGGCCACGGGTACGGCCGCCAGCGCGACGGCCACGGACACGAGCGTCTTCATTCGGTGCCTTCTGCCGGGAACGGGCCCGCGCGTCCTGCGCGGGGCCGGCACGGGAACGGGATCCCGGACCGGGCTGCGGGCGAATCGGGGGCGCTCCGCTGTGGGCGCCGCCCTGCTCGCGTCGGCGTCTCAGCCGTCCGCGGTGGTCGGACCCGGTTTCCCCATTCGGGCGGATCCGTAACTTCTGGCAGGAAAGCGGAACCGCCCGCGGGGCACAAGGGCGCTCGTCTAGAGTGCCGCCCGTGGCCGACGACGACGCACGCAAGCGGCGCGAGCGATTCCTGAGGGAGCTCGCGGCCCGCGACCTCTACGCGTGGTTCGGCATCCCTGGCGACGCGGGGGCCGACGCGATCCGCGCGGCGGCGGCGGCCAAGCGCCAGGAGCTCGCCCGCACGCCGATGCCCCAGAGCAAGCGCGCGATCGAGAAGGCGTTCTGCGATCAGGGCGAGAAGGCCCTGCTGCGGCCGGACGTCCGGCGCGAGTACGACGCCCTCCTGCACGCGGCCCGCTCGCCCGCCCGGGCGGCCACGAGCCAGCAGCGCGCCGTGGCCGAGCGCGAGGAGCGCCTGCGGGTCGCCCGCGAGCGCATCGAGCACTACGGCGACGACGACGCCCGCATGGCCCCGGGGCCGGCGATGTTCTTCTCGAGCGCGGAGGCGAAGGCCGAGCTGGAGGCCGAGCGCGCCGCCGCCGCGGGCGTCGGGGACTTCGCGGCCGCCCTCGCCGGCGCGCGCCGCGCCCGCGTGGAGGGCGCGGCCACCCGCGCGCTGGCCCTGGCGGAGCGCGCGCACGCGCTGAAGGTGACCGCGGGCTCGCTCACCACCCTCGGCGCCGCGCGGCGCGACGTGGGCGACCTGGCCGGCAGCGAGGCCGCCCTGCGGGAGAGCGTGACGCTCTTGTCCACGGTGCGCGAGAACGCCCCGGGCTGGATCGCCCTGTCGGGCACGCTCCGCGCCCGCGGCGACCTGGACGGGGCCGAGCAGGCGGCGATGCGGGTCGTCGAGGAGGAAGAGGAGGACCCGCACGGCTGGCGGGCCCTGGCCATGGTGCTCGCCGACCGCGGCGAGGCCGTGCGCGCGGGCGACGCGTGGGAGCGCTCGGCGTCGCTCGGCCTCGACGTCCCCGGCGCGCTCGCCGGCCTCGAGGTGCTGCGCAAGGACTGCCTCGCCCGCCACGACCAACTGGGCGCCGCCGACATCGAGAGCCGCATCGCCCGGATCCGCAGGGGCTAGGCCGGCTCCTCCGCGCGCCAGGCCGGGCCGCGGTGCAGCTTCTCCCCGTGGTCGCGCAGCCAGTCCCGGCCGTCCCGGTGCCCTGGGAACTGCTCCGCGACGAGGCCCCAGAAGGCGGGGGAGTGGTCCGGCCTGACGAGGTGGCAGGCCTCGTGGGCCACGACGTAGTCGAGCACGTGCTCCGGCGCGAGGAGCAGCCGCCAGGAGAACGAGAGGGTGCCGCCGCTCGAGCAGCTCCCCCAGCGCGAGCGGGGGTCGCGGACCGTGACCCGGGTCACCCGGGCGCCCAGCCGCTCGGCGGCGGCGTGCGCGCGCGGCGCGATGAGCGCGGCGGCCTCGCGCCGATACCAGGCCTCGACCAGCGGGGCGACCGGCTCGTCGTCGCGCGCGGTGACCACCAGCGTCCGGCCGTCCCGGGCCGCCGCCGGGCGCCGACGGCCGGCGGGCCGCACGGCCAGCGCGAGCTCGTCGTCGAGGAGGGCCAGGCGGTCGCCGTCGGCGAGGTCGGCCGGCCCGACGGCGTGGCGCGCGGCGCGCTCCGCGGCCCAGGCGGCGTGGGTGCGCAGGAAGGCGTCGATGCGCGAGGCCGGCGTCCGCGGCGGCACCGTGAGGCGGGCGCCGCCGGGTCCGACGCGCAGCGACATCCGCCGGGCGCCGCGGTGGCGCACGACCCGGCAGGGGAATGGCTCGTCGCGGTGCTCCAACCGGGCCCACGCTAGCATCGGCGCGGTGCGTCGCCCCGGGCTCGATCTCACGCTCGTCGCCGTCGCGGCGGGCGGGGCCGTCGGGGCGTGGGCGCGCCTCGGGATCGCCGAGCTGATGCCCGCCGAGCCCGGCCGCTGGCCGTGGGGCACCTTCGTCGCCAACGTCGTCGGCTGCGCCCTGCTCGGCTACGCCGGCACGCGCCTGCTGGAGCGCCTGCCGCCCAGCACCTACCGTCGCCCGCTGATCGGGACCGGGGTCTGCGGAGGGCTCACCACCTTCTCGACCCTGCAGCTCGAGGTCGCCCAGCTCGCCCGCGACGACCACGCGGCCCTGGCGGCCGCGTACCTGGCCGTCTCCGTGGCGCTCGGGCTGGCGGCGATCCTGCTCACGTCGGGCCTCGTGCGCCGTGCGCGGGTGCGGACCGCGTGAGCGCCGCGGTGTGGCTCGGGGCCGGGGCGCTCGGCGCGGTGGGCGCGGTGGCGCGCTTCGCGCTCGACGGCGCGGTCTCGCGCCGCGCCGCCGGCGACGTCCCCTGGGGCACGATGGCGGTCAACGTGCTGGGCGCCCTGCTGCTGGGGCTGGTGGTCGGCACGGGCGTCGACGGCGACCCGCGCTTCCTGGTCGCGGGCGGGCTCATCGGCTCGTTCACGACCTTCTCGACCTGGATGCTCGAGACGCAGCGCCTCGCGCAGGAGGGCGAGGACGGCGCCGCGGCCGCGAACCTGGTCCTCAGCGTCGCGCTCGGGCTCGGGGCGCTGGCGCTCGGCTGGTGGCTGGGGTCGCTGGCGTGAGCGAGGGCCTCAAGATGGTGGTGCACGTGGGCGAGGCCGCGCGGGCCGGCAGGCACCTCGTGAGCGACACCCTCATGGACCTCCTGGCGGGCGCCGAAGTCGACGCGGCCATCACGCTGCGCGGCGTCGAGGGCTTCGGCGCGCGGCACCGGTTGCGAACGGACCGCCTGCTCACGCTGTCGGAGGACCTGCCGCTGGTCATCGTCGCGGTCTCCTCCGCCACCCGCATCGTGCCGCTGGCGGCGCGGGCCGGCGAGATCGTGCCGCGCGGCCTGGTGCTGCTGGAGCGCGTGGTGCGCGCCGGGGGCGAGCTCGACGACGACACGCTGACGCCGCGGGGCGACGCCAAGCTCACGGTCTACTGCGGGCGGGGCGAGGAGCACGGCGGCCGGCCGGTGCCCGAGGTCGTGGCCGAGACCCTGCGCGAGGCCGGGCTCGCGGGCGCGATCGTGCTCACCGGGGTCGACGGGGTGCTGCACGGCGCGCGGCGGCGGGCGCGGCTGGCGTCGCGCAACCGGGCCGTGCCCGCGATGGTGATCGCCGTCGGCGCCGCCGAGCGGGTCGCGGCGGCGCTGCCGCGCGTGCGTGCGCTCGCGGGGCGCCACCTCGCCACGGTGGAGCGGGTGAGCATCCTGCGCCGCGAGGGCGTGCCCGTGGGGCCGCTGCCGACGGTGCCGGGCCGCGACGCCGCGGGGCTGGAGCTGCGCCAGCGCCTGACCGTGACCGCGGGGGAGCGCGACGGCGAGGGCGCCCGGCCCTTCCACGTCAACCTGGTCCGCGCGCTCCGCCAGGCCCGCGCCGAGGGCGCCACCGCGCTGCGCGGCGCCTGGGGCCACACCGGGGGCGAGGCGCGGCACGCCGAGCGCCTGCTGGCGGTGCGGCGCAGCGGGCCGGTGCTCGTCACGCTGGTCGAGCGCCCCGCCGCGATGGCGCGGCTCTGGCCGGTGGTCGAGCGGGCCACCGAGAGGCACGGATTGGTGACGTGTGAACTAGTGCCGACCGCGCGGCTCGTGGGAGGGTAGGGCCCCGGCGCGAACGGCCACCGACGAAGGGGAGACCGATGGACCTCAGCAAGCTGACGGACGAGGCGAAGAAGCTCATCGACGAGCGCGGCGGCATGGACGCCCTCAAGGACGACGCCATGGAGCTGAAGGACATCGCCACGGGCGAGGGGAGCCTCACCGACAAGGCGAAGGCCGCCGTCGACGCCGTGAAGGACCCGGGCAAGCCCGGCGAGGACACGCCGGCCCAGGCGTGAGCGGCGCGGGCCCCCGGGACTCCCGGGGGCCCGCCGCCTCAGGCCGTGCGGATCTCCGAGGCCGGCAGGTCGTCGGGAAGCGGGATCTCCTGCGGGGGCCGCGGGGAGTCGTCGTCCCAGTCGGTGTAGGCCAGGCCGTCGCGCCCCTCGTGGGCGTTGGCGCCGCCGAGCGCCAGCAGGCTGCAGACGCCCGGACCGCGGTTGACGATGCGCCGCCGCACGCCCGGGGCCACGCGGATCGCCTCGTCGGCCGCAAGGTCGTGGGGCTCACCCTCGATCTCCACGGTCAGCGTGCCCCGCAGGACGACGTAGACCTCCTCCTGGCGCTCGTGGGCGTGGATGCGCCCGCGCTCGCCCGGGCGGAGGACGATCTGGTTCAGGCCGAAGCTCGTCACCCCGAGCTGCCGCCGCAGCGGCACGAACCGCTCGGGCGCGTCGTGGTCGAGCCGCGCCGCGCTGGTGCCGGTCTCCATGGCACGGCAGGATAGACACGTTGACACCCGTCGGGAGCCTGAATAGCTTGCGCCGCGCCGTGGGGGCTTCCTTGGGACGGGTCGAGACGCAGAGGGTCGTCCTCTTCAGCCCGGATCGGCCGCTGGCGCTCGACTCGGGAGCGACGCTCGCGCCGGTCGAGGTTGCCTACGAGACCTACGGGACGCTCGACGCCGACCGCTCCAACGCGGTCTTCGTCTGCCACGCCCTGACCGGCGACGCCCACGCCGCCGGCCACCACGGCGACCCGGAGCGACCGGGCTGGTGGGACTCGATCATCGGCCCGGGGCGCCCCCTCGACACCGACCGCTTCTTCGTCGTCTGCGCCAACCTGCTGGGCGGGTGCAAGGGGACGACCGGCCCGTCGTCGGTCGACCCGTCCACCGGAAGCCCCTACGGCCTGCGCTTCCCGCTGATGACGGTGCGCGACCTGGTGCGCGTGCACCGGGCGCTCGCCGCCCACCTGGGCATCGGGCGCCTGCTGGCGGCGATCGGAGGGTCGCTCGGCGGTATGCAGGTGCTCCAGTGGGCGCTCGACCACCCCGGCGACCTCGGCGCGGCGGTCGTGATCTGCGCCAGCAGCCGCCTCTCGGCCCAGAACATCGCCTTCTCGGCCGTGGCGCGGGAGGCGATCATGGGCGACCCGCACTTCAACGGAGGCGACTACTACCGCACGGGCGCGTCGCCCGACCAGGGGCTGGCGGTGGCGCGGATGCTCGCGCACATCACCTACCTCTCCGAGGAGTCGATGCGCAGGAAGTTCGGCCGGCGCATCCAGGACGCCGACGCGCCGCGCTTCGGCTTCGACGTGGACTTCCAGGTGGAGAGCTACCTCCAGCACCAGGGCGCGTCGTTCCTCAAGCGCTTCGACGCGAACAGCTACCTCTACCTGTCGCGGGTGATGGACTACTTCGACGCCTTCGCCGACCCCGTGGCCATCGCCCGGGCGCTGGCGGGGACGCCGACCCGCTTCCTGGTCGTCTCCTTCGACAGCGACTGGCGCTTCGACACGGCGCACTCGCGCGAGATCGTCCGCACGCTGGCGGCGAGCGGCGCCGCGGTGACCTTCCGCGAGGTGGTCTCGCCCCACGGCCATGACTCCTTCCTCCTGCCGATCCCGGAGTACCACCGCACCGTGGCCGGATTCCTCGACCGCGCCGCGCGGGAGCCGCGCCCGTGAGGGCCGACCTGGCGGTCGTGGCCGCGATGGTGCCGCGCGGGGCGCGGGTGCTCGACCTGGGCTGCGGCGACGGCGACCTGCTGGCCGAGCTGATCGGCGCGCGCGGCTGCCGCGGCCAGGGCGTGGAGGTCTCGGCCGACGCGATGCACGCGTGCATCGCCCGCGGGATCCCGGTGGTCCAGGCGGACATCGACGCCGGGCTGCCCGACTTCGAGGACGCGTCCTTCGACGTCGTGGTGCTCTCCCAGACCCTGCAGGCCACCCGCCGGCCGGCGCGCGTGATGAGCGAGATGATGCGGGTCGGCCGGGTCGGCGTCGTCTCGTTCCCGAACTTCGGCCACTGGCGCGTGCGCGCCTACCTCGCCCTGCGCGGGCGGATGCCGGTGAGCCGCTCGCTGCCCTACCCCTGGTACGAGACGCCGAACATCCACCTCTGCACGGTGCGCGACTTCGAGGCGCTCGCGGCGTCGGAGGGCCTGCGGGTGGGCGACCGCCGCCTGCTCGACGCCGACGGCCGGGCGGCACCCGACTGGGCCGCGCGCCGGCCAAACCTCCTGGCGGCCGGCGCCGCCTACCTCCTCACCCGGTAGCGCCGTGGGCGACCTGCGGTCCTACATCGACGCCGTCCAGGCGTTCGGGGAGCGCCTGGCCGCGGTCGAACTGGACGTGGCTGGCCCTGGCCGTCGCGCTCGGCTTCCTCAACCTGGCGCTGCGCTCGCGGGCCTGGCAGTCGATCCTGCGGGCCGCGCTGCCGGACGAGCGGATCCGCTACCGCACGGCCTTCGGCGCCTACTGCGCCGGGGTGGGCGTCAACGCGATCATCCCCGCCCGCGTGGGGGACCTCGTGAAGATGTTCCTGGTGAAGCGCAGCGTCCCGCGCGCGGGCTACCCGGTGCTCGTGGGCAGCCTCGTCGCCGAGACGCTCTTCGACATGCTGGTGGCCGGCGGCCTGATCATCTGGGCGCTGACGGCCGGGGTGCTGCCCGGCGTGCGCATCCCGGACATCCCGGCCTTCGAGTTCTCCCTCGCCTTCCGCTACCCGTGGGTCTCGCTGGCGGTGGTCGTCGTCCTGGTGATCGTCCTGCTGATGCTCGCGGCGCGGATACGGGCCTTCTGGCAGGAGTTCGGGCGCGGCCTGGCGATCGTCCGCACGCCGGGGCGCTACCTGCGCTCGGTGGTCGCGTACCAGGCGCTCGGCTGGGGCTGCCGGGTGGGCGGCGCGGCCTGCTTCCTCCTGGCGTTCCACGTCCCCGCCAGCCTCGAGAACGCGCTCGTCGTGCAGGTGGCCGGGAGCCTCGGGAGCCTCCTGCCCGCCACGCCGGGGGGCATCGGGCCCAAGCAGGCGCTGCTCGTCGTGATGCTGGCCGGCAGCGCCGGGCGCACCGACGTGCTCGCCTTCAGCGCCGGGATGGAGCTGACCCTGGTGGTGGCCAACGCCCTGCTCGGCTTCACGTGCCTGGCCCTGATGGTGCGCCACCTGCGGCTCGGCCGCGCCATCGCGCAGGCGCGCCAGGACGGCAAGGGCGCCGCCCCCGGGTAGGCTGCCGCGACGACCGCGACGAGGGGGATCGGGCATGGCGAACGACTTCGAGGTGGGGGTGGACGTGGCGGTCCCGCCCGACGCGGCGTGGGCCCTGGCGGGCGACCCGGCCCGCGTCGGCGAGTGGTTCGGGCCGGTCGTGGCCTGCGAGGTCGACGACGGCGTGCGCCGCGCGACGATGGGCAACGGCGCGGTCCTGGTGGAGCGGCTCGTCGACCGCGACGAGGCCGGCCGCTCCTACTCCTACGAGGTGATCGAGGGCATCCCGGGCCTCACGAGCCACCGCGCGACCGTGCGCGTCGAGGAGGCTCCCGGGGGCTCGCGCGTGCTCTGGCGCCAGACGGCGACCTCGGAGAACCCGGACTACGACATCGAGTCGCGGCTGTCCGGCGTGATGAGCGCCGGGCTGCAGAGCCTCAAGCAGACGCTGGAGGCGGGCGCCGCCTAGACCGCGGCGCCGGTCGCCGCCCGCAGCGCGCGGGCGACGTCGGCGACGCTGATCAGCCCCAGGAGCCGGTCGCCGTCCAGCACCAAGGCGCTCTCGAGCTCCGTCCCCTCGAGCGCCGCCAGGGCGGCCGGAAGACCGTCGTCGGCGGCGAGCGTCGGCGCGTTGGCGCGGTCGAGCATGCAGTCGGCCACCCGGTGCTCGGCCCAGCGCTCGCGCGGCACCTCGGCCAGGCAGCGCAGCGGCAGCAGCCCGACGGCCCGGCCGTCGTCGATCACCGGGTAGGCCAGGTGGGGCGGCGCGTCGGCCGTCGCGTCGGCGAAGCCCTGCAGGGTGAGGTCCGGGTCGGTCGTGACGGGATCCGCGACCATCATGTCGCGCACCGTGAGCATCCCCGCTCCGGGGGACTCGACGTAGCGCGCCTCTGCCGCGGCGGCCTGGAGGACGAACCAGCCGATGAACGCGAGCCAGATGCCGCTGGCCGCGCCGCCCATGACCGTGACGGCGATGCCGAGGCCGATCATCCCGAGCGCCAGCACGCGCCCGGTGCCGGCGGCCATCCGCGTCGCCCGGCGCAGGTCGCCCTTCCACGCCCAGAGGGCGGCGCGCAGCATCCGCCCGCCGTCGAGCGGCAGCGCCGGGATCAGGTTGAAGGCCAGGAGGGCCAGGTTGGTGAAGCCGAGCCAGGCGCAGACCGCGTCGGCCGGCTCGGGCAGGCCGGGGATGAACGCGGCGGCGACGAAGCCGCCGCCGAGGACGGCCGAGACGATCGGGCCGGCGATGGCGATGCGGAACTCCGCACCCGCCGACGGGAACATCCCCGCGAAGCGGGCCACGCCGCCGAACAGCCAGAGCGTGATGCCGTCGATCTCCATCCCGTCGCGCTTGGCCCGGACCGCGTGGCCCAGCTCGTGCAGGAGGATCGAGGCGAAGAAGGTCAGCGACGCGACGACGGCCATCGCGAAGTACGTGTTGTCGCCGAGGCCCGGGTTGGTGGACGGGAAGATGCTCTGGGCGAGCGTCCACATCAGGAGCGCGAGCAGGAAGAGGACGCTCCAGTTGAGCCCGATCTCGATCCCCGCCACGCGCCCGAGCGAGTAGCTGTTCCTCACGGGTCGACCCCCACGCGCCTCATGAGGTGAGTGTAGGGCGTCGGCGCGGATGCGCCCGGCCGGGGGGCGAACTGGCCGCTCGGGGGGCGGCCCGCCCCGCGCTCGGACGGTGCGCCCGCCCGGGTCCGATCCCACACTGACCGCGGACTGTGGAGCCCGGGAGGCGCGGATGGCCCGACGCACGGACGCGATGAGGATGGTGATGGCCGCGACGCTCGGCGGCCTGGTGAGCGCCATGGTGATGACGGCCGTGGGCGTGATGTCGGGCGTCGGCAGCGCGTCCGGGGTGGGGGAGCCGGGGGGCGCCGACGTGCGCGCGGTCTACCGCGCGGCGGCGCCGGCCGTGGTGGCGGTCGAGGTCCCGGGCCGCACCGGCTCGGGCTTCCTGGTGGACGACCGCGGCCACGTGGTGACCAACGCCCACGTGGTCGGCGACGCCACCGAGGCCGAGGTGACGATCGGCGGCCGCCACATCGGGGCGAAGGTCCGCGGCGTCGAGGGGTCGGTGGACCTGGCCGTGCTGGAGCTCACCGCCCCGGCCGGCGACGTGGCGCCGCTGCGCATCGACGACGCGGCCTCGCTGCGCGTCGGCGACCCCGTCGTCGCCATCGGCAATCCCTTCGGCCTGCAGGGGTCTCTGTCGAGCGGGATCGTCTCGGGGCTGCGCCGCCAGATCGACTCGCCCAACGGCTTCGCGATCACCGGCGTCATCCAGACCGACGCGGCGCTCAACCCGGGCAACTCGGGCGGCCCGCTGCTCGACCTGCAGGGGCGCGTGGTGGGCGTCGCCACCCAGATCGCCACCGAGGGCGGGCGCAACGAGGGCATCGGCTTCGCCATCCCGGCGGCCGTCGTGAAGAGGACCGCGGCGGCGCTGATCGCCACGGGCCACGCCGCGCTGCCCTATCTGGGCATCGCCGGGGCCGACACCGGCGACGGGGTGCTCCTCGGCGACGTCCTGCCGAGCGGTCCCGCGGTGGGGGCGCTGCGCCCGGGCGACGTGATCGTCGCCCTGGACGGCGCCGCCGTCACGAGCAACGCGGCCCTCGCGGCCGCCCTCGCCGGCCACGCGCCGGGCGACGACGTGCGCGTCGGCGTGCTCCGCGACGGGCGCCGGACCGACGTCGGCGTCACGCTGGCCCCGCGACCGGCCGACGGGCCCTAGACCCCTCTCAGCCGGGGTCCTGGAGGCGCAGCAGGGCGTCGCAGGCGCGGCTGACCGGCACCGGCACGCCCAGCCGCGCGCCCGCCCGCACCACCGATCCGACCAGCGCGTCGCGCTCCAGGCGGCGCCCGGCCTCCAGGTCGAAGAGGGTGGAGGAGCCCCCCGTCGCGGGCAGCCGCCGGCGCGCGTCGGCGACGTAGGCCTCGGCGGCGTCGTCCGCCACCGGGACGCCGGCCGCGTGGGCGACGGCCACCACCTCGCGGCCCAGGGCGAGCATCAGCGCCACCGCACGCGGCTCGGCGAACACGGCGCCCACCCGGGCGCGGCCGAGGGCCGTGACGGTGTTGAGGGACACGTTGGCGACGAGCTTGGTCCAGAGGTCGACGCCCGGGTCGTCGTCGACCCTCGCCGGCACGCCGATCGCCGCGGCCACGGCGGCGAGGGCCTCGCCGGCGGGCCCGGCGCCGCCGCCTGCCAGCAGGTCGCGCAGGCGGCCCGTGGAGGGGTCGCGGCTCGGACGGCGGATGACGTGGTCCGGGGCGACGCGCTGGCAGCCGAGGTAGACGGCCACCCCGCCCACGGCGGCGCCCGGGCAGGCGCGGGCGAGGACCTCCGGGTTCTCCACGCCGTTCTGCAGGGAGAGGACCACGGCCCCGGGTGCGAGCGCCGGGGCCAGGGCGCGGCCGGCGGCCTCGGTGTCGAAGCTCTTCACGCAGACCAGGGCCAGCTCCACGGGCGCGTGCTCCCGGGGGTCGGCGACCGCCGGGAGCCGGACGGCGCGCTCCCCGTCGGCGTCGGTCAGGGTCAGCGGGCCGCTCTGCAGGGCCTCCAGCGTCGCGCCGCGCGCGACCACCGCGACGGGCCAGCCGGCTTCCGCCAGCCGCGCGGCGACGAACCCCCCGATGGCGCCGGGTCCCACGACCAGGGTCCTGGGCGGGGCGTCAGACGTCGAGGCCGAGCTGCTCCTGGCCGTCCACCGGCGCGGGGCCCGGGGGCGGGGCGGGGGCGGGGAGGGGCTCCGGGGCCCGGCGCGGCTCGGCGTCCCGGGCGGCCTCGACGGCGAGGCGGTCGGCGCGTTCGTTGGCGTCGTGGCCCGCATGGCCGCGCACCAGCTCGGTGCTGACCAGGCGGTGGCGGGCCAGCTCGCGGATCATCCGCTCCCACAGCTCCCGGTTGGCCACCGGCTGCTTGGCGGCGGTCTTCCAGCCCTTGCGCCGCCAGCCGTCCAGCCAGCCCTTGGAGATGGCGTTGGCGACGTAGGTCGAGTCGGTCACCAGGCGCACCCGCGAGCCCTCGGGCACGGCGGAGAGGCCCTCGAGAGCGGCGGTGAGCTCCATGCGGTTGTTCGTCGACGGGTACTCGCCGCCGGTGAGCACGGTCTCGGCGCCGTCGGGCGCGGTGACGATGGCGGCCCAGCCGCCGCGCGAGTCGTCGGTGCCGTTGCCGCTGCAGGCGCCGTCGGTGACCAAGGTGTAGACGTCGGGCATGCGTGTACCTTAGTTCGCCGGTGACCGGGGGGAGGCGTGGTGGACGAGGGCACGAAGGTGGGCGCGGGGTTCGACACGGCGGCCGAGCAGTACGACGAGGTCCTGCGCCACAACCGGGAGGGCGCCGCCCGCCTGGTGGGCGCGCTGCCGGACGGCCGCTTCGACGACGTGCTCGACGTCGGCTGCGGCACCGGCTTCGTGTCCGAGCAGATGGTGGCCCGGTTCGGCACCGCCCGCATCACGGGCGTCGACCCCTCCGCCGGGATGCTCGACCAGTTCCGCGCCAAGCTCGAGGACCTGCCCGTCGAGGCGACCCTGATCCAGGCCGGCGTCCACGACATGGACGTCCCCGACGCGGCCTTCGACGCGGTCGTGAGCGGCATGGCCTTCCACTGGTTCCCCGAGAAGCCCGCGGCGCTGGCCGCGATGGCGCGGCGCCTGCGCCCCGGCGGGGTGCTCGGGATCCTCGCCTCCGGGACGGGCACCGACGAGGAGTTCCGCACGATCCTCGAGGCCATCGAGCCACCCGTGCCGCGCGCGTGGGTCAACGTCTTCGGCGCCATCCACCGCAGCGGGGAGGAGCTCGCCGGCTACATGCGGGACGCGGGCCTCGAGGTCATCGACGTCTGGGAGGAGCGGCGCGTGCGCCACGTCGCCCCGGAGGCGTTCCTGGCCCGGATCACGGCGGTGTCGAGCCATCTGTCGTCCGGCCTCGACCCCGAGGAGGCCGCGGCCCACGGCGCCCGCGTCGTGGAGGCCGTGATGGGCGCCACCGGCCCCCGGGGCTTCCGGTACACGTTCGTGAAGCTCTTCGGCATCGGGCGCCGCCCCGCCTGAAACCCGCGTCGCGGAGCGGATCCCGGACGGGTCCCCTCCGACGGAGCCGCCGGAAAGTGGAGCGTTCCTAAAGGGAATGCCCACGGCGAACGATGAAGGGGGTGAACCGCGAGAGCCGTGTCACGGCAGGAGGCTCGCGGCACGTCACGTTCTCATGGAGGAGAGCTAATGCTTGAGCGACTCCGCCGCCGCAAGGGGCAGGAGGGTTTCACCCTCATCGAGCTCCTGGTGGTGGTCATCATCATCGGCCTTCTGGCCGCGATCGCCATCCCGGCGTTCCTCGGCCAGCGCAACAAGGCCAATGACGCCGCCGCCAAGTCCCTGGTGCGCAACGGCGCCACGGCCATGGAGGCCTACTTCTCGGACGGCAACACCTACGCCGGCGCGAGCGCCACGAACCTGGGCGCCATCGAGCCGAACATCGTCTGGCAGACCACCGCTGCCGACGCTGCGCAGGACCAGGTCAACTTCGGCACGCCGACCGCGACCACGTACACGCTCTCGACGGTGAGCAAGTCCGGCACGACCTACAGCTACTCGAAGAACCTCGGCGCCGCCGCGGGTACCTCGACGGTCAGCCGTACCTGCAACCCGACCTCGGCCTGCCAGCTGAACGGCGTGGCCGGCAAGTGGTAGCACCGCGCCTCGGCGCGTGATCTGACGCGGGCCCGTCCCCCCGGGCGGGCCCGCGGTTCTTCCCCGCAGGACCGCACCACCCCGCACCACCCCTCTTCACTCGACCGCAAGGAAGCGCTCGTGGCCTCGTCGGAACGGACTCGAGACCTGATGGACTCCCGGCACGCACTCGACACGGATCGCGTGCCCGGCGCGCGCCCCGCCGCCGTAGCGTCGCGGGCCATGCGTCGCTCCCGCCGCCTGGCGTTCGCCCTCTCGGTCTGCCTCCTCGGCGCCCCCGCCCTGGCCCACGCCGACGTGACCACCCCGTCGGACGCCGGCCGCCGCGACGCCGTCGCCCTTCAAGGCGGACCGCCTCTCGAGCCAGCCCTCGGGCCTGACGCCGAACACCACGGCGTCGCCGGTCCGCTACCCCGAGCAGGCCGTCGTCCTCACCTGGGGCGAGGTCCCCAAGGCCGTCGGCTACACGGTCGAGATCTCGGACAACCCCGGCTTCAGCAAGACGATCTGGTCCGACGACGTGACCCAGCCCATCGCGGTCCCGGAGATCCTGCTGCCCGACGGCGCCTACTGGTGGCGCGTCCGGGCGGTGGACGCCGCAGGCACCCAGGGCGTGTGGAGCGACGTCGCCCGCGTGGCCAAGACCTGGCCCAACACGATCACCGGCACCCGTGTCGCCGCGACGCCCACGGGCGCGTCGGCGAGCTTCGCGCAGCTGAACCCGTACCTCTTCTGGAACCCGGTCCCGGGCGCCAAGAGCTACGACGTCCAGGTCTCCCCGGGCGACCAGTTCAACAACGTGGTCTTCACCGGCATCAACGTGCCCGAGCCGTTCGCCACCCCCGGCGCGGTCGGCGCCCTGCCGGACGACACCTACAACTGGCGCGTCCGGGCCCACGACCCCAACGACAACCTGGGTCCGTGGACCGTCGCGTCCACGTTCACCAAGGAGTGGGTGCGGACCAACCAGATCGCCCCCGCCGACGGCACGGCGACCGGCAACCTGCTGTTCCGGTGGGATCCGGTCGACGGGGCCCAGCAGTACGAGATCCAGGTCACCGACGAGCAGAACAACTACGTCGGCACCCACATGAAGATCGACGCGGTCACCTCGACCAACGCCTTCGTGCCGACCATCCAGGAGCAGCAGACCACCAGCATGGCCTACGGGGACCACTGGTGGCGCGTGCGCCCGATCATCGACGGCGTCTACGGCAAGTGGACGGCTGCGCCGGACCGCAAGGTCACCTGGCAGGCGAACGTCGGCGCCGGCTCCACGGCCACCCTCAGCTCGACCGGCGACACGACCACCGGCCTCATGCCGATCCTGTCCTGGACCCCCGTCACGGGCGCGAACCTCTACCGGATCGACATCGCCACGGACCCCGGCTTCACCCACATCCTGGAGAGCGAGATCACGCGGAGCACCTCCTGGGTCTCGCGCGTGCCCCTCCCGGACAACCAGGTCAACACCGGCTACTGGTGGCGCGTCGTGTGGGGCACCGGCTCGCTCGTGGACGACCCGCACTGGGTCCCGGCCGAGGACCTGGTTGACACGGCCACGTTCCGCAAGCAGACCCAGGTGACGCTCGGCTCGCCGGCCAACGGCGGCGTCGTGTCACGAGTCGCCGCTCCTGTCGTGGAGCTCGGTCCCCGGCATCGCCAAGTACGACGTCGAGCTCAGCCCCGACGGCCTCTTCCAGGCGGGCACCACGCGCAAGGCCACGATCTTCGGCCTCGGCGCCGTCCCCGGCTCGATGGCCACCGAGGAGAAGCGCCTGCCCGAGGGCACGTGGAGCTGGCGCGTGCGCGCCGTGGACGGCGGCGACAAGGGGCAGACCTGGAGCTCGGTCGGCCAGTTCACGCTCGCCTCGACCCGGCCCGCGCAGAAGCTGCCGAACGACGGCGCGACCGTCGTCTACTCGCCGCTCATCACGTGGTCCCCGGTCTCCGGCGCCTGCTCCTACGACGTGCAGGTGGCCCGCGACCCGAGCTTCGGCACGGACGCGGACTCCAACATCCTCAACACCGCGCAGACCGCCCTGGTGCCGCCGAAGACCAAGATCACGACGCCGGGCCTGCACTACTGGCGCGTGCGGGCGGACTACTGCGGCGAGGTGAAGGGCCAGTGGTCGCCGACGCGGAGCTTCCGCAGCGTCTTCCCGCCGGACTTCAACCTGAACTCGGTCCCGTCCCGGGTGGACTACCGCACGACCATCGTGGTCGGCGGCCAGCTCAAGAACAACGGCGCCGGCGTCTCCAAGGCGCGCGTGTACCTCGAGCGCCGCCTCTACCCGAGCGACACCTTCCGGCCCGCGGGCCTGATCCGCACGGGCCCGGGCGGGCGCTTCCGCTTCGCCCTCAAGATGAGCCGCTCGGCGGACTACCGCCTGGTGTGGAACGCGGAGGCGACCCACCCGGAGGGCGTCGCGTCCTTCGGCATCGACGTCACCCCGCGCGTCACCTTCCGCCTGGCCTCGAGCCGCGTCGTCCGCAAGTCGGGCCTCCTGGTCAAGGGCAGCATCTACCCGAAGCGCCCGGCCGTGATCCAGCTGAAGACCTCGGACGGCTGGCAGACCGTGCGCAAGCTCACGCCGGCGCGCGACCGCTTCGCGGTCTCCGTGTCGACGGGCCGCTTCGACCCGGGCACGCACCGCCTGCGCCTCTGGGTGCCGCGCGACTCGCAGCGCCGCTTCGCCAACGTCGCGAGCCGCCAGCGCGGCGTGCTCGTCTACGACAAGTTCGTGATCCGCTGATGCTGCTCGGCGCCCCCACCGCCTACTGGGCGATCGTCGCCGGGATGGTCGGCCTCGCGTTCGGCTCGTTCGCCACCGTCGTGGCGTCGCGCTGGCCGGCGGGCGGCTCCCTGGTGAGCCCCCGCTCGCACTGCACGAGCTGCGCGCGCACGCTGTCGCCGCTCGAGATGGTGCCGGTCCTGTCCTGGGCCGCCCTGCGCGGGCGCTGCCGCACCTGCGGCGCGTCGGTGTCGTGGCGCTACCCGGCCATCGAGCTCGCCAGCGGCCTGCTCGCGGCGGGCGCCATCGTCGGCTTCGGCCCGACGTGGGAGGGCCTGTCGGCCGCGGTCCTGGGCGTCGCCCTGGTCCCGGTGGTCGTCATCGACCTCGAGCACCGCCTGATCCCCGACATCATCGTCCTGCCGGCGGCCGCGCTCTGCCTGGCCGCGGCCATCGCCGCGGACCCCCGCGACTGGTGGGTGTCGGTGGCGGCCGCCCTCGGCGCCGCCGGGTTCCTCTTCCTGCTGTGGATCGTCCACCCCGGCGGCATGGGGCTGGGCGACGTCAAGCTGGCGCTGCTGCTCGGCGCCGTGCTCGGGGCGTCGGTCATCCCGGCGCTCCTCGTGGCCTTCGCCGGGGGCGCCGCCCTCGGGGTGGTGCTGCTCGCCCGCTTCGGGGCGCGCGCCCGCAAGATGGCCGTCCCGTTCGGCCCCTTCCTCGCCGCCGGCGCGCTCGCCGGCCTCTGGTTCGGCCCCTCGATGATCGACTGGTACGCCGGGACCCTCGGCTGACCGCGCTGTTCGCCTCCCTGCCCTCCCCGACACGGACGTCATGACCATGAGCACCGTCGTAGCACTCGACATCGGCTCCAGCTCCATCGCGGGCGTCGAGCTGAAGACCGCCCGCGAGCGGGTCACGCTCGCCAAGGCGGCGGTCGAGCCCCTCCCCCCGGGGCTCGTCCACGACGGCGAGATCGTGCGCCCCGACGAGCTCGCCGCGGAGATCAAGCGCTTCTGGCGCACCGCCCGCTTCTCGGGCAAGCGCGTCCGGCTGGGCGTGGCCAACCAGCGCGTGGTGGTCCGCACCATCGAGCTGCCGATGCTCGACGACGAGCGCGAGCGCCGCGCCGCCGTCGAGTTCGAGGCCGCCGAGCAGATCCCGATCCCGCCCGACCAGACGGTGGTCGACTCGCAGCCGGTGCTGCGGTTCGCCAACGAGGCCGGCGACCGCGAGCGCCACGTGGTGGTCGCGGCCCACCGGGACATGGTCGAGGGCCTGGTCTCCATGGTCCGCCACGCCGGCCTGCAGCCGACGGGCATCGACCTCGAGGCCTTCGCGATCCTGCGGGCGCTGCTGCCGCCGCCGCTGGTCATCGACGAGGGCTCCGAGGACACGCCTGCCGTGGCGGTCTGCCACGTCGGGGCGGAGGTGACCAACATGATCGTCTCGGTCGACCGGCGCTGCCACTTCACGCGCCTGGTCGGGTTCGGCGGCAGCCACCTCACGCAGGCCGTCGCCGAGCGGACCGGCCTGCCGGCCGAGGAGGCCGAGGCGGTCAAGACCGCCTGCGGCCTGCTCGGCGACCCGCTCGACGGCTGGGACGCGGACATGGTCGCGGAGGTGCGCCACGCGCTCGCGCTCGGCACCCGCCCGCTGGTCCGCGAGATCAGCCGCTCGCTCGAGTACTACCGCTCGCAGTCCTTCGCGCGGCCCATCGGCAGGCTGGTGATCTCGGGCGGGACCGCGCTCTGCGCGGGCATCGACCGCTACCTCCAGCAGGGCCTGGGGATCCCGGTCGTGATCGGGGACCCGCGCGCCCAGCTGGACGACGCCGGCGGCCTGTCGCCGGAGCTGGCCGCCCGCGCGGCCGTCGCCCTCGGCCTGGCGCTCGACGCGCCGGAGCGGTCATGAGGGCGGTCAACCTCCTCCCGCAGACCCAGCGGCGCACGCCGGGGGTCAAGGGCGCCAAGCGGCCGATGGCCGTCGCCGGCGCCGTCCTGGTGCTCGGCGGCATGGGCTACTGGGGCTACTCGATCCACTCCGAGGCCGGTCAGGTCAAGGACCAGGTCGCGACGGCGTCCGCCGAGCGCGACGGCCTGCGCGACCAGCTGGGCGCCTTCCAGGCCGCCCAGGCCCGGGTGTCCGAGCAGGCGGTGCGCCGCGGCGCGATCGTCGGCCTGGCGGAGGGCCGCATCAACTGGGAGCGGCTGGTCCGCGACATCTCTGCGGTCATGCCCCACCAGGTGTGGCTCACCAACCTGAAGGGCGCGACGGAGGCGTCGACGACGCCGACCGCCACGACAACCACGGCCCCGAACGTCAACAACGCGGTGGTCCCGCAGGGCGTCCACCTCGACGGCTTCGCGTACACGCAGGACCAGGTGGCCCTGCTGATGTCCCGCGTCGCCACCGTGTCGGGCCTCGGCGAGCCGCGCCTCGCCACGTCCGAGGTCCAGGACAAGGGCGACCGCACGGTCATCCACTTCGTCCTGGACATCCCCATCGACCAGCGCGCGCAGGACCGGCCGACCCTCACCCCGGTGAGCGGCACGCCGGCGGCCGCAACCACCGGAGTGACGCCATGAAGGTCAGCAAGCGCGACCTGATCCTGATCGCCGTGCTCGGTGCGGTCGCGATCGTCGGCGGCTTCTACTGGTTCGCCGTGAAGCCCGCCAAGGCCGACCTCAGCGCCCAGCGCACCCAGCTCTCCCAGATCCAGTCCGAGACCGGCGACCTGCGCGACACCCTGTCGCGCCTGCAGGCCGGCACGACCAGCGCGGCCAAGCTCTCGAGCGACCGCCTGCGGCTGTCCAAGGCGCTGCCGGAGTCCGTCGAGACCCCGGGCATCGTGGTGCAGCTGCAGCGGCTGGCCGACCGGTCCAACGTCGAGCTGACCTCGATCAAGACCAACAGCTTCAGCGACTACGGCGCCATCCGCGGCACCGAGTTCGAGGTGCGGGTCACGGGCCGGTTCTTCGACACGGACGACTTCCTGTACCGCCTGCACCGCCAGGTCGCGGTGGACTCGAAGGACCGTCCGATCGTGGGCGGCCGCCTGTTCGCCACCACCTCGGTGGACCTCACCCTCGACCAGAGCGACGCCGGCACCACGGGCCCGCTGAAGGACGACGACATCGTGGTCGCCACGATCAAGGTCGTCGCCTTCTCCAGCGTCCCCGGCGGCAGCGCCAGCGCCGCCGACCACGGCGCCGACGACGGCCGTCGCCGCGCCGACCACCACCACGTCCACCGCGACGCCCTCCGGAGGTTCCCAGTGAAGCGCCGCCACCTCGTGCCGGCCGCCGCCGTGGCGGCCACGGCCCTCCTGCTCGCCGGCTGCGGCGGCGGGGGCGGCGGCTCGTCCGCGCAGGGCGACACCGCGTCCGCGGACACGTCGCTCCCGGTCTCCTCGGGCGTCGGGGCCGACCAGTCGGCCACCCAGGCGATCGCCGCGCTCGGCACCCCGGGCTCGGTCGACTCCGCCGCCGTCGGGCAGACGCTCGCCGGCTACGACAGCTTCGGCGCGCCGCACGACGCCTTCGACCAGCAGGTGAAGGACAGCGCCGGCTCGGGCTCCGAGGCCGGCACGGGCGCCACCATCCCGGCCGACACCCCGATCAACACCGACCCGCTGGTCGCGGTGCCGGGCGACACGACCACGACCACCGGCGGCACGGGCACCGACGGCACGGGCACCACGGGCGGCACCACCGACCCGAGCGCCGGCGCGCCGGTCCAGAACCCGCGGGCGCTGGAGGCCGACTTCGACATCTCCGGCGAGCCGGTCGTGGCCCGCGAGGGCGACGCCATCCCGCCGGACACCCAGCAGTTCGTGGTGGACGTGATCGGGGCGACCGAGGTCACCCTAAAGCTGAGCGGCGGGCTCCTGCCGGACGGCAGCGACACGGTCACGCTGAAGGAGGGCGAGTCGATCACCCTCTACAACGCGACCGCCAAGCGCAGCTACCGCATCAAGCTCGTGGACGTCCGGGCCGTCTAGGCCCACCCGTGGCCGGGGGGTGCGGGGCGCCGGTGAGCGTCCCGTCCCCGGCCCGACCCCTCGGCCGGCCTGAGCGGTCAGCGGCCGAGGTCGATGCCGTGCAGCGGGGGCGCCTCCAGGGCGTCCCCCGCGCGCGCGGCCACGGCGTCGGCGAGCCAGCCGACCGCGTCCTCGCGGGCGGCATCGACGTCGACGATCGCGATCACCCGCGTGGCGCCCTTGGGCGCGTCCCGGCGCACCACCCGGGGCTCTGAGGCCCAGGGCCCCCCGGCCCCGACGGTCCCGGCGCCCAGCTCGTGGAGGGCGTCCGCGACGGCGTCCGGGTCGCGGGTGATGAACTCGAGCCGGTGGCGCCGCTGGCCGTCGGGCATCAGGCGCACGGCGGTGATCTGGCCGTTGGGCACGATCATCCGCTCCCCGGCGGGGCCCATGAGCACGGTGGTGCGCAGGCCGAGGGTCCGGACCACCCCGGTGTAGCCGGTCGGCTCCAGCCGCACGGTGTCGCCGACCCCGTACTGGTCCTCGAAGAGGATGAAGAAGCCGGCGATGACGTCGACGAGGAAGCGCTGCGACGCGAAGCCGGCGATGACCACGACCAGGGCGCCGCCGCTGACCGCCGCAACGCCGCCGCCGCCGGCCAGCGCGAAGGCGATCGCGATGAGGGCGGCCAGCAGCACGACGTAGCGCAGGCTGGTGGCGAGGGCCGAGACGGCCGTCTGGCGCTGGCGGGCGCGCGGGCCGGCGGCCGCGCGCGAGCGCGCGAGAAGCCGCGGCACCAGCCAGCCGATGGCCCAGAGCAGGACCATCGTGCCCACCAGGATGATGCCGACCAGCGTGAGGCGGGCCGCCCATCCCGGCAGGCCGAAGATCTCGGCGGGGGACACGGGCACGGCGGCGATCATGAGCCCGCCCGCGGCGGAGGGTCCTCGTCGCGAACCGTGAACGCCTGGACGCCCACGATCGCGAACACGCGCATCCCCGGCATCTCCCACAGGTGCCCGTCGTCCGGGCCGAGGCGCCGCACCGACACGGCCCCGCCGGCCAGCGCGGCGTCGATCAGGGCGGCCTGCTCGCCGTCGAGGCGCGCGCGCAGCTCGGCGAGCTGGAGCATGGCGGCGTCGCGCTCGGCGGCGGTCATCGCGGCGGCGGCGGCCGGGGCGGGGAAGGAGGCGCCGCGGCCGCGCCAGCGCCCGAGGCGGGCGCGCAGGGCGGGGTCGTCGGCCGGGCGGGGCGCGGCGGCCCGCGGGGCGGCGCCGGGCCCCTGGGCGCCCGACGGCGCCACGCCCTCGCCGCCGCCGCGCAGGCCCCGCAGCGCTCTGGCCGCGGCGAGCCCCCGCCGGATGCCGCGGAACCGCTCCAGGATGGCCATCGTGGAAGACTGCCAGGTATGCCAGACGTCGATGTCTTCGGGGGCGTCCGCCACTTCCGCCATCGGCGCGAGGGCGAGGAGCAGAAGTTGACGACGCTCGAGCTGTTCTTCGACCTGGTCTTCGTCTTCGCGATCACCCAGCTCTCGCACACGCTGCTGCAGCACCTGACCCTCACGAACGCGGCGAAGACGCTGTTCCTGCTGCTGGTCGTCTGGTGGGGCTGGTCGTACACGACCTGGATGACCAACTTCATGGACCCGGAGTCGACGCCGGTCCGTGTCGCCCTGATGGCGGCGATGCTCGCGAGCCTGCTGATGGCGATCGCCATCCCGGGCGCCTTCGATGACCGCTCGGCGCTCTTCGCGATCGCCTACGTCGC
Source organism: uncultured Thermoleophilia bacterium (assembly GCA_963770865.1). Classification (GTDB taxonomy): domain Bacteria; phylum Actinomycetota; class Thermoleophilia; order Miltoncostaeales; family Miltoncostaeaceae; genus Miltoncostaea. Next base: position 210,250 of record CAVYRD010000011.1, read on the forward strand.
GCTGCAGGTGGGCCGTAACGCGTTCGTCGTCGCGGTGGCGCCGCCCGGCTCGGCGATCCGCAACAACTTCGCTTGCATCCTGGTCTGGTCGATCGTGAGCGGCGTCGTCTACGTGGTGGGCGGGTTCCTCTCGGGCGGCGCGCTCGTGACCGTCTGGATCGTCGCCCTGGCGATCGACTTCGCCGGCCCGGTCCTCCTCTACCGCGTGCCCGGCCTGCCCCGGGTCACGACCACCGACTGGACCATCGACACCGGCCACTTCGCGGAGCGCTTCCAGCTGTTCGTGATCATCGCCCTCGGCGAGTCGATCGTCGTCACCGGCGCGACGGCGTCGGACCTGGAGATCGATCTCGCGCGCGGCGCGGCGATCGCCGTGGCATTCGTCGGCAGCGCGGCCCTCTGGTGGCTCTACTTCTCCTACGTGGCCGACATCGCCACCCGCCGCCTCACCGCGTCCGAGGACCGCGGGCGCCTGGCGCGCGACGCCTACACCTACCTCCACCTGCCGATCGTCGCGGGCATCATCGTCGCCGCGGTGGGCGACGAGATCGTGATCGCCCACCCGGGCGCGATGCTGGAGGGGCCTGAGCTCGTCGCGCTGGCGGCGGGGCCGATCCTCTACCTCGCCGGCCACCTGCTCTTCCGCCTGCGCATGGCCGGGTCGATGAGCGGCAAGCGCGCGGCGGCGGCCGCGGCGATCGCGGGCTGCGGGGTCCTCGGCCTGGCGCTGCCCGCGCTGGCGGTGGGGGCGCTGATGGCGGGCGTCCTGGTCGCGCTGATCGTCGCCGAGACGGCCGCCGCCCACCGGCGCCGGGCCCGCGGCCTGCCGAGCCCGATCGAGCGGCTGGAGCAGATGACCGCGCGCGAGGCGGCCCGCGAAACCGGCACTTAGCTCCATTAGACTCCCCCGTCGTGCCATTGACCTACCGCACAGCCGGGGAGTCCCACGGCCCCGCGCTCTTCGCGGTGCTGGAGGGCCTGCCCGCCGGCCTCCCGCTCGTCCCCGACGACATCGACGCCGACCTCGCGCGCCGGCAGCTCGGCTACGGCCGGGGCGGCCGCATGAAGATCGAGACCGACCGCGCGAACGTGAAGAGCGGCCTGCGCCACGGGCGCACCATCGGCAGCCCGCTGACGCTCGAGATCGTCAACAAGGACTTCGCCAACTGGGAGGCCGACCGGATGGCCGTCTGGGCGCCGCCGCCCGAGGTCCACGTCGAACCGATCACGCTGCCGCGCCCGGGCCACGCCGACCTCGCCGGGATGCTCAAGTACGGCACCGACGACCTGCGGCCGATCCTCGAGCGCGCGAGCGCCCGCGAGACCGCCGCGCGGGTGGCCGCCGGCGGCGTCGCGAAGGCGCTCCTGCGCCGCTACGGCATGGAGGTCCGCAGCCACGTCGTGCGCATCGGCCCCGAGGCCGTGGACCTGCGCGACGACCTCGTGATCGCGGACTTCGAGGGTGTGGACGAGAGCCCCGTGCGATGCCTCGACCCCGAGGCCTCGGCGCGCATGCGCGAGGCCATCAAGCGCGCGGGCCAGGACCACGACACCGTCGGCGGCATCTTCGAGGTCTGGGCCTTCGACCCGATCCCCGGCCTCGGCTCCCATGTCAGCGGCGACGCCCGCCTCGACGCCCGCCTGGGCCAGGCGATCATGGGCATCCAGGCGATCAAGGGCGTGGAGATCGGCGCCGGCTTCGAGCTCGGGCACCTGCCCGGCAGCGAGGCCCACGACGAGATCTACCACGACCCCGGGCGCGGCTACTACCGGCGCACCAACCGCTCCGGCGGCATCGAGGGCGGCATGACCCACGGCGCCCCGGTGGTCGTGCGCGCGGTGATGAAGCCGATCAGCACGCTCAGCAGGCCCCTGGCCTCGGTCAACGTCGCCACCAAGGAGCCGACCAAGGCCTTCAAGGAGCGCTCCGACATCTGCGCCGTGCCCGCGGCGGCGGTGGTCGCCGAGGCGGCGGTGGCGTTCGTGCTGGCGCAGGCGCTGCTGGAGAAGTTCGGCGGCGACTCGATCGCCCACCTGGACGCCGCGGTCGAGCGCTACCGGGTCGAGATCGCGCGCTGACGGCGATGGGGCGCTGGCTCGTACTGTCCGGGTACATGGGGGCGGGCAAGACCTCGGTGGGGCGCCGGGTCGCCTCGCGCCTCGGCCGCCGCTTCGTTGACGTGGATCGCGTCATCGAGGAGCGTGCCGAGATGGCGATCCCCGAGATCTTCTCGCGCAAGGGCGAGCTCTGGTTCCGGCGCACCGAGGAGCGCGTCGTCCGGGAGTTGCTGGCCGAGGAGCCGGGCGTGCTGGCCCTCGGCGGAGGGGCCCTCGAGAGCCAGCGCACGCGCGACCTGGTGGGCCGCACGGCCGACGTCGTCTGGCTGCGGGCGAGCATCGAGGTGGCCTGGTCGCGGGTGAAGGACTCCGACCGCCCGCTGGCGTCCGACCGCGGCCGCTTCGAGCGCCGGGCGGCGGCCCGCGAGGCGACCTACCGCGAGGCGGCCGACCTCGAGGTCGACGCCGACGGCCCGGCCGACGAGGTCGCGGCGCGCGTCGCGGCCTGGGCGCAGCGCGGCGCCGCGGAGGCGCCGGCGTGAGCGCCACCGCGCCGGCCCCGGCGCTCTGGGCCGAGATCGGCGACGCCCGCTACCCGCTCCACCTGGGCAGCGGCCTGCTCGACCTCATCGGCGACCTCTGGGCCGAGCGCGGGACGGTCGGGACCGTGCTGCTGGTCAGCGACGGCAACCTGCCCGAGCTCTCGCGCCGGGTGCGCGCGTCGCTGCAGGCCGTCGGCGCCCGGGTGGTGACCACGACCGTGCCGCCCGGTGAGTCGTCCAAGAGCCTCGCCCAGGTGGAGCGCATCGCGCGCCTGGCGGCCGACGCCGGCCTGCGGCGCTCGGACGTCGTCTTCGCCCTCGGGGGCGGCGTGGTGGGCGACCTGGCGGGCTTCGTCGCGGCCACCTACCAGCGCGGCGTCCACCTGGTCCACGTGCCCACGACGCTGCTGGCGATGGTCGACTCGGCGATCGGCGGCAAGACCGGCGTCGACCTGCCCGAGGGCAAGAACTACGTCGGCGCCATCTGGCAGCCGGACATGGTCGTGATGGACACCGACGTGCTCGCCACGCTGCCGCCGCGCGAGCTGTCGTGCGGGTTCGCGGAGGTGGTCAAGTACGGGCTGCTGGACGGCCCCGAGCTGTTCGCGACCGTCGAGGGCTGGCCGCCCCTGCCGGGCCCGGCCGACGAGCTGGTCGCCCTCATCCGCCGCTGCGTCGACCACAAGCTGCGGGTGGTGGCCGAGGACGAGCGCGACCACGGGATCCGCGCCTCGCTCAACCTCGGCCACACGGTCGGACACGGCATCGAGGCGGCCGCCGGCTACGACCGCTACCGCCACGGCGAGGCGATCGCACTGGGCCTGCTCGCGGCGCTGCGCCTGGCCGAGGGCGCGGTGGGGCTCGACCCCTCCTGGCGCCCGCGCGTGGCGGCGATCCTCGAGCGCCACGAGCTGCCGACCCGGCTCGACCCGGCGGTCGGCACGCAGGCCATCCTGGAGGCGATGGGCCGCGACAAGAAGGCCGACGACGCGGCGCTCAACATGGTGATGGTGGCCTCGCCGGGCGACGTGCGGCTGCGCGTCAACCCGGCCCGCGACCGCCTGGTGGCGGCCATCGAGGAGCTGCGCCGGTGAGCCGGCCGCTGCGCATCGCCCTGCTCCACGGGCCCAACCTGAACATGCTCGGCCGGCGCCCCTCGGCGCACTACGGCACGCTCACGCTGCGCGACCTGGAGGACCTGGTGCGCGGCTGGGGCGAGGAGCGCGGGATGACCGTCGGCTGCTTCCAGACCAACCACGAGGGCGCCTTCCTCGAGCACGTCCACGGCCTGGCCGGGCTGGTGGACGGCGCCGTGGTCAACCCGGGGGCCTGGACCCACTACCAGTGGTCGATCCGCGACGCGCTCGAGGTGATGGGCGCGCCGTTCGTGGAGGTCCACCTGTCCGACGTCGAGGCGCGCGAGCCGCACCGGCGCGTCTCGGTGGTGCGCGACATCGCCTCGGCGGCCGTGTGGGGCAAGGGCCCCGACGGCTACCGCGACGCCCTCGACCATCTCGCGGAGGTGCTGGCATGAGCGCGCGCACGCAGCGCCAGGACCGGCTGGTGGCGATGCTCGAGGAGCGCGGCCTCGGCGCGCTGGTCGTGACCGACGCGGCCAACGTCCGCTACCTCACCGGCTACGTGGGCTCCAACGGCGTGGCGGTCATCGGCGCCGGCGGGCGCGTGCTGGTCACCGACTCGCGCTACGCGGTGGCCGCGACCGAGCAGGTGGAGGGGGCCGAGGTCCGGATCGGGCGGCGCGACCTGCTGGCGAACGCCGCGGACATCGCCCGCGAGGTGGCCGGCGGGCGGCCGGTGGGCGTGGAGGCCGACGACCTCACCATCGCCCGCTACGAGCGCCTCGTCGAGCTGCTCGGCGGCGCGCCGACGGCGACCACGCGCGGCGTCGTCGAGGACCTGAGGGCCATCAAGGACGCCGGCGAGGTGGCGGCGATGCGCGAGGCCGCGGCCGTCGCCGACCGGGCCCTGGCCCGCGTGCTCGACGCCGGCATCGTGGGCCGCACCGAGCGCGCGGTGGCCTTCTCCCTGTACGAGGCGATGGTCGCCGAGGGCGCCCAGGAGCCGAGCTTCTCGACGATCGTGGCCTCGGGCCCGCGCGCCGCGCGCCCGCACCACGTGCCCGGCCCCGACCCGATCCCGGCCGACACGCTGGTCGTGATCGACATGGGCGCCGTGGTCGACGGCTACTGCTCCGACATGACGCGGACCGTCGCGACCGGGCCCCTGCCGGCCCGTCTCGAGGAGATCCACGCGGTCTGCCTGGAGGCCCAGATCGCCGCCCTCGACGCCGCGGCCCCCGGCATGGCCGCGGCCGATCTCGACGCGGTCGCCCGCGCGAGCATCGCCGCCGCCGGGTACGGTGAGCACTTCGGGCACGGCCTCGGTCACGGGGTCGGGCTCATGATCCACGAGCGACCCGGGGTGCGGCCGGAGAGCTCGGATTCGCTGGAAGCGGGGATGGCGATCACGATCGAGCCCGGGATCTACCTCGAGGGCGAGGGCGGGGTGCGGATCGAGGATCTCGTCGTGTTGCAGGAGGGGGGCCGCGAGGTGCTCTCGCACACCCCGAAGGAGCTGAGGATCGTCGCGTGAGAACCAGGGGGCGAAGGGCATGATCACCACCAACGACCTGAAGAACGGCTACGTGCTGGACATCGACGGCGAGCTCGTGAGCGTCGTGTCCTTCCAGCACGTGAAGCCGGGCAAGGGCGGCGCCTTCGTGCGCACGAAGCTGAAGAGCATGACCTCGGGGGCCGTGGTCGAGCGCACCTTCCGCGCCGGGGAGAAGGTGGAGCGGGTCACCACCGAGAGCCGGACGATGCAGTTCCTCTACCGCGACGGCGACCAGCTCTACCTGATGGACAACACGACCTACGAGCAGATCCCGGTCGCGTCCTCGCTGGTGGAGAACGACGACCTCCTGGCGCCGAACACCGACGTGCAGGTGCTCTTCGTGCGCGACGCGCCGATCCGCGTCGAGCTGCCGACCTTCGTCGAGCTGGCGGTCACCCAGACCGACCCCGGGGTGAAGGGGGACACGGTCTCCAACGTCCAGAAGCCCGCGACGGTCGAGACCGGCGCGGTGATCGACGTGCCCCTCTTCGTGAACGAGGGCGACCGCCTGAAGATCGACACGCGCACCCGGGCCTACTCGGCGCGGGCCTGATCATCGAAGGGAGACACGTGACGCCAGCTTCCGACGCGGTCGGCTATGTCGACGCCACCCTCCGCGACCTCGCCCCCTTCCCGTGGGGCACCGCGGTGGGCACCGACGACCTCGCGGCCGCGGCCGCGGCGCTGTCCGAGGTGGGCGCGCGGGTGCTGGAGGCCCTCGACGCCCGCTGCGCCCGGGCGGCGCTCGAGGCCCGCTCGGAGAGCCCCTGGGACCGCCTGCGGGCCGTGCTGCGCGAGGCCGGCGGGACGCCGGTGGGCGTCGTCGTGGGCGCGCGCAACCTGTGGGGCGACCGGCCCCTGGCGGCCGACGTCGTGCGGCGCTTCGTTCTCTGCGCGGTCGACTCGGGCGCGTCGCGCGTGCGCGCCACCGACCCCCTGAACGACCCCGAGGCCCTGCTGGCGGTGGCGGTCGCATGCGAGGAGGCGTCGGCCGAGTTCGTCCCGACGCTGATCCTCGGCCCCTCGCCGGGCGTCGGCGACGAGCTCTGGATCGCCGAGGCCGTGGCCCTGGCCGCGCTGCCGGGCGCCGCGAGCATCTGCGTGTCCGACGGCGCGGGGCACGTCGCGCCGGCCGCGCTCGGGACCCTGGTGAGCGCCGTCGCGTCGGCCACCGGTCTGCCCGTCGAGGTCCAGGTGCAGGCGCCGGGAGGCCTCGCGCCGCTGTCGGCCACGGCCGCGGTGGTCGCGGGCGCGGATGCCGTGCAGGCCTCGGCCGGCCCGGTGGCGCTGGTCTCGGCCCGTCCGTCCGCCGAGACGCTGCGCGCCGCCCTGGTGGGCGGCACGCGGCACTTCGACTGCAATGCCTCGGCCCTCGACCGCGCCGCGCGCGTGGTGGGCCCGATGCTCCCCGCCGACCGCCTGCGCCAGGCCGCCGCCGCCGTGTTCGGCCCGGCCGTCGCCGTGCCGCCGGCGCTCGAGGCCGGCCTGATCTCGCGCCTCGGGCGCCTGGGCCTCTCGCGGAGCCTCGTGGCCGTGGCCACCGAGTCGGCCGCCGTGGCCCGCGACATCGGCGCCGCGACGCTGGCCTACCCGCTGGGCTCGGCCATCCTCGCCCAGGCCGCGCGCCACGTCATCGAGGGCCGCCGCTGGGCCGGGATCGAGCCCGAGCTGGTGCAGATCGCCCTCGGCCGCGCCGGCCGCCTGCGCGGCCCGGTTGCCGACGCCGTGCTGCAGGTGGCGACGGCCGAGGACCCCGGTCCCCCGCCGCGGCGCGACCTGGTGGCCGTGGCCGAGGAGGCGCCCCAGGGCCTCTCCGACGAGGACCTGGTGCTGTGGGCGATGTTCGCCGAGACGACCGAGCAGGTCGTCGCCCGGCGGCGCTCGCTCGGAGCGGAGGCGGCCAACCGCCCGGGCCAGCCGGCCATCGACCGCGACCTGCTCGACACCCTCGTGGACGTGGTGGAGGCATCCGACGAGGCCGAGGTCACGGTCGAGGTGTCCGGCGCCCGCGTCACGGTGCGCCGCGCGGTCGCGCAGCCGGCGGCCGCGGGCGCCCCGTCCGGGGGCGGAGGCGAGTCGGGCGGCGCCGGGACGACCGAGGGCGACGGCATGGTGCGCGTCACCAGCCCGATGGTCGGCACCTTCTATCGGCGCCCGGGGCCGGACCAGGAGCCGTTCGTCGTCGAGGGCCAGCGCGTCGAGGCGGGCGAGACCCTCTGCCTGATCGAGGCGATGAAGCTCTTCAACGAGATCGTCGCCGAGCAGGGCGGGGTGGTGCGCCAGATCTGTCTGCAGGACGCCGACCCGGCGGAGTTCGGCCAGCTCCTCTTCCTGATCGAGCCGTGAAGCTCCTCATCGCCAACCGCGGCGAGATCGCGGTCCGCATCATCCGCACCGCGCGCGAGCTCGGCATCCCGACCGTGGCGGTCTACTCGACGGCCGACGCCGACACGCTGGCGGTCGACCTGGCCGACGAGGCCGTCTGCATCGGCCCCGCGCCGGCCCGCGACTCCTACCTCAACATCTCCAACGTCCTCGCGGCGGCGGAGATCACCGGCTGCGACGCGGTCCACCCGGGCTACGGATTCCTGGCGGAGAACGCCGAGTTCGCGCGCGCCTGCGCCGGCGAGGGCGTCGTCTTCGTGGGGCCGTCGCCCGAGGTGATGGAGCGGATGGGCGACAAGATCGCCGCCAAGGCGGCGGCCCGCGAGGCGGGCCTTCCGGTGCTCGAGGGCTCCGACGGCCCGGTGAGCGACGTCGCCGCGGCCCTCGAGGCGGCCGAGCGCGCCGGCTACCCGGTGCTGCTGAAGGCGGCGGCCGGCGGCGGCGGCAAGGGCATGCGCCGGGTCGAGCGCCCGGGCGACCTGCCCCACGCCTTCGAGGTCGCCCAGCGCGAGGCCGAGGCGGCCTTCAGCGACGGCGGCCTCTACGTCGAGCGCCTGCTTGAGGGCGCCCGGCACGTCGAGATCCAGGTGATGGCCGACGGCCTCGGCGGGGCGCTCGTCTGCGGCGACCGCGAGTGCTCCATCCAGCGCCGCCACCAGAAGCTGATCGAGGAGGCGCCGGCGCCGAACCTGCCGGACGCCACCCGCGAGGCCATGCAGCAGGCCGCGCTGCGCGCCGTGAAGGCGTGGAACTACAAGAGCGCCGGGACGCTGGAGTTCCTGGTCGACGCCGCGGGCGACTTCTTCTTCCTCGAGCTGAACGCCCGCCTGCAGGTGGAGCACCCGGTCACCGAGCTGGTGACGGGCCTCGACCTGGTGGCCGAGCAGCTCAACGTGGCCGCCGGCGGCCTGCTCTCGCGCACCGGCGTGGTGCCGGCCAACGGCCACGCCATCGAGTGCCGCATCAACGCCGAGGACCCGTCGCGCGACTTCCGCCCGGGCGCCGGCCGGCTCGACGACTTCCGCATCGCCCAGGGGCCGGGCATCCGCGTGGACACCCACTGCGAGCCGGGCGAGAACGTGCCGCCGCACTACGACAGCCTGCTCGGCAAGCTCTGCGTCTGGGCCCCGGACCGTCCGCGGGCCATCGCCCGCCTGCGCCGCGCGCTCTACGAGACCTCGGTGACCGGCATCCCCACGACGCTGCCGGTGCTGAACGACATCGCCCACGACGCGCCGTTCGTGGAGGGGCGCTACACCACGGCGTACCTGGTCGAGCGCGAGGCGCACCTGGCCTCGCTGCGCCCCGAACGGGTGGCGTGAGCGCCGACCGCGAGGGCGGACGGCGCGCGGCGCGGCGCCAGGCGGTGGTGCTGCTCTACCAGCACGACGTGACGGGGCTGGGGCTGGAGGAGCTGGAGCGCAACACCGAGCGCGACGGCACGCCCGTCGACCCGTTCGCCCGCGCGCTGATGGAGGGCGTGGCGTCGGACCCGGCGAGCCTCGACGCCCTCATCACCGAGGCCGCCGAGGGCTGGACGGCCGAACGGCTGGCGCCGCTCGAGCGCAACATCCTGCGCGTCGCCGTCCACGAGATCCTCGACTGGCCGGACATCCCGGCCGCCGTCTCGATCAACGAGGCCGTGGACATGGCCAAGCGCTTCTGCGGCACCCAGGCGCCGGGGCTGGTCAACGGCATCCTGGGCCGGATCGCCGCCGAGCAGGCCGGGGTGGCCGGGTGAGCGACCCGCGCGAGGAGCTGAAGGCGCTCGAGGCCGCGGCGGCCCGCCTGGAGGAGGTCGCCCGGCGCATCGGCGACGCCGACGCGCCCCCCGACGACCTCCGCGAGCTCGCCGACGAGGCGCTCGCCCTGGGCGCCGAGATCACCGAGCGGCTGCCGCGCGCCCTGCGCCTGCCCGACGCCCCGGAGGACGGCCACGGCCCGGGCTGACGAGCTCCTCGACCCGCGCGTGCAGGTCGCCGTGCGCCCGCCGAGCGATCCCGACGCCGCCGGCCACGGCGAGCTGCAGGGCGTGGGCAGCGGGGAGGACCGCCCGCCGATGGGCGAGCTGGCCGAGCGCGCCTGGCTCACCCAGGGCGCGGCGGTGCGCGGCGCCGAGCTGGAGACGCTCGGGCTGTCGGTCTACGCCAGCCACCCCGAGCTGTCGCTGGTCAACCTGCCGACGGCCTTCATCGAGAGCGGCGTGCGCCTGCTGAAGGAGCTCGGCACCTACGTGCTCTCCGGGGGCGTCCTCGAGCCGGGCGACATCATGCAGCTGCGGGCCGACCTGCCGTTCCTGGTCGGCGTGGCTCAGGCGCCGGAGCCGGAGGAGTCGGACCTGCCGACGCTGCGGATCGTGCTCCTTGCCTAGTGCGTCGCGCCCCTCGCCGGTGAGATCATCGCGCCCATGACGATCGGGACGCGGGTCGAGCGGGTGCAGGTGGCGGTGATCGTGGCGAGCACCCGCGAAGGGCGCTTCGCCGAGACGGTCGCCGACTGGTTCCTCGGGCTGGGCAGCCTGCGCCTCGACCTCTGGATCGACCCGATCGACCTCGCGCGCACCCAGCTGCCCGCCCGGCTGCCCCCGCGGCACCCGCGCGAGCGCGGCTACCCGGACGAGGTCGTGCCCTTCGCGGCGCGGATCGACAGAGCCGAGGCCTTCATCATCCTCACGCCCGAGTACAACCACGGCTACCCGGGCTCGCTGAAGAACGCCCTGGACCTGGTGAACCACGAGTGGCGCGCCAAGCCGGTCGCCTTCGTCTCCTACGGCGGCCTGTCCGGCGGCGTCCGGGCCGTCGAGCAGCTGCGCCAGGTGGTCGTGGAGCTGCACATGGTCCCGCTGCGCGACGCGGTCGTGCTCCCGATGGCGCGCAAGTCGTTCACCGACGGCGAGGCGCCCGACGACCCGGACGGCCTGGTCGCCGACAGCGTCCGCACGATGTTCGACCGCCTGGTGTGGTGGTCGCGGGCCCTCTCGGCGGCGCGTCGCGTCGCTCCCTACGACGGGCCCTGAGCCCTGATATGGAGCCGAGCCTGTCAAGGGGCACGGGGAGGGTGTCCCGGCGCAGGCCGCGGAGGGCGGGGTGAGGATGGAGCGGCGCTCTCGGGGCGGCACGGGCGGAAGGGGCAGGTGGTTGACCGCTGTGGTCAGCCTGATATGCGAGGGCTGGCTGCCTCATGACCGGCGATTCGTCGCGGGCTCCGCACCCGAGGAACGGGCGCCGCCCCGCATCGCGGCCGGGGCTGCCCATAGGGCTGGCGCGGGCCCATCTGGTTGCGACGCGCCCGGCCCTCCCGGTGCCCGTGCGCGCCCCGACAGCGTCGTGGCCGGGTGCGCTCAGTCGATCAGCGCCGCCTCCCAGAGGAAGGTGGTCAGCTCACGCGCGCAGGCCACCGCGACGACGTCGCGCGGCTTGCCGCGCTCGTGGGCCAGGTGCTGCCAGCGTCGGTGAAGGCGCCGCTGGGCGCGCCAGGCCACCTGCACCACCCGCGGATCGCATGTGGCCTGGCGCCGGCGCAGGCCCTCGCCGATGCGCGGGGCCAGCCGGTAGTGCCAGGCGGCCTCGACCATCAGGCGCCGGGCATGGCGAGGGCCGGCCTTGGTGATCGGGCCCTGCCGGCGCGATGCGCCCGTGCTGCGCTCTGAGGGCACCAGGCCCAGGTGGTCGCCCACCTGTGTCGCGCGGGCGAAGCGCGAGAAGTCACCGATCTCGGTCACCAGCCCCACCGCCGAGAGCGTGTCCAGGCCGCGGAAGGCGCGCAGGCGCCCCACCGGCTCGGCGTGGGCGCCTCGCGGGCCGCCCGCTCGAGTGCCGCCTCGAGCGCCGTGCGCCGCTGCATGAGCGCCTCCAGGCCCGACCGGTAGTCCACGAGCACCGCCCGGGTGGGCGCGTCGGGCGGGCGCAGGCCCCCGAGCCAGGCCAGGTGGCCCCGGGTCCAGGCGCCGCCGGGGCCCGGGTGGCGCAGCCCCCGGCGCAGCAGGGGCTTGGAGAGCCGATGGCGGGCCCGCATCAGGTCGGCGCGCAGGTCCTCGCGGGCGCGCACCAGGTCGCGCAGCTGCTCCTCGGCGGCGCTCGGCACACGCACCCGCACCAGCTCCCCCGCCGCCAGAAGGCGCGCCAGCCGGTCGGCACCGCGCGCGTCGGTCTTCACCCGCTCGCTCGGCCCTCGCGGGATCAGTCCCGGCGCGCAGACCCGTACGTCGATCTGGCGCCCGGCGGCCCGGCGGGCCAGCCCGAAGCCGGTCGGCCCCGCCTCGTAGACCGCGCTCACCGGCCCGGCCGGCTGCTCCAAGAAGGCGATCGCCACGCCCGGAGGGCCTGCCAGACGGCGGCGCACGAGCTCGCCCGTCGTCGTGTCGAGAACGCTCGCCTGGGTGCTGTGGGCATGCACGTCCAGACCCACGAACGACCTAACCCTCGCCATGCCGGCGCCTCCCATGACCGGGGTGCCGGCCGAGGGCCCCGCCCCCGGCCCAGTCCCCGCACATTCATGCGCGAGGCGGCCGGCTCCGCAATCAGCGAGCGAAGGCCAGCCGCTCCATACGGTCTAGCCGACGGGGTCGGCGGCGGCGAAGGAGGGGTGCGCGACGAGGGCCGCGCGCAGCGCCTCCAGGCGGGGGTGGGGGGAGAGGTCGAGCCCCGTGCGCAGGCTGCGGTGCAGCACCGGCGCCAGGGCGCAGTCGGCGATCGTGAGGCGCCCGAGCACGACGTAGCCCTCGCCGACCAGGCGCGCGAGCAGCTCCAGGGTGGGCTGCAGGGCGGCCTCGGCGGCCGCGGCGGCCTCCGGGTCGGGCGGGACGGCGCCCATGCCGCCCTTGTCGCGCGAGTACCCGAGCGCGGGCGCCTCGTGGCGGAAGAACGCGGCCCGGATGCCGGTGTTGAAGCGCTCCAGGAACTCGTCCACGACGGCCCGCCCGCGCGGGTGGGACGGGTACAGGTCCTCGCGCCCCTCGCGCGTGGCGAGGTAGCGCAGGATGGCGTGCGACTCGCTCACGACGAAGTCGTCGTCCGCGAGCGTCGGGATGCCGCCCACCGGGTTCAGGGCGAGGTACGCCTCGGGGCGCGGGCGGCTGAGCGACACCGTGCGCCGCTCATACGGCAGCCCGAGCTCCGCGAGCAGGAACCGCACCTTGAGCGCGTTCGACGAGACGGGGTTGTCGTACAGCACCAGCCCGGGCACGCCCTGACGATAGCCCCCGCGGGCCTCAGGGGTCGCGCCGCGGCGCGCCCTGCACGAAGTCGGCCGCGCGCGCCACGACGACGTAGGCCGGATTCACGGCCCGGGGGACCACCGCCGCGCCCGCCCTGTCCAGCCGCGTCGCGTCGCGTCTCGCATCGCGGGCGGGCGTGTGCACTAGAATCGACCGGATGACGACCACCGGACCGCGGTTCCCCCTCCTCGCCGGGCTCTCCGGGCCGAGCGAGCTGGGCGACATGACAGACGCGCAGCTGGAGGCCCTCGCCGCCGAGATGCGCGAGGCCATCATCGAGACCGTCTCGCAGACCGGGGGGCACCTCGGTGCGTCGCTCGGCACCGTGGAGCTGACCATCGCCCTCCACGCCGAGCTGCAGTCGCCGCGCGACCGCATCGTCTGGGACGTCGGTCACCAGGCCTACGGCCACAAGCTCCTCACCGGCCGCCTCGACGACTTCCCCACCCTGCGCCAGCACGGGGGCATCAGCGGCTTCCTCAGCCGCAACGAGAGCGAGCACGACGTGATGGGCGCGGGCCACGCGAGCACGTCGATCTCCTACGCCACCGGCCTCGCCGAGGCCCACCGCCACGGCCGCAGCGCCGGGCGGGCGGTCTGCGTGATCGGCGACGGCGCCCTGACCGGCGGCATGGCCTACGAGGGCCTCAACCAGGCCGGCCACCTCGGCTCGCCGGTGACGGTGATCCTGAACGACAACGGCATGAGCATCTCGGAGAACGTCGGGGCGCTCTCCAAGCTGTTCCAGCGCGTGCGCGTCGACCCCACGCTCACACGGGTCCGCGAGGAGCTGGAGCGCGGCCTGTCGCGGCTACCGGGCGCCAGCGAGCTCGGCGGCCACATCCGCGACGCCACCAAGTCGCTGTGGTTCGTGCCGGGCGCCCTCTTCGAGGCCCTCGGCTTCGCCTACATCGGCCCGATCGACGGCCACGACGTCGAGGAGGTCCGCAAGGCGCTGCGCACGACGCTCGCCATGGACCGGCCGGTCGTGATCCACGTCAAGACGGTCAAGGGCCGCGGCTACCCGCCGGCCGAGGCCGACGGCGAGGCGATGCACGGCGCCACCCCGTTCGTCATCGAGAGCGGCAAGGCCGCCACGAAGAAGGCGTCCGGGCCGCCGAACTACACCGAGGTGTTCGGCCACGCGCTCGTGGCCGAGGCCGAGCGCGATCCGCGCATCGTGGGCATCACCGCCGCCATGCTGAAGGGCACCGGGATGCAGCACATGATGGCCCGCTTCCCGGAGCGCACCTACGACGTCGGCATCGCCGAGCAGCACGCCGTCGTGTTCGCGTGCGGGCTGGCCATCGCCGGCTACCGGCCGGTCTGCGCGATCTACTCGACCTTCCTCCAGCGCGCGTTCGACCCGATCGTGCACGACGCCGCCCTCCAGCGGCTGCCGGTCGTGTTCGCGATCGACCGCGGCGGGCTCGTCGGCGACGACGGCCCGACCCACCACGGCGCGTTCGACATCGCCTACCTGCGCTCGATCCCGAACCTCACGATCATGGCCCCGATGGACGAGGCCGAGCTCGTGACGATGCTCCACACCGCGCTGAAGATCGAGGGCCCGGTGGCGATCCGCTACCCGCGCGGCGCGGGCGTGGGCGTGCCGCTGCCCGAGCGGCCCGAGCCGCTCGAGATCGGCCGCGGCCAGGTGCTCGAGCCCGGCGAGCGCGTCGCGCTGGTCGGCTACGGCTTCGGCGCCCTGCTGGCGCGCCAGGCGGCGGACCTGGTGGGCGAGGGCCTTGGCGCCCGCCCGACGGTCGTCAACGCGCGCTTCGCCAAGCCCATCGACGCGGCCCTGATCCGCGAGCTGGCGAGCCGGCACGAGCTGATCGTGACCATCGAGGACCACGCGGTGCTCGGCGGGTTCGGCACGGCGGTGCTCGAGTGCGCCGAGGAGAGCTCCGCGCGGGTCCTGCGCATCGGCATCCCCGACCGCTTCATCGACCACGGCAAGCGGGAGATCCTGCTCGAGGACGCGGGCCTGACCGCGCCTCAGATCGCGGCGCGGGTCATCCGGACGGTGGGCAAGCCGGTCCGGGCGCTGCTCGCCGACGGCTGAGAGCGCCTGGGCGGCGCCGGGGCCGCGACGGCGGGGACCCCCGGCTATCATCCTCCGGCATGCCTCGCTCACGACTCGACGTCGCGCTGGTGGAGCGGGGACTCTTCCCGAACCGCTCGCGCGCCCAGGCCGCGGTCATGGCCGGCCGGGTCCGCGTCGACGGCCGCGCCGCCGACAAGCCCGGCGCCGGGGTGCCCGAGGGCGCCTCGCTCGAGGTGCAGGGGGCGGACGAGTACGTCTCGCGGGGCGGGGTCAAGCTGGCCGTCGCCCTGGACGCCCTCGGCGTGGAGGTGGCCGGCGCCCGGGCGCTCGACCTCGGCGCCTCGACCGGCGGGTTCACCGACTGCCTGCTGCAGCGCGGCGCGGCCGAGGTGATCGCGCTCGACGTCGGCTACGGCCAGCTCGCGTGGAGCCTGCGCACCGACGCGCGGGTCCACGTCATGGAGCGCACGAACGCCCGCCGCCTGTCGCCGGGCGACCTGCCCTACGCGCCGGACCTGGTCACGTGTGACCTCTCCTTCATCTCGATCGGCACGGTCTGGGGCGCGGTGGTGCCCTGCCTGGCGCGCGGGTGGCGTGCCATGGTGATGGTCAAGCCGCAGTTCGAGGTCGGGCGGGGGCGGGTCGGATCGGGGGGCGTGGTGCGCGACGACGAGGCGCGGGAGGACGCGGTGCGCTCGGTGGCCGGGGTGATCGAGGCGGCCGGCGGGCGGGTGGCCGGCCGCGCCGACGCGGGGCTGCCCGGCCCGAAGGGCAACCGCGAGGTGTTCCTGCTGGCCGAGGACGCGGGGGAGGGCGCGTGAGCCCGAGCGTCCCGCGCGCCAGCTCGGCGCCGATCAGCGTCGAGGACGCGAAGCCGGTCAAGCGCGTGCTGCTCCTCACGCACCGCGAGCCGCGGGTGACGGCCCAGAACCTCCCGGCGATCCTGTCGATCCTCGAGGACGCGGGCGTCCAGGTGCTGGTGCCGGCCGGCGAGGTGGTCAAGCACCGAATCCTCGCGCCGTACGCCTCGGGCGACGGCATGCGCCTGCAGCCGGGCGGCGAGGACCTGATCCTGGTGCTCGGCGGCGACGGCAGCATCCTGCGGGCGCTGGCCCGCGAGGCCGGCTCCGGCGCACCGGTGATCGGCGTCAACTACGGGCGCGTCGGCTTCCTCGCCTCGATCGAGCGCGAGACGCTGGAGCGCGACCTGCGCCGGGCCCTGCGCGGCGAGTTCGTCGTGCTCGGGCTGCCCTCGCTGAAGGCCGAGTGGTCCGGCGGCGAGGTGATCGCGGTCAACGACCTCGCGCTCTTCCGCGGGGGCGAGTCGCGCATCGCCGACCTCACCTACGCGGTGGACGGCGAGCTGGTGGCCACGGTCCGCTGCGACGGCGTCGTGCTCAGCACCCCGGTCGGCTCGACGGCCTACAACCTGGCGGCCGGCGGCCCCACGGTGTCGTGGCGCGTGCGCTGCTTCGTGCTCTCGTTCATCGCCTTGCACCACCTCGACTCGCGGCCGCTGGTGATCGGCGGCGAGGAGCAGCTCACGGTCACCAACAGCGCGCTCGACGGCGACTGCGACATCCAGGCCGACGGGCAGAAGATCGGCGTCCTGCGGCCGGGCCGGTCGATCACGGTGAGCCTCGGCGGGTCCGAGGTCCACCTTGCGACGTTCCCCGAGGCATCCTTCTTCCGGCGCTACCGGGAGAAGTTCGGCCGGCCGTGATCCGCTCGCTGGAGGTCCGCGACCTCGTCGTGATCGAGCGCGCGGAGCTCGCCCCGGCCGCGGGGTTGACGGCCGTCACGGGCGAGACCGGCGCCGGCAAGACCGTGCTGGCCCAGGCGCTCGCGCTGCTCACCGGCGGGCCGGCCGACGCCTCCGCGGTGCGCCCCGGCGCGCGCCACGCGCTGGTGCAGGCCACGATCGCCCTGCCGGACGGCTTCTGGGAGCGCCTCGACGAGGACGACGCCGCCGCGCCCCTGCGCGAGCTGGCCGAGGACGAGCGCGAGGTCGTCCTGGCCCGCCGCGTCCCGGCCGAGGGGCGGGCCCGCGCGATGATCGACGGCCAGGCCGCCCCGCGCGACGCCGTCGCCGCCCTGGCGCGCCACCTGATCCGCTTCTCGGCCCAGCACGAGCACCGGCGCCTGGTGAGCCCGTCGAGCCAGCTCGCCGTGCTGGACGCCTTCGCGGGCCCGGACGCCGTGCAGGGGGCGGAGCGGCTCGCGGTGCTGCGCCGGCGCCTGGGCGCGCTCGACCGCGCGCTCGCCGCGGCGCGGGGCCGGCGCGAGCAGGCCGAGCGCGAGCGCGCCGAGCTCGAGGCGCTGGTGGCCGACGCCGACTCCGCGGCTCTCGACCCGGCCGAGGAGGAGGCCCTGCTGGCCGAGCGCGAGCGCCTGGCGCACGCCGAGAGCCTCGCGGCGGCGGCCTCGGCGGCGGCCGAGGCGCTCTCGCCGAGCGACGGCGAGGGCGGCGCGGTCGAGACCCTGGGCGCGGCGGTCGCCGCGCTCGCCCCGATGACCCGCGTTGACCCGGCCCTTGCCGGGCCGCACGCCGAGCTCGTGTCGGCGCAGGCGGCGCTCCAGGAGGCCGGGCTCGCGCTGCGGGGCTACCTCCAGGACCTCGACGCCGAGCCGGGCCGCCTGGAGCAGGTGGAGGAGCGGCTGGAGACCTATCGCCGCATGGCCCGCCGCTACGGCCCGGAGACGGGTGACGTCCTGGCGCGGGCCGAGCGGGCGCGCGAGGCCCTGCAGGAGCTGGACGAGGGGGCGGGGGAGGTGCTGGCCCTGGCGGAGGAGCGCCAGGCGCTGGTTGACGAGGCGGCCGAGGCGGCCGTCGCCCTGCGCGACGCGCGCGCCGACGCAGCGCCCCGGATGGCCGACGCGGTGCGCGAGCAGCTCGCCGACCTGGCGATGCCGCGGGCCGAGCTGCGCATCGAGCTGGTCGAGGACACGGGCGAGGTTCCGGCCGACTCGTGCGTCATCTGGCTGCGCGCCAACCCCGGCCTGCCCGAGGCGCCCCTGGCGGCGACGGCCTCGGGCGGCGAGCTCTCGCGGGTGCTGCTCGCGCTCCACGGCATCGCCGCGGCGGCCGACGACGCCACCTGGGTCCTCGATGAGGTCGACGCGGGCATCGGCGGCGTCACCGCCACCGCCGTGGGCGCCCGCCTGCGCGACTTCGCGCGCAGCCGCCAGGTGGTCGTCATCACCCACCTGCCGCAGGTGGCCGCGATGGCCGACGCCCACTACCGCCTGGTGAAGGGCCTCGACCCGGAGGGCCGGGCCACGACCCGGATCGAGCCGGTTGA
The DNA here is from genome assembly GCA_963770865.1 of uncultured Thermoleophilia bacterium. Taxonomy (GTDB): domain Bacteria; phylum Actinomycetota; class Thermoleophilia; order Miltoncostaeales; family Miltoncostaeaceae; genus Miltoncostaea. Next base: position 228,436 of record CAVYRD010000011.1, read on the forward strand.
GGGCGACGACCTGCTCGAGGAGATGTGCCGCATGCTCGGCGCGGCGTCCGGCGACGCCGGCGCGCGGCGCCACGCCGAGGAGCTGCTCGCCCGCCGCCCCTGAGCGTCTCGGATCGCGGACCGGCGCTGGCGCCGTGGGACGCGTCCGGTGGAGGGTCGCGCCAACCATCGAGAAGGAGGCGCACCGTGTACCGGGCCGCAGACATCTTCGATCTCTCCGGGAGGACCGCGATCGTCACGGGGGCCTCGTCGGGCCTCGGGGTGACCTTCGCGCGCGCGCTCGCGCACGCGGGCGCGGGCGTGGCCCTCGCCGCGCGGCGGGCGGACCGCCTGGAGGCGCTCGCGGCCGAGCTCGCCGAGGAAGGCTGCGACGCCATCGCCCTGCCCTGCGACGTGGGCGAGGCCGCCCAGGTCGAGGACATGGTCGCGGCCGCGTGGACGCACTTCGGACGGGTTGACGTGATGGTCAACAACGCCGGCACCGCAGGCGACGGCGGGCCGAGCCCCGAGCGCCTGCCGCACGCGCTGTTCGAGCAGACGATCCGGGTCAACCTGCTCGGCACGTGGTACGGCTGTCAGGCCGTCGCGCGGCGCATGCTCGCCGACGGCGGTGGCGGCTCGATCATCAACAACGCGTCGGTATCCGGGCTCGGCGGCCTGCAGAACTACCCGCCCGCCTACCATTCCTCCAAGGCGGCCGTCATCAACCTCACGCGCGCGCTCGCCGTGAGCTGGGGCGACCGCGGGGTGCGCGTCAACGCCCTGGCGCCGGGCTGGTTCCCGAGCGAGATGACCGAGGGCTACCTCGCCATCCCGCCGTTCTTCGCGGCCATCCTGTCCCAGCAGCCGAGCGGGCGGGTCGGTGACCCGGACGAGCTGGTGGGGCCGCTGCTGTTCCTCGCCTCCGGGGCGTCGAGCTACGTCAACGGCCACACCCTGGTGGTGGACGGCGGGATGAGCGCCTCGTTCGGCGCTCCGCGCTGGTCGCCTGAGCTGATGGACACGATCGCGGAGATCATCCCGGACGGCCTCGGGACGCCGATCGCGCCGGCGGCCTGACAGGCCGTCCGCTCGGAGCGGGCTGACGGGTGTCGGTCCCCACCCGGGGGATGCGTGCGCGCCGACCCTCCCGCTATCCTCATCCGGACGTCGGGCAGAGGAGACAACGTGGTCGAGACTCCGGTGAAGTACGTGTTCGTGACCGGAGGCGTCGTCTCCGGTCTCGGGAAGGGCATCTCGGCGGCGTCCCTCGGGACCCTGCTGAAGGCGCGCGGGGTGAAGGTGTCGCTCCAGAAGTGCGACCCCTACCTGAACGTGGACCCGGGCACGATGAGCCCGTTCCAGCACGGCGAGGTCTTCGTGACCGAGGACGGGGCCGAGACCGACCTCGACCTGGGCCACTACGAGCGCTTCACCGACGAGAGCCTCACCCGTATCTCGAACGTGACCACCGGCGCGGTCTACGACGCGGTCATCAAGAAGGAGCGCCGCGGCGACTTCCTCGGGGCGACCGTCCAGGTCATCCCGCACGTCACCGACGAGATCAAGGCGCGCATCCGCCAGGCGGCGGCCAGCTCCAACGCCGAGGTGGTGATCGTCGAGATCGGCGGCACGGTCGGCGACATCGAGTCGCTGCCGTTCCTCGAGGCGATCCGGCAGCTGCGCAACGACGTCGGCCGGGAGCACGTCTGCTTCGTCCACGTCACCCTGGTGCCGTACCTCGACGCCTCGGGCGAGCTGAAGAGCAAGACCACCCAGCACTCGGTCAACGAGCTGCGGCGCATCGGTATCGAGCCGGACGTCCTCGTGCTGCGCTCCGACCGCGAGCTGACCGACGACATCCGCCGCAAGATCGCCCTCTACGGCGGCATCCCGGCCAACGCGGTCATCTCGGCCGTGGACGCCGGCGACATCTACGAGGTCCCGCTCAACCTGGAGGCCGAGGGCTTTGCGACGGTGGTCTGCCAGCGCCTCGGCCGCACGACGGCCCCGCCGGACCTCTCGGACTGGAGCAACCTGGTGCGGCGCATCCACGCCTGCGAGGGCAGGGTGCGGATCGCGCTGGTCGGCAAGTACGTCCAGCTCCACGACGCCTATCTGTCGGTCGCCGAGGCCCTCAAGCACGCGGCCATCCACCACGGCGTCGAGCTCGAGATCGACTGGGTCGACGCCGAGGCGCCCGACCTGGAGGTCCTGCTCGGCCAGGCCGACGGCATCCTGGTGCCGGGCGGCTTCGGCGGCCGCGGCATCGAGGGCAAGATCACCGCGGCCCGCTTCGCCCGCGAGAGGCGGACGCCCTACCTCGGCATCTGCCTGGGCATGCAGATCGCGGTCATCGAGTACGCGCGCCACGTCTGCGCGATGGACGGCGCCAACTCGAGCGAGTTCGACCCCGAGACGCCCTACGCGGTCATCGACCTCCTGCCCGAGCAGCGCGCCATCGAGGAGCGCGGCGGCACGATGCGCCTGGGGGCGGACCCGGTGCACCTGGCCGAGGGCTCGCGGGCGCGCGCGGCGTACGGCGACCAGGCCGTCATCTACGAGCGCCACCGCCACCGCTACGAGGTCAACCCGTCGATGCGCGACGAGATCGAGGCGGCGGGCCTGGTGATGAGCGGCCGCTCGCCCAACGGGCGCCTGGTCGAGGTCGTCGAGCTCCCGGACCACCCGTGGTTCTGCGCCTCGCAGTTCCACCCGGAGTTCAAGAGCCGCCCGACCCGCCCGCAGCCGCTCTTCCGCGAGTTCATGGGCGCCGCCGCCGCGCACGCCCAGGCGCGGGAGGACTTCCCGGCCCGCGAGCACGCCCCGCTCGGAGGGTGACACCCCCCGACCCCCTCGTCGGGCAGGAGCTGGCCGGCCTGCCGGAGGTGGCGCGGCTGATGGTGCGGCTCTGCGAGATCCCCTCGCCGTCCCGCGACGAGGGGGCCGTGGCCGACGTGGTCCGGAGGGAGCTGCGGAACCTCGGCGCCGAGATCCACGAGGACGGCGCCGCGGCCCTGCTGCCGGCCGGCTGCGGCAACATCGTCGGCCGCTTCCCGCCGACCGCCGAGGGCGGCGTCCCGATCATGCTGGGCGCGCACCTCGACACCGTGCCGGCGACCGGTGAGATCGAGGTCGAGCTGGTCGACGGCCACCTCACCAACCGCCACGAGGCGATCCTCGGCGGCGACAACAAGTCGGCCGTCGCGGTGCTGCTCGAGGCCATGCGCCGCGTGACCTCCGAGGGGCGCCCGCACGCGGGCGTCGAGCTGGTCTTCACGCCCTGCGAGGAGATCGGCCTGCGCGGCGCGGCCGCCTTCGACCCGTCGCCCCTGCGGGCGCGCTTCGGCTTCGTCTACGACCACACCGGCCCGGTGGGCGACATCGTCTTCGCCGCGCCCTCGCTGCACCGCATCGAGGCCACGTTCATCGGCCGCAGCGCGCACGCGGGCATCACGCCCGAGTCGGGGCGCAGCGCCATCACGGCCGCCGCGAAGGCGATCGGCCGCATGCCCCTCGGCCGCATCGACGCCGAGACGACCGCCAACATCGGGACGATCGCCGGCGGCACGGCCACCAACGTGGTCGCGGAGCGCTGCACGCTCACGGCCGAGGCGCGCAGCCGCGACGAGCGGGCCCTGTCGGTCCAGCTCACGGCGATGATGGACGCCCTCACCTGGGCGGCCAGCGAGTGCGAGGTTGACCTCGAGACCCGCGTCGAGAAGGAGTTCACCGCCTACCGGCTCGGCGAGTCCGAGCCCCAGGTGGCGATGGCGGCCGAGGTGCTGCGCTCCCTCGGCCACACGCCGCGGATGGTCGCGAGCGGCGGCGGCTCGGACGTCAACGCCTTCCTGCACAACGGCTTCCCGGCCGTGAACCTCTGCAACGGCATGATCGCCCCCCACGCGCCCGACGAGCGCATCGCCGTCGGCGAGCCTCGAGTCGATGCTCGACGTGACGCTCGGCCTGATCGACGCGGCGGCCCGCGCGTCGTGACCGCGGGGGAGGGCCGGCTGGGGCCGCCCATCGCCACGCGGCAGATCCACCGCGGCACGATCGTCAACCTGCGCGCGTCCGACTACCGGCGCCCCGACGGCACGGTCGTCCACCGCGAGGTGATGGACCACCCCGGCGCCGTGGTGATGGTGCCGGTCGAGGACGGCCACGTCCTGCTGGTGCGCCAGCCGCGCGAGGCCGTCGAGGAGTACACGCTCGAGCTGCCGGCCGGAAAGCTCGACCACCCGGGCGAGGACCCGCTGGAGTGCGCGCGCCGCGAGCTGGCCGAGGAGGTGGGGCGGGTCGCGGCCACCTGGCGCGACCTGGGCGGCTTCTACACCGCCCCGGCCATCCTCACCGAGTTCATCCACTGCTTCATGGCGACCGACCTGACGCCGGTGGCCGAGCACGTGTCCGGCGACGACGACGAAGCCATCGAGATCGTCCCCTGGCCGCTGGCCGACCTCGGCGCCGCCATCGACGCGGTGCGCGACGCCAAGACGCTGATCGGGCTGCTGCGGCTCGAGCGGGAGCTGCGCGCTGGATCCTGAGGACGACGAGCTCCTCGACGACGAGGAGGAGGGCGCCGGGCGCGGCATCCGGGCGGCGGCGGGCGTCGCGATCGGCATCCTGGTGGCGGGGGAGGCCGCGCTGCTCGCGCTCCTCGCCGGCGACATCGGCGACAACGGGGTGACGGGCCCGCTCATCTGCCTGCTGATCGCCGCCCTGGCGGTGTGGGCCCTGCTCGCCGCCCGCCGGCGCGCCCCCGACGACCCTCCCGGCGGGCGGGCCTACCTGGTGCTGGGCTGCGGCCTGGCCTTCGCCGCGCTGTCGGCCACGGCCCTGATCCTGGCCCTGTTCACCGACTTCTAGACGCCCGGGCGGGTCCGTCCGAGTGCCCGGATAACGTCCCCCGCCCATGTCGACGGCCAAGGGATATCCGCGCTGGCAGACGGCGCCCCCGACCCTGCCGCACGTCGAGGCCCAGAAGGCGCTGCGCGACGCCCGCGCGCCCCGCGACCCGCTCGCGACCGACCCGGCCGGGCGCACGGTCTACCGCCTGCGGGCGTCCGGCCCGGCGGCGGCGGAGGCCTCCGCGCGCCTGCGGGCGATGCTCGACCCCGAGCAGCTCGCCGCCGTCGAGGGCGCGCGCGGGCGCACGCTGGTGCTGGCCTCGGCGGGCTCGGGCAAGACCCGCACGATCGTCGCGACGCTGGCCCACCTGGTGGAGACCGGCACGCCGCCCGAGGCGATCATGCTCGTCACGTTCACGCGCCGGGCCGCCCGCGACATGGTCGACCGCGCCGGGCGGGTGTCCGAGCACGACCTGTCGGCGGTCACGGCCGGCACCTTCCACTCGGTCTGCCGGAGGCTGCTGGCCCGCTACGGCCCGCTGATCGGCCTGCCGTCGTCCTTCACGGTGCTCGACGCCGAGGACCAGGCCCAGGTCGCCGCCATCGCCCGCGACGCCCTCCTGGAGGGCCGCGAGAGCCGCCCGGCGCTGCCGAAGCCCGGCACGATCGTGGGCTGGGCCGCGCTGGCGGCCGAGAGCGGGCGGCCCTTCGAGGCCGTGGTGCTCGACGCCAACCCGCGCCTGGGCGACCGCTTGGACGACCTGTCGGCCATCGCCGAGGGCTACGCCGAGCGCAAGCGCGCGATGGCGGCGGTCGACTACGCCGACCTGCTGGTCCTGACCGCGCGCCTGCTCGACGAGCACCCGCGCGTCCGCGCGAAGCTCGCCGACGCCTACCGCTGGATCCTGGTGGACGAGCTGCACGACACGAATCCGGTGCAGGCGCGGCTGGTGGAGGCGATCGCGGGGGAGGGCGGCAACCTGCTGGCCGTTGCCGACCCGGACCAGTCGATCTACTCCTGGCGCGGCGCCGATCCCGAGGTGGTGCAGCGCTTCGCCGCCGTCGCGGGCACGCGGGTCTTCCCGCTCCAGACCAATTACCGCTCGACCCCCGAGGTGGTCGGGTTCGCCCAGGCGACGCTCCCCGCCGGCAACCCCTTCGGCAAGAGCCTGCGCGCCGCACGGCCGGCCTCCGGGGCGCGCCCGGTGGTCGCGCACCTCGCGTCGGTGGGCGACGAGGCGCGCTTCGTCGTCCAGCGCATCGCCGACCTCATCACCGAGGGCCGCGCGCCGGGCGACATCGCCGTGCTCTACCGCGCCCACCACCACTCGGTCGACCTGCAGCTCGCGCTGGCCGAGGCCGGCGTCGAGTTCGAGCTCTTCTCCGGGGCGCGGTTCGTCGAGAGCGCCCACGTCAAGGACGTCCTGGCGTTCCTGCGACTGCGCCACAACCCGCGCGACGAGCTGGCCTGGCATCGGGCGCTGCGCCTGTTCGACCGCGTGGGGGAGTTCGACCGCCGCCCGCACGTGGGCGGCCATCGCCGCGACGCCCGACCCGCTGGCCGCCGCCGCGGCGCTCGAGCCCTCCGGGCCGGGCTCGGCCGGGCTGCGCCGCTTCGCGGAGGCCATCGCCGACATCGCCCGCATGTCGCGCCCCGAGGAGATCGTGCTGCGGGTGGCGCGGGCGGAGTGGTACCGCGACCACCTGCAGCGCGCCTACCCCAACTGGCGCGACCGCGAGGGCGACCTGGCGCGCCTGGCCGAGCTCGCCACCCGCGCGGCGAGCCTCGACCGCTTCCTGGGCGACCTGCAGCTCGCCGAGCGGGTGGAGGCCGACGAGGACGTCTCGGGCCCCGCGCGGCGGGTCGCGCTCTCGAGCGTCCACCAGGCCAAGGGCCTGGAGTGGCCGGTCGTCTTCGTGCTGCAGGTCGAGGCCGGCTCGTTCCCCTCGGGCTGGGCCGTGAGCGAGGGCAAGCTCGACGAGGAGGAGCGCCTCTTCTACGTCGCCGTCACCCGGGCCGCCGACGAGCTCTACATGTGCCGGCCGATCGCCGCGCAGCGGCCGTGGGACACCGGACCCGACGCGGTGGTGATCAACTCGGGGCAGGGCTTCCTCGACCGCGACCTCGCCGGCCTGGTTGACGAGTGGTCCGTGCGCTGAGCGCCATGATGTCCGGGTGATCGTCTCCCATCGCCCACAGGGCCTGGTGCTGGTGCGCCAGGTGGACCACCAGGACCAGTGCGCCCTGATGGCCGCGGCCTGGGGCAACGACCGCTTCGCCCGGATCGCGCCGTGGGAGCCGGTCGTCCACGCCGCCGCCCGCCACGACGAGGGCTGGCGCACCTGGGAGGAGGCCCCGCAGGTGCGCGACGGCGCCCCGGTCGACTTCACCGAGATCGACCGGACGACGCACGTGGCGCTCTACCGGCGCGCGATCGACGACGCGCGGGCCCGTGACCCCCGTACGGGCCTCGTCGTGAGCATGCACGGGCAGGGGCTCTACGAGGGCCGGCTGGGCCTCGACCCCGGTCCGCCGACGCCGCGCTCCGAGCGCCCGCATGCGGTGCAGGAGTTCCTCGCGGAGCAGGACGCGGTGCAGGAGGGGCTGCGGCGTGCGATCGGGGAGGGGCCGGAGCTCGACGCCTGGGCCTGGGCCGCCTACCGGCTGCTGCAGACGTGGGACTTCCTCAGCCTCCACCTCACCTGGCGCGGCCTGCTCGCGGGCCGCGAGACGACGCTCCCTCAGGTGCCGCGGGAGGCCGGCGACCCGGGGCTCGACCTGCGCGTGAGGCCCGACGGCCCGATGGCCTGCACCGTGGAGCCCTGGCCGTTCTCGGGCGGCGAGGTGTCCCTGCCGGTGCCCGCGCGGGCGGTCGAGGAGCGCCCGTACGCCGACGCCCTCGACCTGGGGGCGAGCCTGGAGGCGGCGCCCTGGCTCACCCTCGCCTTCAGCGTGCGGCCGGGTTGACGGGCCGGGGCGCCCGCGCGACGCGCCCCGGCCCCGGAGCCCCGATCAGGCTCAGTCCTCCTGGTACTTGAAGGACACCGACAGGCGGCTGCGGTACTGGTCGATCGTGCCGTCGTCGTTGATCGTCACGTCCTGCTTGATGACCTCGGCGACGCGCAGGTCGCGGAGGGTCTTGGAGGCGGTCGCCACGGCCGCCGCCGTCGCGTCCTCCCACGAGCTCTCGCTGGTGCCGACGATCTCGATCACCTTGTAGACGCTGTTGCCCATTCGGGGACATCCTTTTTCCGTGTGTGGACACTTCGCCCCGAGGGGCTTGTGCGCATTCTCACGAATGCGGCGCGGCCGGGGCAAGCCCCCGCGGCCGCCGCGGCGACCTTCAGGGGAGGATGGTCCCCTCGCCCGCGAGCCGCTCCGTCGTCGCGGCGAGCCGCGCGCGCAGGTCGGCGCCGGCCGGCAGCGCCACGACGCCGCGGCCGGGGGAGCCGACCACGACGCCGGTCCCCGCCTGGAGCCGCAGGCCCGCGTAGGCGCAGAGGACGGCGTCGATCACGGCGGCGTCGGCGATCGCGGCCCAGTCGTCGGGCCCCGGGGCCGGGGCCCAGCCGTCCAGGTTGACGGCCTCCGCCAGGATGCGCCAGGCCTCGAGCACGCCCTCGGGGCGCGCGCGGCCCTCGCCCTTGGGGCGATAGCGCGGCGCGCGCACGCCGATCCAGGCCGCGCGGTAGTCCGCGAGGTCCATGGGCGGTCCGCCGACGGGATGGTCCCGCTCCCAGACGATCTCGCGCAGCACCTGGTCGGGCAGGGCCTCGACCGCGCGCCGGCCGCCCGCCGTCAGCGCCGGGAGCAGCGCCACGCCGCGGGCGCCGCCGTAGACCGCCTCGAGGCGCCGGGCCGACGCCGGGAACGCGACCACGTCGCACCAGGCGAGCACCGCCTCGGCGTCGCGCCGCCCGCCGCCCGCGGGCACCTCCAGGGGGGCGTTGACGACCACCATCGGCGCGTCCTGGGCCGCCACGAGGGCCGCGACCTCGTCGTCGCCGGCCGCCGTGTCGAGCGCGACGAGGCGCCCGCCGGCGTCCAGCCGCGCCAGCACCGAGCGCCGGGGCGACGACACCAGACCGAGGTGCGCGACGAGGTGGAGGCCGAGGACGTCGCCCATCGGCCGCACGCTACCGGGGCCGGGCGCGCTCTGGACGCCGGGGTCCGGCGGCGACTACTCTCCGGCGGATGCCCGCCCGGTCGTCGACATCCCGGAGCCCCGCGTGAGCACGATCCTCCTGCTGGTCATCGCCCTCCTGGCGCCGTGGGTCGTGCACCTCGCGGCGCCGCGCCAGCGGCCGCTGGCCCTGGTGGGCGTGATCGTGGTCTTCCTGCTCTACGGGATCTTCGCCGAGAACCCGCTGCTGCAGTGGGAGATGTGGGCGGGCCTCGCGGCGGGCATCCTCACCGTCCTGTTCCTGGCCGGCGGTGGCCTGTCGCACGGCGGCCGCTCGCGCTCGGGCGGGCGCTCGCGCCGTCCTCCGCGGGGCGGCTCGGGCCTGGACGACGAGATGGACGAGCCCACCGGTCAGATCTAGCCTCGCACCCGAGGCGACGGGTCAGGGGTCGGTGGGGTTGAGATGCTCGGCGATCAAGGAGGCTGCGCGGTCCGGGTCCTCGAGGAGGACGAGGCCGCGGCGCAGCATCTTGACGCCGCCCGCCTTGTCGCCGGCCGCGAGCAGGCTGATGCCGTAGGGCAGGAAGCCGTCGGCGTAGCGGGGATCGAGCGACACGGCGCGCTGCGAGGCGGTGAGGGCACCGGCGGTGTCGTCGAGGTTCAGGAGCGCGTAGGCCTGGAAGGCCGGCGCGGCCGGGTCGGTCGGGTCGAGGCGCCCGGCGGCGGCGAAGGCCGTCGCCGAGGGCCTGGTCTTCTTGAGCGAGGAGAGGGCGACGCCGCGGCCGAACTCGGCGGCGGCCATCGTCTTGTCGCGGGCGCGGGCGCGGTTGTAGGCGCCGAGCGCCTGCTTCCAGCGCTTGCGCTTGAGCTGCAGGTCGCCCTGGGTCAGCTCGCCGGGCGCGCTGGTGCGCCAGGCCCTGGGCCAGGCGGAGATCGCCGTCGCGGCCTCGTCGAGCTTGCCGGCGTCGATGAGCTGGCGCGCCCGGGCGACGGAGTAGGCCAGGTTGCGGGGGTCGCGGCGCACGGCGACCGCGAGCGACTTGGCGAAGTCGGGGGCGGCCTCCCAGTCGGGTGCGGCCTCGATCATCCCGGTGCGCGTGGCCCCCTTGCGCAGGTACTCGACGGTCACGGCCGTCTCGGCCGGGAGGGCCCGCAGCGCGACGGCCCAGGCGCCCGGGCCGGCGACCGCCTTGCCGTTCAGCGAGGTGATGACGTCGCCGCGGCGCAGGCCGGCGGCGGCGGCGGGCCCCTTGGGGCCGACCACGGCCACGAGTTGGCCGGGGGTGGTGGTGCCGGCCTGGCGGGTGAAGGCCCGCCACAACGGGACGGTGTAGGCGTCGAAGAGCCCGTGCGGCGGGGTCAGCTTGAGCTGGAACGGCGCCTCGACGGCGGCCGAGACCCTGCCGGCGTCGTCGGTGGCCCGCAGGCGCAGCCTGTAGTTGCCCTGCAGCAGCTGGTAGCCGCTGCTGTCGACGGCCTCGACGCGCACGTAGGCCCGGCCGGCGGGCCGGTCGGCCGCGTCGGTGATCGTCCGCGCGACCTTGCCGCCCGAGGCCGCGATCACCTGGATCGTCAGCTTCGAGGGGGTCGCGAGCCGCACGCCGACCAGGAAGCGGGCGTGGCCCTGCTGGGCCGAGATCGTCCGCGGCAGGCGCACCGAGTCGATGGCGGGCGGCGCGGCGGTAGCCGGCGCGGTGGTCGCGGGCGCCGGCGTCGTGGTCGCGGGGGCCCCGAGGGCCGGTCCGCCCAGGACGAGGGCGGCGGCGGCCGCGAGGCCTGCGAGTGTCACATGGCGAAACACGCCGGCGCACCCTACCAGCGGTCCCCCCGGACGCCCCCGTCGGTCGGTCGCCCTGCGCCATGGGCGCCGGAGTAGAGTGCCGCCCGTCCATGGCCGAGCATCTCGCCCCCCTCGAGGTCATCGAGCGGACCCGTCGTGGCGAGCGCGTCGACGCGGCCAGCGTCGAGTCGTTCGTCCGCTCCTGGATCGACCGCACGACCGCCGACTCCCTGATGGCCGCGTGGTGCATGGCGGCGTGCCTGCGGGGGATCGAGCGGGAGCAGGTGGAGGCGCTTGCTCGAGGCCTGATCGCCTCCGGCGACCGCCTGGAGCTCGCCTCGATCGGGCCGGCGGGGGACCTGCACTCCACCGGCGGCGTGGGCGACACCGCCCCGATCGCCGCCGCGCCGCTCGCCGCGGCGCTCGGCGTGCGGGTGGCGAGCATCGGCGGGCGCGGCCTCGGCCACGCCGGCGGGATCATCGACAAGCTGGAGGCGATCCCGGGCTTCGACGCCGACCTGCCGCTGGCGCGCTTCGTGCGCCAGGTGCGCGACGTGGGCATCGCGGTCGCGGCCCCGTCGGCCCGCATCACCCCGGCCGAGCGGCGGCTGGCCGCCCTGCGCGACGCCACGGCCACCACGCCCTCCGCGGGGCTGATCGCGGCCTCGGTGATGAGCCGCGCGATCGCCGGCGGCGCCGGCGCCGTGGCCCTCGACGTGACCTTCGGCGACGGCGCGTACATCGACGGGGCGCAGGAGGCGACCGCCACTGCCGAGCTGATGGCCGCGATCGCGGCGCCCTGGGGCCGGCGCATGCGCTGGCTGGTGAGCGACATGGGCCATCCGCGCGGACGCTTCGTGGGGAACGCCCTGGAGATCGGCGAGGCGGCCGAGGTGCTGCGCGGCGGCGGGCCCGCCGACGTCCGCGACCTTGCGGTGCGGATGGCGGGCGACCTGGCCGAGGCGGCCGGCGTCGTCACGGCCGGCCAGGGACGCGCGGAGGCCGCCCGGGCCCTCGACGACGGGCGGGCGCTGGCGAGCGCCGAGGCGTGGGTCGAGGCCCAGGACGGCGACGCGTCGGTGTGGACCGAGCCGGACGCCCTTCCCGCGTCCCCGGTGCGCGTGGAGCTGCCCGCGCCGCGCGACGGCTGGCTCGCCGCCGCGCCCGCGCGCGCCGTGGGCGAGATCGCCCGCTGGCTCGGAGCCGGGCGCCTGCACTCGGACCAGTCGATCGACCCGGCGGCGGGCGTCGAGCTGCCGGTGCCCGTCGGCGTCCGGGTGGCGCGCGGCGAGCCGGTGGCCGTGATCCACGCCCGCGACCAGTGGGCGGGCGAGCGCGGGCGCGAGATGGCCGCCGAGTGCATCGTGGTTTCCGAGGAGGAGGTCACGCGGCCGCCGGTCGTGGTGGCGGAGGGGGGGAGCGATGCCGGAGCTGCCTGAGGTCGAGACGATCCGCGCCCAGCTGGCGGAGCGGATCCCGGGCCGCGCCTTCGCCTCGGTCGAGGTGTTCGACCCCAAGCTCGTCAGCCCCGAGGACCCGGAGGAGTTCGCCGGGGCGGTCACCGGCCGTCGCATCGACGCGGTGGGCCGGCGCGGCAAGTACCTGCTGATCGAGCTCGACGACGACGAGACCCTCGCCGTCCACCTGCGCATGACCGGGCGCCTGCACTGGCAGCCCGGGCCCGCGACGGCCGAGGAGCGGTTCCTGCGCGCGCGCTTCCACCTCGACGACGGCAGCACCCTCACGTTCGGCGACATGCGCCGCTTCGGCCGGGCGTGGATCGTCTCGGGCACGCCCGCCGAGCGCGAGGACTACTGGCGCGCCCGCGTCGGCGTGGAGCCGCTGTCGCCGCGCTTCACCGCGAAGGTGCTGGAGCAGAGGCTGGACGGGCGGCGCGGCCCGATCAAGGCCGTCCTGCTCAACCAGGCGCTCGTGGCGGGGCTGGGCAACATGTACGTCGACGAGGCCCTCTTCCAGGCCGGCATCCACCCGCTGCGGGAGGGCGGCTCGCTCGACCCCTCCGAGCTCCGCCGGCTGCACCGGGCCATCCGCGACCGCCTGGCCGCCGCGGTGGAGGCCGGCGGGGCGTCGATCGACAGCTACCGCGATTCGCTCGGCGAGCGCGGCTCGATGCAGGACCTGCTGCGCGTGCACCTGCACGTGGGCGAGCCCTGCCCGCGCTGCCGCACCACGATCGTGAAGACGCGCGTGGCCCAGCGCGGGACCTACTGGTGCCCGCACTGCCAGCCGGAGCCGGCCCCGTGGTGAGCGAGGTCGCGGGCGTCCGGGTCGGCCACTGGACCGACGCGGACGCCGGCACGGGCTGCACGGTGGTCCTGCCGCCGCCGGGCACGGTGGCGGCCGTCGAGGTGCGCGGCGGAGGCCCCGCGACCCGCGAGACGGAGCTGCTCGGCCCCTACTCGGCGGTCCAGAGCATCACGGCCCTGCTGCTCACCGGCGGCAGCGCCTTCGGCCTCGCGGCCGCCTCGGGCGTCGTGGCGTGGTGCGAGGAGAGGGGCCTCGGGCACGAGACGGGCATCGCGCCCGTGCCGGTCGTGCCCGCCGCCGCCGTCTACGACCTCGGCATCACCGCCAACGCCCGCCGGCCCGGCCCGGAGGAGGGCTACGCGGCCTGCGAGGCCGCGGCGCACGGCCCCCACGCGGTGGGCAGCGTCGGCGCCGGCACGGGCGCGACGGTCGGCAAGCTGCGGGGCCGGGACGGCTGGTGCAAGGGCGGCCTGGGCGCGGGGGCGCGGACGCTGTACGACGGCGTGAGCGTCTCCGCGCTCGCCGTCGTGAACGCCTGGGGCGACGTGCTCGGCCGCGACGGCGAGGTGATCGCCGGGGCCTCCCACCCGGACCGCGGCTTCCTCGTGGCATCCGAGCGGGTGGTGGACAGCCCGCCGGAGCACCCGCGGCTGGCGGCGCCCACCAACACGACGCTCGCGTGCGTGGTCACCGACGCGCGGCTCACACGGGTCGAGGCCGCGATGGTGGCGCGGATGGCGCACTCCGGCATGGCGCGCGCGGTGTCGCCGGTCCACACCCCGATCGACGGCGACGCCGCCTTCTGCCTGGCCACCGGCGAGAGGCCCGCGAGCGTCTTCGCGTGCGGGGTGGCGGCCGCCGAGGCGGTGGCAGACGCCGTGCGCGACGCGGTCACGAGCGCCACAACGGTCCGTGGGGTGCCGACCGGCGCGGAGCGCCGGGCGGCGTTCTCCCGCTAACCTCCCGTCCGGCCCCGACCGAGGATTCACCCCGCCCGTGCCCGACATCACCGCGCCGCTCGTCAACTTCGCGACGGACCAGGTGGGCTCGCACGGCCTCCTCGCGGTGTTCCTGCTGATGATCCTCGAGAGCGCCTGCATCCCGGTGCCGAGCGAGGCCGTCATGCTCTTCGGCGGCTTCCTGGTGAGCACGGGCGACCAGAGCCTCGTGCCGATGGTCGCCGCCGGCGTGGCGGGCAACGTCATCGGCTCCTGGATCGCGTACGGCGTCGGCCGCTACAAGGGCCGCGAGTGGGCGCTGCAGTGGCACTGGCTGCACATCACCCCCAAGCGCCTCGATGCGGCCGACCACTGGTTCGAGCGCTACGGCGACTGGGCCGTGCTGATCTCGCGCTGCCTGCCGGTCATCCGGACGTTCATCTCCCTGCCCGCGGGCGTCGCGCGGATGCCCTTCTGGCGGTTCACCCTGTTCACCCTGATCGGCTGCATACCGTGGGTGATGATGCTCACCCTGGCCGGCCGCGCGGTGGGCGACAACTGGGACCAGCTGCAGCACAAGCTCCACTACTTCGACTACGTGCTGGTCCTCGGGATCATCGTCGGCGTGGTCTACCTGATCGTCCAGAGCCGCAAGAGGCGCAAGGCGCCGGGCGCCGCGATCTCGCCCGCGGCCGCGACGCCTGAGGAGCCCGCCTCAGAGCCCTGAGGGCCCCGCCGCCCGCCGCGATCCGCGCGGGGGCGGGTGGGATGAGGCGCTCGCGAAGCCGGTCACGAGGGCGCCGAGGGCGTCGCGCCAGAGCCACGGCGCGCGCTCCGCGGGAATCGCGCCGCGGAGCTCGACGGCCGCCAGCCCCTCGCAGAGCGCGTGGAACTCCGTGGCGGCGACCCACGCCGACCGGCCCCCCAGGAGGTCCGCGGCGCGGAGCCGCTCGACTCGCGCCACGAGGCCGGCGAACGCGTCCGCCGCCTCGGCGCCGACCTCCGCCCCCAGTCCCGCCGGGCCCTGCGCGCGCTGGACGCCGATGGTGAACAGCGCCGGATGCTCGGCGGCGAACCGCCGGAAGACGGCCACCCCCGCCTCCACGAGGTCGGCCGCCGGGTCGGGCGTGGTGGGCAGGGCATCGATGGCCGCCCCGAGGAGGGCGAAAGCGCGGCGACCGAGCGCGACCACCAGGCCGTCCTTGCTCCCGAAGACGCTGTAGACCGCGCGCGTCGTCGTACCCACGTCCTCGGCGACCCGCCTCACCGACAGCGCCTCGATCCCCTCGCTCTCGACGATGCGCTCGGCCGCCGCGAGGAGCGCCGCGGCGGTCTTGACGTCGTGCTCCTTCGGCCGTCCCATCGTTTGACGAGTATAGCGGGACACTGTTACGGTACAACGTAACGTAACAGTGTCACGTTAACGAGGAGGAGCACATGACATCGATGACGGCGACCGCAACCGGCACGGGCGCGGCCAGGATCCGGTTCGGCCCGCTGGCGGGCCGGATGCGCGAGGGCGGGGACGCACGGGAGCGCCCGCTGCTCTTCCTGCACGGCCTGACGTTCGACCGCCGCATGTGGGATCCGGTGCTGGACGCGCTGCCCGCCTCCCGGACGGCACTGGCGCTCGACCTGCCGGGGCACGGCGGCTCGCCGCGGCTTGCGGAGCGGGGTCTGCAGGCTGTCGTCCGTGCGGTGCAGGAGGCCGTCCGCGACGCGGGCCTCGAGGAGCCCGTCGTCGTCGGGCACTCGATCGGGGGCCCGCTCGCCACCCTCTACGCCGCCGAGCACCCCGCGGCCGGCGTCGTGAGCGTCGAGGCGCCGATCCGGCTCGAGCCGTTCGCCGCGCTCCTGCGCTCGCTGGCCCCGCAGCTCGCGGGCGACGGGTTCGAGCGGGCCTGGTCGGCGTTCCGCGAGGGCTTCATGACGGAGCGCGTGCCGGCGCGGTGGCGCCCGCTGCTCCGGGCAGGCGACCGCGCCTCGCAGGAGGTCGTGCTCGGCTACCAGGCCGACCTGCTGGAGCGCCCCCTCGAGGAGGTTGTGAGGTGGCGCGACGCGGGCCTCGAGAGGCTCCGCGACCTCGGCACGCCGTACCTCGTGCTCCACGCGAACGCCCAGGAGGACGGCGAGCTGGCGTGGCTCGCGGAGCGGCTGCCGCAGGCGCGCTCACTCGTGTGGCCGGTGGGGCACCACTTCCCGCACCTGGACGACCCGGCGGCCTTCGCGGCCCTGGTGGAGGGCTTCGCCGCCGGCGGGACGCGCTGAGGCGGGCGACGCCGGGCGCCGGGTCAGGCGAGGCCCAGCATCGGGTCGAGGCGCCCGGCGTCGTCCAGCGCCTTCATGTCGTGCCACCCGCCGATCGGCTCGTCGCCGATCACGATCTGCGGGATGGTGAAGCGGCCGGTCAGCGCGATGAGGCGCTCGCGCTCACGCGGGTCGCGCCGATCGATGTGGATCTCCTCGAACGCGACGCCCTTCTTGGCGAGGAAGCTCTTGGCGCGGACGCAGAAGGAGCACGCCTCGCCGGTGTACATGCGGATGTGCGGAGTGATCATTCAAAAAGTGTAGCGAGGCGGTACAGCCGCCGGCCTTGCCACACTCCCTCCGGCATGGCGACCTACGAGACCGAGGCCGTGGTCCTCCGGAGCATCCGCTACTCCGAGGCCGACGCCGTGCTCGCGCTCCACACGCGCGAGCGGGGGAGGGTCTCGGCCATCGCCAAGGGGGCCCGCACGACGCGCTCGCGCCTGGGCGGGCGCCTGCAGCCGGGGGTGCTCGCGTACCTGACGATCCACGAGGGCCGGGGCGACCTCGGCACCGTGCGGGGCGCCTCGGTCGTCAACGCCCACGCGGGCCTCTGGGTGGAGGGCCACCGCCTGCTGTCGGCGGCCTGCGTGCTGGAGACCGTGATGCGGGTGATGCCCGAGCACGAGCCCTCCGACGAGGCGTGGCACCTGCTGACGCGCACCCTGGCGCTGCTGGCGCGCGCGCCCTCGCCGGCCGGCCCGGCCCGCCTCGACCCGCTGGTGCTGGGCTGCCAGGCCAAGCTGCTCGTGGTGAGCGGGCTGCTGCCGCTGCTGACCGTGTGCGCGCGCTGCGGCGCGGGGCCGCCCCTGCCGGCGTTCTCGGCGGCGTCGGGCGGCGCGGTGTGCCCGGAGTGCGGGGCGGGCGCCGAGCCGGTCGAGCCCGCGGCCCTCGCGGCCCTGGTGGGACTGGTGGGCCGCCCGCTGGCCGAGGCCGCCGATGCCGTGCCGGGGGCGAGCGCCGCGGGGGTCGAGCGGCTCATCGGCCTGGTGCTGCGCGAGCACCTCGGCGTGCAGCTGCGCTCGGCCGCCCCGCTCTGACGGGCTACGGCGCCGAGGGCGCGCGCCGAGCCCGGCGGCGGGCGACGAGCCATGCCGTCGCGCCGCCGGCCGCGAGCAGGGCCAGCACCACGTAGCCGGCGCCGCCCATCCGGTCCTCGACCGCGTGCCAGCGGTCGTCGAGCGCCCAGCCGAGGCCGATCAGCGCGCCGTTCCAGACGGCGCTGCCGAGCGTGGTGAGCACCACGAAGCGCGGCAGCGGGTAGCGCGCGAGGCCGGCGGGCAGCGACACCGAGCTGCGCACGAGCGGCACGGCCCGGCCGGCGAGGACCGTCGCCGACCCCCAGCGGTCGAACCAGCGCTCGAGCCTCTCGAGCCGCTCGGGCGTGGCGCCGACGCGGGTGCCGTGCCGGCGCACGAGGGCCGTGCCGCCCCGGCGGGCCGCGACGTACAGCAGCAGGTTGCCGGCGAGCGACCCGGCGGTCGCGGCCAGCATCGCGAGCGGGAACGACATGCTGCCCTCACCGATCGCGAAGCCGACGAAGGGCAGGATCGCCTCGCTCGGCACCGGCGGGAAGACGCATTCCAGGAGCATGAGCCCGGCCAGGCCCGCGTAGCCGAGCGCGCCGATGATGTCGACGACGAGGTCGCTCACGCCCCGAAGAGCAGCCTCAGGTGCTCGCGGTACTGGTGCAGCTGGCGCGCCACGACGCCCGGGTCGTCGAGGGCGCGCGAGAGCACGAACGCACCCTCGTAGGCGATCAGCAGCTCGTCGGCCAGGGCGGGGGCGTCAACCGGCCCGCGAGGCGGGTGGGCCGCGGCGGCCTCCTCGATGAGCGCCGCCAGCCGGTCGCGCCAGAGGCGCATCGAGCCGGCGATCACCGCGCGGGTGGCCTCGTCGACCATCTGGCGCTCGTAGAGGAACGAGGCGAACAGGCAGCCGGTGTCGGCGGGCGAGAAGCCGCCGGCCTCCTCCACGAGCAGCCCGGCGAACACCAGCAGTCGCTGGAGCGGGTCGTCGGCGAGCGCCTCGGCCCGCGCCATCGTGCGCTCGAGGTGGTCGCGGTCGGCCTCCGCCCAGCGGTCGACCAGCGCCCGGCCGAGGTCGGCCTTCGAGGAGAAGTGGTGGAAGAAGGCCCCCTTGGTGGAGCCGGCCTGCGAGAGGACGTCGTCCACGCTCGTTCCCGCGAGGCCCCGCTCCAGCACCAGGGACTCGGCTGCGTCGAGCAGGCGGGTGCGTGTGGCGCGTCCGTCGCGGGGCATGGGCCGAGGCTACCAGACCCCTTGGTTTGTAAGAAACGGGGCGGGGGATGTCGCAGTTGCACGCGGAGGGGTTGATCCCGACTGTTTGGTCGGTATAGAAACCGACCAAACAGTCTGTCGGAGAGGAGACCCGATGAGCACGACCGCCGCACCGCCGATCGACCCCGTCCGCGCCGAGGCCTTCGCCGAGCGGATGCTCGACGCCCTGAACGCCGGCGCCCTCGCCGTGATGATCTCGGTGGGCCACCGCACCGGCCTGCTGGACGCACTGGCCGCCGCCGGGCCGTCCACCAGCGCCGAGCTGGCCGCGTCCGCCGGCCTCGACGAGCGCTACGTGCGCGAGTGGCTGGGAGCGATGGTCACGGGCCGCGTCGTGGAGGTCGACCCGGCCACCGGGCGCCACACCCTGCCCGCGGAGCACGCCCGCTGGCTCACCCGCGACGCGGCGCCCGACAACCTGGCCGTCACGGCGCAGTACGTCCCGCTGCTGGGGGCCGTCGAGGACGCCGTGGTGCGCTGCTTCCACGAGGGCGGCGGGGTGCCGTACTCCGCATTCCCGCGCTTCCACGAGGTGATGGCCGAGGACAGCGACCAGACCGTCGTCTCCGCGCTGGAGTCCACCATCCTGCCGCTGGTGGACGGCCTCGCCGGGCGCCTCGAGGAGGGCATCGACGTCCTCGACCTCGGCTGCGGCCGCGGGCACGCGCTGCTGTCGCTGGCGCGCCGCTTCCCGCGCAGCCGCTTCATGGGGATGGACCTCTCGGGAGAGGCACTGGACCACGCCCGCGCGGCGGCCCGCGCCGGCGGCCTGGCCAACCTCGCCTTCGAGGAGCGCGACCTGACGACCTTCGACCGTGACGCGCCGCCGGCCGCCTACGACCTGGTCGCCACCTTCGACGCCGTCCACGACCAGGCCGACCCGGCGGCCCTGCTGCGCGGCATCCGCCGCGCCCTGCGCCCGGACGGCGTCTACCTGATGCAGGACATCGCGGCGTCGAGCCACCAGCACGAGAACATCGACCACCCGCTCGGGCCGCTGCTCTACACGGTCTCGACGATGCACTGCATGACGGTCTCGCTGGCCCAGGGCGGCGCGGGCCTCGGGACGATGTGGGGCGACGAGACCGCCCGGGGCCTCCTCTCGGAGGCCGGCTTCGGCGCCGTCGAGCGCCACCGCCTCGACCACGACCCCGTGAACGCCTACTACGTCATACGGCCCTGACCCCCGGGCCGCGGCCGGGCGGCGGCGGTACCCTCGACGGCATGGAGGGGGGACCGCCGCTGGCCGGCCGCGTGGTCGTCGTGACAGGAGCGAGCCGGGGCGCGGGCCGCGGCATCGCGCAGGAGCTCGGCGCCGCCGGCGCGACGGTCTACGTCACGGGCCGCAGCACCCGCGAGGAGCCGGCCGGCTCCTACGGGGGCATCCTGGGGCTCTCGGGCCGGGAGGCCCTGCCCGGCAGCATCGACCAGACGGCCGACGAGGTGACGTGCCTCGGCGGGCGGGGCGTCGCGGTGCGTTGCGACCACACCCGCGACGACGAGGTGGAGGCCCTGTTCGCGCGCGTGCGCTCCGAGGAGGGCCGGCTCGACGTGCTCGTCAACAACGCGTGGGGCGGGCACGAGAGCTTCGACGGCGTGTTCACGCGCCCGTTCTGGGAGCACCCGCTGGAGCACTGGGACACGATGTTCGACCGCGGCGTGCGCAACCACCTCGTCACCGGCCGCCACGCGGCGCCGATGCTCGTCGAGCAGGGGCACGGCCTGGTCGTCACCACGACCTTCTGGGACGGACGGCGGCAACCTCTACTACGACCTCGCCAAGGCCGCGCTCACGCGGCTGGCCTTCGGCATGGCCGAGGAGCTGCGGCCCCACGGCGTCGCCTCCGTGGCCCTCGCGCCGGGCTGGATGCGGACCGAGTTCGTCCTGATGGGCCACGAGACCGACGAGGAGCACTGGCGCGAGCGGCCCGAGCTGGCGCGCACCGAGTCGCCCCGCTACGTGGGCCGCGCGGTCGCCGCGCTGGCCGCCGACCCCGGGGTGATGGGGAAGAGCGGCAGGGTCCTCACCGCCGGCGACCTCGCCGCCGAGTACGGCTTCACGGACGTGGACGGCAGCAGGCCTCCCGCCTTCCGCATCACTGGATGACCTCGCGGTCCCGGCAGGCGGGTCCAGCACCCGCCGAAGCGCCGTGGCGCTCCTCGAGCTTCTTCGCCGTTCAGTCCCGCAGGCGGTTGCTGATCTCCCAGGCGATCTTCTTGGGCAGCACGTCCACGTAGTCCTTCATCGCCCCATCGCGGCCGAAGGCGAAGAGCGCCCAGCGCGCCCGCTCCTGGAGCTTCCTCATGGCGGCCGTCACGTAGGGCGGCACGGCGGCCAGCGTCCCCGCGTCGGCCTCGAGCTTGGCGCGGGAGAGCTCGGCCAGGAACTCGGCCATGCGGTTGTACTGGTCGGGGTCGCCCGTCTCCGTCACCGCGAACGTGCAGGCCTGGCCGGAGGTCGCCATCTGGTGACCCTTCACGTAGACCAGGAACGCGGCGTTCTGCGCGAGCGTGCCGCGGTCGTTCCTCGGCAGCGCGCCGTAGGCCGCCTTGATGTCGTCGGCCTTCCCGCTCACGATCGAGGCCAGGAACGCCGAGATCGCCGGGCTCTTTGCGGGGTTGAGCCTCTCGGTGTACTCGGCGACCGTCGGGGCGTTCAGCGCGGCTCGCACGCGCGTCGCGTCGTCGGCGGCGAGCCCTCCGATCGCCGTGGCGATGAGGCTCGCGCCCGCGGCCTCCTTGCGCTCCGACGGCGGCAGGGCGTCGATGGCGAGGATGATCTCGTTGACCGTCGCCGTGCCCGCCTGCTGGTTCTGGAACAGTGTGAAGACGCGGTCGAGGCGGATCGAGTTCGTGAGGTTGAACCCGATGGGGGCGGCCAGGGCGTCGACCTTCTGCTTGAAGACGTTCGGCGGCGGCTCGGGCGCGTAGTAGGGGCCGCGGAAGTTCGCGTAGCCGGACGAGGGGTCGCCCTTCGTCCCGACCAGGTGCCTTCGGATCTTCTCCGCCTTCTCCTTGGGCGGCAGGTGCTCGTAGTCGCCGTGCTCCACCCAGTAGGCGCGGAACTCGTCCGCGTAACGGTCGAAGCTCGAGGCGTTGGTGGTCTGGGGGAGCTCGTTGTAGCGCTTGACGAAGAAGTGGCTGCACTCGTGCGTGACGGTGCCGGCGATCTCGTCGAGGGCGAGCGGGGTGCCGCTGTCGTCGTGCCCGCGGATGAGCATGACCGTGCCCTTGAGGGTCCCGATCATGTCCTTCTGGCTGAACGTCACGTTGTCCATCGTGACGCCGGTGAAGAAGGCGTCGTGGGTGGCGGCCACGGCCCAGGTGGGCGTGGTCGGCTTGGCCAGCTGGGCGGCGGAGTCCGAGCGCTTGGTGATCGGGCTCATCGTCAGCATCGGGGTGGCCCCGGTGAAGAGCTCGGCCGTGTTGCGCACGATGGGGTCCGCGTGGGCGCTCATGAACGGCAGCAGCTTGGTGGTGAGGAGCGTGAGCGTGGCCTGCGCCGTGGCCTGGG
This sequence comes from uncultured Thermoleophilia bacterium, assembly GCA_963770865.1. Lineage (GTDB taxonomy): Bacteria > Actinomycetota > Thermoleophilia > Miltoncostaeales > Miltoncostaeaceae > Miltoncostaea. Next base: position 250,496 of record CAVYRD010000011.1, read on the forward strand.
CCTGGGTCGGCGTGCTCCAGGCCGGGGCGGGCGTCCCCGTCGCCGCCGGCTGCGCTCCGGCCGTCCGGGCGGCGTCCGGCTCCCCTCGGCCGGCTGGCTGGGCGCCGTCCTCCGGCTCGCGCGAGAGCAGTCGGGCGACGGACGCGTTGCCGGCGCTCCCCTGGAGCACCAGCACCGCGCCGGGGTCGCGGGCGCCCGCCTCGGGCGTGGCGGTGGCCGGCCCGGGTGCCCACGCGGCGTCCCCGGCCGGCTCCCGGGCGCGCCCCCGGACGGTCTCCCGCGAAACGCGGGGGCTCACACCTCGCTCCCCAGCCGCACGCGCTCCAGCGCCTCGGCGAAGTCGTCCCGCATGGCGGCCGGGGCGTCGTCGCGGACCGTGTAGCCCACGCGCACGAGCCTCCTGCCGGAGGTGAAGAGCAGCAGGTCGGCGAGGCGCTGCTCGCTCACCCCGCCCGCGTACACGCGGCCCTCGGCACCGCGGGCGAGCACCACGCGCGGGGTCTCCCGGCGCGTGCGATAGCGCAGCCGCCGGACCGGCAGTCCGCCGCGCTCGTCGCGCTCGTCGCGCTCCACCTCGATCTCCGCGCCCTCGCGCTCGGCGGCGAGCAGGGCGTCCCCGTCCCCGTCGCCCGCGTCTCCCGAGACGACCGAGAACGCGCCGAGCTCGGCGTCCGGGGACCACCAGGCGACGCCGTCCGCGTCGGCCAGCGTCGCGCCTGCCGGGAGCCAGACGCGCACCGCCCCGCCGGCCGCGTCGAACGGATGCCAGTCGCCGGCCACTGAGCCGTCATCCAAACACCCTTCCCCGGGGGGCGCAACGGCACGTCCGGCCGGGGCGCGGCGGCCCGGGCGCGCCAGTTGGAGCGCGCCGACCGGGGGCGCAGCAGAGACACCGACGGTGCGCTCTCGGAGCACCCGGGAAGCGACGACGGGCGGGCGGGAGATCGCGGTGTGCGCAGGACATCGGAGGGCGAGTCGCTCGCCTTCCCCACCGGCCGGACGAGCCCGGCCCCCCGATCGCGCTTGGGCGGGGGGCAGGTCTCCTCTCGCCGGCGTGGCTCCTGAGGCGAGGCCCCCGCGCCCGAAGACCGGGCGCGAGGTCCGCGGCCTCCGAACTCAGGGTGCGAGGTAGTAGGTCAGGTCGTCGAAGCCGAAGTACTTGCCGCCCGCCGACATCGTGAGGGTGTCGACGCTCTCGAAGCGCTGGCCGTCCGTCACCGAGTCGAGCGGGACGGTCGCATGGCCGGAGTCAATGAGGGCAGCGGTCGTCGTCGTTCCCACGATCACGCCGTCGTCGAGCGCCGTGATGGTCACCGTGATCGGTCCGTCAGGGTCTGTGGCCGAGCGTCCGGGGTTGGTGAGGTAGACGCTGGTGAAGCTCACGTCACCGACTTGGCTGACGGCCACCACTGGGTTGAGGTCCTGTGGGAAACCGATGAACGCGATGTTCGGCGCGGAGCCCGTGCAGTAGCCGTACTGTTCGGCCCCGCAGTCCGATGACGTCGGCTGGTAGGCGTAGGTCTTCGTCCACGAGAAGCCCGCGTAGGTGCCGAGTGGCCCGGTCTCGGTGCCGGGCGACAGCGACACGTCGTCGAAGTTGACCCGGTGCAGCTGTGATGGCACGCAGGCGTCGTTGAACACGTACTCAGGCTGATCCGGGACTGCCCCGCGCGGGAAGCCGTCCCCGTGGTGCTGAAGGTGAGCATAAAGCGCGGGATCGGCGACCGTGATCGAGTAGTACACACCGCTCGAAGCGTCGAGATGGCATATGGCCGTCTTCCCGACCGGCGCTCCGCTGGCCGCACCGATCGACGCGAGCAGGCCGAGCGCCAGGGCCGCCGCCATCAGTAGTCCTTTCCATCCCATCGTCTTCCCCCTTACGCGATTGCGAGGCGTCCGCAACGGTGGCCGGTGGACCGACGCGAAGGGGCTGGCCGACGGGCCGCCGATGGGAACTTCTCATAACTTCGCCCCGAGGACCGCGCGTCCGAATCCGGGTCCCCCCCCGATCGGCGTCGAGTAATGAGCCGTGCGCGAACGGCGGGCGGCCCCGACCCCAGGCACATTCCACCGGTCATTGCGACGGAAACCGCAAGCAACCGCGGGCGGCGTCGCGTCGGCGCGTGCTCGACCGACGGTAGACCCGGCACCGGGCGCAGCCCCGCCGCTCTGCCGGGCCACGGGGATTCCCCGATGGGCCGCCATCACCCCGGATCGGCGACGATCACCCAGGGTGAAATCGCGCGCGGGGTGATGACCGCTCACCCGGCCCTCGCGGAGGGTCTGCTCGCCGGAGGAATCGAGCCCGTGGAGGGGTGAGGCGATGAGCGGCACGTACAGCGTCACCGTGCGAGGCATCATGAGCGAGCGGTTCTGCGCCGGGTTCTCCGGCCTCGACCGCCGCATCGACGCCGGCCGCACGATCCTGGACGGACGCCCGCCCATGGCCCCACCGCTCCGCGAGCTCCTCTCGGCGCTCGGCAACCTCGGTCTCGAGGTCGTCAACGTCGAGCCCGACGGCACCGCCGCACACCCGAACCAGGAGGCCTGATGTCACGCCTTGCCGCCCTCGCGACCCGCCGTCCCTGGCGTGTGCTCGCCGTCGCGATCGCGTTCATGCTCGTCGCCGTCGTCGTCGGGGGTTCACTGACCAAGAACCTGTCGGCCACCGGGTTCGAGGACCCGTCGGCCGAGTTCGTCCACGCCCGCGACACGCTCCAGGAGGCGACCGGGGCCAGCCCCGCGCCGGGCCTGATCGCCCTCGTCACGCCCGGGCGGCGACGTCACCTCGCCCGCCGGGCGCGCCCAGGTCGAGAAGACGGCGAAGACGATCGCCGCCGACCCCGACGTGAGCAGCGTCGTCACCGCCTTCAACGGCGGCGGAGCCGACCTGATCTCGACGGACGGGAAGTCCTCGTACATCGCGACGTTCTTCGGCCCGATCCCCGACGACCAGGCGCAGGACGCCGCCAAGCGCATCGAGGACCGGTTCGCGGGCGACGACGCCGTCAAGCTCGGCGGCGCGGCCGTCGTCGGCCACCAGGCCGGCACGATCATCGGCGAGGACCTGGCGAAGGCCGAGATGCTCGCCTTCCCGATCATCTTCCTGCTCTCGCTGTGGGTCTTCCGCGGCGTCATCGCGGCGCTCCTGCCGTCGGTGATGGGCGCGCTGGTGATCTTCGGCGGCTTCCTGGCCATCGGCCTCGTCAACGAGGCGACGAGCCTCTCCGTGTACGCCCTCAACCTCGCGATCGGCCTGAGCCTCGGCCTCGCGATCGACTACAGCCTGCTGATCGTCTCCCGCTACCGCGAGGAGATGTCCGCCGGCTCGCCCGGCAAGGAGGCGCTCGAGCGGACCCTGCGCACCGCGGGCAAGAGCGTCCTGTTCAGCGCCCTGACCGTCGCGGCGGCCCTCGCCGGCCTGATGGTCTTCCCGCAGCGCTTCCTGTTCTCGATGGGCATGGCCGGCGTGATGGTGGCCTTCATCGCCGCGGCCGTCGCGCTGGTGGTGCTGCCGGCCGTCCTCGCCCTGCTCGGCCCGCGCATCAACTCGCTGGCCCCGAAGGCCTGGCGCCGCCGCAGCGAGGAGGCCCACGCGCCGGTCACCTCGGGCTTCTGGTACCGCCTGTCCGGCGCCGTGATGCGCCGCCCGGGCCCGGTCGCGGCCGTCACGGCGATCGTGCTGATCATCGTCGCCCTGCCCGCGCTCGGCATCAGGTTCACCTCGGTGGACGCGTCGGTGCTGCCGACCAGCGCCTCCGCGCGCCAGGTGTCGGACGCCCTCGCCTCCGACTTCCGCTCCGACCTCAGCACGCCGACCTACATCGCCGTCACGGCGTCCGACTCGCCGCAGGCGAAGGCCGCGGTCGCCGACTACGCCGGCCGCGTGTCGAAGGTCGCCAACGTGGACCTCGTGGCCCCGCCGGAGTACGTCGGCAAGGACACGTGGCGCATCGACGCCTACTCGTCCACCGAGTCGTTCAGCTCCGAGGGCCAGCAGGTGGTCCGCGACATCCGGGCCACCGACTCCGCCTACCCGGCGCTGGTCGGCGGCCTGCCGGCGAGCTTCGTGGACCAGAAGGACAGCATCGGGGCGCACCTGCCCTACGCCATCGCGCTCATCGCGTTCACCACGATCGTGGCGCTGTTCATCATGACCGGCTCGGTGGTGCTGCCGGTCAAGGCCGTGATCATGAACCTGCTGACCCTCGGCTCGGTGCTCGGGATCCTGGTCTGGATCTTCCAGGACGGCCGGTTCGAGGGCCTGCTCAACTACGACTCGGTCGGGGCCCTCGACCTGACGCAGCCGATCCTGCTCGGCGCGATGGCCTTCGGCCTGTCCACCGACTACGCGGTGTTCCTCCTCTCGCGCATCAAGGAGGCCCACGACGCGGGCGCCGGCACCTCCGACGCCGTCGCGCTCGGCCTGCAGCGCACCGGCCGCATCGTCACCGCGGCGGCCCTGCTGTTCGCCATCGCCATCGGCGCCTTCGCCACCTCCCGGATCACCCTGATCAAGGAGCTCGGCGTCGGCACCGCCCTCGCGGTCCTGATCGACGCGACGATCATCCGGGCGCTGCTGGTGCCCTCCCTGATGGCGCTGCTCGGCAAGTGGAACTGGTGGGCGCCCTCGTGGCTGCGCCGGATCCACGACCGCATCGGCTTCAGCGAGAGCGAGAGCGGCGGCGACGCCGGCGCCTCGCCGGCCCGGGCGGGCTAGCGGCTCAGGCCGGCCGGTCGGCCGCCAGGGGGCGGGGGAGGAGTCCCCGCTCCCTGGCGCGCCGGACGGCCTCCTCGCGCGTGGCGACCCCGAGCTTGCGGTAGATCGACCGCATCTGGGTCTTCACGGTGTTGTGGGAGACGTAGAGGTCGGCCGCGATCTCGCGGGCCGAACCGTCGCCGGTGAGCCGCCGCAGCACGGCCAGCTCCCGGTCGGTGAGGTCCCCGGCGTCCACGGTGGGCGCGGGAGAGGCCGCCGGCGCGGCGAGGGCGCCGCCGGCGCGGGCGTCGAGGTCGTCCACCATGGTGCAGATGTGCACCGCGTCGCGGGCGGCGCTGAGAAGGGCCCGCGCCTCCTCGGCGCAGGCCCGCGCGCCCGCCGCGTCGCCGGTCGCGAGCAGCACCTCGCCGCGCTGGATCAACGTGTAGGCCGTCTCGGTGGGGGCGTGGCCGCGCCGCGCGAGCGTGACGGCGCGGTCGGCCTGCTCGACGGCCTCCTCCAGCGCCCCGCGGGCGGCCAGGGCGCGCGCGAGGTTGGCGTGGGCGCCCGCGGCGTGGGGGTACTCGGCGTGGCGCTCGTCCTCGGCGAGGGCGATCGCCTCGCGGCAGCGCCCCTCCGAGCCCGCGAGGTCGCCGCGCCGGAAGTCGGTGTCGGCGAGGTGGCTGAGCGAGACGACGACGAGCGCGGCGGCGCCGGAGGCGCGCCCGGCCGTGACGGCCTCCTCGAGGATGGCGTAGGCCTCCTCCTGCTCGCCGCCCGCGTGGAGGGCGATGCCGAGCGACATGCAGGCCAGCGCGCGCCACCACGAGTGGTCCGGCGGCGGTCGTCGCGAGCGCCCGGTGGCCCTCCAGCACGGCGGCGGGGCCGTCGCCCGACAGGAGGCGCTCCAGCGAGCGGCTCGACGCGATGCCGCCGGCCACCAGCCGCGGGTCGCCGGGCGCGTCGGGGCGGGCGGCGGCGGCCTCGGCGGCCTCGATCCACGGCGCCGCCTGCCCCGGGCGGCCGAGGTTGCAGCGGATCAGGGCCTCGGCCAGGCAGAGGCGCGGGTCGGAGCGCACGCGCTCGGGCGGCAGCAGGGCGAGCCACGCCTCGGTGGTGGCCGTCCAGCCGCTGCGCTCGTAGCCGGCCCAGTGCTCGGCGATCAGGTCGGCGGCCCTCTCCAGGTCGCCGCCCGCGGCCGCGTGGTGGATGGCCTCGTCGATCATCCCCGCCCCGAGGTGCCAGGCGGCGGCGCGCCGGTGCAGGCCGGCCACCTCGTCCGGATCGGTCAGCGCCAGCTCGTGGCGCAGCAACTCGCCGAACAGGTGGTGGTACCGGTACCACTCGCGGCGGCTGTCGAGCGGCACCAGGAAGAGGTTGGAGCGCTCCAGCTCCTCCAGCACCCGGGCCGACCCGGTCGCCCGGCCACGGCGTCGCAGAGCGGGCCGGTCAGACGGCCGAGGATCGAGGTGCGCAGCAGGAACTCGCGCCGCTCGGGGGGCGCCCCCTCCAGCACCTCGGCCGCCAGGTAGTCGACCACCAGCCTGTCGTCGCCCGCGAAGTGGGCGATGAAGGCGTCCGGGTCGTCGCGCCCCCGCAGCGAGAGGCCGGCCAGGTAGAGCCCGGCCGCCCAGCCCTCGGTGCGCGCCCGCAGCGCGGCCACCTGGTCGCCGGCCAGGTCGAGCCCGACGGCGCGGCTCAACAGGGTGGCCGCGTCCTCGTCGCCGAAGCGCAGGTCGTCGGAGCGGATCTCGGCCAGGTCGCCCCGCGCCCGCAGCCGCGCGAGGCCGATCGGCGGGTCGTGGCGGCTGGTCATGACCAGCCGCAGGCCCTCGGGCAACTGGGCCGCCAGGAAGGCGATCGACTCGTGGATGGAGGGCTCGGTGACGAGGTGGAAGTCGTCGAGGGCGATGACCGCGCAGCGGTCCTCCTCGGCCACCGCGTTCAGCAGCGAGGACAGGCCCGCCTCGCGCAGCTCCGGGCCGCCGGCGAGCGCGCCCACCGCCCCGTCCTCGACCGGCACGCCCGCCCGGTCGAGGGCCTCGGCGAGGTAGCGCCAGAAGCGGACCGGGTCGTTGTCGGCGGCGTCGAGGGCCAGCCAGGCGCTCGGCCGGTCGAGGCCGGCCAGCCACTCGCCGACCAGCGTGCTCTTGCCCCAGCCGGCCGCCGCGCTGACCAGCGTCAGGCGGTGCTCGGCCACGGCGCGGTCGAGGCGCGCGGTGAGGCCCGGCCGCGCCACCATGCCCGGGCGCCGGTCGGGGGCGCGCAGCTTGGTCTCGAGCAGCGGGGGGCGGACGACCGTCGTCATCTGGGGACTATTGAGGCGTCTGGGGGGCCGATGGTCAAGGGGCCGCGCCACCCCGGGCCGTCGTGGCGCGGGTACACTCCGGCCTCGTGGCGGGGGCCAGCTTCCAGGATGTGATCGCACGACTGTCTGGTTACTGGGCGGACCAGGGCTGCCTGATCGCGACCCCGTATCACACCGAGGTCGGGGCGGGCACGTTCAACCCGGCGACCCTCCTGCGCAGCCTCGGGCCCGACCCGTGGCGGGTCGCCTACGTCGAGCCCTCCATCCGCCCCACCGACGGCCGCTACGGCGAGAACCCCTTCCGCCTCCAGCACTACTTCCAGTACCAGGTGATCCTGAAGCCGTCGCCGGACGACGTGCAGGATCTGTACCTCGGCTCGCTGCGGGCCCTCGGCATCAAGCCCGAGGAGCACGACATCCGCTTCGTCGAGGACGATTGGGAGGGCCCCACGCTCGGCGCCTGGGGGCTCGGCTGGGAGGTCTGGATGGACGGGATGGAGATCACCCAGTTCACTTACTTCCAGCAGGCCGGCGGCATCGACCTGACGCCGATCTCGGTCGAGCTGACCTACGGGCTCGAGCGCATCGCCATGTACCTGCAGGACGTCCGGTCGGTCTACGACCTGGAGTGGGCGCACGGGGTCTCCTACGGCGACCTCTACCAGCGCAACGAGGCCCAGTGGAGCCGGTACAACTTCGAGGTCGCCGACACCGAGGCGCTGTTCGCCGCCTTCGCCCGCCACGAGCGCGAGTGCATCCGGTGCCTCGACGAGGACCTCGTGCTGCCGGCCTACGACCAGGTGCTGAAGTGCAGCCACTCCTTCAACCTGCTCGACGCCCGCGGCGTGATCAGCGTCACCGAGCGCGGCGCGTACATCTGGCGAGTACGCGCGCTCGCCGCGCGGTGCGCGAAGGCGTACCTGGCGGAGCTGACCCCCGACGAGGAGCCCGCGAGTGCCTGACCTGCTCCTCGAGGTGGGCTGCGAGGAGCTTCCATCCAGCGCCTGCCGGGAGATCGTGGAGCAGGCGCCCGGGCTCTACGCCGCCGCGCTGACGGCGCTCGGGCTGGAGGGCGGGGCGGCGACCGTGTCGGTTGCCCCGCGGCGGTTCGCCGTCCTCGGGACCGGGCTGCCGGCGGAGCTGGCGCCCACCTCGCGCTCGGTGCGCGGGCCGGCCGCGAGCGCCGCGTTCGGCCCCGACGGGGCGGCCACCAAGGCGGCCGAGGGCTTCGCCCGCTCCCAGGGCGTCGCCGTCGCCGACCTCGTGACGCGTGAGGACCAGGGCCGGGACTTCGTCTTCGCCGAGGTCCGCGAGGAGGGGCGCCCGCTGGACGAGCTGGTGCCCGAGATCGCGTCGCGGATCGTCTCGGGGCTGCGCTTCTCCAAGACGATGCGCTGGGGCGACGGCACCGGCCTGCGCTTCTCGCGACCGGTGCGCTGGATCGTCGCCAAGCTCGACGACCGCACGGTGCCCTTCGACCTGCACGGCCTGAGCGCCGGCGACGTGAGCCAGGGCCACCGCTTCCTCGGCGCGCCCGCGACGATCGCCACGGCGACGTCCTACGACGAGGCCCTGCGCGGCGCGGCCGTCATCGCCAGCCACGAGGCGCGCCGCGAGGCGATCCTCTCCGGCCTCGACGCAGCGGCGGCGGCGGCCGGCGGCACGTGGAGCGACCCGGGCGGCAAGCTCGAGGAGGTCCTGTTCCTGGTCGAGTGGCCGAGCGTCATCACCGGCCGCTTCGACGAGCGCCATCTGCGCCTGCCGGCCCGCGTGCTGGTGACCGCGATGCAGGGCCACCAGCGCTACTTCCCGCTGCGCGGCCCCGACGGCGACCTGCTGCCGGCGTTCCTGGCGGTCTCCAACGGCGACCCGGCCCACGCGGACATCATCACGCGCGGCAACGAGGGCGTGCTCGACGCCCGCCTGCAGGACGCCGAGTTCAGCTTCGACAAGGACCTGGAGGCCGGCCTCGCCGCCCTCGACGCCCGGCTCGACGCGATCGTCTTCCATCAGAAGCTGGGCACGATGGCGGCCAAGCGCGACCGCCTGGTGGCCGGGGTGGCCGACCTGGCCGTGCGCCTCGGCGCCGACGCCGGCACGCGCGCCGCCGCCGAGCACGCCGCGCGGCTCGCGAAAGCCGACCAGGGCGCCGTGCTGGTGGCCGAGTTCTCCGAGCTCGAGGGCTATGTCGCGGCCGAGTACGCGCGCCGCGAGGGCGTCGATCCGGTCGTGGCGACCGCCGTCGAGGAGCAGTACCTGCCCGAGGGCGCCGATTCGCCGCTGCCCACCACCGACGCCGGCGCGCTGCTGGCGGCGGCCGAGAAGATCGACAACCTGGTCGGGGCGTTCGCGGTCGACGAGGCGCCGACGGGCTCGAAGGACCCCTACGGCCTGCGCCGCGCCGCCCTCGGCCTGGTGCGGATCGCCCTCGAGCGGGGCTGGGACCTCGATCACCGCCCCGCCGTGGCCGCCTCCTACGGGCTGCTGCAGTCGCAGGGCGCCGAGCTGTCGGTGCCCGAGGCCGAGGTGGAGGAGCGCATCGGCGCCTTCCTCGCCGACCGGCTCACCTACCTGCTCGGCGCCGAGGGGGTGGGCGCGGAGGCCGCAGCGGCGGCGCTCGGCGCCGGCCTGGCCGGCCTCGGCACCACGGCGCGCTGGGCCCGCGACATCCAGGCCGCCCGCGAGGGCGCCGACTTCGCCGCGGCCTGGACGGCCTCGACCCGTCTCGGCCGCCTGGCCCGCAAGGGCCCGGACGAGGACGCGCCCGTGGCCCCCGGCTCGGATCCCGGCGAGGACGCGCTCCGCGCCGCGGTCGAGGCGGCCCGCGGGCCGATCGACGACGCGCACGCGCGCGGCGACTTCGCCGCCGCCCTCGCCGCCGCCGGGCCGCTGGCCGCGGCGGTCGACCGGTTCTTCGTCGACGTGCTCGTCAACGCCGACGACCCCGGGGTGCGGGCGCGGCGCTACGGGCTGGTGCGTGACGCCGCGGGGGCGCTGTCCCGTGTGGCGGACTTCGAACGTGTGACCGACGTGGGAGGGGGGGCACGGTGAGCAGCACCGAGGTGATCACCAAGCGGGTCTACGACTTCTCGGAGGGCGGGCGCGAGATGCGCGACCTGCTCGGAGGCAAGGGGGCGAACGTCGCCGAGATGACCCGGCTCGGTCTGCCGGTGCCCAAGGGCTTCACCATCACCACCGACACCTGCATCGCCTACCTGAAGGGCGGCCACGCCTTACCGGAGGGGCTCGACGACGAGGTCAGCGCGCACCTCGAGGCGCTCGAGTCCGCCGCTGGCAAGCGCCTGGGCGACGCCGAGAACCCCCTCCTCGTCTCGGTCCGCAGCGGCGCCAAGTTCTCGATGCCGGGCATGATGGACACGGTCCTGAACCTCGGGCTCAACGACCGCAGCGTAGAGGGCCTCGCCGCGCGCACCGGCAACCCGCGCTTCGCCTACGACTCGTACCGCCGCTTCATCCAGATGTTCGGCGACGTGGTGTCCGAGGTGCCGAAGGAGCTGTTCGACAAGGCCCTCGACGCCCTCAAGGAGGAGCGGGGCGTCGAGCAGGACGTCAACCTCTCCGCGGACGACCTGAAGGGCCTCGTCGAGACCTTCAAGGGCATCTACGGCGAGCATCGCGGCGAGGACTTCCCGCAGGAGCCGCGGGCCCAGCTCGACGCCGCCATCCGCGCGGTCTTCGAGTCGTGGGACAACCGGCGCGCCCGCGACTACCGGCGTCTCCACCGCATCGACCACGACCTCGGCACGGCCGTCAACGTCCAGCAGATGGTGTTCGGCAACACGGGCTCGAACTCGGGCACGGGCGTCGCCTTCACCCGCAGCAACGTGACCGGGGAGAAGGGCGAGCCCTTCGGGGACTTCCTCATCAACGCGCAGGGCGAGGACGTGGTGGCCGGCATCCGCACGCCGCGGCCGCTGGTGGAGCTGAAGGACGAGATCCCCGAGGCCTACGCGCAGCTGATCGCGACGATGGACCAGCTCGAGCACACCTACCGCAACATGCAGGACGTCGAGTTCACCATCGAGGACGGCGCGCTCTACATGCTGCAGACGCGCAACGGCAAGCGCAGCGCCCAGGCAATGGTCCGCATCGCCGTCGACCTCGTGTCCGAGGGCGTCCTCGACGAGCGCGAGGCACTGACCACGCTGGTGGATCCCGACCAGGTACGCCAGCTCCTGCTGCCCCAGCTCGACCTGACCCGCGCGCCCGAGCCGCTCGCCAAGGGCGTGAACGCCTCGCCGGGCGCCGCCGTGGGCGCGGTGGTCTTCACCGCCGACGAGGCCGAGCGCCTCGGCAAGGCCGGCGAGCCCGTGATCCTGGTGCGCGACGAGACCACCCCCGACGACTTCCACGGGATGGTCGAGGCGCAGGGCATCCTGACCGCCCGCGGCGGCAAGACCAGCCACGCCGCCATCGTGGCCGTCGGCATGGGCAAGCCGGCCGTCTGCGGCGTCACGGCCATCCGCTTCCGCGGCGACGGCTCGATCTCGATCGGCGACGCGACCTTCCGCGAGGGCGACCGCATCACGATCGACGGCACCACCGGCACGGTCTTCGCCGGCGACGCGCCGCTCGTGCCGCCCGACCCGCACAACCCGTACCTGGCGCAGATCCTGGAGTGGGCCGACACGGTGCGCACCATGGCCGTGCGCGCCAACGCCGACACGCCCGAGGACGCGGCCCGGGCCCGCGAGTTCGGCGCGCAGGGCATCGGCCTCTGCCGCACCGAGCACATGTTCCAGGGCGACGAGCGCCTGCCGATCGTCCAGCAGATGATCATGGCCGAGGACGCCGCCGACCGGGTGAGCTACCTGGCCCAGCTGCGCGTCTTCCAGGAGCAGGACTTCGTCGGCATCTTCCGGGCGATGGCCGGGCTGCCGGTCACGATCCGCCTGCTCGACCCGCCGCTGCACGAGTTCCTGCCCGACCTGATCGAGCTCTCCGAGCGGGTGGCCGTGGCGAAGGCCACGGGGAAGCCCGACCCCGAGGCCGACGCGCAGATCGCCGCCGTCCGCCAGCTCCACGAGGTCAACCCGATGCTCGGCACCCGCGGGTGCCGGCTCGGCATCGAGTGGCCGGACGTCTACCGCATGCAGGTCGCGGCCATCATGACCGCCGCCTGCCGGGTGAAGAAGGACACCGGCGCCGCGCCGATCGTCGAGATCATGATCCCGCTCGTCGGCTTCGAGGAGGAGCTGCGCGTGATGCGCGAGCAGGTCGTGGACGTGGCCGAGATCGTCCTGAAGGAGCAGGGGACCGAGGTCGAGTACGCGGTCGGCACGATGATCGAGCTCCCGCGCGCCGCGCTGCTCGCCTGCGAGATCGCCCGCGAGGCCGACTTCTTCTCGTTCGGCACCAACGACCTCACCCAGACGACGCTCGGCTTCAGCCGCGACGACGCCGAGAACAAGTTCCTCACGTACTACCTGCAGACCAACATCATCACGTTCAACCCGTTCGAGACGATCGACCAGGCGGGCGTGGGCAAGCTGGTGGAGATGGCCGTGAAGGACTCACGGGCCGAGAAGCCCGGCATCAAGCTCGGCATCTGCGGCGAGCACGGGGGCGACCCGGCGTCGGTGATGTTCTTCCACCGCACCGGGCTCGACTACGTGTCCTGCTCGCCGTTCCGCATCCAGACGGCCCGCATCGCGGCCGGCCGGGCCGCCCTGGAGGGTTAGGAGGGTTTCGCGGGCCCGGGCGGCCGCCCGCCCGCGCCAGGGGTCCCGGCGTCGTTCCGGGGCCCCGTTGCCGCCCTCTATGATCCGGCCCGGCCCACAGCGGACGGAGGGTGATGGGAGACGAGAGGGCGGACTACGAGCTGGCGAGCCTGGGCGACCTGATGGAGATGGTCGTCGAGGGCTGGACGATCGCCCGCATGCACTACGCCGACCGCTCCTCGGCGTCCGGCCCGCCGGCGGCCTACTTCGGCCTCACGCGCGGCCCCGACGAGTGGCGCGGGGTCTACGTCCCCGACGACGGCCGGGCCTTCTCGCACCGCTCGCTGGTCGCCCTCTTCCGCGACCACCCGGCCATCTGGAAGCACCGCTCGGGCGAGACCATCGCGGCCCCCGGCGCCGAGGGCGTGCCGGCCGAGGAGTGGGGCGAGGTGCCCGAGCGCTTCCCGGAGGGCGTCGCCTTCGGCCCCTCCACCCTGCGCGAGGTGGTGCGCGTCGCCCAGGTGCAGTCGGTGGACGGCCTCGACATCGCCCTCGTCGCCCTGGAGCGCCACGACACCGGCGCGCGGGTGCGGTACATGTGCCACGCCTCGGACCAGCGCACCCGGGCCGAGATGTGCATGCTCGACGTGATCGCGGTCGACGACCACGGACGGCTCTACCGGGTGGCCTGCACCCAGAGCGTCCCGGTGGGCAACCGTCTGGACGGATCGTTCGTGATCGCCCCGCCGATACCGGGCGACGTGCGCCGGCTCACGGTCACCGTCGGCACCGTGACCGACGCCAACGAGGGCGCGACCTCCGGCCCGTGGGTGTTCCCGATCCCGCTCGCGCCCCGGGAGTGACCCCGCCCGGCCTGCCGCGCGAGCCGCCGCTCGGGCCGCGCGCGGCGCGGGCCGCCGACGCGGTACGCGACCGCCCCGAGGATCCGTGCCCCTTCCGCACGGCCTTCCAGCGCGACCGCGACCGGATCCTCCACACCGCCTCGTTCCGGCGGCTGAAGCACAAGACGCAGGTCTTCGTCGCGCCGGCCGGCGACCACTACCGCACCCGGCTCACGCACACCCTCGAGGTCTCGGCCGTCGCGCGCACCGTCGCCCGCGCGCTCGACCTGAACGAGGACCTGGTCGAGGCCGTCGCGATGGGCCACGACCTCGGCCACGCCCCGTTCGGCCACTCCGGCGAGGCCGCCCTCGACGCGATCCTGCAGGAGCGCCACGGGCGCCGCTTCGAGCACAACGTCCAGAGCCTGCGCGTCGTCGAGGTGCTGGAGCGCGAAGGGCGGGGCCTCAACCTCACCCGGGAGGTCCGCGACGGCATCCTCCACCACACCGGCCCGGGGCTGCCGGCCACGCTCGAGGGCCAGATCGTGCGGCTGATGGACCGCATCGCCTACGTCAACCACGACATCGAGGACGCCCTGCGGGCGGGGGTGATCGCCGACGCCGACCTGCCGGCCGAGGAGGTCGCGATCCTCGGCTCCACGACCTCGGAGCGGCTCACCACGCTCGTGGCCGATGTCGTCGAGGCCAGCGCCGAGGGCGACCGGATCCGCCAGTCGCCGGAGATCGGCACGGCCTTCCTGCGGCTGCGCCGCTTCATGTTCCAGAACGTCTACCTGGCGCCGCCGGCGAGCCTCGAGGCCGAGCGCGCCCAGGGCGTCGTGCGGGCCCTCTTCGGCTTCTTCCTCGACCACCCGGAGCGCCTGCCCGCCGTCCCGGAGACGGACCTCGTCGCGCGCGTCACCGATTTCGTCTCCGGGATGACCGACCGCTACGCGCTGCGGCTCTACGAGGAGACCTTCATGCCCAAGGAAGGCCCTCTCTGAGGGTGACGCTTGCGGTGTGGGAGGACGATGGCAGCGCGTCGTCCTCGCTCCCGGAGGTCGCGTCCTCTTGGCCTCGGCGCCTGCTCGCAGGGGAGCCGGGCGCGCCGAAGCCCGGGTGAGCGGGAGCCCGCCGTGACCGCGCCCGGGCTGTAGCGGCAGGGGAGGGCATAAGGTCGGGGCGTGCGCCCCGCCGTCGTGATCCTCGCCGCGCTGACGCTGTGCGCGGGCGGCGCGACGGCGTGGTGCGCGCCGCCGTCGATCGCCGTGGCGGGCCGGCCGGTGGGCGGCGCCGCGGTCGGCGACCGGCTCTGGGTCCTGGTCGACCGCGCGGGGGAACGCCGAGCCGTCGAGGTCGACCCCGCGGCCGGGCGGGTCACCGGCCGGTCGGTGCGGATCGGCCGGGCCGGCCCGCGCAACGGCCCGCGGCAGTGGCAGGTCGTGGCCCCGGCGACGGCCGTCGTGGTGCGCGGGTCGTTCTGGACCCTCGACGCCTCCACCCACACCGCGCTGCGCATCGACACGGCCCGCGCCCGCGTCGCGGCGCGGGTGCGCGCCCACGTCGACGCGATCGCGGCGGGGGAGGGCGGCCTGTGGGCGCTCGGGCCGATCCGGCCCCTGATCGTCGACCACCGCCCGGTGGGCTGGATCCACCGCATCCTGAGCATCGACCCGCGCACGGGCCGCACGCTGCCGCGCGAGCGGAGCATCGGCCCGGGCGTCGGCACGACCTCCTTCGACCGGTTCGCCGTCGGGCGGGACCGCGTGTGGCTGTCGGCGCGGTCGGCCACCGGGCGCATCGGCCGGGAGGTCGAGTGGGAGGGCGTGAGCGCGCGCCCGATCGACGGCTGGCGCTTCACCGCCCACGCGGGCGCGCTCTTCACCGCGAGCTTCCCCTGCACCGTGATCGTGCGCCCCGGGACCCGCGGCGCCGTGTCGCGCTCCCTGCGGATGCTCCCGCCGCGGCGCTGCGACGAGGTGGCGGCGGGGGGGTCCCAGCCGCAGGACGTCGCCGCCGGGCCGTCCGAGTCGGTGTGGCAGATCGTCCTGCGCGGCGAGCAGCCGGGCATCCGGCGCCGGCCCGGCCTGGTGAGCTGGCGGCGCATCGACGGGACGGGACCGCTCCACACCGCCGTCGTGGGCCGCGACCCGGTGGCGCTGATGCCGCTCGGCGACGGCGTCTGGGTCGCCGACGGCGCCGCTGGCCGACTGACCCGCGTGGCCGGCTGAGCGCTCGGGCCGCCTCACGCTGATGCGCGGGCGGCCCTGAGTCGCGCGGCCGCCTACTCGGCGGAGACGACCCCCACCGGGCAGGAGACCCCGGTGCCGCCGAGGCCGCAGTACCCGTTGGGCACCTTGGCGAGGTACTGCTGGTGGTAGTCCTCGGCGTAGTAGAACTCGCCCGCCGGAACGATCTCCGTCGTGACGGATCCGTAGCCCGCCGCCGTGAGGCGCTCCTGGTAGGCGTCGCGGGTCATCTCCGCGATCACCCGCTGGGCCTCCGAGTAGACGTAGACGCCCGAGCGGTACTGCGTGCCCCGGTCGTTGCCCTGGCGCATCCCCTGCGTCGGGTCGTGGCCCTCCCAGAACGCCCGCATGATGGCGTCGAAGCCGATGACGGCGGGGTCGAAGACCACGCGCACGACCTCGTTGTGCCCCGTCATGCCGGAGCAGACCTCCTCGTAGGTCGGGTTGGGCGTGTGCCCGCCCGCGTAGCCCACGGCGGTGGTGTAGACGCCGTCGAGGTTCCAGAAGAGCTTCTCGGCCCCCCAGAAGCAGCCGAGGCCGACGAGGGCGAGCTCCATGCCCTCGGGGAACGGCGGCGCGATCGGCGTGCCGAGCACGAAGTGCCGCTCGGCCACCGGCATCCGCTGCGCGCGGCCGGGGAGAGCGTCCTCGGCGGACGGGATCTCGGCCTTGAGTCGTGAGAAGAGCCCCATGATTCGTCCTCCTGTTGCGCGCGGTCACCGACAACTGTAGGTCGGGTGTCCAGTCGTCGCCCCCTATCCTGTGCCCCGTGAGTGACAGGACCCTTACGTGCCGCTGATCTCGCCCGACAGCATCGAATCGGTCCGCCAGGGGGTGGACCTGGTCGAGCTGGTGCGCGGTCGGGTGGAGCTGGTGCGCCGGGGCGGCCGGTGGTGGGGGCGCTGCCCGTTCCACGGCCCCGAGCGCACGCCCTCGTTCAGCCTCCTGCCGCCCGACTTCCGGCGCTACTACTGCCACGGCTGCGGCGCCACGGGCGACGCGATCACCTGGATGCGCGAGCAGGAGGGGGCGGCCAGCTTCGGCGAGGCCATCGAGGCCCTGGCCGAGCGCTTCGGCATCCCGGTGTCGTTCGCCGAGGAGACGCCCCAGGAGGCGGCCCGCCGCGAGGCCACGGACCGGCGCCGGCGCCTGCTCGACCGCGCGGCGGCCTTCTACGCCGAGTACCTCTGGCGCGCCGACGAGGCCGCGCCGGCGCGCGAGTACCTGCTGGGGCGCGGCTTCGCCGAGGATCTGATCCGCCGCCTGAAGGTGGGCTACGCGCCGGCGGGCGGGACGGTGCTGGCCGGGCGGGCGATGCGCGAGGGCTTCTCGCGTGAGGAACTCGTTCGACGCCGGCCTCGCGCGGCGGCGCGGCAACCAGGTCGCCGACTTCTTCACGGCGCGCGTGATGTTCCCGATCGCGGACAGCCAGGGGCGCGTGCAGGGCTTCGGCGGGCGGACCCTCGACCCCGAGGTCCGGGCGAAGTACGTCAACTCGCCCGAGGGCGCCGACTTCACCAAGCGCAAGCTGCTCTTCAACCTGGCCGAGGCCCGCGTCGCGGCCGCCCGTTCGAAGTACTTCGTGGTCGTCGAGGGCTACACCGACGTGATGGGGCTGATGGCCGCCGGCATCGACTCGGCGGTCGCCTGCATGGGTACGTCGCTGACGAGCGAACAGATCCGCCTCCTCCGACGGTGGGCGCCGGAGGTCAAGCTCTGCTTCGATGCGGACGCCGCGGGAGAACAGGCCGCCTGGCGGAGCGTCGAGGCCGGGGCGGGCGTGAACCTCGACTGGCAGGCCGTGCAACTGCCGATCGGCCAGGATCCGGGCGACATGGCGGCCACCGAGGAGGGTCGCGCCGCCTTGGCCGCCGCCGTTTCTTCCTCTCAGCCTCTGGTAACTTCCCTGATCCGCTCACGAGTGGCGAGGGCGGGTCGTTCCTCACGGGAACGGGAGGCGGCGCTCACCGCGATCGCCGAGCTGTTGAGGCGCTTCCCGGACTCGTTGGAGAAGGATGAGGGGGTTCGCTTGACCGCCGGCCTGCTTCAGCTCTCCCAGGGTCTCGAAGAGCGCCTCCGCCAGGCGTCCCGGGGCGACGCACCCGCGGGCGAGGTGGTCCCGAGCCACGCGGCCTCGCCGGAGGAGATCCGCGAGCGGCGCTTCCTCGCGATGGCCATCGCCCGCCCGAAGGCTGCCCGGCCGTTCCTCGAGGGCCTGCCCGAGGCCGCCTTCGGCAGCGAGGCGCACCGGCGGGCGTTCGGGCTGATCGCCGCGGGGTCGACCGACCTCGAGGCCTGGCCCGACGACCTCGCCGAGACGGCCCTCGCCCTGCGCATCGAGCTGGCCGGGGCGGAGCCCAGCGACGCCGAGCTTCGCGAGGCGGCCTACCGGGTGGAGCTGCCGATGCTGGAGCGCCGCGCGGCCGAGATGCGGATCGCCGGCGACGAGAGGGGCCGCCTGGAGGCCCTCGACCTGGCGCGCCGGGTCCGCGCCGCCCTGAGGGCCGAGCGATGAGCACCGACGTGTCCGTCACAGGGCTCGAGGAGGTACGCGGGCTCATCGAGGAGGGGCGCGAGCTCGGCGGCCTGTCGCTGTCGCGCATCGCCGACGTGGTCGAGGCCGCCGACCTCACCGAGGAGCAGCAGGAGCGCCTGCTGCAGGTGCTGGCCGAGCTGAACATCGAGGTGCTCGGCGAGGGCGTCGAGCCCATGCCCGGCGCCAACGGCGCAGCGCCGCGGCTCGACCTGTCGGTCAAGGCCCACTCCAACGACCCCGTGCGGATGTATCTGCGCGAGATCGGCCGCGTGCCGCTGCTGACGGCCGCGCAGGAGGTGTCGCTGGCCAAGCGGATCGAGCGCCGCGACATGAACGCCAAGGCGACCCTGATCGAGGCCAACCTGCGCCTCGTGGTGTCGGTCGCCAAGCGCTACGTGGGCCGCGGGCTGGCCTTCCTCGACCTGATCCAGGAGGGCAACCTCGGCCTGATCCGCGCGGTCGAGAAGTTCGACTACCGCAAGGGCTACAAGTTCTCGACCTACGCGACCTGGTGGATCCGCCAGGCGATCACGCGCGCCATCGCCGACCAGGCCCGCACGATCCGCGTGCCGGTCCACATGGTCGAGACGATCAACCGCCTCTCGCGGGTCCAGCGCCAGCTGCTGCAGGACCTCGGCCGCGAGCCGACCATCGCCGAGATCGCGGCCGAGCTCGAGGTCACCCCCGAGCGCGTGCGCGAGATCCAGAAGGTGGCCCAGGAGCCGGTCTCGCTGGAGACCCCGGTGGGCGAGGACGAGGACTCCGAGCTCGGCGACCTGATCGAGGACGGCGCCGTGCAGAGCCCGTCCGACGCCGTCGCCCTGCTGCTGCGCGCCGAGGAGCTCGAGGGGATCCTCTCCCAGCTCACCCACCGCGAGCGCAAGGTGCTGGAGCTGCGCTTCGGCCTGAGGGGCGAGGAGCCGCGCACGCTGGAGGAGGTGGGCCAGCGCTTCGGCGTCACCCGTGAGCGCATCCGCCAGATCGAGGCCAAGACGCTCACCAAGCTGCAGGCCTACCGCGACACCGAGCGCCTGCGGGACTTCCTGGACTAGCCCTCCGGCTCCTGCTCCGGTTCCGGTTCCGGAGGCGGAGCGGGCCGGGTGAGCAGGGCGACGGCCTCCGCGCGTCGGGTCTGCCCGGCCACCTCCACGGCGGCGCGGGCCGCGAGCGCGACGCGTCCCTCGTCCGCGGGCCGGCGGGGCGCCGGGCCGATCCACTCGATGCGCGGCGCCGGCCCGAGCATCGCGGCGCGCTGGGCCCACACCAGCAGGCGCGCCAGGGCGAGCGCGCCGGTGCTCACGCCCTCCGGGTCGCCGCGGGCGATGACGTAGGCGCGGTGGGCCGACACGCAGGCGGCCAGCGAGAGCGCGTCGGGCGCGCCCTCGTGGTCCAGGTCGAGCGCCACGAGCGTCGCGTCGGTGCGCTGGGCGCCCTCGGGGGGACGCGTCAGCGCGGGGGCCAGGCGGACCAGCTCGCTCCGCAGGCCCATCCCGAGCGCCTCCGCCGCCACCCGGAGCTCCGGCTCGACCGTGCCGAGGAGCTCCGAGTGGTCATCGCGAAGGCGCAGCCCCACGGGGCGGGATCAGACCGCCGGGGGAGGCGGGGTGGCGGCGGCCTCGCCGGCCGGGGGCGCCTCGGTGAAGACGAACTCGTCCGGCTCACCGCCGAGACGGTCCTTGACCAGCCAGTAGGCCAGACCAGCGAGCACGAGCAGCACCAGGAGCTTCTTCACAACGTCTCCTTCCGGGGCGGTCGAGCCCCGAACGCTAGCGCAAACCTCAGCCGTCCCCGGAGATCCGCAACACCACCTTGCCGACGGACGCGTCGCCGCCCACCACGCGGTGCGCCTCGGCCGCGTCCTCGAACGGGATGACCCGGTCCACGATCGGCCGCAGGCGCCCGTCCGCCAGCCGCGGCACGCCCCACGCGGCGAACTCGGCGGCGAGGTCGGCCTTCTCGGCGGGCGTGCGGGCGCGCAGGGTGCTCGCGCGCACGGTGGCCTGCAGCGGGAAGAGCGCCGCGAGGTCGACCTCGGTGCGCGTGCCGCCCACCATCCCCACCAGCGAGATGCGCCCGAGGCGCGCCAGCGAGCGAACGTTCTCGGCCCAGTAGGAGGCGCCCACCAGGTCGAGAATCACATCGGCGCCGTGGCCGCCGGTCGCCCCCCGCACGGCCTCGGCGAAGAGCCCGTCACGGACGACGATGCAGAGCGCGCCGAGGCCCTCCACCGCGGCCGCCTTGTCGGGCGAGCGGACCGTTCCGATCGAGCGCGTGCCGAGCTCGGACGCCACCTGGATCGCGGCCGTCCCCACGCCGCTCGCCGCGGCGTGCACGAGCAGCGTCTCGCCCGGCGCCAGCGCAGTCAGGCGCCGCAGGGACAGCCAGGCCGTGAGGAACACCTCCGGCACCGCCGCGGCCGAGGTGAGGTCCATGCCCGCGGGCACCGGCATCAGCTGCCCGGCCGGGACGGCCACCCGTTCGGCGTAGCCGCCCCCCGACAGGAGCGCCATCGCCCGGTCGCCCGGGGCCCAGCCCTCCACGCCCGGCCCGGTCTCGAGCACGGTGCCGGCGGCCTCCAGGCCCAGGATGTCGCTGGCGCCGGGCGGCGGCGGGTAGCGCCCCTCGCGCTGCATGATGTCGGCCCGGTTGACTGCGCTCGCGGCGACGGCGAGCACCACCTCGCCCGCGCCGGGGTGGGGGTCGGGGACCTCCTCCAGGCGCAGGCTCTCCGGCCCGCCCGGCTCCGTCACCACGACCGCCCTCATCCGCGTCGCTCCCTGAGCCGGCCGAGGATCACCCCGGCGATCGCCCCCACCGCCGCCCCGCCCGCGGCGGCCGCCTCGGCGCCGGTGGCGAGCGCCGCCACGGTGCCGATCGCGAGGCCGAAGGCGGTGCCGTAGGAGGCCCAGGCCAGCCGGCGGGTGGCGCGCGCGCCGCCCATCAGGCCGCGGCCGCCCTCACGAGGGCGCCCACCTCGGCGGGCGCGTCCCAGAACAGCATGTGGCCGGCGTCGAGCGTCGTCTCGCCGAGCCGGCCGCCGAGGTCGCGCCGAAGCGCGGCCCGCAAGGGGTCGCCGACGATCTGCGCCCGCCCGGCCTCGACCAGCGTCACCGGGCCGGGGTAGCCGGCCAGCGAGGGCGCCGGGCGGGCCATCTCGCCCCAGGCGGCGATCGCGGCCGGGCGGCTGAAGCGGAAGCGCACGCGGCCGTCCGCGCCCTCGTCGAGGAACGTGGCGAGGTCCTCCTCCACGGTGTCGCGCGCGTGCGGCGGGCGCAGCGCGAGGCGGGCGGCGCGGGCCTCCTCGACGGTGGCCCACCCCTCGTCACGGCGGGCGGCCTCGGCCTCGGCGGCGGCGTGCGAGGGCGCGAGCTCCACGGCCGGGTCGAGCAGCACGACCACCGACACCCGCTCCGGCGCCGCGGCCGCGAGGCGCAGCGACAGCAGTCCGCCGAAGGAGTGGCCCACCACGGTCGCCCGGTCGACGCCCACGGCGTCGAGCGTCGCGAGCAGGTCCGCCACGTGCGTCCCGAGGTTCCAGGGCGGGTCCCAGGTGGATCGCCCGTGACCCCGCAGGTCGGGGGCCAGCACGCGCAGGCCGGGCAGCTGCTCCTCGGCGAGGCGCCGGTAGCGGGCGCCGGTGTTGGTGACGCCGTGGACGATCAGCACCGGCGGGCCGTCGGCGGGCCCCCAGGCGTGCAGATGGAGCGGCGGCATGGGGGGATCCTGCCAGCCCGCCCGCCCCGGCGCCGGTAGGCTCGGCCCCGGGTCGCCGACGGCCGTCGGCGGCGCCCGGTGCGACGAGGTGGCGGGGTGGAGACACGGGACATCATCAGGCGCTTCTGGCTGCCCCTGACCATGACACTGGTCGTCGTGGTCTACGGGGCGATCGGCTACGCGCTGATCATCCCGCGGGCGACCCTGCTGGACGGGCTCTACTGGACCGTCCTCACGCTCGGCGGCGTCGGGTTCCGCGACACGCAGCTCGCGGGTCCCGGGGCCGAGGTGTTCTCGATCAGCCTCATCGTGGGGCTGCTGGTGGCGGTGGTCGTGACGGTGGCGATCGCGAGCGATCTCGTGGCATCCGGTGACCTGGCGCGTGCGCGGAGGAGGCGGAGCATGAAGAAGAAGGTCGAGGCGCTGGAGGGGCACTTCATCCTCTGCGGCTTCGGGCGGGTCGGCCGCGCGGTGGTCAGGGAGTACGGGCGCGCCGGTGTCGGGGTGATCGTCATCGAGATCGACGAGCACGCGGCCGACGAGCTCGACGACCTGGGCCTGCCGTACATGATCGCCGACCCCCAGCACGACGGCGTGCTGGAGGAGGCCGGGATCCACCGGGCGCGCGGCATCGTCTGCGCGGTGGGCACCGACGCGGTAAACGCCTTCATCGCGCTCAGCGCGCGCACGCTCAATCCCGACCTGGTGGTCGTGGCCCGGGCCGCCGACGAGGAGTCCGTGTCCAAGCTGAATCCGCGTGGGCGTGGACCACGTCGTCTCGCCGTACACGCTCACCGGCCACCGCATGGCGGCCGACTCGCTGCTGCCGCGCGCGGCCCCGGCGCCGGGTGCGGGTTTGCCGTGAGCCCCCGCGGGGGCGGCGCGGACGCGTGTGCCGTCGCCCGGGTCCAAACTCGGGGACGAGTCCGGCGAGCCGAGGGGGAGGTGGGGGATGCCCGCTCCGTACGCGAGGATCGCGTGCTTCATCGACGAGGACCCGGCGTCCGACGCGACGCTCGCCGAGGCCGTGGCCCTGCGCCGCCTGGCTCCCGGCGAGCTGCACCTCGTGCACGTCGCGCCCACCTCGTGGCCGCTCTACGGCGACCTGGCCGGCGTGACGTACCCCATCGAGGAGGTGACGGCCGCAGCCGGGCGGTGGCTGCGCGAGAAGGCCGACGCGATCCCCGGCGCGACCGCGGCGCTGCTCGAGGGCTACGCCCCCGGGGTGGCATGCGACTACCTGCGCCGCCACGACATCGACCTGGCGGTCGCGGCCGCCCACCGCGGACGCGCCACCCGCGCGCTCCTCGGCGGCTTTGCCGCGTACCTCGCCTACCACGCGCCGTGCCCGGTGCTGCTGGTGCGCCCCGCCGAGGGCGGCTGACGGCGGCCCCGTGACCCGGCCGCACGGCGGCCCTCCGCCGCTCGCCGTCGTCTTCCTGGGCACCGGCGCCCGCTGGCCCACGCCGGAGCGAGGCCTTGCCGCGACGGTGATCGCGCGCGGCTCCGAGCACCTGCTCGTCAACTGCGGCGAGGGCACCCAGCGCCAGATGATGCTCGCCCGCACCGGCCTGCGGCGCATCGCCGCGATCCTGATCACCCATTGCCACGCCGACCACGTGCTGGGCCTGCCGGGGCTGCTCGCGACGCTCTCCGACGTCCGCGAGGAGCCGCTGCCGATCCTCGGACCCGCGGGGCTCCGGGCCATGGTCGACGGCCTCGTGCCGCTGGTCGGGAGCACCAGCTTCGCGCTTGACGTGCGCGAGGTGGAGCCCGGCGAGCGCCTCGCGCGCGACGGCTACGCGCTGGTGGTCCTGCCGGCCCGCCACGTGTGCCCGGCCCTCGGCTGGGCGCTCGTCGAGGACGACCTGCCCGGCCACATGGACCCCGCCGACCCGCGTGGCGCGGGCCCGCCGCGCCGCGGCCGGCGGCTGGTCCTCTCCGGCGACACCCGCCCGGCGGCGGAGATCGAGCGGGCCGCCGCCGGGGCCGACCTGCTGGTCCACGAGGCCACCTTCCTGGAGGGCGACCGCGACCTCGCGGACCGCGCCGGCCACTCGACCGCCGCGCAGGCGGCCGAGCTGGCCGCCCGGGCGGGAGTGGCGATGCTCGCGCTCACGCACCTCTCGAGCCGCTACCCGAGGGAGGACGTGCTGGCCGAGGCGCGGACGCGGTTCGCCTCCAGCGTGGCCCCGGCCGACCTCGACAGCATCGAGGTGCCGCTGCCCGAGCGCGGGCCGCCGCGGCTCGTCCCCGGGGGCGGGAGGGCGCACCCCGGCCGGGCCGGGGCCGTCCCCTAGACGTCGTCCAGGACCCCGCGGCTCTCGAGCTCTCGGCGCACCTCGCGGATGCGCTCGTGGAGGGCGTTGCGCTCGGCGGAGACGTCGCGCTCGTCGTGGACGAGGACGCCGAGCGACTCCTTGAGCTGGGACGCGGACATCGTGCGCAGGTCGGCCGGCGCGATCAGGTGGTCGGGGCTGCGCAGGCGGTGGCGCGTGCGCGAGTCGCCGGTCCACAGCTCGAACCAGACGCACGTCTCGCCGCCGCGGTCGAGGCCCCAGCGGTCGGCCACCTGCTCGACCAGATAGAGGCCGCGCCCGCTCGTCTGGCGCCGCCCGGGGCGCTCGCGGACGGGGGAGAAGCCGGGGCCCGGGTCGGTGACCTCAACGCGCACGGAACCGCGCTGACGCACCACCCGCACGCGCAGCGCGTCCTCGGGGGCGAGGCCGGCGTGGCGGAGGCTGTTGCCGACGAGCTCGGTCACCAGCAGGGCCAGGTCGTCGCGCACCGGCGTCGAGAGCTCCTCCATCGACTCGACCATCTCGCGCGCAGCGGCAAGGGCCTCGCCGCGTGCGGGCAGGCTCCGGACGAGCTCGCGGTGGGCCGTGCGCGACGCGCGCTCGGGCATGCCCGCACTTCTACCCCGCGCGGCGGACGCGCGCCACCGCGCCCGCCGGCGCGGCCGTCTCCGGGCACGCCGAAGGCCTTCCTCGACAGCCGCACGGTCACCGGGTCGCTGCGCCCGGAGCGCGGGCAGGCCGGTCTCGGGCGCGGGCGTCAGCGACACGCAGGGGACGATCGCCCTTCCCGCCACCGCGAGCTGGAGCCCGGCCCCGGGATCCTGAGGGCGTTGGTGCGCCGGGCCATGGCTGCGGCGGGCATCTTGGCTCCGCGGCCTAAGCGGTCGATTGGAGGTTCTTCGTAGATTCCGCGGCGTGATGGCCCGCACGTGCCCGTGACGCCGGACCCTCCCGCCGCGGCCGCGTGCGGCTGATCATCTGCGGAAGCCGCGGGTCGATCCCCTCGCCGGGGGCCGACTTCCTGCGCTTCGGGGGCGAGACAGCGTGCGTCGCGGTGGCGCACGACGGACGCCCGCCGTCCCTGGTCCTCGACGCCGGCTCGGGCGTGCGGCGGGCGTCGCGGCTGCTCGACGGCGACCCGTTCGAGGGCACCCTGCTGCTGACCCAGCTGCACTGGGACCACACCCAGGGCCTCCCGTTCTTCGCCGCAGGCGACCGCGAGGACGCCCGAGTGGCGCTGCTGCTGCCCGAGCAGGGCGAGGCGCCGCTCGCGCTGCTGGACCGGGCCATGTCGCCCCCGCACTTCCCGATCACGATCCGCGACCTGCGGGGGCGCTGGGACGTCGGCGCCTACGAGGAGGGCACCCTCGCCCTGGAGGGCTTCGACGTGGTCGCGCGCGAGGTGCCGCACGGCGGCGGCCGCACGATGGGGCTCCGCGTGGGCGACGGCCGCTCGGTCGTCGCCTACCTGCCGGACCACGCGCCCCACGCGCTCGGCCGGGGGGAGGACGGCCTCGGCCCGCTCCACCCGGCCGCGGTGGCGCTGGCCTCGGGCGCCGACCTGCTGATCCACGACGCCCAGTACACGGCGGCCGAGCTGCCGGCGCGGGCGGCCTTCGGCCACGCGGCCGCCGAGTACGCCCGCCGGCTGGCCGAGCACTGCGGGGTGCCGCGGCTCCTGCTCTTCCACCACGACCCCGACCGCACCGACGACCAGGTGGACGCCATCGTCGCCGGCCTGCGCTGCCCGGACCTCCTGGTGGAGGCGGCGGCCGACGGGATGGTCGTCGACCTCTGAGGGGGCCTACCCCGGCCCGCCGGCCAGCGCCGTCGCGACGGCCCGCTCCGCCGCCAGGTTCCCCTTGAGGCGGTAGAGGCCGAGCGCCTCGCGCATCGGCGCCCGCCACTCCCCGTCGCGGTCCGCGAGCCGCAGGGCCTCGGCCAGGTCGCAGAGCACGTCGGCGTGGGTGTTGATGTCGTCGGTCTCCGCGATCAGGTCCAGGGCCTCGCGGCAGAGGGCGACCCCGGCCGCCCCCTGGCCGCGGCGGGCGAGCACCTTGCCCTCGACGGCGCGCCACAGGACCTGTGTGGCGACGTCGCCCTCGCCGGCCGTCTCGCGGCTGACGCGCGCCTGCTCGGCCGCCTCGTCGAGCCGACCCTGCCGGTAGAGGGCCTCGGCCAGCAGGGCCGCCGTGGTCGCCACGTAGTTGCGCTCGCCCATGCCCCAGAGGGCGTTGACGTCGCCGCGCAGCTCGGCCTCCGCGGCGACCGGGTCGCCGGCGAGGAGCTCGGCCGGGCCCGAGTCGAGCGACACCAGGGCGGCGTCCATGCGCCAGCCGAGCTCCTCCAGCACGGCCCGGGAACGGCGGTAGCCCTCGCGCGCCGTGGCCACGTCGCCGCGCATCGCCCTCAGATGGGCCAGGTTGCGCTGAACCAGCGCCTCGGCGCGCCGGTCGCCGGCCACGTCGGCCAGGATCTCCTCGCAGCGGGGGATGCCCACGTCGGCCGGCGTCGGGCCGCAGAGCACGAAGGCGGCGAGGGCGGGGAGCACCCGCGTGGCCATCAGCCGGTCTCCGGCGGCCCGGGCGGCGGCGATCATCTCGACGGCGGCGGCCTCGGCGGCCCCCCACTGGGAGCGCGTGAGGTCCACGTAGGCGCGCAGGCGCCAAGCGCGGGCGAGGCCCAGGTGGTCCCCGGCCTCCTCGGCGGCCGCCCGCGCGGCCTCGGCCTCGGCGGCCACGCTGTCGTCGTCCTCGCGGGCGCCGGTCGTGTACTGCATCCGGACGTGCTCGACGTGGGCCGCCGCCGCCGTCGCGGCGTCGCCGCGCGCGGCCGCCCGCCGCTCAGCGTCCTGCAGGCTGGCGGCGGCGTCCTCCAGGAGGCCCGCCTCCATCTGCGCCTCGCCGGCCTGGAGCAGCAGCCGGGGGACCTCGGCGTCGTCGTCCGGCAGGGCGCGCGCGGCGCGCGCCAGCAGGCTGGCCGCGGCGGGCATGTCCCCGCGCCCGAGCGCGCGGGCGCCGGCGGGCCCGAGGCGGGCCGCGGCGCGGCGCCCGAGCTCGACGGCGTGGTCGTCGAGCCGCCCGAGCTCGGCGAGGTAGCGGTGCGCCGTCTCCAGGTGGTAGCCCGCCAGCTCCTCGCCCTCGACGCTCCCCGCGCGGATGGCTCCGGTCGCCTCGCCCCACTCCACCAGCCGCTCGTGCAGCTCGGCGCGCGCCCGCTTGAGCAGGCCGTCGTAGACCACGTCCCGGATCATCCCGTTGACGAAGCGGTGGTCCCACACGGCATCAGCGTCGGCGACGCGTCCCACCAGCCGGTGCGCCACCAGGGCGCCCAACCCGCGCGGCACGTCGTCCGCGGCCTCGGCCGGCACGAGGGCGGCGACGGCCGCCGTGGAGAACTCGGCGCCGATCACCGAGGCCGGCTCCACGACGCCGCGCTCGGGCGCCGGCAGCTCGTCGATGCGCGCCGCGATCAGCGCCTCGATGCTGGGAGGCGTCGCGTCGGCCGCGGCATCGTGGCTGAGGTCCCAGCGCCCGCCCCGCCGCACCAGCGCGCCGCTCTCGACGAGCATCGCCGTGAGCTGCTCCAGGAAGAGGGGGTTGCCGGCGGCTCCCGCCACGACGCGCGCCCGCGCGGCCGGCGAGAGCCCGGCGTCGCCCAGCAGCGCGCTCGCCACCCGCACGCTCTCCTCGCGGCTGAGCGGGCCCAGCTCCAGGGCGGCGCGGGCCCCGCCGCCGGCCCAGTCCGGCCGTCGCACGAGCAGCTCGGGCCGCGCCGTCGTCACCAGCAGCACGGCCGCGTTCGCCAGGGCGTCCTCGAGGTGCTCCAGCAGCTCGAGCAGCGTCTCCTCGGCCCAGTGGACGTCTTCGACCATCACCACCACCGGACGCTCCCGCGCGAGAGTGGCGAGGAGCTCCGAGATGGCCCAGAAGAGCTCGCCGACCTGGAAGGGCGCGTCGGAGAGGCCGCAGACGGCCGCGACGCGCTCCGCGACGTCGGCGCCCGCGCCGGCGGCCGCGGCCTGCAGGAGGGCGAGCGCCCGCTCCGGGGGGTCCTCCGGGGCGATGCCCGCCGCGCCGCGGACGATCTCGACGACGGGCCAGAAGGTGATGCCCTCGCCGTAGGACAGGCAGCGGCCGCGCAGCACGGTCGCGCCGTCCGCGGACGCGGCGAGGAACTCCTCGGCCAGCCGGGTCTTGCCGGCCCCCGCCTCGCCGAGGATGCTCGCCGAGCGCCCGGTCCCGGCGCGGGCGACGTCCAGCAGGGCGCGCAGGACGGCCGTCTCCTCCGCGCGCCCGACGAACGCGCCGCCCTCCCGGGCGCCGGCGCGCCCGGCGGCGGCCACCGACACCAGCCGCGACCCCATCACGGGCGCCGACTTGCCCTTGAGCGAGAACAGGGGGAGCCGCTCGGTCACGACCGAAGCCGCCACCAGCACGCGCGTCGACTCGCCGATGACCACCTCGCCCGGCGCGGCGGCCGCCTCCAGGCGCGCGGCGAGGTTCACGGCGTCGCCGGTCGCGAGCCGCTGGCCGAGGGACGCGTCCCCGGCCACGACCCTGCCGGTGTTGACGCCGACCCTCACCGACATCCCGACCCCCAGGTCGGCGCGCAGCTCCGCGTCGAGCTCCACGGCCGCCCGCCGCAGGCCGTCGGCCGCGCGGCAGGCGCGCAGCGCGTCGTCCTCGTTGCGGCGGGGCAGGCCGAAGACGGCCATGACGGCGTCCCCGATGAACTTCTCCACCGTGCCCCCGTGCCCGGCCAGGATTCCGCGGGCGGCGGCGAACCACCGCGTCATCGCCTCGGTGCGGACCTCGGGCGCGGGCCGCGGGCCGTCGCCGTGGTCCAGCCGGCCGTCCGCGAACACGATCGTCACGGTGCGCCGCGTCTCGCGGGCCGCCGCGGCGCGGCGCGGAGCCGGGGCCGCGAGCACCTCCCCGGCGTCCCGCAGCCCGACGAGCAGGTGCGCGCCGGCGTCCGGAGGCTTGCTGAACGGGGCGAAATCGGCGGCGTCGCCCACCAGCTCGCGCGTGCGCGCGCTGACCAGGACCCGGGTCGGCGGCGCCGCGCGCTCGAGCGCCTCCGCCGTCTCGATGGCGACCCCCGAGAGCACCCGCGAGTCCTCGACGTCGCCGCCGATCTCCAGTGGGCCTGTCCCGACGCCCGTGCGGTTGGCGAGGCGGACCCCCCAGCCGCGCTCCAGCTCGCCGTTCAGGCTCGCCAGGGCATCGCCCGCGGCCCAGGCCGCCCGCACCGCAGCCCGGGCGTCATCCGCAACCGGCCCGCCTGCGAAGACGGCGACGACCGCGTCGCCGATCAGCTTCTCGATGCGCCCGCCGTGACGCTCGATGGCGTCGCGCATCTCCTCGAAGTACCGGGCGAGGACCTCCCTGAGCGCCTCGGCGTCGAGGCGCTCGCCCAGCGCGGTGGAGCCGACCAGGTCGGACAGGACCACCGTGACCGTTGGCGGGGACGGGCCCGCCATCGCCGCGTCCCCGCCCCGGGGCCGCTCAGAAGCGGGCCCGGGGGTCGCCCGGCGGGGCGATCAGGGTCATCACGATGTCGCCGGCGCGGGTGCGGTCGCTGGCGACCTCGCAGGGCGCGACCGGCGCAGTCCGCGCGCAGTCGGGCAGCAGGCCGGTGTAGTAGCCGCCGCCCGGCACCGCCGGCAACCCGGACTTGGTGGTGAAGGGGAGCGTGGACTGGAAGCAGGCGTCGTACTTGTTGGCCGGCTTGGTGACGTACGCGGAGAAGAGGGTGAAGAGCACCGTGCGCTGGCCCCCGGTCGAGGTCCCGGCCGGGGTCGTGACGTCGAAGTCGAGGACGTCGGTGGTCGGCGCGTACCCGGCGCACACGGGCACAGGGGTGCCGACCGCGCCGAGGGAGAGGCGCAGGATGTCGCCGTCGCCGGCGGTCACGTTGACCTTCGCGGTGCTCTTGGCGCTGGATGACTGGCCCGTGCACGTGGTCGCTGAGGTGCAGCGCTTGCCGACGTCCACGATGTCGAAGGCGGACGAGGGGGCGCTCGCCGTGGTGATGCCCGCGCTCGAAGCGGTCAGGCGGTAGCCGCTCGCGCTGACCCCGATGCGGGGCCCGGGCTCCGTGGACGCCGTGCTCTTGAAGGTGGCGACGCCGCCGTCGGGGGTCGCGGATGTCGTGCCGTGGAGCGCCGCCGCCCCGGGGTTCGTCGAGAGCGCCAGGCTGACGGGGGTCGCCCACCAGGAGACCGGAGCCGCACCGGACCCGTCGCGCACGGTGACGGCGACCGGCGCGCCCGGCGGCGTGGCGCTGAAGGGCAGGTACACGTCGCCGGTGATGTCGGCCTCCCGCTGAGCCGACGCCGGCTGCGTGGTGAACGCGAGCGTGCAGGCGCCGACCGCGTCGAGCGCCGCCGTGCCGGTCGGGCTGAAGTCGTTGCCGGTGCCGTTGAAGTCGTTCGACTGCTTGGCGGCGGAGCTCAGGGGATAGGACGCCGCGGAGGGGGCGCAGGTCACCCGGGCGAGCACGGTGGCCGTGACGGACTTGCCGGGCGCCAGGTTCAGGTTCCTGAGCTGGAGCTGGGCCCCGACGAGCGTCACGGTGCCGGCGAAGGGGGACTGCGTGCTGGTGATGAGCGCCGACCCGGCGAGCGGTGTGATCGCGCTCGGGATGCCCACGTTCACCGAGCCCAGGGCCTGCGGGTTCGACGACGTGTTGGTGATCGTCACCCCCACCCGCGGCGTCGCGCCCGCCCAGACCTCGGCGGCGTCGTCGGCGGGCGCGTCGTCTTCCGGAACGGCGGGGGAGGACACGGCGGTGATCGAGTAGCTCTTGTCCACGGCCGACGCCGCGGGCGCGGGCCAGAGCGCCGCGGCCATCGCGGTCGCGATGGCCATCCCTCCGCCCAGCCAGAGCGCCCCGTGGCGCACCGCGCGTCGATCCATGCCTGCGAGCTGCATGTCCACCCCCCTGGTGCGCCCGCGACGAACTGGCGGGACGCGCGGTATACATTCCGCCGGGCATCGTAGGTTTTGGGAGGGTTCCGTGTCAGGGGCCCGGCGTACAGGGTTTCGCGGGGCCCCATGTGCAGAGGGATATACGCTCCGGCGGCCGGTCCATGAACCACCCCCCGATGCCTGGCCCGGTGGCCCATCCCGGCCGCGAAACCTTGGCCGTACGGCGCGTTTGCGCCTACAGGGCGCCGATCTAGAGTCTCTGCGCCAGGGCACCGGTGGTCGGAGCCGTGGTCCGGACCAGGAGCCTGCCGTGACCCCTGCGGGATCGCTTGCGGCCGTTGCGGCCGCGACCCCCTTCGCGGACGAGATCGCCGGTATACATTCGCGGATCGCCGCGCTGGACGGCGGCACCGTCGCCGGCTACATCCCGGAGCTGAGCAAGGCCGACCCGGACTGGTTCGGCGTCGGCGTCGCGACCGTGGACGGCGCGGTGCACGAGGTCGGCGACTCCGCCCAGGAGTTCACGATCCAGTCGATCTCCAAGGCGTTCGTCTTCGCGATGGCCCTCGAGGAGCACGGCCGGGACGCGGTCCTCGCGCGCGTGGGCGTCGAGCCGACGGGCGACGCCTTCAACGCGATCGTCGTCGACGAGGTCTCGCGGCGGCCCTTCAACCCGATGGTCAACGCGGGCGCCATCGTCACCACGGGCCTGGTCGCGGGGCCGGACGCCGAGGAGAGCCTCGCCCGCCTCTGCGCCTTCCTCGGGCGTTTCGCGGGCCGCGAGCTGTCGGTCGATCGCGCGGTGCTGGAGTCCGAGCGCGCGACGGGCGATCGCAACCGGGCCATCGCCTACCTCATGCGCGGCTTCGGGATGCTCGAGGACGTCCAGGCGGTGCTGGACCTCTACTTCGCGCAGTGCTCGGTGCTCGTGACCACGCGCGACCTCTCGGTGATGGCCGCCACGCTCGCCAACGGCGGCGTCAACCCGATCACCGGGGAGCGGGCGCTCGGGCGCGAGCACGTCGAGTGCGTCCTGTCGGTGATGGCCACCTGCGGCATGTACGACTACGCCGGAGAGTGGCTGTACACCGTCGGCCTGCCGGCCAAGAGCGGCGTGGCGGGCGGGATCATCGCCGTGCTGCCGGGCCAGCTCGGCATCGGGACCTTCTCGCCGCGCCTGGACGCGCGCGGCAACTCGGTTCGCGGCATCGCCGTGTGCCAGGAGCTGACCCGCCGCTACCGCCTGCACCAGTACCGGCCCGGCCTGCTCTCGACCGACGTCCTCGCGCGGGCCTACGGCGCCGACCTCGTCCGCTCGCGCCGCAACCGCGGGCCCGAGGAGACCGGCGTCCTCGACCGCGAGGGCGAGCGGATTCGCGTCTACGAGCTTCGCGGCGACCTGTCGTTCGGCTCGACGGAGCGGCTCGTGCGCCGGGTCATCTCCGAGATGGACCGCGCGGGATGGATCGTCCTCGACTTCCGCCGCGCCGCCGGGATCGACGACGCGGCGTGGGACATGCTGGTGCGCCTCGACGCGCGCGCCCGCGCGGCCCGCATCCGCCTCATCGCCAGCTACCGGGGCCCGGCGCCCAAGGAGCTGGAGACCGCCCACACCACCGACGAGGCCCTCGAGCGCTGCGAGGCCGACCTGCTGGACAGCGTCCTCGGGCACCGGGCCCACCCGGTCGTCCCCCTGGGCGCCCAGCCCCTGCTCGAGGGGGTGCCGCCCGAGGTCGCGGCCGCGCTCGAGGGCGCCGCCGCCGGGCTCGTCCTCGCCGCCGGCGAGGTGGTCTTCCGGGAGGGCGACGCCGCCGACGCGGTGTACTTCATCGAGTCAGGGATGCTGCGCGCCGAGGTCCACGTCGAGCAGGGGCGCATGCGCCGGCTCATGACCATGGGCCCGGGCGTCGCGTTCGGCGAGCTTGCGCTCATCGACGCGGGGCCGCGTTCGGCGACCGTCGTCGCGGAGGGCGACGCGACCGTCCGCGTGCTGCCCTTCGACGTGCTGCGCCGCGTGGAGCGTGACCACGCGGGGGTCACGACGACGCTCTACCGCAACGTCGCCCGGCTGCTCTCCCAGCGCCTGCGAACGGCCACCGACCAGGTCAGGATGCTGGACCGATGAGGCTCCGGGCGCGGCCCGCCGTGCTCATCGCGGCGGCCGCCGCGGTCGCCTGGGCGGCGGCCCTGGTCGCGGGCTGTGGCGACTCCCCCGAGGGCTCGGCGTCCGCCGCCGGCGCCGGCCGCGGCGGTCCGGTCGTGTACGCGACGCCCGAGCCGGGCGGGGACTACCGCCTGGCGAGCACGGACTTCGGCTTCACGGACCTGATGGACCCCACGGGGGAGTACTCCAGCACGGGCTGGAACATCATGAGCAACCTGCTCGTGCGCACGCTCGTGTCGCACCCGCTGATGGCCGGCGCCGCGGGGAACCGCTTCGTGCCCGACCTGGCCGAGACCGTGCCGGAGCCGGCCGGCCTGACGTACACCTTCCACCTGAAGCCCGGCGTGCGCTTCGGGCCGCCGGTCGACCGCGCGATCACCTCGCGCGACATCGCCTACGCCTTCGAGCGCATCGCCACCCGGAGCGTGGCCGCGCAGTACGGCTACCAGTACGACGTGATCGCCGGGATGAGCGACTTCGCGGCCGGCACGGCGAAGACGATCTCGGGCATCCGCACACCGGACGACCGCACCATCTCCTTCACCCTGACCGCGCCCACGGGCGACTTCATCGACCGCCTCGCGCTGCCCGCCGCGAGCCCGATCCCGGAGGAGGTCGCGGGCTGCGACGCCGGGGCGGGGGAGTACGGGCGGCACCTGATCGCGACCGGCCCGTACATGCTGGAGGGCAGCGAGAAGCTCGACATCTCGTCCTGCGGAGCCCTGAAGCCGATCGCGGGCTTCGACCCGACCTCGCGGCTGACGCTGGTGCGCAACCCG
This sequence comes from uncultured Thermoleophilia bacterium, assembly GCA_963770865.1. Classification (GTDB taxonomy): domain Bacteria; phylum Actinomycetota; class Thermoleophilia; order Miltoncostaeales; family Miltoncostaeaceae; genus Miltoncostaea. The sequence continues at coordinate 284,703 of CAVYRD010000011.1, forward strand.
AACTACGACCCGGCCACCGACGACCCCGCGATCCGCGAGGCCCTGCCGGACCGGTTCCTTCTCACCATCAACACCAACCGGGCCGACATCTTCGAGCGGATCGCCAAGGGCCAGCTCGAGAGCAGTTACGACGCGCCCCCCGCGATCGTCGTGCGCCGCGAGGCCGGCCAGTCGGCGGAGGGCTCGCGCCTGCGGGTGAACGCGGCCGACCGCCTCTGGTACCTCTCGATGAACCTCACCGAGGCGCCCTTCGACGACGTCCACGTGCGCCGCGCGATGAACATGGTGATGGACCTGGACGGCCTGCGCCGGGCGTGGGGCGGCCCGCTCTCGGGGGAGATCGCCACCGACGTCCTGCCGGACTCCCTGACCCCCGGCGCGCTGACGACGGCCGAGTACCACCCATACCAGGACGAGCCGTTCACCGGCGACCTGGAGCGGGCGAAGGCCGAGATGCGCCTGTCGCCGTACGACACCGACAAGGACGGCCTGTGCGACGCGTCCGCGTGCGCGGACGTCCTGATGGTGAGCCAGAGCGACGCCCCCTGGGCCACGATGACGCCGATCATCCGGGCGTCCGCGGCGCGGATCGGCGTGAAGCTCACCGTCCGTGCCGCGCCGGCCAGCGCGTCCTACGGCCTGACCGGCGCACCGGTGAAGCGGATCCCGATGGCCGCCAACGGCGGCTGGGTCAAGGACTACGCCGATCCGGGCGGCTTCATGATCCTCCACGACAGCCGCACGATCATCCCCGACGGCAACAACAACTGGTCGCTGGTCGGCATCACGAAGGCCCAGGCCGAGCGGTTGGGGGTGCCCTACCCGGCGGGCGGCGTGCCGAGCGTGGACGCCGACATCGACCGCTGCGGCGCCCTCGCCGACGAGGAGCGGGAGGCCTGCTGGGTGGCCCTCGACCGGCGCCTCACCGAGGACGTCGTGCCGTGGATCCCGTACCTCGACGCCTCGAACGTCGACCTCCTCGGCCCGGCCGTGACCAAGTACGACTACGACCAGGCATCGGGCGAGCAGGCGCTCGCGCACGTGGCGGTCAACCCGGCGCTCCAGGAGCGCTGAGCCGGCCGCTCAGGCGTCCGGCGCCACCGGGTCGCCGGTGACCAGCACGCCCTGCGGCCGCAGCAGCGCGCGCAGCCGCTCCGAGCGCAGATGGGCGGCCATGGCGCGCCGCATCACCGTGATCTCCGCCTGAGCGGCGGCGGTGCCGCCGCTCAGGCGCCGGGTCACGGCGTAGGCGACGGGGAACGCCTCCGGGTAGCGGAGCGCCGCGACGGCCGCGTCCGACGGCGCCACGCCGTTCAGCGGCACGGCGCAGACGGAGGTCCCGAGGGCCCGCACGCGGGACCATGTGGTGACCGCGGCGATCGACGCGTCGCCGCCCGCCGCCGCGCCGACGCCGGCGTCGGGCGCTCCGGCCGCCGCCGGGGCGTAGGTGACGCGGGCCTTGAGGCCGACGCCGACGTACCGCGCGCCCAGATGTGGGACCGGGTCGCCGAAGCCGTCGACCGGATGGCGCACCCGGATGACGTCCACCGGCGCGCCGCTCACCACCTGGGACCAGCGGGTGACGCGGCCCGCCACGATCGCGCGCGCCTGCCCCCGCGTCAGCCCGGCGCACGCCGGATGACCGGCCGCGACGACCAGCACGTCCGCGTCACGGTAGACCTCGGCGAGGACCCGGAAGCGGCGCGCCTCGCGCGCCGTGAGGCGCCGGTCCACCAGGACGCCGTCGCGGGCCGGGCCGAAGCGGCGCCTCACGGTCGTCCAGAGCCGGTCGAGGCCCTCGGTGGCCGACGTGAGGCTGACAGACGCCGGGATCCAGGGCCCCGTGAAGGTGCGCGATCCGAGGCGGTAGCGGTACGTCCGCGACGGAGGGTCGGGGAGGGCGAACGGGATGAACGAGGTCTCGGCCCAGACCCGCGCGGGCGTGAGCTGGGTCATCTGGAAGCTCGTCCGGTACGTCACGGCGGACGCGGACGGGGCGGCGAGCGCGAGCGCGCCGAGCGCGGCCGTGGCGGTGATCCGGAGGTGCCTCATCGCGCTCTCCTCGCGTGGGGTCGATCCGCCGGTTTCTACATCAGGCGGGCCCGCGCGCGCACCCCCTTCCGCGCCCGGCGGACCCCGGAGGGCGCGGCCGGGCGCGGGGGAGCGGGCGTCACCCGCTGCTCGGGCTCGGTGCCGAGGGCCGTGGCGGCAGGTCCGGTCGCGGACGCGGGTGCGGCTCAGGAGCCGCCTCCGCGCGGCCGCCATCGATCACGGTGAGGCGCGTCGCCGGCGCCGGGGCGACCACCTTCATGCGGCGCTTCGGGACCGCGCTGTCGTGCATGCCGCGGCTGGAGGCGAGGTGAATGATGTTGTACACGGTTCGCTCCTTCTGAAGGTGCCAATCGAGTGATTGGACTGGAAATGGGACGCGCCTAAGACCTGATTGGTCGCATGATCTGCCGCTCTGGCCTTCCTCGAAAGGGCTTTTCGTGGCACATTGGACTCGATGAAGATCAGCCCCGCCCGTCTCGCGATGCTCCTCGGCCCGTGGTCGGCCGCCGCGGGGCCGCTGTACGCCTCCCTGGCCGGCGGCCTTCGGGCCGCCATCGAGCGGGGCGAGCTCCCGGCCGACACGCTGCTGCCGCCCGAGCGTGAGCTGGCCGGCCGCCTGCACGTGAGCCGGACCACCGTCGTCGGGGCCTACCGCGCGCTGAAGGAGGAGGGCCTCCTCGACAGCCGTCAGGGGCGCGGGACCTGGGTCGTCGCGCCGCCGGCGCCGGCCCCCGCGTCGGACCGCGCGTTCTCGGGCGAGCTGTACGCCGACCTGATCGGCGGCGGCGCGGGGCTCATCGAGCTCTCGGCTGCGGCGCCCCTGCCGACGTCCGTCGTCGCCGAGGAGATCGCCCGGCTGGGCCCGGCCGAGCTCGCCGGGCGGGTCGAGGGCAGCGGCTACCTGCCCTCGGGGCTGCCCGCGCTACGCGAGCAAATCGCCGAGCTGCACACGGCGCAGGGGCTGCCGACCCGGGCGGACGAGGTGCTGGTCACGACCGGCGCCCAGCAGGCCATCGGCCTGGTGACGACGCTGTTCGGCGAGGCGGGCCAGGCCGTGCTGATGGAGGAGGCGACCTACCCGGGGGCGCTCGACATGGTGCGCGCCGGCGCGATGCGGCCGGTCGGGATCCCGCTCGACGGGGGAGGCGTGGTCGTCGACGCCCTCGAGGACCTGCTCGACCGCATCCGTCCGCGCTTCGCCTACCTGGTGCCGGCCCACCAGAACCCGACCGGGTCGGTCCTCTCCGAGGCGCGCAGCCGTCGCGTGGCCGAGCTGTCGGCCCGCTACCGCGTGCCGGTGGTGGAGGATCTCGCGCTGCGCGACCTGCGGATGTCCGCCCGGCCGGTGCCCGCCCCGATCGCCGCCCACGACCCGGACGCCCTGGTCATCTCGATCGGCTCGATGAGCAAGGTGTTCTGGGCCGGGCTGCGCGTCGGCTGGATCCGGGCGCCGCGGCCGGCGATCGAGCGGCTGATGCGCCTGAAGATCGCCTCCGACATGGGCACGAGCGTGCTGTCGCAGGTCATCTCCGCCGCCGCGCTGCCCCGCCTCGACGAGGCGATGGCCGAACGGCGCGCCGCGCTGGTGGCGGGCCACGCGGCGCTCGCGGGCGCGCTGTCGCGCCACGTCCCCGACTGGACCTGGGACACGCCGCCGGGCGGATGCATCCTCTGGGTGCGCCTGCCGGCCGGCGACGCGCGGGAGTTCGCGCAGGTCGCCCAGCGCTGCGGGGTCAGCGTCGTTCCGGGCCAGGTCCTCTCGGCCGAGGGCGGCCACGCGGACCGGCTGCGCATGCCCTTCGTCGCCGAGCCCGACGTCCTGGACGAGGCCGCCCGGCGGCTCGGCCTGGCGTGGGACCTCTACGCGCGCGGCCTGGGCGGCGGCGGCGCCCCGGCCTCGGTCATCGTCTGAGCGGTCGCGGGGAAGTCACGGGCGTGCGTCAGGCGCCCGGCGCCCGCCCGGACGGGCGCATCAGCGTGATGGCGATGACGGCGATGAGCGGGAAGAGGAACCCGAGGACGCCCCACAGCCCCGGGTTGAACCCCTTCTCGACGGCCTTCTTGCTGCACCAGACCGCGCAGACGATCGAGATCGTGAGGCTGATCAGGATGAGGATGAGCAGGTCCACGGGCGCCTCCGCGCGGTGGCCGGGGGACGAGCGGCGACAGCCTAGCGGCGGCGGCGGCGCCCGGCGCTGCGCACGACGGCCGAGCCCACGACGCGGCCCGGGTCGTTCACCTGAGTGCCGGAACGGCTGCGTCGGTGCCCGAGCGGGGCTCAGGGCGCCCGGGCGCGCGGCCCGTCTGCGTATCGTGCGCCGGTCCACAGTCCCGGCGCGATGCGGGACGGCGGGGCCGTGAGTCCCCGTCCCCGACGATCCTGGAAGGCTCCGGAATGATTCGAGTGCTCGTTCGGACGGCGGTCCTGCTCATCGCCAACGCAGTCGGCCTCCTCGTGGCCGCGGCCGTGCTGGACGGCGTGACGCTGGACGCGGCGGGGTTCATCGTCGCCGTGATCGTCTTCACGGTGGCCTTCGCGCTGATGCAGCCGTTCCTCGCGGTGCAGTTGCGCCGGGGCGGTTCGGCGGCGCTCGGCGGGGTGGCGCTCATCGCCACGCTCGCCTCCCTGATCATCACGACGCTCATCACCGACGGGCTCTCGATCAGCGGGGCAGGCACGTGGGTCGCCGCGACGGTCATCGTCTGGGTCGCGGCGTTGCTCGCCGCGTTCATCCTCCCGTTCCTCGGGCTCAAGAAGTACCTGGAGGAGCGGCGGGCGTAGGGCCGCCGCCGGCCCCGCCGCCGCGCCGGCACGCCCGTCTCGGTCATCGTCTGACCGGACGGACGGCGCGGCGCCGGGCGGCTCAGGTGGACAGCAGCCGGTCGAAGAACGAGCGGTAGCGCGTCAGCGCGACCCGCAGGTCCTCCGTCGAGACGTCCTCGCCCCGGTCCCACTGGCCCTCGAGGGTCTTGCGCTCGTTCGAGAAGGTCTCGGCCAGGCGCTGCATCAGCTCGGCCACGAGCGCGTCGGCCTGCTCCACGGCGTTGCGGGGCTCGTCCACGAAGCCGGCCTGGATTCCCTCCCAGCGGCGGCGGAAGCCGTCGTCGTCGCCCCGGTCCACGAGCGGGGCGCCCGTGTCGCGCGCCGCGTCCTCTGCGGGCTCCGGAGCGGTCTCGTCGATCGCGGCCTGCGGCTCGGCCTGATGCTCGGACTGCGCGAGATCGTCGGTCGTCAGTCGTCCGGTCTGTCGTTCGGTGGTCATCGGGTCCCCCTCACGTGGTCGATATCGGCCGTCTGCCCGGCGCCGACGAGGCGCTCGAAGAGCCCGCGGAAGTGCACCATCGCCTGGCGCAGGTCCTCCGTGCTCGCGTCGCCGCTGCCGTAGGCCGTGTGGATGCGGTGCCCCTCGCGGTAGTCCTCGACCACCTCGGGGTGGTTGACGGACATGAGCTCCTCCTGCGCCGCGAAGTCGTCCACCGGATACCCGCGGTCGCGCATGACCTCGGTCAGCAGGCCGTCCGCGGCGCCGACGGCCGCGGCGGGCTCGTCGACGAACTGGGACTGCACGCCGCGCCAGCGGTCCCGGTACCCGTCCGCCGCCGACGGCGACAGCGGGCGGATGTCGAGCGCGTCGCGACGGTCGCGCCGCCCCAGCAGCTCGGCCTCGGCGCGGGAGCGGTCGCCCTCACGCTCGCGCAGCGCGCGGTCGTACTCCGGCCCGAAGTCCTCGCGCAGGCGGTCCGTGCGCCGCGACCGCATGGCCGCGACGGCCACCGCCGCGACGACGATCACGACCAGGGCGATGATCACCACCCAGACCCACGCATCCATTGTCAGCTCCCCTCGACGGCGGCCCCGGGTGGACCGCAGGCCCTGGGGATGGCCCGTCGCGGGGGCCCGCAAACCGGAGAACCGCCAAAAGCTCCGAACCGGGCGGTCTATCCGGGCGCCGACGAACGAGAGCAGCGCCGTCTGCGCCGCGCGGATGCGGCCGATCCGCCGGACGGCGTCCACGGCCGGCCGTCCGCCGGTGGTACCCGCGCGAGATCTCGTGTGCCCCAAACCTTTTCGGTCCCCACGCGGTGCCGAAAAGACACAGTGACCGGCGGCGGGGGACGGGACGTCCGTGCGCCGCTGCAGTGCCCACGACAGCGAGGAACCATGCACACCACCGGTGGCCACGAGGAGACCGTCTACTCCCTCAACCACCCCGCGCGGCTCGTTGACCCGCTCGAGAGGTGCATGCTCGATCGTCTGCGTCCCGGCCGCTCGGGCTGGTCGTCCGCCACGCACCTGGGTCACGATCTGGAGCGTCTCTTCGGGGTCCGCGCCCCGGTCCCCGCGATCGAGCGCGCCCTGCGCGAGCTCGGCCGGCACCGCCGCATCCAGCTCCTTCTCGATGACGCCGGCACCCTCTGGTACCGGATCCGTCCGGAGGGCTCACCTCTCTCCCGGCAGTCGCCCGGCGAGTAGGGCGCCCGGCGGGGAGGGGCGGCGGCCCCCGCGGTTGGGCGGTGGAGTCGAGCCCATTCGGGGTTCAGGTCGCGTTCCGGCGCGCACACAGGTACGGTTCCCGCCGGATGCTCTTCGACCAGGAACAGCACGGGCGGACGATGAAGGTCGTGGCGATCGTCCTTGCGCTCGTGTTCCTGGTCGGCATGTTCGTCCTCGGCGGGGTCCTGCTCTTCACCTGATATGGAGTGATCTCCTGTCAAGTGGCACGGCGAGGAGACCCGCGTGAGCGGGTCTTTTTCGTGGACGTGAGAGAGCGCGCCGGGGTGGCTCGCGACGGTCGCGGTCAGGCTGATATGCGCGGGTTGGTCACCGCATGACCGGGTGTTCGGCGGGGGCGGGGCGCTCTCTAGCATCGAGCGTGGCCGGTGGGCTGCTCATAGGTGTGTCGCGCATCGCCCCTCGCGGCGTCCTTGGCCGGCCGACCGGCGCGCTCTCTCGTCCAGGATGCTCGCCCGGGGTTAGTCCATCACCGCAAGGCTCCAGCACCAGCCCGCCAGCTCGCGCGCCACTGCCGTCGCCACGAGCGTCGAGCGAAGGCCGCGGCGGCGCTCGAGCTGGTGCCAGCGGTGGTGAAGCCGGAGCCCCGCCTGTTCGGCGCGGGCGCGCACCTCGGGGCGCTGTCCGGCGCGCCGGCGCTCGATCACGGCGCTTACGCGCAGCGCAGGTCGGTGGTGCCAGGCGGCCTCCACCAGGAGGCGTCGTGCGTGGGAGTTGCCGGCCTTGGTGATCGGGCCGCGGCTGTGGCGTGCCCCTGACTGACTCTCGCTCGGTGTGAGGCCCAGGTAGGCGCCGATCGTGGCACCGCGCAGGCGATGGAAGTCACCGATCTCGACCGCCAGCGCGAAGGCGGTGAGGGTGCCGACCCCACGCAGGCACGACAGGCGCCCCACCACCGGCGCAAAGCGCGGGTCGGCGGCCATCTGAGCGATCTGCTCATCAAGCCGCTCGCGGCGAAGACCCGCCCCGAGAACGGCGGCATAGTAGTCATCGAAGGCCGCGCGGGTGCCCGGATGCTCGAGGCGCTGGCGCCGCAGCCAGGTCTCGTGTGCGGCCGTCCAGGCGCGCCCGGACTCGTACACCAGGCCATGGCGCAGAAGGAGCTTGGAGAGACGGTGTCGGGTCCGCATCAGATCGGCCCGGGCGTCCTCGCGGGCGCGCACCAGATCGCGCGCGGCCTCGTCGAGCGGATCGGGGATCCTCACCGGCGTGAGCTCCCCCCGGCGCAGAAGGCGCACCAGCTGCTCGGCATCAGAGACATCGCTCTTTCGGCCACGGCCCGCAGGCGAGCGCGCGATCAGGCTCGGCGCGGCAACCAGGCAGTGCATTCCCGCCGCCTCGCACGAGCGGGCCAGGCCGAAGCCGGTCGGCCCGGCCTCGTAGGTCACCCGCACCGGGGCGGCGAGCCGGCTGAGCCAGTCGACCAACTGCTCCGCGCCATGCGGGGCGCGCATCACCCGCAGCTCGCCTGTGTGTTCATCGATCAGCCCGGCGACCACGCTCCTGGCGTGCACATCCAGGCCGACGAAAGTACCGTTGCCCATACCGGCGCCTCCCATGACTGTGGCTCTACCGCCGGGCTTGCTCCCGGCGGCAACCCACGATCACGCATGAGCGGGGCGCCGGCACGAGCCCGGCGCTCCATACGGTCTAGCGGCGTCCCCCGGCGTCCGGACCCACCACCGGGCCGTCCCGGCGTTCGACGCCCAGGCTCCGGGTCGAGCGGCCTTCGCGTGCCGACGCCGCGCCCGGGCGGTAGCCTCCCGCCATGGGGCTGTTCCGGCGCAGGATCACCGAGGACACCGACCTGGAGCGCGTGTCGGATGAGCGGCTGCTGGCGGAGCACCGGCGACGCGTGCTGGCGGAGAGCGACCCCCACGGCGGCGCAGCGCTGGGGGCGAGCTTCGGGCTGGCGGCCGACATCGAGGACGTGCTCGACCGGCGGGGCGTGAGCTACCCCTCGGCCGAGGAGATACTCCAGGACGCGAGGTAGCCCGCTGCGCGCCCGCGCCTCAGCCGACCCCCCATCACGAGCCCTACGCTCCTCGATTCGGAACCCCCGTGAGGGGCCCGCGGCCCATTCCCACAGCCCCGGAACCGGGCCGGCGGTGCCGCCGGGCCCGTGATGTCGAGTCAGAGGGCCTCCTCGTAGCCCGCACGCCACTCTTCCCGGGGCCCTCCTGGGGCCTGGTAGGCGGGGGCGATCACCTTTGCGAGCTCGAGGGAGCCGCGCACCTCACTGCTGGTGAGCAGGTGGACGGTCCTCATCTGCGCGATGCGGCCGCTCGCGGAGATGGAGGCCGAGACAGCCGCCGCCGCGGTGGCGTCGGGTACCTCGAATATCGCCAGGCCATCGTGGTCGCCGAGCATCCAGTAGAAGGTCACGAGATCGCCCCCAGCCGCTTCGATGACCTTGCGGGCGGCCGCCTCGCGATCCTCGGGATGCTGGACCATGCTCCGCCAGACGTCCTTGGCGTAGGTGAAGAAGGTCAGGTAGGTGGACATGTTCGGCTCCCCCGACGCGGGTCGATGGAAAGCCCCGTCTGCCGTGTGACGAGCCGCGCCTCTCCGGGCATTCCCCTTGCACGGTCCTACACCCCGTGGAGGGGGGCCGGATAGGGAGTCTGGCGGATCTGTGAGGTTTTCCCGTGACCGGCCTGGGCCGGGAGCGATATCCGGGGACCGCGCCGAACGGGCAGTGCCACCTCGGTCGGCGGAGCGCACGCTAGGCCGTGTCTTGACGGGAAGCCGCTCATCCAGGTGCTCGGCGATTCACCCAGTGAGACGGTCATTCGCTTGCGCTTGACCCGCGGAAAGCAAGCGGCGAGATTCGACGCCAGGCGCACCTCCTGCGCCGCTGGGATCGGAGGGGTCTATGGCCCCCGCACATCCACATCAGCCTCATGCGCTCGGAGACAGGAGGAAATTCTGTGTGGGAGTACGCGATGGACGAGGATCGGCTGGTCGGCGACGGAGGCGGCCTGGCGGTGTACCAGCGGCCGGACGGGAGCCGCTACGCCCTCGACCCGGAGGGTCGCGGCCACGAGCTCTGCTGGGGGGAGGGCGCGATCGGCCCCGCTCGCTTCGACTCGCGGGCCCTCGCCGATGGCCGCTGGCCCGGATCGCGCTCTCGGAGCGCGGCGCTGGCGCAAACCTGACGTCTGGATGCACGAGAAAGCCTCGCATCGGCGGGGCTTTCTTCGATTCGGGCCCAGCGGCTTCGAGTCGGTCGACCTCCTGGGCCACGAGTCCCCTGCACCTCTCGTCTGCGAGCCGGCCGCCCCCAGACCCGTCGGCCCTGGGCCGAGGGAAGTGGCGGCCACGGTTGCCGTTGCCGCGCCGAGCGCGAGCCGTGGCGTAGCCGGGCCGGGACCGACTGAGCGGCGCCCGCTCCTGGGGCGTCCCGCACCGGCGACCGGCCGTCGCGGGGCGCTCCCGCGCCATTTCGCCTCTTCTTTCAGACGCAACACCTGCACTACGATCGGCCCGATGCAATCCCGGGACGAGATCGAGGGGGTCCTGCGCGACGCGCTCACCTCCCTGTTCCCTCGCTACGACATTGGGGGGCTCGCGCTGGACGCCAACCTGGTCGACGCGCTCGACCTCGACAGCATGGCGGTCATCGACTTCGCCCTCGAGATCGAGAGGCGCCTCGACCTCCACATCCCCGACGACGACCTCATGAAGCTGACCAGCCTCGGCGAGGCGGTCGACTACATCGCGGCGCATCGCGGCACCCCCGCGGCGTGACGCGGTAAGACCCCGTTGCTCGCCGTCGACCTCTCAGGCCGGACGGCGCTGGTCACGGGTGGGGGACGCGGGCTCGGCGGCGTGATCTCCAGGACCCTCGCGGGTGCGGGGGCCCGCGTGGCCGTCAACTACGTGCGGCACGGGCCGGAGGCGCGCCGGACCGTCGCGGAGATCACGGAGACGGGCGGCGCCGCGCTGGCGGTGAGGGCGGACGTCTCCCACGACGGCGACGTGGACAGGATGCTCGCGATCGTCGAGGAGAGGTGGGGCGCCCCCACGATCCTCGTCTCGAACGCCGCCCTCGGCGTCTTCCGGCAGCCGGGGGAGTTCGACTTGCGCGGCGTGCGCCGGACGTTCGAGATCAGCGCGTGGCCGCTGCTCGGCCTCACCGGCCGTCTGGCCCCGGGGTTCGCGGACGCGGGGTTCGGCCGGGTGATCGCGATCTCGAGCCTGGGCAGCCGCAGGGCCATCGAGGGGTACGCCGCGGTCGGCATGGCCAAGGGCGCGATGGAGGCACTGATCCCGTACCTCGCGGACCACCTCGGCCGGGCAGGCGGGGACGTCACCGCCAACGCCGTGGTGCCCGCCGGCCTGCACGACGGCGCGCACACGCCGGCCCACGCCCTCCTGACCCGGCGCCTGTCCGAGCTCGAGGGGCGCACGCCCGGCGGGCGCTACGCGACGATGGGCGAGGTGGCCACGGTGGTGGGCTTCCTCGCGAGCGGCCTCGCGGGCGGGATCAACGGCCAGTCGATCGTCGTGGATCGCGGCTGGAGCGTGCTGTGACGGCCCTGTGGTTCGGGCGCGCGTTGAGTGCCGAGGAGCGGCGCGAGGTCTTCGCGCTCCGCGCGGCCGCGGTGATCGAGGCGGGCTGGGCGGAGCCGGACGATCTGCCCGAGGGCCTCGAGCGCGATGAGCTCGACGCCCGGGCGACCCACCTGGTCGCCGTGTCCGGCGGGCGCGTGGTCGGGACCCTGAGAGTCGCCTGGGATCGCGGCGACGTGGAGGCCCAGCTGCGGATGCACGAGGTCGATCTGCCCGTCGAGGGCACCATGATCCTGGGCCGGCTGGTGGTCGACCGCCCCTGGCGGCGGCGCTCGCGCGAGGTGACGGTCGGCCTCTACGGGGAGCTCGTCCGGCTCGCGCTGGAGGTCGGCGTCCGGCGCGGCGTCTCCTTCGTCACCGAGAGCGCGATCCGCTGGTACCGGCTCGGCGGCATACCGCTGAAGGTCATCGGCCCGCCCCGGGAGGTGACCGGCGCGCCCCGCTCGCCCGCAGTCTTCGACGTGGAGGTGCTCGAGGGCTTCCTCGCGAACGCGACCCCGGCGGAGCGGCGGTCGATGCCGCCGACCGAGGGTCGGACGTGAGCGGCCCCCGGCGGGTGGTGGTGACCGGGCTCGGGGTGGTCTCGCCGCTCGGCAGCTCGGTGGCCGAGTTCTGGGACGCGCTCCTCGCGGGGCGCTCCGGCGTGACCGACGAGCTGCGCTTCGACGCCGGCGGGCTCGCCTGCTCGGTGGCCGCGCACGTGCGCGGATACGACCCGCTCGACCATGTCGATCCCCGGGTCGCCCGCATGGCCGACCCGAGTGCCGTGATGCTCGTGGCGGCCGCACGAGCGGCCCTGCGGGACGGCGCCCTCGAGCGGCCGCCGGTCGCGTCCGAGGTCGGTGTCGTGGCCGGCGTTGACGTGGCGCTCGCGAGCGTCGGCAGGACCGCGCTCGCGCTCGATCGCGACGGCCCGCTCGGCGTCGATGCCTTCGCGATCGTGCAGGGCCTCCCGAACGCCGCGTCCGGGCTCGTGGCCCAGCAGATGGGGCTTCGCGGGGCCCACCTCGCCCTGTCCGCGGCCTGCGCCAGCGGCGCCGTCGCCGTCCTCCAGGCGGCGAACCTGATCCGCCTCGGGCAGCTCCGCGCGGCCGTCGCCGGGTGCTCCTCGACGCTCGACCGGACGCTCGCGGCGTCGTGCTCGGCGGCCCGGGTCCTCACCCGCAACCCGGATCCGGCGAGCGCCAGCCGGCCCTTCGATGCTGAGCGCGACGGGTTCGTGATCGGCGAGGGGGCCGCGGCCCTGCTGCTCGAGGATCGCGACCATGCGCTCGAGCGCGGCGTCCCGATCCTGGCGGAGATCGTCGGGGGCTGGCAGACCGCCTCGATCTCCGGCCCCACGGTGAACCCCGCCGAGGACGGCGCGGCGTGCATGCGCGCGGCCCTCGCGTCGGCGGAGCTCGCCGCCTCCGCCGTGGACCTTGTGAGCGCACACGCCACGAGCACGCGCCTCGGGGACGCCCAGGAGGCCGCCGCCCTCGGGACGGTGTTCGGGCCGCGCCGCGTCCCGGCCTTCGCCGCGAAGTCCGTGCTCGGTCACTGCATGAGCGCGGCCGCCGGGCTCGAGCTGGTCGCGCTGATCCTCGCCATGCGTGACGGCGTGGCTCCGCCCACGGTCAACCGGCGCCAGGTCGACCCCGAGTGCGACGTTCGACTGCGTCCCCGACGTGGCGCGTGCGGTCAACGTGCGGATCGGCCTCAAGAACGCGTTCGGCTTCGGCGGGGCGAACTGCGTCCTGGTGCTGCGTCGTGGGGACGGGTCGTGAGCGTCGACATCGCCATCGTCGGGATGGCGGCCGCGGGAGCCAACGGCGCGAGCGCCGACGCGCTGTGGGACGCCTCCCTGGCCGGCGTCTCGGGGATCGGGCGGCGCCGCGGCGCGGCGGCGGGCGGGGCGGCGGACATCGCCGGCGAGATCTCCGAGGCGGCGTTCGCGTCGCCGTATCTGGAGGACCGCGACGCCCTTGCGTACGACCGGAGCCAGGTCCTGGCCGTGGCGCTGAGCGCCGCGGCGCTGGCCGAGGCCGCACCACATCCGTACCCCCCGGAGCGGGTCGGCGTCGTGATCGGCACGGCGGCCGGCCCGTTGCAGATCCACGCCGACACGATCCTGGCGCAGGACGCCGGCGGCCGGCGCGCGGTATCCGCCCGCTATCCGGCCGCGGGGACCGCCAGCTTCGGGGCGAGCCTCGCGGCGATGCGCCTCGGCCTGCGCGGCCCGGTGCTCGCGACCTCGGCGGCCTGCTCGTCGTTCGCCCACACCCTCGTCGTGGCGTCGCACTTCCTGCTCGCCGGTGACGCCGATCTCGTCCTCGCGGGCGCCGTGGACCTGCTCCTCACGCCGGCGACCGTCGCGGGATTCGCCAACATGCGGGTGCTCGCCGACCACGCCGACCCGGCCCGGGCGTGTCGTCCGCTGGACCGGTCGAGGAGCGGCCTGGTTCTGTCGGAGGGCGGCGCCGTCTTCGTCCTCGAGCGCGAGGAGGCGGCGGTCCGGCGAGACGCGCGGATCCGCGCGGTGCTGCTCGGATACGGGATCACCAGCGACGCCGGCGGGGTCATGGCCCCCGCGGCCGAGGGGGTCGCCCGCGCGGTCGCCCAGGCGCTGGCGCGCGCCGGCGCCGATCCGGCGGAGATCGACCACCTCAATCTCCACGCGGCCGGGACGCTCCTGGGGGATCTCGCGGAGGCCGAGGCGCTCCACGGCGTGCTCGGCGACCGGGCGCGCACGGTGCCGGCAACGGCGCCGAAGTCCATGCTCGGGCATGCCATGGGGGCCGCCGGTGGCCTCGAGACGACGCTGCTCGTGCGCTCGCTCGAGACGCAGCGGGTCCCGCCCACGGTGAACCTCGAGGAGGTCGATCCCCGCATCGCGCTGGACGCCGTCGCGACCGAGCGAGCCGTGCCCATGCGCACCGCCCTCAAGACCTCGAGTGGCCTCGGGGGGCTCAACGCCGCGCTCGTCGTCGGAGCCCGGCGCTGAGCCCTCACGTGTCAGTCCGTGGAGATCGCCACCCCGCTGAAGGCCGTCGCGGAGCGGACCGGGTCGATCGAGCTGCGGCTCGCCGCGCCCGTGCTCTCGAGCCGCAGGTGCAGGCCCACCCGTCCGAGTCGCCCCGGCCGGCCGGGCAGCGGGATCGTGCCGGCGCGGGTCTGGCTGAGCTGCTCGACCGCCGTGGCGATGCCGCTGTTCGGCGCGAGCACGTTGACGACGTCGTGTACGCGCGTGCGGAACGTGCCGACCGCGCGACCCGTGAAGAAGGTAGTGGGGTTCGCGAAGTCCGCGGACGGAGTCGCCTGCCACCGCAGCTTCGTCGTGCCGTTGAAGGTCAGGACGAAGAGGGTCTGGAGGACCGACCGCGCCGTGACGGACGACCGGTCGGTGAACACCAGCCGTGCATGCTTCTCGTCGCGGATCGCGGGGTCGGAGAAGAGCTGGGCGTCCGAGACTCCGGCGATGTGCGTCACATAGCCGACGCTGACGAGCGAGTCCCCGTCCTGCAGGCTCTGGCCGACGACCTCCATCGCCACCCTGCCCGTCGGTGTGACCGCCAGCTGCCGCGGCGCCTGCGCGCCGCCCGCGGCGCCCGTGCACATCCAGGCCGATCCCGCGGCCGCGAGGACCGCCGCCGTGCCGACCCACCTACGTCGAGCCATGTCGCCACCCCTGTGAAGCGTTGCCGAGCGCCGATCAGACCACAGACACATGCCCCGTGGCGATCGGCGGCCGGCCGCGGGGCGCGGGGGCCGCTCCGATGAGGCGCCCGGGCCGTCGTCCGGGCGCGGCGCCCGGGCCCCTCGCCGGCCTGCACCGCTACCGCTCCGACCCGCTCGGGATGCTCAGCGAGATCCATGAGCGGGCCGGGGACCTCGCGACGTTCCGCCTCGGCCCCCAGCGCGTGCACTCCGTGGGCCACCCGGATCTCGCCGCCCAGGTGCTGACGGTCCACGCCGAGGCCTTCCACAAGGGCCGGCTGCTCAAGGCGGCCCGGGCTGTCCTCGGCGACGGCCCCCTCACCAGCGAGGAGCCGCTCCACCGCCGCCGGCAGCGGCTCATCGCCCCGGGCTTCGCCCACCGGCGCGTTGCCGGCTATGCGCGCGCGATGGTCGCGGAGGGCGAGGCGCTCGCCGGGAGCTGGCGCGACGGCGCGAGCGTCGACATGTTCGACCAGATGCAGCGCGTCACCCTGCGCGTGGTCGCCGGCAGCCTGTTCGGGAGCGCGCTCTCCCGCGAGAGGGTCGACGCGGTGGGGAGCGCCCTCACGGACGCCGTCGGCATCTTCCCGTTGCTCACGGTGCCCTTCGGCACCCGGCTGCTCTGGCTCCCGCTGCCGGCCGTGCGGCGCTTCCGGCGCGCGCGCCGGACGCTCGAGGCGACGGTCCGGGCGCTCGTCGCCGAGCGGCGGGCCGATCCACGGCACCACGACGACGTCCTCGCCCTACTGCTCGAGGCCGACGGGGGAGGGGGGGAGGGCGCGGGCGCCCGGCAGCTCCGCGACGACCTCGTGAGCCTGCTCGTGGCCGGCCACGAGACCACGGCGGTCGCCCTCACCTGGGCCTGGCAGTTGCTGGGCGCGCACCCAGACGTGGATGAGCGCCTGGCGTACGAACTCCGGACGGTTCTGGGCGACGGGCCGATCGATCCCGCCCGCCACGCGTCGCTGCGCTACACGCGCTGCGTGGTCCACGAGACCCTGCGCCTGTATCCGCCGGCGTGGGTCGTGCCGCGCCTGGCCGTGCGGCCCGTCGAGCTGGACGGCCGCCGGATCCCCCCCGGCGACGTCGTGATCGTCTGCACGCAGCTGCTGCACCGCGATCCGCGCTTCTGGGACGAGCCCGCCCGGTTCGACCCCGCGCGGTTCGACGGCGGGGCGGCGGGCACGCGCCGCCATCCGGCCTACCTGCCCTTCGGGGCCGGCCCGCGATCGTGCCTCGGCCGCGAGTTCGCGCTCATGGAGGCGACCCTGCTGCTCGCCGCCTTGGCCCGGCGCTTTCGCGCCGTGCCCCTGGGGTCGGCGCCCGTGCCCGCCAGCTTCGGCTTCACCCTCCGGCCCGCAGGGCCGGCGCCGATGCAGCTGTCCGCGCGGGGCCGCTCCAAGGCCTGATGGGCGACGACGTCGATGTGGGGTGCGCCCGTCGCGAGTGCGTCGAAGAGCTCCATCAGCGTCGCCATGTCGGCCGTGTTGCAGGCCTCGTATCCCCCGCCCCACGATGACGCCGTTGTCGGCGGCGGCGCTCGTGTGGACATCCTGCGTAGCCATGACTGGTCCTCAGGAATACGCCACGTTGCACCTGAACCCAGGACCAAGTCGCTCATCCTTCACCTCGTTGACTCCATTGTCACGTCACTTGATCGCTTCTTTGGCTTTATTCACTCTCGCTTGTGCTCTTAGCATTTGCTCTATCGCTGTGGTCGGCACTTCTTGGTCGAACTTGATTTGTATGGTCTTCTTTCCGGTTTTGTACCCTTCGTCTTCAAGCATTTTGCGGTCTTTACCTTCAAGCGCATTCGCGCCAAAGCCAAAGCTAATGTGGTTCTTGTATGCGGCAAACCCAGCAAGAGCACCGTGATATTTGTAGAATGGAACGCCCCAGCTTATTCCTTCTTCCACTTCGGGAATGGTCGCTTGGATTACCTTCCGGATCTCTTTGAGCTTCGGACGGGCTTCTCTGCTTGAATTGGCAATGTAAGAGTCGACGTCTTGTGGCTTTGCACCTTCTTCACTCATCTCCCTCTTCTTTCCCTTGCATTTAAAGCACACGCACTTATGCAGAACTTTGCTTGATTACATATAGTCTCTTCAATGCGAAGGGGGCGTCCACGATGGGGCCTGCTCACGATGCATGGGCCGGGGCAGCCGCGCGAGCATCCTCCCACACGAGGCGCCGCCGCCCGCGCTGAGTTCCCGTCGCAGCGCGCATCGAAGCGCCGTCCGCCGTACTTCTGGTCGAGCGGCCTCGACTCGTGCGGCCATCTGCTCGCGCGTGTCGTACCGGCGACCGTGAACGATCCATGCCATCGCGGAGCCTGCGATTTATCGGGGATTGTGCCGGGGGTTGGGCTCGAACCCGATGCCTTCTGCTCGCACGTCGGGTGTCGCCGCGAGGCCATACGGCTTTGGCACGCCCTGCGAATCCTCCGGAGGATCGTCGCAGGTGATGCTCCACTCGAATCGGAATCGTCGTTACTTCGTCCTCGACGAAGCAACGAAACCAGCTCAGTTGGCTGTGGGTCCGCCAGACATGATCCTCGATCCACGACAGGTGGTGGGCAGGTTCCTGGTGGTCTGAGCGTCCGAACTGGCTCTCGCCGATTTGGTCGCACCTACTGAAGCTGGTGATGCGCTCGGGGACGATCACGTTGACCAAGACCCCAGTCGCGGACTTGGTGCCCGTGTTCCTGAACTCAAGGGACATCGTCATCCAACTCCCGACGGGCTCCGTCACTCGGTTCACCCTGACAACCGTGAGCCTCAGAAAGCCGATCTCAGCCCGGCGGCGAAGGGTGACCATGAACTCGTCGTGCTCTTTGCGCGCCATGAGGAACTCCCGTACGGCGAACCACGCCGAGACGACGGCGACGACCAGAGCGAGGCCCATATGTCAAGACCACCTCGGATCGCGCCGAAGGCGTTGCGGGGATGCGCGCTACGAAGAGGTCGCCCCGCCGTCGAGCAAGGCTCGGATCGCGACCCGGTCCGGGTGATGTTCGATCGTCCCGGCGAGGGCCCAATAAGCAGGACGTCATCGATCTCCCAGCCGTGGCGGCCAGGATCGCGCGGACCTCGTCCTCGGCGCGCCGGCCGCTGAAGGGGTCAGCGCGCTTTCGGCGTGGTGTAATCGCTGCCTCCCGGGCGTGGGTGGAATGCCGGACGTCCGGCGCGCGGAAGCCGTCCGGCGGGCGTGGGCCGGTTCGTGGGCCAGTCCGCACCCGATTCGGACGGTCGTGGGCGGACTTGGCCGGACGACGGCGGGGCCCCAGAACCCCGTGGGATCCCGCTGTCATCCCCGAAAAAGCCGATGGGGACGGTGGGAGTCGAACCCACACGAGGTTTCCCTCAGCGGTGTTTGAGACCGCCGCGTCTGCCGTTCCGCCACGTCCCCGGGCGGGGCGAGTGTAGCCCCGCCCGGGGCGGGCGGATCAGGAGGGGGACGCCCGCCTACAGGTCGTGCGAGTACTCGCCCTTGGCGGGCGTGCGGCGGGCCAGGCCCTCGCGCTGCGCCACCTCGACCACCTTCTCGGCGACGGTCGGGGCCACGTCCCGGTTGAACACGCTCGGGATGATGTAGTCCTCGTTCAGCTCGTCGTCGGAGATGCAGGCGGCGATCGCCTCGGCGGCGGCCACCTTCATCGCCTCGCTGATCTGCGTCGCGCGGCAGGCGAGGGCGCCCTTGAAGATGCCCGGGAACGCCAGCACGTTGTTGATCTGGTTCGGGTAGTCCGAGCGGCCCGTGGCCATGACGCGCACGTACGGCGCGGCGACCTCGGGCATGATCTCCGGCGTCGGGTTGGCCATGGCGAAGACGATCGGGTCCTTGGCCATCGTCTTCAGCTGCTCCACCTTGAAGGTGTCCGGGCCCGAGAGGCCGAGGAACAGGTTGGCGCCCTTGACGGCCTCGGTGAGCCCGCCGCGGATGCCCTCCGGGTTGGTGTGCTCGGCGTACCAGTCCTTCATCGAGTTCATGTTCTCGGTGCGGCCCTTGTAGATCGCGCCCCTCGAGTCGCAGCCGATGATGTTGGTCACGCCGGCGTTCATCAGGATCTTCGAGCAGGCGACGCCGGAGGCGCCGACGCCGCTCACGACGACCTTCAGGTCGCCGATCTTGGCGCCGGTGATCTTGCAGGCGTTGATGAGCGCCGCGAGCACCACGACGGCGGTGCCGTGCTGGTCGTCGTGGAAGACCGGGATGTCGAGCATCTCCTTGAGACGGTCCTCCACCTCGAAGCAGACCGGCGCGGCGATGTCCTCGAGGTTGATCCCGCCCCAGACCGGGGCGATGGCGGCGATCGTCTTGATCAGGACCTCGGGGTCCTTCGAGTCGATGCAGATCGGGTAGGAGTCGACGCCGCCGAACTCCTTGAAGAGCATCGACTTGCCCTCCATGACCGGCATGCCGGCGGCCGCGCCGATGTCGCCGAGGCCGAGGACGGCGGTGCCGTTGGTGATGACCGCGACCATGTTGCGCTTGATCGTGAAGTCGAACGCCTTGGAGCGGTCCGCCGCGATCGCCTGGCAGACGCGGGCGACGCCGGGCATGTAGGCCACCGACAGGTCGTCGCGGTTCTCCAGCGGCACGCGCGTGGTCATCTGGATCTTGCCGCCCTGGTGCATGCGGAAGGTGCGGTCGAAGGACGAGACGACGTTGACGCCGTCGAGTCCCTCGGCGGCCGCGACGATCGACGCAGCGTGGTCCTGGTCGGACGCGTTCACCACCAGCTCGCGGATCACGGTCTTGAAGCCGCTCCCGACCAGGTCGATCGCCCCGATGTCGCCGCCTACCTCGCCGATCGCCGTCGTCAGCCGGCCGAGGAGGTCGGTCTGGGCGGAATCCATCTCGACGCGGAGGGTGACGCTGTACTGGGCGCTCGGCGTGACGGCCAACGGGACTCCTTGCAACGGGCGGGAGAGGGCACTTCGTTCGGGACGGCCAGCATATCGGCCCGCTCCGACGCGGCGCGTGGGCGCGCGGGGCGGCCGGTATCCTGGCCGGCATGCCCGACACCGCCGCTCCGCCGGCAACCGCCCCGATCCTCCTGATCGACGGCAACAGCCTTGCCTACCGGGCCTTCCACGCGCTGCCGGACACGATCGCCACGGCCGACGGCTTCCCGACCAACGCCCTCTACGGGTTGGCGGCGATGATGATGAAGATGCTCGCCGAGGAGCGGCCGAGCCGCGTGGTCGTGGCGTGGGACCCCAAGGGCAAGACCTTCCGGCACGAGCAGGAGCCGACCTACAAGGCCAACCGCCAGACGACGCCGGACCTGCTGCGCGAGCAGTCGCCCCACTTCCGGCCGCTGATGGAGGCCTTCGGCTTCGTCAACACCGAGGTCGAGGGCTTCGAGGCCGACGACGTGCTCGGCACGCTCGCCCGACAGGCCGAGGCGGCCGGCCAGGACGTCGTGATCCTGACCGGCGACCGCGACGCCTTCCAGCTGGTCAGCGACCGCATCAGCGTGATGGCCACCGGCCGCGGCGTCACCGACACCACTCTCTACACGCCCGACGCGGTGCGCGAGCGCTACGGCATCGGCCCCGAGCTGATGACCGACTTCCGCGGGATGGTGGGGGACCCGAGCGACAACCTGCCGGGCGTCCCGGGCATCGGCGAGAAGGGCGCCTCGCAGCTCCTGCAGAGGTACGGGACGCTCGACGCGGTCCTCGAGCACGCCTCCGAGCAGACGCCCAAGCGGCGCGAGGCGCTCACCGAGCACGCCGAGAACGCGCTCAAGACCCGCGACCTGGCGGTCATCCGCACCGACGCCCCGGTCGACCTCGAGCTGGCCGACGTGCCCGAGCTCGACTTCGGCCCCGAGCGCATGGAGACGCTGCGCTCCACCTTCGAGCGCTTCGAGTTCGGCAGCCTGCTGCGGCGCCTGTCGGAGCTGGGCGACGACGCCGAGCCCGCACCGGTGGCGGCCGCCCACACGGTCGCGGTGCGGGCCGTCGACGCCGCGCCCGAGGACCTCGGCATGCGCTTCGCCGGCGCGGCGCGCCTGGCCCTGGCGCTCTCGGAGGAGGGCTGGGCGGTCTGCGGCGACGGCGAGGGGGTCGCGACCGGGGAGATGGGGGAGGGCGTGGGCGCGGCGCTCGCCGCCGCCCTGGCCGGGGCCGCCGTCTCGTGCCACGACGCGAAGGCCGTCGTGCGCGCGACCGGCGACGCCCTGGTGCCCGAGCACGACACGATGATCGCCGCCTACCTGCTGGAGCCGCGGCGGCGCGGCTACCCCCTCGAGGAGCTCGCGGCCGAGGCGGGGATCGGGGTGGAGGGCGAGCCGCCGGCCTGCGTGCGGGACGCGGCGCTGGTGCGCGAGCTGGCCGCCCGTCAGCGCGACGCCCTGGCGCGCGAGGGCCTGGAGGCGCTCTACCGCGACATCGAGCTGCCGGTCACGCGCGTGCTGGCGGCGATGGAGCGCACCGGCGTGAAGCTCGACGTCCACCGCCTCGGCGAGATCGGCGCCCGCGTGCGGGACCGCGCCGACGAGCTGCGCGACCGCATCTGGGAGCTGGCCGGCGGCGAGTTCGTCATCGACTCGCCCAAGCAGCTCGGCGAGGTGCTGTTCGAGCGGCTCGGCCTTCCGACCTTCCGCAAGGGCAAGACCGGCTGGAGCACCGACCGCAAGGTGCTGCAGCTCCTGGCCGGCAAGCACCCCATCATCGAGCTGATCGGCCAGTACCGCGAGCTCACCAAGCTCGACAACACCTACCTGTCGGCCCTGCCCGAGCAGGTCGACGAGCACGACCGCCTGCACACGACGTTCAACCAGACCGTGGCCGAGACCGGCCGCCTGTCGTCGACCAACCCCAACCTGCAGAACATCCCGGTGCGCACGCCGCTCGGGCGCGAGATCCGCGGCGCGTTCACCACCGACCCCGGCTGGGTCGTCGTGAGCTGTGACTACAGCCAGGTGGAGCTGCGCATCCTGGCCCACTGCTCGGGCGAGCCGGCCCTGGCCGACGCCTTCCGCCGCGGCGAGGACGTCCACCGCGCCACGGCGGCCGAGGTGTTCGGCATGGACCCGGCCGACGTCGACCGCACCACGCGCGACCGCGCCAAGGCCGTCAACTTCGGCATCGTCTACGGCATCAGCGACTTCGGCCTCTCGGAGCAGCTGAACATCCCGCGCGCCGACGCCCGCAACTACATCGACGCCTACCTCGCGCGCTATCCGCGGGTGCGCAGCTTCATCGACACGACCGTCGCCGCCGCGGCCCAGGACGGCTACGTCACGACGCTCCTCGGCCGCCGCCGGCCGATCCCCGAGCTGGCCGGCCGCACCGTGCAGCAGCGCCAGCTGGGCGAGCGCCTGGCCGTCAACACGGTGATCCAGGGCACGGCGGCCGACATCATCAAGGCCGCGATGGTCGCCGCCCACGCGGCCCTTGCCGAGGAGGGGCTGCGGGCGCGCCTGATCCTCCAGATCCACGACGAGCTGCTGCTGGAGGCGCCGGCCGAGGAGGCCGCGCGCGCCGGGGCCGTCGTGCGGGCCGCGATGGTCGGGGCGTACCCGCTCGACCCGCCGCTCGCGGTGGACGTCGGGGTCGGCGAGACCTGGCTCGACGCCAAGAAGTGACCTAGGGTCGTCCGGTGGGCGCGTACGAGGAGACATACCGCCGCTGGCAGGAGGACCCGGAGGGGTTCTGGGAGGGGATCGCGGCCGTCCTCGCTCGAGTGGGACCGCCCGCCCGACGCGCCGCTCGACCCGTCCGCGCCCAGCGGGCGCTGGTTCCCCGGCGGACGGCTGAACATCTGCGCCGAGGCCCTCGACCGCCACGTCCGCGAGGGCCGGGCCGACCAGGCGGCGCTCATCTACGACAGCCCGGTGACGGACACCGTGCGGACGTTCACCTATCGCGAGCTGCGCGACGACGTCGCGCGCTTCGCCGGGGCGCTGCGGCGCCAGGGCGTGGAGGCCGGCGACCGGGTCGTCATCTACATGCCGATGGTCCCCGAGGCCGTCGTCGCGATGCTGGCCTGCGCCCGCCTCGGCGCGGTCCACTCGGTCGTGTTCGGCGGCTTCGCGGCCCACGAGCTGGCCTCGCGCATCGACGACTGCGCGCCGAAGGTCGTCTGCGCGGCCTCGTGCGGCATCGAGCCGGGCCGGGTGGTCGAGTACATGCCGCTGCTCGAGCGGGCCCTCGGCATGACGGCCCACGCGCCGGAGCGGTGCATCGTGCTCCAGCGCCCGCAGGCGGCAGGCCGCCCTCACAGCCGGGCGCGACCTCACCTGGGACGAGGCCCTCGACGGCGCCGAGCCCGCCGACCCCGTGCCGGTGGAGGCCACCGACCCGCTCTACATCCTCTACACGTCGGGCACGACGGGCGTGCCGAAGGGCATCGTGCGCGACTGCGGCGGTCACGCGGTGGCGCTCAAGTGGTCGATGGGCGCGGTCTTCGACGCCCGCCCGGGCGAGGTCTACTGGGCGGCGTCGGACATCGGCTGGGTCGTCGGCCACTCGTACATCGTCTACGGGCCGCTCCTGCAGGGCTGCACCACCGTGCTCTACGAGGGCAAGCCGGTCGGGCACGCCCGACGCCGGCGCGTTCTGGCGGGTCTGCGCCGACCACGGCGTGACCGTGATGTTCACCGCGCCCGACGGCGATCCGCGCCATCAAGCGCGTCGACCCGGACGGCGAGATGGCGCGGCGGTACGACCTCTCCAAGCTCCGCGCGCTCTTCCTGGCGGGCGAGCGCTGCGACCCCGACACCCTGGCGTGGGCCGAGCGCCTGCTGGAGCGGCCGGTCATCGACCACTGGTGGCAGACCGAGACCGGCTGGCCGATCGTCGCCAACTGCATGGGCATCGAGACGCTCCCCGTGAAGCCCGGCTCGCCCGCGCGCGCCGTGCCGGGGTACGACGTGCGCGTGCTCGACGACGACGGGGCCGAGGTCCCGCCCGGGACGATCGGCGCGATCTGCGTGCGCCTGCCGCTTCCGCCCGGCTGCACCCCGACCCTCTGGAACGCGCCCGAGCGCTGGGTCGAGACGTACCTCTCGCGCTACCCGGGCTGGTACCTGACGGCCGACGCCGGCTACATGGACGAGGACGGCTACCTGTTCGTGATGAGCCGCATCGACGACGTCATCAACACGGCCGGCCACCGGCTGTCGACCGGCGCGATGGAGGAGGTGCTCTCCGCGCACCCCGACGTGGCCGAGTGCGCGGTCGTCGGCGTCTCCGATCCGCTGAAGGGCCAGGTGCCGGTGGGGCTCGTCGTGCTGAAGGCCGGCGTCGACCGCCCCGAGGACGAGCTGGCCGCCGAGCTGGTCGCGCGCGTGCGCGACGAGATCGGCCCGGTCGCGTCGTTCAAGGAGGCGCGGGTCGTGCGCGCCCTGCCGAAGACCCGGTCCGGGAAGGTCCTGCGCGGGACGATCCGCAGCATGGCCGACGGCGAGTCGTGGCGCGTGCCCGCCACCATCGAGGACCCGACGGTGCTCGACGACGTGCGCGACGTCCTGATCGGGCTGGGGCGCGACCCCTCGGCGGCGGAGGCCGCGACGTAGCCGCCGAGGACCCGTACCGCACGCTGCAGGTCGACCCGGGGGCATGCCCCGCGGTGATCGAGGCGGCGTACACGGTGCTCCGGGAGATGGTGCTGCGCAGCGAGGACGACGACGCGCCCAAGCGGCTCGCGCGCCTCGGCGCGGCCCACCGCACGCTGTCGGACCCCGAGCGGCGCGCCGCCCACGACCTGGCGCGCGGCGTCGAGCTGCGCCCGCTCGACGAGGACCTGCTCGACGAGCTGCTCACCCGGGCCGTCGCGGACGCCGCGCCGGAGGAGGTGATGCCCGAGGTCCCCGGCCCGCCGGGCTGGACGCTCCCCCGGCGGGAGGCGTTCCTCGCCTTCCACCGCGCACGGATGGCCGGGCTGGCCGGGCCCGTGCGCGAGCAGGGCTTCGCGGTGATGGCCGAGGGCCGGCCGGTCGGCGTGGGCCGCGTCGCCGCCCTCGACGAGCCGGGGACCTACGAGATCGGCGTCTGGATCGGCCGCAGCGCCCGGGGGCGGGGCATCGCCGCCGCCGCGGTCCGGGCGCTGGCGGAGCGGGTGCGCGACGCGGGCGGCACCCGTGCGGTGGCCCGGCGCCGCGACGCCGTGGTGGAGGTCCCGCTCACCGGGGCAGGGTCGCCTCCGCGTTGATGGCGGGGGCGCCGCGGCGCTCCACCTCAGCGAGGCGACGGTCACGACGCACGTGGGCGTCCTCTCCAAGCTCGGCCCGTGCGCTCCGCGTGCGCGGTGATCCGGCCTACGAGCGCGGCGTCATCGAGCCCGGGTAGGCCGACTGACGCGGCGAAAGTCGGTTATCCTACGGGTTATGCCGACTTTGCCCGCCGTCCATCCGCTCCAGCCCCGATTCGCCCAGGCCATCACGGGCGTCCTGTGCCTGGAGGCCATCGTCTTCGGCGAGTGGATCGCCGTCGCCGTGGCGCTCGCCCTGGTCCTTCTCTCCCTGGCCGGCCCCCGGTTCTCGCCGGTCGCCTGGGTCTTCCGCCGCATCGCGCCGCCCGCGGCCGAGCTTGAGCCCGCCGCGCCGGTGCGCTTCTCCCAGATGCTGGCCGCGGTGTTCATGACCCTCGGCCTCGTCCTGCTCGCCGCCGGCCTCGCGGTCGCCGGGTGGGCCGTCGTGGGCCTGGTCGCCGCGCTGGCGCTGGTGTCGGCGATCTCCGGGTTCTGCATCGGCTGCGAGGCCTACCGAGTCCTCCTCTCGGCCCGCCGCGGCGGGGGCGAGGGCGACGTGCGCGCCGACCTCGGCCTCACCGGCGCCGGCCCCTGGCTGGTCGTGCTGACCGCCCCCGGGTGCGCGCGCTGCGAGCCCGTCGCCCGGGCGCTGCAGAGCGTCGCCGGCGACCGCGAGGTGCTGCGCGTCAACCTGGCCGAGCACCCGCGCGCGGCCGCGCTGCCGGTGCGCAGCGTCCCCGCCGCGATGGCGATCGGGGGCGACGGGCGCCTGCGGATCGCGCGCGCCGGGCGCATCGGGTCACCCGAGCTGGCCGAGGTGCTGGCCGCCCTCTGAGCTTTCGTCGAATCCGGCTCCGGAGGCGGCGCGCGCGCGCTCGCCCGCGCGTGGGCATGGGTCTATACTCCACCGCCCCCCGGCACGGGCCGAGCCACGGTCCGTGCCCGGAACCTTTCCGCTACAAGGACAACCCACCTAATGACGACTGACCAGCCCGACCTCGCCGCCACGACGGCCGAAGAGGCGCCCGCGCCCGCCGCCCCCGTGGCCGAGATCGACCTCGACGCGCCGGTGATCGATCTCGACTTCGACACCCCCGTCCGGACCCTCGACGGCCCCGAGTACATCGAGGTCGACGGCGAGATGGTGCCGAACTACGACGGGACGCTCCCGCTCTTCTCCGAGGGGGATGTGGTCAGCGGGAGGGTGGTCCGGATCGACAAGGACGAGGTCCTGGTCGACATCGGCTACAAGAGCGAGGGCGTGATCCCGCTCCCCGAGCTGTCGATCCGCAAGAGCGTCAAGCCCGAGGACGAGGTCTCCCTCGGCGAGTGGGTCGACGCCCTGGTCATGCAGAAGGAGGACCCGGACGGCCGCCTGATCCTCTCCAAGAAGCGCGCCCGCTTCGAGAAGGCCTGGAAGCGCATCGAGGCGGCCGCCGCCGCCGGCGAGCACGTGGAGGGCACGGTCATCGAGGTCGTCAAGGGCGGCCTGATCCTCGACCTCGGGGTGCGCGGCTTCCTGCCCGCCTCGCTGGTCGACATCCGCCGCGTGCAGGACCTCGACGAGTTCCTGGGGCGCAAGCTCGAGTGCAAGGTCATCGAGCTCAACCGCAACCGCAACAACGTCGTGCTCTCGCGGCGCGCGGTGCTCGAGGACGAGCGGCGCGAGGTGCGCCAGAAGATCCTCGACGACCTCCAGCCCGGCCAGGTCGTGGAGGGCGTCATCTCCAACATCGTGGAGTTCGGCGCCTTCGTGGACCTCGACGGCATCGACGGCCTGATCCACATCTCCGAGCTCTCCTGGAGCCACGTCAACCACCCCTCCGAGGTCCTGACCATCGGGGAGAAGGTCAACGTGAAGGTGCTCGACATCGACCGCGACCGCCAGCGGATCTCCCTCGGCCTCAAGCAGACCCAGGCCGATCCGTGGCAGAGCGTCATCGAGAGCTACCAGGTCAACGACGTGGTGGAGGGCCGCGTGACCAAGGTGGTCACCTTCGGCGCCTTCGTCGAGATCCACGCCGGCGTGGAGGGCCTGGTCCACATCTCGGAGCTCGCCGCGCACCACGTCGAGAACCCGCGCGAGGTGGTCAACCAGGGCGACCTGCTGGCCGTGCGGATCATCGAGATCGACGCCGACCGCCGCCGCCTCTCGCTCAGCCTGAAGCGCGTCGCCGACAGCGACCCGATCCAGCACCACCTGCCCGACGACATCCGCGCGGCGGCCATCGCCGACGCCGAGGCCGGGGCCGGCGGCCCCCCGTACGTCCCCGAGGGCGAGGAGCCCGAGGCGGACGTCGAGGGCGAGGCCGAGGGCCAGATCACGGGCGACGAGCCGGTCGCCGAGGCGCCGGTCGCCGACGAGACCATCGCCGAGGAGCCCGTGGCCGAGGAGCCGGTGGCCGAGGAGCCGTGCCGAGGCCCGGGCCGAGGAGCCCGTGGCCGAGGAGCCCGTGGCCGAGGAGCCCGTGGCCGAGGAGCCCGTGGCCGAGGAGCCGGCGCCGGCCGAGGAGGCCGACGAGGCCGCCCCCGCGGAGGAC
Source organism: uncultured Thermoleophilia bacterium (assembly GCA_963770865.1). Lineage (GTDB taxonomy): Bacteria > Actinomycetota > Thermoleophilia > Miltoncostaeales > Miltoncostaeaceae > Miltoncostaea. Next base: position 312,285 of record CAVYRD010000011.1, read on the forward strand.
GACGCCGAGGCGTGATCCGGCAGGGGGGCGCCCTCCGGCGCCCCCCTGCCTCGGTCTCACCGGCGGGATCGGCTCCGGCAAGTCCGAGGCACTCGCCGCGTTCGCGCGCTGCGGCGCGGCGACGCTCTCCAGCGACGAGGCCGTGCACCGCATCTACGGCGAGCCCGAGGTGGTCGCGGCCGTGCGTGAGCGCTTCGGCGACGACGTCATCGGCCCGGACGGGGCGGTCGACCGGGCGGCGCTCGGACCCCGGGCGTTCGCCGAGGAGGGCGGGCTGGCGTTCCTCGAGCGCCTGGTCCACGGCCGGGTGGGCGAGCGGCGCCGCGAGTGGATCGCCGAGAAAGTGGCCGAGACGCCGCCCCCTCCGCTCCTGGTCTGCGAGGTGCCGGTGCTTTTCGAGGCCGGGCTCGAGGGCGCGTTCGACGCCGTGCTGGTGGTGACGGCGTCCGACGACGTCCGCCGCGCTCGGGTGGAGGAGCGCGGCCAGGACTTCGACGCCCGGCGCGCCCGCCAGGTGCCGGAGGACGAGAAGGTGGCGCGCGCGGACCGCGCCTTCGTCAACGACTGCGGGGTCGACGCCCTGCGCGCCTGGGTGGCCGACCGGTTCGCCGAGTACGCTGGCAGGCCATGCCCGAGCGCGACCGACTGAACGACGACCGGCCCCGCGGACGCGCCGCCGTGGCCGATCCCCGCCCCCCGAGGGTCCCCGCGCCGGTGCGCGCGCCGCGCCGCCGCCGCCGGATCGGCGCGGTGCTCCTGGGCGTCCTCGTGCTGGCCGCGATCGGCGGCGCGTGGCTCCAGGTGCACCGCACGATGCCGGCCTGGTACGCACGCCTCTGGTACCCGCTGGAGTACGAGGACGCGATCCGCACCGAGGCCGCGCGCTACGACCTCGACCCGGCCCTCGTCGCCGCCGTCATCGACACCGAGAGCGGCTTCGTTCCCGACTCACGCTCCAGCCAGGGCGCCGTGGGCCTGATGCAGGTCCTGCCCGACACCGCGCGCTTCGTCGCCCGCGGCGAGAACCGGCCGAGCCCGTCGCCCGAGCGCCTCGAGGTGCCGGCGGTGAACATCGCCTACGGCTCGGCCTACCTGCGCTACCTGATCGATCGCTACGGAACCGTGCCGCTGGCGCTGGCCGCCTACAACGGCGGGGAGACGAACCTCACCGACTGGCTCGACCAGGCGCGGCGCCGGGGGACGGACCTGCGCATCCCCGACGACATCCCCTTCAGTGAGACGCGGGGATTCGTGAAGACGGTGCTCGACACGGTGCCGATCTACCGGCGCGCGTACGGCGACCGGCTCTTCACGCCGTCGCGTGAGGGCCCGGTGGTCACGACCGGGCCCTGACGCCGGCTCAGACCCACCTCGGCTTCACGAGGGCGAGGAACGCGATCACGACGACGGCCAGCGTGATGGACGCCGCCAGGATTCCGGCGAGGCGCGGACCGCTCATCTGCATCCTCCGGTCCCTGAACAACGGGTGCCCCGGATTGTACCCCCGCGCCGCCGCTGATCCTCGTGCGGCCAAGCCGCAGGCGGACGTCGGTGCCGCCGCCGATGCCCGCGCCGCGGGTGCGCCGGAGGCTCACCCCGGTCGCTTCGTGCGACCCGACCGGGGAAACGACGTGAGGAGCGCGGGCCATGCAGCAGGGACTGATGATCATCCGCTGGACGAAATCGCAGCCGGACAGCCACGTGGAGGCCATGAGGCTGGCCGACGACACCAACGCGTACGTCCTCGGGCTGAAGGAGAAGGGGGTGGTCGCCGGGCATGAGTGGATCGCGAACATCACCGGCGAGGACGGCGGCATGTTCATCCTCCGCGGCGACATCCCGGCCCTGATGGGCGTCGCGTCCTCTCCGGAGTTCGGTGAGCTGCACCTGAGGGGGGTCCTGCATCTGGAGCGTTGGCGCTGGGACCTGGCGTTCGCCGGAGACGTGATCGACGAGATCTACCCGGGCTGGCGGGAGCTCGTCGGCGCGTGACGCGTAGGAGCGGGGAGGCCGCGCGCGGCCTCCCCGCCGCCCACGAGAGGACCGCCGCCGCCCTTGTGCTGCGGTTCTGCGGGCACGCGCTCCCCGCCGAGGTCTCGACCGCCGGGAAGCGCACGGAGGCGTGGCGCGCTGAGCAACGCGGGACCGGAGAACGACTACCCGGCAGCCCTCAGCGAGTGATCTCGTAGTGGAACGTGCCGCTGGCAGGCGCGAAGTCGCTTCCGCCAGCCGCCTGTTCGCCCTCGCGCCCGGTCGCGACGTTGAACTCGAACGACGCGGGATCTCCAAGCATGCGGCGAGGTATCGAGAAGCGCAGAGTGGCACCGTCCTCTGCCGTGCTGAGTCGCTCGATGGCCCCCGGTGCGACCGTGGCGGTCCCACCCACTGTCGTGCCGGGCTGCCCGGCGCCGCTGGACGATGCCCGCATGCTCCTGAAGCGAACGACTCCCTGGGAACCGTGAAGACCGGCCACGTAGTCCACGCCGGTCCACCCTTCTGTGGGGGTCGGCGGGGGCCCGAACGGCGGGACATCGATGCCCACCAGCAGCATGTTGACCCAGCCCCCCGATCGGCTGACCCGCAGCGGAGGCGCCTGGGCGAACCGGATGCTGAACGTGACGTCCGCCGGGGTGTGCGAGACCGTGATGGAGACGAGATCCGGCCCGGCCCCGCCGGTGACGTCGCCGACGGGATCCTGGAACGCCGTCCGGCCGGTCGTGTCCGTGGTCCCGGTTGTGGCGGTCACGGCCGTTGTGTCGGTCCCGCCGCACGACGCGACGGGGAGGGCCACAGCGAGAACCAAAGCGACACGAACTGCGGCCCGCCCGTTCACATCGAACTCCCCCCGTCCGAGTCGTGGTTACGTCAGGATCGTAGGGCCGCTCGGCGGCCCGCTCATCCGGGGCGAGCCCCGCGTGGCACGGGGAAGGCCGCAGGCCGCGGCGCACCAGCGGCTGTCGAGGCGATGCGCGAGATCGGCCGCGCCGAGGCACCACGCATTGCGATTACGACCGGTGGCCCGGCCTGTCAGAGAGTCCCTTGTCGACTAGGGCCCAGCGCCCCCGCGCGGTTACGCCGCCTCCGCGAGGTGCGCATCGTCGAGCCCGCGTCGAAGGTGCGATTTGATCCCTATGAGGCCGGCACGGGCGAGGGGGCTGTCGCCGTTCCGACGATGAGGGGCCGGACGAACGCCGGCGCGCCCTTCAGAGTCGTCGACTCGAGCGTCGTGACCTCGAAACCCGCCGCGCGGATGGAGTCCAGCGTGCGGCGGTTGCAGTCGCAGCAGGAGACGAACCGGTTCAGCCGGTTCATGCGGTCCTGTCGGTGGGCGAGGCGGGCGTCGTCAGAGCGCACGTGCTCGATGAACAGGAACCGGCCGCCGGGCCGCAGGACGCGCCGCAACTCACCCAAGGCGCGCGCCTGATCGCTGACGCCGCAGAGGACGAGGGTCGAGACCGCGGCGTCGAACGTGCCGTCGTCGAAGGGGAGGTCCTCAGCCGGCGCCTGCACGATGCTCGCCCGGGTCGCGGCCTCGCCCGCGCGCCGCTCCAGTCGCCGCAGCATGGGCGTCTCGGGCTCCGTCACGGTCAGTGATTCGACGTCAGGGCCGTAGAGCAACAGGTTCGCGCCGGTCCCGCCGCCGATCTCGAGCACGTCGCCGCGCGCCTCGGCGAGCAGTCGCTCTCGGAGCGCACGCAGCCCGGCTTTCTCGACCCGGGCGCCCATCCGGTCGTAGGCCAACGCGAACAACCTGCCACGCAGACTCATGGCGACCTCGGTCTCCGCCGCCCGGACCCTCGGAGCGAATGTACAACCACGGCCGAGCCACTCCCAGGCCTGTCCCGGGGTGGATGTGGATGTGGCGCGATTCCGCCGCACGATCCGACCCAGGCTCAGCCTCGTCGTCGCGGTTGCATCCGGCGAAGATCTGCACGGCCGGGCGAAGCGGATCGCCAGCCCTGTCGCACGCACTCGGGGAGTAACGCCGGGGCGGCCGGGCGGGCCTTGGACAAGTCATCGGACAGATCTCTCACTCACGCAGGGCGGAGTCCCGCGACGGCGCCACCTGCCGGATCGGGCAGAGGGCGCCGTCGCTCGTGAGCATCATTGACGGATCGAGGGCCAAGGGCAGGCCGTGAACAGCCCGAAAAGCCGACTGCGGAGCCGTTCTCAGCTCAGCCCGCGCTCGATCAGCTCGATGCGGTAGCCGTCGGGGTCGCGGATGAAGCAGATGCGCGAGCCGCCGGGGTAGGCCGCGTAGGGCTCCTTCTCGGGGTGGATCCCCTTCTCGGCGAGGGCGGTGAGCTCGGCGTCCATGTCGGCCAGGGTCAGCGCGATGTGCCCATAGGCCTCGCCCTGCTCGTAGGGCTCGGTGCGGCCGTCGTTGACGGTCAGCTCCAGGCGGTCGCCGTCGCCCGGCAGGCCCATGAAGATGATCGTGGCCGTGTCGTTGCCCACCCGCTTGCGCCCGCGGTCCTCGAAGCCCAGGGCCTTGTAGAAGTCCATCGAGCGCTGCTCGTCGAGCACGCGGATCATGGTGTGGATGAGCTCGATCGGCATCGCGCGGCCTCCTCGGCGAGCGTGCGGGGACGGGCCGGACACTACCGTCGCACGGCGACCCGAGCCCCGTGCCCGACGGACGGGCCAAGCCGCGCGGGTCGATCTTCGGTGATCGGGCCAACGTGGGTCCCCGGGGGTCCCGCCTAGTCTCCGGATCGTGAGGTGAGGGCAACACGGGAGGCGCCTTCACATCACGCAGGGCCCCGAGACCGGGACTCGGGGCTTCGCACCTCAGCCGGCGGCGCCGTTCCAGGCGCCGTCGGCTGCCCCCAATTGTGGGGCCGTGAAGGCGCCCGCCACGTCCCCGCCGGAACCGGACGGAGCGGCCGCCGGCGGCGCTAACCTCTCCCGATGGCGACCACCCCGTTCCGGCTCACCGACGCCTACCAGCCGACCGGCGACCAGCCGCAGGCGATCGCGGAGCTGACGCAGGGCGTCGAGCGCGGCGACCGGTACCAGACGCTCCTCGGCGTCACGGGCTCCGGCAAGACGTTCACGATGGCCCAGGTCATCGCCCAGTCCGGCCGCCCGGCCCTGGTGATCGCCCACAACAAGACGCTGGCGGCCCAGCTCTGCAACGAGTTCCGCGAGCTGCTGCCCGACGCGGCCGTCGAGTACTTCGTCTCCTACTACGACTACTACCAGCCCGAGGCCTACATCGCGGCCACGGACACGTACATCGAGAAGGACTCGTCGATCAACGACGAGATCGACCGCCTGCGCCACTCGGCCACGGCCGCCCTCCTGGCCCGCCGCGACGTCGTGATCGTGGCCTCGGTGAGCTGCATCTACGGCGTCGGCTCGCCGGAGATCTACCGCGACCGGGTGATCCTGCTGACCGTGGGGGAGGAGCACCCGCGCGAGCGGATCTTCCGCCGCCTGGTCGAGACGCAGTACCAGCGCAACGACACCGTGCTCGAGCGCGGGCGCTTCCGGGTGCGGGGCGACACGCTCGAAGTGCAGCCCGCCGACGCGGAGACGGCCTACCGGATCTCGATGTTCGGCGACGAGGTGGAGAGCATCACCGAGTACGACCCGCTCACGGGCGAGGTCTACGGCGAGCTCCAGCACCTCGCGATCTACCCGGCGACCCACTACATCACCCCGCCCGAGACGATCGACCGCGCCATCCGCGAGATCCGGGAGGAGCTCGAGGATCAGATCCGCGGCTTCGAGGCGGCCGGCAAGCTCGTCGAGGCCCACCGCCTGCGCCAGCGCACCGAGTACGACATGGAGATGATCCGCGAGCTCGGCTTCTGCTCGGGCATCGAGAACTACTCGCGCATCCTCGACGGCCGGCGTCCGGGCGAGCCGCCGCACACGCTGCTCGACTTCTTCCCCGACGACTTCCTCTGCTTCATCGACGAGTCGCACAACACGATGGGCCAGCTGCGCGGCATGTACGAGGGCGACCGCTCCCGGAAGATCGCGCTGATCGACGCCGGGTTCCGCCTGCCGTCGGCGCTCGACAACCGGCCGCTGCAGCTCCCGGAGTTCCTCGAGCGCGTCCACCAGCTGATCTTCGTGTCGGCGACGCCCGGCGACTTCGAGCGGCGCCAGTCCGAGAACGTGGTGGAGCAGATCATCCGGCCGACCGGCCTGGTCGACCCCGAGGTGGACGTGCGGCCCACCACCAACCAGATCGACGACCTGCTGGGCGAGATCCGCGACCGGGCCGACCGGGGCGAGCGCGCCCTGGTCACGACGCTCACCAAGAAGATGGCCGAGGACCTCACCGAGTACCTGGTCGAGGCGGGCGTCCGCGCGCGCTACCTGCACTCGGAGATCGACACGCTGGAGCGGATCCGCATCGTGCGTGCGCTGCGGCTGGGCGAGTTCGACGTGCTGGTGGGCGTCAACCTGCTGCGGGAGGGCCTCGACCTGCCCGAGGTGACGCTGGTGGCGATCCTCGACGCCGACAAGGAGGGCTTCCTCCGCGGCACCACCTCGCTGATCCAGACCATCGGGCGCGCGGCGCGCAACAGCGCGGGCCGCGTGATCATGTACGCCGACAACGAGACCGAGGCCATGCGCACGGCCATCGGCGAGACCAACCGGCGCCGCGACATCCAGATCGCCCACAACACCGAGCACGGCATCGTGCCGGCGTCGATCGAGAAGGGCGTCAGCGACATCGTCGCACTGCTCGGGCTCACCGATGCCGCGGCGGCCCCGCGCCGCCCGCGCCGCGGCGAGGTGGACGCGCTGGCGGACGTCGACGCGACCGAGCTCGAGCGGATGATCATCGAGCGCGAGCAGGAGATGTTCGCCGCGGCGGAGGACCTGCGCTTCGAGCTGGCGGCGCGCCTGCGCGACGAGATCGCCGACCTACGCCGCGAGCAGGCCGAGCGCGAGGAGGCGGGCGAGGGGGCGTCGCCCGCCGAGGCCCCGCCGGCGGGGGAGCGGCCGCGACGGGCCGGCGCGGCGCCGGTGCCCCGCAAGTCGGCCCGGCGGGCCGCGGGGTCGCGGCGGCGGTGATGGACCCGCGCGAGGACGAGACCGTCTTCCGGTCGCTCGCGGCTCCGGGCCTGGAGGAGGACGATCTGTTCGTCGCGCTTCACGGCCTGCCAGTGCCCGGCCCCTACTGGGGCGACGGATGGCCGGCGCAGCCGCGGGGCGAGGCGGGCGGCTGGTGCGAGGAGGCCGAGCGGCGCCGGCGCCACGAGGAGCTGATGCGGCGCTGGGGGGGCCAGGAGGACCCCGTCGGCTGACGCCGGCAAGCCGCGTCATCGCGGGACCATGACGGCGGCCGGGGTCAGCCGGCCTTGTCGGGCCCCGTCGCCTTGGGCGCGGACACGATCACGCGATGTACGGAGCTGACGAAGGAGCGGCCCGAGAGCAGTACGACAGCGCGGATCCGCCAGACGCCGGGGCGCGGACGGCGTGCGACGAGGTGGACCTGCCGGGCGCAGCCCACGCGGCGCGCGGCGAGGGTGTGGTACGGGGCCGGGTGCCTCGTCAGGCGGCTGCCGACGATCTCGACGCGGGCGCCGCACACCGTGCGGCCGAAGCGCACGTGCACGGCCAGGCGCTTGACACCCGACAGACGCCGGGGCACCGCGATGCGCGGCCGGAGGGTCGCGATCACGATCGTCGGCGCGGGGGAGACGATCAGGCTCACCGTGGCGGGCGCGGAGGTCAGCCCGCGGGCGTCGGTGGCGACGTAGGTGAAGGCGTCCGGGCCGGCGTAGCCCCCGGCCGGGGTGTACGTGGCGGTGGCACCGAGGCCGGCCGCCGCCCCGATCGCGACCGTGCCGTGCGCCGGCGGCGTCGCGACCGCGAACGACAGGGGGCCGGCGGGGTCGGCCGTCCGGTAGCACAGGGCGAGAGGCGTGGTCGGCTCGAGGTTCTCGTCGGAGCACGGGCCGGTCGCGCTCGCGCGGGCCGGGACCTCGGGCCCGACGATGGCGCCCGACAGCGGGACGGCGGCCGCCTGCCCGGACACGGCCGAGGCGCTCGCGGCCGTCGCCGTCACGCCCGGGATGACCCGCTCGGCGCTCACCCTGTCGTCGCCGTTGGTCGGCGGGTCCGTGTCGATGAAGCCGTTCGGGTTCGCGGTGGCGGTCAGCGTGTAGGTGCCGGGCGTCAGCCCCGTCACGTCGATCCACTGCCCGGCGTCCTGCGACTCGTAGTAGTCGCCCCAGCCCGGGGAGATCCCCATGCGGACGACCGGCGGGTCCGCGCCCCCGTCGGCGGGGCTCTGGAAGTACTGGCACCAGGTCCGGGAGGTGTCCGTGTTCCCGCCGGTGTAGCCCTCGGGGAAGAAGCTCGGCGCGCCCGCCGTGAACGGCCCGTAGGAATCGACCAGGCAGAATCCGACCGACTTGCCGGAGCCGCGCGCCGGCGCGCCCGGGACGATCAGGGAGTACTCGGCGGCCTGCAGGAAGTGCCAGTGGTGGTGGCCGGTCGTCGCGTTGTAGTCGATCGAGGCTGTGGGGTGCAGCGCTGAGCGGTCCTCGACGTTCGCGTCGGCCGTCGTCGTGGGCGTGGCGTTGGGATCCTGCGGCTCGGCGGTCGGGATCCCGTTGTTCCAGATCACCTGCTTGACGTCGTTCGGGCCGCCCGCGCTCGAGGGGGCGGGCGCGAACATGTCGAGGGCGCCGCCCTGGTTCCAGAGGACCGAGTCGAACCGGTACAGGACGCGCCCCGGCTGCTCGAGCGTGTCCACGAAGACGGGCGCCTGCTGGCCATCCGGGAACACGGTCGTCGGCAGCAGCGGCACGAGGTGGGGCTTCACGGGGGCGGCGGCGGCCGGGGCCGCCACCGCCGTCAGCGCGAGCGCGAGGCCGATGATCCTGCGCGGTCGCCCCATGAACCACCCCCGTACCGCCCGACGGGCGGGCCTGTCGTGCCTCGGGAAGCCGTCGGCTCGACGTGTTCCCCTTTCACCTGGCGCCGAACCCTCCCGGATGGCGCCGTCCGTCGCATCGGGGGTTCGCGGCAGCGTCGCTTCGGGCTCCCCGCAGCCCGGACCGGCGGCGTCGCTACCAGGCGTCCCAGTGGACGAAGGTGTCGAGCGGCTCGCGGGCGCCCGGGCGGAAGCGCTCGCCGACGGCGTGCGCCAGCGGGATCAGGGCGACCTGCGAGACCTCGTCGTACGGGATCCCCAGGATCTCGGCCGCCTCGCGCTCGTGGAAGAGGTGGATCGTGGTCCAGGCGCTGGCCAGACCGCGGTCGCGGGCCGCCAGCATGAAGCTCCAGACCGCCGGGAGCACCGAGCCGAAGTAGGACGCGAGTGCCACCTGGTCGCGCCCCTCGACGCGGCCGGCGTGGCACGGCACGACGTGCACGGGCACCTCGGCGAGGTGGTCGGCCAGGTACTTGGCCGAGCTGCCGATGCGCCGCTGCAGGACCTTCTTGGCCGGGTCGTCCGTGGGCCGCGGCGGGCCGCCGAGGATGCCTTCGGAGAGGTAGCGGTCCCAGCCGCGCCGGTAGACCTCGGCCAGCGCGCGCCGGCGCTCGGGGTCGGTCACCACGACGAATGACGCGCCCTGGCGGTTGCCGCCGCTCGGCGCCTGCTGGGCGAGCTGCAGGCACTCCTCGATCAGCTCGCGGGCCACCGGCCGCTCCAGGTCCAGGCGCTTCCGGACGCTCCGGGTGGTGGAGAGGAGCTCGTCGGGGGTGAGGCTGCTCATGCGCGGGCCATGATGTCAGGCCGCGCGGGCGCGCCGCCGCCCCTCGGCGACGGCGCGCGGTGGATCAGGCGATCGGGGCCTTCTTGCGGCGCCGCACGCGGCGGCCGCGGAGGTGGGGGAGGGTCACCGAGTAGACCGTGGCGGCCGCGGCCTCGGCGCCCGAGCGGATGCGCCGCCCGGTCGGCTTCGGCAGGGCCAGCCGGCGACGGCGCGGCTCCTCGACGACCGTCGGCGGGGCCGGGGAGGCAGCCGCGGCGACGACCGCGGGGCGCTCGGCGACCGCGACGGCCTCGCGACGCGCCGGCAGCGCGTCGGCCTTGGCCGGCTTGCGCCGGCCGCCGCCGGTCACGGGCGCGAGGATCTCCTCGATCTCGGAGCGGTCCACCTGGTCGCGGGCGAGTAGGGCGGTCGCGAGGGCCTCGAGCTCGTCCCGGTGGTCGGTGAGGAGGTCCACGGCGTCGGCATAGGCGGCGTCGACCATCCGGCCGATCTCCTCGTCGATGGCGCGGCGGGTCTCGCCGGACATCGGGATCTGGTTCGGGCCCGAGGAGGTGATGATCTGCCCGACCTTGCTCGAGAAGCCGAGCTTCTCGACGGCGTCGCGGGCCATCTTGTTGACCTGCTCCAGGTCGTTGGCCGCGCCGGAGGAGATCATGCCGAAGCCGATCTGCTCGGCCGCGCGGCCGGCCATCGCCACGACCATCCGCTCGTGCAGGTGCTGCTGCGAGGTCAGCGCGCGGTCCTGGCTGCCGTAGAGGGCCAGGCCGCCCGCGTCGCCGCGGGAGAGGATCGTGACGCGTTGGGCCTTCTGGTGGGTGGGGCAGAGCTCGGCGGCCAGGCAGTGGCCGGCCTCGTGCCAGGCGATGACCTCGAGCTCGCCCTCGGCGATGCGCCGGTCGGCGCGCTGGGGGCCGGCGATCGAGCGCAGCAGGCCCTCGTCGAGGTCGCCGGTCACGATGCGGTCGCGGCCCGCGCGGGCGGCCATGATCGCCGCCTCGTTGACGATGTTGGCCAGGTCGGCGCCCGCGAAGCCGGCGGTGACCCGGGCCAGGGCCTCGAGCGAGGCGGGCTCGTCGATCGGCATGTGGCGCGAGTGGAGCTTCAGGATCGCCAGCCGGCCGGCCTCGGCGGGCAGGCCCACCTGGACGCGGCGGTCGAAGCGGCCCGGCCGCAGCAGGGCGGCGTCGAGCATGTCGAGCCGGTTGGTGGCGGCGATCACGACGACCTTGTCGCGGGCGCCGAAGCCGTCCAGCTCGACCAGCAGCTGGTTGAGCGTGCCCTCGCGCTCGGAGTCGGCGCCGGACATCGCCGGCCCCGCGCTGGCGGCCGATGGCGTCGATCTCGTCGAAGAAGATGATCGCGCCCTTCTCGCTCTTGCGCGCCGTGGCGAACAGGTCGCGGACGCGGGAGGCGCCGACGCCGACGAACGTGTCGACGAAGTCGGAGCCGGAGAGGGCGAAGAACGGGACGCCGGACTCGCCGGCGACGGCCTTGGCCAGGAGTGTCTTGCCGGTCCCCGGAGGGCCGTGCAGGATCACGCCGCGGGGCATGCGGGCCCCGACCTTGCGGAAGCGCTCGGGCTCGCGGAGGAAGACCACGACCTCGCGCAGCTCCTCGACGGCCTCGTCGCAGCCGGCGACGTCCGCGAAGCGGTCCGCCGGGGCCTCGACCTGGGCGTTCTTGCGGATCTTGCCGTGACCGGCGGCGCCGGAGCGCCCGCCCGAGCCGCGGTTCGGGTTCCACTTGCGTATGGCGGCCATGCCGCCGATGAGGAAGACCGCCAGGATGGCGATGCCCAGCGGGATCCCGAGGTAGCGCATGATGCCGCCCGGGCCGGAGCCCGCCGTCGCCGGGGCGGCCGGCGGCAGCACCGTGACGCCGTCCGCCTGCAGGTGCGCGGCGAGGTCGAAGACGCCGGGGAGGCCCTGTGAGCCGGCGGCCGGGGCAGTGGCGCCCGTCGCCGTCGAGCGGCCGAAGTCGCGGCCGGCCGTGGGCCGGGGGATCTGAGCGGCGATCACGTGCTGCTGGTCGTCGGTCGCGGCGACCCAGTAGCTGGACGTGTCGACCACGGCCACGTTGAGGTTGCGGGCGTCGGCCGAGCCGACGAGCTGCGAGTAGGGGACCGTCGCGACGCCCTCCACGTTGCCGAGGGGCTGCACGACGTTCACCGGCACCTGGGCGGCCGCTTGCGCGGCCGATGCGACTCCCACCACCCCGAGCAGCGCCGCCATGGCGATCGCGATCGATGCGACGGCACGTCGCAGACGGGAGCGGGGGCTGAGTCGGTGCACCGGCGGAGTCCTTTGGTCGTCGTCGCAGACGGGGACGCGACGTTTCGTCGGCCTGGGGCTGTCGGGTGACGCTATCGGCGGTCGTGTCACCCGCCTCAAGCCCAGGGGCGTCTCCCTGACGAACCTTTGAGGTGATAGCAGCGTCGGGCCTCCGGCGGGAGGGGCCGGGTGTCCCCGGCGTGGACGCCGACCGCCTGACTACACTGGTCGGATGCCCCCGCCGCGCACCCCGCCCGCCAACGTGATCCGTGTGGTCGGGGCCCGGGAGCACAACCTGCGCGACGTCTCGCTCGACATCCCGCGCGACGACCTCGTGGTCATCACAGGCCTGTCGGGGAGCGGGAAGTCGAGCCTCGCGTTCGACACGCTCTACGCGGAGGGGCAGCGCCGCTACGTCGAGAGCCTGTCGGCCTACGCGCGCCAGTTCCTCGGGCAGATGGACAAGCCCGACGTCGACCACATCGAGGGCCTGTCGCCGGCGATATCGATCGACCAGAAGACCACGAGCCGCAACCCGCGCTCGACGGTCGCGACGGTCACGGAGATCTACGACTACCTGCGCCTGCTCTTCGCGCGGGTGGGCGAGCCCCACTGCCCGATCTGCGGGCGGCCGATCGCCGGCCAGAGCGTGGAGCAGATCACCGACCAGGTCCTCACCCTCCCCGAGGGCACCCGCTTCCTCGTGCTCGCGCCCGCTCGTGCGCGGGCGCAAGGGCGAGCACCGCGACGTGCTCGAGCAGATCCGCGCGCGAGGGGTTCTCGCGCGTCGCCGTCGACGGCACGACCTACGTGCTCGACGAGGTGCCGCCCCTGGACAAGAAGTTCAGCCACACGATCGAGGTGGTCGTCGACCGGCTGGTGATGAACGGCGACCTGCGCCGGCGCCTCAGCGACAGCCTCGAGACCGCGACGCGCATGGCCGACGGCCTGGTGCGCATCGAGGAGGTGACGCGCGACGGCTCCGAGCCGCGCTCGTGGACCTACTCGGAGAAGTTCGCCTGCCCGGAGCACGGCGCCTCGCTGCCCGAGCTCGCGCCCCGCACGTTCAGCTTCAACTCGCCCCACGGCGCGTGCCCGCAGTGCACCGGGCTCGGCTTCACCCAGGAGGTCGACCCGGAGCTGGTCGTCGACCCCGAGCGCACCCTGGCCGAGGGCGCGATCCTGCCGTGGACCGACCGCACGACCGACTACTACGACCTGCTGCTCGGCGTCATCGCCACGCAGCACGAGATCGACCTGAACACGCCGTGGAAGGTGCTGCCGGCGGCGCAGCGGGCGCTGCTGCTCGACGGGCCGCGGCGCCGTGAGCGGGTGTTCCTCGGCAACAAGCGCCGCAAGGGCGGCAGCTGGGGCTGGTTCGAGGGCGTCGTGCCGCAGCTGCGCCGCCAGCACACGACCTCGATGTCGCAGGCGGTGCGCGAGAGCGTGGAGCAGTTCATGTCGCTGCGGCCGTGCCCGGCCTGCGGCGGGGCGCGCCTGAAGCCCGAGTCGCTGGCGGTCACGATCACGGGCCGCAACATCCACGAGGTCTGCCTGCTGTCGGTGTCCGACGCGCTGGCCTTCTTCACCGACCTCGAGCTGGGCGACACCCAGGCGTTCATCGGCGCCCGCGTGATCCAGGAGATCCGCGAGCGGCTGCGCTTCCTCGACGACGTCGGCGTCGGCTACCTCGACCTGGCGCGCGCCGCGGGGACGCTGTCGGGCGGCGAGGCGCAGCGCATCCGCCTCGCGACCCAGATCGGGTCGGGCCTGGTCGGCGTCCTCTACATCCTCGACGAGCCCTCGATCGGCCTGCACCAGCGCGACAACCGCAAGCTGATCGGGACGCTGGAGCGACTGCGCGACCAGGGCAACACGGTCCTGGTGGTCGAGCACGACGAGGACATGATCCGCAGCGCCGGCCACGTCGTGGACATGGGCCCGGGCGCGGGCCAGCACGGCGGGCGGGTCGTGGCGCAGGGCTCGGTGGCCGACATCGAGGCCGAGCCGTCCTCGGCCACCGGCGCCTTCCTGTCGGGCCGCCGCGGCGTGCCGGTCCCGTCGGTGCGGCGCGAGCCGCGCGGGTGGCTGACGGTCCACGGCGCGCGCGAGCACAACCTGCGCGGCATCGACGTCGGCTTCCCGGTCGGGGCCCTGACCTGCGTGACGGGCGTGTCAGGATCGGGCAAGAGCACCCTCGTGACCGAGGTCCTGCTGAAGTCCCTCGCCGGCCGCCTCGGGCGCCGGCCGCGCCGCCCGGGGGCGCACGAGCGCATCGACGGGCTCGACCACATCGACAAGGTCATCGACATCGACCAGTCGCCGATCGGGCGCACGCCGCGCAGCAACCCGGCCACCTACACCGGCCTCTTCGACCACATCCGCCAGCTCTTCTCGATGACCCAGGAGGCGCGGGCGCGCGGCTACTCGCCGGGGCGCTTCAGCTTCAACGTGAAGGGCGGCCGCTGCGAGGCGTGCAAGGGCGACGGCACGATCACGATCGAGATGCACTTCCTGCCGGACGTCCACGTGCCGTGCGAGGTCTGCGGCGGGCGGCGCTTCAACCGCGAGACGCTGACCGTCCGCTACGGCGGGCGGACCATCGCCGAGGTGCTCGACATGAGCGTGGAGGAGGCCGTCGAGGCGTTCGCCGCCGTGCCGAAGATCCACCGGCGCCTGCAGACGCTGCACGACGTGGGGCTCGACTACGTCCGGCTCGGCCAGCCGGCCACGACCCTCTCGGGCGGCGAGGCCCAGCGGGTGAAGCTCGCCACCGAGCTGTCCAAGGTCGCGACCGGGCGCACCCTCTACGTGCTCGACGAGCCCACGACCGGGCTCCACTTCGCGGACATCGAGAAGCTGCTCGAGGTGCTGCAGCGCCTGGTGGACCAGGGCAACACGGTGGTGGTGATCGAGCACAACCTCGACGTCATCAAGTGCGCCGACTGGGTCGTCGACCTCGGCCCCGAGGGGGGTTCGGGCGGCGGGCGCCTGATCGGCGCGGGCACGCCGGAGGAGATCGCCGCGATCGCGGGCTCGCACACCGGCGAGTACCTGCGCCCGGTGCTGCTCTCCTCCCGGACGGCGCCGGCCGCCGGCGACCTCGTCGGCGCGGGCGGCCGGTGAGCACGGGCACCCGCGCCCGCGCTCAGTTCGGGGCGGAGACCGACGACACCGGCCGGTTCGTCCGCCAGGACAGCCGCTTCCGCGACCGGGTGACGGCCGACGGCTCGTCGGGCTTCCCGGCCGTGCCCGGGCCGCTACCACCTCTACGTCTCGAAGGCGTGCCCGTGGGCGCACCGCACGATCATCGTGCGCCGCCTGAAGGGCCTGGAGGACGTGATCTCGATGTCGGTGGTCGACCCGGTGCGCGACGAGCGCGGCTGGGCCTTCCGCGAGGGGCACGGGCACGGGCCCGACCCGGTCAACGGCTTCGACTTCCTGTCGGAGGCCTACCTGGTGAGCGACCCGGGCTTCGAGGGCCGCGTCACGGTGCCCGTGCTCTGGGACCGCGAGACCGGCCGCATCGTCAACAACGAGTCGGCCGAGATCCTGCGGATGCTCAACTCGGAGTGGGACGCGTGGGGCGACGCCTCGCTCGACCTCTACCCGGAGGATCTGCGCGACGAGATCGACGAGGTCAACGACGGCGTCTATCGCGACGTCAACAACGGCGTGTACCGGGCGGGCTTCGCCACCACCCAGGACGCCTACGAGGAGGCGTTCGACGCGCTGTTCGCGGCCCTCGACGGCCTCGACGCGCGCCTGCAGGGGCAGCGCTGGCTGGTGGGCGACCGGCGCACCGAGGCCGACTGGCGCCTGTTCACCACCCTCGTCCGCTTCGACGCCGTCTACGTGGGCCACTTCAAGTGCAACCTGCGGCGCGATCGTCGACTACCCGGCGCTCTGGCCCTACCTGCGCGACCTCTACCAGGTGCCCGGCGTGGCGGAGACGGTCGACTTCGACCACATCAAGCGCCACTACTACCTGACGCACGACTCGATCAACCCGACCGGCATCGTCCCGAAGGGCCCGGCGCTCGACCTGAGCCTCCCGCACGGCCGCGGCTGACCGCGCGCCGTGCTCGCGGTCGCGCTGGGCCTGCTCTCGGGCGTCACGTGGGGCGTCGCCGACTTCCTCGGCGGCGTGGCCAGCCGCCGCGCCGCGGTGCTGGCCGTGGTCGGGCTGTCGCAGGGCGTCGGCCTCGTCCTGGCGCTCGCCGGCCTCGCGATCCTGCGGCCGGACGTCCCGCCGGCCGGCTCGATCGCGCTGGGGGTCCTCGCCGGCCTGAGCGGCGTCGCCGGGCTGGTCGCCTTCTACCGGGCGATGAGCGTCGGCACCATCAGCCTGATCGCCCCGGTCAGCGCCCTCGGCGCCGTCGTGCCGCTGACCGTCGACCTGGTGTCGGGCAACACGCCCAGCGCACTGGCGCTCATGGGGATGCTGCTGGCGCTGGCGGGCGCGGCCCTCGCGGCCCGGGCGCCGGGCCCCGCGTCGACGCAGGGGATCGGCCTGGCGCTGATCGCGGCGCTCGGCTTCGGCGGGTTCTTCAGCCTGCTGGCCGCCTCGGCGTCGGAGAGCGCGCTGTGGAGCCTGACCGCGGCGCGCGGGGGATCCGCGCCGATCGCCCTCGCCCTGGCGGTGGCCGTCGGCGGGGCTGGGGGGTTCGCCATGTCCCGGCCGACCCTCGGCCTGGTGCTCGGCGCCGGGGTCCTCGACTCGACGGCCAACCTTCTGTTCGCCGTCGGCAGCCAGCGTGGCCTGGTGAGCGTCGTCGCGGTGCTGGGCTCGCTCTATCCGGTGACCACCGTCGCCCTGGCCGGCCTGGTGCTGCACGAGCGGCTCGGCCGGCTGCAGGGGGTGGGGGCGGGGATCGCGCTCGCCGGGGTGGCGCTGATCGCCGTCGGCTGACGCGGGCTCAAGCCGGCACGCGCTCCGGGCCCCAGGGCTCGCCGCCTGAGGCGCCGGACGCCCTCGGCCAATTGGCCGAGCGGTCGACGGCCAATTGGCCGAGGGCCCGGACGGGGCGCCCCCGCGGAGGCCGGTGCTACCGTCGGCCGATCTCTCCGATCCGCTTCATACAGCACCTCTCCGAGCCCTCCGACGCCGAGGCGCTCGACGCCTACTCGCGCGCCGTGACCTCGGTCGCCCGCGTCCTCGGGCCGTCGGTGGTGAGCATCCGCGCGGTGCGCCGGGACGGCCGCGGCAGGCGCGCCGAGGGCGCCGGGAGCGGGGTCGTGATCAGCCCCGACGGGTTCCTGCTGACGTCGGCGCACGTGGTCGAGGGCGCCGAGGAGGGCCTGCGGGCCCGCCTGGTCGACGGCCGCGACCTCGGCCTGCGCGTGGTGGGAGCCGACCCCCTCTCCGACCTGGCGCTCCTGCGCGCCGACGGCGGCGACCTTCCGGCGGCCACCCTGGGCGACGCCGACCGCCTGGAGGTGGGGCAGCTCGTCGTGGCGATCGGCAACCCCCTCGGGTTCGCGGGCTCGGTGACGGCGGGCGTGGTCTCGGCGCTGGGGCGGGCCCTGCCAGTCGGCCGGCCCGGCGCCCGCCGGGTGGTGGAGGACGTGATCCAGACCGACGCCGCTCTCAACCCGGGCAACTCCGGCGGCGCCCTGGCGGACAGCCGCGCGCGGGTCGTCGGCATCAACACGGCCGTCGCCGGCATCGGCGTGGGCCTCGCCGTCCCCGTCAACGCCACGACGCGGGCCATCGTCGCCGCGTTGATGACCGAGGGCCGCGTGAGGCGCGCGTACGTCGGCATCGCGGGCGGAACGCGGCCGCTGCCGCCGCGCACCGCGGCCGAGGTGGGCCGCGAGGCGGGCATCGAGGTGGTCGAGGTCGTGGCCGGCAGCCCGGCCGAGCGCGCCGGGCTGCGCGCCGAGGACCTGATCGTCGCGGTCGACGGCGAGCCGGTCGCGGACGTGGGCGACCTGCAGCGCCTGATGGGTGCCGAGCGCATCGGGCGCGCGGCCGAGCTGTCCGTGGTCCGCGACGGCCGCCGGGTCGCGGTCCCGATCGTCCCGGTCGAGCTCACGCACTGACGGCGCGCGGCCCGGCTAGCATCGGGCCATGGAGCTGCTGGAGCGCGAGGTGGCGCTTGAGGCCGTCCGCGACGCCCTCGACGAGGCGGCGTCGGGCGCGGGCCGCGTCGTGCTCTTGGCCGGGGAGGCGGGCATCGGCAAGACGGCGCTGCTCGCGGCCGTGCCGCAGGCCCACGGCGAGGGGCGCGTGTTCCTGGTGGGGGCCTGCGACCCGCTTCTCACGCCCCGGGCCCTCGGCCCGTTCCACGACATCGCCCGCCAGGCCGGCGGCCCGCTGGCCGAGGCCTTCCGCGGCGACGCCCGCCGGGAGGACCTCGTGGCGGGCCTCCTCGACGAGCTCGCCGGCTCGCCGCCCCGGGTGCTGGTGGTGGAGGACGTCCACTGGGCCGACGAGGGCACCCTCGACCTGCTGGCCCTGCTCGGGCGGCGCGTCGGGATGACGACCGGCACCCTCGTGGCGACCCTGCGGCCGGACCACGCCGGCGACCGGCTGCGCGCCACGCTCGGCGAGCTGCCCTCCGCGGTGGTGCGGCGCATCGACCTGTCGCCGCTCGGCGAGGATTCGGTGGCGCGGCTCGCCGCCCGCGCCGGGCGCGACGCGGCGCGCCTGCACGGGATGACGGGCGGCAACCCGTTCTTCGTCACCGAGGTGCTGGCGTCCTCGGGCGAGGAGATCCCCGGCTCCGTGCGCGACGCCGTCCTGGCGCGCGCGCGCCGACTCTCGCCGTCGGCGCGACGGGTGCTGGAGATCGTCGGCGTGGTGCCGGGGCGCGCGGAGACCTGGCTGGTGCGCGAGGTCCTGGGCGAGGCGCCCGCGGGGCCGGCCGACGAGTGCCTGGCGGCCGGGATGCTGGAGCTCGAGGGCGCCGCCCTGCGCTTCCGCCACGAGATCGCCCGCTCGAGCGTCGAGGACGAGCTCTCGCCGATGCGCCGCCAGGAGCTCGACGCCCGCGTGCTCGAGGCCCTCCGCGCCCGCGAGGGGATCGACCCGGCGCGGATCGTCCACCACGCCCGGCGCTCCGGCGACGCCGCGGCCATCCTGGCCGCCGCGCCCGCGGCGGCGCGCTCGGCGAGCGCGGCGGGGTCGCACATCCAGGCGGCCGAGCACCTGCGCGTCGCCCTCGAGGCCGCGGGCGGCCTGCCGCCCGGCGAGCGCGCCGGGCTACTCGAGGCGCTCTCGTTCGAGGCCTACCTCTCGGGCACGTCGGAGGAGGCGCTGGACACGCGGCGCGAGGCGCTCGCCATCCGCACGGCGCTCGGCCAGATCGCCGAGGCGGGGGAGGACGAGCGCTGGCTCTCGCGCCTGCTGTGGTGGGCCGGGCGCCGCGAGGAGTCCGAGGCCGCCGCGGAGCGCGCGATCGCGCTGCTCGAGCCGCTCGGGTCAACGTCGGGGCTGGCGATGGCCTACAGCACCCTCTCCCAGCTGATGATGCTCGCCTGGCGCACCGAGGAGGCCGTGGAGTGGGGCGAGCGGGCCATCGCGCTGGCGCGCGAGCTCGACGACCGCGGGGCCCTCGCGCACGCCCTCAACAACGTCGGCACCGCCCTCGTCGAGTCGGGCGATCGCGCGGGCGTCGCGATGCTCGAGGACGCGGCCCGCATCGCGACCGAGGACGGCCAGCACGACAACGCGGTCCGGGCGATCGTCAACCTGGGCTGGGGCCGGCTCTTGAAGCGCGCGTACCCGGCGGCGTTCGCGACAATCGAGCGGGGCCTGGCCTTCGCGCGCGCTAACGACCTCGGCTCGTACGACCAGTACCTGCTCGGGATGCGCGCCTGGGCGCGCCTCGAGACCGGCGACTGGCGCGGCGTGGAGGAGGACGGCCGGGCCGTGTTGGCGATGGACAGCCTCTACCGCGCCATCAGCACCCACCCCGGGATGGTCGCCTACGGGCGCCTGATGGCGCGCCGCGGCGAGCCCGAGGCCGAGGCCCTGCTGGCCGACGCCTGGGAGCGCGCCGTGGTCGCGGACGAGCCCCAGCGCCTGATCCCCGCGGCGTGCGCCTGCGCCGAGCTGGCCTGGCTGGCCGGCGACCAAGAGGCCCTGCGCCGCCACGCGGCCGACGCCGTGGAGGCCGTCCTCGGGACCAAGGAGTCGCGCCTCATCGGCGAGGCCCTGCTGTGGGCGCACCGGGCCGGGCTGCCCGTGGAGGGCGTCGAGCGGGCGGAGGAGCCCTACCGGCTGCTCATTGCCGGCGACGCCCGCGGGTCCGCAGAGGCCTGGGAGGCGCTCGGCTGCCCCTACGAGGCGGCCGACGCGCTCGCCGCCGGCGACGACGAGGGCGACCTGCTGCGGGCGCTGGCCGCCTTCGACCGGCTGGGCGCCGCCGTCCCTGCCGCGCGCCTGCGGGCGCGCCTGCGCGAGCGGGGCGTCGCGGCGGTCCCGCGCGGGCCGCGCCCCGCGACCGCGGCCGCGCCGCTCGGGCTCACCGCGCGGCAGGCCGAGGTGCTCGCCCTGGTCGGCGAGGGCCTCACCAACGGCCAGATCGCGGAGCGCCTGGTGATCTCCGAGCGGACGGTCGACCACCACGTGGCCGCCGTCCTGCGCCGGCTGGGCGTAGGCACACGCGCCGAGGCCGCGGCCGCGCTGCAGGAGGCCGGGACGGCCGAAGATGGGCACCGCGCGAGGGCCGGATAGGCACCGCCCACCGATGAGCGTGCAGGGGGCGCGGCCGTACCGTCGTGACATCGAATCGCACGACGGACCGGAGGGTCCCATGCACCCCCACCCGCACTTCCACACCGCCATCGCCCGCGACACCGAGAGCCGCCGGATCGCGGAGGCGAGGAACGCGTCGATTGGCGTGTCGCGTCGACGCCAATTGTCGACCTCGCGCGAAACCCCCGCTCAGGGCCTCTTCGCGCGCCTGGTGGCCGTCGCTCTGCGCACCGGGGCGTAGCCCCTGCGGGCGCGCCAGTCGTCGGCGGTCTGACCCCAGACCGCGATGTCGATGTCGGCCGGCGGGGGGAGGCGGGCGGTGCGAAGCCGCCGCGAGCCCAGCCGCTCGGCCACCTTGATCGAGGCGACGTTGTCGTCCTCGATGCAGTGGATCACCTCGGACCACCCCAGGCGGTCCACCGCGTAGTCCATCGCGGTGACCGCGGCCTCGGTGGCGTAGCCGCGCCCCCAGCGCGAGCGCACGATGCCCCAGCCCACTTCGGTCCCCGGCCAGCCCACCGGCCGCAGCGGCCCGACCCGGCCCACCCAGTCGCCGGTCTCGCGCTCCACGACCGAGAACATGCCGAACCCCTGGACGTGCCAGCCGCCGACGGCCGCCAGGAACGCCCGCCACGCGACCGCCTCGTGCTGGACGCCGCCGAGGTAGGTCATCGCCTCGGCGTCGGCGGCGAACGCGGCCCACGGCGCGAAGTCCTCGCTGCGGGGCGTCCGCAGCACGAGGCGCTGGGTGGTGAGCTCGACGGCCGGGACGTCGGAGAGCGGCATCCGCCTAGACTGCCACGGTGACCGCCGCGGAGTTGGAGCGCCTCGAGGCGCTGCTGAGGGTGCCGAGCATCAGCGCGCTCCCCGAACACGCCGCGGACATGGACCGCGCCGCCGCGATGGTCGCCGACGAGATCCGCCGCGCCGGCGGCGAGGCCGAGGTGCGCGCGACCTCGGGCCAGCCGCTCGTGCTGGGCGAGGTCCCGGCCAGCGACGGCGACCCCGACGCGCCGCGCGTCGTGCTCTACGGCCACTACGACGTGCAGCCGGCCGGCGACCTCGCGCTGTGGACCACACCGCCCTTCGAGCCCGCGGTGCGCGACGGCAACCTCTACGCGCGCGGCGCGAGCGACGACAAGGGCAACCTTTTCATGCTGATCGCGGCCGTCCAGCGCCTGGCGGCGGCCGGCGAGCTGCCGGTGCGGGCCGCGTTCGTCGTGGAGGGGGAGGAGGAGAGCGGCGGCACGTCGGCCCTCGAGCACTTCGCCGCCGACCTCACCCCGGCCCTCGCCACCGTCATCTTCGACAGCCCGATGGTCGCCCCGGGCCGGCCCGCGATCTGCACCGGCGTGCGCGGCATGGTCTACCGGCGCATCCGCGTGCGCTCGGCCGCGAGCGACGCCCACAGCGGCCTGTTCGGCGGCGCCGCGCTGAACGCCGCCCACGCGCTGATCGCGGTGCTCGCGGCGGTGACGCCGCACGACGGCCGCCTGCCGGACGCGCTCTACGCGGGGGTCGCGCCCGCCGGGCCGAGCGAGGTCGACGCCTGGGCCCACCTGCCGCCGGGCGCCGACATGCTCGCCGAGGCCGGCCTGCGCCCGGCCGACCCCGGCGCCGCCGAGGGCTTCTACATGCGCACGCTGGCCTCGCCCTCGCTCGACGTCCACGGCCTCGACTGCGGCGAGGTGCGCGCCCACAAGACCAACCTGCCCGGCGAGGCGACCGCCACCTTCTCCGTACGCCTCGCCCCCGGCCAGGACGCCGACCGCATCGCGGCGGCGCTCGACGACCTCCTGCGGGCGGCCCTTCCGCCGGGCGCCGAGCTGGAGATCGAGGACCTCGGAACCGCGCTCCCCGCCGCGCTCGACCCCGACCATCCGGTGCTGCGGGCCGCCTCGGAGGGCATCGCCCGCGCCACGGGGTGGCCGGTCGCGCCGGTGCGCCTGGGCGGGACGCTGCCGGTGGTCGCTGTGCTGGCCGCACGGGGCGTGCCGACGGTCCTGACGGGCTTCGGCCTGCCCGACGACGGCATCCACGGGCCCGACGAGCATCTTCGCGTCGAGCACCTCGAGACCGGGACGCTCGCCGCCATGGAGATCCTGCGCGAGCTGGCAACGCTTCGGGGACATCCGGCCTGACGCCGCGACTGTAGGATCGGCGGTCGGACCGATGTCGATCGAGGGGGACATGGTGGCGGAGCTCTGGGGCGGGGAAACCCGCAAGGCGGTCGAGAACTTCCCGGTGTCGGGCGAGCGCGTGCCGATCCCGGTCGTGCGCTGGCTCGGCCGGATCAAGGGCGCGGCGGCGCGCGTCAACGCCGAGCTGGGACTCCTCGACGCCGGCCTGGCCGAGCGGATCGCCGCGGGCGCCGACGCCGTCGCCAAGGGCGAGCACGACGACCAGTTCCCGATCGACGTCTTCCAGACGGGCTCGGGCACCTCGTCGAACATGAACGCCAACGAGGTGATCGCGAACCTCGCCGGCGAGGGCGCCCACCCGAACGACCACGTGAACATGGGCCAGAGCTCGAACGACGTCTTCCCGTCGGCCGTCCACGCGGCCGCCCTCCAGGAGGTCGTCAACAACCTGATGCCGGCCCTCGGCCACCTGGCGGGCACGCTGCAGACGAAGGCCGACGCCTGGAAGGACATCGTCAAGACGGGCCGCACGCACCTGATGGACGCGGTGCCGGTCACGCTGGGCCAGGAGTTCGCCGGCTACGCCGCCCAGATCCGCGAGGGCCGCGACCGGGTGGCCGACGCGACGAAGCGCCTGGGGCAGATCCCCCTCGGCGGCACGGCCGCCGGCACCGGCCTGAACACCCACCCGGAGTTCGCCGCGAAGGTGCGGGCGCGCCTCGCCGCCGACACGGGTCTGCCGATCTCCGGCCCCGCCGACCCGTTCGAGGCGCAGGGCGCCCGCGACGGCCTGGTGGAGGCGTCCGGCGCCCTGAAGGTGGTGGCGGTGTCCCTCACCAAGATCGCGAACGACATCGCGATCCTCGGCAGCGGCCCGCGGGCCGGCCTCGCCGAACTGTTCCTGCCGGAGCTCCAGAAGGGCTCGTCGATCATGCCGGGCAAGGTCAACCCGGTGATCCCGGAGGTGGTGCTCCAGGTCGCCGCCCAGGTGATCGGCAACGACACGGCGATCACGATCGGCGGAATGCAGGGCAACTTCGAGCTGAACGTGCGCATCCCGCTGCTCGCCCGCAACCTGCTCGGCTCGATACACCTGCTCACCACCACGTCGCGCCTCTTCGCGGACCGCTGCATCGCCGGGATCGAGCCGAACCTGCCGCGGTTGGAGGAGCTGGCGGAGAACAACCTGCAGGTGGCGACCGCCCTGAACCCGATCATCGGATACGACAAGGGCGCGGCGATCGTGAAGGAGGCGACCGCCAGCGGCCGGGCGCTGCGTGAGGTCGCGCGCGAGCACGGGGTGGACGAGGCCGTCCTGAACGAGGCCCTCGACCTCCGCAAGATCGCGGCCGGGAGCGGCGCCTAGCCCGTCCGTCCGGCCCCCGCCGGACCCTCCTCGGGGTCCGGCGGGCGGCGCGCGACGTCCAGGTCGGGGAACGCCGCGGCGACGCGGCCGATGGCCTCGCGGGCCAGCGCCTCGACCCGGCGGCGCACCTCCTCCGGCGGCAGGCCGTCGAGAATCGCCCGAGCCAGCGTCTCGTGGCGCAGGTGCATCGCGCTGACCAGCATGGCCGTCATGGTGCGCACGCGGTCGTCGTCGGCGGTCAGGCCCGTCTCGGCGCCGATGGCGACGGCCAGCGCCGCGCCGAGCTCCTCCTCGCCGAGCATGTGGCGCGCGCGCAGGGCGGGCGAGGCGGTCCAGGTCTCGAGGAAGCGCCGGAACTGCTCGTAGCGCCGGTGGTCGTCCAAGCCCTCCCAGCCGTCGCCGCCGCTCGGCACCCGGTGCTCGGTCAGCAGCGCCAGGAAGCCCCCGGTGATCGACGCGCCCGGCGACCGGTCGGCGATCGCGGAGAGCGTCGCGGCGCGGGCCTCGGCCTCGCGGTCGAGGAACAGTTCCTCCTTGGAGCCGAAGTAGTTGAAGATCGTCTTGATGGAGACGCCGGCGGCCTCGGCCACCTCGGCGATCGTCACGGCCTCGAAGCCGCGCTCCATGAACAGGGCGGTGGCCGCGTCGGAGATCGCGCGGCGCCGCGCGGCCTTCTGGCGCTCCCGCAGCCCCGGGTGGAGGGGGATGGTCATCGTCCCCCATGTTACGACAGATTTTACCGAGATACGATCTTTACACCCATTGTATTATTCCGGCGGGCGTGCAAGGGTGCCCCAATGAGCACCCACACCACATCAGCCATCGAGGCGCGTGGCCTCGTGAAGCGGTACGGCGACAAGGTGGCGCTGGACGGCGTCTCCTTCGACGTGCCGCGCGGCACCGTCTGCGGCCTCCTCGGACCGAACGGGGCGGGGAAGACCACCGCGGTGCGCATCCTGACCACCCTGACCCAGGCCGACGGGGGCCATGCCAGTGTGGCCGGCATCGACGTCGCCGCCGACCCCATGGCGGTGCGCCGGCAGCTGGGCCTGGCCGCGCAGGACGCGACGGTCGACGGCCTCCTCACCGGCCGCGAGAACCTCATCATGATCGGCCGGCTGCACCACCTCGGCCGCGGCGTGGCGCGCGCGCGCGCCGACGAGCTGCTCGCGCAGTTCGACCTCGTCGACGCCGGCGGCCGGCTGGCGAAGACCTACTCCGGCGGCATGCGCCGCCGCCTCGACCTGGCCGCGACGCTCGTGGCCCGCCCCGGGGTCCTGTTCCTGGACGAGCCCACCACCGGGCTCGACCCGCGCGCCCGCAACGAGCTCTGGGACGTCCTCGAGACGCTCGTCGACGAGGGGGCGACCATCCTGCTGACCACCCAGTACCTGGAGGAGGCCGACCGCCTCGCCGACGACATCGTGGTCGTGGACCACGGGCGGGTCATCGCCCGCGGCGACGCCCGCGAGCTGAAGCGCCAGGTGGGCGGCGCCCAGGCCTTCGTCACCGTCGTGGACCCCGGCCGGCTCGGCGAGGTCTCCGAGATGGTGCAGCGGATCACCGGCGCGGAGCCCGGGATCGACCCGGCCGCCCGCCGTGTGCACGCGCCGACCGAGGACGGCCCGCGGGTCGTCTCGCGCCTGGCCGACGCGCTAGCCGACGAGGGCGTCGAGGTCGAGGACATCGGACTGCGCCAGCCCTCGCTCGACGACGTCTTCCTGACCCTGACCGGCGAGCACATCGCCGAGGACCAGCCCGTGGAGGTGTCCCGATGAGCGCCGCGACAGTCGCCGGCACGGTGACCGTCCCACCCCTGGCCGAGCGCCGCGGGAGCTTCCTGGGCGACTGCTGGGTCGTCGCCAGGCGCGGTCTGCTGCACATGCGCCGTCAGCCCGAGGCGCTGGCCGACGTCACCCTGCAGCCGGTGATGTTCGTGCTGCTGTTCGCGTACGTCTTCGGCGGGGCGATCTCCGTCGCCGACGGCGGCTACCGCGAGTTCCTGATGGGCGGCATCTTCGCCCAGACGATCGTGTTCGGGGCGTTCGGCGTCGCCATCGGCCTCGCCTCCGACCGCACCAACGGCGCCATCGACCGCTTCCGCTCGCTGCCGATGGCGCGCGGGGCGGTGCTGGGAGGGCACGCGCTGTCGAGCCTGCTGCGCGCGCTCCTGCCGCTCCTTCTGATGTCCATCTGCGGCCTGATCGTCGGATGGCGGATCAACGAGGACCCGGTGCACGCGGTGGCCGCCTACGCGCTGATGATCGCCTTCTCGTTCGCGGTCATCTGGATCGGCGTGCTGATGGGGACCATGCTGCCGTCGGTCGAGGCCGTCCAGGGCGTCGGCTTCACGGCCATCTTCCCGATCACGTTCATCGCGAGCACCTTCGTGCCGGTCAACACCCTGCCGCCCGTCCTGCGGACGATCGCGGAGTGGAACCCGGTCACGACGATGGCGGAGGCGCTGCGGCAGCTGTTCGGCAACCCGAGCGGCGACTTCGGGTCCGACCCGCCGTGGTCGCTCCAGCACCCGGTGGCCTACACGCTGATCTGGATCGTCGCGATCGTCGCGGTCTGCGCGCCGCTTGCGATCCGGGCCTACCAGCGCACCGTCGCCGACTGATCCGTGCGAGGCGGGGGAGGGCGGTCCTAGTCCGCCACCCCCGCCTCGGTGGCGGTGCGCCACGGGCTGAGGCGCACGAGCATCTCGCCCGGGACGGCGTTGCGCCGGCCGTAGCTCTCGGCCATCTCCGGGCCCATGTAGCGGCCGGCGATGCGGGTTGACCAGCCGAGCATGTCGTCGAGGTCCTCGCTCAGCGTGACCTCGCCCTCGCAGCGCACGTAGGCGAAGGGCGGCTGGTCGTCGTCGACGTAGATGACGGCCCGCGGGTCCCGGCGCAGGTTGTGCCCCTTGAGGGTGTCCCTGCCCGTCATGAAGACGATGTCGTCGCCGTCGAGGACGAACCAGACGGCCGCCACGTGCGGCCGCCCGTCCGCGCGGACCGTCCCGAGCTTGCCCGTCCTGGTGCCGCGCGTGAGGAACGCGCGGCGCTCCTCGTCCGACATCTCCCGGCTCATACCGCCTCGCGCCGATCGGCCAGCGTCACGCCGCGGACCTCGTCGGCGAACGCGCGGCCGGCCGCGATCACGATGCCGTGGACGTCGGCCTTCGGCGTCACGAAGCGCGGCGGGTCGGGGAGCTGGCCGAGCAGGTCGGTCGAGACCAGGACCTGGCCGTCGCACTCCGGGCCCGCGGCGATGCCGATCGTCGGGCAGGCGACCTCGGACGTGATGCGCTCGGCGAGCGCGGCCGGGACGGCCTCGATCACGATCGCGTAGCAGCCGGCCTCGTCCAGTGCGCGCGCCTCGGCGGCGATCCGCTCGGCCTCCTCGGGCGTGGTGCCCTCGCGCCGGTAGACCTCGGCGGTCTGCGGCAGCAGTCCGACGTGGCCCATCACCGGGATGCCGTCGGCGATGATCGCGGCGACCTGCGGGATGAGGCCGCCCTCGAGCTTCACCGAGTCGGCGCCCGCCTCCACCAGGG
Source organism: uncultured Thermoleophilia bacterium (assembly GCA_963770865.1). Classification (GTDB taxonomy): domain Bacteria; phylum Actinomycetota; class Thermoleophilia; order Miltoncostaeales; family Miltoncostaeaceae; genus Miltoncostaea. The sequence continues at coordinate 340,005 of CAVYRD010000011.1, forward strand.
CCCGCGCGCTCCCCACGGCCTCCTCGGGGGTGCGGTAGGTGCCGGCGGTGAGGTCGCCGCAGATGTGGGTGGCGGTGACGCCGTGGCGCACGGCGCGGACGTGGTGGCAGATCATCTCCAGGGTGACCGCGCGGGTGGTGTCGTAGCCCAGCTCCACCTCGCCGACGGAGTCGCCCACCAGCAGGATGTCCAGCCCGCAGGCGTCGAGCGCCCGGGCGGTGGGGTAGTCGTAGGCCGTCAGCATCGCGAGCCGCGGCCCGCCCTTGCGGGCGCGGATCTCGGCGGGGGTGAGGGCGGAGGTCACTGCTGCCCCCAGAGCGCGGGGACGCCGTCGAGGGCCTCGATCTCGACCTGGCGGTTCTGCGCGTCGACGTGGACCACGGTGGGCTCGAAGCCCTCCAGCTCGCCCTCCTCGTACGGGGCGTAGGTCAGCACGATCACCAGGTCGCCCGGCTGGGCGAGGCGCGCCGCGGCGCCGTTCAGACAGATGTCGCCGCCGCCGGCCGGGCCCTCGATCGCATAGGTCTCGAAGCGGGCGCCGGTGTTGATGTTGAGGACGAACACCTGCTCGTACGGGAGGATGTCCGCCGCCTGGAGCAGATCCGTGTCGACCGTGATGCTGCCGACGTAGTTCAGGTTCGCGTCGGTGACCGTGGCGCGGTGGATCTTGCTCTTCAGCATGGTGCGGGTGCGAGGCGGCACGTCGGCCCTCCGGGTCGGGGTGGGGAGCGGGGCGTTGTCGATGAGCCGGACGGGTCCGACCCGGGCGGCGATGGCGAGGAGGGCGTCGGCGCCCTCCAGGGTGGTGATGGGCTGGAAGGTGTCGCGGTCCACGACCGCGGCGTAGTCGAGCGCCGCGCGGGGCTCGCCGGCCACGATCTCGCGCGCCGCGGCCTGGATGCGGGCGGGGTCGCTGCTCGCCATCGCGGGCGAGGGCCGCGGCGGCCTGCAGGGCGCGGTGCAGCACGGTCGCCGCGCGGCGGTCCTCGGGCTCGAGGTAGGCGTTGCGGCTGCTCATGGCGAGCCCGTCGGGCTCGCGCACGGTGGGGCCGACGACGAGCTCGATGTCGTCGAGGTGGAGGTCGGCCATCAGGCGGCGCACGACGGCCACCTGCTGGGCGTCCTTCTGGCCGAAGACGGCGAGGTCGGGCCGCACGGCCAGCAGGAGCTTGGCGACCACGGTCGCGACGCCGCCGAAGTGCTCGGGGCGCGCCGCGCCCTCGAGGCCGGCGCTCGGGCCGGCGACGGTGATCGTGGTGCCGAAGCCGGGCGGGTACATCTCCTCGGGGCCCGGGGCGAAGACGAGGTCGACGCCGGCGCCGGCCGCGAGCTCCAGGTCGCGGGCCTCGTCGCGCGGGTAGCGGGAGAGGTCCTCGTTGGCCGCGAACTGGGTCGGGTTGACGAAGAGGGTCACCACCACGACGTGCCCGTCCTCGCCGGCCAGGCGCATCAGCGCGAGGTGACCCTCGTGGAACGCCCCCATGGTCGGCACCAGCGCGACGGCGCGGCCGGCAGCGCGCAGGCCGGCGACCGCGTCGCGCAGCTCGGCCACGGTGCGGACGACGCGGGGGCCGGGAGGGGGTGCATCTGTGCGGGACGACGGCATACCGGGACCGCTCCGTTCTCGTCGCCGGACATGCGGACGAGACCGCCGGGGCGGCCCATCCGTCCGACGCCTCTGCTCCAACTCCCACGACGGGATGCCGGGCTGTGCGCGAACGACGGCCGGAGCATATCTCCGCGCGTGAGCGCGTCACAAGCCGCGGACGTTCCGGCCGGACCCCGCGGTAGCCTGCCCCCATGTCCGACCGCGCCGACCGGGTCTCCGCGCTCGAGGCCTACCACCGCGCCGAGGTGGTCGACTGCGTCCGGTGCCCGCTCAGCCAGGGGCGCACCCAGGTCGTCGTGGGCAACGGCGACCCCGACGCCGACGTGATGTTCGTCGGCGAGGCGCCCGGCTACCACGAGGACCTCCAGGGCATCCCGTTCGTCGGGGCCTCCGGGAAGCTCCTCAGCCAGATGCTCGAGGGCATCGGCCTCACGCGCGACGACGTCTTCGTCGCCAACGTCCTGAAGTGCCGCCCCCCGGGCAACCGCGACCCGCAGCCGGCCGAGATCCGCGAGTGCGAGCCGCACCTGTTCACGCAGGTCTCGCTGATCCGCCCGCGCATGATCTGCACCCTCGGCAACTTCGCGACCAAGCTCCTGTCCGGGCCGCCCGGACGGCATCTCGCGCGTGCACGGGTGCGAGCTGCCCATGGAGATCGGGGGCCTGCGGGTGCTGCTCTACCCGCTCTACCACCCGGCCGCCGCGCTCTACACGCGCTCCATGCTCTCCACCCTGGAGGGCGACTTCGCCCGCATCCCCGAGCTCCTGGCGTCGGCGATCCCGGGGCGCGACGACGGCCCGGCCGCAGCGGCGCCCGCGCCCCCGCCCGCCGCCATCGCCCCGGAGCGCCCGGCGGCCGCCGCGATGGCGGCCGCGGACGAGCAGCTCGGGTTGTTCTGAGCGAGGAGCCGGCCAGGTGGGAGAGCGCGGGACCCGGGGACACGGCCGACCTGGGGGCGGCGCTCGCGCGAATGCTGCGGCCCGGGGACCTGGTGCTGCTGCGCGGGGAGCTGGGGGCGGGGAAGACCACGCTGGTGCGGGCGGTCGCGCGCGCCCTGGGGGTGGAGGGCCCGGTCACGAGCCCGACCTTCACGGTGGCCCAGCGCTACGCCGCGGGCGACGTGGAGGTGGCGCACGTCGACGCCTACCGCCTGGGCGGGCCGGACGACGAGGAGGCGGAGCTGCTGCGGGCGGCCATCGGCGACGACGCGATCGCCTTCGTGGAGTGGCCCGACGCGATCCTCGAGGCGCTCCCGGAGCCCCGCCTGGAGCTGGAACTGCTCCACCGGGGCGGCGATCGGAGGCTGGTACTGTTGACGGCCCGAGGAGCCGACGCGCGCGCCGACCTCGCCCGCCAGCTTGCTGACCTTCGCGCTCGACACCTCCACGGCGAGTCCGAGCCTGGCCCTCGTCCGGGATGACCTCCCGATCGCCGAGCTCTGGCTCGCGCCCGAGCCCGGTTCCGGCCGCCGTGTGCTGGAGGCCGCCCACGGCCTGCTCGTGTCCTGCGGCCTGCGGGTCGCCGACGTGGGCGAGATCGTCGTCGGGGTGGGCCCCGGGGGGTTCACCGGCCTGCGCATCGGCCTCGCGACGGCGCTCGGCCTGGGCCAGGCGCTCGGCGTGCCGGTGACCGGGGCCTCCTCGCTCGAGGCGCTCGCCCTCGGCGTGTCGCGCGAGGCGCCCGGCGACGGGCTCGTCGCCGCCGTCCTCGACGCCCGCCGCCGCGAGCTGTTCGCCGCCGCCTACCGCGCCCAGGAGGGCGGACTGACCGAGGTGCTGGCCCCGGTCGCCCTGGCGCCCGCCGACCTCGCGGCGCGCCTGACGGCCATCGGCGGAGCCCGTGCTCGTGGGCGGCGAAGGGCGTCGCCGCCGCCGGGGGCGTCCTCGAGGCCGAGGGCCTCACCGTGCTGCCCGATCGGCTCGGCGGCCCACCGCCCCGCGGCCGTCGACCTGGTGCGCCGCGTGCGCGCCGGAGCCGGCCTGCCCGCCCGGCCGGTCTACGCGCGCCTGCCGGACGCCGAGGTCAACCGGCGCCGCGCCCTCGCCGCGGAGGCCGGCGGGGTGAGCCGCCGCCGGCAGGCGCCGCCGCGAGCCGGCCGTCCGCATCCGGCAGATGCGCAACGGCGACCTGCCGCAGGTGCTCGCCATCGAGACGGCCAGCTCCACCACGCCGTGGACGCGGGCGATGTTCCAGTCCGAGCTCGGGCGCCCCGGCACCATCGACCTGGTCGCGGACCGCGGCGGCGACGTGCTCGGTTACATCATGGTGTCGCGCTACGCCGACGTCTGGCACATCCTCAACGTGTGCGTGCGGGCCGGCCAGAGGGGCCAGGGCATCGGCGGCAACCTGCTCGAGGAGCTGTTCGAGCGGGCCGCCGGCAAGCCCCACCTGGGCTTCACGCTCGAGGTGCGCGTGTCGAACGGGACCGGCCATCCACCTCTATCGTCGCAAGGGGTTCCTTGAGCACGGCATCCGGCCGGGCTACTACTCCGACAACAACGAGGACGCGATCATCATGTGGCGGGGCGGCGGGCCCGAGGACACGTGGAGCGGATGACCGGCGCGCCCATCCTCGCGATCGAGACCTCCTGCGACGAGACCGCCGCCGCGGTCGTCGCCGGCCGGGACGTGGTCTCCAGCGTCGTCGCCTCGCAGGCCGAGCTGCACGCGCCCTACGGCGGCGTGGTGCCCGAGGTCGCCGCGCGCCACCACCTGGGCACGGTCAACGCGGTCGTGGACGAGGCGCTCGCGGCGGCCGGTCTGACGCTCGACGACGTCTGCGCCGTCGCGGTCACCCAGCGCCCGGGGCTGATCGGGGCCCTCCTGATCGGGGTCGCGACCGCCAAGGCGCTGGCCTACGCCGCGGGCAAGCCGCTCGTGATGGTCGACCACCTGCACGGCCACATCGCCGCCTCCTGGCTGGCGCCGGTGTCGCTCGACCCGCCCTTCGTGAGCCTGATCGCCTCGGGCGGCCACACGCGCCTCGACCTGGTGACCGACCTACGCGCGCCGCGCCTGCTGGGCCAGACGATCGACGACGCGGCGGGGGAGGCCATCGACAAGGGCGCCCGGGTGCTCGGCCTCGGCTACCCCGGCGGCCCGGCGCTGGAGCGGCTCGCCTCGGCGGGCGCGCGCGACGCCCACCGCTTCCCGATCGCCCTGCGCGGCGGCGGGCGGCGCGACTTCAGCTTCGCCGGGGTCAAGACCTCGCTCCTGTACGCCGTGCGCGACCTGGGCGAGCCCGCTCGACGAGGGCGTCCGCGCCGACCTCGCCGCGTCCTACCAGGAGGCCGTGGTGCGGCCGCTGGCCGACCGCCTGATCGCGGCCGCGGTCGACGCGGGCGTGCCGGCGGTGTCGCTCGGCGGCGGCGTGGCGGCCAACGGCCGCCTGCGGGAGCTGGTGGCCGAGGGCGCCGAGCGCGCCGGCCTGCGCCTGGCCGTGCCCGACCGCTCGCTCTGCACCGACAACGCCGCCATGATCGGGGCCGCGGCGCAGTTCACCGACCCGGTGCCGTGGCCGGACTACCTGGGCATCGACGCGGTCGCCTCCGCGCCGCCCGGGGGGATCGCGGCGTGAGGGCGGCCCCGCGCATCGCGCTCGCCGCCCTGGCCGGGGCGTCGTCGCTCGCCGCCGCGCCCGCGCTCGGCGCGCCCGTGGTGCCGGCCGCGATCGCCCCCGCCAAGCCCAGCGCGCCCGCGGCCCGGGAGGCCGCCCTCGACGCGGCGGCCGCCTGGCGCGACAGCCTGGAGGCCGCCCGCGCGCCGGCCCTGCCGACGCCCGGCGACGCCGAGTCGGTGATCCTGATCCTGCGCGAGCCGGCCGCCGCGGCGGCGGACCCGGGCGACCGCGCGGCCGCCGCCGCGGCCATCATCGGCGCATCAGGACGCGCTGGTCCCGACGCTCACCAGCCTCGGGGCCACGGTCACCTTCCGCTACCGGATGCTGGTGGACGCGATCGCGGTGCGCCTGCCCGCCGGCCGCCTCGACGCGCTGGCGGCCCTGCCGGACGTTCTGGCCGTGGTGCCGGTCGGCTACCTCGCGCCGGCGCAGGCCGGCACGACGCCCGCCGCCGCGCCGGTCGCCCCGGGGGCGGCGGGGCCGCCCGCCGTCGCGGGCGCCGGCCCGCTCCACATCGCCCTGATCGACGCCGGCGTGGACGTCTCGCACCCCTGGCTGGGCGGCGGCATGGGCCCGACCTTCCCGGTCATCGGCGGCGCCGACCTGGTGGACGGCGACGCCGACCCGAGCCCGGCGCCCGGCGACCCGGCGATGGAGGCCCACGGCACCGAGATGGCGAGCCTGGTGCTGCGCTCGCCGGCCCTGCAGGGCCTGAGCCCTGACCGGGTGCCGCGCCTTCTGGCCTACCGGGTGGTCGCCCCCGAGCCGGTCGGCGGGCGCCTGCGCCCGCTGGCGCGCACCGACCGGGTGCTGGCGGCCCTCGAGCGGGCGGTCGACCCGAACGGCGACGGCGACCCGTCGGACGCGGCCCAGGTCGTCCTGCTCGGGCTGTCGGGCGGCTTCGGCGGCGGCGGCGTCGACCCGGTGGCCGAGGCCCTCGCGGCGGCCGACCGCGTCGGCTCGACGGTCGTCGCGCCGGTCGGCAACGACGGACCCACCTTCTCGCGCCCGGGGGCGGTCGGCGGGCCGGCCTCCGTGCCCACGGTGCTGGCGGTCGGCGGCCTGTCGGCGCCCTCGTCGGCCCGCACGGCCGACCTGGACATCGCGATCGGCCCGGCGGCGGCGCGCCTGGGGCCGCTGCCCCTGATGGGCGCCGACCCGGCGGGCGGGGCGCTGCCCGTGGTCGTGCTGCGCGACGACGCGGGCATCTCGACCGGCGGCTCGCCCGAGGCATTCGCCGCGGCGGACGGGACCTCGCGCGTGCGCGGCGCCCTGGTCGTGGTCGCGCGCGGCGGCGGGTCGATCGCCGAGACGGCCGCCCGCGCCGCGGCGGCGGGCGCCGCGGCCCTGGCCGTCTGGGACGAGGACGGCGGCGCGGGCTTCCCGGCGGTCCCGGGCGACTCGGGGTTGGCGCTGCCGGTCGTCGGGCTCGGCCCGGGCCAGGGCGCCGCGCTCGATGCGCCTGGTGCAGGGCGACGTGCCGCTGTCGGTGACGCTCCGCGCCCGCGGCGTGTCCGGCGCGCCGGAGACCGTGGCGTCGTTCTCCTCGTGGGGCCCGACGGTGGACGGGCGCCAGAAGCCCGACCTGGTGGCGCCCGCGGTGGCGCAGGAGGCGGCCTGGCCCGGCCGGGGCGCCGACGGGACGGCCCAGAGCGCCCCGCTCACGGGCACCAGCGCCGCCGCCGCCGAGGTCGCGGCGCTCGCCCTGCGTCTGCGCGTCGACCGCCAGGAGCTCGGCCCGCGCGAGGTCCGCGCGCTGATGATCCAGGCCGCGCACCCGCTGCGCGGCGTGGCCCTCGAGCGCCAGGGCGCGGGCGTGGCCGCCCTGCCCGCGCGGCGGGGCGCTGCGCATCGAGCCGGCCATCGTCGCCTCCACGCGCGCGGCCGGGGAGGTCGCGCGCCCGCATCCGGGTCAGCCGGCTCGACGGCGGCGCGGGCCGCTACGTGGTCGCCTTCTCGAACGGCGCGTCCGAGACCGAGCTGGCCCGCGACGTGGCGCGTCGGACGCCGGCGGGCCGCGCCGGATCGACCTGCGCCTGCCGACGCGGGCCTCGGGACGGCTCGTCGTGCGCGACGCGACGGGGGCCCTCGTGGCGACCGCCCCGGTGCTCGCCCTCGCGGCCGGCCCGCACGCCCGGCGGACGCCCTCGGCACGCCCGTGGTCAACGCGGGCGCCCGGCTCGCCGAGGTGCGGGTCCGGATCGGCCTGCTGCGGCGGACCGACGGGCGGGTGCGCAACGTCCGCCTGCACGGCGTCCGCCTCGCGCTCCTGCCGGCGGCCGGCGGCGCCGCCCTGCCGGTGACCGGGGCCAAGCAGGACGGGGACTGGCCCGCCGGCACGTACCGCTTCCTCGTGGCCCGGCGGCTCGCCTCGGGCCTCGCGGCCCCCGCCGGCCGATACCGCCTGCGCGTGCTCGCCCACGGGCCCGGACGGCGCGCGCCTGCGCCGCGTCAGCGCGCCCTTCCGCCTGGGCTGATCCCGGGCCCCGCGGCGCCCTCCGCGCCGGGTTCGTGCGCCGCCGCACTTGCGGATCGCCGGGCCCAGGCCGTAATGTGCAAGATGTCACAAAGTCCCGCCGAGGGGATCCGGATCGATGGCAACAGACCGCCTCACGCTGGGCGTCGCAGCCCGGCTGTCGCGCTACCTGCAGGTGCTCACCCAGGCCAAGAAGATGGGCAAGAGCAGCATCTCGTCGCAGGCGATCTCCGAGTACACCAACGTCAACCCGACGCAGATCCGTCGCGACCTCTCGGGCTTCGGCAAGTTCGGCAAGCGGGGCGTGGGCTACGACATCGACTCGCTGATCGAGCAGATCCGGAAGATCCTGCGGACCTCGGGCCAGCACAACATCGCCCTGTTCGGGGCGGGCAACCTCGGCCAGGCGATCGCCACCTCGGGCGTCTTCGCCGACCACGGCTTCCGCATCTCGGCGATCTTCGACGTCGACCCGAGCCGCGTCGGCACGATGCTCAACGACATCCCGGTGCGCCACTACCGCGAGCTGCCCGACGTGGTCAGCGAGGGCGACGGAATCATGGTGGGCGTCCTCGCGGTGCCCGGCGCGGCCGCGCAGGAGGTGGCCGACGACCTGGTCGCCGGCGGGCGTGAAGATCATCTTCAACTACTCCGACGCGCTGCTGACGGTGCCCTCGGACGTGACCGTCCACACGTCGAGCCCGGCCGTCGAGCTGCTCTACGCGCTCTACTTCTACCTGAGCTGACGCCCCGCGGACGGCGGGCGGGACCGGCGGGGGGCGTTGCTATGCTCGCCGTCGGATGGCAGATCGTGACGTCCTTCCCGGCATCCTCGCCGGGTCCCGCGAGCGGTTCGACGCGTCGACCGACTTCACCATCGGCCTCGAGGAGGAGTACCAGCTCCTCGACCCCGCCACCCTCGCGCTGACCAACCGCTTCGAGGACATGATGGGCGCCGCCGAGCGCGCCGCTGCGCGACCGGCTGGCCGGCGAGCTGATCGCCAGCGAGATCGAGTACCGCACCGGCCGCCACACCTCCTTCGCCGACGCGGCCCGCGAGCTGGTCGAGGGGCGCCTCGCGACCCTGGCGCTGGCCGACCGGCTCGGCGTCGCGCTGGGCGTCTCGGGCGTCCACCCGTTCAGCCCGTGGAGCGAGCAGCGCATCATCGACACGCCCCACTACCGGCGCGTCGAGGAGGAGCTGGGCTACATCGCCTGGACCAACAACACGTGGTCGATGCACCTGCACACCGGGGTGCGCGGGGCCGACCGGGCGATGGCCGTCTCGACCGCGATGCGCAACGTGCTGCCCGAGCTGCTGGCGCTGTCGGCCAACAGCGCCGTCTTCGGCGGCCGCGCCACGCGGCTGCACTCGACCCGCCACCAGGTCTTCACCAAGAGCTTCCCGCGCTGCGGCCTGCCCGACGCCGTTCGCCGACTGGGACTAGTACGCGGCCTTCGTCGAGCTGCTCGAGCGCACCGGGTCGATCGTCGAGAGCACGCAGATCTGGTGGAGCGTGCGCCCGCACCACAGCTTCGGCACGGTCGAGGTGCGCATCTGCGACGGCCAGACCGAGATGTCGCACGCGCTCGCCGTCGGCGCGCTGGCGCTGGCGTGCATCGCGGCCTTCGCGGGCGACATCGACGCCGGCCGCCCGGTGCCCGGTCCTGGCGCGCGGGCTCATCGAGGAGAACCTCTGGCGCGCCCAGCGCCACGGCCTGCACCGGCCGCCTGATCGACCTCGAGCGCGGCGTCGAGCGCCCGACGGCCGCGGCGATCGAGGCGCTCCTGGAGTGGAGCGCCCCCGTGCACGAGCCGCTCGGGCTCACCCCGTTCCTGGCCGTGATCCCGTCGATGCTCTCCGAGGGCAACGGGGCGATGCGCCAGATCGCCCGCCTCGAGGCGCTCGGGGACGTGCGCGCCATGCACGCCGAGGTCGTCGATCGCACCCGCCGTTCCGCCGAGGAGGTCCTCACCATGACCGCGGTGACCGCATGAGCGAGTCCGAGCAGCAGCCCCCGCAGGAGCCGGCCGCCGGCCGCCCGCCCACCCCGGAGGAGATGGCGGCGATGCTCGCCGACCGTCTCGCCCGCACCCCGGTGCGCGACGTCCTGCTCCAGTCGATGGCGACGTTCATCGACATGGCCGGGATCCGCCTGGGCATGGGCCCGACGGGCGACGAGGCCCGCGACCTGGCCCAGGCGCGCCAGGCCATCGAGGCGCTGCGCGCGCTGCTCGGCGTGGCCGAGCGCGAGCTGGGCGCGGCGCAGGTGCGGCCCTTCAAGGAGCCGCTCGCCGTGCTGCAGATGGCCTTCTCGCGCGCCAGCGAGGAGCAGGCCGAGAGCGCCGCCGAGGGGCAGCCGGACGCGCCCCCGCCGCCGCCCCCGGCGCCCGGACGCCGCCTCGCGGCTCTGGGTGCCGCCGGGAACGCCCCGGGGAGGCGGCTCCGCCTAGGCGCCGCAGGGCCGCGACGTCCGCGGCCGTGTGGTAGAAACCCGCCGTGGTCGTCCGAATCCGCACGAAGTCGGGCGACCGTCGGAACCCGGAGCGCTGGCCCCAGATCGGGCATATCGGCGCGTTCGTCTGAACCCGATCTCGGAGGGAATCCTTGGCCGACTTCCTGTCGGACAACACCGTATGGCTCGCCGTGGTCCTCGGCGCCCTCGCCGTGGCCTACGGCATCGGCCTCACCGTCTACCTGCTCAAGAAGCCGGCGGGCGACGAGCGGATGCGCGAGATCGCCGCCGCCGTCCAGGAGGGCGCCCAGGCGTACCTCACCCGGCAGTACACGATCATCGCCGGCGTCGCCGTCGTCCTCTTCGTCGCTCATCGGCCTGCTCGGCGGCGTCGGTCGATTCGTCGCTGCTCGGCTGGAAGGCCGCGATCGGCTTCCTGATCGGCGCCGACGGCCTCAGCCGCGGCCGGCTTCATCGGCATGAACGTCTCCGTGCGCACCAACGTGCGCACCGCGGAGGCGGCCAAGAGCGGCCTCGGCGCCGCCCTCGGCGTCGCCTTCAAGGGCGGCTCGGTCACCGGCCTGCTGGTCGTGGGCCTCGGCCTGCTCTCGGTGTCCGGCTACTTCCTGATCCTCGGCTCGGACCTCGCGGACGTGAAGCCGCTCGTCGGCCTCGCGTTCGGGGCGAGCCTCATCAGCGTCTTCGCCCGTCTGGGCGGCGGCATCTTCACCAAGGGCGCCGACGTCGGCGCCGACCTGGTCGGCAAGGTCGAGGCGGGCATCCCCGAGGACGACCCGCGCAACCCGGCCGTGATCGCCGACAACGTCGGCGACAACGTCGGCGACTGCGCCGGCATGGCCGCCGACCTCTTCGAGACCTACGCGGTCACCACGGTCGCCGTCATGTTCCTCGGCTCGCTGTTCCTCGCGGCGTTCCCGAACGCGCTGGTCTTCCCGCTCGCCCTCGGCGGCGTGTCGATCATCGCCTCGATCATCGGGACCTGGTTCGTGCGCGTCAGCGACACCGGCTCCGTCACGGCGGCGCTCTACACCGGGCTGGCCGTCGCGGCGCGTCCTGGCGGTCGCCGGCTTCCTGCCGGTCACCTACTGGCTGATGGACGGCGTCGACAACGTCGTGCCGGGCGCCGGCAGCTGGCTGGACTACTGGTGGTGCGCGGTCATCGGCATCGGCGTGACGATGGCCCTCGTCGCCATCACCGAGTACTTCACCGGCACCGCCTGGCCGCCGGTCAAGAAGATCGCCAAGGCGTCCGAGACCGGCCACGCCACGAACATCATCGCCGGCCTCGCCGTCGGCCTGAAGGCCACGGCCGCCCCGATCGTCGTGATCGGCGCCGCCATCGCGGCGAGCTACGAGCTCGGGCAACTACTACGGCATCGGCGTCGCCGTCATGGCCATGCTCTCCATGGCCGGCGTGGTCGTGGCGCTCGACGCCTTCGGCCCGATCACCGACAACGCGGGCGGCATCGCCGAGATGGCCGAGCTGCCCGAGGCCGTGCGCAACATCACCGACCCGCTCGACGCGGTCGGCAACACCACCAAGGCCGTCACCAAGGGCTACGCCATCGGCTCGGCCGGCCTCGCGGCCGTCGTGCTGTTCGTCTCCTACGTGGAGGAGCTGGGCCAGGCGATCGGCGACTCGGCCACGGCCTCGTCGGTCGACTTCAGCCTCGTCAACCCGTTCGTGGTCATCGGCCTCTTCATCGGCGGCATGATGCCGTTCCTGTTCGCCGCGTTCTCCATGGAGGCCGTCGGCAAGGCGGGCGGCCAGGTGGTCGAGGAGGTGCGGCGCCAGTTCCGGGAGAAGCCCGGGATCATGGAGGGCACCGAGCGGCCGGACTACGCCCGCTGCGTGCGCATCGTGACCGCCTCGGCGCAGCGCGAGATGCTGCTGCCGGCGGCGATCCCGATCCTGTTCCCGATCGTCACCGCGTTCATCTTCGGCATCAACAACGGCCGCGAGATGCTCGGCGGCCTGCTGCTCGGAGTCATCGTGACCGGCATCTTCGTCGCCATCTCGATGACCTCCGGCGGCGGCGCCTGGGACAACGCCAAGAAGATGATCGAGGACGGCTTCCACGGCGGGAAGGGGTCCGAGGCCCACAAGGCCGCGATCACCGGCGACACCGTCGGCGACCCCTACAAGGACACCGCCGGCCCGGCCATCAACCCGATGATCAAGGTCGCCAACATCGTGGCGCTCCTGCTGGTGCCCTTCCTGAACTGATCCGCCAGGAGGGATGAAGGTGGGCGAGGGCGCCGTCCGACCGGCGCCCTCGCCGTTTCCGGGCGGGTTCCGCGGCCGAAGGGGGAAGGACGGCCGCGGGCCCCGGTCGGACCCCCTACCAGTCGGCCCCGGTGATCGTCTCCTCCTCCGGCGCGATCGCCGCCACCTCCAGGGGGAGGCCGGCGCGCCGCAGCAGGCGCCGGGTCTCGGCGATCTGGCGCTCGTGTACGGACGGCGCGCCGACGAGCACGATGCGCGGCTCCACGCCGCTGCGCGTCAGGGCCATGAGCCGGGTCACGGTCGCCCTCCGCACGAGCGTCTCGGGCAGCTCCACCTCGAAGCAGATCGGCCGCGTGTCACGGCCGCGCTCGCAGAGCACGTCGGGCGGCTGCCCGGCGGCCGGCGGGGGAGGGCTGAACTCCTCGCTGCCCATCGCGTGGACCGTCCAGGGCGTCCGGGAGGCGAGGTCGCGAGCCAGAGCCGCGACGCCCGCGTCGTGCTGCGCGAGTCGGCGGCGGAAATCGGCGAGCCATGCGTCGTAGGTGTCCGTGGGAGACCCCGTTCGAGAGTGGCTGCCCGGTGACGTTAACGCCGGCCTCGGACGGATCCTCTGCGCGGGCGCGGCTAGACTGGCGCGCGGTTTTCCCGGCGATCGGAGAGGCGGACAGATGACGATGCGACGGCGTTCCTCGCGGCAGGCGCGGACCACCCATGGGTGACCCGCGCAACCGGCTCCCCCGGGGCCCCAGCGCGCCCAAGCCCGGGCCCGACGAGAAGGAGTACCGGCGCAGCGGCGCCGACCTCCAGAACGGCTGGCTCTCGCGCCACGGCGACCTGGTCGCCACGCAGGAGCGGCTCGTCTTCCTGCCCACCCTCCTCGACACCGCTCATCGGCGCCAAGCGGCGCGGCATCGCGCTGGACGAGATCACGGAGATCGAGCGCTACCCGGTGTCGTCCAAGAACGCCCCGAGCGGCGGCCGCCGGCCCCGGATGCTGGTCCACACGGCCGACTGCGTCTACCAGTTCATGGTCGGCGACCTCGACTCGTGGATCGACAGCCTGGAGCGGATCTACCAGCGTCCGCGTGAAGCGCGGTGCCTCCGCAGCACATCCCCACGATCACCCGCGAGGACTACGAGAACCTGCTCGCTCGACGACGACTGAACGACGGGGAGGCCTCCCGGCGCGCTAAACTCCGGATCACACCGAGGTTTACGGGAGATTCCCCTGATCCAGATCACCGAGAAGAGCCGGTCCGCCGTGGTGGCACTCACCGAGCTCGCCCAGCGGGGCGGGAACGGGCCGGTGCCGATCCTCGAGGTGGCCGAGGCGCGCGGCATCCCGCTGCACTTCCTGGAGCAGATCTTCGCCGGGCTGCGGCGGGCGGGGATCCTCCAGAGCCAGCGCGGCGTGAAGGGCGGCTACTCGTTCCGCCGGCTGCCGGCCGAGGTGAGCATCCTCGAGGTGGTCGAGGCCGTGGACGGCCGCATCTCCCCGCCGGAGCGGCGCGACGCGCCGACGCCCCGGGCACCGAGACGGTCTGGACCGAGGCCCGCGCGACGCTCTCCGAGCTCCTCTCCGGGCTCACGATCGCCGACATGCAGGAGCGCGAGGCGCGCTACGTCAGCGCGCCCATGTTCCACATCTAGCGAAAGTCTGCGATTAGCAGGCTGTTCGCGCACTGTGATTCTTCGCGCGGCGGCTTCATGCCCGGGGTCGCCGGCGCCAGGCTGGTGGCGGGTAGCCGGTCGTGACCCTTTTGCGCACTGACCCGCCACGGCGGTGTCTTTCAGCGGATGTGTCCGGCAGGTCGCCCGGCGCCGGCCCGGTGCCCGCCGCGATGGCCTGATCAGGAGCCTGTCCGCCCGAGGGCGTGACCCATCACAGTCCTGCCGAGCGGTTTCCTCGCCCCGGGCCGGCGCCGTCCCCCAAGGCGACGCCCCGGAGGTGATGAGGATGCTGGCAGAACAGGTCGAGGTCGTCATCGGCGTCAACACCCACCGCGACACGCACGCCCTGGCGGCGCTCGCGGTGCGCACCGGCGAGGTGCTGCGCGAGCTCCAGGTCAGCGCCGACCCGGCGGGTTACCGTCGGGCGCTCGCGTCGGCCGTGGGCCCCGCGCCGAATCGGCGGGTCTGGGCGATCGAGGGCGCCGGCAGCTTCGGCGCCGGCCTGCGGCGCCACCTGGTGGGCGCGGGCGAGCGGGTGGTGGCGATCGACCGGCCCAGCCGCCTCATCGGGCGCGCCGGACCCAAGTCGGACGCCCTGGACGCGGTGCGGGTGGCGCGCGCGGCCCTCTGCGCGCCCCACCCGGGGGTGCCGCGCGCCGACGGCCTGCGCGAGGCGCTGCGGGTCCTGATGGTGGCCCGGGCGGCGGCGGTCGGCACCCGGGCGCGGTCGATCACCCAGATCAAGGCCCTCGTGGTGTCCGGGCCCGAGCGCCTGCGCGCGGCCCTCGGCGGGCTGAGCCGCGCGGGCCTATTGTCGGCCTGCGCGGCGCTTCGGCCCGGCGCCTGGCGCGAGCCGGCGATGAGCGCCCACGCCGCGGCGCTGCGCTCGCTGGCGCGTCAGGCGCGCCTTGCCACCGCCGAGGCGGCCGCCCACCAGCGGCGCATCGCCGCCATCCTCGATGCGATCGCCCCGGCGCTCATGGCCGAGCCGGGGATCGGGCCCATCACCGGCGCCCAGCTGGTGATCGGCTTCTCCCACCCGGGCAGGATCCGCTCAGAAGCCGCCTTCGCCCGCCTGGCCGGCGCCGCCCCGATCCCCGCCTCGTCCGGGCAGGTGGTGCGCCATCGCCTCGACCGCGGCGGCGATCGCCAGCTCAACCGCGCCCTGCACACGATCCTTCTGATCCGCCGCAGCCGCGACCCGGCCACCCGCGCCTACATCGCCCGGCGCACCCGCCAGGGCAGAAGCGAGCGCGAGGCGATCCGCTGCCTCAAGCGCTACCTGGCCCGCCACGTGTACCGGCTCATGCAGGAGCTGCCCCTGAGCGCTTGACGCGACATAGGAGCATCCGCCCGGGTGCTGGGTCCAATCCTGGTCCAATCAGGAGGCGTTAGCCCCCGATAGGAACGCCTCGAGCCGCTCGAACTGCCGTGCTGCCCTCCGCGGGCAGGGCGTGGCCGTAGCGCTTGAGGACCAGCGTGGGATCCGCGTGGCCGAGCAGCTCCGCCACAGCGTGGATCGTGAGCCCGGAGGCCAGCCACCACGTCGCCGCGGAGTGGCGCATGGAATGCATCGTCGGCGGCGGCGTACCGACCTTCGCCGCCTTCACGACGCGCTCCCACCACCACCAGCGCGGATCGAAGGGGAGACCCGCCCGCCGTCCTCGGGCCGGCCGACGGCGAGGCGATGCTCGCGCATCCGTGCGACCACCTGCGCCCCGAGGGGCACCGTGCGGCTCTCTCCGCCCTTCGTGGGCCCCACGAGGCCCGTGTTGAAGCTGTAGGACCCCGAGATCGTCAGGGAGCGCGAATCGAGGTCCAGGCCGCCCGGTCCCCACCTCACCGCGAGCAGCTCGCCGCGCCGCGCGCCCGTCGCCAGGCCGACGCGCGTTGGTTCGGCTCGAGCGCGTCCCCCACTGCGCCCGCGCAATCCCCGAGAGGTCGAAGCCGAGCCGACGAGCGCCGAGTACGTAGACGGCGTAGACGACGGCGGTGATCGCGCAAGCGCCGCAGATCGCGAACGGCACGCTGACCCCTGCCCGGATCAGCACCGGAACGGCGACGAAGAACATGAGCGATGGCACCACCACCCACAGGATCGACCACGACAGATCCTGGACCTTCTCTGCGTTGCCGGTGTCCCGGTAGGTCAGGCCAGCGCCAGGATCGAAGTCAGGGGGAGAGACAGGATGATCGCCCCGACGAGGCTCGAGCGCCGCGCGGCTTCGCTCGCGAGCGCGATCACGATGCCGGACACGACCGCCTTGATGACCAGCTGATTCACGCTTGCCCCCGCTCTCGGTCCCAGTCGTCCTCCCGCCCCATCATGCCCTCCGCCGTCCCGAGGGGGGACGCCGACCGCGATGCCTCTGGCGGCATTCACCCCGGTGCGGGAGGCTGAGCCCATCAGCGAGGGACGGAGGAGAGATGGGCGCCGAGCCAAGGGACGAGGATCGCGACGAATCACGGGGTCAGCCGGCAGTGCCGGCTCGCGGTGAAGGGGGCCCCGGCACCGGGCCTCCGCTGACGGCGATCCTCAACCTCTCGCGATACCACCGAGAGCACGAGAAGTTCTACGCACGCGCGCCACTTGAGCAAGCGATCGATCTCCAGCGGGCCGCGCGCATCCTCACGACGCTCGCCGACCGCTGGGGCGGGACGGAGCCCGGAGGGGCGACCGTCGTCGGCGCGCGCTTCGCCGGGTGCGAGGACCTCAACGATCCCGCGGCGATCCAGGCCGACGGGGTGCTGTTCATGGAGGGCGAGGGCGAGCCGGCGGAGCTCGTCCGACTGAAGCGCGACCTCGGGGTTGTCGCCGACGACTATGCCGCGACCGGAGCCTGGCTGGCCGAGGCGATGGAGGCGTCGTGGGGGGCCGCCGCCGGCCTGCGTCACCCGGGCCTCGCTGACCTCCTCGGGGAACGCCACCGGATCATCGCCAACGACTGGCAGGCGGCGGGCCTGAGCACGCTGGTGGGCCGGCTCGCGCGCCGCGCAGCCGATCTGCTCTCGCCGCTCGACCTCTCGCCCGAGGGGGTTCGCACGGACCTCGCCGGCCCGCGAAGCCTTCCGGGCTACCTTCACTCGACGGCCGAGCTTCTGGACCGAGCGGCAGACCTCGTCGCCGAGTCGGCGATGCTCATCCACGACAATGAGCGGCGCTGGCGGGTCTTCCGCGCCGGTGTGGAGGCGATCGTCACAGCCAATCGATAGCGGCGGAGGGGTCGAGTGCACGGACCGCTACCCTCGATCGATGGACCTCATCATCACGGGCGACCTCCGAGACGATGACGGCCAGCAGCCGGGGGCCGAGCTATGGCGGGTGCCGTTCGCCGGATGGGGCGAGGTCCAACGCCTGACGGCGACCCACTGGTGCCGGCCGCGCCGCTTCGCCGTGATCGACGGCCGCATCGTGCGCGCGGCCGGCTACACGAACGACCCGACCGTCTTGCCGGGCGAGGTGTTCGCGTTTCAGGTGGAGGCGCCGTCGGCCTGACGTGCTGGCGTTATGGTCAGTGGGTGGGGGCCATCCCGAAACCCGAGGTCTGCCCGTACGGCGACTGCCGCAGCCCGGACGTTCAGCGCGAGCGGGGGGAGGTCCGAATCGACTCCGCCGATCCCGAGAGGCGCATCGCCCATAGTCGCGACTTCGCCACCACATGGGTGTGGGTCTGCGGGTCCTGCGGCCGGCGGCTCGGCATCGCCCCAGACCCGGAGTAAGAGGCCACCCCCGCGCTTTGGTCCAATCGTGGTCCGAAATGCTGGACCATGCTGCGTCTTGCTCGTGACCGTCGTCGGCCGGAAAGCGCTGATGAGCAGGGTGAACGCGGCTCTAGGGCCTCACACACGGGCGATGTTCCACATCGAGCGCAAGTCTGCGATCAGCAGGGCGCTCGCTCACGCCGCTCCTTCCGGCGGGGCGCGGGTGTACGGCCGCGGGTGTACGGCCGCGGGGGTCGCGCGGGGCCTGGAGCGGGGCTCCTCGGCTGCCGGCAGGGGGCTGGCGCCTGCGGACCGCGGTGACATAGCGTCCGCGAAACGCCCCCTGGGAGCCCCATGCGCCTCCGCGCCGCCCGCCTGCTGGCCATCGCCCTCGTGTTCCTGGCGCCCGCCGCCGCCGCGGCGCGCATCCTGCCGCCGGGGCCCGAGGCCTCGTTCGGACGCGCCGAGATCGACCTCAGCGGCTCGGGGCAGGTCGCCGTCGCGTACGAGCGCGCCCTCCCGGGGCCGAACCTGATCCGCGTCGCGATCCGGCGCGCGGACCGCCTCGACGCCCCGACCGCGGGCCGGCGGATCGGGAGGGGCGCGCTGCGGATGGTGCGCCTCGGCACCCTCCCGGGCGATCGCCATGTGGTGGTCTGGCGCCGGCGCGGCGAGACGGTGGTGTCGGTGTTCCTCGGGACGAAATGGGTGACCGAGCGGCTGCCGGCCGCCGTGCGGGGCCTCGAGGTGCTCGACGCGGCGGTTCTCGGCCGCCGGCCCCTCCTGGTTCTCGGCGGCGGCTCGGACACGACCGTCGTCGAGCGGCGGGCCGGCACGTGGCGCGCCCACCCGATGCCGGCGACGGCCGGCCCCCGCTCGGCCCTCGTGGCGGCGGTGACGGAGCCCTCCGGGAAGGTCGTGGTCGCGTGGACGCGGGGCGCGGCGGCGGGCGCGCAGTCGATCGAGGCGACGACGTTCGCGCTCTCCACCGGCCGCTGGACGGCCCCGCAGACCGCCGTGGCAGCCGGCGCCGTCACGGCGCCCGTCGTCGGCGAGCTGGTGGTCGACGCCCGCGGCAACGCGGCCCTCTCCGCCGTGACCGACCCCGACTTCGCCGGACCGTCCTCGACGCCGGTCGCGGCCATCCTGCGCCGCGCCGCCGCGGCGTGGGCCCTCCTGCCGCCACTGCCCGCATCACCGCCCCAGCTCGCCTTCGCCGACGAGGGAGTGCCGGTGCGCGCCTGGCTGGAGGGCGACGAGGTGCGGTTCTCGCGTCTCGCCGCGGACGGGCTCGCGTGGGAGCCCTCCGAGACGGCCTTGACGAGGCCCTCCGACGACTTCGGGAGCCTCTACGCCGTGGACGACCTGGCGGTGGACGAGGACGGGCGCGTCGTGATCGTCGTGGCGGTCGACCCCGGCCCGGGCCCGGACGACCACTCCTTCCTCGTCCGCGGCTCCTCGGGTCCGCCCTTCATCGCGTCGCGCGCCTTCGCCTCGACCTACGGATCGCCGCGGCTGGTGGTCGGCGGGGGCCTCGTCGCCGCCTCGTGGGTGGAGGACGCCTCGAGCAGCGGCCTGCCGGAGGCGGCCCTCGCGCCGTAGCGCCCTCCTCATCGACCTCGAGCCGGACACCCGCAAGACCGCCGCCGGGGCCGGGCGCCTGAAGCGCCCCAGGGGCTCACCGGGCTAGAGCAGGGCGGCCGCCGCCACGGCGAGGGCGCCCCAGAACACGACACAGATGGCGACGGCGACCGACCACGCCGCGACCCGCCAGGGGTCGAGGGACGCGGCGACGGTCCGGGCATGCGGGCGCCGGACGGTCGTCGAGTGGGCGGTTGACGGACTCACTTGAGACCATGATCCGCGCTTGAGGCCCGCCGCGGAACGGAGGTTGTGGTGGGTTCGCGGCGATCGGCGGCGACTCCATCCGCCGAAACCGCCCATCGTCGACCGCCGTGCGACTCACCCATCGCGCTCAGCCCTGCCCGCGCCGCGCCCGCGCGGCCTCCTCGAGCCGGCTCCAGACCGCGCCGCCCTCGTCGGGCGACAGACCGAGCTCCATGGCGGCCGCCTCCGGCGGCGTTCCCGACTTGACGAGGTCGAGCATCTCCGCGCCGTGGCGCGTGTCCGGAGGCGCCTCGCCGCCCAGCACCTCGTAGACCTCGAGGGGCATCATCGTGTCGGCCATGGCTCCTCCTCTCCGGGATCCGCGGGACGCGGCGACGCCCCGCACCCGCACAGGGAGGGTCACCCGCCCGGCCTCCGCCCAAACATCGGACGGCCGGAGGGCTCAGGCCTGCAGCACCCGGTGGAGCTCGTAGATCTCGGTGACCGGCACGGCGGGGCGGTTGCCGGCGACCTGGGTCACGGCGGGCATCAGGAGGTCGGCGATGAAGCGCTCGATGTGCTCGCGGCTCTCCCAGACGTCGAAGGTGCGAAAGCCGCCGTCGGGGGTGTGCCCGGCGGTGTGGACGAGGAGGCCCTCCGGCGGGTCGTCGGGCAGCCCGACGAGAGCCGTTATCGCGTCGTAGTGGCGGGTGTTGTCCCCCCAGTCCTCCCAGTGCAGCACCAATGCGACCATCCGACCTCCTTCGGGCGGGCGCCGTCCGGAGGCGCCTCTACCCGCCGAATATCACCTCGGGCGCGGCCCGGCGCAACCGTGGGGCACGGAGCCTCGGCGAGGCCGTCGGCATCGCGGGGGGCGAGGGCGCCGACGGGCGGGCGACGTCACCCTCGCCGCGTCCCGGGCTCACCTGAACCTCCCGGTGACGATCGGGATAAGGCGAACCACCTCGAGGCCGGGGAGCCCGGACCCACGCGAAGGCCTGAGCGCGATCCGCGCGGACGCGGCGGCGGCCCGGGATGCGATAGTCCGGTCCGTGCCGGGCGATCCCTACTCCGCCGCGCAGGACGCCGCAACCGCGATCAGGGAGCGGCTCGGCGAGCACCGGGCCGTCCTCGTCCTGGGCTCGGGCTGGGCCGACGTGGTCGCCGGGATCGGCGAGATCCGCGCCGGCGCGCCGATGCCCGAGCTGCCCGGCTTCCCGGCCCCGTCGGTGCAGGGGCACAGCGGCCTCGCGCACTCGGTGGACGTCGACGGGGTCCCGCTGCTCGTGCTGGCGGGGCGCTCGCACCTCTACGAGGGCCATCCGGTCGCCACGGTGGTCCACGGCGTGCGGGCCGCGGTCCTCGCCGGCTGCGGCGTCGTGATGCTCACCAACGCCGCCGGGTCCCTGGAACCGGCGTGCGGCCCGGGCACGCCGGTCCTGATCCGCGACCAGCTCAACATGACCGGCACGACGCCGATGGGCGGGGCCGACCCGCCGAAGGGCTTCCCGGCGCGCTTCTGCGACCTCACCGAGCTCTACAGCCCGCGGCTGCGGGCCGCCGCGGCCGCGGCGGCGCCGGGGATCGCGGAGGGCGTCTACGCCGGCCTGCTCGGGGGCGCGTACGAGACGCCCGCCGAGATCCGGATGCTGCGGACGCTCGGCGCCGACCTGGTGGGCATGTCCACCGTGCTCGAGGCGATCGCCGCGCGGCACCTCGGCGCCGAGGTCTTCGGCGTGTCGCTCGTGACCAACATGGCCGCCGGGATGTCCGCGGAGGCGCTCGACCACCGCGAGGTGCTCGCCACCGGCAAGGCGTCCGCCGGCCGGCTGGTCGCGCTCCTGCGCGCGGTGGCCACGGCCGTCTGATGGACGCGGGCCTGCGAGCGCGGGCCGCGGACTGGATCGCACGGGACCCCGATCCTGAGACCCGGGCCGAGCTCGAGGCGCTGGTCGCCGCCCGGGACGAGGCGGCGCTGGAGGAGCGCTTCGCATCGCGGCCTGGCGTTCGGCACCGCCGGCCTGCGCGGGACGATGGGCGCCGGCCCGACGCGCATGAACCGGCTGGTCGTGCGCCAGTCGGCGGCCGGCATCGCGCGCCACCTGCTGGAGCGGGTGGAGGGCGCCGCCGCGCGCGGCGTGGTCGTCGCCCACGACGCCCGCCACCGCTCCGACGCCTTCGCCGACGACTGCGCCGAGGTCCTGGCGGGCCACGGCATCCGCGTGACCCTCGCCCGCGCGCCGCAGCCGACGCCCGTCGGGGTCTTCGCCATCCGCCACCTCGGCGCCGCGGCCGGGATCGTCGTGACGGCCAGCCACAACCCGCCCGCGGAGAACGGCCTGAAGCTCTACATGGGCGACGGCGCGCAGATCGTCCCGCCCGTGGACGGTCAGGTGGCGGAAGCGATCGACGCGGCGGAGGCGGACGGCGTGCTCGTGCCCGAGGGCGGAGCCGCGGCGGAGATCGCGGAGATGCACGCCGCGGTGATCGACGCCTACGCCGCGCGGACGCTCGCGCGCGTGCCGGCGCCGGCCGCCCCGCTGCGCATCGCCACGACCGTCATGCACGGCGTCGGAGGGGCCCTGCTCGCCCGGCTGCTGGCGGCGGCGGGCCACGCCGACGTCCACCCGGTGCCCGAGCAGGAGCAACCGGACCCGGACTTCCCGACCGTCGCGTTCCCGAACCCGGAGGAGCCCGGCGCGACCGACCTCCTGGCGGCCCGGATGGCCGAGGTGGACGCCGATCTCGGCCTGGCCCTGGACCCCGATGCGGACCGCGTGGCCGTGCTCGTGCCAATTGGCGTCGACCGCGCACGCCAATTGACCGGGGACGACGTCGGGGCCCTCCTCGGCGAATGGCTGCTGCGCGACGTGACCTCCGGACCGGGGCGCCTGGTGGTGTCGAGCGTCGTGTCCTCCTCGCTGCTGGCCCGCATCGCCGAGGCCCGCGGCGCCCGCCACGCAGAGACGCTGACCGGCTTCAAGTGGCTGTCGCGGCCGGCGATGGAGGACCCGTCGCTGGTCCAGGTGCTCGCGTACGAGGAGGCGATCGGCTACGCGATCGGCCCCGAGGTGCGCGACAAGGACGGCATCTCGGGAGCCGTGGCGGTCGCGTCGATGGCCAGCGCGGCCAGGGCGGCCGGACGGACGCTGCTCGACGACCTCGACGAGCTGCACCGGCGCCACGGCGCCCACGTGACCGACAACTTCTCGCTGCGCGACGAGGCCCCCGGCGGCGGCGCGCGGCGGGCGGCCCTGGTGGAGCGCCTCATCGCCGCGCCCCCGTCCGAGGTCGGTTCCCACGCGACGACCGCCGTCCGCGCCCTGGCGGCCGACGTCCTGCGCATCGATCTCGACGGGGGAGTGCGGGTGATCGTGCGCCCGAGCGGCACCGAGCCGAAGCTCAAGTGCTACTGCGAGGCGGTCGAGCCGGCGACGGGCGGGGACGTCGAGGGAGCTCGCGCGCGGGCGCGCGAGCGGCTGGCCGACGTCCACGCGGGCCTGGCGGAGCTGCTCCTGTCCTGACGCGCCCCGGGCGGGCGTGCAAGGATCAGCGGATGCTGAGCCTGGGCAGGGATCCGCGCGGCCCGCTCCTCACCGGGGCCGCCCTCGACCGCCCGCTCCGCGTGGCCTCCGTGGACGGGTACGCGCTGGAGTCGCGCGCGGCCCGCCTGATGTCGCGCTCCGTCAAGCGCGACAGCAAGGCCGCCGGCCTGGAGCTGGCCGCCCGCTGCGTCGACCTCACGACGCTCGAGGGCGCCGACACCCCCGGCAAGGTGCGCGCCCTCTGCGCGCGGGCCCTGCGCCCCGACCCCGACGACCCGGCGATGGCTCCGGTGGCCGCGGTCTGCGTCTACGGCGCGCTGGTGGCCGAGGCCCGCGCCGCCCTGGGCGACGCGCCGGTGCACGTCGCGTCGGTGGCGGGCGCCTTCCCCTCGGGCCAGAGCCACCTGCACGAGCGCCTGGAGGAGATCCGCGTCGCGGTGGCCGACGGCGCCGACGAGGTCGACATCGTCCTCAACCGCAACGCACTGCTCGCGGGGCGGCTCGACGTGGTCCACGACGAGGTGGCGGCCTCCAAGGAGGCCTGCGGCGACGCCCACCTGAAGACGATCCTCGAGACGGCCGAGCTCGGCTCCTACGAGACGGTGCGCCTCGCCTCGATGGTCGCGATGGCCGCCGGCAGCGACGTGATCAAGACGTCGACGGGCAAGCTCCCCGTCGGGGCCACGCCGCCGGTGGCCCTCTGCATGGCCGAGGCGATCCGCGACTTCGCCGACGCCACCGGGCGCCAGGTGGGCCTGAAGCTGGCGGGCGGCATCCGAACGTCAAAGCAGGCGCTCGGGTACCTGGCGCTCGTGCACGAGACGCTCGGCGTGGGGTGGCTCGATCCCGACCGCCTCCGCATCGGCGCATCGAGCCTGCTCAACGACATCGTCCTGCAGCGCCGCTTCGCCCGCACCGGCCGCTACGGCCGCACCGCCGACCTCCCCGTGGACTGAGCCTGAGCGCATGACCACCACACCGCACCGCGACACCGACACGTCGACCGCCGACCTCGCCCGGCGCTTCGCCGACTACGCCGCGGCGCCGGAGGGGCGCGACGTCGTCACGATCCGCCCGCAGTACGGCCTGGTGATCGACGGGGAGGAGCGCGCGCCGCGCGACGGCGGCTCCTTCGCCACCGTCGACCCGGCGACGGGCGACCACCTGGCCGACGTCGCCGAGGCCGGCCCGGGCGACGTCGACGACGCCGTCGCCGCCGCCCGCCGCGCGTACGAGGGCGTCTGGCGCGACATGCCCGGCCGGGCCCGCGCGAAGTACGTCTTCCGCCTGGCCCGCCTCGTGCAGGACCGCGCCCGCGAGCTGGCCGTGCTCGAGTCGATCGACGGCGGCAAGCCGATCCGCGAGTCGCGCGACATCGACGTGCCGCTGGCCGCCGCCCACCTGTTCCACCACGCCGGGTGGGCCGACAAGCTCGAGTACGCGGTCCCCGGCCAGGCGGCCCGCCCGCTCGGGGTCGTCGGGCAGATCATCCCGTGGAACTTCCCGCTGCTGATGGCGGCCTGGAAGATCGCCCCGGCCCTCGCGTGCGGCAACACGGTCGTGCTGAAGCCGGCCGAGACCACGCCGCTGACCGCACTGCTGCTGGCCGAGCTGGTGCAGGAGGCCGGCATCCCGCCCGGGGTGGTCAACGTCGTGACCGGGGCGGGGGAGACGGGCGCCGCGCTCGCCGCCCACCCGGGCCTCGACAAGGTCGCCTTCACCGGATCGACCGGCGTGGGACGTGCGATCCGACGGGCGCTCGCGGGCACCGGCCGGCGCCTGACGCTGGAGCTCGGCGGCAAGGGCGCGAACATCGTGTTCGACGACGCCGCGCTCGACCAGGTGGTGGAGGGGATCGTCGACGGGATCTTCTTCAACCAGGGCCACGTCTGCTGCGCGGGCTCGCGCCTGCTGGCCCAGGAGGGGATCGCGGAGGACCTGCTCGAGCGCCTGCGCCGCCGCATCGAGCTGCTGCGCACGGGCGACCCGCTCGACAAGAACACCGACGTGGGCGCGATCAACTCGTCGGCGCAGCTCGAGATCATCCGCGGCTTCGTGGAGGGCGCCGAGGCGGAGGGCTGCCGCATCGACCAGCCCTCGCGCCCGCTGCCCGAGCGCGGGCTCTTCTACCCGCCGACCATCGTGAGCGGCCTCGGCGGCTCGGAGGCGATCGCGCGCGAGGAGGTCTTCGGGCCGGTCCTGACCGTCCAGACCTTCCGCACCGAGGCGGAGGCCGTCGCCAAGGCCAACGCCACCCGCTACGGCCTGTCGGCCGGCGTCTGGACCGAGAAGGGCTCGCGCATCCTCTGGATGTCCCAGCGCCTGCGGGCCGGGGTGGTCTGGGCGAACTGCTTCAACCAGTTCGACCCGGCGAGCCCGTTCGGCGGCGTCCGCGAGTCGGGCTTCGGGCGCGAGGGCGGGCGCCAGGGCCTGGTGGAGTACCTCGCCCTGGAGCCGGTGGCGTGAGCGACCGGCTCGAGGTCCGCAAGACCTACAAGCTCTTCATCGGCGGGGGCTTTCCGCGCTCGGAGTCGGGCCGCACGTTCCCGGTGACCTCGCCGGGCGGCGCCCTGCTGGCCCACGTGGCCAGGGCCTCGCGCAAGGACGTGCGCGATGCGGTGCGCGCCGCCCGGGGGGCGCAGTCCGGCTGGGAGGGGCGCACGGCCTACAACCGCGCCCAGATCGTCTACCGCATCGCCGAGGTGCTGGAGGGCCGCGCGTCCCAGCTCGCGGACGAGCTGGCGTCGGTCGGTGTGCCCGCGGCCGAGGCGCGCGCCGATGTCGAGGCGGCGGTCGACGCGGCCGTCTACTGGGCCGGCTTCGCCGACAAGCTGGACGCCCTGGTCGGCGGCGTGAACCCCGTCGCCGGGCCGTTCCTCAACCTGTCGAACGCGCTGCCCGTCGGCGTCTGCGCGCTGGCCTGCCCGGAGGGCGGGGTGCGCGACGTCCTCGGCCTGGTGTGCCCGGCGATCATGGCCGGCAACGCGGCCGTCGCCCTCACCGGCGGGCCGGCCTCCCTGGCCGTCAGCACCCTGGGCGAGGTGATCGCGACCTCCGACGTCCCGGGCGGGGTGGTCAACCTCCTGACCGGCGACGCCGTCCAGCTGCTGCCCTGGCTGGCCGACCATGACGACGTGGACCTGATCGACCTGAGCGGGGCGCCGGAGGGCTTGGCGGCCGACCTCGAGGAGCGGGCCTGCGGCAACCTCAAGCGGACGGCGCGCACCCACGGGGCGGAGGACATCCGCACGGCCATGGCCTTCTGCGAGATCCGCACCGTCTGGCACCCGGCGCGCATCTGATGGTCGAGGTCCACGAGGAGGTGGCCGCGGCCCTCGCGGCCCGGCGGCCGGTGGTCGCGCTCGAATCGACGATCATCGCCCACGGCCTGCCGCGGCCGGACAACCTGCGCGTGGCGCGCGAGATCGAGGACGCCGTGCGCGCCGAGGGGGCCGTGCCGGCGACCGTCGCCGTCGTCGGCGGACGGGTGCGGGTGGGCCTCGACCCCGACGCCCTGGAGGCGATCGCGACGACCTTCGACGTGGACAAGCTGAGCGTCCGCGACCTCGGCCCGGGCCTGGTGAGCGGGCGCCCGGGCGCGACGACCGTGGCGAGCACGGCCCACATCGCCGCGCTGGTGGGCATCCGTGTGTTCGCCACCGGGGGCCTGGGCGGCGTCCACCGCGAGGCCGCGAGCACGTTCGACGAGTCGGCCGACCTCACCGGGCTCGCCGGCACCCCGATCGTGGTGGTCTGCGCGGGCGTGAAGTCGATCCTCGACGTGGGCGCGACGCTGGAGCGCCTGGAGACCCTGTCGGTCCCGGTGATCGGCTTCGGCACCGAGCGCCTGGCCGGCTTCTACCTGGCCGACTCCGGCCACTCGGTGCCCTGGCGCCTCGACAGCGCCGCCGAGGTCGCGGCGGTGCAGCGGGCCCGCGAGGAGCTCGGCCTGCGCCAGGCGCTGATCGTGGCCAACCCGCTGCCGGAGGACATGCAGATGGACCCCGGGGTCCACGACCGCGTGCTCGCCGAGGCGCTGGCGGCGGCCGAGGCGGCGGGCATCGCGGGCAAGGACGTGACGCCGTTCATCCTCGGGCGCTTCCACGACCGCACGGGCGGCGAGAGCCTGCGGGTCAACGTGAGCCTGGTGCTGCGCAACGCGGCGCTGGCCGCGCGGATCGCGGGGGCGCTGGCGGGGTGAGCGACGCCCCGGTGGTCGTGCTGGGGGACGTCATGACCGACGTGGTGGCCCGCATCGCGGAGCCCCTCGCCGTCGCCAGCGACACCCCGGCGCGCATCGCGATGCGTCCGGCGGGTCGGCGGCCAACACCGCCGCCTGGCTGGGGCGCCTGGGCGTGCCGGTGGTGATGGTCGGCTGCGTGGGCGACGACGCCCCCGGCCGCGAGGCCGCGGCCGCTCTGGGGCGCGAGGGCGTCACGGCCGCGCTGGCCGTTGACCGGACGCCCCGACCGGCGCCTGCGTGGTGCTGGTGGACCGCGACGGGGAGCGCACGATGCTCCCCGACGCGGGGGCCAACGCCCGCCTGCCGGCGCGCCCGCTGCCGGCCTGCGCCCACCTGCACGTCTCGGGCTACGCGCTGATCCGGGAGGGGAGCCGGCCCGCCGCGCTCGCGGCCCTCGCGGACGCGCGGGGGCCGGCGCCACGACCTCGGTCGACCCGGCCTCCGCGGCCCCGCTGGCCGGGCTCGGCGGCGCGGCGTTCCGCGACCTGATCGCCGGCGTCGGTGCCGTGATCGCGACGCTCGACGAGGTCGAGGTCCTCGCCGGCACGCGCGACCCCGGCCGCGCCGCCGCGGACCTCCTGGCGGACCACCCGGAGGTCGTGCTGAAGCTCGGCGCCGGCGGCGCCGTGTGGCGCTCGGCCGCGGGCGGCGAGGCCCGGGCGCCCGCCGCGCCTGCGGCGGGGCCGGTGGTGGACACCACGGGCGCGGGCGACGCCTTCACGGCCGCGTGGCTCGCCGCCCGGCGAGCCGAGGAGGGGCCGCGGGAGGCGCTGGCCGCGGCCTGCGTCCTCGCGGCCGGCGTGGTCACCCGGCCGGGCGCCCGTCCTCCCGGGTGACCCCCGGCTCGAGGACCGCCGCGCCCTCGGCGTCCATCCACTTGTCCTCGTGCTGGGGCCGCCACGCGTCGAGCGCGTCCAGGAGGCCGTCCGGGTCGGTGCCGCTCAGCAGGTCGCGGCGGTGCTCCGGCCGCACGAAGCGCTGCTCCACGGCGTGGTCGATCAGGGTGACCAGCGGATCCCAGTAGCCGCTCACGTCGAGCAGCCCCACGGGCTTGTGATGGATGCCGAGCTGGGTCCAGGTCAGCGCCTCGATCAGCTCCTCCAGCGTCCCGACGCCCCCGGGGAGCGCGACGAAGCAGTCCGAGCGGCGGGCCATCAGGGCCTTTCGCTCGTGCATCGACCCGACCACCACGAGCTCGCTGAGCGCGCGGTGGCCGATCTCCCGCTCCTCCAGGGCGCGGGGGATGATGCCGGTCACCCGGCCGCCGGCCGCCATCGCGGCGTCGGCCACGGCGCCCATCAGGCCGACCGAGCCGCCGCCGTAGACCACCTCGCGGCCGCGCCGCGCGATGGCCCATCCCAGCGCCGCCGCGGCCTCCCTGAAGGCCGGGTCGGCGCCCGGGCTGGACCCCGCGTAGACGCAGACGGCCCCGCGGTGCCCGCTAACCGTCGGCTCCCAGCATCGAGAAGCCCGGCTTGATCACGCGGTTGATGAGCTGGAGCCGCTCGTCGAAGGGCAGGAAGGCGCTCTTCATCGCGTTGATCGTGGCCCACCGGACGTCGTCCAGGTCCCAGCCGAAGGCCTCCGAGAGGTGGGCGAACTCGTCGCTGAGGCTGGTCGCGCTCATCAGCCGGTTGTCCGTGTTGACGGTCGCGCGGAAGCGGAGCGCGGTGAGCAGCCCGATCGGGTGCTCGGCGATCGACGGCACCGCGCCCACGTGGACGTTGCTCGACGGGCAGAGCTCGAGCGGGACGCGGCGGTCGCGGACGAAGTTCGCGAGGCGGCCCAGCGTGTGGTTGCCGTCGGCGTCCGTCGCGATGTCGTCGATGATGCGCACGCCGTGGCCCAGGCGCTCGGCGCCGCAGACGTGCAGCGCCTCGGCGATCGAGGGCAGGCCGAAGGCCTCGCCGGCGTGGATGGTGATGTGGAAGTCCTCGCGCATGACGCGCGAGAACGCGTCGAGGTGGCGCGAGGGCGGGTGCCCGGCCTCGGGGCCGGCGATGTCGAAGCCCACGACGCCCTGGTCGCGGTGGCGCAGGGCGAGCTCGGCGATCTCGACGCTGCTGGCCTGCTGGCGCATGGCCGAGCAGAGCACGCGGATCGTGAGCCGGGTCCCCGACGAGCCGCGGGCGAAGCCGGCGATGACGGCCTCGACGACCTCGTCGAGGCTCAGGCCGCGCTCGATGTGCAGCTCGGGGGCGAAGCGCACCTCGGCGTACACGAGGCCGTCGGCGGCGAGGTCCTCGGCGCACTCGGCCGCCACGCGCTCGATGGCCTCGCGCGTCTGCATGACGGCCACGGTGTGGGCGAAGGTCTCGAGGTAGAGGACCAGGTCGTTGCGGTTGGCGCCGCGCGAGATCAGCTCGCGCAGCTCCTCGGGGTCGGTGCTGGGGAGCCCGTCGTAGCCGGACTCGGCGGCCAGCTCGACGATGGTGGCGGGGCGCAGTCCGCCGTCGAGGTGGTCGTGCAGCAGCACCTTCGGCGCCGTTCGGAGTGTCTCTCTGTCGATAGTCATGGGCCAACGCTACGCGACGCGGGGCGGCGCCGAAGGGCGGCCGCCGGGGCCGTCCCTAGAATCCGCGAATGGCCATCGAGATCGTGGGCATCGACGGGGACGACACGCTCTGGCACAGCGAGGGCCACTTCCACGTCACCGAGCAGGCCTACGTCGAGCTCCTGTCGCCCTGGGTCGACGCGCCGACCGCCTCGGCCGCCCTGCTCGAGACCGAGCGGCGCAACCTCGGGGTGTTCGGGTACGGCGTGAAGGGCTTCACGCTGTCGATGATCGAGACGGCCCTGGCGCTCACCGAGCAGCGCATCGACGGCGCCCACATCGAGCGCATCATCGCCCTCGGCAAGGAGCTCCTGACCCACCCGGTCGAGCTGCTCGACGGCGTGGCCGACACGATCGACGTCCTCGGCCGCGACCACCGGCTGGTCCTGATCACCAAGGGCGACCTGTTCCACCAGGAGTCGAAGGTCGCCGCGTCCGGCGTGTCCGAGCTGTTCGAGCGCATCGAGATCGTGGCCGAGAAGGACACCGCCACCTACACCCGGGTCGTCGGCGCCATGGGCGCGAGCCCCGAGGGCTTCTGCATGATCGGCAACTCGGTGCGGTCCGACATCGCGCCGGTGCTGGAGATCGGCGGCGCCGGGGTCCACGTGCCGTACCACGTCACCTGGGCGCTGGAGCACGCCGAGGTGGAGGAGTCGCACCCGCGGCTCGCGCGGGTCACGGACATCCGCGAGGCCCCGTCGGCCATCGCCGCGCTGGCCGGGCGGGGCGCCGCGTGAGCGTCGACTGGGCTCTGCTGCGCCGCGAGGCGGCGGCGATGACCGACCGCGCCTACGCGCCGTACTCCGGCGTGCTGGTGGGCGCGGCGGGGCTCACGGACGACGGCCGGGTGGTGCGCGGCTGCAACGTCGAGAACGCCAGCTACGGCCTCACGCTGTGCGCGGAGTGCGGCCTGGTGGGCGACCTCGCGGCGACCGGCGGCGGGCGCCTCGTGGCCGTCGCCGTGGTGGCCGGCGACGGCGCGCCGCTCACACCGTGCGGGCGCTGCCGCCAGCTCCTGCACGAGCACGGCGGGGCCGGGCTCCGGGTGGACGCCGGCGCCGCGCGCCGAGCCGCTCGCCCTGGGCGACCTGCTCCCCGGCGCCTTCGGCCCCGACGACCTCGGGACGCGGGCCGGGAGGTGACCGCGTCCGCCGTCGAGGTGATCGTCGCCAAGCGCGACGGCCGCGAGATCCCCGACGAGGACCTGCGCTGGTTCATCGACGCGTACACCCGGGGCGAGGTGGCCGACGAGCAGGCGTCGGCGCTGCTGATGGCCGATCGTCTTCCGGGGCATGTCGCCGCGCGAGCTCGCCACCTGGACCGAGGCGATGATCCGCACCGGCGAGCGGCTCGACCTCTCGTCCGTGCCGCGGCCGACGGTCGACAAGCACTCGACCGGCGGGGTGGGGGACAAGGTCTCCCTGCCCCTCTGCCCGCTGGTGGCGGCCTGCGGGGCGGCCGTGCCGCAGCTCTCCGGGCGCGGCCTCGGCCACACCGGCGGGACCCTCGACAAGCTCGACGCGATCCCGGGCTTCCGCTCGGACCTCTCGACCGAGGCGTTCGTGGCCCAGCTCGCCGAGATCGGGGCCGTCATCTGCGCCGCGGGCCCCCAGCTCGTCCCGGCCGACCGCCGGCTCTACGCCCTGCGCGACGTGACCGGCACCGTCGAGTCGATCCCGCTGATCGCCAGCTCGATCATGTCCAAGAAGATCGCCGAGGGCACCGGGGCGCTCGTGCTCGACGTGAAGGTCGGCGCCGGGGCGTTCATGCGCGACATCGACCGCGCGCGCGAGCTGGCCCGCACGATGGTCGGGCTGGGCGCGGCCCACGGAGTCCGCACGACGGCCCTGCTGACCGGCATGGACACGCCCCTCGGCCTCACGGCGGGCAACGCCCTGGAGGTGCGCGAGTCGCTCGAGGTGCTGCAGGGCGGCGGCCCGGCCGACGTGGTCGAGGTGACGCTCGCGCTGGCGCGGGAGATGCTCGGGCTGGCCGGCATCGACGCCGACCCGGCGGCCGCGCTCGCCGACGGGCGGGCGATGGACGTGTGGCGGCGCATGATCCGCGCCCAGGGCGGCGACCCCGACGCGCCGCTGCCCGCGGCCGCGCACGTCGAGGAGGTCCGGGCGGAGCACGACGGCGTCGTGGAGGCCGTGGACGCGATGGCCGTCGGTATCGCGACGGTGCGCCTGGGGGCCGGGCGCACGCGCAAGGAGGACCCCGTGAGCGCGTCGGCGGGGGTGGTGCTGCGCGCCGTGCCCGGCGACCGCGTGCGCGCCGGGCAGGTCCTCGCCGAGCTCCACGCCGACGACCCGAGCCGCATCCCGGCGGGCCGGGAGGCCGTGGCGGGAGCCTTCCGCGTGGGCGGCGCGGCGCCCCTGCCCATCCCGCGCGTGATCGAGCGGGTGGCCGGTGCGTGAGCGGCGGGCCTGCCGGGCATGTCACGGGTGACGCCGGAGGTGTGTCTCCGTCCGACCTTACCCTGTATAACGGCCCATCAACTCATCCGGCCGAGCGGACCGACGGGCCGCGACGGGACTACGAGGAGAGGCTCATGAGAGCACCGACGGTGGAAGGCCCTCGCCGGCGCAGTCGTGGCGACCGCGGCCATCGGGCTGATCGCCGCGGGATGCGGCAGCAGTAGCAGCAGCAGCGGCGCCGGCGCCGGCGCCGGCAGTACGGCTACTCGCTGGCGGTGCTCTTCCAGACGCTCCCGTACGTCCTGACGCTCATCGCGGTGGCCGGCGTCATCAAGCGCCCGAGGCCGCCGGCGGCCTCGGCATCCCGTACGTGCGCAGCTAGCCGCTCACGAGCCCCGGTAGGTGCTGTAGGCCCAGGGGGAGACGAGCAGCGGCACGTGGTGGTGCTCGCCCGGCTCCCTCACGGTGAAGCGGACCGGGACCTCGTCGAGGAAGCCGGCGCCGCCGAACCAGGCGCCGACCGAGAAGGTCAGCTCGTAGACCCCGGCCGTGAAGGCGTCGCCCTCGAGCAGCGGGGCCGCCGTGCGCCCGTCGGGTCCGGTCACCGCCCGGGCCACCGGCGCGCCGTCGCGGGCGACCGTCACCGCGACGCCCGCCGCCGGTCGGCCGCGGGAGGTGTCGAGGACGTGGGTCGTGAGCCGGCCGCTCACCGGCGCACGGCGAGGGTGATCGTGCCCTGGGCCGGGAAGGGATCGGTGAACACGCCCTCCACCACCGGGTCGCGGGTCATGTTGCGGGCGTCGAAGGCCACGTCGGCGAGGCCGCGGAAGCGCTCCAGCAGCCGCTCGCCCATCGCGTGCACCAGGTGCTGGATCGACTCGCTCACCAGGTCGGCGAACACGGCGGCGCAGACGTCGCGCACCTGCTCGGCGTCCACGTAGCGGGCCGGGTCGGCGCCGAGGGCGTCCGCCGGGTCGGCGTAGCGCCAGCCCACGTCGAGGGCGATGTAGAGCGGCCGGTCGCGGCGGTCGGGGAGGGTGGTGTAGCCGTCGCGCACGAAGGCGGTGAACGCGCTGCCGGTGGGCTTCAGCAGGGCCATGCCCCGCCGCCCGGCGCGCAGGGCGGTGACGCCGATGCCCTCGCCGTCGCGCTCGAGGCGCATCTCCGCCACCGCGTGGTCGCCGGGGGCGCGCGCGAGCAGCACGTCGCCGTGCCCGGCCGGGACGAAGCGGATCTCCTCGCCCTCCACGCGCAGCGACTCCATCTGGGGGTAGCCGCCGAGCAGGTGGCCGCCCAGGTGGCGCAGCAGGCTCTCCAGCGTCGACCCCGACCAGGATCCGGTCTCGCGCAGGATGAGGTTCTTCATGCTGTCGGTGGCGACGACCATCGAGTTGTCGCCCTCGGTGTACGCCGGCAGGAAGTTGTCACCGAAGACCTCGACGGTCACGGTCGCCGCGAACAGGGCGTTCGAGCGCCCGGTGACGCCGGACTCGGGGATGCCGGGGAGGCCCGCGAGCGGCGCGGCGTGGTGCCGGTAGACGGGCACCTGCGCCTTGCCGTACGTGATCTCGTAGCGCGGCATCGCGGGGCATCGTATCCTCCCGCACTTGGAGGCCACGCTTCAGCCACGGGACCTCGCCGACGCGCTATCCGCGCGCGCAGCGCACCCCGGGGTGCTCCCGCTGGCCGGCGGGACCGACCTCATGGTCGACCTGAACTTCGACCGCCGCCGGCCCGAGCGGATCATGGACCTCAACCGGGTGCGCGAGCTCGACGCCTGGGAGCGCGACGGCGACGAGCTGGTGATCGGCGCCGGGGTCACCCACACGCGCCTGGTGGACGAGCTCGCCGGGGACGCCCCGGGCCTGGCGATCGCGGCGCGCAGCATCGGATCGCCGCAGATCCGCAACCGCGGGACGGTCGGCGGCAACATCGCGACGGCCTCGCCGGCCGGCGACGTGCTGCCGCCCCTGATCGCCGCGGACGCGACGGTGGAGCTGGCGAGCGCCGCGGGCGCGCGCAGCGTCCCCCTCGCCGGAGTTCTGCACCGGCCCGAAGCGCAACGTGCTGGCCGACACCGAGCTGATCACGGCGGTGCGCGTCCCGGCGGCCCGCGGGCCCCAGCAGTTCGCCAAGGTCGGCCCGCGCAACGCGATGGTGATCGCGGTCTGCTCGCTCGCGCTGCAACTCGACCCGGTGGAGCGACGCGTCGGGCGCGGCCATCGGGTCGGCGGCGCCGACGGTGATCCGCGCCGAGGAGGCCGAGCGCTTCCTGGAGGCTGCCCTGGAGGAGGCCGGGCTGTGGGACCGGCCGGGGCCGGTGCCCGAGGCCGGTGGCGGCGCGCTTCGGCGAGCTGGTCGGGGCCGCGGCGCGTCCGATCGACGACGTGCGCGGCAGCGCGGCCTACCGCCGCCACGCCCTCGCCGTGCTCGCGCGGCGCACGCTGGGGTGGTGCCGGGAGGCGGCGGCGTGAAGCTGACGCTGACCGTCAACGGCGAGCTCGCACGAGGTCGACTCGATCTGGGAGGGCGAGAGCCTGCTCTACGTGCTGCGCGAGCGGCTCGGCCTGGCGGGCGCGAAGAACGCCTGCGAGCAGGGCGAGTGCGGCTCGTGCTCGGTGATGCTCGACGACGTGCTGGTCTGCAGCTGCCTCGTCCTGGCCCGCCAGGCGCAGGACCGCGCGGTGGTGACGGTCGAGGGCCTCGCGCCCGCGCACGACGTCGGCGTGGTGCAGCAGGCCTTCATCGAGAGCGGCGCGGTGCAGTGCGGCTTCTGCACGCCCGGGCCTGATCGTGGCCGCCGAGGACCTGCTGCGCCGCCGCCCGGCGCCCGACGACGGGGAGATCCGGGAGGCGCTCGCCGGCAACCTCTGCCGCTGCACCGGCTACGAGAAGATCCTCGACGCGGTGCGGCTGGCGTCGGCGCGGCTCGGGGCGCTCGGCTGAGCGGGCCGCTCCTCATCGACGGCTGCGCCGTCGCCACGGTCAACGCCCTCGGCACCGAGCACGCCGAGGGCTGGGTGCTGGTCGAGGGCGCCGCGCATCGCGGCCGTCGGCTCCGGCGCGCCGCCGCCGCTGCCCGAGGGCGGGCGGCGCATCGACGGCCGCGGCCGGCTGGCCACGCCCGGGCCTGGTCAACTGCCACCACCACCTCTACCAGTGGGCGACACGGGGGCTGGCCCAGGACGCGGACCTCTTCGGCTGGCTCACCACGCTCTACCCGCGCTGGGCGCGCATGGACGCCGAGATCGTCTACGACGCGGCCCGGGCGGCCCTGGCCGCGCTCGCGGTGTCGGGCTGCTCGACCAGCACCGACCACCACTACCTGTTCCCGCGCGCCGCCGGCGAGCTGCTGGAGCCGTCGATCCGCGCGGCCGCCGGGCTCGGGCTGCGCTTCCACCCCTGCCGCGGCTCGATGGACCTCGGCGCCTCGCAGGGCGGCCTGCCGCCGGACGAGGTGGTCGAGGACCGCGACGCCGTCCTCGGCGGCCACCGAGGCGGCCATCGACCGCTGGCACGACCCCGCGCCCGGGGCGATGCTGCGGATCGCCGTCGGCCCGTGCTCGCCGTTCTCGGTCACCGAGGGCCTGATGACCGAGTCGGCCGCCCTCGCCCGGCGCCGCGGCGTGCGGCTCCACACCCACCTCGCCGAGACGATCGACGAGGAGCGGTTCTGCCGGGAGCGCTTCGGCGTGCGCCCGGTGGAGTACCTGGACCGCCTGGACTGGCTCGGGCCGGACGTCTGGCTGGCCCACTGCGTGCACCTGTCCGGGCACCGAGGTCGCGCGGCTCGGCGCCACGGGCACCGGGGTGGCGCACTGCCCCTCCTCCAACGGCCGCCTCGGCTCGGGCATCGCGCCGGCCGCCGACCTGGTGGCGGCCGGCGTCGCCGTGGGCCTCGGCGTGGACGGCGCGGCGTCCAACGAGGCCGGCGAGCTCGGCCTCGAGCTGCGCGAGGCGCTGCTGGTGGCGCGCCTGCGCGGCGGCCCGGCCGCGATGACGGCGCGCACGGCGCTGGCGCTCGGGACGATCCACGGCGCCCGGCTGCCTCGGCCGCGAGGACGAGATCGGCTCGCTGGAGCCCGGAAAGCGCGCGGACATCGCCCTCTGGCGGGTCGACGGCCCCGGCCAGGCGGGCATCGCCGACCCGGTGGCGGCGCTGGTCCTGGGCCCGCCGCGGCCGGTGGAGCACCTGCTGGTGGGCGGCGCCCCGGTGGTGGAGGACGGGCCGCCTGCTGACGGCCGACGCGGACGAGGTCGCCCGCGGGGCGGCGTCGGCCAGCGCGAGGCTGGCGGCGTGAGCACCACCCGGACCCTCCCGCTCGGGCGCATCGGCGAGAGCGTCCTGCGCGAGGACGGCCGGCCCAAGGTGCGCGGCGAGTTCGCCTACGCCTCCGACCTCCACGCCGACGGGATGCTGTGGGGCGCCACCCTGCGGAGCCCGCACCCGAGCGCCCGCATCCTGGGCGTCGACCTCGGCCCGGCGCTCGCGCATCCCGGGGGTGCGGGCGGTGCTCACCCACGCCGACGTGCCCGGGCGCCCGACGTTCGGCATGGAGATCGCCGACCAGCCGGTGCTGCGCGATCGACCGGGTCCGCTACCAGGGCGAGCCGGTCGCGATCGTCGCCGCCGACCACCCCGAGACCGCCCGCCGGGCGGCCGCCGCGATCGCGGTCGACTACGCCCCCGAGGAGCCGCTCACCGACGCCGAGGCGGCCCTCGCCGACGGCGCGCCGGCCCTGCACCCGGGCGGCAACCTGCTGCGGCGCGTGGACATCGTCACGGCGACCCCGACGCCGAGGCCGAGGTGGTCGTGCGCGGCGAGTACGAGGTCGGGATGCAGGACCAGGCCTTCCTCGGCCCCGAGGCCGCGCTCGCGATCCCGGCCGAGGACGGCGGCGTCGACCTCCACATCGCCACCCAGTGGCTGCACGTCGACCAGGGCCAGGTGGCCGCCAGCCTGGGCCTGCCGCTCGCGCTCACGCGCCTGCACCTGTCGGGCGTCGGCGGGGCCTTCGGCGGGCGCGAGGACCTCTCGATGCAGGTCCACGTGGCGATGCTGGCGCTCCACACTCGCCGGCCGGTGAAGATGTCCTACTCGCGCGAGGAGTCGTTCTTCGGCCACGTCCACCGCCACCCGGCGCGGATGGCCTACGAGCACGGCGCCGGCCGCGACGGGCGCCTGGTCTACGTGCGGGCCCGCATCGTGCTCGACGGCGGCGCCTACGCCTCGAGCAGCACGGCGGTGGTCGCCAACGCGGCGACCTTCGCCTGCGGCCCCTACGAGGTGCCGAACGCGCGCATCGACGCGGCCGTCGCCTACAGCAACAACCCGCCCTGCGGCGCGATGCGCGGCTTCGGCGCGGTGCAGGTGGCCTTCGCCCACGAGTCGCAGATGGACCGCCTGGCCGAGGCCGTCGGCCTCGACCCCTACGAGATCCGCCTGCGCAACGCGATGTCCACCGGATCACGTCTGCCGACCGGCCAGGTCGTCGACGGGCCCGCCCCGGTGCGCGAGCTGCTGGAGGGGCTGCGCGCCATGCCGATGCCGCCCGACGTGGCGCCCACCGACCCGCGCGACCTGCCGGGCGGCGTCTCCAACAGCACGCACGGCGAGGACACCCGCCGCGGCGTCGGCGTCGCGGTCGGCTTCAAGAACATCGCCTTCGCGGAGGGCTTCGACGACTTCTCGACGGCCCGCGTGCGCGTGTCGCGCGACGTCGACGGGCTCCTGGTGGAGATCCACACCGCGGCGGCGGAGGTGGGGCAGGGGCTGAGCACGGTGATCGCCCAGATCGCCCGCACCGAGCTCGGCGTCGAGCGCGTGCGCGTGCTTCCCGCCGACACGTCGGTCGGCTCGGCCGGCAGCACGTCGGCCTCCCGCCAGACCTGGATGAGCGGCGGCGCCGTCCAGCTCGCCTGCTCTCGCCTGCGTCCGCGGCTGGAGGAGGTCGACCCGATGGGCCCGATCGAGGAGACGGCCGTCTACCGCCACCGGCCGACCGAGCCGCTCGGGCCCGCCGGGCAGGGCGACTCGCTCGTGGCCCTCGCCTTCGCCGCCCACCGGGCCGTCTGTGACGTCGACCGCGAGCTCGGCCTGGTGCGCGCCGTCGAGGTCGCCACCACGCAGGACGTGGGGCGCGTCATGAACCCGCTGGCCCTCGAGGGGCAGATCCAGGGCGGCATCGCCCAGGGGCTCGGCCTGGCGCTGATGGAGGAGATCCAGCTCCAGGACGGCCGCGTGCGCAACGCGTCGTTCACGGACTACCTGATCCCGACCACCCTCGACATGCCGCCGGTGCGGATGGCGATCCACGAGACGCCGCACCCGCACGCGCCCTACGGGCTCAACGGGGTGGGGGAGATGCCGACCATCGCCTCGACCCCGGCCATCGTGGCCGCCGTACGCGCCGCCACCGGCCGGCCGCTGTCGCGCGTGCCCCTGCGCCCCGGCGACGTGGCCGGCGTTCGACCGGTGAGCGCAGACGGCCGCGCCGCCTTCCTCGCGCGCTACGGCCACGTGGCCGACGGCTCGCCGTGGG
The DNA here is from genome assembly GCA_963770865.1 of uncultured Thermoleophilia bacterium. Taxonomy (GTDB): domain Bacteria; phylum Actinomycetota; class Thermoleophilia; order Miltoncostaeales; family Miltoncostaeaceae; genus Miltoncostaea. The sequence goes on from CAVYRD010000011.1 coordinate 378,923, forward strand.
TGGCCGAGGCCGCGTGGGAGCGGGACCCCGGCGATGACCCGGCCGCGATCGCCGACGCCTTCGGCAGGGCCGTGCGGGAGGCGCCGGCCGAGCGCCAGCTCGCGCTGATCCGCGCCCACCCGGACCTGGCGGGCCGCGCCGCCCTGGCGGGCGAGCTCACGGCCGAGTCGGCCGCCGAGCAGGCCTCGGCGGGCCTCGACCGCCTGATCCCGGCCGACCTGGACCGCATCACGGCCCTGAACGCCGCCTACGCCGAGCGCTTCGGCTTCCCGTTCGTCATCCGCGTGGCGGGGCGGTCCGTGGCCGAGATCATCTCGGCCTGGGAGCGCCGCCTCGGCCAGGACGCCGACGCCGAGCGGGCGACGGCCATCGACGAGATCGCCCAGATCATCGCCCTGCGGGTCGCGGCCGCGTGAGCCACGACCTCGTGGTGCGCGGCGACGAGTGGGACGTGGCGATCGACGACGGACGCGTGGCCGAGGTGGGGCCCGGCCTCGGCCCCGGCCGGGAGGAGATCGACGCCCGGGGTCTCCTGGTGATGCCAGCGGGGGTCGATCCGCACGTGCACCTCGACGACCCCGGGCGGGCCTCCTGGGAGGGGTGGGGCTCGGGCACGCGCGCGCTCGCGGCCGGCGGGGTCGCGTGCGCGGTGGACATGCCGCTCAACTCCATCCCGCCGACGCTCGACGCGGCGTCGTTCGACGCCAAGGTGGAGGCCGCGCGCGGGCGGGCGGCGGTCGACTACGCCCTGTGGGGCGGGCTGGTGCCGGGCGACCTCGCGCGCATGGACGCCCTGGCCGAGCGCGGCGTGGTGGGCTTCAAGGCCTTCATGTGCCCGAGCGGGGTGCCCGAGTTCCCGGCCGTCGGCGTCGACGTCCTCGGACGCGGCATGGAGCGCGCGGCGGCCCTGAGCCTTCCGGTCGCGGTCCACGCCGAGGACCCCGCGATCATCGGGCCGCTCACGGAGCGCGCCCGGGCCGCGGGGCGCACGGCGATGCGCGACTGGGCCGCCTCGCGGCCGGTGAAGGCGGAGGTCGCGGCCGTGGAGACCGCCCTCGCCCTGGCCGGGGAGGCCGGCTGCGCGGTGCACCTCGTCCACCTGTCGAGCGCCGAGGCCGTCGACCGGGTCACCGTGGCCCGTGCCACCGGCGTTGACGCCACGTGCGAGGCCTGCCCGCACCACCTCGTGCTCGACGCGGACGATGCCGAGCGCATCGGCGCCCTCGCCAAGTGCGCGCCGCCGCTACGATCGGCCGCCGAGCGCGACGCGCTCTGGAACAGGGTTGCCGCGGGCGCGGTCGACTGGATCGCCTCGGACCACTCGCCCGGCCCGCCGGAGCTGAAGGAGGGAGCGGACATGTTCGCGGTGTGGGGCGGCATCCCGGGTGCGCAGACCACCCTCCCGCTGACGCTGACCCACGGCCCCCGCCACGGCGTGCCCGCCGAGGGCGCGGCCGGCCTGCTCGGCTCCCGCGCGGCCGCCCGCCTGCGCCTCGGGTCGAAGGGCGCCCTCGAGCCGGGGCGCGACGCGGACATCGCCCTGGTGCTCCTGGACGACCCGTGGCGGCTGCGGCCCGAGGACCTGCACTACCGGCACCGCGTGTCGCCCTTCGCCGGCGCAGAGCTGACGGCGCGCGTGGTGCGCACCATCCTGCGCGGCGTCACGGCCTTCGCGGAGGGCCGGCCCTGGGGCACGCCGTCCGGCCGCCTCGTGACCCCGGACGCCCGGTGACCGGCCCCCACGCCCGCACCACGGTGCGCCGCGACCACGCGGTGATCGCCCCCGAGACGCACGTGCCCGGCCCGGTGCCCGGCTGGAGCGCCTCCGAGCACGTGCGCCTCGTCGGCCCGCCCATGGGCGCGCGCTTCACGATGGACCTCGTGCGCATGGGCCCCGGCGCCGGGGCCGGCCCGCCGCCGCCCGGCGCCGGGCGCTTCGTCTACGTCCTGGAGGGCGCCGTCACGCTGGAGGCGGGCGGCGAGCGCCACGCCCTCGGGCCGGGCGGCTACGCCTACGTGCCGCCCGACGCCGCCCACGCGCTCACGGCGGGCATGGCCTCGCGCGTGTGCGTCATCGAGAAGCCCTACGTCCCCGCGCCGGGCGCCCTGCGCGGGCGCCTCGTGGTGGGCGACGCCGCCGGCGTGGTCGGCGCGCCCATGCTGGGCGACCCGGCCCTCACGGTGCGCGCGCTGCTGCCCGAGGAGCCCGCCTTCGACCTCGCGGTGAACCTGATGGCCTTCCGCCCCGGCGGGGCCCTGCCCTTCGTGGAGACACACGTGATGGAGCACGGCCTGCTCGTGCTGGAGGGCACGCTCGTCTACCGGCTCGCCGACGACTGGTACCCGGTCGCGGCGGGCGACGCGATCTGGATGGGCCCCTTCTGCCCCCAGTGGTGCTGCGCCCACGGACCCGGCCCGGCGGAGTACCTCATCTACAAGGACTGGAACCGGGGGTGAGGCCGTGACGGCCATCGACGCGCCGCGCCTCATGGAGGAGATCGAGGAGCTCGCCCGCTTCTCGGACACGCCGTACCCCTCGGTGACCCGGGTCCTCTTCACCGACACCGACATGCGCGCCCGCGAGTGGCTGATGGACCGCATGCGCGCGGCGGGGCTGGACGTGCGCGTCGACGCGGTCGGCAACATCTTCGGCCGCTGGGAGGGGGAGGAGCCGGAGGCCGCGCCCGTGGCCACCGGCTCCCACTGCGACGCGATCCCCGACGCGGGGCGGTTCGACGGGGTGGTCGGCGTGCTGGGCGGCCTGGAGGCGATCCGCGCGCTGCGCGCCTCCGGGGTGCGGCCGCGCCGGCCCATCGAGCTGATCATGTTCACGGCCGAGGAGCCGACGCGCTTCGCCTTCGGGTGCCTGGGCAGCCGCGTCCTGGCCGGCGTGGTGGACGACGCGCGCCTGGCCCGCCTGCGCGACGCCGACGGGGGCACGCTCGACGATGCGCGCGCCGCGGCGGGCGTCATCGGCGAGGTCTCCGGCGCGCGACTCGACCCGGGCCACTACGCGGCCTTCGTCGAGCTCCACATCGAGCAGGGACCCGAGCTTGAGCGCACCGGCGTCCCGATCGGCGTGGTCACCGCCATCGCGGCGCCCGCCACCCTGCGCGTGGAGCTGTCCGGCGAGGGCGGCCACGCGGGCGCGGTCCTGATGGGGATCCGGCACGACCCCCTGGTGGCGGCGGCGGAGGTCGTCCAGGCCGTTCGACCGGCTCGCGCGCGACACCGGCGCCGAGGACACGGTCGGCACCGTCGGCCTGCTCACCGTCGAGCCCGGCGCGGTCAACAGCATCCCGCGGCGCGTCCGCATGGACATCGACGTCCGCGACACGGACCGCGAGCGCCGCGACGGCGTGCTGGAGGCCGTCCGGGCGGCCGCGCGCGACGCCGCCGCCGCGCGCGGCGTGGAGCACCACGACGAGATCCTCAACCAGGACGGGCCCGCGACCTCCGACCCCGCCGTGCTGGCCGCGATCGAGGAGGCGTGCGCGGAGGAGGGGCTCACGTTCGCCCGGATGGTGAGCCGGGCCTACCACGACACCGTCTTCATGGCGCGGATCTGCCCCACGGCGATGATCTTCGTGCCCTCGAGGGACGGCATCAGCCACCGGCCGGACGAGTACAGCTCCCCGGAGGAGATCGCCCGGGGCACGCGGGCCCTGGCGGGCGCCCTGGCCCGGCTGGCCGCCTGATCCGCCCACAGGCTGTGGAGAACCGCGTGGGGACTTCACCATCGGGTAACGGGGGTGTCACACGGAGGGGCCGCTAGGATGCCGCGGGTCCACGAGGAGGGGAGCGGGATGACGCACGCCGCGCAGTTCGACGTGGTGGGGATCGGGAACGCCATCGTCGACGTGCTGTCACATTGCGACGACGCCTTCCTGGACGCCGAGGGGCTGCCGAAGGGCTCGATGACCCTGATCGAGCTCGACCGGGCGGCCGAGCTCTACGGCCGGATGGGCCCTGCGGTCGAGATGTCGGGCGGCGCGGCCGCCAACAGCATGGTCGGCGCGGCATCGTTCGGAAGCCGCGCGGCGTACATCGGCAAGGTCCGCGACGACGAGCTCGGCGCGATCTTCGCCCACGACATCCGCGCGGCGGGCGTCCGCTTCGACGTACCGCCGGCGCCCGACGGGCCCGAGACCGCGCGCAGCCACATCCTCGTGACGCCCGACGCCCACCGGACGATGTCCACCTACCTGGGCGCGGCGGTCGAGCTCGGCCCCGAGGACGTGGACACCGACCTCGTGGCGGCCTCCTCGATCCTCTACCTGGAGGGCTACCTCTGGGACAAGCCCCGCGCCAAGGACGCCTTCCGCGTCGCGATGGCCGCCGCTCACGCCGCCGGCCGGCGGGTCTCGCTCACGCTGTCCGACTCGTTCTGCGTGGAACGCCACCTGGCGGAGTTCCGCGGCCTGGTCGACAACGAGGTCGACCTGCTCTTCGCCAACGAGGAGGAGATCTTCGCGCTCACCGACACGCGCGACCTGTCGGCGGCGATCGGCGCGGTGCGCGGGCGCAGCGAGATCGTGGTGATCACGCGCTCCGAGCGCGGCTCGGTGGTGGTGACGGCCGACGACACCGTCGAGGTGCCCGCCCACCCGGTGGAGCGGCTGGTCGACACGACCGGCGCGGGCGACCTCTACGCCGCCGGCTTCCTCCACGGTCTGGCGCGCGGGACCGCGCTGGGGGAGTGCGCGGCGCTCGGGTCGCTCGCCGCGGCGGAGGTCATCTCGCACCTCGGCGCCCGGCCCCAGGTGGACCTGGCCTCGATCGCGGCGGCGATGGCGTGAACCGCGTCGGACGCCACTGGTAGGGTCCGGCCCGTGGCGATCGTCGACTCCATCACGGAGCTGATCGGGCGGACCCCGCTCGTGCGGCTCGGGCGCATCGCCGAGGGCTCCGGGGCCACCATCCTCGGCAAGCTCGAGTCGATGAACCCGGCCGGCTCGGTCAAGGACCGCATCGGCCTGGCGATGATCGAGGCCGCCGAGGCCGACGGCCGCCTGACGCCCGGCAGCGTCGTGGTCGAGCCGACCTCCGGCAACACCGGCATCGCCCTGGCGTTCGTCTGCGCGGCCAAGGGCTACCGCTGCATCCTCACGATGCCCGAGACCATGAGCGTGGAGCGGCGCACGCTCCTGCGCGCCTACGGCGCCGAGCTGGTGCTGACGCCCGGCGCCGAGGGCATGCGCGGCGCCATCGCGAAGGCCGAGGAGATCGCCGAGGAGACCGACGGCGCCTTCGTGCCCCAGCAGTTCCAGAACCCGGCCAACCCGGAGGCCCACCGGCGCACGACCGCCGAGGAGATCTGGGAGGACACCGGCGGGGAGATCGACGTCCTGGTGGCCGGCGTCGGCACCGGCGGCTCGATCACCGGCGTCGCCGAGGTCATCAAGGAGCGTCGCCCGTCGTTCCGGGCGATCGCCGTGGAGCCCTCCGACTCGCCCGTGCTGTCCGGCGGGGTCCCCGGCCCCCACAAGATCCAGGGCATCGGGGCCGGCTTCGTCCCCGGGGTGCTCAACACGGCCGTCTACGACGAGGTCGTGACCTGCACGGCCGAGGACGCGTTCGCGATGTCGCGGCGCATCGCCCGCGAGGAGGGGATCCTCGTGGGCATCAGCGCCGGCGCCAACGCCTGGGCGGCGCTCGAGGTGGCCCGCCGGGCCGAGAGCTCCGGGCTCACGATCGTCACGTTCCTCTGCGACACGGGCGAGCGCTACCTCAGCACGCCGCTCTTCGACGAGGGCTGAGGCCGCCGCGGGCGGCGACGGTCTCATGGCCGAGAAGCCTCGCAAGCGACTGAACCGCGAGGCCTACGAGGCCGAGCTGGCGCGGCTCCAGGTGGAGCTCGTGAAGATGCACGAGTGGATCAAGCACCGCGGGCTGAAGGTGCTGGTGATCTTCGAGGGGCGCGACGCCGCCGGGAAGGGCGGCGCCATCAAGCGCATCACCGAGGCGCTGAACCCGAGGATCTGCCGGGTGGTCGCGCTGACCGCGCCGACCGAGCGCGAGCGGACGCAGTGGTACTTCCAGCGCTACGTCGCGCACCTGCCCTCGGCCGGCGAGATGGTCCTGTTCGACCGCTCCTGGTACAACCGCGCCGGCGTCGAGCGGGTGATGGGCTTCTGCGACGAGGAGGAGTACCGGGAGTTCCTCCGCAGCTGCCCCGAGTTCGAGCGCATGCTGATCCGCTCCGGGATCATCCTGATCAAGTACTGGTTCTCGGTGAGCGACGCCGAGCAGGAGCGGCGCTTCCAGGACCGGATCGAGGACCCGACCAAGCGGTGGAAGCTCAGCCCGATCGACCTCCAGAGCCGGGAGAACTGGCTCGAGTACTCGCGGGCCAAGGACGCGATGTTCGCGCACACCGACACCAAGCAGGCGCCCTGGTACGTGGTCGAGGCCGACGACAAGCGCCGCGCCCGGATCAACTGCATCGCCCACCTGCTGAGCGTGGTCCCCTACGAGGACCTCACCCCGGAGCCCGTCGTCCTGCCCCCGCGCACGGACTCCTCCGCGTACGTCCGGCCGCCCATGAGCGACCAGACCTTCGTGCCAGACGTCATGCCCTGAGCAGGGCCTTTCGCCGCACACGTCAATTGGCGTCGACCGGTCGACGCCAATTGACGCATCGCCCCGCTCAGGGGCGGGAGGCCGTGAACAGGTAGCGGTTGAGGCTGAAGAAGGCGCGCTCGCCGAGGGCCGCGAGGTCGGCGAGCCAGGCGGCGACCTCCTCCTCGCCGATGCCGTGACCCGTCACGAACTCGGCGATCAATCGGCGCATTCCGCCGCTGTACGTTTCAGGATCGTCGCCGACGTTGAGGAGCGGGACGACCGTGACCGCATCGACGGTGAAACCGGCTCCCCGCAGGAGCTCCGGCAGCCGCCGCGGCAGGTCGCGGTGGACCAGGTGGGCGTCCCACGCGGCGAGCACGCGCGCCATGCGGGCGTCGTCCGAGGAGCGCCAGACGATCGAGTCCCAGTCGGTGTCGAGGATCACCAGGCGGCCACCGGGCCGCAGCACGCGACGCGCCTCGGCCAGGGCCGCGGGCATCTCCTCCACGTACTCGTAGACCTGGGTGCAGACGGCCGCGTCGAAGCAGGCGTCGGGGAAGGAGAGCTCGGTCACGCCCTGCCGCGACAGCTCCAGCGCCGCAGCCCCCGCCGCCAGGGACCGACCCGCCGCCAGCCCCAGCATGTCGTCGCTGACGTCGACCCCGCTCACGGACCCGGCCGGGCCGACGAGCGCCGCGACCGCCGCCGCCAGCAATCCGGGCCCGACGCCGAGATCGAGCACGCGCTCCCCGGGCCGGGGAGCGAGGGCCTCCAGCACGGCCTCGCGCTGCGCCACCACGTCCGGCGTCAGATAGATCGCCTCGAGCGCCCGCGCGCGCTCGCCCTCGAAGCGCAGCGCGGCCGGCCGGGCCACCGCGCTCAGGCCCGGCGGATCAGGAGGGTCCGCCGGCCGCCGCGCTCGCGGAAGCCGAGCGCCGCGAGGAACGCGTGCCCGGGGGTGTCAACCTCGACCAGCGCCGCCAGGTGCGTGCCGCGCGCCTCGCCGACGCGGCGGGCCAGATCGGCGATGAGCAGCCGCCCGATGCCCTCGCGGCGTCGCTGGGGCACCACGCCCATCCAGTTGATCCATCCTTCGGGAAGCATCGCCTGGGCGAAGCCGAGCATGTCGCGCTCGTCGCGGGCGACGCAGAACGCGTCGAAGCCCTCTGCGCCCTCGTAGCCGGTCGGCTGACCCATCTCGCGGAAGGTCGCGAGGCCCTCCATCGCCATCCCCTCGGCGGCGGTGAAGGCCTCCGACCACTCGTTGCGGTATGCCTCGACGCTGATGCCGGGCACGTGGGACGCCCGCGGCAGGCCCTCGATGGGCCGCGCCATCACGGCCATCCGCGCGTAGGGCTCGAAGCCCTCGGCGGCGAGCATCGGGCCGACGGGGTCGTCGTCGGCCACCTCGGCGTCCCAGGGCGGGTCGGCCAGCCTCGCGAGCAACGCTCGGAGGGCCTCGGGGCCTTCGGCGCGCAGCCCCTCGAGGCGGAGGGCGCGGGCGGTGGGGGAGGGTCCCGGCTGGCAGGACGCCCCGTTGACGGCGACGCTACTCGAGGTACGCGTCCAGGTCGTCGACGCGCACGCCGATACTGTCGAGGTGGCGCCGGGCCTCGGCCAGGCGCTGCTCGGTGCCGGTCACCTCCATGATCACCCAGCCTGTCGTCTCGCGGATGTCGGCGCGCCGGATGTTGGTCACGACGTCGAACCGCTTGGCGAGCGTGTAGATCACCGGCTCCTGGATGAGCTGCTCGGGGAACGTCAGCTTCAGCTTCTGACGTGTCAGTGGAGGCGCCTCCTCGAAATGGGTGCCTATACTAGCCCGCATGCCCCGGCGCTCGCTGCTCGCGCGATTCGACGGCGCACGGCGGGCGTTCCAGCGCGATGTTGACGTCGCCCGGGAACGGGACCCGGCCGCGACGTCCATGACCGAGATCCTGCTCTGCTACCCCGGCCTGCACGCCGTGTGGATGCACCGTGCAGCGCACGCGATGCACGTGAGCGGCTTCCGCCTGCCGGCGCGCCTCCTGAGCCAGGCCTCGCGCTTCCTCACGGGCATCGAGATCCACCCGGGGGCGCAGATCGGGCCGGGCTTCTTCATCGACCACGGCATGGGCGTGGTGATCGGCGAGACGACCGAGATCGGCGAGGACGTGACGCTCTACCAGGGGGTCACCCTCGGCGGCACCGGCAAGGACGTCGGCAAGCGCCACCCCACCGTCCAGGACGGCGTGATCGTCGGCACCGGGGCGAGCGTCCTCGGGCCGGTCGTGATCGGCGAGGGCGCCAAGGTGGGCGCCGGATCGATCGTGATCAAGGATGTGCCTCCGAACTCCACCGTGGTCGGCAACCCGGGCCGCGCGGTCGTGGTCGACGGCCAGAAGGTCCCGCGCGACGTCCACCACCCAGACATCGACCACGTGAAGCTCCCCGACCCGGTGGCCGAGGCGATGGCCTGCCTGGTGCGCCGCGTGACCGAGCTCGAGAAGGCGCTCGACGACGTCCGCGCCGGTCGCATCCTGCCGCCCAAGACCGAGGACGAGGACTGCCTGCCCACCGCGCAGGAGGAGATCTCGTCGATCCTGGGGCTCAACCCGGGAGCCGGGATCTGAACACGTCAATTGGCGTTGACCGGTAGACGCCAATTGACGCATCCGCTCAGCCGGCGTCCGGCGGAAAGAGCGTGAGGCCGCCGTCAACGACCAGGGTGGCGCCGGTCACGTAGGAGGCGGCGTCGGAGGCCAGCCAGGCGACGGCGCGGGCCACCTCGGCGGCGTCGCCGATGCGGGCCATCGGGATCTGAGCCTCCACGGCCGCGCGGGCGCCGGGATCCTGGAGAATGTCCTCGTTGATCGGCGTCGCGATCGCTCCCGGGGCCACGGCCGCGACGCGGATGCCGAGCGGCGCGAGCTCCTTGGCGATCGACTCCATGAACAGGCGCTGGCCGCCCTTGGCCGCGCAGTAGTGGGAGAAGCCGCTCCACGGCATGCGGTCGTGGACGCTCGTGACGTGCACGATCGCGCCGCCGGCGCTCCGGCCGGCCATCGCCCGGGCCCCCTCGCGGCTGCACAGGAACGCGCCGGTGAGGTCGGTCTCGACCACCTCGCGCCAGTCCTCGAGCGACATCTCCACCAGGGGGTGCCGCGCCTCGACGCCCGCGTTGCACACGACGAGGTCAACCGGCCCGAGGGCCTCCGCCGCATGGGAGAAGGCGCGCGCGACGTCCTCCTCGCTCGAGACGTCGATCCCGACCGGCGCCGCCCGGCCCCCGGCCGCGACGACGGACTGCGCCATCTCCTGCGCCGTCTCCGGGTCGCTGCGGAAGCCGATCGCGACGCCCGCGCCGTGGGCCGCGAGCTCCCACGCCACGGCCTGCCCGATCCCCGACGTCGCGCCGCTCACGAGGGCGCTGCGGTCCTCCAGCAGCGGGCGTCCGGGGGGTGCATCGCGAAGCCTGATCCGCTCATGCCGACGGTGGTTCCCGGGGCCGGTGCGTCGGGAACCTCCGGTAGGATCGATCGGTGCCCGACCTGCTCGACGGCCTCAACCCACCGCAGCGCGAGGCCGTCCTCCACGAGGACGGCCCGCTCCTCGTCCTGGCCGGCGCCGGCAGCGGCAAGACCCGGGTCCTGACCCACCGCGTGGCCCGCCTGATCGGCGAGGTCGGGGTCGCCCCCGAGGCCGTGCTCGCCATCACCTTCACCAACAAGGCGGCAGGGGAGATGCGCGACCGGATCGGCCGCCTGGTCGGCCCCCGGGCCCGCGCCATCTGGGCCTCCACCTTCCACTCGGCCTGCGTGCGCATCCTGCGCCGCGAGGCCGACAACGCCGGCTACGCGCGCGACTTCTCGATCTACGACGCCGACGACCAGCTGCGCCTCATCCGCCGCTGCCTGGTGGAGGAGGAGGTCGACCCCAAGCGCGTCGCCCCGCGGGCGGTGCAGGCCCGCATATCCGACGCCAAGAGCCTCCTGCAGGGCCCGGAGGAGATGGCCGCGATGTCGGGCTCGTTCAACGACGAGATCGTCGCCCGCGTCTACCGCCGCTACGCCGAGGCGCTGCGCCAGAACGGCGCGATGGACTTCGACGACCTGCTGATGGTGACCGCGCAGCTGATGGAGAACGACGAGGCCGTGCGCCGCCGCTGGCAGACCCGCTTCGAGCACGTGCTGGTGGACGAGTACCAGGACACCAACCACGCCCAGTACCGCCTGGTGCGCGCCCTGGCCGAGCCGCAGCGCAACGTGGTGGCCGTCGGCGACGACGATCAGGGCATCTACTCCTGGCGCGGCGCCGACGTGCGCAACATCCTCGACTTCGAGCGCGACTACCCGAACGCCCACGTCGTGGCGCTCGAGCAGAACTACCGCTCGACCGGGACCATCCTGCGCGCCGCCAACGCGGTGGTGGAGCGCAACCCGCACCGTCACCCGAAGCGCCTCTGGACCGACCTTGGCGAGGGCGAGCCGATTACCCTCGCCTCGTGCCGCGACGAGCATGAGGAGGCGCGCCTGGTGGCCGCCGAGATCGACCGCGTGCTGGCGCGCGGGGGCAGCCTCGCCGAGATCGCGGTCTTCTACCGCACCAACGCCCAGAGCCGCGCGATCGAGGACCAGCTCGTGCGCCGCGGCGTCTCGTATCAGGTCGTGGGCGGCCCGCGCTTCTACGAGCGCGCCGAGGTGCGCGACCTGCTCGCCTACCTGCGCGTCGTGGCCAATCCGGCCGACGGCGTCAGCCTCACACGGATGCTCGGCGCGCCCAAGCGCGGGCTCGGGCCGGGCTGCGTGGCGAAGCTGGAGGCCTACGCGCGGGCGTTCGACGTGCCGATCGCCGACGCTCTGCTGCGCCCCGACGAGGTCGCCGGCCTCGCGCCCGGCCAGCGCGCGACCGTCGCCGCGACCGGCTCGCTCATCGCCGACATCCGCCAGCGCGTGGACGCCGGCGCCCCGCTCGACCGGATCCTCGAGGAGGTGCTGGAGCGCTCCGGGCTGCGCGAGGCGCTCGAGCGCGAGGGCACCTTCGAGGCTCAGGGGCGGATCGAGAACCTCGAGGAGATGGTCCGGGTCGCGGCGGAGTACGACGCATCCGAGGAGGAGGCGACGCTCGCCGGGTTCCTCGAGGGGATCGCGCTTCAGGCCGACGCCGACACGCTCGACGAGTCCGAGGGCTCGGTGACGCTGATGACGATCCACAACGCCAAGGGCCTCGAGTTCGACACGGTGGTGATCACCGGCCTGGAGGAGGGGCTCTTCCCGCACGCGCGCTCGGACACGCCCGAGACGCTCGAGGAGGAGCGGCGGCTGTTCTACGTGGGGCTCACCCGCGCGCGGCGCCACCTGACGCTGACGCACGCCGAGAGCCGCGCCATGCACGGCGGCCGCGACTACCGGCTGCCGTCGCGCTTCCTGTCGGAGATCCCGGTGGACGCGATCGCCGGGCCTCCGGGCGGGCGGCGGGCGCGGAGCACCCTGACGGCGGCGATGGCGCCCGGCGCCCCGGCGCGCCGGCCGGCGCTCGCCACGGGCGACTCGGTGCTGCACGCGACGTTCGGCGAGGGTGTGGTGACGGCGATCGAGGGCGGGGGGGATCTGGTGAAGGTGCGGTTCGCGCAGGACGGGGCCGAGCGGCGGCTGATGGCCGGCGCCGCGCCCATGCGGAAGGTGGGCTGATGGCGGCGATCATCATCGACGGAAAGGCCGAAGCCGCGGCGCTGCGCGCCGAGGTCGCGAAGGGCGTGGAGGAGTTCCGCGCCCGCCACGGCCGGCCGCCGGGGCTGGCGGGCGTCCAGGTCGGCAGCGACCCGGCGTCCGAGCTCTACCAGGCGGGCAAGGCGCGGGCGGCCGAGGAGGCCGGGATGGTCTCGCGGCGGATCGTGCTCCCCGAGGAGACCACCCAGGCCGAGCTCGACGCGCTCATCGACGAGCTGAGCGCCGACGACGCGATCGACGGGATGCTGGTGCAGCTGCCGGTCCCGGACCAGCTCTCCGAGGTGCTGATCGCCAACCGGATCCACCCGGACAAGGACGTCGACGGCTTCGCGCCGGTCAACCTCGGGCGCCTGGTGCGCGGCGAGCCGGGCTCGGTGCCCTGCACACCGGCCGGCGTGATGTGGGTGCTCGACCGCGCGGGCGTGCCGATCGAGGGCGCCACCGCGGTCGTCGTCGGCCGCAGCCTGATCGTCGGCAAGCCGATGGCGCTACTCCTCACCGCGCGCAGCGCGACGGTCACCGTCGCGCACTCGCGGACGAAGGATCTCCCCGCTCTGTGCCGCACGGCGGATATCCTCGTCGCGGCGGTCGGGCGCCCGGAGATGATCCGGGGCGACTGGATCAAGCCGGGGGCGGCGGTGGTTGACGTCGGCATCAACCGCACCGACGAGGGGCTGCGCGGCGACGTCGCGGGCACCGAGGCGGCGGAGGTCGCCGGCTGGCTGACGCCCGTCCCCGGAGGCGTCGGCCCGATGACCATCGCGTACCTGTTGAAGAACACCCTCGACGCGGCCCGCAGGCGGGCCGGCGACACCACCACCACGGGAGATGAGTGACCAGATGAAGATCGCGATCTTCGGCGGCACCGGCGACCTCGGGCGCGGCCTCGCCATCAACTTCGCGGCCGCGGGCCACGAGATCATCGTGGGCTCGCGCAGCCAGGAGCGGGCCGACCAGGCCGCCGCGACGCTCGCGGAGGCCTACTCGGAGGGCACCTTCACGCCGCGCGAGAACGTCGCCGCGGCCGAGGAGGGCGAGCTCGCCGTCGTCTCGATCCCCTGGGAGGGCATCGAGAGCACCATCCCGCCGATGGCCGGCGCGCTTGCGGGCAAGATCGTGATCTCGGTGGTCAACGCGCTGAAGTTCGGCAAGAGCGGAGCCATGGCCGAGCCGGCCGAGGCCCTCGGCGCCGCCTCGTGTGCCCACCGCATCCAGGACCTCGCCCCCGAGGCGAAGGTCGTGGTGGCCTACAACAACCTGCCGGCCGCCGGCCTGCAGGCCCGCCACCACCTGAACGCCGACGTGCTGGTCTGCGGCAAGAGCAAGGACGCCCGCGAGCAGGTGATCGCGCTGACCAACGCCATCCCCGGCACCCGCGCGCTGGACGCCGGCCCGCTCGCCAACGCCCTGATCCTCGAGGGCATGACGGCGATCATCATCAACCTCAACAAGCGCTACGGCGGAGAGGCCTCGATCTCCATCTCCGGCCTCGAGGACGCCCCGGAGCGCCCCGCCTGAGGTCCGTGCGCCAATTGGCGTCGACCGGTCAACGCCAATTGGCGCATCACCATCCGCGCCACTCGGTGACCCCCTCCGCTCCCGGCCGCGGCGTCGGCCGGGGGGTGTCCGCCGGGGGCTGCCCCAGGTAGACGAAGGCCACGACGGCGTCCCGCGGGCCGAGGCCGAGAGCCTCGTGCACCTCGGGCTCGTCGGCCATCGCGCCGGTGCGCCACATCGCCGCCAAGCCGCGGCCGTGGGCGGCCAGCAGCAGGTTCTGGACGGCCGCGGCCACGGCGTCGCGGTCCTCGCGCGCCTCGACGGGGTCCTCGCCCGGCGTCACGCAGCACGCGATCACCACCGGCGCGCGCTCCAGGCGGGCCGCCTCCTTGGCGTAGCCCTCGGGCGGCAGGTCCGGCTTCTCGCGCGCGACGGCGCGGGCGTGCGCCTCGCCCACGGCCCGGCGGGCGTCCCCGGCCAGCACGATGAAGCGCCAGGGCGCCGTCAGGTGGTGGTTGGGCGCCGCGACGGCGGCGTCGAGCAGCTCCGCGACGACCTCCCGTGCGACGGGCTCCGGGCCCACGCGACCGATGCTCCGCCGCGCGTGGATCGCCGCCAGCAGGTCGTCAGGCATAGCCGAGCTCCTCCAGCCGGTCCTCGTCGAATCCGAGGTGGTGCCCGAGCTCGTGCAGCACGGTGATCCGCACCTGCTCGATCATCGCCGCGCGCTCGGGGTGGTGGTCCACCAGCGGGTGGACGTAGACGGTGATGCGGGCCGGGAGCATCCCCGACGGCAGGTCGCCCGCGGTGAGCGGGACGCCGGTGTAGAGGCCGTACAGGGCCCGCCCGGCAGCGCGCTCCTCGACCACGACGGCGACGTCGTCGAGCGCCGACGCGAAGGGCTCGGGGATCGCGTCCATGGCCTCCGCCACCAGGTCCTCGAACTCCTCAAGCCCGATCGTCACGACCTCGATGGTAGTGACCTCCCCCCGTTCGGGGGGCGTCCCGGGCCGTCCGTCCGTCGGTACCCGCTTCGGGGCGCGAGCGCTTCCCTTCATGGTGCAGAACGGATCCGACGGGAGGCCGGATGATGAGGCGACGCGGGATGCGGTGGATGGCCGGCGCGCTGGCGGCCGGGGCGCTGCTGGCGGCGGTGGCCCAGGGGACGGGCGCGACGGCCCGGACGGCGCCGATATCGCTGTCCACGGCCCTCACCCTGATCTCCGACGGGACGGCCGCCTCCGCGCGTCTCACCGGCAACCCGGGCGCGCAGACCCTGGTGGTCCGCGTCGACGGGCGCGACCGCTCCACGCCGCTGCCGCTCGGGCTCACCGACCGGGTGATCGACGCCGCGCAGGCCGGCCACGTGCCGCTGCGCGTCATCACGCCCCCGGCCGAGCCGCAGGCCGTCGGCGGCGAGAGCGCCGCCGGGTTCAGTTTCGAGGCCTGGGTGCAGACCTGGGGCCCGCTGATCCTCCTCGCCGGGCTGGTCGTCGTCTCGGCGCTCGCGCTGCGGATGGCCGGGGGCGCCCGCTTCAACCACGCCGTCAAGCCGGTCCGCTCCCAGACGAGCTTCGCCGACGTCGCCGGCATCGACGAGATCCGCGACGAGGTCAGCGAGATCGCCGACGTCCTTCGCGAGCCCGAGCGCTTCGAACGCGTCGGAGCTGAGCTGCCGCGCGGCATCATCCTCCACGGCCCGCCCGGCACGGGGAAGACGCTGCTCGCGCGCGCCGTCGCCGGAGAGGCCGGCGTGCCATTTTTCAGCGCCTCCGGCTCGGAGTTCGTCGAGGTGTACTCCGGCCTCGGCTCCAAGCGGGTCCGCGCGCTGTTCGCGGCCGCTCGCAAGGCCGCGCCTTCGGTCGTGTACATCGATGAGATCGACGCCGTGGGCGGCAAGCGCACGGGGCACGCGTCCTCGGGCGAGCGCGAGCAGACCCTGGATCAGCTCCTGTCGGAGATGGACGGCTTCACCATCCGCGCGACCAAGCCGGTGATCGTCCTGGCCTCCACCAACCGGCTGGACGACCTGGACCCCGCGCTGGTGCGCTCCGGCCGCTTCGACCGCAAGATCGCGGTCGGCCTCCCCGGCCGCGAGGCGCGCCGCGAGATCCTCGACGTCCACCTGCGCGGCCGCCCGCTGTCGCCGGGCACCGACGCGCGGGCCATCGCGGCCTTCACCGTCGGCATGGCCGGCGCCGACCTGGCGGCCCTCTGCAACGAGGCCTCCTTCGAGGCGGCCCGCGCGGGGACCGACACGATCTCCATCCCGCACTTCCGCCGGGCGATGATGCGGCTGGCCGCGGGCCCGGAGCGCCGTGGCCGCCTGCTCTCCGAGGACGAGCGCAAGCTGGTCGCCTACCACGAGATGGGCCACGCCCTGGTCGGGCACATGTCTCCGCTGTGCGACACGGTCGAGCGCGTGACCGTCATCCCGCAGGGCCAGGCCCTCGGCGTGACGATCTCCCTGCCGACCGAGGACAAGTTCCTCGCAACGCGGCAGGAGTGCGTGGAGCGCCTGGCGATGATGATGGCCGGCCGGGCCGCCGAGGAGCTGATCTTCGGCGAGTTCACGAGCGGCGCCGCGGACGACCTGAACCGCGCGGCCACCCTCGCGCGGCGCATGGTGGCCGAGTTGGGGATGGGGTCCAGCACGACGGCCGGCAGCCTGGCCTCCGGTCTGCCCGGCGCCCAGGGCCACGACGCCGCGGAGCGGATCGAGACGAGCGCCCACGCCCTCATCGACGACGCCTTCCGCTCGGCGACCACGATCCTCCTCGACAACCTCGAGCTCCTCCACGCCGGGGCCGAGCGACTGCTGCAGGAAGAGGCCCTGGAGCGGGACGATCTGTCGGAGCTCTTCGGTCCGAGGCCGAAGTCGCGAAGGCTCCACCCGCTCCGGGGCGGCTCGGCGCCCGCCTGAGGGTCACGCGTCAATCGGCGTCCGCCTCGGGCGCCGATTGACGCGTTCACCGGAGCGGATCCGCTCCGCTTCCGTCACGCTTCCGTGGTGATCCGTTCTCCACTGACGATAACGATCGCTGCATGGCGCGGAGCCTCTACAAGGCGCGGGGGATGGGGAAGCTGCCCCCCTGCGCGATCTGCATGGGTCCGGGCTACGGCGGCCGGGCCAAGCTCCATCTGCCCTTCGGGGTGAGCGTCTGGCTCTGCGCCGAGCACCGGTCCGAGGAGTTCCTCACCCGGCGCGCCGGACGCGACCTGGTGGCCAGCCTCGGCGGGGTCTGGGAGGCGGCAGGGTGCATGAGCTCCAGCCGGAAGCGGGCGCTGCGCCACCACTTCGACCGCATCTCCCGGCCTCCCGCCGACGCGCCACGGCCGGGCTCCTACGCCTGGCCCGACCTGCGTCGCGAGGCCGAGGCTCGGTTCGCCCGGGGCGAGCGCCCGCGGGAGGTGATCCGCCACCTCCGGGACCGCCACGCCGGCGACCCGGCCACGGTCCCGAGCGTCCGGACGATGCAGCGCTGGTTCTCCGAGGGGCGCTGGCTCGACGGGGGGAACCGCCCTGGACCCGCGGGGGGTGGCGGACCCTCCCACGGCCCAGCGGCGGACCCGGGCCCGGCTCCTACGGTGCCTGTGCAGGGACGCACCGACGACGGAGGAGGGCTCGATGGACACCGCGCTCACGACATGGACCGCCCGGCGCCGACAGGAGGGCTTCACCTTCGTCGAGCTGCTCGTGGCGATGATCGTCCTCGGCCTGCTGGCCGCGGTGATGATCCCGGTCTTCCTCGGCCAGCGGGAGAAGGCGCACGGGGCGAACGCCGAGTCGCTGCTGCGCAACGGCGCCTCCACGATGGAGGCCGCCTCGGTGGACACGCAGAGCTACGCCCTCGTCACCACGGACCGGCTCGCGGAGACCGAGCCGAACCTCGCGTGGCTCTCGACCCCCGGCGCGAACGCCTCGGAGGGCCAGGTCTCGGTCACCGGTCTCGGCCCACAGGGCTACACGCTGTCCACCACGTCGGCCTCGGGCACGACCTACGTCCTCGTCAAGGACCTCACCGCGCAGCCCACGGTCACGCGGACCTGCGGGCCCGGCTGCACCTGGTAGCGGCCCTCAGCGAGCCCGGGTGACGTCCACCGGGCCCGCGCCGGCGCCCAAGGGCCGGCCGCCGGCCACCGCTCTGGTCGCGACCCGCTTGGCCTCGGCGGCCGCGTCCCGCAGGCCCCACCCCTGGGCCAGCAGCGCAGCGAGGGTGGAGGAGTGCGTGCACCCGGCGGCGTGGGTCGTCGTCGCGGACAGGCGGGGGCCCGGGATGCGGGAGACGCCGTCCTCGTCGCAGAGCGTGTCCGCCGAGTCCCGGCCGTGGCCGCCGGTGACGATCACCGCGCAGCCCAGGCGCGCCTGGAGCACCACGGCCAGCGTCTCGGGGTCGTCCTCGTCGATCTGAGCCAGGGCATGGGCCTCGAAGAGGTTCGGCGTGATCACGCTGGCGCGCGGGAGAAGGAACTCCCGGTAGGCCTCCTCGCCGCCGCTCTCCATGAGCGACGCGCCCGACTCGGCCCGCAGCACGGATCGACCACCACCGGGATCTCGTCCTCGGGATCCAGTAGATCGAGGGCCCGCGCGACCACCCGGACGAGATCCGGCGTGGCGAGCATCCCGATCTTGATGCCGTCGCGCCAGGCCGTCATCAGGCCCCACGGGCCCGCGCCGGCCACCAGGATGTCGGCCGCCCGGCTCAGCGCGCCGGGGGCAGGAACTCGGAGGTCACGGCCGCGCCTACGTTCACCGGCTTCGACAGCAGCCCGTTCTGGCGCATCCAGTCGGCGAACGACTGCCACTTGGCGGGGTCGACGTTCAGCGTGGCCTCATCGGACGGCGACAGCAGTGGGGCGGTGACGTCGAGCTGCGCCGCCACGGTGTCGCGGTCGAGGTCCTTGTTGGCGGCCACGAGCGCGTCCACCGCCCCGGCCTGGTCGGTCGCCGCCCAGTCCTGCCCCTGGCGCAGCGCCTTCAGGAAGCTGCGCACGAGCTCCGGCCGGTCCTTGGCCGTCGCGTCGCTGGTGACGACGACCAGCTCGTCGTAGTCGGGCACGCCGTTGTCCTCCAGGCGCAGCGCGCCGACGTCCACGCCCTGGCGCTCGAGCTCGATCTGCTCGACGTTCCAGAAGGCGCCGAGGACGGCGTCGACCTTGCCGGCCGCGAGCGCCGGGCTCAGCGTGTACCCGATGTTGCGGACCGTCACCTTCGAGGGGTCGCCGCCCGCCGAGCGGACGACCTGGTCGAGCAGCGGCTTGTCCGAGGGCACGCCCGCCACGCCCACGGTCTTGCCCTCGAGGTCCTTCGCCGAGGAGATGCCGCGGTCGCGCCGGAAGAGCACGGTGTTCAGGGGGTGGTCGACGAGCGCGCCGACGGCGACGACCGGGATCCCCTCGGAGCGCGCGATCAGCACCTCCTGCTCGTACGAGATCGCGAAGTCGGCCCGCCCCAGGGCGACCTGCTTCAGGGCGGCGGCCGGGTCGCTCGGAACGCTCGGCGAGACCTTCAGGCCCTGGTCGGCGAAGTAGCCCTGGTCGAGCGCGCCGTAGATGCCGGCGTGGTCGACGTTCGGGTACCAATCCAGGATCAGGCTCACCGGCGTGGCGGAGCCCGCGCCACCGCCGCCCCCGTCGCTGCCGCAGCCGGCGAGGGCCAGCCCACACACGAGGGCGGCGGCGGCGGCGAGTATCGAACGGCGGATCATGGGCGTCTCCAATTGGGGCGGACGGCGTGGCGGCGGTGCGGAAGCACGAGGCGCTCGACGAGGCCGACGGCCCCGAAGAAGGCCATGCCGATCACGGCCAGGAGGGCGATCGCGGCGAAGCTGCGCGCGGTCTGGAACTGGGCGGTCGAGAACTCGGACAGGTAGCCGAGACCCCGGTCGGCGCCGACGTACTCGGCCACCACCGCGCCGGTCACGGCGAAGACGGCGGCCATGCGCAGGCCTGAGAACAGGGTGGGCAGCGCGGCGGGCAGGGTGACGTGCGTGAAGGTCCAGGCACGCCCCGCGCCGAGGGTGCGGGCGGCACGGCCCAATGACGGGTCGACGACGCGCAGGCCGTCGAACGCCGGTCACCACGACCGGGAAGAAGGCGATCACGAAGGCCACCATCACCTGCGCCGCGCCGTAGCCGAGCCAGATGGCGACGATCGGCGCGACGGCGAGGATGGGGATGGCCTGGCTCGCCACCAGCCAGGGGTAGAGGGCGCGCTCGACATGGCGCGAGCCCGCGATGGCGACCGCCAGCAGCAGTCCGACGGCGGCCGCGAGCGCGAAGCCGATCGCCGATTCGGCGATCGTCGCCTGCGCGTGGTACCAGAGCCGCTCGCGCTCGTTCCAGAGGACGTCGGCGACGGCGCCGGGGGAGGGCAGGAGCCACTCGCGGGGCGCCACGGTCCAGATCACGATCTGCCAGGCGGCGAGGGCGGCGAGCGGCAGCAGAGCGAGAGGCAGGCGGCGCGCGAGGGCGGGCCCGCGCGGCGCGGGCGCGGCCTCGAGGGCGGCCGGGAGGCGCTCGGCGGTGCTCACGCCAGCGCCCCCGCCGAGCGCAGGGCGCCCAGCAGCTCCGCCCGCAGGGCGGCGAACGCCGGCGTCGTGGTGTCGTCGAGGACGCGCGGGCGCGGCAGGCCGACGACGATCTCCCCGGTCACCCGGGCGGGGCGCGGCCCGCAGACGAGCACCCGGTCGGCCAGCAGCAGCGCCTCGTCGAGGTCGTGGGTCACCAGGAGGGCGGTGGGCCGGTCCTGCGCCCAGGTCGCGGCCAGCACGCCGCGCAGGTCGGCCCGGGTGAGGGCGTCGAGGGCGCCGAAGGGCTCGTCGAGCAGCCACGCCCGCGCGCCCCCGAGGAGCGTCCGCGCGAGCGCGACGCGCTGGCGCATCCCGCCCGACAGCGCGTGGGGGTAGTGCTGCTCGAAGCCGCCGAGGCCGAAGCGGGCCAGGGTGCGGCGAGCCGCGCCCTCGGCCTCCCGGCGGCCGGCGCCGGCCAGCCGGGGGGCCACGGTCACGTTGTCGAGCACCGTGCGCCACGGCATCAGCGCGTCGCCCTGCGGCATCAGGGTGAGGCGGCCGAGGCGGCCCGCGGCGTCGGCCCCGTCCATCAGGACCCGCCCCGCGTCCGGCTCCATCAGGCCCGCGAGCACCGAGAGCAGCGTGCTCTTGCCGCACCCCGACGGCCCGACCAGCGCGACGAACTCGCCAGGCTCGACGCGCAGGCTGAGGCCGTCGAGGACCGGCGTGGCGCCGAGGGTCAGCTCGAGGTCGCGGGCCTCCAGCAGGGGCGCGGGCCGCTCAGACATCGTGCTCCCACCCCGCCGCGGCGGCGATCACGACCTCCCCGTCCGCGTCGCGCAGCTCGGCGCCGGGCGCGCCCTCCTCCAGCCGGCCGACGACCGAGAGCGGGACGTCGAGTGCGGGGCGCAGCGCGCCGAGGACTGCGCGCGGGACGGCGGCCAGCAGCTCGTAGTCCTCGCCGCCGGTGGCCGCGAAGACCGACGGGTCGCGGCCCAGGGCCCGCGCGACCTCGTCCACGCCCGGCGCGAGCGGCACGGCCTCCAGCTCGATGCGGGCCCGCAGCCCGGACGCACGGGACAGGCGGCCGGCGTCGAGCCCGAGGCCGTCGGAGAGGTCGATCATCGCCCGCGCTCCGCCCGCCGCCAGCGCCCGCCCGGCGGCGATCCGCGGCGCGGGGAGCCGGTGGGCGCGCACGAGGGCGTCGCGCGCGGGAAGGCCGGGGAGGAGCCCCGGGTCCTCCAGCAGGGCGAGGCCCGCCGCGGACGCCCCGAGGGCGCCGGTCACGCACAGGAGGTCTCCCGCGCGCGCGCCGGAGCGCCGCAGCGGGGCGATGCCCGGCCACGGGCGCCCGATGGCCGTGACGCCGATCACCAGGACCGGCGACGCGGTGACGTCGCCGCCCGCGACGGTCACGCCGTGGGCGGCCGCCTCGTCCTCGACGCCGGCCGAGAGCGCGTCGGCGCGGCCGTCGTCCGAGAAGCCGCGCGGCAGCCCGAGGCCGACGATCACCGCGACGGGCTCCGCGCCCATCGCCGCCAGATCGGAGAGGTTGACCGCCACGGCGCGGCGCCCGAGGTCGCCCATCGCGCTCGTCGCGAGGCGGAAGTGGACACCCTCGACGAGCATGTCGTGGGTCACCACCGCCGGGCCGCCCAGGTCGATCAGCGCGGCGTCGTCGCCGATCCCGAGCGCCGTGCCCGGGTGGAGGGTGGTTCGTGCGGCGATGCGCTCGATGAGCGCGAGCTCCGACATCGGAGGGATCTCCCTTCGCTGGAATTACCCAGATCAGGTTCAAGGGTCGAGGCCGGATCGCCTCCTCTCAGCCGCCCCATGGCAGCTCCCCTGGTCCTGGCGACCATACCACCCGGCGGACCGGTGCTCATGGTCCGCGCGCGGCGGGCCGATGAGGGGAGCGGTGCGTGACCCATGGATGGGGGAGGCACCGCACGACAGCGGCGCGGCGTCTAGCCGGCCGCCTCCCGGGATCGCCGATAGCGATCGAGCGCGAGCTCGCGCCGCTCTCGGTGGTCCACCAGCGGCGCCGGGTAGTCGCGTCCGATGCGGCACCCGGCGCCGCGCTGCTCCTCGTCGCTCATCCGCCACGGCTCGTGGATGCGGTCGCCCGGCACGTCGCGCAACTCGGGGACGAAGCGCCGCACGTAGTCGCCGTCGGGGTCGAAGCGCTGCGCCTGGCGCACCGGGCTGAGGATGCGGAAGTAGGGCGCCGCGTCGGTCCCCGTGCCGGCCGTCCACTGCCAGCCGCCGTTGTTGTTGGCCGGGTCACCGTCGACCAGCCCCTGCATGAACACCGACTCACCCCGGCGCCAGTCGATCAGCAGGTCCTTTACGAGGAACGAGGCGACGACCATCCGGGCGCGGTTGTGGATCCAACCGGTCTGCGCCAATTGGCGCATGCCCGCGTCGACGATCGGGTAGCCGGTCTCGCCGGCCGTCCACGCGGCCAGGTGCGCCGGGTCGTCGTCCCAGTCGATGCGACGTAGGTCGGCGCGCAGGGCGATGCGGGCGACCTCCGGGTGGCGCGCGAGATGGTGGTGGTAGAACTCGCGCCAGCAGATCTGGCGCCAGAAGGCCTCCCGCCCCGCGGAGATCCGGCCCGGCAGCCCGAGCGCGCGCCCCACCTGGGCGGGCGTGCACATGCCGAGGCGCAGGTAGGCGGACAGGTGCGAGGTTGCGTCCTCGCCCATCAGGTCGCGCCGCTCCGGGTAGGCGTCGGCGTCGCCGTTGCGGATGAAGGCCACCAGGCGCGCGCGGGCGGCCTTCGGCCCGGCGGGCAGGGGAGGGTCGCCGGCCGGGAGGCGGCCGAGTCCGTCGCCGCCGAGCTCGGGCCCGCGGATCTCCGAGGGCGCCGGGAGGTGGGCGGGGAGGGGGTGCTCGCGCCAGACCCGGCTGAACGGGGTGAACACGAGGTAGCCGGCGCCGGAGGAGCCCGGCAGGTCCGCGGGCTCGGCGACCAGGTCGCCGCCGGTCTCGCGCACCGCCACGCCGGCCCTCTCCAGCGCCGACCTTACGCGGGCGTCGCGGGCGCGGCCGAACGGGGAGACCTCCCGCTGCCAGGTCACGGCTGAGGCGCCCGCCTCGACGGCGACGGCCGGGACGACCTTCGCCGGCGGGCCCCCGCGCACCACCAGGCGCGATCCGCGGGAGCGCAGCTCCTCGTCGAGCGCCTCGAGCCCCGCGCGCAGGAAGCGCAGGCGGGCCGGCGCGCGGTGGTGGCGGCGGCGCAGGAGGGTGGGGTCGATGACGAACAGCGCGACCACCGGCCCGGCGTCCGTCGCCTGCCGCAGGCCCGGATGGTCCGCGACGCGCAGGTCGCGCCGGAACCAGACGACGGTCGGGGGCGGGCGGCTCACCGGTCCCGGCGCGCGGCGGCGCGCTCCTCGAGGAGCGCGCGCGTGCGCCGGTGGCGCTCCTCGAACGCGGCCTCGAGCGTGCGGCGCAGGAACAGCCGGTCCGCGAGGCGCCCCAGCGGGCCCGCCGGGAGGCGGTAGGTCACGCGGTCGGTCATCAGGGTGCGGCCTTCGCCGGCCGGCGCGAAGAGGTGCTCATGGCGCCAGGCGGCGAACGGCGAGCGCTCGGCCACGTCGACCACCCGCTCCGGCGCCCGGACCTCCTCGATCCTGACCCGCCAGCGCATCGCGAAGGGCGAGGGACGCTGGCGCATCCGCATCGCCACGACCGAGCCGGTCTGCACCGGGAAGACGCCCTCGACGCCGAGGACCGTGGTGCCGGCCGGGGAGATCAGAGCGGCGTTGCGGGTGTCCAGGTGGAACTCGAAGACGTCCTCCACAGGCGCCCCGATCTCGACGGAGCGCTCGAGCGTCGAGGGGGCGGCCATGCGGTCGATCCTAGTCAGCGGCCTCCGCGCGGCGACCGGGATCGGGAACGGTCAATTGGCGTCAACCGGTCGACGCCAATCGTCGAACCTGGCGCGAACGCCCTCGCGGAACGGCTTCTCAGCGGTGGTGGATCGGCCTGCAGGAGCGGCGGACGCTCAGCGTCCGCGTGCCCCGGACGCTTCCGGCCGAGGTGCTGAGGCGCGTCGTCACCGTGATCCGGCCCCGGCAGAGCGGTATGCGCGAGAGGGGGAGCCGCACGCTGAGCAGCCGGCCCGCAAGGACCGTCCCGGCGCGACGGACCATCTTCACGCCGGCGCCGTGCGAGATGAGGGTCACCGACCAGCCGATCCTTCCGGCGCCCTTCGCCGCGAAGACCACGCGCACGCACGCGCCGCAGCCGGCCGGGCGGGTCAGCCCGAGGGTCGCGAGACGCGGGCGCAGCAGGCTGATCATCGGCCTCGCCGGCTGGGAGAGCGGCTGGACGGACGTCGTTCCGGACTCGGTCTCGCAGTTGTGGTTCGCGTCGCAGACGGTCGCGCGGAAGATGCGCTTCGCGGCGGGCGCCGCACCCTCGTCGTAGTGCCAGTTCGACTTCCCGCCACCCTGCAGCGTGGTCCACGTCGCCCCGCCGTCCGTCGAGCGCTCGACGCGGACGCTCGCCACGCCCGATGGCGAGCCGCCGTCGGCGCCCTCGTCCTCGGCGTGCAGGTCCACGGAGACCGAGCCGACCACCGGAGTGAAGTCGAAGTCCGCGCGGGGCTCCTCGGTGTCGTACACCCGCGCCAGGGCCACGGCTGCGCCGACGTCGAGGACCCCGGTGCCGGTCATCGAGTTCCACCCGCTCCCGATCGTCTGGTGGGCGGAGCGGCGGATGACGTCGGCCGTCTGCTCGGCCGTCAGTCTCGGATTGGCGTCCCGCGCGAGGGCGGCGGCGCCCGACACGAGCGGCGCCGCGAAGCTCGTCCCCTCGCCGTAGCCCCACCGGCCGGTCGCGGTCGAGAGGGAGCCGACCACCCGCATGCAGCTGCTCGCGTTCGGTCCGTCCCAGAGCGAGGCGGTGTTCGCGGGCAGCGTCGAGAAGACGCCGTCGCCGCAGGTCCCCGAGCCGGCGCCGGGGGCGGCGACGGAGACGAAGTCGTTGGCCGTCGAGAACGGCGCGTGGCGGCCGACCGGGTCGGTGGCCGCGACGCTGAGCCCCTGGCTCCAGCCGCCCCGCACACCGCCGATCGAGGCGGCCGGATACTGGAGCGGGTTGCCGTTGCCGTAGGCGTTCCCCGCGGCCGCCACCACCAGGACGTCCTTGGAGGCGGCGTACGCGAGGGCCGACTTCTCGACGTCCGAGATCGTCGTCCCGCCGAAGCTGAGGTTGATGACGCCGGCGCCGGCGTTGACCCCCCTCACGATGCCCGCCGCGGCGTCGGCGCTCTTGATGGTCCCGGTCGTCGTGATGCGGATCGGCAGGACCGTCGTCGCGCCGGCCACGCCCCGGCTGCCGAGCGAGTTGCCGTCGATCGCCGAGATGAGCCCGGTCACGAAGGTCCCGTGGCCGACGAGGTCCTTCACGGCGGTGCCGCCGGTCAGGACGTCGTAGGTCGGCCCGATGCGCCCGGCGAGGTCCGGGTGCCCGACGTTGACGCCGCTGTCCACGACCGCGACCTTCACGGGCAGCGTGGGGGGAGCGAGGGCGAGGCCCTCGGAGGCGTTGACGGTGTCGAGGGCCCAGCCGTAGGCGCGCCCGGTCAGCGCGTCGATCGTCGAGTCCAGGGTCACGAACAGGGTCCGCGTGCGCGAGGGCTCGACGAACGTCACGCGCGGGTCGCCACCCACGAGCCGCCGCACCTCACCGATCTCGGCGCCCGAGACCTGCATGGCGCCGATGCGCGGGATGACCGAGACGTGCAGGTGCTCCCGGCGCAGCGCGGCGGCGACGTGCGCGGCGTTCGCGGGCGACCCCGCGCCGACCACCGTCGTCGCGTCCGCGTCGTCCGAGGCGTACGCGGGCGCCGCCGCGGCGAGGGCCACGAGCAGGGCGGCGGCGAGCGCGCGGCGCAGGCCGCGCTTCATCGGTGACTCGGGCGTGACCGGAGCACCCGCGGGAGGATAGGGGGAAATCGGCGATTCGTCCCCTGGCCGAAAGATTTGTGCGCACCGCCGAAGGTCGGGGTGGAACCCGGCGGTGAGCGGGGGGTGGGGTCATCGGCGCGCGCCGCCGATGACCAGGGTGTCCCCTCGTTCCGTGGAGCCGCCCGATGACCCGTCGTGCCCGCCTCGTCGCGCCCCTCGCGCTGATCGCCCTCGCCGCCGCGCTGACCCCCGGGATGGCGGCCGCGCGGATGTCGATCCTCTATGACGAGCAGCCGGCCGTGCGGGCGCTGACCGACCCCTCGGGCCCCGGCGCGCCCATCACCGCCGAGCGCGGCGCGTTCCGCCAGGACCCGGGGCCGGGCGGCATCTTCGACCCTCGGGGGCGCGACGACGCCTACCGCATCGCCAAGCTCCACTCGTCGGACATCGAGGGCCTCTCCGCAGAGGCGATGGCCGACCGCATCCAGGACGAGATCGACGACCCGGAGCAGGCCAACACGTCGGGCCTCGTGGCGATCGACGAGATCGGCAACCGCTTCAACGACGGCCGCGTGCGGATCACGCACCAGGTCAAGACGGTGCGCGGCAAGCGTATCCGCATCGCGTCGTACAACCGGCTCGTGGTGACCAAGAGGGGCTACCGCATCGAGCGCGGCCCGGCGCCGCTGCCGGTCGTGTCGCCGGCGAGCCCCGGCGCCCGCCTCTCCGTGGCCATGGACATCCTCGCGGCGCGCCCCTACCCGGGCGGCGGCAGCTACGCCGAGCGTGTGCACCTCTACATCGCGCCGGCCTTCAGCACCTCGATCGCCTTCGGCCGTGGCCCGTACCACCACCTCGGCAACGACGGGCTGCCGCACCGCGCCACCTGGCGCGGAGTGATGCCGGCCCTCGCGCGCGCGGGCGGCGTGTGGCTCGAGATGTACCACTCCTATCGCGGCTCGGGCGTCACCACGATGACCGCCAAGGAGTGGCGCGTCGTGCCCACCGTCTTCGCCTCCTACGCGGGCAAGTCGGGCGTCGATCCGTCCCGGATCCACCTCACGATGACGGCCGACCCGTCCGCGCCGGCGGGCGCCTCGGACTGCGGATCGCCGATGCAGTGCCAGTGGCAGCTCGCCGGCTCGACCCCGGCTGGCGCGCAGCTGCTCGCCAACGGCCCGGGCGCCTACCGCGTCGGAAGCCAGGCCTCCGACTGGCGGGCCGGGTTCAACCGCGTCTTCGGGGCCTCCTAAGGGGTATCACCGTGGTCTACAGTGCCGCCCGGCGCGTCGTTGGGCCCGAAGGGCCCGCCAGGGAGGCGTGTGGCCACACATCCAGGCATCGGGGCGGACCCTCGAGAGGACACCGGGGCCCACCGGCGGCCCGTCGACGGCCCGGTCGCCCCGCCTGAGCCCGAGCCCGCCGGCGCCCTGCGCCGCTGGGCGGCCGACCGGGCCCGCGTCGCCGTCTGGGCGATGACCGCGGCCTACGCGGCGCTCTTCTCGTGGCTCTCGGTGCTGCGGTACCGCGGCTTCTCCACGGGGCGCTTCGACCTCGGGAACATGGTGCAGGCCGTCTGGAGCACCTCCGAGGGCCGCTGGTTCGAGACGACGGACATCACGGGGCGCCAGTTCTCGCGCCTCGGGGCCCACGTTGACCCCATCCTGGCGCTGTTCGCCCCTCTCTGGTGGGTCTGGTCGAGCCCCGAGATGCTGTTGGTGGCCCAGGCGGTGATCGTGGCGAGCGGGGCGCTGCCGGCCTTCTGGCTCGGGCGGCGCTGGCTCGGCGACGACCGCCTGGCCCTGGCGGGCTCGGCGGTCTACCTGCTCTTCCCGGCGCTGCAGCACGCGACCCTGTTCGACTTCCACCCGGTCACGCTGGCCGCGCCGCTCCTGCTGTTCTGCATCTGGGCCGCCGAGGAGGCGCGCTGGGTGACGCTCGCCGCCTGCGCGACGCTCGCAGCCCTCACCCAGGAGCAGGTGGGCCTGATGATCGCGGCGCTCGGCGTCTGGCTCTGGTTCCGTCACCGCGAGCGGCGCCGCGCCGCCGCGGCCCTCGTCCTGGGAGGCGTCGCCTGGGTGTTCGTCGCGGTGCTCGTGATCATGCCCGCCTTCGCGCTGCAGGACCAGAACGCCCACATCCAGCGCTACTCGCGCCTGGGGGACGGGCCGAAGGAGATCCTGCTCACGTTCCTGACCCACCCCTGGGACGCGGTCGCGGTGGTCGCGACCACCGGCCGCGCGGTCTACCTGGGCGCCCTGCTCCTGCCGCTGCTGCTCCTGCCGCTCGCCGCCCCGGGGCTCGCCCTGGTGGCGCTTCCCCAGCTGCTCATCAACCTCTTCGCCGCGAGCGGCCCGGCCCAGACGGTCGATTACCACTACGCGGTGCTGCTGGTTCCGGTGTTCGTGGCGGCCGCCGTACTCGGCCTCGCGCGCCTGCGCGAGCAGCAGCGCGCCGACGCGCTGGGCCGCGTCCTCGCGCGGCCGCGCTGGGTGGCCTCGGCGCTGGTGGGCGCGATGGTCGTGGCCGGCGTCTTCCAGGGCCCGCTGCCGCTCTGGGGCTGGATCCCGGGGGGGTGGGGGGGGAGCCCGCGCAACGCCTTCACCATGGACCCGCAGGCCGTGGCGATGCGCCACGCGATCGCGCTGATCCCCTCCGACGCCCCGGTGGCGGCCACCAACAACGCCGGCTCGCACCTGTCGGCCCGGCGCCGCATCCTGCTGCTGCCACGCCTCGGCGACGCCGACTGGGCCCTGTTCGCCGACGGCCCGCGCCTGCGCGCCATGGCCCTCGACCGGCCCACCCTGCGCCTGCAACCCAAGCCCGGCGACGTGTACACGATCGGCCTGCGCGCCCGGTACCGGCTGATCCGCTTCAGCAAGAAGTGGACGCTCGTCTACGGCGAGAGCGGCGTGTACCTCTACCGGCGGGTCGCGAGCATCCCGCCCGGTCAGCCGGCCGTGGAGCCGCGCGCCTCCTCGTAGGCCCGCTGGGCGCCCTCGATGGCGGCCACCCGCTCCCGGCCCGTGACCTCCGCGCGCGCCCGGGCGACGGCGTTCGAGGCGTCGATCCCTGCGAGGGAGCCCTGGAAGCGGGGGGCCACGTGGCGGGCGAGGAGCTCGTACGAGCGGTGCACCTTGTCCGGCGGCGCCCAGTCGTTGGCCACCACCAGCAGGGCTCCGAAGCCGCCCGAGCGCTCCTGCAGCCGCTCGATGGCGGCGATCGCGTCGTCCGGCGTTCCGACGATCCAGCCCGCCGCCTCCACCATCTGCTCCACGATCCGGTCGCGCGGACCGGGCACCGGGCGCGGGCGCCCCGTGATGCCCTCGGTGTAGTCGAGCACGTGCCCGGCCGCGCCCTCGCGGGTGTCGTCGAAGGCCTCCCGGCGGGTCTCGGCCAGGTGCAGGGGCACCACCAGGCGCCAGTCGGAGCGGCTCACGGCCCGCCCGGCGCGCTCGGCCTCCTCCTCGGCCACGCGCCAGTGGGCCCCGAGGTCGATCGGGCCGCGCGGCCCGCGGGCGACCGACAGCGACAGCACCCCGGCGCCGTGACGCCCGGCGAGGACCATCCCGGCCGGCGACTCCATGCTGGTGACGGCGATCGGGGGGTGGGGGTCCTGGAAGGGGCGCAGCTGGAGGACCGCGTCGATCAGGGAGAACCACTCGCTCTCGACCGTGATCGGCGCGGTCTCCGTGAACAGCCGCGCGATCACGTCGAGCGCCTCCGCCATCCGCGGCCGCAGCAGGCCGGGGTCGATGCCGAGCATGCGGGCGTCGGTGAGGTGGCCGCCGGGGCCGACGCCGAAGTCGATCCGCCCGCGGGTGAGGTGGTCGAGCAGGACGATGCGGTCGGCCACCATCAGGGGGTGGTGGTAGGGGAGGCTCACGACCCCGGTGCCGAGGCGGATGTGCCGGGTGCGCTCGGCGGCCACCGCCAGGAAGATCTCCGGGGAGGCGATCGTCTCCCAGCCCGTGCTGTGGTGCTCGCCGACCCAGGCCTCGTCGAAACCGAGCTGGTCGAGGCGGACGATCAGCTCCAGGTCGCGCTCGAGGGCGAGCGTCGGGTTGTCGCCGGGTGCGTGGTAGGGGGCCAGGAAGGCGCCGAAGCGCATGCGCATGGCCCGAAGACTATTGACCGGCGCCCTCCGTGGGCGCGAGCCGCGCCGTGAGGAGCGGCCGGGCCAGGCAGCCCGCCACCGCCGCGACCACCATCGCCAGCCCGGCGCCGTGCACGGCCGACGCGAGCGCCGCCGCCCGGTCGAGGGCGCCGAGGCCCTCCGGCCCGAGGGCGTACGCCCAGTCGTGGATGCCGCCGATCAGCTCCAGCCGCTCGTAGGGCGCGTCGGCGACGTAGACGGCGACGTCGCGCGCCGACGTGCCGGCCCAGGCCAGGCAGAGCATCGACGAGACCAGCTCGCGCCGCCACGCGAAGTGGGCGGCGATGGCGAGCGGGATCGCGACCTGGGCGATCGAGCCCATCATCGCGGTGACGAGGGGAGGGAGGGCGTAGGTGGCGACGTGGCCGAACTCGTGCAGGGCGAGGTCGATCCACTCGAGCAGGGGCACGCGCCGGTCGCCGGCGAAGGCCACCAGGCCGAGCAGCGCGCACGCCACGGCGCCGGCGACGTCGCGCCAGAGCGCCGGAATCGACGGGGAGGGCACCACACCATCCCCATCGGCGCGGGGGCGGCTCCCCATCAGCCCCCGCGATGCCGATACTCACCGCATGCGCGCGCCCGCCATCCTCGCCGCCGCCGCGGCGGCCGCCGTCGTGGCCCTCGGCCCGGCCGTCGCCTCGCCGCCGCCCGGCGCCCCCGGCTGCGCGATCCTCCCCGCCGACAACGTCTGGAACGCCCGGGTGGACGGCCTGCCCCGGGCGGCCGGCTCGGCGCGCATCATCCGCTCCATCGGCCTCGGGTCCGCGCTGCACCCGGACTTCAGCGACCGGGGGCGGTACGGCATCCCGATCAACTACGTGCGGGCGGGCACCCCGCGCTCGCGCGTCCGCTTCGACTACGCCGACGAGTCGGACCGCGTGGGCTACCCGATCCCGGCGCGGCCGCGCATCGAGGGCGGCGGAGACCGGCACATCCTGATGGTCGACCGCGACGCGTGCCGGCTCTACGAGCTGTTCGCGGCCCGGCGCGGCCCCGGCGGAGCGTGGAGCGCCGGCTCGGGCGCGGTGTTCGACCTGCGCTCGAACGCCCTGCGCCCGGCGGGGTGGACCAGCGCCGACGCCGCCGGCCTGCCGATCATGCCGGGGCTCGCGCGCTTCGACGAGGTGGCGGGCGCGGGCATCGACCACGCCCTGCGCTTCACGGCGCCGCGCACCCGGCGGGCCTACGTCTACCCGGCCCGCCACGCCGCCTCCAGCTCGTCCGACCCCGCGCTGCCGCCGATGGGCCTGCGGGTGCGCCTCAGGCGCTCCGTGTCCCTGGCCGGCTACGGGCCGCAGGCGCGGGCGGTCCTGACCGCCCTCAAGGCCTACGGGATGATCCTGGCGGACAACGGCTCGCCCTGGTACGTGAGCGGCGCGCCGAACGCCGGGTGGGACGACGACGACCTCCACGGCCTCGGGCGGATCACCGGCCGGGACTTCGAGGTGGTGGACACCCGTCGCCTGCGCAACGGGGCCGGGGGCTAGGCCCGGGGAGGCTCCTCGGTGCAGGCCGCCCGGGCGTGGCCGGCCTCGATGCCCGCGATCAGGGCCTTGAGGCCGTAGTCGTAGAGCTCCGCGGGGTCGTCCAGGGTGATCGCGTCGAACAGATCGGCGAGCGCCGGGCTGTCGCGCGGCGCGGGCGGGGCCGTGGCGCCGCCGACCTCGAGGAGCGTGGAGCCGACGACGAAGCGCCCGAGCGTGCGCACGGCGCGGATCGCGCAGCCGCGCTCGAACCCGGCGTGCTCCAGCAGCACGAGCCCCTGATCGGCCATCGAGCCGGCGGCCACGTAGGCGCCGATCGGCCGGCTGGCCAGCAGGTGGGCGACGTTCGGGTGTCGCAGCACGACGCGCCGGAAGCTGTGGCCGAACGAGGCGAAGGCTCCCTGCCAGTCGTCCACGACCTCGTGCTCGGCCTCGACCTCCTGCAGCACCATCTCCACGACGCCGTCGAGCAGCGCCTCCTTGCTGGGGAGGTGCCAGTAGAGCGACATCGCCTCCACGCCGAGCTCCGCGGCGACGGCCCGCATCGTGCACGCGTCGATCCCGCTCTCGTCGATGATGGCGAGAGCGGCTCCGAGGACGGCGTCACGACTGAGACCGGGGCGAATGCGCGGCACGGGCACATCATCCCAGACCGCGCAACATCCCGTTGCGCGCCGTCGCTACGCGACGAGCGCCTCGCCGTCGGAAGGGATGGCGACCCGGTCGGCCAGGCCGGCCGCCGCGACCCGTGCCGCCAGGTCGGCGCGCCGCTCCAGGCAGTGGTTGATCGCCTCCATGTGGACCGCGACCACGCGCGCGTCCGGCGCCGCCCCGGCGACGGCGATCACGTCGTCGGCCTCCATGGTGATCGTGCCGCCGTGCAGGAAGCGCGCGCCGCCGGCGTTCACCACGATCCAGTCGGGCGCGTGGGCCGCGATCGCCTCCTCGACCTCCGAGCACCAGACCGTGTCCCCGGCGAGGTAGAGCGTCGGCTCGCCCGGAGCGCTCAGGACGAAGCCGCTCACCGGCCCGAGCCCCTGAACGGCGGCCTCCTCGCGGCCGTGGCGGCCGCCGGTGCGGTGCACCGTGATGCCGTCGAGATCGAGCGGCCCGTCGGCGGGCACCGGGCGCACGTCCGGCAGCCCGATCTCGGTCAGGTCCTCGACGTCCTCGGGCTGGCAGAGCCACGGCGCGCCCCCGGCCATCAGCGCCGTGATGCCCCCGGCGTCCATGTGGTCCACGTGCGTGTGGGTCAGCAGCACGGCCTGGACGCCGGCGGCGGCCTCGTCGGCGGACATCGGCAGATCGACCAGAGGGTTCGGGCGCTCGTCGGGCGTGCCGCGCACCGGGCCGCGGGCGTTGGCGTGGTCGAGCATCGGATCGACCATGATGCGGCGGCCGGCGTAGTCGATGAGCAGCGTGGCGTGGCGGACCAGGGTGACGTTCATAAGGCGGACGATATCCACGGGCGGCCCATCCAGGCCCGGGGGGCGAGAGGGCCGCCGGGAGGCCCACCGGCCGCCTCTCCGCGAGATGCGACATAACATCAGTTCCCGTGCATGGCAGGCGGAATTCCCGCAGAGAGGGACATCCGTCGGGACGTGCGGGCGGCCCGACGTCCGAGACAGGCGCTAGCGTCGCGCCATTCCGTCGTGAACCCGAAGTCGGAGGTTCCTGTGGCGACCCTCGCCGCGAGCACCACCAGCGCCGCGCCGCCGAGCAGCCCCGCGCCGACCCTGAGCACCGACCGGCTGCCCGCGCCGTCGTCCGCGCCGCCGCCCTCGGCCGGCGCCAGCTCCTGGCCGGACGAGGCCTACAAGGGCTGGGCGAGCCTGTAGTTCCACGCGACGCCCCGTTCCGGGGCGCGTGATATCCACCCGCGATGAGCCGCGCCCGGCATGCCATCGCGCTCCTCGCCGTCGGCGCCGCCGCGGCCGTCGTCGGCTTCGCCGGAGCGGCCGCCCTCGAGGGCGCCGGGCATCCGGGCCCCACGCCCGTCTCCGTCGTGGCCGGGCTCCCGGCCGCGGCGGCCGCAGCGCCCGCCCCGCCGGCGGCCTCCGCGCCGGCCCCGGCCGCGCCGCCGACATCGCCCGCGGAGCCGGCGGCGCCGCCCGAGGCGCCCGCACCGCCGCCGGTCGTGACAGAGCCCGCGACGGCCCCGGCGCCGACCCCGCGTCCGTCGCGGCCCCCGGCGACCACCGCGACGGCTCCGGAGCCCGCCCCGCCACGGCCCGCGACCACGGCGCCGGCCGCCCCGGAGCCGCCGGCGCCCGAGACGACCCCGGCCGAGCCCGTGGGCCCGCCGCCGCGCGCGCTCCAGGAGCCGCCGGAGCCGCCGACCGGCGTCGCGATCCCGGCCGGCGACTCCCCGGCGGGCGTGGACGCCGCGCACCGCGCGCTGGCGACGGCCCTCGCGGCGGCCGCGCCGGGATCGACCGACGCCGCCGACATCCGCCGCGCCCTGGATCTGTGGCGCACCTACCTCGGGCCGGACGCGCGCCCCGCGCCCGAGGGCCGCCGGGCCACGGCGGCCCGGGCGGTGCGGGCGAACGCCTGGTGGTTCGGGGGCCGCGGCTCGCCATCCGGGCGGGTGCTGCTGCGCGACGCCGACGGGGTGATCCTGACCTACCGCCCAGGCCAGGGCTTCGCGGTCAACCCGGTCGCGACCACCGGGCGCTGGCGGGACCTGAACGACGACGTCCCCGCGGCCGCGCTCGCCGAGGCGCTCATGACGATGGGCGTGGCGCGGGCCGGCAGCGGCCGGCCCTTCGAGGCCTGGGAGTACTACGACGCCGAGGGCGACCCGGCGGCCGTGGTCCCCGGGGCGTCCGGCATGGCGCAGGCCCGAGTCGCCCTCCTGATGGCGCACGCCCAGGCCGAGACCGGCGACCCGCGCTTCGCCGAGGCCGCGCTCGCCGCGCTGCGGGCCTTCACCGTGGACGTCGACCAGGGTGGCGTGCGCAGCATGGTCCGGACCGACGGCTCCCAGGCCCCGGCGCCCTGGTACGTCGAGCGCGCCTACCCCGGCGAGAGCCCCTGGAAGGGCGGCGCGCTCAACGGCTTCATGGTCACCCTGCTCAACCTGCGCGGCACGGCTGCGATCCTCGACGGCGCGGCGGGCGGCGGCGACGCGGCCGCCGCGGCCGCGGCCATGGCGCGCGATCTGGCCGATCGCGGCGCCGTCACCCTGCAGCGGCACCTGCCCGACCACGACTCCGGGTCGTGGAGCTACTACGGCCTGCTCACCCCCGGACGCCCGTGGCGCACGTACCTTGCCGACCTGAACTACCACTGCTACCACGTGCGCCTGCTCGCCCAGCTCGCGGGGATCTACCCCGGGATGGGCTTCGCCACGACGTCCGACAGGTGGCAGGGCTACGTGGACCAGGCGGGGCTGACATGCCCGTCACGCCCCGGCTCCTGAGGGCGCCCTCCCCGACGCGACGAGGCTGAGGCCGGGCATCGCCACCCCGTCGGCCGTGGCGTACGGACCCCCGGCCGCGACGCCGCGGGCGCGCAGGGCGCGCGACTCCTCCGGGGGCATCGCCACGAGGCGCACGGCGAGCGGCCCGGCGAGCGAGGTCGAGCGGTCCCACCACTCCTCGGCGGACCCGGCGAGGAGTGGCACCTCGACCTCCTCGACCCGCACGTCCTCCAACCCCGCCCCGCGCAGCAGCCCGGCCAGCCGGCCCGCGTCGCCCAGGGAGAACGGCCCGGGCACGCCGGGCGGGGGGACCGGCGCGCCGACATGCGCGCTCACCGCGTCGAACACCAGGCCGAGCCACGGGTTGCGCTCGCGCGGGCCCCACACCGCGACGACCGCGCGGCCGCCGGGGCGCAGGACGCGGCGGATCTCCCTCGCCGCGCGGGCCGGGTCGGTCGCGAACATGAGGCCCTCGCGGCACAGCACGACGTCGTACGCCGCCGCCGGCTCGCCGATGTCCTCGATGTCGCGCACGCGCGCGGCGACGTTGCCCAGCCCGCGGGCCCGCGCCCGGGACTCCGCGATCGCCGTCATGCCCTCCACGGCGTCGGTGAGCACGACCTCGCCGGCCGGCCCGACCCGCTCCGCCGCCGCGATGCCCGCGCCGCCCGCGCCGCAGGCCAGCTCGAGCACGCGGTCGCCCTGCCGGAGCGCGGCGAGCTCGAGCATCCGCCCGGTCACAGCGGCGCCGCGCGCGTCGATCATGTCGGCGTGATCGCCCCACGACGGCGCGACCGCCTCCCACATCCCGCGCAGGCGCTCGCGGGTCCCGTCCATCGCCCCCACCGTCATGCGGCACCTCCTCCACCAGTTCGTTACATCGATAATGTAATCAATAATGCGTTACGGTAACTGAATGGCCAGGGGGGATGTCAAGGGCACGAGGCGCTACGAGTCGCCGCGCCGGCGCGAGCAGGCCGCGGCCACCCGCGCCGCGATCCTCGCGGCGGCCCAGCGCCTGTTCGAGCGCCGGGGCTACGCGGCGACGACGATGGCGGCGATCGCCACCGAGGCCGGCGTCGCCCTCAAGACCGTCTACGTGGCGTTCGACGGCAAGAGCAACCTGCTGCGCGAGCTCTGGCACCTGCTGCTGCGCGGCGACCAGGAGGCCGTGCCGATGGGCGAGCGCCCCTGGTACCGGGCGATGCTCGCCGAGCCCGATCCCGAGCGGCGCATCCGCCTGATGGCGCGCACGTCCCGCGCGGTGAAGGAGCGGGCCGCGGCCCTGATGGAGGTCATCCGCGGCGCCGCCCCCTCCGATCCGGACATCGGCGCGCTCTGGGAGCGCATCGGCACCGACTTCCACGGCATCCACCGCCCCCTCGTGGAGGGCCTCGCCGCGGACGGCGCGCTGCGGCCGGGCCTCGACGCCGAGACCGGGGCCGACGTGCTCTGGACGCTCAACCACCCGGCCGTCTGGCAGCTCCTCGTGGTCGAGCGCGGCTGGTCACCGGAGCGCTACGAGCGGTGGCTCGGCGACGCGGCGTGCTCCGAGCTGCTCGGGACGCCGCACCCGGCGCCCGGGGGCTAGCGCAGGACGGAGCGCAGCGAGGTGGGGCGCCACTCGGCGCCGCCCCGCGGCGTGGGGATGCTCTCGGCGTTCAGCGTGTCGCAGATCGCCTGGAGCGTCATGCCCTGGGCGCGGAGCTCGCGGATGCGCGCGGCGACGTGCGCCGGGGTGGACGACGGCCGGCCCGGGCGCCCGGAGACGGCCCGCGCCGCCGTGGTGATGGCCCGCGGCTGCCAGGTGGCGGCCTCGGCGAGCACCTCCCCCACCGCCCGCCCGCCGTCGGCGGACAGGTCGA
This sequence comes from uncultured Thermoleophilia bacterium, assembly GCA_963770865.1. GTDB lineage: Bacteria > Actinomycetota > Thermoleophilia > Miltoncostaeales > Miltoncostaeaceae > Miltoncostaea. The sequence goes on from CAVYRD010000011.1 coordinate 416,057, forward strand.
CCTCGGGCTGCAGGGAGATGATCGTGAAGGCCCCGTCCACGGCCTCGCGCACGAGCTCGGCGAGGTCGGTGAGCGAGTAGGTCAGGCGGTCGAGGCGCGAGACGACGACGCCCTCGGCCTCGCCGGCGCGGCAGGCCGCGAAGGCGGCGCGCAGGCCCGGCCGGCGCAGGGTGCGGCCGGAGCGGACGTCCTCCTCGGTGCGCACGATGTCCCAGCCGGCGGCACGGGCCGCGCGCGCGATGGCCTCGCGCTGGACGTCCAGTCCGGGGCGCTCTCCGGCCCGCTCGCGCGGGGCGACGCGGGTGTATGCGACGAGGGGGCGTCCCATGGCCCCGGCCACTTTACACTAAAGGTGCTTTCGTGTAAAAACGCGAAAGACATTCGTGTACCGGGCACCGCAACCGAGGGAGAGACGTTCGTGAGCGACACCGTCAACGTAGCCATCATCGGGGTGGGCAACTGCGCCTCGTCCCTGGTGCAGGGCGTCGAGTTCTACAAGGACGCCAAGGAGGACGAGTTCGTCCCGGGGCTCATGCACGTCAACCTCGGCGGCTACCACGTCCGCGACATCAAGTTCACGGCCGCCTTCGACATCAACATCACCAAGGTCGGCCAGGACCTCTCGGCCGCGGTCTTCGCGGAGCCGAACAACACGATCAAGATCGCGGACGTCCCCCACCTCGGGGTCCAGGTCCACCGCGGGATGACCCACGACGGCCTCGGCAAGTACCTGTCCGAGGTCATCACCAAGGCGCCCGGCGAGACGGCCGACATCGCGGGCATCCTGCGCGACACCAACACGCACGTGGTCGTGAGCTACCTGCCGGTGGGCTCCGAGGACGCCACCAAGTGGTACGTCGAGCAGATCCTCCGCGCCGGCTGCGCGTTCGTGAACTGCGTGCCGGTCTTCATCGGCCGCGAGCCCTACTGGCAGAACCGCTTCAAGGAGCGGGGCCTGCCGATCGTGGGCGACGACATCAAGAGCCAGGTCGGCGCGACCATCGTGCACCGCGAGCTGGCCCACCTGATGCGCGAGCGCGGCGTCAAGCTGGTCCACACGTCGCAGCTCAACTTCGGCGGCAACACCGACTTCCTCAACATGCTCGAGCGCGAGCGCCTGGAGTCGAAGAAGATCTCCAAGACCAACGCGGTGACCTCGGTGATGGGCGAGCCCCTCCCCAAGGAGGACATCCACATCGGCCCGAGCGACTACGTGCCGTGGCTGACCGACCGCAAGTGGGCCCACATCCGCCTCGAGGGCACCGGCTTCGGCGACGTGCCGATCAACATCGAGCTGAAGCTCGAGGTGTGGGACTCCCCCAACTCGGCCGGCATCGTCATCGACGCGGTCCGCTGCGCGAAGCTGGCGCTCGACCGCGGCATCGGCGGCACGCTGGAGGGCCCGTCCTCCTACTTCATGAAGAGCCCGCCGATCCAGCACCCGGACTCGGTGTGCCACGAGCTGACCGAGGCGTTCATCGACGGCTCCAACCTGTCTACCGTCGCCCCGGAGCCGTCCTCGGCGGAGGCCACCACCGTCTCCTAGCGGCTTCCCCGCCCCCCCGTCCGTGACGCGCACGGGCGGGGGCGGTGGGGTGATGGGCTAAGTTGGACCGGCGTTGACGTCCGCCCCCGCCCTCACCCCCACCCCGCCCGGGATCGGCCACCTCGTGGCCACGAGCGGGGTCTCGAAGCGCTTCGGGGCCGTCCAGGCGCTCGACGACGTCACGGTCGAGCTCACCGCGACGGCCACAGGCCTGCTCGGCGCCAACGGCGCGGGCAAGTCCACGCTCATGAAGGCGCTGCTGGGGCTGGTGGAGCCCGACGCCGGCCGGGTGGAGGTGCTCGGCATCGACGCGGCGCGCCACCCGGGCGAGATCCGGCGGCGACTCGGCTACATGCCCGAGCGCGACTGCCTGCCGCTGGAGATGACGGCCCGCGACCTCGTGGTCCACATGGCCGAGCTGCGGGGCCTGCCGCGCCGCGCCGCCATCCTGCGAGCGTCCGAGGTGCTGTTCCAGGTGGGCCTGGAGGAGGAGCGCTCGCGCCTGATCGGGACCTTCTCGACCGGCATGAAGCAGCGCACCAAGCTGGCCCAGGCGCTCGTCCACTCGCCGGAGCTGGTGGTGCTGGACGAGCCGACCAACGGCCTCGACCCGGCCGGGCGCGAGGAGATGCTCGGCCTTGTGCGGCGCCTGTCGAGCGAGCTCGGCATCGCGGTGCTGCTCTCCTCGCACGTTCTCGAGGACGTGACGCGCACCTGCGACGCCGTCGTGGTGCTGCGCGACGGGCGCCTGGTGCGCGCGGGGCTGATCGACGGGATGGAGGGCCTCCACGACGAGGGCGTGCTGGTGCGCGTGACCGGCGACGTGGACGCCTTCCGCGCCGCCCTCGAGGAGCGGGGCCTGAGCGCCGAGGCGCGCGACGGCGCCCTGGTGGTGAGCGGCGCGGCCCGCGACGACCTGCTCGATGGCGTGCGCGACGCCGCGGCCGACGCGGCGGTGGGCCTCCGCGAGCTGCGGCCGGCCGGGCCGACCCTCGAGGACGCCCTCGTGGAGGCCCTGGAGTGAGCACCTCGGCCGGTGACGCCGAGGTCCGCGACGTCCGCTACGCCCGGTACGAGGGCGAGCGCCGCGGCCCCCTGGCCGGGGTCATGTCGCTGGCGCGCTGGGGCGCCCTGCGCTCCCTGGGCGCGCGGCGCGGCTGGAAGGCCAAGGCGGTCCCGATCACGCTCGCCCTCCTGGCCGTGGCCCCGGCGATCATCGTCCTCGGGGTGCGGGCGCTGTTCGCCGAGCAGAGCGGGATCGACCTCACGGACGCCCTGCCGTTCTCGGACTACCAGGGGATCATCGGGATCGTGATCCTGCTGTTCGCCGCGGTCACGACGCCGGAGCTGCTGTGCCCGGACCGCCGCGACGGCACGCTGGCGCTCTACTTCGCCACCGCCGTCAGCCGCCGCGAGTACCTCGCCGGGCGCCTGATCGCCGCCGTGGCGCCGCTGCTGCTGGTCACGCTCGTCCCCCTGCTCGTCCTGTTCGCCGGGATCATGGTCTTCGAGGTCCACCCGGTCGGCTGGCTGGAGGACAACTGGGCGGAGCTGCCGCGCATCGTGGCGGCCGGCCTGATCCTGGCCCTCTACTACGCGATGGTCGGGCTGGCCGTGGCGTCGCTCACCAAGCGGCGCGCGTTCGCCATCGGCGGCTACCTGCTGCTGCTGATCGCACCCACGGTCGTCGTCGGGCTGATCATCGACGCCGTCGAGGGCCTCCACTGGCCCGAGCTGCTGCAGCTCTCGGTGCTGCCGATCAACTTCGCAGCGTCCCTCTTCTCCGACACGGGCTACCTGGAGAACTCCACCGCCGAGTGGGCCGCCGCCTACGTCGTCGTCGTGGCCGTCGCGGGCTTCGTCCTGCTCCGCCGCTACCGGCCGGGGGTGGAGGGGTGAACGGCGACGTCCGCCTCGCGTTCGAGGGGGTCTCGCGCTGGTACGGCGACACCGTGGCCCTCGCCGACGTGTCGTTCACCCTCGGCCCGGGCGTCACCGGGCTGCTCGGCCACAACGGCGCGGGCAAGTCGACCGCCCTGAAGCTCTGCGCCGGCTTCACCCGGCCGAGCAGCGGCACCGTGCGCGTGCTCGGCACCGACCTGGCCGAGAGCCCGGAGGCCTACCGGCGCATCGGCATCGCCCACGACCGCGACGCCCTGTGGCCGTTCCTGACCGCCCGTGAGCTGGTGGCGCTCTGCGCCCGCCTGCGCGGCGCGCCCGACCCCGACGCCGCCGCCGTCCGCGCCCTGCACGAGGTGGGCCTGGAGGACGCCGCGGACCGCAAGGTGAAGGGCTTCTCCCACGGCATGCGCCAGCGGGTGAAGCTCGCGCAGGCGCTGGCGCACGACCCGGAGCTCCTGCTGCTCGACGAGCCCCTGAACGGGCTCGACCCGGCCCAGCGGCGCAGCGTCGTGGCACTGATCCACCGCCTGGGCGACGAGGGCCGCACGGTGCTCGTCTCCTCGCACGTGCTCCACGAGGTCGAGCGCATGGCCCCGCGCGTGCTGGTGCTGGTGAACGGCCACCTGGTGGCCAGCGGCGGGACCGCGGCCATCCGGGCCCTGATCGCCGACCGCCCCCGCAGCATCCGCATGGAGACCACCGAGGGCCGCGCCCTGGCCCGGGAGCTGGTGGGTGCAGGGCTGGTGGAGTCGGTGCGCTTCGACGACGGGGCGCTCGTCGTCGAGTCGGCCGACGTGGACCGCCTCGGCCGCGACCTGCCGCGCCTGGCGCGCGACGTCGGCGCGCGGCTGCGCCGCGTGGAGCCGGTGGGAGACGACCTCGAGAGCGTCTACGCCTACCTGCACGAGCGCGCCCGCGGGGTGGGCCGGTGATCTCCTGGCCGGTCTTCCGGCTCACGCTGCGCGCGATCGTCGACGGCAAGCGCATCATCGCGCTGGTGCTGCTGGCCCTGGTCCCGGTCGTCGCGGCCACGGTGTTCGCCGCCGCAGGCGAGATCGACCCGCGCCTGTTCTGGGCCCGCCTCGTGCAGCGCCTCGTGATCCCGACCGTCACGGCGTTCGTCGCCGTCGTGCTGGGCGCGGCGGCCATCGGCGACGAGCGCGAGGACGGCACGATCCTCTACCTGGCCTCCACGCCGCTGCCGCGCGTGACGCTGGTGGTGACCAAGGTCCTCGCGGCATGGACCGCGTCGATGATCCTGCTGGTGCCCGGCGTCGTCGTGGCGGGCGTCGTGGCGCTCGGGGACCGGGCCGACGCGGCGCGCATCCTGTGGCCGCTGGCGGGCGTCGCCGCCGGGGCCCTCTGCTACTGCGCGATCGCGGCGTGGCTGTCGATGGTGACCCGCCGGCCGGTGGTGCTCGGCGCGCTGTACATCCTGCTCTGGGAGGGCTCGATCGCCACCTTCGCGGCGTCGGCCGACCGGCTGTCGATCGCCGCGTACGGGCGGGCGCTCGCCGTGGAGGGCGTCGTCAAGGTGAACGCCCCCGACGTCTCGGGCCTCGCGGCCCTCGTGGTGCTGGCGGCCGCGACCGCCCTGGCGGTCTGGGGCGCCACCCGCCGCTTCACTCGAACAGAGCTTCCATGACCGGCTCGCGCTCGGTCCAGGCGACGCAGGCGTCGCGACCGCCCTCCTTGGCGCGGTAGAGCGCCAGATCGGCCCAGCGGGTCAGGTCCGCCGGCCGGCCGTCCCCGCGCTCGGCCACGCCCAGCGACGCCGTCTGGCGGCCGGCGGCCGGGAAGGGGTGGTCGGCGATCGTCGCGCGCAGGCGCTCGGCGGCCTCCAGGCCCTCGTCGAGCGCGGTGTCGGGCAGCAGCCAGGCCAGCTCCTCGCCGCCGACCCGAGCCGCCACGTCGCCGCGCCGGGCGCAGGCGGTCAGCCTGCGCGCCACCTCGCGCAGCACCTCGTCGCCGACCTGGTGTCCGTGGGTGTCGTTGACCCGCTTGAAGCGGTCGAGATCGATCAGCACCAGCGACAGCGGCGCGCCCGACCGGACGGCCCGGGCGCACTCCTCCTCCAAGCGCCGGTGGAACGCCCCGTGGTTGACGAGCCCCGTCAGGGGGTCGGTCGTCGCCAGGGCCACCAGGCGCTCGCGCCCGCGCGAGTTGGCGACCGCCAGCCCGACGAGCGGGGCGAGCCGGCCGAGCCGCTCGCGCAGCGGGGCGGGGTCCGCGCCCGGGTCGAACCCGCGCGCCAGGACGGCGCCCCACGGGCCGCCCTCGGCCGACACCGGCGCCAGCAGCCCGCCGCGATGGGCGGCGGCCAGCGGCATCCGGTCGCCCGCCCGCAGGTGCGGGCCGGCCGCGCCGAGCACCATGCCCTCGTCGCCGTGGAACCGCACCACGGCTCCCGACTCGGCGCCCGCCAGCACCGCGGCCTCGCGCGACACCAGATCGGCCACGCGGGCGAAGTCGGCCCCTTCCGCGACGGCGGCGGTGATGCGGCCGAGCGCGGCCCGCTCGTCCTCGGCGCGCACGCGCTCGGACACGTCGCGGGAGTCGGTGTGGATCTCGCTCAGGCGCCCCGCGGCGTCGTGAAGCGGCCGGGCGGTGGTCTCCATCCAGGCCCAGCCGCCGTCGCGGCGGCGCACGCGGTGGACGTGCGGCCGCGGCGCGCCGTCGAGCGCCTCGGGCGGCAGGATCTCGGGCGCTCGGCGCCCCACCAGGTCGGCCGGGTCCCAGGCGAGGATCTCGCGGGCGGCCCCGGACGCGTAGCGGATGGTCCCGTCGGGAGCCTGGCGGGCCAGCAGGTCGCGGCCGCCCTCGGCCAGGTCGCGGAAGGCGGAGGCCTCCGCGGACACGGCGCGCGCGGCCGCCGTCCGCGCCGCCACGGCCCGCGCGCGGGCGACCACCTCCCCGGACCCCGCGCCGGGGGCCGTCACGTCCGCGAACCCGGCCGCCAGGCCGGCCGCCACGGCCCCGGAGGGGGCGTCGGAGGGCGTCACGAGCAGCACCGGCGGCACCGGGGACATACGGCCCACCAGGTCGCGGGCGAGGCGCTCGGCGGCCGCCGCGGCCCACACCGCGACATCCCAGTCGCGGCGCCCCAGCTCCGCCTCGGCAGCCCAGGGGTCAACGGCCGACGCCGGGTCGAGACCGGCCTTGCGCAGGGCCTTCTGGAGGCGATGGCGCTCGAGGCCGCTGTCGGACACGACCATCGCGAGCGGTCGTGGACGCGCCGGCTGTGAAGAGGCGGAGGGCACCCGTACCACTTCTGATCGGCCGGTTCCGCCCCGGGCATGACGGCTTCCACGGCTTGCGGAACCCGTGGTACGGTCCCCGGTCCTCGGGGAGGGCCAACGCGGCCGGCCCCGTGAGAAGTCCATTCCGACGATGAATCGCCCCCCCCTCCAGGGCCTGCAGCCTCGGGCCCGCACAGGCTTGCGCGCGGCCCTCATCGTGGCCGGCGTCGCCGTGGCCGTGGGCTCGCTCGCCGCACTCACCGTCAGCGCCGGTGCGGCGCCCGGCGGCGACGTGATCGGGGCCAAGCGCGGCCATATCCGGGTCCTCGAGGCCGAGGTCCTGCGCATCGACGCCCAGGCGTCGTCGGCCGCCGACGCGCACGCCGCCGCGGTGCGTCGCGCCGACGAGCTGCACGCTCAGATCGCCGCGACCGAGCGGGGGCTGGCCGAGGCCCGGCGCGACCGCGCCATCGCCCTCGATCGCCTCTCCAAGCGGATCGTCGGGCTCTACACCCAGGACACGCCGAGCCTGGTCGAGGTGGTCCTCTCGTCCGGCGACCTCTCGACGGTGGCCGACACCCAGGAGGCCCTCGAGGCCGTCGGCCGTCAGGACCAGGGGATGCTCGACCGGATCCGCACCACGCGCCAGCGGCTCACGCGCCTGCACGCCGAGCTGGAGGGCGACCGCGAGGCCGCGGACGCCGCCGTCACCGAGTCGGCGGCCCGCATGAACCGGCTCCGGGAGCTCATCTCCAGCCGGCGCGCCGTGCTCGACGAGGCGCAGGCCGGCCTCGACCGCCTCGTCGCCCGCCGCGCCGCGCGGGCGGCCGCCGCCCGCTCCGCCGCCGCCGAGGCGGCCGCCGAGCGCGCCCTGCTGCGCCGCGCCGACCCGTCCACCGCGCCCGCGCCCTCCTCCTCGGCGTCGCTCGCCCCCACGGCGGCGACCGCGCCGACGGCCGGCCCCGCGCCCGCCGCGGCGGCCTCCGCGGCGCCCTCCGGGGACGTCTCGGCGGCCCTCGAGCGGATCGCCCAGTGCGAGTCCGGCGGCAACCCGCGGGCCGTCTCGGCCAGCGGCCAGTACCGCGGCAAGTACCAGTTCGACCTCGGCACCTGGCAGTCGCTCGGGGGCTCCGGCGACCCCGCCGCGGCCCCCGAGGCCGAGCAGGACCGCATCGCCGCGCTGCTCTACTCGCGTAGCGGCCCGGCCCCCTGGCCCGTCTGCGGTTACCGCTGAGACCCGGTCGGGGCGGGCCATGTGCCACTTGACGGAACGCGCGCGCCCTAACATAGTCTCGGGCTGGCCGGTTACGGTCGGTGCTCAGGACGGCCCACGGCGTTCGCGACGCTCGTCCCGTCGGCGGTGCTCCGCAGCACTCGACTCCGGAATTGGCCCGCACTCATGCCGCGACGCCGGCCGGGCGTACGACGCCCTTCCGCCGGGAAACCGGCGGGGCGGTGGACAGTCTACGAGACCACGGGGGACGGGAGGCGGATGACGACGCAGCAGGTGACCGCGTTGACCCGCGACGGTGAGCTCCGCGAGCTGATCGTCCGGGGTGGCGAGATGGGCTTCCTCGGCATGGAGGAGGTCGCCGAGGTCATCGACGGTCTCGGGCTCGACGCCGATGCCGTGGAGGCCATCTACCAGCACCTCGAGGAGGCGGGGGTCGAGCTCCTCGAGCAGTCCGAGGCCATCGCCCGCGCCGCCCAGCTGGCCGAGGAGAACGAGCGCCCCCGCCGCACGGCCACGACCACGGTCGAGGCCACGACCGACGCCCTCCAGCTCTTCCTGAAGGACATCGGCCGCGTCCCGCTGCTCACCGCCGCCGACGAGGTGCGCCTCGCCAAGCGGATCGAGCTCGGCGACCAGGCGGCGAAGCAGCAGATGGTCGAGGCCAACCTCCGGCTGGTCGTGTCGATCGCGAAGGGCTACCGCGGACGCGGGCTCCCCTTCCTCGACCTGATCCAGGAGGGGACGCTCGGCCTGGTGCGCGCCGTCGAGAAGTTCGACTGGCGCCGCGGCTTCAAGTTCTCCACGTACGCCACCTGGTGGATCCGCCAGGCCGTCACCCGCGCGCTCGCCGACAAGGGCCGCACGATCCGCATCCCGGTCCACGTCGTCGAGAAGCTCAACCAGATCAGCCGCGCCGAGCGCGTGCTCATCGGCCAGCTCGGCCGCGAGCCCACGGTCGAGGAGATCGGCGAGGCCGCCGGCCTGCCGCCGGACGAGGTGGAGGAGATCCTCCGCAGCGCCCAGCCCACCGTCTCCCTCGAGAAGCCGGTCGGCGAGGAGGAGGAGTCCGAGCTCGGGCGCTTCCTGGCGGACGAGAACAGCATCGCGCCGGAGGCCTCCGCCGAGACCAGCCTCCGCGAGCAGGCCCTCCGCGACCTGCTCGACCAGCTGAGCTACCGCGAGCGCCGGGTGCTCGAGCTGCGCTACGGCCTGCGGGGCGAGAAGCCGCGCACGCTGGACGAGCTGGGCCGGATGTTCAACGTCACCCGCGAGCGCATCCGTCAGGTCGAGAGCCAGTCCCTGCAGAAGCTGGGCGCCCTCCCCGACTCCGGCCGGCTGGGCTAGCAGCACCACTCCCGCGCCCCCGGCCGCCTCGCTGGCGCCGGGGGCGCTGCCATGCTCAGGCCGCGGTGCCCGAGAGCGCGACGGGACGGTCGGCGGCCTCGCCGCGGGCGGCTCGTCGGTCCAGGACGATGCCGGTGACGACGAGCCACACGGGCATCGCGAAGAACACGGGGATCACGCCGAACGGCACCAGGCACGCGACCCCGAGGACGATCGACGCGATCGCCAGGGCCGTGGGAGCGCCGCCGTGCGCAGGCCCCCGAGCCCGGCCGCCAGTAGCATCGCGGCGGCGCCGGCGGCGAAGGGCACCCAGCCGAACTGGTCGAGGAAGGCCAGCGCCTCGACGGCGCCGTCATGCCCGCCGTCGGCGGCCTGCACGATGCTGAGGGTCACGCCTGCCGAAGCGGCGGCGGAGGCGGCGAGCACGACGCCGCCGGCGAGGGCGACCGCCGAGTAGGTTGAACTCGCCGGCCTCCCCCGACCGAAGCGCGCCGCGCAGGCCGGCCGCGAAGAACGGCAGGAGCACGGCCACGTATCCGAGGAGGATCGCGGCCGCGACCTCGCGGCCTGCATGATCGGCGTAGTGCCGGACGTACTCCGGGAGCCCGTCGGTGACGTCGGGCTCGGTGAGAGTGAGGCCGAGCGCGGCGGCGAACAGCACCGCCGCCGGGATCCCGGCCAGGGGCAGGAAACGGGAGAAGCGGGTGGGTGGCATGTCGTGGACCTCCGGTCGTTCGTCGGGACGCCCCGACGGTCCGCCCCCGGGCGTCCCGGACACCAGGCGCGCGCGTCCCGGACGGCCCGGGAAATCCGAGGCGCCCACTCGCCGTGCGGGCCCCCGTGAGGCAGGCTTGGCGCGAGGTGGACCGAGACCCGCTCAGGATCCTCATCGCCGATGACCATCCGGCCTTCCGCGCCGGCCTGCGTGCGATGCTCGGCGGGCTCGACGACCTCGTCGTCGCCGGAGAGGCGGCCACGGGCCCGGAGGCCGTGGAGCTCGCTGGCGCCCTTGCGCCCGATGTCGTCGTGATGGACATCCAGATGCCCGGCCTCGACGGCATCGCCTGCACGCGGCGCATCACTGCGACGCAGCCCGAGGTGGCCGTGATCGTGATGACCATGTTCGAGGACGATGACTCCATCGTGGCGGCGATGCGCGCGGGGGCGCGCGGCTACCTCCTGAAGGGCGCGGAGCGCGACGAGATCCTGCGCGGGATCCGCGCGGTCGGCAACGACGAGGCCCTCTTCGGCCCCGCCATCGCGCAGCGGATCGCCGCCTGGTTCGCGGCCGGCGCGGGCGCCCCGGCGGCCGCGTTCCCCCAGCTCACCGGGCGCGAGCGCGAGGTCCTGGAGTTGGTCGCCGCCGGCCGAAGCAACGCGGCCATCGCCGAGGCCCTGTCGCTCAGCCTGAAGACCGTCCGCAACCACGTGTCGAGCATCTTCACGAAGATCCGGGTCACGGACCGCGCGGCGGCGATCGTGAAGGCCCGCGAGGCCGGCCTGGGGAGCCCCGTGGATCCGCCCTAGGTGCGTTGACCACACACCTGCGCGACACCTAGTCGCAAAGGTCCGGGCCTCCGAGGGAGGGTTGGGGTGCGAACGCCACTCCGCCCAAAGGAGGCCCGGATGCTCACCGTAACCGAGCGGCCAAGACGCAAGCGCCTGCCCTGGGAATCGCGCTGCGAGATCGTGGCCAAGGTGCGCCTTGAAGGGATGAGCCCGTCTGAGGCCGGCGCGTGCTCGGGCGTACACCGGGCGACCGTCTATCGGCTGCTCGGCCGCTTCGACGAGGCGGGCTGGGCGGGCGGGCGCGCACCACCGTCGCCCTGCGGGCGACCAGGCGCCGCAGGGCCCTCGTGGATTCGTCGGGCGTCCAGACACCGGTGAGGACGCCGGCCGCCAGAAGGCGCGCGAGCGTGCGGGCATCGATCTGATCCGTCTTGGCGCGGGCGGCGATCTGGCCGAGCCGGCGCGGGTTCACCACGACGACCCGGCCGGCATGCCGCTCGATGATCCGCGCGACCGCCGCCGCCGGCCCGGTGGCTTCGATCGCCACGACGTCCTCACTCCTCAGGCGCTCAGCGAAGAGGGTCAGCTCATCGACCCGGCTGGGGATCCGCTCCTGGCGCTCTGCGCCCTCCGGCTCGAGGATGCAGACCTGGCAGGCGTCGCGATGGACGTCCATGCCGATGAACCTCATGGGACCTCCCTCTATGCGTGATGAGCGGGAGGAGGGCGGGCGAAGCGACAGGGACGGATTCGTGCTCGCGGCACACCCGGGCGGGTCGCAGGGGCGGCCAGGGACAACGTCGGGCTCGCAGCCCATCGGTTAGCGCGGCCTGCCCTACCTGCTCCTCCCGGACGCCCCGGAACCCGGGAGGCGAGCCTACGCCGAGCACCGACGCTTCCGAGGCGCAGTTTCATGCCCCGACAATGGCCACGCCTATCGCTCCCGCGCCTGGGCCGATCTGTGCGCCACGCTCGGCATCGAGCGCCGGCGCACCCGGCCCTACACGCCGCGCACCAACGGCAAAGCAGAAGCCTTCATCGGCACCTGTCTCAGGGAATGGGCGTATCGCTACGCCTATCCCACCAGCACCCACCGCACCCGGGCCCTCGCGGGCTGGGTGCGGTGGTACGGATGAAAGTCAAGTTCTCTCGACGATCCGGCCTCCGCGTGAGAGGTTCGTTTTCGGGTGCGGGTGACTGACCAGCTGAAGGGCAGAATCCTGGGGCTCAGAGGTCTGCCGCGCTGCCGCGCCGCATGGTCGGCGTCTTGACGCGCCCCGGTGTCGCGCCCGCACCCACCCCTCCCGCTTGTCGGTCGCGCATCAGTTGGCGGTAAGCGGCCTCGGCCCGCCGGGCCTGGGCCATCTCGGCGGCCCGCCCCTCGACGCTGGCGAAGACTCGCTCGGGGTTGCGCCGGCCCTGGCGCGAGGGGGCGCCGAGCATGAGCTCGAGCCGGCGCAGCTTCTCGCGCATGAGCGAGGGGCGCACGAAGGCGTAGTCCTCGCCGCGGCTGAGCATGTGCCAGGCGATCACCACGAGCTTTCGGGCGACGGCCACGGTGGCGATGTTGGCGCCCCGCCGCGCTCGCACCCGCTCGCCGAAGGCCCGCATCGGCCCGGCAGAGCGGATGGCGTGCCAGGCCGCCTCGACCAGCAGGTGGCGGGCCTCTCCGGGGCCCTGCTTGGAGATGCGCCCGTGGCGGGCGGGCTCGGAGCCGGACTGGTGAACGCGCGGGTTGAGCCCCAGGTAGGCCACCAGGTGGCGGGAGCTGGGAAAGCGCGAGATGTCGCCGATGGCGGCCATGAGCGCCGTGGCGCTGATGGCGCCCATGCCGGGGAGCGTCATCAGGCGACGGATCTGGGCGCACTCCAGCGCCTGGCGGGCGATCGCGCGCTCGACCAGGGAGATCTCGGCGTCGAACAGATCGATCAGCCGCAGCCCGGCATCGACGGCCTGGCGCTCGTCGAGGGGCAGCTCCTGCTGGGCCAGCCAGCGTCGCCCGGCGACCCCGAACAGATCGCTCATCGATGGCCGCTCGGCGAGGTTGCGCATCAGGGCGGCGTGGATCTGGTTCTTCTCGCGGGTGCGCTGGCGCACCAGGGCGGCGCGGCGCGCGATCAGGCGCCGGCGCAGCCTGGTCGCCTCGTCCGGGCTCCAGACCTCCGCGACGAAGCCCCCCGCAAGCAGCTGGGCCAGGCGGCGGGCGTCGATGCGGTCGGTCTTGGCGCCCGCCAGCCGGGCGGCGCTCACCGCCGGCGGGTGGGCGAGCACCACCCGGGCGACGTGCGGCTCGATGATCCGGGCGATGGCCAGGGCGTTGCCGGTCGCCTCCAGGACGACCTGGTCCTCGGCCCCCAGGCTGCGGGCGAACTGCTCGAGCGCCTCGGGCGAGGCGGACACCCGCCCGGCCGAGCGCAGCCGGCCCTCCTCGACGATCGCGACCTCGCAGAAGTCGCGGTGGACGTCCAAACCGATGCTTCGCATCGAGCTCCTCCTCAACGGCGGCGGCAAGGCGGAGGCAGGCGGGCACGACGACAACTACGGATCCGTGCTCGTGGCACACCCGGGCAAGTCGCAGGGGCGGCCATCTACAAACCCCGGGCTCGTGGCCCATACCAAAGCCGACGGCCTGCCCCACCTGGCCCTCCGAAGCCCCTGTCCCGGAACCGGGCCGATCCTAGATCGACTCGCCCGGTGCAGCAGCTCCAGGAGCAGTTTCATGCCCCTACAACCGACGCCGACCCCACAGCTCCCTCGCCAACCGCCCACCCATCAGCCGTGTCGCGCAGGTCCGTGGTCAGATCACCTAGGCGCCTCCCCCGGCGGGGACCGGCAGACGCATCCGAAGCCTCAGCCCGCCGAGTTCTCCCGGCATGAGCTCCACCCGGCCCCCGAGCTCGGCCGCGCGCTCGCGGATCGAGGCCAAGCCGACGCCCTGCCCGGCCTCCGAGGACATGCCGGCGCCGTCGTCCTCGACGCTCAGCACCACCTCATCGCCCGCCGTGCGGATGTTAACGCGGCAGCGGCGCGCGCCCGAGTGCCGCACCACGTTCGTCAGCGCCTCGGTGGCCGCCCGGTAGAGCGCAAGCTCGACCGCGGCGGGCAGCGCGCGCTCCGCCGCCACCTCGACCTCCAAAGGACCCAGCCGGGCGGAGTGGATGCGGACGGCCTCGACCAGCCCCAGCTGGTCGAGGGCCGGGGGGCGGAGGCCACGGGCGATGCGCCGGACGTCATCGATCGCGACGCGGGCCTGCACGCGCGCCTCGTCCAGCAGCCCGTCCCGCTCCGGGGCGTGGCGCGCGGCGTCGAGCATCAGGGCGATGCCCGCGAGCGCCGGGCCGAGGCCGTCATGGAGGTCGCGGCGAAGGGCGCGCCGCTCCTCCTCCCGCGCCCGGACGATCTCGTCGCGGGACCGCGCCAGCTCGGCGGCGAGGCGGAGCGCTTCGACCGTGGGGGCGAGCTGGCGGACGAGCAGGTCCACCAGGGCGAGGTCCGACGGCGCGTACCCCTCCCCCGTCCCCCGCGCGCCGAGCTCGAGGCGCCCGAGGGTCCGCCCCGAGTGGACCAGCGGGCGGACGACCGCCGGCTGCCCGGCGCTCGCGCCCCACCGGCCCGCTTCCAGGGGCACGTCCGCGGCCGGGACGATCGCGGCGTGCGCGGCGCCGAGGGCCTCGCAGATCTCGCGCGCGAAGCCGTCGAGGCCCTCCTCGCCGTCGCCCGCCCGCGCAGCCTCGCGGGTGAGCCGGACGGACGCCACGGCGGGATCGCGGTGCCCGTACAGCAGGCGCTCGACGGCCCGCCCGACGCCGCGCAGCGCGGGCACGGCAACGGCCGCCGCGACGAGGCACCCGGTGACGATGGCCGGCCCCGCGGCGTCGATGGACGCGCCGAGCGCGAAAGCGCCGGCCGCGACGAGCAGGCCCGCCCCGACCTCCCCGGCCACCAGGAAGGCCCGGCGCAGGTCGGGGTCGAGGGCGATCACCCCGTGTCGCACGACAGCCACCGTGGCGGCCCCGGCGAACGCGGCGACGCAGGCCGTCAGCGTCACCGCGTAGACGGCTCCCCCGGCCACGTCGTGCAGCGCGATCCAGAGCACGAAGTTGGCCGCCAGCAGCCGGGCCGCCCACAGCCCCGCACGCATCCCCGGACCCTGATCGCGGCGCGCGCGCACGTGCACCGCGACCATGCCCGCGACCACCCCGATCGGCACCCCGAAGCCCGCGATGCCGAGGGCGCCGACGGCCGTCGCCCACGACTCCGGCACCGGCAGAGGGTTACGGAGGCCGGGCGCGTCCTGGAGCGGGCCGGGGTCGAGGATCCCGCGCAGCGCGATGGCCCCGAGCCCGCCCGCGAGCGCCCAGGCCACGGGCCTCCAGCGGCGCCCGGGCAGCCGTCCGTCCGGGAACAGGAGGAGCGGCCAGGTCACGAGGACCAGCATCCCGACGAAGGCCCAGTTCTCGAGCCATCCCGCCCAGGTCAGGAGCGGGCGGCCCCCGTCCGGCGGGACGCCGTCCGCCCACGCCATCCCGACGATCCAGAGCGATGCGAGACAGCCGCCGCCAAGCAGTGCGCGTCCCACGCCGTGGCCGGGACGGCTCGCCAGCACGAGGCCGCCGAGCGCCGCGCAGACCGCCACCGCGAGACCCAGGCCGACGAGGACGAGGATGTCCCCCGGATCGCGCCCCGCGTCTCCCAGGGGCGCGACGGCGACCGCCGAGGCGACGAGAGCGACCGCCGCGCACGCGGCCAGGACCGGCAGGGGCCCCGCCGCACCGAGGCGCGAGAGCGCCGCCCGCGGGCCCAGGCCGCGGCGGCCGGCGACGGTGGTGGCGGAGGGCATCGGCAGAACCATCATGCGGCCTCGGACCGCGCGGACGCCACCCCGGCGCGGCCTCCGACGCATCCGGTCCTGGGCATTGTGTACGGCGTTGCAACAATGGTTACATTTCGGCGACTTGGGCCACGCACCCCCTCACTTGATCGCCCTCTCCGACGTCGCGTCCGCCGAGCCGGACCTCGTGGGCGGCAAGGCGCGCGGGTTCGCGGCGCTCCGCGCGGCCGGGCTCCCGGTCCCCGAGGGCTTCGTCCTCACCACCGCCGTCCACCGCGCGGCGCTCGCAGACTCCGGACGGGTGCCCGACGCCGTGGCCGGCGAGGTGGCGCGGCTCGTTGCCGGGTTCGGCGACGCCCCCCTCGCGGTGCGCTCGTCGGCGTCCGGCGAGGACGGCGGCGACCACTCCCACGCGGGCCAGTACCTGACCCGCCTGGGAGTCCGCGGCCACGAGGAGGCGCTCGGCGCCGTGCGCGACTGCTGGGCCTCGGCCGCCGAGGGCCGAGCGGCCGCCTACCGCGCCCACCGCGGCCAGGACGGGGCCGTCCACATGGCGGTCATCGTGCAGCGGCTGGCGCACGGGGAGGCTGCCGGGGTCTGCATGAGCTGCGACCCGGTGACCGGCGACCGGGGCACCATCGTCGTGAACGCCTCATACGGCCTCGGAGAGCTGGTCGTGAGCGGGCTCGTCACGCCCGACGACTACCGCCTGGCCCGGAAGGACGGCGCTCTCGTCGCCTTCGCCCCCGGCTACAAGGACCTCACGCTCGTCATGGGGGACGACGGGCCGGTGGAGATGGAGGTGCCCGAGCACCTCCGGGAGGCGCGCGTGCTCGACGACGCGCACCTCGCGGAGCTCCACGACGGCGTCCTGCGCTGCGAGCGGGTGCTCGGCCGGCCCGCGGACTGCGAGTTCAGCATCGTCGACGGCCGCGTCATGTGGCTGCAGTGCCGTCCCATGACCGCCCTCGGCGCCGCCGAGAAGCCCGACACGCCCCCGGCGCCCGCCGCCGGGCCCATCGACCACACGGGAGCACACCGCTGATGAACGTCTCCTCGCAGGCGCCCGAGTTCCCCGTCACCTGGCGTGACCCGGCGGACGCCGCCCTCACGTGGTTCCGAGACGCCATGCACTTCCCGGCGCCCGTCACGCCCCTGACCGGGGCGTTCCTGCAGGAGTGCCTCGAGCCGGGCGTGGCGGCGGCCTGCGACACTCTCCACTCGCCGCTGGCCACGCTCCGCCACAGCTCCTTCGGCGGCTGGGTGTTCAACTCCCCCGTCCCGGCCGTCCCCCCGGAGGGGATGGAGGCCCGCATCGCCGAGCACATCCCGGTGATGACCGGCCACATGGACGACCTGCGCCGCCGCTGGGACGACGAGTATCAGCCACGGGTCGTCGAGCTCACGGAGGAGATCGACGCCCTCGACTTCTCCGGCGACGCGGAGTCGGCGCGCGCCGCGCTCGATCGCCTGGTGTCGGCGAACGTCGAGATCTGGCGCATCCACTTCCTCGTCGTGTTCCCCAAGCTCGCCGCCGGCGAGCGGTTCTCGGCCATCTACACGCAGGCCGTCGGCGCGTCGACGGCGGAGATGGACCCCTACCGATGCCTGCAGGGGCTCCCCAACAAGAGCCTCGAGGCCGACCGGGCCCTGTGGCAGCTCGCGCGGGACGCGGGCCCGGGGGTGGCGGAGGTCCTCCTGGCGGGCTCGCCCGCGGACGCCCTGGAGGCCCTGGACCACAGCCCCGAGGGCCGGGAGTGGCGCGAGCGCTTCGCGGCGTTCCTCGACGCCTACGGGCAGCGGGCGCAGGCGATGGACCTCTCCGCGCCGACGTGGGCCGAGGAGCCGTCCTTCGCGGTCGAGACCCTCCGTCGCTTCCTCACTGCCGACGCCGGCGATCCGGAGGGCCAGCGCGCGCGCCTTCTCGCCGAGTCGGAGGCCCTGGTCGCGGCCGCCCGCGCCCGCATCGACGACCCCGGCCTGCGCGCCGCCTTCGACGGCGCCCTCGAGGTCGCCCGCGCCGCCTGGCCGCTCGAGGAGGACCACGCCTTCTACATCGACCAGCGCTCGCTCGCCGGCGCCACCCGCCGCGCCTGCCGGCGCCTGGGCGTGGCGCTCGTCGGGCAGGGCCGGCTGCCGGCCGTCGAGGACGTCTGGTTCCTCGACATCGACGGCCTGCGGGCCGGCATCGCGGAAGAGGACCTGGCGCAGTGTGTGCACGACGCCCGCCACGCGTTCGCCGAGTCGAGCCTCCTCGACCCCCCGCCCTTCATCGGCGCGCCGCCCGACCCGCACGCCCCCGTCAACCCGGGCCTCGTCAAGTTCTTCGGCCGCCCGGGCCCGCCCGAGGTGGACGAGAACGTCCTGCGCGGCTCGGCCGGCTCGCGCGGCCGCGCGGAGGGCATCGCGCGCGTCGTGCGGTCGGTCGAGGAGCTCCACCGGCTGCAGCCCGGCGAGATCCTCGTCTGCCGGTCGACCACGCCCCCGTGGACCCCGGCGTTCGCGTCCATCGCGGCGCTCGTCACCGACACCGGCGGCGTGCTGGCGCACGGCGCCATCGTCGCCCGGGAGTACGCGATCCCGGCGGTGATGGGCACGAAGGTCGGGACCCGCGTGATCCAGGACGGCCAGCGGATCACGGTGGACGGCGACGCGGGCACGGTCCTCCTCGCCTGACGCGGCGACACCCCGCGCGCCCTCAGCGGCGCGCGGGTCGGGCGGCGCGGCGGTGGGCCTCTGCACCGCCGCCGCGCTCGTGCCCCTCAACTCGACGATGATCGCGGTGGCGCTCCTCGACATCGAGGGCGACCTCGACGTCTCGGTCAGCGCGGTCACCTGGCTGGTCAGCGGCTACCTGGTCGTCATGGCGCTTGCGCAGCCGCTCGGCGGGCGCATCGGCGACGCCCTCGGCCACCGGCGCACGTTCCTCGCCGGCCTGTCGGGGTTCCTCGTCGCCTCGGCCCTCGCGACCTTCGCGCCGTGGTTCGCCGCGCTGGTCGCCCTGCGGATGGCCCAGGCGCTGTTCGGCGGCCTGATGAGCCCCTGCGCGTCGGCCCTCCTGCGCGAGATCGCCCCGCCCGGGCGGCGCGGGCGGCTGTTCGGCTGGTTCGGGACCGTGATGGGGCTCGCGGCCGCCGTCGGTCCGGTGCTGGGCGGCGCGCTCGTCGGCCTCTCCGGGTGGCGGGCGATCTTCCTCGTGAACCTCCCGGTAGGCCTGTTCGCCCTGGTCACGGCGGTACGGAGCATCCCGGCCGACCGCCCGCGCGACCGCATCCGGTCGGTGCGCTTCGACCTGCCCGGCGCGGCCGCGTTCACGGCCTTCATGGGGTCCGTGGTCGCCACCCTCTTCCTGATCACCGACGGCGTGACCCGCTGGCTCCCCGCCCTCGTGGCGACGGCCGCGTTCCTCGCGGTGTTCGTCGCCGTCGAGCGGCGCGTGCGCGAGCCGTTCGTGGCCCTCGGCCTCTTCTCCCGGCGCCCCTACGTCGGCGCGACGGCGACGGTCCTGCTCCACAACCTGGTGATGTACTCGCTCCTGCTCGTTGTGCCGATACTCGCGGAGCGCGAACTGGACCTCGGGCCGGGCGGCGCCGGCCTCCTGATCGGGGCGATGACCGGGGCCATGATGGTCGCCTCGCCGGTCGGCGGCCACCTGAGCGACCGGCTCGGCCGCCGGGCGCCGGTGGTCGCCGGGAGCGTCGTGGCCGCGGGCGCCGCCGCCGGGCTCGCGCTCGTCGCGACCTCGGCCGGGGCCGGCGAGATCGCCGTCCTCGTCGGGATCGCAGGCGTCGGCGTCGGCCTCGCGGGGGCCTCGCTGCAGACGACGGCGGTGGAGTCTGCGCCGCACGGGATGGTGGGGGTGGCGAGCGGGGTGTTCATGACGGTGCGCTACACCGGCGGCATCGCCGCCTCGGGCCTGGCCGCCGCGGTCGCGTCGTCGGGGGACTTCCAGACAGGCTTCACGGTGCTCCTCGGCGCGGCCCTGGTCTCGATCGCGACCGCCACTGCCCTCACGGGAGCGCGCGTGGCCCGCGAGGCGGCCACCCGGCCGCGCTACGGGTAGGCGTCCGCCGCGACGGACGGCCTCGCGGGCCGCCGGCCCGCGAGGCCCAGGGTGAGGCCCGCGGCGGCGACTCCGAGCAACCCGGCCCCGAGGAAGGCGAGCTCGTATGAGTCGTCGGCCGTGCGCACCGTGCCGGCCGCCCAGGCCGCCAGCGCCCCGCCGAGTTGGTGGGCCGCGAAGATCCAGCCGAACACCACCCCCGCGTCCTCGCGCCCGAAGGCGCGCACGGTGAGGGCGACGGTCGGCGGCACGGTGGCGACCCAGTCGAGGCCGAAGACCACGACGAAGGCCGCGAGCCCGGGCGCGCTGCCGCCCAGCACGAACGGCAGGAAGAACAGCGACAGCCCGCGCAGGGCGTAGAAGGCGAACAGCAGGCGGGCGGGGTCCCAGCGGTCGGTGAGCCAGCCGGAGAGCGTCACGCCCACCAGGTCGAACACGCCGATCAGCGCGAGGAGGCCCGCGGCGGGCACCTCGCCGATGCCGTGGTCGTGGGCGGCCGGGATGAGATGCGTGCCGATCACCCCGACGGTCGTGGCCCCGCAGATCGCGAAGGTGCCGGCCAACAGCCAGAAGACCGGGGTGCGCGCGGCCATCGCGAGCGTGGTGAGCGCGCGCGAGAACGGGTTGCCCGTGAGGACCGGGGCGGCCTCCACGATGCGCCCGCCGAGCGGCGGGATGCCCACGTCGGCCGGGCGGTCGCGCAGGATCGCCGCGGCCCCCACGGCCGCCGCCGCGGCCAGGGCGACGATCCCCGCGGCCCAGCGCCAGCCGGCCTCCCGCGTGACCAGGGCGAGGGCGGGGAGGAAGATCAGCTGACCGGTGGCGTATGCGGCCGACAGCAGGCCGGTGGCGAGCCCGCGCCGGGCCACGAACCAGCGCGTCGCGACGATCGCGGCCAGCGGGGACGACAGGCACCCGGTGGCGGCGCCGATCACCAGGCCCCAGAGGACGCCGAGCTGCCAGATGGCCGTCATCCCGATCGTGAGGGCCGACCCCGCGCCGGTGGCGGCCAACGCGGCGATCACGACCCGCCGCAGGCCGAAGCGGTCCATCAGGGCGGCCGACAACGGCGCCATCGCCCCGTAGAGGATGAGGTTGAGCGCGATCGCCAGCGAGATGCGGTCGACGCCCCAGCCGTACTCCTCGCGCAGGGGGTCGATCATCACCGTCGGGGCGGCGCGCGATCCGGCGGCGACCACCAGCACCACGAAGGCGGCCGCCAGGACCACCCACGCGCGGTGCGGGCTCGGGCGGCCCATCAGTTGACGGTCGGGTCCTCCGGCATGCGCGCGATGAGCCGCCAGGAGCCGCCCTTGCGTTCGAGCACGCGGCTCCAGAGGCCGCGGTGGTCGTCCGTGAAGACGTCCGCGGCGTCGGCGGGCGCGTCGACCCAGGCGTCCTCGGCCAGCTCGCGCTCGAGCTGGCCGGCGCCCCAGCCGGCGTAGCCGCCGAAGGCGCGGATGGCGCGGACGCCGCCGTGGCCGGCCGACTCGGCCTCGGGGTCGACGATGCCCACGGTGCCGAAGGCGATGGTCGCGGCCTTCGAGGCGTCCTCGAAGTCGGCCAGCAGGATCACGGCCTCGGGCTGCACCGGGCCGCCCTGGAAGACGCGCTCGTCCTCGGGCATCAGGTCGGCCAGGCCCGCGGGCAGGGCCTCACGCGACACGAGCGGCGTGGGGCGGTTGAGCACCAGCCCCAGGGCGCCCTCGGGTGAGTGCTCGAGCATCAGGACCACCGTGCGGCGGAAGTTCGGGTCCTCCAGCGCGGGGGCGGCCACGAGCAGGCGGCCGTGGCGGCTGGCAGGGGGGACCTCGTCGCTCACCCGAACATCTCCGCGACCAGCTCGACGAAGTCGGTCAGCTCGTCCGTGTCGCGGGCGAGCACGGCGGCGAGCAGGCCGTCGAACGCCTGGGGCGCGATCGGGCCCAGCTCCATCCCGGTCGCGAAGAAGTACGCGCGCAGCCGGCGCGCCTGCGCGGCCGCGTCGTCCCAGCGCCCCTGCTCCGCGAGCCCCGCGACCAGCGCGGTGCCGGCCCGTGCGATGTCGCCGTGGGTGACGGTGCGCTCCACCGGCTCGGGCGCACCCGCCGTCTCCGCGAGGGCCGCGAG
This sequence comes from uncultured Thermoleophilia bacterium, assembly GCA_963770865.1. GTDB lineage: Bacteria > Actinomycetota > Thermoleophilia > Miltoncostaeales > Miltoncostaeaceae > Miltoncostaea. The sequence goes on from CAVYRD010000011.1 coordinate 437,834, forward strand.
CTCCTCGCCCCAGGCCCGGTCGCCGATCCAGGCGACCAGGCGTGCCAGCCGCGCCGCCTCGGCGGCGGGCCCGGAGATCACGCGGTCCGCTGGCGGCGCCTCTCCCTGGAGATGTTGTACACCCCGCCCGCGATGCACAGGACGGCCGAGATGAGGAGCAGCCAGTAGAACACCGCCAGGTGGTGCCAGAGTTCCTCGCCCATGTCCTTGATGGCGAAGCCCAGGCAGAAGTACACCATCGCCACGAGCGTGAGCGTCCCGGCGAGCCGGAACGGCCACGTGACCGGGAGGTCCTGATAGGCGGAGTCGGAGCCGTGCGCCATCGTGTCCCTTCGCTTTACGGGTCGTCGGACGCGGCCAAGGCTACCACGGGGTTCGGACCGACCGCACCGGGTTGCAGCGCCCCCGCGGAGCGGGCGGAACGTCACCTCCGCGGTGGCGGGTCCTCGCCTGGGCGGGCGATGGCGCGGGCGATTCGCCGCTCGCGGGCGAACACCTGGAAGTCGCCGCCGCGCGAGCGGTAGAGGGCGGCCGGGCGGCCGGGCCCGTCGGCCCGCGACGCGCCCGTGGGCTCGACCACGCCGGCCTGCAGGACGTCGCGCCGGAAGTTGCGCGTGTCGAGCGCATGGCCGAGCACGGCCTCGTACACCGCCTGGAGCTCCCCGAGGGTGAAGGCGTCGGGGAGCAGCTCGAGGGCGATGGGCGCGTAGGCGGCCTTGGCACGCACGCGCTCGCGGCCGTAGGCGACGATCTCCGCCTCGCCCGGCGGCAGCGCCGGCAGGTCGTCGACCGCGAACCAGCGCACCTCGACGACGCCTGCGCCCGGCGTGAGGACCTGGCGGCCGGCCGCCACCGGGCAGAGGTGGGCGACGCACACCCCCTCCGCCCCGTCGCGGTCGAAGGTGTAGAGCTGCTCCAGGTGCGCGCCGCGGATGCCCGTCTGCTCCTCGAGCGCGGCGCGCGCGACGGCCTCGAGCGTGCGACCCGGGGGCACGTCGGCCCCGGGCAGCGCCCACACGCTGCCGGGCAGGCGCAGCAGCAGGACGCTCGTGCGCGCCTCGCGCACCCCGATCGCCACGATCTCGGTCCTGACCCGTTTCATGTCCGCCCGACGGTAACCCACCGCGCGGACTACCCGCCGGGCGCGCCCTCCGGGTGTGCCGCCAGCCACCCCGCCACGCCGTCGACGTTGTTCGTGGCCCAGCCGAGACGCCTCCAGAGGGCCACGCCGGCCGGGGCGCCGACCGTGGCCTCGAGCGGCAGGCGCCGCTCGATCGACTCCGCGAGCGCCCCGGGCGCCGCCTCGCGCGCCGCGCGCTCCACCTCGTCCAGTTGGCGGTGCGCGAGGTCGATCGCCTCCATCGGGTCGGCGACCGGGCCGTAGTGGGTCAGACAGAGGCGCTCGGGGGCGATCTCCGCCAGCCGGCGGAGGCTCGCGTGGCCCGCGGCCAGGTCGACCTCGGCGGGCGGCAGCACCGGGTAGAGGCCCCCGTCGCCGAGGCTCACGCCGAGGGCGTCGCCGGCGACCACCGTGCCCGTGACCTCGTCGAGCACCGCCATGTGGTGCCGGGCGTGCCCGGGCGTCGCGACCATCCGCAGGGCGCGCCCTCCTCCGAGGTCAACGCGGTGTCCGTCCTCCGCCGCGGTGATCCGCTCGGCGGGCGTGCGGTCCAGGCCGCCGTAGAGCGACCAGCGCGGGCCGTGCACCGCGGCCGTGCCGGCCACCAGGCGCGCGGGCTCGGCCAGGTGGCGGGCCCCGCGCCGGTGCACCACCACCGTGGCCCGCGGGAAGGCGGCGGCGAGGATGCCCGTCGCGCCGCAGTGGTCGAGGTGGACGTGGGTGAGCACGATCCAGCGCAGGTCGTCCGGGCCGAGGCCGGCCGCCGCCAGGGCCTCGCGCACCGCGCCGGCCGAGGTGCGCGCGCCCGGGTCGACGAGCGCGACCGACTCCCCGGCCACCAGATAGGAGGCGGTGACGCCCTCCATCCCGCCGAGGAGGGTGTCGATCATCGAGATCTGCGGCGCGACCTCCTGCACGCCCCGATCGTCGCATAGCCTTCCGCCCCGTGAGCGACGAACGCCAGCGCGCGTGGGCCGCGGCCGGGGAGGCCGCGGCGGCACGCGTCGAGGACGGCATGCGCGTGGGCCTGGGCACCGGCCGGGCGGCGGCGGCCGGGATCCGCGCCCTCGGCGCGCGGGTGGCCGGCGGGTTGCGCTGCACCGGCGTGCCGACCTCCCGGGCCAGCGCGGCCCTGGCGCGCGAGCTGGGCATCCCGGTCGGGCGCCTGCGCGGACCCCTCGACCTGGCCTTCGACGGCGCCGACGCGGTCGACCCGGCCGGCCTCGTGATCAAGGGCGCGGGCGGGGCGCTGGTGCGCGAGCGGATCGTGGCCGAGGCGGCGGCGCGCTTCCTGATCCTGGTCGACGCGCCGAAGCTGGTCGACAGCCTCGACGAATGGGGCTCCCTGCCGCTCGCCGTGGTCCCGTTCGGCACCGCCCGCGCGATGGAGGTGCTGGCCGACCTCGCGCCCACCCGGCGCTCGGGCCTCAGCGACGACGGCCTGGCGATCGTCGATCTGCACCCGCCGGCGGGCGCCGACTGGGCCGCCGTGGCCCGGCGCGCGGAGGGCGTCGCGGGCGTCGTGGACCACGGCCTGTTCCGCTCGGACCCGGCCGACGTCCTCGTGGGCCGGCCCGACGGCGGATGCGGCCCGGCCGGATCGCCGGGGGGCGCCGCTACCATCGGGGCGTGACCGGCCCTTCCGTGACACTCGCGCGCGCCGCCGGACGGCTGTCGCGCCGGCTCGGCCGCGGGGGCGGCACCAGCCTGCCCGGCAAGGTCCTGCTGCGGATGCGCCCCCAGGCGCTCGCCGAGCTCGGCGGGGCGCTGCCACGCGGCGTGACCGTGATCTCGGCCACGAACGGCAAGACGACCACCTCGCGCCTGGTGGCCTCGTGCGCGCGCGAGGCCGGGTGGGACCTCGTGGCCAACAGCTCGGGCGCCAACCTCCTGTCGGGCGTCGCCACCGCCCTCCTCGACGCCCAGGGCCGGCGGCCCGCGCCGCAGGCCGGGCTCTTCGAGGTCGACGAGGCGGCCCTCGTGGAGGTCGTGCGGCAGCTCCGGCCGCGCGTCCTCCTGCTGATGAACCTGTTCCGCGATCAGCTCGACCGCTACGGCGAGCTGGAGCACCTCGCCGCGCTCTGGGCCCGCATGGTGGCCGAGCTGCCGCCCTCCGCCGTGCCGGTGCTGAACGCCGACGACCCGGCTATCGCCGCCCTCGGCGCCGACCACGAGGGGGTCGTCACGTTCGGCATCGACGACCCCTCGGTGGCGCTCTCCGCCCTCCCCCACGCCGCCGACTCCACCCGCTGCAGGGTCTGCTCGCACCCCCTGGAGTACGACCTCGTGACCCTCGGCCACCTCGGCCACTGGCGCTGCCCGCAGTGCGGGGCGGCGCGGGTGACGCCCGACGTGCGGGCGACGCGGGTCACGCTGCGGGGCGTGCACGGCGTCTCCGTGCGCATCGAGACGCCGCAGGGGCCGGTGGAGGCCGACCTCCCGCTCCCCGGCCTGCACAACGCCTACAATGCCACCGCCGCCACGGCCGCGGCCCTGGCGATGGGCATCGCCCCCGACGCGATCGCCCGCGGCCTCGCGGCCAGCCCGGCGGCCTTCGGGCGCGGCGAGCGCGTGACGCTCGACGGCCGCGAGCTGGTGCTGCTGCTGGCCAAGAACCCGACCGGCGCCAACGAGACCGTCCGGACGGTGCTGCTCGACCCCGAGCCGCTGCACCTGCTGATCGCGCTCAACGACCGGACCGCCGACGGCCACGACGTCTCGTGGATCTGGGACGTCGACTATGAGCCCCTGCTGGCGCGCGTCGCGTCGCTCACCCTCACGGGCGACCGCGCCCACGACCTGGCCCTGCGCATGCGCTACGCCGGGCACCCGTCGGAGGCGATGACCGTGATCCCCGACCCGGACGCCGCCCTCGACCACGCCGTCGCGGCGGCGCCGGTCGGCGGCACGGTCTACGTGCTGCCCACCTACACCGCGATGCTCGGCCTGCGCGAGACGCTGGTGCGCCGCGGGGCGGCGGAGGCGTTCTGGCGTGAGCGATGACGAGGCGCGCCGCTTCATGGCCGAGCACGCGCACTACACCGAGGACCTGGCGTTCTGGCGGGCCCAGGCGGCGCGTCTCGGGTCGCCCGTGCTCGACCTCGGCGCGGCGGCGGGCCGGGTGGCGATCCACCTGGCCCGCGCCGGGCACGAGGTGTGGGCGCTCGACCGCTCGCCCGACATGCTCGCCGAGATCGCTCGCCGCCTGGAGGCCGAGCCGCCGGCCGTGCGCGAGCGCGTCACCCCGGTCGAGGGCGACCTGCGCCGGCTCGAGCTCGGGCGTCGCTTCCCGCTGGTGCTGGTGGCGATGAACACGCTGCAGGTGCTGACCGAGCCCGAGGACCGCGTGGCCTGCCTGCGCGGCGTGCGCGGCCACCTGGCCGAGGGCGGCGAGCTGGTCTTCGACGTGGCGCTGCCCGACGCGGAGGAGATCACGTCGTCGATGGGCGAGGAGCGCTCCGGCGGCACCTCCCGCGACCCGGACACCGGCGCCCTGCTGGTCCACTCCGCCTGGTACGACCGCTGGGAGCCCGAGACCGGCACCCTGGAGTTCACCCTGCGCGTGGTGGAGCACCCGGCCGGCGGCGGGCCGGCCCGCGAGGCGCTGCGCCGGCACCGAGTCCACGTGTTCACGCCCGAGGAGATCGCCGGCCTGATGGCGGCCGCCACGCTCGAGCCGATCTCCGTGGCGGGCGGCTTCGACGGCTCGCCCCTCGGCCCGCACTCCGAGCGCCAGGTGCACCGCTGCAGGGCGGCGGCGTGAGCGCAGCCCTGCCACCCCTCCGCCTGGGGCACCTCTATCCGGGCGAGATGAACATCTACGCGGACCGGGGCAACATCGCCGTCCTGGAGCGCCGCCTGGCCTGGCGCGGCCTGGCGCTCGAGGTCACCGAGATCGGCATCGGCGACGAGGTCGTGGCCGGAGAGCACGACCTCTACTACCTGGGCGGCGGCCAGGACCGCGACCAGGCCGTGGTGGCCGAGGACCTCGCGACGACCAAGGCCGGGGCGCTGCGCGAGGCCGTCGCCGGGGGCGCGGCCGGGCTCTGCGTCTGCGGCGGCTTCCAGCTCGCCGGCCACGGCTACACCGGCACCGACGGCTCGCGCATGCCGGGGGTCGGCATCCTCGACCTCGACACGGTGGCCGGGCCGACCCGCCTGATCGGCAACCTGGTGATCGAGGCCGAGCTCGACGGCGAGCGGCGCACCGTCGTGGGCTTCGAGAACCACGCCGGGCGCACGCGGCTCGGCCCCGGCTCGACGCCGCTCGGACGGGTGGTCCACGGGCACGGCAACAACGGCGAGGACGGCCACGAGGGCGGCGTCACCGGCCACGTGATCGGGACCTACCTGCACGGGCCGCTCCTGCCGAAGAACCCCTGGCTCGCCGACATCGTGATCGCCTGGGCGCTGGAGCACCGCACCGGCGAGCCGGTGGCGCTGGCGCCGCTCGACGACTCCATGGAGGCGGCCGCGCACCAGGCCGCCGTCGCCCGCGCCACCCGCCGCCGGGGGCGCTGAGCCGAGGGGGCCGCACGCGGCCCCGATCGCGCTACCGTCGGTGGCGTGGAGATGATCCCCCAGCCCGATCCGCCCGCCGTCGAGCCGCGCGACCTCGAGGCCGCGGGCCGCACGCGCGACTGGCGCCGCTTCGCCGGCCCGCTCGTCGGCCTGGGCGTGCTCGCGGCCAAGGCCAAGTGGCTGCTGCTGCTGGTCACCAAGGTGAAGTTCGCCGGCGCGGGCCTCTCGGCGCTCGTCTCGATCGGCGCCTACGCGCTGCTCTGGGGCTGGCCGTTCGCCGTCGGCTTCGTCGCGCTGCTGCTGGTCCACGAGATGGGCCACGTCCTGCAGCTGCGCCGCGAGGGGATCCCCGCCAGCGCGCCGTTCTTCATCCCGTTCCTCGGCGCCGTCGTGGGGATGAAGCGCATGCCCGACGACGCCGCGGCCGAGGCCCGCGTCGGCCTGGCCGGCCCGGTGCTCGGAGCCGTCGGCGTCCTCGCGCCGCTCGCGCTCTGGGCGCTCACGGGTGACGGCCTGTTCCAGGCGCTCGCGTTCGTCGGCTTCGTCCTCAACCTGTTCAACCTGCTGCCGGTGCTCCCGCTCGACGGCGGCCGGGCGATGGCGGCCCTCTCCCCCTGGGCCTGGGTCGCCGGGCTCGTCGCCCTGGGCGTCCTGATGGTCGTCTGGTTCAGCCCGATCCTGCTGCTCGTGCTCCTGCTCGGCGGCTCGGAGGTGTTCTCGCGGGTCCGCGCGTGGCGGGCGAAGGACCCCGCCGCGATGCGCTTCCACGCGGTGCCCTCGCGCGACCGGGTGCTGATCCTGGCCACGTACGTCGCGCTGCTGGCGGTGCTCGGCGTGGGCGCCTGGGCCACCTACCTGCCGAAGACGATCTAGGGATCCGTTCCCGGCTGACGGCGCGGCTCACGAACGCCGTGGTCGATGCCGATCGTCCTCCTGACGGGGCACCGATCCACGAGGAGACGTCATGGCCGAGGTCATCACCGTGCGCGGGGCACGGCTCAGGCACCGCAGCCCCTGGGGCGTGTGGGCGCTGAACCTCGCGACCCTGGGTTGCTACGGGCTGGTCCACTGGCAGCGCATCAACACCGAGATGCGCGACTACACGGCCGCCGTCGGCCGGCCGCTGCGCAACGACCCGGCCCGCAGCGCGCTGGCGCTCGCGGCGGGCAGCCTCGTGATCGTCCCCGGGCTCGTGACGATCGCGAGCACGACGGACCGCATCTGCCGCGTCCAGCGCATGACCGCCTCGTTCGGCTCGGCCGTCATCGAGGTGCGCCGCTCACGGTCGATCCTGTTCGCCGTCCTCGGCGGGCTCCATCTGGTCTACCTGCAGAGCGCGCTCAACGACTGCTGGGCCCGGGCGGCCGAGCTGCAGGCCTCCCCGCCGCCGCTGCGCGTCGTGCGCGAGCCCGTCAGCGCGGGGCGCAGCGCGCCTGACGGCGTCCGCCATGAGCCGGGCGGCCTCCTCGTCTGAGAGGCCCTCGGCGTCGAGGCGGTGCCAGGTCCAGAAGTCGAGCGCGACGGCGACGAGCGCGCGCTCGGGCCCTCCCCCGGGCGCGAGCGCCCCCGCGAGGGCGGCCATGCGCGCGTTGACCGACTCGGACAGCAGCTCGTCGAGCGCCGGCAGGGACGCGCGGTCGCGCCGCATGTTCGCGGACATGCGGCGGGTGCGCCGGTACCAGGCGTAGAGCCCGCTCAGGACGGCGGCGAGGCGCTCGCGCGCGTCCGCGACGCCGAGCGCGGGACCGAGGTCGGGCGGCGGGTTCGCGCCGAGGAAGTGCCCCTGGCAGGCGGCGAAGAGATCCCTCTCCTCGGGGAAGTTGGCGTACACGGTCGCCCGCTGGACTCCCGCGCGCCGGGCGATCTCCGCCATGGTCGTGCGGGCCGGGCCCACCTCCTCGTGGAGGGCGGCCGTG
>CAVYRD010000012.1:0-347680 GCA_963770865.1 uncultured Thermoleophilia bacterium
CGTGAGCAACCTGAACGTCGTCGCCGCGACGCCCCTCCTGATCACCGGCGGGACCGCCACCGTCGCGCTGGCGGTGGGGCTTCTGCCCGGGCGCCTCCCCCGCCGCCACGGCCCCGCGCTGACCGGCCTGGCGGGCATCGCCGCCGCGATGGTGATGTCGATCGTGCTGTGGGACGACCGGGTCGAGGCGTTCGGCGGCGGCCTGCGGGCCGACCGCTTCAGCGCCCTGCTCGACCTGATCTTCCTCTCGGCCGCCCTGCTCACCATCCTGCTCGCCTGGCGCGAGCCGGCCGCCGTGGACCGCAGGGGCGAGTACGTGAGCCTGATCCTCATCTCGGCCACCGGGATGATGCTCGTGGCCGGTGCCGGGGACCTCATCACGATCTTCCTGGGCATCGAGGTGCTGTCGGTCAGCCTCTACGTGCTCTGCGCCCTTGAGATCTGGCGCGAGAAGTCGCTCGAGAGCGGCCTGAAGTACCTGATCACCGGCGCGGTGGGCGCCGCGATCCTGCTCTACGGGCTCACGCTGCTGTTCGGCGCCACCGGCTCCACCCAGCTCTCGCAGATCGGCGACCAGCTGCGTGGCACCGCGTTCACCGACGAGCCGCTGGTGATCGCCGCCATGGCGCTGATCGCCGCCGGCCTCGCGTTCAAGGCCTCGGCCGCGCCGTTCCACATGTGGACGCCGGACGTCTACGAGGGCGCGCCGACCACGATCACGGCGTTCATGTCCACGGCCACCAAGGCCGCCGCGTTCGCCGCCTTCCTGCGCATCTTCTCGGGCATGCTGCCCGACCTGCAGCCCGACTGGACGGCCGCGATCTCGGCGATCGCCGTGGCGAGCATCGCCGTGGGCAACATCGCCGCCCTGGTGCAGAGCAACATGAAGCGGATGCTGGCCTACTCCAGCATCGCCCAGGCCGGCTACCTGCTGATCGGCGTGGCCGTCGGGACGGTCGAGGGGGCCCAGGCGGTCCTCTACTACCTGCTGGCCTACGGCGCGATGACGATGGCCGCCTTCGCCGTCGTGATCATCCGCGAGCGCGAGGTGGAGGACGGCGACACGATCGCCGCCCTCGACGGCTACGGGCGAGCGCGCCCGGTGATCGGCGTCGTCATGACCGTGGCCATGCTGTCGCTGGCCGGCTTCCCGCCGCTGGCGGGCTTCGTCGGCAAGTTCCTGCTCTTCGGCTCGGCCGTCGAGGCCGGGATGACCTGGCTGGCCGTGGTCGGCGCGGTCGGCAGCATGATCAGCCTCGGCTACTACCTGCGGGTTGTCGCGGTGATGTGGGCGCCGGGGCCCGAGGACGGCCCGCGCAAGGTGCTGGGCATCCCGGGACCGGTGGGCATCGCCACCGTCGCGTCCGGGCTCGCGGTCGTGGTGCTGGCGCTGATGGCTTCCCCGCTGCTCGACGCCTGCCGCGGCGCCGCGCAGTCGCTGCTGGCCCCCTGACCGGGGTGTCGGGCCCCGCGTAGCCGGCCGGCGGACCCGCCGCCGGCCCGGAGGCCGACGGCGAGGTCCGGTCGAGGTTGGTCAGATACCGACCGACAGGTCGGTCCGTGTTCAGCGGGAGGACCTGCGGGGCGAGCGCGGGCGCGAGCCCGATCGGCAGCAGTTGCCCGGTCGTGCCTACGAGGTGACCTCAACCGCCCGCGCGCCGCGCCCTCAGCACGAGCTGGGCGGCCGTGGCCAGCAGGAGGACCGCGAAGCCGGCGCGCAGCGCCCGCTCCGGGGCGGCGTCGGCGAGCAGGGCCCCGGCGAGGGCCGTCGCGACGGAGACCAGCCCCATGACCCCGGCGTCGCGCCAGCGCACCGTGCCGTCGCGGGACTGGCGCCAGGACCCCAGGATCGCCACCGGGACGATCGCCAGGAGGGAGGTCGCCTCGGCGTCGAGCTGGCCCAGGCCGAGCACCACGGTGAGGGTGGGCACGAAGATGACGCCCCCGCCCACGCCGAAGAGGCCCGCGACGAGGCCGCCGGCCACGCCGAGGGCCACGACAAGAAGGGCCTCGCCGATCACGGCAGCAGCATCCGGACGGCCACGGCGACGAGCAGGGCCGCGAAGCCGTAGGTGAGGGCGCGCGTCGAGACCCTCTCCTTCAGCGCCACGCCGCCCGCGACGCCGGCCATCGCCGGGACGCCGATGAGCACCGCCGTGCCCCAGTGGAGGTTGCCGAGGGCCCCGTGGGCCGCGGCCCCGGCGGTGGCCGTGACGATGATCGCCGCGAGCGACGTGGCGGTCGCCGCGCGTGCGTCGTAGGCCAGCAGGACGATGAGCAGAGGCACCATCACGATCCCCCCTCCGACCCCGAAGAGGGATGCCATCAGGCCCGAGGCGAGCCCGATCGCCACGAGGGGCCCCAGGCGCCCGTCCGGGGCGGGCGGAGCGGTGCTAGGGTCGCTCGCCGTGACCGACTCCGACCGGCGCATCGAGGATGTCCTCGAGCCACTCCGCAGCCGGATCGCCGACGCCGCTGTGCTGGTCGACGTCGACGGCACGATCGCCCCGATCGTCCCCCGCCCCGAGGACGCGCGGCTGCTGGAGGGCGTGCGCGAGACGCTGATCGAGCTGCGCGACCGCGTGCGCCTGCTCGGCTTCGTGAGCGGGCGGGGCCTCGCCGACGCCCAGCGCATCGTGGGGCTCGACGGGGTCGCCTACGCCGGCAACCACGGGATGGAGATCCAGCGGCTGGGCGAGGACCCCGGCCTCGCGGCCGGCGTGGAGGAGCACCTGGCCGCGATCGCCGCGTTCGCCGCGTCGTGGCCCGCCGAGCGGCTGGAGGCGGCCGACCTGCGCATGGAGCCGAAGGGCGCGACGCTCAGCATCCACGCCCGCGGCGCTCGCGACCCCGACGCCGCCCGGCTGCTGCTGGCGCAGGTGGCGTCCGAGGCGCTCGACCGCGGCCTGGTGCCCACGCCCGGCCGCGAGGTGCTCGAGGTGCGGCCCCCGGTGGCCATCGACAAGGGCACGGCGGTGCGGGCCCTCCTGCGCGACAGCGGCGCGCGCGTCGCGATGTACATCGGCGACGACCGCACCGACGCCGACGCGTGGCGCGCGCTGCGCGCCCTGGCCACCGAGGGTGCCCTGGACGTGGCGATCGGCGTGGCCGTGGCCGCCGGCGAGGTGTCGCCGGCCGTGCGCGAGGCGGCCGACGTCGAGGTGCCGGGGCCGCCCGGCGCGCTCGGCGTGCTGCGCTTCCTGGCTCAGTAGCCCGCCGCCCGCAGGCGCGCGGCCCGGGTGGCCGCGAGGGTCGGCCAGTCCCAGGCGTTGCCGACGTCCTCCGCCCGCGCGCCGGCCCGGCGGGCCAGGAGCACCGCGAAGCGCACGTAGCCGAAGGCCTCGACCGAGTGGGCGTCGGAACCCACCATCAGGCGCGCGCCCGCAGCCAGCGCCCGCCGCGCCATCGCCGAGTCGAGATCGAGGCGGCGCGGCTGCCCGTTGATCTCGAGGAACGTCCCGGTACGGGCGGCGGCGTCGGTCAGCCGGCCGATGTCCACGGCGGCGGACGGGCGGCGGCCCAGCATCCGGCCCGTGGGGTGCCCGATCGCATCCACGAACGGGTTCTCGACCGCGGCCAGCACCCGCGCCGTGATGCGCTCCGCGTCCTGCGTCATGGCGGAGTGGATGCTCGCGGTGACCCAGTCGAAGCCGGCCAGCAGCTCGTCGTCGAAGTCGACGCGGCCGTCGGCCAGGATGTCCACCTCGGTCGCCTTCAGCACCGTGATGTCGTCGTGGCGCGCGTCCTCCTCGGCGATCTCGTCCCACTGGCGGCGCACGCGGTCGGGGTCGAGGCCTCCGGCCATCGCGAGGCTGCGCGAGTGGTCGCTGATCGCCAGGTAGGCGTAGCCCCGCGCGCGGGCCGCGTCCACCATCTGCGCGACGCTCAGGGTCCCGTCGCTCCAGGTGGTGTGGGAGTGCATCTCGCCCTTGATGTCGCCCAGCTCGACAAGGCGCGGGGCGAGGCCGGCCTGGGCGACCTCGATCTCGCCGGAGTCCTCGCGCAGCTCCGGCGGGATCGGCGCGAGGCCGAGCGCCGCGTAGACGTCGTCCTCGTCGGCCGCGAGCGCCGTGCCCTCCGGGCCGGCGATGCCGTGCTGCGACACCGACAGCCCGCGGCGCACCGCCAGCTCGCGCAGGCGCACGTTGTGGGCCGCCGAGCCGGTCGCGTGCTGCAGCAGGTTGCCGAACGACGCCGGCGGGCCGACCTGGAGCTCCACCCGCACCCCCGTGTGGGTGTCCACGGCGATGCCCGAGTCGCCGCGGGCCGCCACGCGCTGCACCTCGGGCAGCGCGGCGATCGCGTCCTGGAGGGCGGCCGGGTCGTCGTGCGCGGCCACGAGATCGATGTCGTGGACCGACTCGCGGCCGCGGCGCAGGCTGCCGGCCACCTCCACGCGGGCGCCGGGCACCGCGGCGCGCAGGGCCGCGGCCATCTCCTCGGCCAGCGGCAGCGCCTGGCCCAGGGGGACGCGGGGCGCCGCCTCGCCGCCGCGGGCGGCGTGCAGCGCGAGCTGCTCGGCCACGCGCGCCCGGGTGGCCGGCCCGAAGCCCGCCACGCCGTCGAGGCGCCCGTCGGCCACCGCGGCCTCCAGGCCGGGGATGTCCACCACCCCGAGGTCGCGCCACAGGGCGACCGCGCGCTTGGGGCCGATGCCCTCGAGGCCGGCGATCGCGGCGAGCCCCTCGGGGACGCGCGCGCGGATCTTCTCCAGCGCCGCGATCTCGCCCGTCTCCACGAGCTCGACGATCTTGGACTGCAGCGTGGCGCCGATGTCCGGCAGGTCGATGGCTCGCCCGGCCATCGCCATGGCGGCGACCGACGTGGGCGTCTCGCGGATCCGGGCGGCGGCGCGGCGGTAGGCCAGCACGCGGTGGCGCACCGCCCCCTCGATCTCCAGCAGGTCGCCGAGCAGCGCGAAGCGCTGGGCGATCTCGGCGTTGGTGGGCAGCTCCCCGGCCACGGCGGGGATTCTAGGCAGCGCCCTCGCGCACCTCGGGGTCGAGCAGGCTCATGAGGGCGGGCGGGTAGCGATCGCCGGCGGGCGCGAGGGCCGGGTCGTCGAGCCGGGCGCGGTCCTCGTCGTCGAGCGCCAGTGTGGCGGCGCCGACGTTGCCCTCCAGGTTGGCGATCTTGCGCGTGCCCGGGATCGGGATCACGTCGGGCCCGCGGCCGAGCAGCCAGGCCAGCGCCACCTGGGCCGGCGTGGCGCCGTGGCGCTCGGCGACCTCCGCCACGCGCTCGGCGATCGGCCGGTTGCGCTCGAGGTTCTCGCCCTGGAAGCGCGGCATGTCCCGGCGCATGTCGTCGTCGCCGATCGTGCCGGGCCGGGCGAGGGCGCCGGCCAGGAAGCCGCGGCCCAGGGGGCTGAAGGCCACGAGGGCTACCCCCAGCTCGCGCATGACGGGCAGCAGCCGGCGCTCGGGGTCGCGGTTCCAGAGGGAGTACTCGGACTGCACCGCCGCGATCGGGTGGATCGCACGGGCGCGCCGCAGGGTGCCCGGGCCGACCTCCGAGAGCCCCAGGTGGCGGGCCTTGCCCGCCGCGACCAGCTCGGCCATGGCGCCGATCGACTCCTCGACGGGCACCCGCGGGTCCACGCGGTGGAGGTAGTAGAGGTCAACGTGGTCCACGCCCAGGCGCCCGAGCGATTGGTCGAGGGCGCGCCGGATCCGCTCGGGCCGCGCGTCCACGCCGAGCGCGCCGTCGTCGGTCTGCACCAGCCCGGTCTTCGTCGCGAGCACCACCCGGTCGCGGAGGCCCTGCACCGCGCGGCCGACCAGCCGCTCGTTGTGGCCCGCGCCGTAGACGTCGGCCGTGTCGAGCAGGCTGACGCCCAGCTCGACGGCCCGGTGGATCGTGGCGATGCTCGACGCGTCGTCGCTCGGGCCGTAGTAGCCCTCCGACATGCCCATCGTCCCGAGCCCGATGGCCGAGACCTCCGGTCCGCGCCGGCCGAGGGTGCGCTGGGGGATCACCCCTTCACACTAGCCCCCGGGTGGAGGCCGGCGCCGCGCTAGGCCTCGATCGGCTCCTCGGCCGCGGCGCGCAGGGATGCCACGATCTGGCGGGCCGTGTCCGGCCCGTCGGAGACCCGCCGTAGGCGGTCGGTGAGGGCGAGGGCCATGTTCACGTGCCCGCCCTCGTCGCCCAGCTCCATGGTCTCCAGCACCGCGCCGCTCTCGAGGAGCCGCGCGGCGAGGAGGAGTGCGATGCGCTCGTCACCGGTCATGGGCGCCAATCTCGGCCACCGGGATGAGCGAACGGCTGCGAAGCCGTGAACGATCCGTAAAGGGAAACGCCCCCGCGGCGGTGAATCTTGCTCCAAGTTGCCGGGAGACCGCACGGCCGGGCGCGACCGCCCTCGCTGATAGGGTTCTCCAGTCCGTCGGGAGGTTGCGGTGCAGGTTCTGGGCTCGCGTCGCGGGGGCATCGTCACCCTCGCGGTGGCTGGTGTCGCGCTGGTCGTGGCCGTGGCGTTCGCCGTCTGGCAGCTCGTCGAGCGGCCGTCCGTGGACGCCCCCGTGCCGGCCCCCGGAAGCGCCGTCTCCGACCCGCGCCCGGACATCACCTTCGGCATCCCCGACGGTGCCCGTCTCGGCGACCTGCGGGTCACCGTGGACGGCCGCGACGCGACCGCCGACGTCCGCGGCTCCGGCGACCGCCTCACGCTCACCCCGCACCGCAGGCTCGAGGACGGCGCGCACTCGGTGGCCGTCCGCTTCCGCACGAGCAACGTCTTCGCGCGGACCGTCTCCCGCAGCTGGGACTTCGACGTGGACACCGCGGCCCCGACGCTCGCCGTCGCCTCCCCGCACAAGGCCGGTCTGCTCGCCCGCCGCGCCGTGAAGTTCGCCGGCACGGCCGAGGCCGGCTCGACGGTCACGGTCGCCTACGCCGGGCGGCTCCACCACGGCCACGGCCGGGCCCGACGGGGCCTGGAGCGCCGTCGCCCGCCTCCCCGAGGGCCGCGTCGCCACCACGGTCACGAGCGCCGACCGGGCCGGCAACACCACCGCGCGCCGGCGCGTGCTCACGGTCGACACGACCGCCCCGCAGCTCGCGCTCACCTCCCCGGCCGCGGGCGACCAGCTCACCGCGACCGACCAGCCGCTGGTCTACGGCACCGTGGCCTCCGACGACCCGCGCGCCCTGATCTTCACCGCGACGGTCAACGGCAGGGCCGCCGCGAACGCAAAGGGAAGCGAGGCCACCACCACCGCGTCGCTCGAGGCGAGCTACGGCGAGGCGGCGGGCACCACGACCAGCGCCCTCGAGGTGGACGGCCGCCGCTTCGCGCTCGCCGTCGGCACCCTGCCGCAGGGCCGCAACCGCATCACGGTGGCCGCGCGCGACCGCGCCGGCAACGTCGCCCGCAGGACGACGGTCGTCAACGTCAACAGCACCGAGGAGTTCGGGGCCGTGGACCTGGCGGCCGGCGCGAAGGGCGCCGACGTCACCGACCTCCAGATGCGCCTGCGCGAGGCGAAGGTCTACCCGAAGAAGGCCAAGCTCACCGGCGTCTTCGACCCAACCACGGCGAAGTCCGTCACCCGCTACCAGAAGCGCTACCACCTGCCGAAGACCGGCGTGGTGGACGCGCGCACGCGCACCGCGATGGTGGGGCGCATCGTCGTCAACCTCGGCCAGCGCAAGCTGCGCCTGATCCGCAACGGGCGGGTCTGGAAGACCTACAGCATCGCCGTCGGGCAGCCGGCCTACCCGACGCCGACCGGCGAGTTCGCGGTCAACGACAAGCAGGTCAACCCGGTCTGGACGCCGCCGAACTCGCCGTGGGCGGCCGAGCTGTCGAGCATCCCCGCCGGCCCGGGCAACCCGCTCGGCACCCGCTGGATCGGCACCACTGCCCCGGCCATCGGCATCCACGGCACCTACGCGGACTCCTCGATCGGCTACGCGGCCAGCCACGGCTGCATGCGGATGCACATCCCGGACGTCGAGGAGCTCTACGACCAGGTCACGATCGGCATGAAGGTGTCCATCCGCGCATGAGCGGCGGGGGCGCCGAGCCGATCGAGCTGACCGACGCCGAGTGGGACGACCGCGTGATCGGCGCGGACCGGCCGGTGCTCGTCAACTTCTGGGCGCCCTGGTGCGCCCCGTGCAGGAAGATGGAGCCCACCATCCACGCCCTGGCCGAGCGCTACGCCGGACGCCTGGTGGTCGCCCGCGTCAACGTCGACGCCGAGCCGCGCGCCGCCGGGCGCCACGACGTCCTCTCGCTGCCGACCGTCATCCTGTTCCGCGACGGCGAGCCGGTGGAGCGCATCGCCGGCGCCGTGAAGCCGCAGCGCCTCGAGGCGGCCGTCGCCGCCCTCGTCCCCGAACCCCGACCCTGAGGATCCCGATGCCCGCGATCTACTTCCGACTCGGCAACGTCCAGCCCTTCGCGGACATGAGCGCGGACCGCGTCGAGGAGGGCGTCACCCTGGTCAAGGGCGACGGCAAGATCGTGGGCCTGCGCCTGGACGACCCGAAGATGGTGCTGCAGCTGCCCGGCATCCTGGAGCGCCTCGAGATCGACCCGGAGCGGGTCTGGCCGCGCCTGCGGGCCGACGACGACGTGATGCTCGGCGCGCGCGCCGCGACCTGGGGCGGCGGCGGGGCCTGAGCCCCGGGCCCCGCGGAGGTCCTACTTCAGGACGGGGAGCGTCGCCACGTCGCTGGTGAGCCAGGTCTTCCCCAGCTTCGCGAGCGTGCCGTCCTTGCGCAGCGCGGCGATCGCGCGGTTGACCGGGCCGCGCAGGCGGTTGCCCTTCTGGAAGACCGCGCCGTAGCTCTCGCCGGTGCGGATGACGCCGGCGAACGGGCCGTACCGGGTCGGCACCTGGGCGCGCAGGGTGGCGAGCCCGGGCGCGTCGTAGACGACCGCCTCGCAGCGCCCGCTGACCAGGCCGCGGGTGAGCACCGTGGTGCTCGTCGGCAGCAGCACCGGCACCGTGGGCATGATCCTGGTCGCGATCAGGTCGGCCGCGGTCGTGCCCTTCTGCGCGCACAGCTTGAGGCCGCGCAGGTCGGCGATCGACGCGGGGCGGGCGGCCGTCGCCAGGCTGAGCAGCACGCCCTGGTCGGCCGTGAGGTAGGGGACGCTGAAGTCCACGTTCACGCGGCGCGGGTCGGTGGCGCTCACCTGGGCGAGCGCGAGGTCCCAGGGCTTGGGCCCGGCGTCGAGGAGGGCCGTGAAGCGCGGCTCCTGGACGAAGGTCACGCCCACGCCGAGCTTCGCGGCGATGGCCTGCGCCAGGTCGATCTCGTACCCGCGCGCGGCCACGACCTCGCGGCCCTTGACCGCGCCCACCTGGAAGCCGTCGCTCGGCATGTTGAGCGCGACGGTGAGCGTGCCGGGCGTGATCGTCGCCGGGGCCCCCGCGGCCGTCCCGGGCAGGGCGGCCACCACGGCGAGCGCCAGGACGGCCAGCGCGCGGCGCGGGCTCACGAGGCGGCCAGGACGCGGACCGGCGTCCCCACGGAGAGGAAGCCGAACAGCCACTCGGCGTCGAACGAGGTCTGGCGGACGCAGCCGTGCGAGGCCGGGGTCACGGGCACCGACGGGTACTCGTGGAAGGCGATGCCGCCGACGAAGTAGGCCGCCCACGGCAGCCAGCTCTGGAACGGCACCGACCAGGACTTCGCCTCCTTGCGCGTCACCGCGTAGGAGCCCGGCGGCGTCGGCGTCGCGGCGGCGCCGGTGGACACGTGGATCACGCGGACGACCTGGTTGTCCTCGATCGCCAGCGCGACCTGGCGGTCGAGCAGTATCTCCATCCGGCGCCCGGTGCCGCCCGCGGTGAGCGGCGCGGGACGGGTCGCCGTGGCCAGGGCGGCGAGGGTGGCCGGGCCGGCGACGCCGTCCCGGCCGAGGCGCGCCCACTTCTGGAAGGCGATGACGGCGGTCTGGGTGTGGGCACCGCCGCGCCCATCGACCGCCTTCGGGTCGAGGAAGTCGAGGTCGGCGAGCCGCTGCTGCAGCGCGCGCACGTCGGCCGTCGGCGCGCCGGTACCGCCCGGCGTCGGCGGCGGCTCGGGGCCCTTCGGCGTCTCGAGGCTCTTGCGCGTGAGCGGGACGCTGGCGTCGATGCCGGGGAAGACGCCGAGGACGGTGCCGCCGTTGATCAGCACGCGCGCCGAGGTGACCCCCGGCAGCCCGGTCGCGGTGAAGACCACCTGCGCCAGGCGGGCGTTCAGGCCCTCGGCGTTCGTCCCCTGCATGATCTTGGCCCCGAAGTCGACGGTGACGCGGCCGGACGCCACCGTCACCGACCGAGCCGCGGTGCCGCGCGGGATGTAGGTGCGAAAGCCCTTGCGGCGCTCGTCGGCGGTGGGGCCGCGCAGCAGAGCCGTCAGCGCGTCCTGGGCGGTCGTGCCGGGGCGGTTCACCGCGACCACCTGCTCGCCGCGGGGGAAGAAGACCTTGACCGTGGCCGACGCCGGGCCGGCCGTGGCCAGGGCCGCGAGGGCCGCTCCCGTGAGAAGGGCCGCGCGGAGGGTCGGGCGGATCACGCGGGCGAGTCTGCCCGATCGATGCGCAGGGCGAAAGGCTCCCCGTCCAGGACGTGCTCCTCGTGCAGGAGTCCGGCGAACGGCGCTCCGTGGCTCACCGACATGCTCGTGGCGAGCGTCTCCGACGCGATCGCGTCGCGGTGCGCGTCGACCGCCTCGCGGATGAGCCCGGAGCCGTCGAGGTGCAGCGCGATGCGCTCCTCCACGCGCAGGCCGGCGGCGCGGCGCGCGCCCTGCACGGCGTGGACGATCTCGCGCGCCAGCGCCTCCAGGCGCAGGTCCGGGGTGATCTCGGTCGCGAGGCCCACGGCGAGGGCCGCGTCCTGGCCGACGGCGTAGCCCTCGGTCGGGCGCGCCTCGCGCAGCAGGTCCTCGGGCTCGAGGACCGCGTCCTCGCCGTCGACGGGGATCGACACCGGCTCCTCGACGTCGAGGGCGCGGGCGGTCGCGGCGGGGTCGAGCGCCGCCACGGCGGCCGCCACCGCCGGCATGCGCGGGCCGAAGCGCGGCCCCAGGCGGCGGTAGTTGGGCTTCAGCGTCACCTCGACGAGCTCGCCCGGGTCGGTGACGAAGCGCACCGCGCGCACGTTGAGCTCCTCGGCGACCAGGTCGACCAGGCTGCGGATCTCGTCGGCGACGGCCGGCGGGCAGGCCACGACGGCCTCCGCCAGCGGCTGGCGCACCTTGAGCTTCGACTCGGCGCGGGCGCCGCGGCCAACGGCCACGGCCTCGCGGGCCGACGCCATCGCCGCCTCCAGCGCCGGGTCGCGGCGGCCCTTCGGCGCGGGCCAGTCGGCGAGGTGGACGCTGTCGGGCGCGGAGGCGTCGTGCGCCGACACGAGCGTGCCGTGCATCTCCTCGGCGACGAAGGGGCAGAACGGCGCCACCAGGAGCGCCAGCGCGGACAGGCACTCGTGCAGGGTGGCGAAGGCGGCATCCGAGTCGGCCCGGCCCCCCTCGCCGTCCGGCCCGCGCCGGCCGCCCCAGAAGCGGCGCCGCGACGTGCGCACGTACCAGTTGCTGAGGTCGTCGGTGAAGGCCTCGATGGCCCGCCCGGCGCCGGTGGCGTCGAAGCCCTCCAGGCGCTCGGTGACCTCCTCCACGGTGGCGTCGAGGCGCGACAGCACCCAGCGGTCGACCGGCCGCAGCGCGGCGGGATCGGGCGCGGGCCCGCCGGGCGCCCAGCCGTCGGGCAGCGACGCGTACGTCACGAGGAACGAGTACGTGTTCCACATCGTGAGCAGGAAGCGCCGCATGGCGTCGTCGACCGCCTCCAGGCTGAAGCGGAACGAGTCCCAGGGGCTCTGGGCCGTGAGCAGGTACCAGCGGAAGGCGTCGGCGCCCTGGCGGTCGAGCACGGTCCAGGGCTCGATGACGTTGCCCCGGCTCTTGCTCATCTTCTGGCCCTCGGCGTCGAGGATCAGGCCGAGGCAGACCACGTTGCGGTAGGCGGTCTCGTCGAACAGCAGGGTGGCCTCGGCCAGCAGCGAGTAGAACCAGCCGCGGGTCTGGTCGATGGCCTCGCAGATGAAGTCGGCCGGCACCTTGCCGGTGAGGTCGCCGCCGGTCGAGAACGGGTGGTGGTCCTGCGCGAAGGGCATCGCGCCGCTGTCGAACCAGACGTCCACCACCTCGGGCTCGCGGCGCATCTCGCCGCCGCACGAGCAGGTGAGCGCCACGTCGTCCACGAACGGCCGGTGCGGGTCGAATGGCTCCGGCAGGGGCGCCGTGGCGCGCTCGGCGAGCGCGGCGTAGGAGCCGACGGCCTCGACCCTGTCGCAGTCCGTGCAGCGCCAGAGCGGCAGCGGCGTTCCCCAGTAGCGGTCGCGCGAGATGGCCCAGTCAACGTTGCCCTCGAGCCACTTGCCGAAGCGCCCGTCGCGCACCCGCTCGGGGTGCCAGCCGATCGAGGCGTTCAGCTCCAGCATCCGGTCGCGCACGTCGGTCGTGCGGATGTACCAGGACGGCTTTGCGTAGTAGAGGAGCGGCGTGCCGCAGCGCCAGCAGTGCGGGTAGGCGTGGTGGTGGATCGCCGAGCGCAGCAGGAGGCCGCGCGCCGCGAGGTCGTCGATGAGGTCCGGGTCGGCCTCCTTCACCCAGCGCCCGGCCCACGGGCCGACGACGTCGGTGAAGCGCCCGTCGGGGCCCACCGGGTTGGGGGCGTCGAGGTCGTGGCGGCGGGCCGTGGCCATGTCGTCCTCGCCGAAGGCGGGGGCGATGTGGACGATTCCCGTGCCGTCGCTCGTGGTGACGAAGTCCGCGTCGACCACGCGGTGGGCGCCCGGGATGAAGCCGAAGGGCGGCGTGTACTCGCGCCCGAGCAGCTCGGTTCCCGGGATGAGGCGCGACGGCCGCGCGCCCTCGCCGAGCACCGCGGTGACCAGCGGCTCGGCCAGGATCAGGGTCTCGTCGCCGTGCTCGACGGCGGCGTAGGTCACCTCGGGGTGGATCGCCGCCGCCTGGTTGGCGGGCAGCGTCCACGGGGTGGTGGTCCACACCAGCAGCGACTCGTCGGCGTCGGTCAGGCGGAAGCGGACGTAGACCGAGGGGTCGTCGACGTCCTGGTAGCCCTGGGCCACCTCGTGGCTCGACAGCGCGGTGCCGCAGCGCGGGCAGTAGGGGACGACCTTGCCGCTGCGGTAGAGCAGGCCGCGCTCGTACAGCTGCGCGAGGCTCCACCAGACGCTCTCGATGTAGTCGGTGTCCATCGTGCGGTAGGCGCGGTCGGTGTCGATCCAGAAGCCGATCCGCTCGGTGAGCCGCTCCCACTCGTCGAGGTAGGTCAGGACCGACTCGCGGCAGAGCGCGTTGAACTCGGCGATGCCGTAGGCCTCGATCTGGGGCTTGCCCGAGATGCCGAGGCGCTTCTCCACCTCGATCTCGACCGGCAGGCCGTGGCAGTCCCAGCCGCCGCGGCGGTCCACGAACCGTCCCCGCATGGTCTGGAAGCGCGGGAAGATGTCCTTGAAGACGCGAGAGAGCACGTGGTGGGAGCCCGGGCGCCCGTTGGCCGTGGGCGGGCCCTCGTAGAAGACGAAGGGCTCGGCGCCCGCGCGCTCGGAGAGGCTGCGCGCGAAGACGCCGTGCTCGCGCCAGAAGGCGAGCACGCGCTCCTCCATCTCCCCCCACTGCGCGGCGGGCGGGACCGGCCTCCAGGCGTCCGTCATGCCGCCAGCGCGGCGCGGGCGTCGAGACGCTGCCGCACCTCGACGAAGTCCTCGAAGGGGATGAAGGGCACGCCGTCCTCGGCGAGGTCGCGCGCCAGGTGGTGCCGGGCGAAGACCAGGTCGGCCATCCGCGCCCCGCAGCGGTCCGAGATGCCGTCGCCGAGGTAGACGAGCCGCTCGCCGGCGCGCAGGTGCCCGCGCAGGTCGTGGCGCTTGCAGCGGCGACCGCACTCCCCGCAGGCCTCGCCGCGGTCGGCCCAGATCAGCTCGCACCCCTCCTCGGAGAAGCGCGCCTCGTTGCTCGTGACCGACAGGTCGCCGAGGCCCCAGTGCTCGAGCAGCGCGTCGATCACCGTGCGGAACCCGGAGGAGACCACGACCAGGCGGTGGCCACCCTCGCGCGCCCAGGCGACGAGCTCCGGGAAGCCGGGGCGCAGGCCGGCCTCGCGCATCACCAGCTCGCGCACCTGCGCCGGCGTGGCGCGGACGGACGCGAACTCCTCCTGCATCGCCTGCTCGATCGTCACCTCGCCGGCCCTCAGGCGGGGCTCGATCGCCTGCCAGAGCCCGCGCGTGCCGAACTCCTCGACGATCAGGTGGAGCGTGTCGCGACGGGTGATGGTGCCGTCGAAATCGCAGGCGATGAGCAGGGTCTCCACCGGGGCGATCCTACCAGGGCGACCCCGGGGCCCCGGCCCGACTACGATCGCGCGATGAGCGTGCCCCGGCCGATCCTCATCCACGGCTCCGGCGGCGACCACCGCGTCTGGGCGCTGCAGAGCGCCTGCCTGGAGGGTGCCCTGGCCCTCGACCTGCCGGGGCACCCCGAGGGCGACCCGGCGGAGGACGTCGTGGAGATCGCCGAGGCCTGCGCCGCGGCCGTCGCGACAATCGAGGGCCCGCGGGCGCTGATCGGCCACTCGCTCGGCGGCGCGGTGGCGCTGGAGGTGGCCGTGCGCCACCCGGGGCTGGTGGACGGGCTGGTGCTCGTGTCGAGCGCCGCGCGCCTGCCGGTGCCCGACGCCACCGTGGAGCGCGCCCGCGAGCGCTTCGAGGAGGAGCGCGAGCGCCTGATCGCCGGCTCCTTCGCCGACCCGGCCGCCCCGATGGCGGCGCGGGCGCGGGAGGCACTCGACGCCGTGGGCCCGCGGGCGCTGACGGCGGACTACGCCGCCTGTCGCGGCGTCGAGCTGCGCGGCCGCCTCGGAGGGGTGCGGGTGCCGGCGCTGGTGATCGTGGGCTCCGAGGACCCCTTCACGCCACCCTGGATCGCCGAGGAGCTCGCGCGCGAGCTGCCGATGAGCGGGATGGTCGTGATCCCGGGCGCCCGCCACATGCCGATGGCCGAGTTCGACGTCACGGTGAACGGGCTGATCGCGGGCTACCTCGCCCGGCTCGAGCTGACCCTGCTGGGGGCATGAGCGCGCTCGGCCCCGTCGCCCTGGTCATCAACCCCGTGGCGACCAAGGCGGGGAGCGCCCGGCGCGCCGACGTCGCGCGCGTCCTCGGCCCGCTCGGCCTGGAGTGGTCGCTCGCCACGACCGGGCCGGGCGACGCCGCGCGCCTGGCGCGCCAGGCGGCCGACGAGGGCGCCGCCGTGGTCGTGACCCTCGGCGGGGACGGCACGGCGGCCGAGGCGGCGGGAGCCCTCGCCGACGGGCCCGTCGTGCTGGCGCCGATGCCGGGGGGCAACGCCAACGTGTTCGCGCGGGCGCTCGGCTGGCCGGCCAACCCGGCGAGGGCGCTTCCGATGCTCGCCGAGGCGCTGCGGCGCGGCGCCGTGCGCGAGGCCGTGCTCGGGCGGCTGGCGATGGACGGAGGCGAGCCCCGCGTCTTCGCCATCAACGCCGGGGTGGGCCTCGACGCCGCCGCGGTGGAGTGGATCGAGGCCCGCCCTCGCACCAAGCGCCGCCTGCGCTACGCGGGGTTCGCGCTGGGCGCCGCCGCCGCCACCATGCGCTCCGGGCGCGAGCCGCACCTGTGGACGAGCGCCGACGGCGCCCCGGCGTTCGAGGCCATCGCGGTTCTCGCGGCCTGCGGGTCGCCCTACACGTATCTCGGTCCCCGCCCCCTGGACCTCGTCCCCGGCGCGGCCTTCGACGGACCGCTCGCGTGGGTGGCCCTCGGACGGGTGCGGCCCACCCAGGTCGGCGGCCTGGTCCTGCGCGCGCTGCTGGGGCGGGACCTGCCGGTCGACGGCGCAGCGGTGCGGGGCGGCCGGGTGACCGTGGACCTCGTCGTGCGCGGGGAGCGGCCCGCTCCGGTCCAGGCCGACGGGGAGGTGCTGGGGCGCCACCACGAGCTGAGGATCGCGCGCGGGCCGACCCTCCGCGTCCTCGACCCGCGGGGGGCCTCGCCGCTCAAGACTGCCCCTGGGGCGCCGACCTGATTCCGTAGGGGACAGGATCGTCCTTCGCACGTAGTTCGCCGAGCAAGGAGGCTCGCGTATGACACAGGGACCCGATCCTCGGGCGGCCGTCCGAGGCTTCATGGCTCTGGTGCTCGACATGGTCAGGGTGGACCCCGACCGTCGACCCAGCGCGGAGATGCAGCGCTGGCACCGGGAGCTCGCGACGTCGATCGGCGTCGTCCCGGAGAACCCGAGCACCAACCGCGAGATGCTCAACGGAGCTCTCCGCCTGTCGCAGATCCTGAACGGTCCCGACGGGTCTCCCGCCGACGAGCGGGCGCGAGCCGAGGCGTCGATCCAGGGGTAGCCGCCCCGGATCGGCCCAGGGCACGGCGGCGCCGCACGGGTCTACACTCGGCCCGTGCGGCTCGTCGGTCGGACATACGCGGTCCTCGTCGCGGAGGGCGTGGAGGACCTCGAGTTCCACGTCCCCGTGATGCGGCTCCAGGAGGAGGGGGCCACGGTGCTCACCGTGGGCTCGGACACCGAGCCGCACCGCGGCAAGAACGGCCTGGTCGTGCGCGCGGAGCACACGGTGGGCTCGGTGGACGCCGCGTCGCTCGACGGCCTGGTGATCCCGGGCGGCTGGGCGCCGGACAAGATGCGCCGCGACCCGGCGATCCTCGCCCTCGCGCGCGCCGTCCACGAGCGCGGGCGGCCCATCGGCATCATCTGCCACGGCGGCAGCGTCGCGATCTCGGCCGGCATCGTCGGCGCGCGGGCGACCGGGTCGCTCGGCATCAAGGACGACCTCGTGAACGCCGGCGCCGCGTGGGTCGACGAGGCCGCATTCCGCGACGGCAACCTGGTCTGGGGCCGGGTGGTGGCCGACATCCCGGACTTCTGCCGGGAGCTCGTGGCCGCCCTGGTGGAGGACGCCGGGGCCCCCTAGGCCGCGAGCGCCTCCCGGGCCTCGCCCCGGCTCGCCGCGAGCCGGAACCAGCCGTCGGTGCGGGTGAGCGTGAAGATGGCCCGCGCCGGGCCGTCGGGCACCACGATGACGAGCGCCCCGCCCATGCGGGCGGCCTCGCGGTGGAGCTCGGCCAGCACGGCGAGGCCGGACGAGTCGATGAACTCCACGGCGGCGAGGTCGAGCACCAGCGAGCCGCCGGCGGCGGCCAGGGCGACCGAGGCCTCCTCGCGCACCGCCGGGCAGGCGCGCAGGTCGAGGCGCCCGTCGAGGGCCACCAGGCCCGTCGGCGCGGCGAGGCGGCGGGACATGAGCAGGCGGTTCTCGCCCTCGGCGCGGACCACGCGGATGCGGTCCATGCACGCGGCCATCAGGGCGATGCCGCGGCCGCTCGCGGCCTCCGGGGGCGGGAAGCCCGGTGCGGCGTCCGGCTCGAAGGGCTCGCCCCCGTCGCAGACGGCGACCGAGAAGCGCGAGGTGCCGCGGCGCAGGACCACCCGCAGGCGCCCGGACCCGGCGTGCTCGACCACGTTCGCGCAGGCCTCCGCCACCGACAGCTCGCAGGCGAAGGCCGACTCGGGATCGGCGTCGAGCAGCATGTCGCGGGCCTGCTCGGCCGCCGCGCGGGCGCCGTCGGCGTCGGGCGCGAGGTCGAGGGTCAGCTCCGCCATGGGTCCTCCCTGCGCACGATCACGATCGTGCGGTCGTCGTCGGCCGGGGCCTCCGCCACCAGCCGGGCCGCATCCGCGCCCGCGGCCAGTGCCGCGGCGAGCCGCGCGCGGGCCGCGGCCGGGTCGTCGCCGGGGCGGCCCTCCACGAGGCCGTCGGTGAAGAGGGCGAGGCGCTCGCCCGGCGCCAGCTCGGCGAGGCCGAGCGGGTATTCCGGCGCCGCCAGGAAGCCCGCGGGCGGCCCACCGGCCGTCAGCGGCCGCTCGCCGCCGGGCCCGGTGAGCAGGTGGTGGCCGTGGCCCGCGTCGGCGTAGCGGACGCGCCCGCCGGCCAGGTCGATCTCCGCGATCACGGCCGTGAGGAAGCGGCCGGCGCGCTCGAGGCCGTCGTGGAGCTGCGCGGCCGCCGCGCCGAGCGCGGCCGCCGGGTCGTCGCCGCGGCCGAGGGCCGCGCGGGCGGCCGCCTGGAACATCGCCGCCAGGAGGGCCCCCGCGACGCCCTTGCCCGAGACGTCGGCCACCACGAGGGCCAGCGTGCGGCCGTCGCGCAGCACGACGTCGTGGACGTCGCCGCCCACGTCGCGCGAGGGGAGCGAGGCGGCGTCGAGCACCCACCCCTCCGGCAGGGCCGGGGCGTGCGGGTGCAGGGCGTCCTGCACCGCGGCGGCGTCGCGGATCTCGCCGGCATTGCGCTCCTCGGCCTCGCGGCGGGCGCGCCGGGCACCGCCGGCGGCCAGGGCGGCGGCCACGGCGTCCGCGAGGGCGGCGGCGCTGCAGGGCTTGCGCACGAAGCGGTCGGCGCCGAGCCGCAGGGCCTCGGACTCCACGCGGGGATCGGCGGACGCCGAGGTGAGCACCACCCCGCTGTCGGCGTGCGCCGCCCGCAGCGCGCGCAGGAGCTCCTGCCCGGGGAGATGGGGGATCACCTCGTCGGCCACCAGGACGTCGGGCGGCGCGGCGCGCACGAGCGACAGCGCCTCCCGGCCGTCGCCGACGGTCCGCACGGCGTGACCGGCCTCGGCCAGCAGGCGGGCCGCCCAGCGGCGCGCGAACACGGAATCGTCGGCCACCAGGACGGTGGGCGTGGCGGAGAGGACGGCGGGCATGCCCCCTCTGCATCGGCACGGGCGGCGCCCGAGCTGACCGGCGCACTCAGGGAGAGGGTCCCGGATGCCGATCGCGCGGGTGTGAACGCGGTGTCCCGCATCCTCGACGACCTTCTGCCCGCAGCCGTGGCGCGCGGCGCCAGCGACGTCCACCTCAAGGTGCCCTCGCCCCCACTGCTGCGCGTGGACGGCGCGCTCGTGCGCATGGACGAGCTCGGCGAGGTGACGCCAGCGATGGCCGAGGACTGCCTGGCCGCCATGCTCGCGCGGCTGCCGCACTCGGCCAAGGCCCTCGAGTTCGAGCGCCGCGGCGAGGTCGACTTCGCCTTCGGCCACGCCGGCGTCGGCCGCTTCCGGGTCAACGCCTACCGCCAGCGGGGCTCGATCACCCTCGTGCTGCGCCCCGTGCCGTTCGCCGTGCCGCGCCTCGCCGACCTGGGGCTGCCGGAGGCCGTCGGGGCCCTGATGGACGCGCCGGACGGCCTCGTGATCGTCTCCGGCCCCGCGGGCTCGGGGGTCACGACGACGGTCGCCGCCCTGGTGGACCGCCTCAACGACGGCCCGCCGCGGACGGTGATCACGATCGAGGACCCGATCGAGGTGCTGCACGCCGACCGTCGCTGCGCCATCAACCAGCGCGAGGTGGGGCTCGACACGGTCTCCTTCGCCGAGGGCCTGGCCCGCGTGCTGCGCCACGACCCCGACGTGGTCGTGATCGGCGCGCTCGCCGACCTCGACACGCTGGAGATCGCGCTCGACGCGGCCGCCAACGGCGTCCTGGTGCTGGCCGCGCTGGGCGCCGCCGACCCCGCGGAGGCCGTCGAGCGCCTCGTGGGCCTCCATCCCCTGCACCGCCAGGCGTCCGCGCGGGCCGCGCTGGCCGGCTGCCTTCGGGCGATCGCCTGCCAGCGCCTCGTGCCCCGCCGGGACGGCTCCGGGCGACGCGCCGAGGTCGTGCTCTATCCGGGCGGGCCCGCCCCGTTGCGCGAGGGGACCGCCTCACGGCCCGAGGCCATCGCCGTCGGATCCCCCGCCGCCACCTCGCGGTAGGCGCCGATGCGCCGGTAGCGGTCGCGGCGCAGCCGGCGGCGGTCCGCCGGCGAGATCGCCCGCAGCTCGCGCATCGCCCGCGAGATGTAGCCGCCCAGCAGGCGCGCCGCCTCGTCGTGGTCGCGATGCGCGCCCCCGGAGGGCTCCGGCACGACGACGTCGGCGATGCCCCAGCGGTAGCAGTTAGCGGCGGTGGGCTGGAACGCCGTGGCGGCGTCCTTGGCCCGCGCGGCGTCGCGCCACAGGATGGCCGCGCCGCCCTCCGGGGAGATGACCGAGTACGTGGAGTTCTCCAGCATCATCACCCGGTCGGTGACGCCCAGCGCGAGCGCGCCGCCCGAGGAGCCCTCGCCGATCACGACGGCGATCGAGGGCACCCGCAGCCGGAGCATCGTCTGCATGCTGCGAGCGATGGCGCCGCCCTGACCGCGCTCCTCGGCGCCCGAGCCGGGGAAGGCGCCGGGCGTGTCGATCAGCGTGACGACCGGCAGGTCCATCTTCTCGGCGAGGTCCATCACGCGCATCGCCTTGCGGTAGCCCTCGGGCCCCGGCATGCCGAAGTTGCGGTAGGTGCGCTCCGCCGTGTCGCGCCCCTTCTGCTGGCCGATCACCACCATCGGCCCGTCCTCGCCGCGGCCGATGCCGGCCACGATGGCCGGGTCGTCGCCGTAGAGGCGGTCGCCGCGCAGCTCCTCGAAGTCGGGGAACAGACGGGCGATGTAGTCGAGCGGGTAGGGACGGTCCTGGTGCCGGGCGAGCTGGATGGTCTCCCAGATGGCCGAGCTGGTCTCCGGGCTTCCGTGCAGGCGGTGGGCGAGGCGGCGCACGAAGCGGCCGCCGCGCCGCGCGGCGACGCTCATCGGT
Organism: uncultured Thermoleophilia bacterium; assembly: GCA_963770865.1. GTDB lineage: Bacteria > Actinomycetota > Thermoleophilia > Miltoncostaeales > Miltoncostaeaceae > Miltoncostaea. The sequence goes on from CAVYRD010000012.1 coordinate 20,697, forward strand.
CTTCCCTCTCCTCGTCGGGACGCAGCACCTTGGAGACGATGCGGCGCGCGCTCTCGGGCAGGTTGCGCGCGGCCGTGGCGGCGCGCTCGGCCCGCTCCTGGGCCCAGGTGACCGCCGGGGCCGCGAGCGGGCCGGTGGGCCGGTCGAGGATGCGCAGCACCTTCCCGATGCGGGCGGGCAGCTCGCGGCGGTCAACCACGTCGTCCACCTGGCCGTTGGCGAGCTGGGTCTCGGCGCGGCCGAACTCGGGCGGAAGCTTCTCGCGCGTGGTCTGCTCGATGACGCGCGGGCCCGAGAACGCGATCAGGGCGCCCGGCTCGGCGTACGTGACGTCGCCCAGCGAGGCGAACGACGCCCAGACGCCGCCCGTCGTCGGGTGCACCAGCACCACGATCACCGGCAGCCCGGCGTCGTGCATCACTTCGAACGCGACGACGGTCTTGGCCATCTGCATAAGGGCGATCACGCCCTCCTGCATGCGGGCGCCGCCGGAGGCGGTCACCACGACCAGCGGCAGGCCGCGCTCCACGCAGCGGTCGCAGGCGCGGGCGAGCTTCTCGCCCACCACCGAGCCCATGCTGCCGCCGAGGAACGCGAAGTCCATGATCGCGGCGATCGCCGGGTGCCCGTCGATCGGGATCTCCGCGACGATCAGGGCCTCGTCGCTGCCCGACCTCTCGGCCCTCTCGACCCGGTCCGGGTAGGGCTCGAGGTCCACGAACTGCAGCGGGTCGCTCGCGCGCAGCTCGGGCCACAGCTCGACCCAGGGCGCGCCGCCCGACAGCTGGTCGAGCCGCTCGCGGGCGCCGGCCGGGAAGTGGTGGCCGCACGAGGCGCAGACGCGCATGTTGCGGCGCATCTCGTCGGCCGTCCAGTGGGTCTGACACTTGGGGCAGGAGCGCTCGTCGGCCGGCAGCTTGCGCGGAGCCGGCGTATCGGGGCGCTTTCGCAGGAGGCGGTCGACCGAGACCGTGATGGGACGCTTGGACACGTGACCGGCGATTATGTCAGGGGGTCGTCGCGGGTGCGGAGCCAGTCCTCGACGCTCGCGCGATAGACCGGGACGAGCGTGGCGGGTGCGCGGCTGTCGAGGACCAGCCGGGCGGCGTCCGCGGGCTCGTGGCCGCGGACGCGCAGGATGGCGTAGGCGACCATCGCCGAGCGGCGCCGGCCCTGCTGGCAGTGGACCAGGACGCCGGCGTGCGGGTCCTCCAGCGCCTGTACCGCGAAGCGGACGGCCGGCGCCCAGAGGCGCGGCGGCTGCGGGCGGCTGCGGTCCCACATCGGCGCGTGCGCCACGTGGTCGGCGCCGAAGATGGAGCGCTCGGCCCAGAGGTCGTGCGAGATGCGCACCTGGAGGTCGGCACGGCAGTTCACGACGTGGGTGATGCCCATCGAGGGCAGGCGCGAGACGGCGTCGCCCACGGGCAGGCTGCCGATGGCGACCCGCTCGCCGTGGACCCAGGAGAAGCCCTCGAGCCCGCGGCGCGGCCCGTAGATGCGGGTGCTGGCCCGGTTGAGGGTCGCGCGCCAGCCCGCGAGGCGGCCCTCCAGGGCCGGGACTACCGCTCCCCCGATCGGCCGAAGACCAGGATCGCGTTGTGGCCACCGAAGCCGAAGGCGGTCGACACCGCGACGTGCACGTCGGCCTGCCGGGAGGCGTTGGCGACGTGGTCGACGCCGACGCATTCCGGGTCGACGTCGTGCAGGTTGATCGTGGGAGGGACCGTGCCGGTCTTCACGGCGAGCGCGGTCAGCGCGCCCTCCACGCCGCCGGCGGCGCCGAGGCAGTGGCCGTGCATCGACTTGGTGGACGATACCAGGGTGGTCGCGGCCTTCGCGTCGCCGAGCGCCCGCCGCAGCGTGCGGATCTCGCTCTTGTCGCCCACCGGCGTCGAGGTGGCGTGGGCGTTCACGTAGTCCACCTCCTCGGGCGCGACCTCCGCGTCGGCCAACGCCATCGCGATCGCGGCCGCGGGAGCCTCGCCGGTGGGGTCGGGCTCGGTCAGGTGGTGGGCGTCGCCGGTGAGGCCGTAGCCCAGCACCTCGCAGATCGGCTCCGCGCCGCGGGACTCGGCGTGCTCCAGGCTCTCCAGCACCAGGATCGCGCCCGCCTCGCCCATCACGAAGCCGTCGCGGCCGGAGTCGAAGGGACGGCTGGCGCCCTCCGGGTCGTCGTTGCGCGTGGAGAGGGCCCGCATCGCGTTGAAGGCGGCGATGCCCGTGCGGGTGATGCTGGCCTCGGTGCCGCCCGCGAGCATCACGTCGGCCTGGCCGCGGCGGATGATCTCGGTGGCGTCGCCGAGGGCGTGGTTGCCCGAGGCGCAGGCCGTGGAGATGCACGACAGGGGCCCCTTCAGGCCCAGCTCCATCGACACCTGGGCGCCGGCCATGTTGGCGATCACCATCGGGATGAAGAGCGGCGAGACCCGGTCCGGGCCGCGCTCCTCCACGAGCAGGGTCTGCTCGACGAACGTGTCGAGGCCGCCGATGCCGCTGCCGACCATCGCGCCGATGCGCGGGCGCATCGCGTCGGTGACGGTCAGCGACGCGTCCTCCACGGCCATCCGCGCGGCCGCCACGGCGAGCTGGGCGAACCGGTCCATCCGCCGCGCGGAGCGGCGCTCGATGAAGTCGGTCGGCTCGAAGCCGCGGATCTGGCACGCGATGGCCGTGCTGGTGTCGAGCGGGTCGAAGCCGGTGATCGTGGACGCGCCGCTGCGTCCCGCGACGGCCGCGGCCCAGTTGTCCTCGCGCCCGATGCCGAGGGAGGTGACGAGCCCGATGCCCGTGACGACGACGCGACGGCGCTCGCGCATCACGACATCGCCAGCCCGCCGTCGACGCACAGCACCGCCCCGGTGACGAAGGCGGCGGCCGGCGAGCAGAGGAACGCCACGGCGGCGGCCACGTCCTCCGGCTCGCCCAGGCGCCCGAGCGGCGTCTGGGCCAGGAGGCCGGCGCGCTGGTCGTCGGTGAGGCCGGCGGTCAGGTCGGTGGTGATGTAGCCCGGCGCGACGGCGTTGACCCGCACGCCGCGGGGCCCTGCCTCGCGGGCGAGGGCCCGCGCGAGGCCGATCATCCCGGCCTTGGCGGCCGCGTAGTTGGCCTGGCCGACGTTCCCGGTGAGGCCCACGACGGACGAGACGGCCACGATGCTGCCCGCGCGCCGGCGCAGCATGCCGCGCAGGGCCGGGCGGGCGGTGTAGAAGGCGCCCGAGAGGTTGGTGTCGATGACGGCCGACCAGTCCTCGGCGCTCATTCGCACCGCGAGCCCGTCGCGGGTGATGCCGGCGTTGAGGACGACGGCGCCGAGCGGCCCGAGGGCCTCCTCGGCGGCGTCGACCATCGCCCCGGCCTGGGCCTCGTCGGCGACGTCGGCCGCGTGGACCGACGCGCGGCGCCCGAGGGCCTCCACCGCGGCGGCCGTCGCGGCGGCGCCCTCGGCGTCGGACGCGTAGCCGATCGCCACGTCGAAGCCGTCCGCGGCCAGCGCCCGGGCGCAGGCGGCGCCGATGCCCTTGCTCGCGCCCGTGACGAGGGCGGCCGGCATCAGTCGGCCCCCTGCGCCACGCTCAGGAGCCCCTCGAGGCCCACGAGGTCCGCCGGCTCGCCGACCTGGGCCACCACGGCGTCGCGGCGCACCCGGCGCACCAGGCCCGACAGCACCCGGCCCGGGCCGAACTCGATGAAGTGCGTCGCGCCGAGGCCGAGAGCGGCGGTCACGCCGTCGCCGAAGCGCACCGGGGAGGTGAGCTGGTCCAGGAGCACCTCGCGCATGCGCTCCGGCGGCTCGACCTCGCAGGTGGTGGTGGAGAGGAACGGCGGCTCGGGCGGCGACGGGTCCCAGGCCTCCAGCGCCGGGCGCAGGCGGTCGGCCGCCGGGGCGATGAGCGGCGAGTGGAAGCCGCCGTCCACCGCCAGGCGCGCCACGCGCACGCCGCGCCCGGTGGCCAGGGCCATCAGCCGGTCGAGGCCGGCCTCGGTGCCGGAGAGCACCACCTGGCTGGGGCAGTTGTAGTTGGCGGGCCACACCTCGCCGGCCTCCTCGGCCAGCGCGCGCGCCTCGTCGTCGGACGGGCCGAGCAGGGCCGCCATGCCCCCGGGGGACGCCTGCGCGGCGGCCCGCATCGCGGCGCCGCGCTCGGCCGTGACGCGCAGCGCCTCGGCGTAGGGCATCGCGCCGCAGGCGACCAGGGCCGAGTACTCGCCGAGCGAGTGGCCGATCACGAGGCCCGGCGCGAAGCCGGCCTCCTGCGCCACCCGGTAGGCCGCGACGCCGGTCGCGACGAGCGCCGGCTGGCACACGTCGGTCGCCGTGAGGCGCTCTGCCGGGCCCGTGAAGCAGACCTCCGAGAGCGCGTAGCCGAGGGCGTCGTCGGCCTCCTCGAAGGTGAGCCGCGCCACCGGATGGGAGGCCGCCAGGGCCTGCCCCATCCCCACCGCCTGGGCCCCCTGGCCCGGGAACATCGCCACGATCATGCGCCGGGCTCCCCACTCGCGGGTTCGTATCGGACGATCGTCGAGGCCCACGTGAGCCCGCCGCCGAAGCCCACGAGCAGCAGCAGGTCGCCGGGGGTGAGCCGCCCGGCGTCGCGCGCCGCCAGCAGGTCGTAGGCGCCGGCGCTCCGCGCCCCGATGCGGTGGGCCAGGATGACGGCCGTGGAGGGGAACAGGTGGTCCGGGCTCGCCGTGGCCACGATGACCAGGTCCACCGCCTCGGCCGGTAGGCCGGCGGCGGCGAGGGGGCGCTCGGCGGCGATCGCCCCGAGGTCGCTCGAAGCCTGGTCGAGCGCGGCGAAGCGCCGCTCACGGATGCCGGTGCGCGGCGTGATCCAGGCGTCGGTCGTGTCAACGCGCTGCTCCATCTCGGCGTTGGTCACCACGCGGTCCGGGACGAAGGAGCCGAGGGCCGCGAGCCGGGCCCGGCCGGGCCGCCCGTTGCGGACGGAGATCACGCCTGCACCTCGGCCGCGTCGACCAGCGCGAACTTCAGCTCGGTCTCGCAGGCGACCACGCCGTCGACGCGCGCCACCCCCTCACCGCTGCCGAGCGGCCCGCGGCGCCGGGTGAGGCGGGTCTCCAGCTCCAGCTCCTCGCCCGGGCGCACCACGCGCCGGAAGCGCGCGCTGCCGATGCCGGCGAAGAGGGCCAGCTTGCCCCCCGTGTCCGGCTCGGCGAGCGCCGCGAGCGCGCCGGTCTGGGCCAGGGCCTCGATGATGATCACCCCGGGCAGGATCGGGTTCCCCGGGAAGTGCCCGGGGAAGAAGAACGAGCCGGGGTCAACGCGCCAGCGCGCCCGCGCGCGCTCGCCGGGGACGAGCTCGAGGATCTCGTCGACGAAGAGGAACGGCGCGCGGTGCGGCAGGAGGTCCGTCGGAGCCGGGAGGCGGGGTGTTTCGGGCACGGCCGGTCGGATCGTAGCCCATCCCCCGGGACGGGCGGCCGGGGCCGCGCGGTATCGTCGATCTGATCGCGATGCGCCTCCTCCGACACCTGCTGGTCGCCGTGGTCCTGGCCGCGCTGGCCGTGCCCGCGGCCGCCGCCGGGGCGTCGGGGCCCGCGCCCGTGCGGGTCATCGAGCTCGACGGGGGCGTCGACCCGGTCTCGGCCCGCTTCATCGAGGGGCGCATCCACGCGGCCGAGGACGCCGGGGCCGCCGCGGTCGTGATCCGGGTGGACACGCCCGGCGGGCTGGTCTCGTCCGCGCGCGAGATCGTGACCGCGATGGGCGAGTCGAGCGTGCCCGTCACGGTCTGGGTGGGCCCCTCGGGCGCCCGGGCCGGCTCGGCCGGCGCCTACATCAGCGCCGCGGCCGACCTGCTCGGCATGGCGCCCGGCACCAACATCGGCTCGGCGACTCCGATCGGCAGTGGGGGCGAGGACCTCAGCGCCAAGGTGCGCAACGACTTCGCGGCGGGCATCGCGGCGCTGGCCGAGGAGCACGGTCGCGACCCGGCCGCCTTCCGCGCGATGGTCACCGACGCGCTCAACCTGACGGCGGCCGAGGCCCGGGCGCGCGGCGTGTCCGACACCACGCAGCCGACCCTCGAGGACTTCGTGGCCTGGCTCGACGGCCGCGACGCGGGCGGCGGCGCCGTGATCCGCACCGCCGGGGCGCCGGTCGAGGTGGACGCGATGCCCTGGTACCTGCGGGTGCTCGAGGTGCTGACCGACCCGAACCTCGTCTTCCTGCTGCTCCTGCTCGGCATCGCGGGGCTGGGCTTCGAGGCCTTCAACCCGGGGGTCTTCGTGCCCGGGATCGTCGGCGCGATCAGCCTCCTGCTGGCGCTGGCGGGGATGGCGGTGCTGCCCGTGTCGTGGACCGGCGTGGCGCTCGTGCTGCTCGGCGTGGGCCTGTTCGCCGCCGAGACGCAGGTGGGCGGCCTCGGCGTCCTCACCGCGGGCGGCGTCCTGTCGCTCGCCCTGGGCGGGGCGTTCCTGTTCGACTCCAGCGACCCGGGGCTCACGACCTCCCCGTGGCTCGCGGCCGTGATGGCCGTGCTGGTCGCGGCGGCCTTCGTGGCCTCCGCGCGCCTGGCCCTGCGGGCCGCGCGGCGCCCGCACGCGGTGGAGGGCTCGCAGATGCTCGGCGAGATCGGCGTCTGCCGTGGCGCGGTGGGCGCGGAGGGCGGTCAGGTGCTGGTCAACGGCGAGCTCTGGAGGGCCCGCGCCGCCGGGGGGGTGGAGGTCCCGGCGGGGACGCCGGTGCGTGTCGTTAGAGTCCACGCGGACGAGCTCACGCTGACCGTCGAACCCAGAGAGGGGTGACGCCGCCATGGCCGCTGCCTACGCGGTAATCATTGTCCTGATCATCGTGCTGCTGTTCCTGTTCTCCGCCGTCAAGGTGGCGCGGGAGTACGAGCGCGGCGTGGTGTTCCGGCTCGGACGGCTGATCGGGATCAAGGGCCCCGGCCTCTTCATCCTGATCCCCTTCATCGACAAGGCCGTCAAGGTCGACCTGCGCACGATCACCCTGAACGTGCCGCCACAGGAGGTGATCACGAAGGACAACGTGACGGTGAAGGTGAACGCCGTCGCCTACTTCCGCGTCGTGGACCCCTCCAAGGCCATCGTCCAGGTGGAGAACTACCTCGTCGCGACCTCGCAGATCGCCCAGACCACCCTGCGCAGCGTCCTCGGCCAGGTGGACCTGGACCAGCTCCTGTCCGAGCGCGACCAGATCAACGAGCGCCTGCAGGCGATCATCGACGAGCAGACGCACCCCTGGGGGGTGAAGGTCTCGGTCGTCGAGGTCAAGGACGTCGAGCTGCCGACGACGATGCAGCGGGCGATCGCACGCCAGGCCGAGGCCGAGCGCGAGCGGCGCGCCAAGGTCATCGCCGCCGACGGTGAGTTCCAGGCCTCCGAGAAGCTCGGCCAGGCCGCCGCCGTGATCAGCGCGGCCCCGGGCGCGCTGCAGCTCCGCTACCTGCAGACCATGAACGAGATCGGCAACAGCGAGCGCACCACCACGCTCATCCTCCCGTTCCCCATGGAGATGCTCGAGGTGCTGACGAGCCTCGGCGGCGGCGCGGCCGAGCGCCCCGCCGGCAATGGCGGGCGCCCGAGCGGGGGGTAGGGCGTGCGCGCGATCTGGAACGGCTTCGTCAGCTTCGGGCTGGTCACGATCCCCGTCTCGGTGGGGCTCGCCCAGCAGCGCAGCGACGTCAGCTTCCGCACCCTCGCGCGCGAGACCGGCCAGCCGGTCAAGCAGAAGCGCTGGGACCCGGTGCGCGACGTCGAGGTGGGCCCCGACGACACGGTGAAGGGCTGGGAGGTCTCCAAGGGCCAGTACCTGCCCGTCGAGGACTCCGAGCTCGAGCGCTTCGCCGCGCGCCAGGAGAAGACGATCCAGATCCTCCAGTTCGTCGAGCTCTCGGAGGTCGACCCGGTGTACTTCGAGCGCGCCTACTGGCTGGAGCCGCAGGAGCGCGCCGAGCGCCCGTACAAGCTGCTCGCCGAGGTGATGGAGCGCGAGGGCCGCGCCGCCCTTGGCCGCTTCGTGCTCTCCACCAAGGAGCACCTGGTGCTGCTGCGCCCCTCCGAGGGGATGCTGACGCTGGAGACGCTCTACTACCCCGAGGACATCCGGGTGCGCGACAAGAACGAGATCGTCGAGCGACTGGAGGGCGTCGAGGTGTCGGACGACGAGCTGGGGATGGCGAAGCAGCTCGTGGAGGGCCTGGCCAAGCCGTTCGCGCCCGAGGCCTACCCCAACGAGACGCGCGCGGCGCTGCTCGAGTTCCTGGAGGCCAAGGCGGCCGGCCAGGAACTGGCCCCGGCCGAGGAGGCCGCCGAGCCCGCCCCGGTCATCGACCTGATGGCCGCGCTCAAGGCGAGCCTGGCCGCGGCCGCCGGGGACGGGCGGAAGGACGCCGAGAAGGAGAAGGTCGCCAAGCCGAGGCGGCGCAAGGCCTCCTAGCCGCTACTGGATCTGGCTCTCGCAGTCGGTGAAGGTGTCGGCCCCGGGCCCGCCGACGCAGACGTCCGAGCCGGGGCCGCCGTCGATGACGTCGTCCCCGCCGCCGCCCAACACGCAGTCGTCGCCGCCGAGGGCCGTGATGTCGTCGGCGCCGCCGCTGCCGGTGACCAGGTCGGCCGATCCGGAGCCCGAGAAGGCCCCGGAGCCCGACGCCGTCGCGTGGAGCGTGACGCCTCCGAAGGCGGCGGGCTTCAGGGCGTTCGGCGTCACGGCCTGGGCCGCGTGGCCGATGGCGCTCGGCGGCAGGGCGTTCGCGGCCGTGAGGACGCCGCCGAGCCCGGCGACGAGGGCCACGGCCACCACGGCGCGGGCCGCGCGCGCCCGCAGGGCGCGCGGCAGCGCGCCGGCGCGCGGGCGCCTCACCCCATCACCGGCACCGCCAGGGGCCTGCCGGCGGCCGCCGCGGGGGCGCGGGTCGCGTAGCGGTAGAGGACGTCGCCCATGAGACGCCGTAGCGGCCCGGCCGTCGCGCTCGACGGCCATGATCGGCATGTCCGCCCTCTCCGCCACGCGGGCGAGGTCGGCCATGCGGTCGAGGTCCACGCAGCCTCCGGGGGCGGTGCGGGGCAGGTCGGCCACGTCCACCAGCCGGCCGCCCATGCGGACCCTGATCGCGGCGGCCTCGGAGCGGCGCATCTCCAGCAGGATCGGCAACCTCAGGAGGATCGCGAGCCCGAGGGCGGCCTCGCAGCCGAGCAGACCGATCGCCCGCAGCCGGAAGACCGGCAGGGACAGCCCGCCGAAGGCGGTCTCGGCCGGTACGTCGCGCACCAGGCTGCCGGCGCGCTCGGACTCCAGCGACGCGCTCTCGCCGGTCGGCGTGGTGCCGAGGGCCAGGCGCGCGCCGTCGAGGCGCAGGTCGAGCGAGGGGGAGAAGCGCTCGCCGACGGGGGTCCCGCCGACGCGGCCCGAGAACCTGACGCGAGGGGTCACGACGACCGAGTACTCGGTGGCCTTGGTGCCGGTCTCGCGCTCGAAGGCGCCGATCGTTCGGCGCAGGCGGTCGAGGCGGAGGGTCCCGGTGAGCATGGCGCCCCGGCCGCTGAAGGTCCGCGGCGCCGCGATCGGCACGGTACGGCTCCAGCCGAGCCCGTCGGACACGACGGCCTCGAGAGCGCCGGTGCCCGCCACGTCCACCCTCTCGGACGAGGTCACGCGATACGTGAAGACGACGTCCACCGCCGGCGAGAGCCGTGGGAAGACGGCCTGGCCGGTGCGCACCACGCCGCCCGGGTAGGCGGCGCCGCGGCGCGCGGCGGCCGATGTACGAGAAGGTCCCGCTCTGGCGGTACGCGTCGTCGATCGCGACGCTGTGCTCCGCCGGGCGGCTGTAGGCGTAGCCGGCCAGGGCGGCGAGCGCGACGGCCAGCCCCGCGAGGACGGCGACGGTGATGCGACGGGCGTCCAGGTCCCGGCCCGGCGCCGGGGCGGGTGGCGGGGCGGGCGCGGGCTCGGGGTCGCCGCCCCGCCTGCGCCGGCGCGGCCCGACGGGCAGGAGGACGAGACCGCCCACCAGGAGGGCTGCCGCGCCGGGGGAGCGGAAGCGCCCCACCACGGCGCCGGCCTGCGGCACCCGGGTCCACAGTCGGCCGGCGATGTCGGGCGCGCGGGGGTGCGTGGGGTCGGTGAAGTCGTTGTTGTCGCCCTTCATCGTGAAGCCGGCCTCTGCGGTGCCGCCCACGATGCGGTGCAGGACGAGGCGCTGCAGGCGGGGGTCGCGGTAGCCGACCACGTCACCGACGCGGTAGGGCGCGCCCGCGCGCAGCACCACCAGGTCGCCGCGATGGAGCTCGGGCTGCATGCTCGAGCCCGTCACCGTGGCGTACGTCACGCCGCCGCCCAGGGCGGCGGGCGCGAGGCCCATCCAGACCACCGCGCCGAACACGAGCGCGAGGCACCCGAAGATGATCCGTGCCCGTGTCCGGCCCATGGTCAGTCCGACGCGACGACGGTGAGCTGGTCGGCCGATGCCGCGGTGGCCTGCGGGCTCGTGGTGTCGCAGCTCACGCTGCCGGCCGTGTTGACGCACGCGTACTACGCGCCGCCGTTGACCAGCTGGGCCCGGACGGTGTTGGCGGCCGTCGGGGCGATACCGTGCCACCGCCCGAGGCATCCGTCCGGTGGGTCGGCACCGGTCCGGTACCGCTGTTTGTCGGAGAAATCCCCGCTCACGTGAGGATCGGGGTATCCCGGGGCACGGTTCGGGGACCGATCCGCGCCATCGTGACCCTCTCGGCAGAAGGGGGGCCGAAGCGGGTGTCGAACCAGGCTGCGATGCCCGCGCTCGGCCACGATGACGTCCAGCGGCTCATGCGCCGGGCATCCGGGCGGGGCCACACGGGCAGCCGTAACCGGGCCCTGGTGGCCGCCTTCGCGGGGGCCGGCCTGGGCGTGGCCGAGGCGCTGGCCCTCACCCCGGCCGACCTGGGCGACGGCGCCCGGTCGGTGCGGGTCGACGGCCCGCGCCCGCGCACGGTGGACGTGGAGCCGGACGTCGCCGAGGCCCTCGCGGCCTGGGTCGCCGACCGGGAGGCGCTCGGCGTGGACCCCGCCGGGCCGCTGTTCTGCACGCGCGAGGGGCTGCCGCTCGAGGCCTCCTACGTCCGGCGCCTGCTCGCGCGCCTGGGCCGGGAGGCCGGTCTGGGGGGCGTGGTCAACGCCCGCGGCCTGCGCGAGAGCTACGCCGCCCGGCGCCTGGCCGCCGGCGCGTCGCTCGAGCACCTGAGCAGGGAACTCGGGCACGCGACCGTCGCGAGCACCCAGCGGTTCGTCCGCCAGATCGGGGTCACGGAGGCGGCGCCGTCGCCGAGCATCCCGGCGGACGTGGCCGAGGCGGCCCTCGACATCGCCCACTCCGGGATCACCATCGTCCACGCGGAGCGGGACGACCAGGGGGTGATCCGGGACTTCACCTACGAGTACATCAACGCGGCCGGGGCCGCTCTCGGCGGGCGCCCCCGCGAGGAGTTCCCGGGTTCCCGGGTCAGCGCCATGTTCCCCAACTCGCCCTCCGACGGGACCTTCGCCCGCTGGACCGAGCTGATCGACGTCCAGGGCCGGGCCGGGGAGCCGCGGATCGTCGAGGCCGAAGGGCGCACGCGCGTCTACCGCGTGCGACGGCTCGCGCTCGGCGACCGCATCGTCATGAGCTTCGAGGACCACAGCCAGGCGCGGGTCGCCGAGCGCGCGCTCGCCCGGCTGGACGCCCAGCACACGGCGGTGTTCGAGGCGACGGCCGCGGGACTGCTGATCTTCGACACGGAGGGCGCGATCTCGGCCGCCAATCCGGCCGCGCACCGCATCCTGGGCTTCCCGCCCGGCGGCCTGCTGGGCCGCACGCCCGGCGACCCGCGCTGGGAGCAACTCGACCAGGACGGGCGGCCCCTCGCGCTCGCCGACCAGCCCAACCACATCACCCGCACCACCGGCCAGCCGACCCGCGACCGGGTGATCGGGGTGCGGCCGCCCTCGGGCCGCCGGGTCTGGATCTCGGTCGCCACCGAGGCCGTCGAGAGCCCGCGCGGGGCCCCGTACGCCGTCGCGGCGAGCCTGGTCGACCTCGGGGCCCAGCGGCGCGCCGCAGCGAGGGTGCGGGCCGCGGAGGCGGCCGTGACGCTGTTCCGTGAGGCGACGGCCACCCTCCTGCTGCGCTGCCGGCCCGACGGCGCGGTCCTCGGCGCCGTCGGGCCCGTGCAGGACCTCCTCGGCTGCTCGCCGGCCGACGTGGAGGCCGGCCTCTGCCGCGACGACGCCGTCCCGGGCGACCGCTCGATCCTGCGCGAGGCCTACGTCTCGGCCATGGAGTCGCCCGAGGTCGTCGAGGTCAAGCACCGCATGCGCGACCGCTCGGGCGAGGAGATGTACGTCAGCCGGTCGCTGCTGGCCGTGCGGGACCCCCTCACCGGGGACGTGGAGGAGGTCCAGTCGCTGATCCGCTGGCGCCCCTGATGGGCGCCGCGCCGGCTACTCCTCCGCCGCCCCGTCCCCGTCGGCCGTCGCGCCCGGCGCCGCGGAGAAGCCGTCCTCGGGCTCGTCCTGGCCGCCGACCGTGGCCTCCTCGGTGATCTCCTCGCTCGGCTCGACGACCGAGGCGACGCCGCAGACCTGGTCGTCGTCGGCCATGTTCATGACCCGGACACCCTCGGTGGAGCGCCCCATGCTGCGGACGTCGTCCACACGGATGCGGATGACCTGGCCGAGGATCGAGATCAGCAGGAGCTGCTGGCCCTCCCGGACCGGGCGGGCGGTGATGAGCTCGCCCTTCTTGTCGCTCACCTTGATCGTGCGGACGCCCTTGGTGGGTCGGCCCTTGCGGGGGTAGTCGGCCATCGGGGTGCGCTTGCCGTAGCCGTTGCCGGTCACGACGAGCAGCTCCTCGTCGTCGCGTGCCACGCAGATCGTGAGGACGCGGTCGCCCGGGTCCAGGTTCATCGCCTTCACGCCGCGCGTGTCGCGGCCCATGGGGCGCACCTGGCCCTCGTAGAAGCGGGCCGCCTGGCCGCGCGCCGAGACCACCATCAGGTCCTCGTCGCCGTCGGTCACCTGCACGCCCACCAGCTCGTCGCCCTCGTCGAGCTTGATCGCCGCGAGGCCGCGCTCGCGCAGCACCGTGTCGTAGCTGCGCAGCTCGGTCTTCTTGACCATGCCCTCGCGGGTGGCGAGGACGAGGTACCTGCCCTCGCTGTAGTCGCGGGTGTCGAAGACGGCCCGGACCTCCTCGCCCGGCTGCAGCGCCAGGACGTTGGCCAGGTGCCGGCCGCGTGAGTCGCGCGAGCCTTGGGGCAGCTCGTGGACCTTCTGGCGGTAGACCTTGCCCGCGTTGGTGAAGAACAGCAGGTAGTGGTGCGTCGAGGCGATGAACAGGTGCTCGATGTAGTCGTCGTCCTTGAGCCGCACCCCGCGCAGGCCCTTGCCGCCGCGGCCCTGGGCCCGGTAGGTCGAGACCGGCAGGCGCTTGACGTACCCGCCGTTGGAGATGGAGATGACCATCTCCTCCTCGGCGATCAGGTCCTCGAGGTCGATGTCGCCCTCGCCGGGGACGATCTCGGTGCGCCGCTCGTCGGCGAAGCGCCCCTTGATCTCCAGGATCTCCTCGCGGATGAGCGCGTAGACGCGGCGCTCGTCGCCGAGGATCGCCCGCAGCTCGGCGATCCGCTCCTGCAGCTCGTCGTACTCGGCCTGGATCTTGCCGGCCTCGAGCTGGGTGAGGCGCTGGAGGCGCAGGTCGAGGATCGCCCGGGCCTGGATCTCGGTGAGGTCGAAGCGCGTCATGAGGCCGGTGCGGGCCGTCTCGGGGTCGGCCGCCGCGCGGATCAGCGCGATGACCTCGTCGAGGTAGCCGAGGGCCTTCAGGAGGCCCTCGAGGATGTGGGCCCGGGCCTCGGCGCGCGCCAGCCGGTAGCGCGAGCGCCGGGTGACGACCTCGCGCTGGTGGTCGAGGTAGTGCCGGATCATGTCCTTCAGGCCCAGCGTGCGCGGCACGCCGTCCACCAGGGCGATCGCGTTGACGCCGAACGTCGACTGCACGGCGGTGTGCTTGTAGAGCTTGTTCAGCACCACCACGGGCACCGCGTCGCGGCGCAGCTCGACGACGACGCGCACGCCGTCGCGGCCGCTCTCGTCGCGCAGGTCGGCGATCTCGGGGATGACCTTGTCGTTGGCCAGGTCGGCCATCTTGCGGATGAGCTCCGCCTTGTTGACCTGGTACGGCAGCTCGGTGAAGACGATCGCGTTGCGGCCGTGCTTGAGCGGCTCGTTGTGGGCCCGGCCGCGCACGACCACCCGGCCGCGGCCGGTCTTGTACGCGTCCACCACGCCGGCGCGGCCGACGATGATGCCCCCGGTCGGGAAGTCCGGCGCCCTGACGTGGCGCATCAGGCCCTCGACCTCGATGTCGGGGTCGTCGATCGCCGCGACCACGGCGTCGATCACCTCGCCCACGTTGTGCGGCGGGATGTTGGTCGCCATGCCGACGGCGATGCCCGAGCTGCCGTTGATGAGCAGGTTCGGGACCCGCGAGGGGAGCACGACCGGCTCGGTGCGGCGGTCGTCGTAGGTCGGCGCGTCGTCGACCGTGTCCTCGTCGATGTCGCGCAGCATCTCGGTGGCCATGCGCGACAGGCGGGCCTCGGTGTAGCGCATGGCGGCCGCGGCGAACTCGCTGGAGCCGAAGTTGCCCTGGCCGTCCACCAGCGGGTAGCGCGAGGCGAAGTCCTGTGCCAGGCGCACGAGCGTGTCGTAGATCGCGCTGTCGCCGTGGGGGTGGAACTCGCCCATGACGCGCCCGACGATGTTCGCGCTCTTCACGTAGGGGCGGTCGGGCTGGAGTCCCATGTCGTGCATCGCGTAGAGCACGCGGCGGTGCACCGGCTTCAGGCCGTCGCGGACGTCCGGCAGGGCCCGTCCCACGATCACGCTCATCGCGTAGTCGAGGTACGACGAGCTCATCTCGCGCTCGAGCTCGCGCGGCTCGATGCGCCCGTGGCGGTCGATGGCCATCTATCGGTGTCCCGAGTCGGAGGTCAGGTGAGCGGGCGACACGTCAGACGTCGAGGTTGGCGACGCTGCGTGCGTTGTCCTCGATGAAGGCCCGTCTCGGCTCCACCTTGTCGCCCATCAGCTTCGAGAACAGCTCCCCGACCGCGGCCTCGTCCTCCATCATCACGCGCTGGAGGATGCGCCGCTCGGGGTCCATCGTGGTCTCCCAGAGCTGCTCGCTGTTCATCTCGCCGAGGCCCTTGAAGCGGCTGAGCTGGACGCCCTCGCGGCAGAGCTCCAGCACCGCGAGGCGCAGGGCCTCGTAGGTCTGGGGCGTGCGCGAGCGGGAGCCGCGCGTCAGCCGGAAGGGCGGCGTGCCGACCTGGTCGCGCAGCTTGGCGCGCGCGCCGCGCAGGCCGGCCAGCTCGCGGGTGGCGAACAGGGAGAGGGGGATCGTGACCGTGCGCGCCTCGCCGGTGCTGGCCTGGATCGAGCGGGCGAGCATGGTCCCCGCCTCCTCGTCCACCGCCTCGACGGTGAGGGTCGCGCGGGCGTCGGAGGCCGCGTCGATGGCGGCCCCGAGGGCCTCGACGTCCGCCGGGTCGGCCTCGACCAGGCCGTGGGCCATGAGGAAGTCGATCAGCGCGCCGCCGTAGGTCGCGCGCAGGTTGCCGGCCCAGGCCTCGTGCTCCTTCAGCGCGCGCTGGAAGCGCTGGTAGCGGGCCTTCGTGAGCCCGTTCGCGCGCTCCTCCGCGTCCTCGAGCGTCAGGTCGCCGAGGTTGCGCTCCAGCAGCCAGTCCTCGAGCTCGATCTCCTTCTCGATGTACTGCTCCTGGTTGCCCTGCTTCACCTTGTAGAGCGGCGGGCACGCGATGTAGACGAAGCCCTCCTCGATCAGCGGCCGCATGTGCCGGAAGAGGAAGGTCAGGATCAGCGTGCGGATGTGGGCGCCGTCCACGTCGGCGTCGGTCATGATGATCAGCTTGTGGTACCGGGCCTTCGCGATGTCGAAGTCCTCGTCGATCCCGGTGCCCATCGCGGTGATCATCGCCTGGATCTCGGTGTTGGAGAGGACCTTGTCGATCCGGGCCTTCTCCACGTTGATGATCTTTCCGCGCAGGGGCAGGATCGCCTGGAAGCTCGACTGGCGCGCCATGATCGCCGAGCCGCCGGCCGAGTCGCCCTCCACGAGGAAGATCTCGGTGCTGGCGGGGTCGCGGTCGGAGCAGTCGGCCAGCTTGCCCGGCAGGCTGGTCGAGTCCATCGCGCCCTTGCGCCGGGCCAGGTCGCGCGCCTTGCGCGCGGCCAGGCGCGCCTGGGAGGCGTTGATCGCCTTGCCGCAGATGGCCCGCGCCTCGGTCGGGTGCTCCTCGAGGTACTCGGCCAGGCGCTGCGTGACCGCGGCGTTGACGAAGCCGGTGATCTCGGAGTTGCCGAGCTTGGTCTTGGTCTGGCCCTCGAACTGCGGCTCGCGCAGCTTGACCGAGATGATCGCGGTGAGCCCCTCGCGGGTGTCCGGGCCCTCGAGGTTGTCGTCCTTCTCCTTCAGGAGGCCCTTGGCGCGCGCGTAGTCGTTCAGCGTGCGCGTGAGGGCCGTGCGGAAGCCGGTGAGGTGGCTGCCGCCCTCGTGCGTGTTGATGTTGTTCGCGAAGGTGTAGACGGCCTCGCTGTAGGCCCCGGTCCACTGGAGGGCGACCTCGAGGCTGCCCTCGGGGCCCTCGGACTCCAGGTAGACGACGTCGCGGTGGACCGCGTCGCGCGTCTCGTTGAGGTGGAGCACGAAGTCGCGGATGCCGCCCTCGTAGTGGTACTCGACCTTGCGGCCCTCGCCGCGGCGGTCCACCAGGCGCACCAGCAGGCCCTTGGTGAGGAAGGCGGTCTCGCGCAGGCGCTGGGCCAGCGTCTCGAAGTCGAAGTCCGGCTCCTCGAAGATCGCCGGGTCCGGCAGGAACGACACCGTGGTCCCGGTGTCCGCGGCGTCGCCCACGCGCTCGATGGGGCCCAGCGGCGCGCCGATCTCGTAGCTCTGGCGGAAGGCGCCGCCGTCGCGGTGGACCTCGACCATCAGCGACTCGGAGAGGGCGTTCACGACGCTGCTGCCCACGCCGTGGAGGCCGCCGGACACCTTGTAGCCCTCGCCGCCGAACTTGCCGCCGGCGTGGAGGACGGTCATGACCACCTCGAGGGCGCTCTTGCCCCCCTGGTCGGCCATGGCGGCGACGGGGATGCCGCGGCCGTTGTCGGACACGGTGCAGGATCCATCGGGGTTGAGCACGATCTCGACGCGGTCGCAGTACCCCGCCAGGGCCTCGTCCACGCTGTTGTCCACCACCTCGTAGACGAGGTGGTGGAGACCGCGCGGGCCCGTCGATCCGATGTACATGCCCGGGCGTCGGCGGACGGCTTCGAGTCCCTCGAGGACGGTGATGTCCCCGGCGTCGTAATTCGTGCTCACCGACGGTACGTCGGACGTGGGCTGGATCTGGTGCCTCCTATGGACGTTCCGTGGAGTTTAGCACCGCGCTCCGCGGGAAACGGCCGTTTTCTCCCCTATTTGCAGGTATTTCACGTGTCCCGCGGGCGGGAATTGCGGGCCGCCGACGCGGCGGCCGCCCGGCGCACCAGGTCGCGCAGCACGGGGTCCTCCACGCCCTCGGCCGCGGCCTCGCCCGCGGCGCGCTGCGCGGGGTTCGGGCGGGGGGGAGCGGGGGCCGGCGCGGGGGCGTCCGGCGGCGGCCGGGAGTGCGTGGTCGGCCACGGCGAAGCGCAGCCCGGCGATGCCGGCGTCCGGCAGGGCGGCCTTGAGGCGCGCGGTGATCTCCTCCCGCCGGGCCGAGAGCTCGTGCGCCCAGGCCGCGTCGGCGCAGGCCACGGTGAGCACCCCGGCGCGCGTGCAGCGCACCGGAACGCTCTGGCGCGCCGCCGCCTCGCCCACCACCGAGGGCCAGGCGACGGCCGCCGCGCCCGCCGCGCCGCTCGGCGCGCCGGATCCGCCGGCCTTGCGGCGGAAGCGCTTGAGGGCGTCCGCGACGGCGATCGGGTCCTTGCGGTGCCGATGCCGGCGCGGGTGGTCAGGCATCGAGGCGCCCCTCGCGCACCCGCACGACCGCGTCCGGCGGCGCCGCGAGGGCCTCGGCCGCGTTGGGGTCGGCCGTCGTCACCAGGGTCTGGCCGCCGTCGCGCACGGCCTCCAGCAGCAGGCGCCGCCGATCGGGGTCGAGCTCGCTCAGAACGTCGTCGAGGAGCAGGATCGGCCGCGCGGCCCGCGCGCGCAGGTGGTCGCGCGCGGCGAGGAGCATCGCCAGGGCGGCCGTGCGCTGCTCGCCCTGGCTGCCCTCCTTGCGCAGGTCGGCCGCACCCCGGCCGATCCAGACGTCGTCGCGGTGGGGGCCGGACAGGGTCTGGGCGGCCTGGATCTCCCGCGGCCGGCGCTCCTCCAGGGTGCGGGCCAGCGCGTCCTGGAGGCCGCCGTCCGGCACCTCGGCCAGCCCGGCCGGGGAGGTCTCGAGCCGCAGGGCGCCCCCGTCGCCGCCGCCGAGGGCCTCCAGCCAGGCGGCGAACGGACCGGCCAGCGCCGCGGCGCCCGCGCGCCGGGCGCCCGCCACGCGGGCGCCGAGCTCGGCC
Source organism: uncultured Thermoleophilia bacterium (assembly GCA_963770865.1). Lineage (GTDB taxonomy): Bacteria > Actinomycetota > Thermoleophilia > Miltoncostaeales > Miltoncostaeaceae > Miltoncostaea. The sequence goes on from CAVYRD010000012.1 coordinate 39,283, forward strand.
ATCGGGGCCTCCCAGGCCGGCAGGCTCGCCTCCGACGCCAGCCCGGCGCGCACCCGGCGCAGCAGGGCGTTGCGCTGCGCCAGAGCGTGCTGGTAGCCGGCGAGGTCCTCCGCGAATCCCGGCGCGCTCGCCTCGAGCACGCGGTCGAGGGCCCGGCGCCGCGCCGCCGGCGGCCCCTTCACCGCGCGCAGCTCGTCCGGGAGGAAGACCAGCACCGCCCGCGCCCGCCACTCGGCCATCGTCCGCACCGGGGCGCCGTCCAGGCGCAGCCGCCGTCCGCGGCCCGCCGCGAAGCCGATCTCGCGGCGGTGGGCGCCCGGCGGACCCTCCAGGTCGAGGGTCACGTGCAGCGCCTCGGCGCCGCGGCGCACGATCTCGGCCTCGCGCGCCGTGCGCGGCGAGACGCCCAGGCACCCGAGCACGATCGCCTCGACGAGCGAGGTCTTGCCGGCGCCGTTCGGGCCGGTGACGAGCACGAGCCCGGGCGGCAGGTCCAGCGCGGCGCGGTCCCAGCAGCGGACGTCCGCCACCTCGAGGCGCCGGGCCACCCAGTCGGGGGCCGGCGGGCGGGCGGTGGCCGGGCTAGGCGTTGAGCCGGATCGGCATGAGGAGGTAGCGGTAGTCGTCGCTCGCTCCGCGCAGCAGTCCGGGCCGCAGCGGGCTGATCAGCCCGAGCCGCACCTCGTCGCCGGTGACGCTCTCCACGCCGGCCCGAAGGAACTCGACGTTGAAGCCCATCTCCAGGCCCTCGCCGCTGAAGGCCACCGGCAGGGACTCGTGGCCCTCGCCGATCTGGTCGCTGATGGCCGAGATCGTCACCGAGCCGGGCTCGAAGGCCAGCCGCACCGGCGTGTTGCGCTGGGCCAGGACGCCGATGCGCGACAGCACCCCGAGCAGCTCCGAGCGCTCGAACGCGACGTCGTGCTCGAACGTGTCGGGCACCAGCTGGCGGTGGTCGGGGAACTGCCCCTCGATCAGCCGGCTGGTGAGGCGCACGTCGCCGATGCGGAAGAGCGCCTGCGACTCGCTCAGCACCACCTCGACCACGTCGGCCTTCATCGCGCCGACCAGGCGCGAGACCTCGCTGAGGGCGCGCGCCGGGACGATCGCCTCGCGGGCGTCGGCCGGCGGGTTGTCGAGGGGCGCCTGGCGCACTGCGAGGCGGTACGAGTCGGTCGCCACCATCGTGAGCCCGTCTTGCGCGATCCGTACCAGCACGCCGGTCAGGACCGGGCGGGTCTCGTCGCGCGACGCGGCGCGGGCCACCCGGTCGATGGCCTCGACCAGCGGCTCGGCGGGGATCGACAGGCCGGTGCCCTCGTCGGCCGGCAGCTCCGGGAAGTCGTGCGCCTGCAGGCAGTTGAGGGAGAAGGACGAGCCGCCGCCCGAGAGGCTGACCACGCCCTCGTTGGCGCGGTGCTCCAGCGTGATCGGCCCGTCGGCCATCGAGCGCACGATGTCGGCGGCCAGGCGGGGCAGCACGACCGAGCCGGGCTCCTCGACGGTCATCTCGAGCGGCACGCGCAGCGAGATCTCCATGTCGGTCGCCGCGAGCTCGCAGCGCCCGTCCTCCGCCCGGACCAGGACGTGGGAGAGGATCTGGATGGTGCTCTTCGCCGAGGCCGCGCGGCCGGCGATCGCGAGCTTGCCGGCAAGCTCGTCCTTGGGTGAGACGAAACGCACGGCGCGACCCTAGCGATTGCCGGAGACGTCTGCGGACGCTCTCCACCGACGGCGACAGGGCTGTTTCTTTGAGAAAGAAGAAAGAGGGTTTGAACCCGTAACCGCAGTAGGCCCTGTGCACTCGGGGGACAGGCCGTGGAGTCCCTGCAAACGGACGCCTTCGGGCTGTTGGCCGAGGTGGGGGCGAAGGGCCCTCCGACGTCTCGCCACTCCCCACCCGTCCCCAGGGCCCCGGCTCCCGGCGGCCCGAGCGGGGGACCGTGGGGAGGACGAGCACGCGCCCTCCCGTGGTCCCTCCACCGTCACGGCTGGGCGCGGCGCCCGGTGAGGCGCCCCGTGAGGGTCTGGACCTGGGTCAGCACCTCGCCCTCGCCGCTCATCTGGTCGGCCACCTTCTGCACCGCGTACATGACCGTGGTGTGGTCGCGGCCGCCGAACGCGCGGCCGATGGCGGGCAGGGAGGCGTCGGTCAGCTCGCGGCTCAGGTACATCGCCACCTGGCGCGGCCCGACGATGCGCCGCGTGCGCTTGTCGCCGTTCATCTCGTCGATCGTGACCCCGAAGTAGCGGCAGACCTCGCTCTGGATCACCGAGATGCTGAGCACGCCCTCGCCGGCGGGGAAGAGGTCCTCGAGCACCTCGGTGGCCAGCTCGACGGTGATGCGCCGGCCCGAGATCGACCCGTGGGCCACGACGCGCGTGAGGGCGCCCTCAAGGGCGCGCACGTTGGTCGAGACCCGCCCGGCGATGAAGGGCAGCACCTCGGGGTCGTGGATCTCGTAGCGGTCGGCGCGCACCCGCTTCTGCAGGATCGCGATGCGCGTCTCGATGTCGGGAGGCTGCACGTCGGTGATGAGCCCCATCTCGAAGCGGCTCCGCAGCCTGTCCTCGAGGGTGGCGATCGCCTTGGGCGGGCGGTCGGACGAGATCACGATCTGCTTGCCGCTGTCGTGGAGGGCGTTGAACGTGTGGAAGAACTCCTCCTGGGTCTGCTCGCGGCCCTCGAGCGACTGGATGTCGTCGATGAGGAGGATGTCCGTGTTGCGGTAGCGGTCCTTGAAGGAGCGGATGCCCCCGTCGCGCAGGGCGTTGATGAACTCGTTGGTGAAGGTCTCCACCGAGACGTAGGTGAGCTCGAGCTCCGGGTGGTTGGCCTCCACGAAGTGGCCGATGGCGTGCAGCAGGTGGGTCTTGCCCAGCCCGACGCCCCCGTAGATGAAGAACGGGTTGTAGGCCTTGGCCGGCGCCTCGGCCACGGCGAGCGCCGCGGCCTGGGCGAAGCGGTTCGAGGGGCCGGTCACGAAGGCCTCGAAGGTGAAGCGGGGCTGCAGGCCGCTGGAGCGGCGCGGCTGCAGCGAGCGCAGCTCGCTCGCGGCGGGCTCGCGGGCGGCGGGCGCGTCGCCGCGCGGCTCCTCGCCGCCCGCGTCCTCGCGCGGCTCGACCGTGATCTCCACCTCGAGGTCCGATCCCCGGATCTCGAAGAGCGCGTCGCGCAGCAGGGGCAGGTAGCGCTGGCGGATCCACTGGCGCAGCAGCTCGGTGTCGACCGCCAGGACGATCCGGTCGTCGTCGAGGGTGACGGGGCGGGCGCCCGAGAACGCGAACTTGTAGGTCTGGCCGTTGAGCGTCGCGCGCAGGCGCTCGCGGACCTCCGACCAGACGGCGTCGCGCTCATGGGCGGGTGCGGCTGTGGGGGGCATTGCGAGGACTCCGTCGGGGTGCGAGGGGGTGGCCGGTGTGCTCGGTGGTGCGTCCGGGATCGGGGACGTCGGGTGGTTCGGGGACCGGGTCAGAAGAGGGTCGCCACGAGGGCGGCGCCGGCCTCGGTGAGGCGGCGGGGCCCGCCGGGCTCCCGCGCGACGAGGCCGCGGTGCTGCAGCAGGGCGAGCTCGCGGCCGCACTCCGACCGCGATCGCCCGAGCTCGTCCGCGAGCCGGGCGGGGGTGGCGCTGGCGATCTCCAGCAGCAGTGCGAGGATCTCGCGGGCGGTCTCCGAGCACACGGGCTCGGTACCTGCGCCCTCGGGGGCGGGGATGGCGAGGGTGACGGCCGCGCCGCCCCCGAGGTTCTCCTCCAGGGCGAGCCGCCCGCCGGCGGCCGCGATCATCTCGTCGGCGAGCGGCAGGCCCCCTCCGACGCCGCGCACGATGGCGCGCGCCTCGGGGCCGGCGGCGGTGAATCCGGGCTGCAGCGCCCGCAGGGGATCGGCGATGCCGGGCCCGTGGTCGCTCACGCGCAACGTGCAGCCCGCGTCGAGCAGGCTCACCACGGCGTCGCGGAAGCCCGCGTGGACGAGGTTCTCCACGACCTCCCGCACGGCGGGCGCCGGGAGGGGGGATCGCTCGCCCACGATGTCGCAGACGGCCTCGATGAGGGCGACCGCGTCCTCGTCCTCCAGCTCGTCCACGACGGGCGGCTCCCCGGGCGCCCCGTAGGCGCCAGGCGCACGCGCACCAGCTCGGCTCGGGGGGCCCGCGCGGAGGCGAGCGGCGTGGACAGGGTGAGGGCTGAGGGCATCGTCTCGGGGTGAGGGGCGGGCACTCTAACCCGGCGCGCGCGGCCCGCGAAAGGCCCTCGCCACCCCTGTGGAAAACAAACAGACGTCGGTGCGGCGAAATCGTGTGACGGGCCTGTCCGCGCCCGTCGGCCGTCCGATCGGGACATCAGTCACGAAGCGGGATCCGGGACGTTATCCACAGATGTGTCCACACATGTGCAAAACGTCCGGGGCGCGGTTCCCGCCCCCGCGCGGGGGCCCCGCGAGGCCCGGCCGCGCACTCCGGAGCGCGCCCGGTCCTTTGCTATGCTCGGCCACCCCGCGGCGGGCCCCCGCCCGGATTCCGGATGCTGTTGCATCGACGCGGACGAGGAGTGCGGCGCGCGTGAAGCGGACTTATCAGCCCAACAAGCGGAAGCGTAAGAAGACCCATGGCTTCCGGGTGCGGATGAGCACCCGTGCCGGGCGCGCGGTGCTGAAGCGCCGGCGCGCCAAGGGCCGTGCCCGCCTCTCCGCCTGATCCGTGACCGACGCCGGCACCGCTCCGCGGCGCCGCGCCCGGATCACACGGTCCGGCGACTTCGACGCGGTCTACCGCCGCGGGCGCTCGGCGGCGAATCGCCATCTCGTGGTCTACGCCTTCGCGCGCGACGAGACGCCGCCGGCCCCAGCGCGCCTCGGGCTGTCCGTCTCCAAGAAGGTGGGCGGCGCGGTGGAGCGCAACCGCGTCAAGCGCGTCCTGCGCGAGCGGTTCGCGGAGATCGCTCCCACGCTGCCCCGTGGCATCGACGTGGTGGTCATCGCCCGCCCGGGCTGCGCGGAGTACGTGGAGGAGCGCGGCTCGGCCGCGATCGGCGCGCGGCTGGCCGAGTTGACCGAGCGCGTGACGCGCGCCCGCGCGGAGGAGACGGCGTGAAGGAGATCGCCGTCGCCCCGATCCGGCTCTACCAGCGGGTGATCTCGCCCCTGTTCCCGCGCCGCTGCAAGTACCACCCGACCTGCTCGGCCTACGCGGTCGACGCCGTGCGCGAGTTCGGCGTCGCGAAGGGCCTCGTGCTCTCCGTCTGGCGCCTGCTGCGCTGCAACCCGTGGAGCCACGGGGGTGTGGACTACGCCCACGACCAGAGGGTCTTCCGCTCGTGAACCCCTTGACCCTCCTCGAGGATCCGCTCCGCAACCTCCTCGACTTCCTCCACACGAGCGCCCACCTCAGCTACGGCTGGTGCATCGTCGTCCTCACGATGATCGTGCGCACGGCGCTGCTGCCGCTCGTCATCAAGCAGTACAAGTCGATGCGCAGCATGCAGATGGTCGCGCCACAGCTGAAGGAGCTGCAGGCCAAGTACAAGGGGAACCGCACCAAGCTCAACGAAGAGCTGATGGCGTTCTACAAAGAGAACCAGATCAACCCCTTCGCCTCGTGCCTGCCGCTCGTGGCGCAGTTGCCGGTCTTCTTCGCCCTGTACTACGTCCTGAAGGGGTTCGCCAAGGACGCGAGCGTCTCGGGCGGCTCGGTGTCGTTCATGTGGCTGGTGAACGACGTCCGCGTCAACTTCACCACGATCGGCTGGGGCGCGTTCGTCCTCGTGGCGATCTACGCGCTCTCGCAACTGCTCTCCACCGAGCTGTCGTCCACGCCGAACATGCCGGCGTCCCAGCGCCGGCTGATGCGGCTCATGCCGCTCGGCATCGTCTTCTTCGTGTTCTCGTTCCCGGTGCCCGCGGGACTGGTCCTCTACTGGATGACCACCAACCTCTGGACGGCGGGCCAGCAGCTCGTGATGCGCCACCGGATCGGCCTGCACCTGGCGGATCCCGCGGAGGTCGCCAAGTACACGGAGGGCCTCGCCAAGAAGGGGTCGCGGACGCCCCCGCGCACGGAGGGCGCGGCCGTGGCGCTCGCGTCCGACGGGCAGCAGCCGGAGGAGCACTCCCGCTGGAGCCGCCTGCGCCGCCCGGCCCCCGCGCCGGCCGAGGCCGAGGCGCTCGAGGCCCCGGAGGCGGAGAGCGCGCCGGAGGCGGAGAGCGCCCCGAGCCCGAGCCCGCACCCGAGCCCGCCGCGGGCCCGAGGGCCGCCGGAGGCCGAAGGCACCCGGCGCCGGCCGCGGCCAAGGGCAACGGGGCGCGCAACGGCGCGCGGCGCCAGCCGCGCCCGAGGGGCACCGCCAAGGGCTCGCGGCCCGCGAGCAGCTCCCGCTCCAAGAGGAAGCGCTGACCGGAGGTGACCCGTGGGAGCTGACGTGACGGCCGAGGGCCCCGGGGCCGCGGCGGTGGGCAGGGTGCTCGACGCCGTGGTCGCGGGAATGGGCATCGAGGCGCAGGTCGTGGTGGCGCCCGGCCCGGAGGGCACCGACATCGAGGCGTCCGTCGACGGCGACGGCACCGCGGCGCTCATCGGGCGCGGCGGAGAGACGATCGACTCGCTGCAGTACCTCCTCGGCCAGATCGCCAGCCGCGCGGAGGGCGGGTCGCGCCGCCGTGTGTCCCTCGACGCGGACGGCTACCGCGCCCGCCGCCAGAAGGCGCTCGAGGACCTGGCCGACCAGGCCGCGCGCGAGGCGGTCGAGCACGGCGAGGAGATCGAGCTCGACGCGATGACCCCGCACGACCGGCGGATCGTCCACATGGCCCTGAAGGACCGCACCGAGGTGGTCACCAGGAGCGAGGGCGAGGAGCCCCGCCGCCGGATCATCGTCGAGCCTGCCGAGTGAGGTGCCGACTTCGACCCGCCTGTTTCACGTGAAACAGGCGCCCCCGCGGGCCGCCTCCTCGCTCGCGCGGCCGCGATGGGCGTCGCCCTCGCCCCGGACGCCGCCGCGCGCCTGGTCGGGCTCCTCGACCGCATCGCCATCGAGCCCCAGAACCTGACGGCGATCGAGGGCCTCGACGAGGGCCTCGATCGCCACCTGGCCGACAGCCTGGCGGGTCTGCGGGTCCCCGAGGTCGCCGCGGCGCCGGCGTGCGTGGACATCGGCAGCGGCGCGGGCTTCCCCGGCCTGGCGCTGGCGATCGCGCGCCCGGAGATGGCCGTCACGCTGGTCGAGAGCGAGAAGCGCAAGGCCGACTGGCTCCGCCGGGCGTCCGCGGAAATCCCTAATGTGCGGGTCGTGGCCGACCGCTCCGAACACCTCGCGGCGAGCGAGCGCGAGACCTTCCCGCTGGCCACGATGAGGGCCCTCGGGCCCCTCCCCGTCGCGCTCGAGCTGGCCGCCCCCCTGGTGGCCGTCGGCGGCTGCGTGGTGGCCTGGCGCGGCGACGACGCCGACCCGGCCGGCGAGGCGGACGCCGCCTGGGCGGCCCGCGAGCTCGGCCTGGAGCCCCGGCCGCCGGTGGCCTCCGACGCGTTCCCCGGCTCGCGGCGGCGCCTGCACGTCTTCGACAAGACCGCTCCGACGCCGCGCCGCTACCCGCGCCGCGCCGGCCGTGCCGCGAAGCGCCCCCTGGCGGCGCCCCGGTGATCTACGCGGTCGCCAACCAGAAGGGCGGCGTGGGCAAGACCACCACGGCCGTCAACCTCGCCGCCTGCCTGGCGGAGGCCGGATCGCGGGTGCTGCTGGTGGACGTGGACCCCCAGGCCAACGCCTCCGGCGGCCTCGGGGTCTCGGGCCGGGGTCGGCCCACCATCGCCGACGTCCTGCTGGACGGGCTCCCCTACGCGGAGGCCGTGGTCGCCACGAGCGTCCCGAACCTCGACCTGCTGCCCTCCTCCCCCGACCTGGCCGGCGCCGCGGTCGAGCTCCCGGGTCGCGAGGGCCGCGAGCGCGTCCTGGCCCAGGCCCTGGCGCCGGCCCGCGCGCACTACCCGTACATCTTCATGGACTGCCCGCCCTCGCTCGACCTGCTGACGGTGAACGCCCTGGCCGCCGCGGACCGGCTGATCGTGCCGGTGCAGTGCGAGTACTACGCGCTGGAGGGCCTCTCGCGGCTGATGGAGACCGTCGCGGCCGTCCAGGCCGGCCTCAACCCGGGCCTGCGCGTCACCGGGATGCTGATGACGATGCACGACGCGCGCACGCGCGTGAGCGGCGACGTCATCGGCGAGGTGCGCCGCCACTTCCCCCAGCTCGCGTTCCGCACCGTGGTGCCGCGCAACGTACGGCTGGCCGAGGCGCCGTCCTACGGCGAGCCGGTCATCCGCTACGACCCGCATTGCGCGGGCGCCGACGCGTACTTCGAAGCCGCCAAGGAGGTCGCCGCCCGTGGCTGAGCCCTCGACCCGCGACCGGCGCGGCCTCGGCCGCGGCCTCGCGGCCCTGCTCGGCGACGCCGAGCAGGGCGCGCCGGCGGCCCTGGCCGGCGCCCTCGCCGAGATCCCCCTCGACGCGATCGCCCCCAACCCGGACCAGCCCCGCGCCGTGATCGAGCAGGAGGCGCTCGAGGCGCTGGCAGCGTCGATCCGGGCGAGCGGCATCCTGCAGCCGGTGGTCGTGGCCCCTGCGGACGCCACCGGCCGCCACGAGCTGATCGCCGGCGAGCGCCGCTGGCGGGCGGCCCGGATCGCCGGCCTGGAGCGGGTTCCGGCGGTCGTGCGGGCGGTCGACGCGCGCGAGCGTCTCGAGCTGGCGCTGGTCGAGAACATCGTCCGCGAGGACCTCAGCCCGATCGACGTGGCCCAGGCCTGCGCCTGCCTGATCGAGGACTTCGGCCAGAGCCACGGGGAGCTCGCGGGCCGCCTCGGCCGCAGCCGCCCGGCGATCTCCAACCTCGTGCGCCTGCTGGAGCTGCCGGAGGGCGTGCAGGAGCTGATCTCCTCGGGCGCGCTCACCGAGGGCCACGGGCGGGCGATCCTGATGGCCGACGGCCCCGCCCGCCGCGCCCGGGTGGCCGAGCGCGCGGTGGAGGGAGGCCTGTCGGTGCGCGCCACGGAGGAGCTCGCGCGGCGCGAGTCCGGCGCGCCGCGGCCGGCCCGCCACGCGGCCGCGGAGCCCACGCCCATCGGTGACGCCGCCCTCGAGGCCTTCGGCTCCCACTTCGACACGCCGGTGCGCGTGCGCATCGGCAGCCGCGGTCAGATGCTGGTCGAGCTCCGCTTCGCCGACGCCGAGGCGCTGGCGGCCGCGCTCGAGCGGCTATCCGGGGGCGCGCCGCCCGCCTGAGCCGCCCCGCCGCCCGCGGCGGGGAGGTGGAGGGTCAGGGTGGTCCCGGCGCCCCGCGCCGACCGTACGGTGAGCCGCCCGCCCGCCAGGGAGGCGCGCTCCTCGGCGGCGGCGAGCCCGAGGTGGCCCTCGGCGGCGCCCTTGCGGCTCTCGCCGGGGACGAAGCCCCGGCCGTCGTCACGGATCTCGATCGTCACGCCGCCGTCCTCGTGGCGCGCGGTGATCGAGACCGAGCGCGGATCGGCGTGGTGGGCGATGTTGGCGATGGCCTCCTGCACGATGCGGAAGGCGACGGTGCGGTGCGACGTCCGAGAGCGCGTCCGCGGCGGCCAGGTCGAGCGACACGTGAGCGCCGCGCCACTCGATCCGCTCGACCAGCGAGCCGACCGCCGCGGCGAAGCCCAGCTCCTCGAGCGACATCGGGTGCAGGTCCGCGATCGCCCGCCGCAGCGCGCGAACGGCCTCGCGGGCGGCCGCCGCGGCGCGGTTGACGTCGGCCAGGACGCCCGGCGGGCTCGCCGAGAGCGTCCCCGCGAGGGCGTCCAGCATCAGGCCGACGCCCACGAGCTCCTGGACCGGCCCGTCGTGGATGTCCTCGGCCACGCGGCGGCGCTCGTTCTCCTGCGCAACGACGATCGAGGCCGCGAGGGCCCGCCGCTCGGCCTCCTCGCGCCGCAGGCCCGACAGCAGGCGGCCGTTGGCGAGCGCGACGGAGGCCTGGTCGGCCAGCCCGCGCAGCCGGTCGAGGTCGTCGTCGCCGAACGGCTCGCCCCCGGCCTCCCGGCTCACCGCGAGGAAGGCCGCCGTACGCGTCCTCGCCCGGGCCCCGGGGGAGGGCGACGACCGCCTCGCGACCGGTGCGTCGCGCACCGCCGGCGTCGCGCACCGCCGCCAGGTCGGAGAGGTCGGGGCAGCCGGGCCCCGGAGTCCCGTCCACCGCGGCGACCGACATGTCGTCGCCGCCGGCCGACGAGCAGCACCGCCGCGTCGGCCACGAGCAGGTCACGGGCCTCCGACACCACGACACGGCGCGCGTCGTCCTCGTCGAGCGTCTGCGCCACGCGGCGTGCCACCCGTGTCAGCGCCTCCAGCTGGCGGGCCTGGCGGTCGAGCTCGCGCACCCGGTCGCCGAGTCCGCGCACCAGGTCGTCGTTGCGCACCGCGAGCGCCAGGGCCTGCGCCACCGAGCGTGTCAGGGCCCTGCCCTCGTCGTCGAGGGACGCGCCGGGCTCCAGCGACAGCCCGACGGCGCCCGCCGGCTGGCCGCGCAGGCGCGCCGGGACCATCACGTCCTCGGGGGCCGGGCCGCCGCCCTCCGGGCGCCGGCAGCGCAGCGTCAGGCCGCCCCCGCCCGGCTCCTCGGCGTAGAAGGCCGCCGCGCGGGCGCCGAGGGCCGCGACCAGGCCGTCGAGCGCACCCTCGAGGATGCCGGCCGCCCCCGGCGTCTCCGCGGCCGCGGCCAGCGTCCGCAGGACGACGTCGGAGCCCCGCGCCGCCGGGCCCGTCACGCCGCTAGCGGATCAGCGCCTGGCGGATGCCGATCGCGACCGCCTGGGTGCGGTGCTCGGCCTCCAGCTTGGCCAGGATGTGCTTCACGTGCGTCTTCACGGTCTCGACGCTCACGACCAGCCGCTCGGACACCTCGCGGTTGGAGTGGCCGTCGGCGAGCATCTGCAGGATCTCGCGCTCGCGGGCGCTCAGGATGCCGCCGGGGCGCGGGCGGGCCAGCTGGCGCAGGAAGTCCGGCGCCAGGCGCGGGTCGACGTACGGCTCGCCCGCCACGACCTGCCGGATCGCGCCCACGAGGGCGGTGCTCTCGGAGTCCTTCAGCACGAAGCCCTGGGCGCCGGCGTTGAGCGCCTCCCAGAGGAGGTCCTGCTCGGCGTGGGCCGTGAACATCACCACGCGCACGTCGGGGTGCTCGGCGATGATCCGCTGCGCGGCGGCGACCCCGCCGATGCCCGGCATCCGGGCGTCCATCAGGACCACCTCGGGCCGACGGCGCGCCACGAGCTCCAGGGCGGCCTCGCCGGAGGACGCCTCGCCGACCACGATCATGTCCTCGAGCGGCGACAGCACGCGGCGCAGGCCCTCGCGCACGATGGCGTGGTCGTCTACGAGAAGGCAGGAGATCCTCCTCGACTCGTCGGGACGCGTGGACGGCCCTGTGCTCACGAGACCCCCGGTGGTCGCGGGCCCGTGAGACCGGGTGGGCTCACGGGAGTGGGCGATCCTGGACTCGAACCAGGGACCTCATCCTTATCAGAGATGCGCTCTAACCACCTGAGCTAATCGCCCCGGCCGTGCGGGTCGCGGCAGGGTATCAACCCCGCCGGGCCAAGGCCACGCCGGGCCCGCGAAGGTGACGTCCCGCGCCCGCCCCGGGGTCCGGGCGGGACGGCGGATGGGCCTATACTTGTCCCTCGTCACCGCCCGCGGCCCGACGACGGAAAGGCGGGGAGCCGTGCAGGAGATGGTCATCTACGGCGTCAGCTTCGACATGGTCGGCAAGCAGCCGATCGTCCTGCTGAAGACGATCTCGGGGAACAAGTTCCTGCCGATCTGGATCGGGCACGCCGAGGCGGCGGCGATCCTGATGAAGCTCCAGGGCGCCGAGACGCCGCGCCCGATGACGCACGACCTGCTGACCGACGTCGTCTCCGAGCTGAGCGCCGAGATCGCGAAGATCACGGTCACCGAACTGCGCGAGAACACCTTCTACGCGCTCATCACCCTGCGGGCCGCGGCGTCGGAGATCGAGATCGACTCCCGCCCGAGCGACGCCCTCGCCCTCGCGGTGCGCAGCAACGCGCCGATCTTCGCCGCGGACAAGGTGATCGAGGAGAGCGGCATCGAGTTCGAGCACGAGGTCGAGGACACCGACGAGGTCGTCGAGAAGTTCAAGGAGTTCCTCGACCAGGTGAGCCCCGAGGACTTCCTGGCCGGGGAGTGACGGCGCCCCGCCGGGCCGCTCAGGCCGGCGGTTCCTCCGCCGTCTCGCGCTTGGTCAGCTCGAGCAGGTGCCCGTAGATCTCCCGCAGCCCGTCGGCGCTGATCGGCCCGCGGTTGGCTCCCTGCAGGTAGGAGTGCATCCACTGCTCGCGGGCGGGGTCGACGAAGTCCATGCCGTGCGCCTCCTTGTAGGCGCGCAGCCGGGCGACCATCACCAGGCGGGTGTTGATGGCCTGCATCAGCTTGAGGTCGGTGTCGATGATCGCGTCGCGCATCTGGCGCACCACGGCATCGGCGGTCGGGTCGGCCATCGCGCGGGACGGTAGCAAGCCGGGGCGCGCCCACGGGCCGTCTGGCCCGATCCGGCCCGCGGGGCTACTCTGTCGGGGCATCCCCTTCCCGACGGCCGAGGCGCCATGTTCGACATCTCCCCCGTGCAGATCCTGATCGTCCTGGTCATCGCCCTCCTGGTGTTCGGGCCCAAGCGCCTGCCGGAGATGGGCAAGTCCGTCGGTCGCGGCATCCGCGAGTTCAAGGGCGCCATCATGGACGACGAGCCCGGCCGCCCCGCCGCTCCGCCGGCCGCCGCGGCCCGCCGGCCGCGCCCGACGCGGCCGTGGCGCCCGGCCCGGTCGCCGCCGCGGTGGACGAGGACGACAGCGTGCTCGAGGGCGTCGTGCTCTCGGGCGACACCCCGCCGAAGGACCCACAGGCCTAGCCCCGGCGCGGGCGGGGGCTCCCCCATGGCCCTCTTCGGAGCACGCCGCATACGGCGGGTCGGGCGCGACGAGCACCTGAGCGTCGTCGACCACCTCGACGAGCTCCGCAACCGGCTGATCGTCTCCGTGCTGGCGCTCGGCGTCGCCTTCGGCGTCGCGTACGGCTTCCACGAGCAGCTGATCACGATCCTCGAGCACCCGCTGCCGCAGCGCTTCAAGGACAGCGGGCTGATCACCCTCTCGCCCACCGAGCCGTTCTTCACCACCCTGAAGGTCTGCTTCTACGCGGCGATCCTGGCCGCGCTGCCGGTGTGGCTCTACCAGGTGTACGCGTTCGTGATCCCGGCGGTGCAGGACCAGCCGCGCCGTCGCATGCTGGCGGTCGTGGCCGGCGCCTCCGCCCTCTTCCTGGCGGGGGTGGCCTTCGCGTACTTCGTCGTGCTGCCCGTGGCCCTGCGCTTCCTCCTGAACTACGGCGGCGACACCTTCCAGACCCAGGTGCGCGCCGGGGAGTACTTCTCGTTCGTGACCAGCCTGATGCTGGGCGGCGGGCTCATGTTCGAGGTGCCCATCGCGATGCTTGCGCTCGCACGTATCGGCGTGACGAGCGCCGAGTTCTACGTGCGCCAGTGGCGCGTCGCGATCGTTGCGATCGCCTTCCTGGCGGCGATCCTGCCCGGCGGCGACCCCTTCTCGATGATGCTCCTGATGATCCCCCAGATCGCGCTCTACGGCCTGGGCATCGTCCTGGCGCGCCGCTTCGGCGGGCCGCCCCTGTGGGCCCGCGCGGCCTGGTCGGACGCGCCCGACGACGAGGCCGCGGCGACGCCGCCGACCTAGCGGCGCTCAGCCGTCGCGCAGCCGCCGGCCGGTGAGGCGCAGGAAGACGTCCTCGAGCCCGGCGGGCCGGGCGGACTGCAGGCGGATCGGCACGTTCGTCCGCCGCGCCGCCGCGTGGAGCTCCTCTGCGTCGTCGCCGAACAGCAGCAGCAGGTCGGCGTCCTGCTCGTGCCCGCGCACGCGCGCGCCGAGGGCGTCGAGCAGCCGCTCGGCGTCGGCGGGCGCGACCCGCAGCTCCAGCACCTCGCGACCGACCTCCTCGGCGACCAGCTCGGCGGGCCGGCCGCCGCGCACGATGCGGCCGTGGTCCATGATCACCAGGCGGTCGCAGAGCTGGGCCGCCTCGTCCATGTAGTGCGTGGTGAGCACCAGGGTGGCGCCGCCGTCGCGCAGCACGCGCAGGCGCTCCCACACCGCGTGGCGCGCCTGGGGGTCGAGGCCCGTGGTCGGCTCGTCCAGCAGCACCAGGCGGGGCTCGTTGATCAGCGCCCGGCCGATCTGCAGGCGCCGCTTCATCCCGCCCGAGAGCTGCTCCACCGGCGCGTCGGCGCGGTCGGACAGCGCCATCAGGCCCAGCAGCTCGTCGGCCCGGGCCCGGGCCTGCGGCGCGCGGGATGTCGAAGTAGCGGGCGTAGACGAGCAGGTTCTCGCGCACGGAGAGCTCGAGGTCGAGCGTCGTGTCCTGGGCCACCACGCCGAGCATGCGCTTCAGCTCGCGCGGGCTCTGCTCGGGATCGAGGCCGAGCACCTCCAGCTCGCCGGAGTCGCGCGGGGCGAGGCACGAGAGCATCCGCATCGTGGTCGTCTTGCCGGCCCCGTTGGGGCCGAGGAAGCCGAAGCACTCGCCCTCGGCGACGCTGAGGCCGATGCCGTCGACTGCGGTGAAGGCGCCGTAGCGCTTGGTGAGACCCCGCGCGCTGACCGCGGGGGCCGGCCCGCTCAGGGCGTCAGCGGGAGCTGCACCTGCATGCTCGCGAGGGTCCTGCGCAGGCCCTCCTCGAGCTCGACCGTCGGGCCCCAGTCGAGCAGATCCCGGGCCAGGGTGATGTCGGGGCGCCGCTGGGTGGGGTCGTCCTGGGGCAGGGCCTCGTAGATGATCTCCGACCGCGAGCCGGTGATCCGCAGGATGACCTGCGCGAGCTCGAGGATGGTGAACTCGCCCGGGTTGCCGATGTTGACGGGCTCGTGGCGGTCGGAGTGGATCAGGCGCCAGAAGCCCTCGATCAGGTCCGAGACGTAGCAGAACGAGCGCGTCTGGCCGCCCTCGCCGAACACCGTGATCGGCTTGTCCTGGAGGGCCTGGCGGATGAAGGTCGGGATCGCGCGGCCGTCGTGGGGGCGCATCCGCGGCCCGTACGTGTTGAAGATCCGCACGATGTGGGTGTTGACGCCCTGCTGGCGGTGGTACGCCATCGTGAGGGCCTCGGCGTAGCGCTTGGCCTCGTCGTACACGCCGCGCGGGCCGATCGGGTTGACGTGGCCCCAGTAGTCCTCGGTCTGCGGGTGCACCTTGGGGTCGCCGTAGACCTCGGAGGTCGATGCCAGCAGGAACCTGGCCCGGTGCGCCTTGGCGAGGCCCAGGGCGTTGTGCGTGCCGTAGGAGCCGACCTTCAGCGTGTGCAGCGGCAGGCGCAGGTAGTCGATCGGGCTGGCCGGCGAGGCCAGGTGGAAGACGTAGTCCACGCGGCCGGGCACCTCGAGGTGCCCGATCATGTCGTGCTGCATGAACGTGAACCGGTCCTCGCGGATGTGCTCGATGTTCTCGAGCGTGCCCGTGTCGAGGTTGTCCACGCAGATCACGTGGTGGCCCTCCGCGAGCAGGCGGTCGCAGAGGTGGGATCCGAGGAAGCCCGCCCCCCCGGTCACGATCGACGTCGTCACGGCGGGCAGCCTAACGGCCTCCGCCCCGGCCCGCCAGCGACTTCAGGGACCGCATGCCCTCCGCGAGCTCGGTCCGCGCCAGCGCGCGAGCGGCGGCGTAGTAGACGGCGAGGGCCGCCGCGACCTTGACCGCAAGCGGGGCGATGAGCTCGAGCGAGCCCATGTCGCCGGTCGGCAGCACCAGGTTGAGCGCCAGCGCGGTGGCGGCGCTGAGCGCGCCGGCGACCAGGATCCGGCCCTGGCGCTCGCCGAGGGCCCGCAGCGGCAGGCGCGGGAACTCGTCGCGCAGCCCGATGAGCGAGATCACGACGCTGACGTAGACGCCGATCGTGGCGGCCAGCGCGAGCCCCGACTGCTCCATCGGGCCGAGCAGGATGAGGTCGAGGACGATCGTCACGGCGACGGTCACCGCCGTCGTCCAGAGGATGAACCGCTGCCGGCGCGCCGCCGACAGGGTGCGGTTGACCAGGTAGGCCGCGAACGCGGGCCAGAGGCCGAGGGCGTAGTAGAGGAGCGGCGGCCCGATCTGGTCCACGCACTCCGGGCCGCACTTCCTGCGCTGGAACGCGAGCTGGGCGACCTCGTGCGAGTAGATCGCCAGCAGCAGCATCATCGGCACCGAGACCAGCCCGAGCAGCCCGGCCACCCGCCGGAACGCCCTCAGGGCCTCGTCCTCGCGCTCCTCGCCGACGAGCTTGGCGATCAGGGGGAAGAGCGGGGTCATGAGCGGCAGCAGCAGCGCCACGCGCGGGGCCTGGCCGAGGGCGTTGGCGAAGTTCAGCGCCGACACCCGGCCGGCCTCGAGCGACGAGGCGAAGAGCTTGTCCGTGAAGGAGTTGATCTGCTGCAGCAGCGAGGCGCCGAGCACCGGCAGGGCGAGCAGGCCCAGCGCGCCGAGGCGCGGGTGCACGAAGGCCGGCCGGACGCCGTCGTCGCGCAGCAGCCGGATGAACTGCGGCAGCTGCAGCACGACCTGCAGCACGGCGCCGAGCACGACGCCCCAGGCCGCCGCTTCGATGCCGAGGCTGCCCTGGCCCGCGATGACGGCGAGGATGATGCCGAAGTTGAAGGCCACGCCCACGGCCGCGGGCCCCGCGAAGCGTCCGTGGATCTGCAGCATCGCGGTGAAGATGGCCGAGAACCCCTGCAGGGCGAGCGCCGGGGCCATGATGCGGATGAGCGTCTCGGTCTGCGCCGCCCGCGCCGGGTCGAGATGGAAGAGGGCCGTGGGCGCCTCGGGCCAGATGGCCACGGCCGTCGAGAGGATGACGAGGAGGATCCCGACCCACACCGCCAGGGCGCTGATGAGACGCCAGGCGCTGTCCACGCCCTCGGCCGCCCGCTCGCGCTGGAAGGTCGGGATGATCAGCGTGACCAGCGTGTAGAGCAGGATCGCCGCCACCGAGTTCACGATCAGCAGCGAGTTGACGTAGGCGTCGGTCTGGCCGGAGGCGCCGAAGGCGGCCGCCAGCACGATCTCCCGGGCGAAGCCCAGGAGACGCGAGACCAGCCCGAAGATCGCCACCACGGCGGCGGCGCGCGCGAGGCGCCCGACGGTCACCTCGGGGCCAGGCCGTAGAGGGTGCGCACCCCGGTCAGCACGAGCAGCCCGTCGATGCCGACGGCCGGGCTGTAGCGCCCGTCGGGGAACGTCAGCACGCGCCTGCCGGTGCGGGCGTCGAGGCCGAAGGTGCGGCCCTCCGAGGGCGTCCTCGCCAGGGTGGAGAAGTAGACCACGCCGCCCACGACCGACGCCGACCCGGAGATGCGCTCGCCGGCGTCGAAGCGCCAGCGCACGCGGCCGGTGACGGCGTCGAGCGCGTAGAAGGAGTGGTCGTAGCTGCCGACGTAGACCGTCTTGTCGGCGACGGCCGGGCTGGCGTAGACGAAGTCGCCGAGCACGCGCACCCACGCGACCTCGCCCGTGTGCTCGTCGAGGGCCACCACGCGGCCGTTGACGTTGCCCAGGAAGACCCGCCCGTAGGCCACCGCGGGCCCGCCGTAGAAGCGCCCGGCGCCCTGCAGCTTGCGGCCCGGGCTCGTGCGCCGCCACGCCACGCGCCCGTCGGAGCGCCGGTAGGCCGTCACGTGGCCGGCGTAGTCGCCGACGACCACGCGCGAGCCGGACAGGGCGAGGCTCGCCTTGACGTCGCCGCTCGCCTGTGCCGCCCAGCGCACGCCGCCGGTGCGGACGTCGAGGCGCAGCACGCGCCCCGCGATCGTGCCGATGTAGGCCGAGCCGTCCACGACCAGAGGCGACGACTCGACCGAGGACCCCACCGCGCGGGTCCACACCTGCCGCCCGGTGGCCGCGTCGAGGGCCACGACCTGGCCGCGCGTGGTGGTGAAGAGCGCCAGGTCACCGGCCAGCGCGGGCGAGGACGCGACGCGCCCGCGCAGCCGGTGCCGCCACTCCTCCCGTCCGGTGCGGGTGTCGAGGGCGACGGCGAGGCCGTCGTTGGTTCCCACCACTGCGCGCCCGCCGCCGATCACCGGCGGGAACTCGACCAGCGAGCCGGCGTCGCGCGACCAGAGGCGGCGGAAGGGCGGGGCGAGGTCGAGCGCCGGGTTGGCGCGGGTGCGCTCGGCGTCGAAGCCGTACTCGGGCCACGATCCGGCGTCCGCTGCCCCCTGGGGGGCCTTCTGGGGCTCGAAGCCGACCGAGGTGCCCTCGACGTTGGACGAGTCGAACCATCCCCGCAGCAGCCCGACCCCCACGACCATTGCGGCGAGGATCACCGCCAGGAGCGCGAAGCCGGCCCCGAGGATGAGCCTCCTACGAGGACCGTGAAGGATGGGCATAGAGGTGCCGCGTCCCGACGAGGTAGAGGGTGGTGCCCGCGCCGACCGCCGGCGAGTAGCGGCCGTCGGCGCCCCGGTAGCGGATCGCCCCGGTGCGGGCGTCGAGGCCGAAGGTGCGCGGCGGCCGTCCGGGGAGCGGCAGGACCGCGGTGTAGACGACGCCGTCGACCACCGTCGCCGAGCCCGAGATGCGCCCGCCGGCCCGGAAGGACCAGCGCACGCCGCCCGTGCCGAGGTCGAGGGCCCGCAGGACGCCGTCGTAGGAGCCGATGTAGACCGTGCCGTCGGCGACCGCGGGCGAGGAGTAGACGTACGACCCGGTGCCCCGCCGCCAGCGCTCGGCGCCGGTGCGGGCGTCGAGGGCGATGACCGCGCCGCCGACGTCGCCGATCACGATCGTGCCGCCGCTCACGGCCGGGCCGCCGTAGAAGCGCCGCCCGCCCGCGTAGGTCCAGCGCGCGGCGCCCGGTGCGGGCGTCGAGCGCGTGGACGCGGCCGGAGTAGTCGCCCACGACCACGTCAGAGCCGGAGAGCGCGGCGCTGCCCTTCACCGCGCCGGGCAGGCGCCGGGTCCAGGCCCGGCGCCCGGTGGCGACGTTGACGGCGATCAGGTCGCCGGCCCAGGTGCCGACGTAGGCCCGCCGGCCGACCACCAGCGGCGAGCTCTCGATGGGGCTCCCGGTGCGCAGGTGCCACAGCGGCGTGCCGTGTGCGCGGGTGTAGGCCGACAGGGTCCCGTCCATCGACGAGACGAGCACCGTGTCGCCCGAGATCGCGGGACTGGAGGCGATCTGGCCCTTCTGGCGGCGCGCCCAGATGATGCGCCCGGTGTCGGCGTTCAGGCCGTAGACCCGGCCGGAGTTGACGCCCACGACCACGAGGCCGCCGTCCACGGCCGGCGGGAACTCGATCAGGGTGCGCGACTCGAAGGTCCACGCGGGGGCGCTCCGCGGCGGGCCGGCGGTCACGGCCGGGACGTAGCGGTCGCGGCTCGCGCCGCCGCCGTACTCCGGGCTCTGGAGGGCCGGGTCGTAGAGCTTCACGGCCACCGGGGCGCCGCGCACGGACGCCCGCCCCCGCGACATGCCGCGCGCGGCGACCTCGACCAGGCGGGTCTCGGCGGGCACCGGGGCGCGACCCTGCGCGTCGGACCGCACGCGGGCGATGACGCGGTCGCTGCGGAAGGCGACCACGTTCGCGCCGGGCACCGGCGTGTCGCGGTCGCCGTCGGTCACACGCACGTCGAGCGTGCGCGCCGGAGCGAGGGCCGGCGCCGTCGCGGGGGCGGTCGCGGGGCGCGTGGCCTCGCCGCCCCCACCGCCGCCGCCGCACCCGGCGACGGCGACCCCGACGCTCATGGCGAGCGCGGCTCCGCTACGCCTTCGCCGCACGCCCCGCCGGGCTCCCCCGCCACACGAAGGTGACGATGACGCCGACGAGGAGGCCGATGACGCCGGCGAGGATCATCGCGCGGAGGCGGCTGGGCGCGCCTCCGGAGCTGCTCGGGCTCGTGGCGAGGGAGATGACGTACGGCTGGAACTGCTGTTCCTTCTGCAGGTTGAGCTGCTGGTCGCTGAGCTCGGTCGTCGAGATCTGGAGCTGCTGCCCGGCGCTGTTGAGGAGCGACTGGAGCACGATGAGCTTGTCGCCCGTGGCCGTGGGGAGCTGCCTGCGGTAGCCCGCGATCTGGGTCTCGAGGCGGTCGACGTTCGACTGCGCCGCCGCGATCGCCGTCTGGTATGCGCCGATGACCCCCGAGAAGCCGCTCTTGGCCTGATCGAAGACGGCCTTCGCGTAGGCGTTGGCGGCGTTCCTCGCCACGTCGCGGTCCTTGTCGACGAACGTGACGGTCACGACCGTCGGCAGGTTGCCCACCGAGTTGCCCGGCGCCTTGGGCGCGCTCAGCGTCACGCCCTTGCGGATGCGGCTCGGCTTCACGCCCACCTGGGCCGCGACGCGGACCACGAGGTTGTCGCCCGTGAGGACGGTCGGCACGAGCGCCGGGTTGGTGCCCGGCGTCGACACCGGGGTGCCCGAGACGCTGGTCGCCTGCCCGACGAAGAGCTCGGCCTTGGCCGTGTACTTCACGTTGGTGGCGAACGAGAGGGCGAGCCCCACGATGGCCGCCACGACGGCGCACGTGAGGATGAGCCAGCGGCCGCTCCAGAGGACGCGGCCGTAGTCCCGCAGGGTGATCTCCTTTTCCACGACGGCGGACCCTAGACCACGGGCGCGAACGGGGCGAGGCCCGCCGGTTCGCGCGTCAGGAGGGTCTGCTCGAGGAACCGCGTCATCACCACGCCGGGCGTGTGGGCGCCCACGCGGGGCTCCGGCCGCTCGCCGGCGGCGATCGCCAGGATCATCTGGACGTAGCCCGCGCCCGCGGCCTGCGGCAGCGGGAAGGCGCCGCCGAAGCGGGTGTTGATGTCCGTGATGCCCAGGATGCGGCCATCGTCGCGGAAGCACTGGACCGTGCTGGGGCCGACCAGCCCGAGGCCCTCGACCGTCGCCGCGCCGAGCTCCACGAGCTGCGGGTCGTCGAGCGTCTCGCCCTTGATCTGCTCGCCGCCCTTGCTCTGGATCATCGCCCGCGGCACGGCGCCGAGCGCCTGCCCGTCGAGGCCGCCGAAGCAGTCGATGCTGAACTCGAGGCCCGGCAGGGCCTGCTGCACCACGCTCTCGGCCGGGCTGTAGCGGCGGAAGAAGGCCAGCTCGTCCGGGTCCTCGCAGCGGTAGATGTGACGCCCGGCGAAGCCGAGCCGCGGCTTCAGCAGCACCGGGAAGGGCAGCTCGGCCGGGTCGACCTCGTCGGGGAGCCAGGTGGGCGGGGACGGCAGGCCGAGGCGGCCGAGCATCACGTGGCACTCCCACTTGTCCTGGCAGCCGAGGGCCACCTCGGGGGTGGGGAGGAACACCTGGGCGCCGGCCGCGCGGATCGCGTCCGCCGCCTCGGCCAGCAGCACCGGGTCGAGGTCGGTCAGCGGCAGCACGGCGCGCACGCCCTCGCGGCGCGCAGACCTCGGCCACGGCCGCCCCGTAGCCGGGGTCGTCGACCGGCGGCAGCTCCACGACCTCGTCGGCCGCGAACAGCGACGGCGAGAGGGGGTCGAGGTCGCTCACCAGCACGCGCCCGTGGTGGGCCCCGCCGCGCGTCGCGGCCTGGAACGCGCGGACGATGTCCACGCGCTGGCCCGCGCAGGTGAGCAGGACGTTCACTTCAGCCATCGGCCGCTCCGGGTGGGGGGAGGTCGAACCCGCCGCGCGGGCCCTTGTAGGTGTCGTCGCTGCGCAGCACGACCAGGGCGGTGCGCGCGAGGATGGCCAGGTCGCGGCGCATGCTCCACCGCTCGACGTAGGTCAGGTCGATCTCGATGCGCTCGGACCAGGGGATCGCGTTGCGGCCCGTCACCTGCGCCAGGCCGGTCAGCCCCGGCCGGGCCGCCAGGCGGCCGCGCTGACGGGCGTCGTAGCGCTCGACCTGGGACGCGACCGTCGGACGCGGGCCGACGAGGCTCATGTCGCCGCGCACGATGTTCCAGAGCTGGGGCAGCTCGTCCAGCGACAGGCGTCGCAGGGTGGCGCCGAGGGGCGTGATGCGGCTGTCGCCCGCCGTCACGGCCAGACCGGCGCCCATCCCCTCGGCCCCCACGACCATCGTGCGGAACTTCAGGAGCGTGAACGGCCGCCCGGCGTAGCCGATGCGCTGCTGGCGGAAGAGGGCCGGCCCCGGGGAGTCGCGGCGCACCAGCAGGGCGACCACGGCCATGGCCGGGCCGAGCGCGACGGCCAGCGGGAGGGCCACCGCCAGGTCCAGCGCCCGCTTGGTCCGCCCGCCGACGGGGCCCGGGCTAGGCAAGCGACTCCACCACGCCCACGAACCGGGCGGCGAGCGTCGCGCGGTCGTAGTGCTCGAGGGCGTAGGCCCGCCCGCGCGCGCCCATCTGCCGGGAGCCCTCGCGGTCGGCGGCAAGCCGCCGGATGGCGCCGGCCAGCGCCTCCCCGTCCTCCGGCGGCACGGCGACGCCGCAGCCGGCGCGCTCGACCATCGCGGTCAGCTCGCCGGCCGGCGCGGCGGCGATGATCGGCCGCGCGGCGCCGAGGTAGTCGAACGCCTTGTTGGGAAGCGCGCCCGCGAACAGCGGGTTGTCCTGGTAGGGCAGGAGGCAGACGTCGGCGCGGGCCAGCCAGGAGGGCACCTCGCGCTTGGGCACCGAGTCCACGAAGACGACGTTGGGGAGGCCGCGGCGGGCCGCCTCCTCGACGAGCGCCGGCTTGCGGTCGCCCCCGCCCACCAGCACCACGCGCGCCTCGGGCAGGTCGCGCAGGCGGTCGGCGGCGTCGAGCACGGTCTCCAGCGAGCTGTAGGTGCCGTGGGCGCCCACGTACATCGCCACGAAGGCGTCGTCGGCGACGGGTGCGTCGGCCGGCGGGAGCGCGCCGGCGCCGATCTCCAGGTCCACCCCGTTGGTGATCAGGGCGATCTTCGCCGGGCTCACGCCCTGGTCGATCATCCCGTCGCGGATGCCCTCGGTCAGGGCCACGATGCGGTCGGCCCGGCGGTAGCAGAACGACTCGAGCGCCCGGGCCACGGCGATCGTCTTCGCGTCGCTCACGAGGCCCATCGCGATCGCCGAGTCGGGCCAGAGGTCGCGCACCTCCAGCAGGAACCGCGCCCCGCGGGCCCGCGCCAGGGCGGCCGCCGCCGCGGCCGAGGGAAGGCTGGGCGAGGAGGCCACGACGACGTCGGGGCGCGGGGCGCGGACGCTCGCGATGGCCGACCACCAGGCGAAGGTGCCGTAGTTCGCCACCCGCGAGCGCAGGTCGCGGCCGTAACCGGGGGTGGAGTAGGTGCGCCACACGTCGAGGCCGTCCTCCACCTCGTGGACCATCTTGCGCCCGGCGTAGCGCTCGGGGACGGTCCGCTCCTTGTGCTGCACGTAGCTCGTGACCACCGTGACCTCGTGACCCGCGCGCGCCAGTGCGCGCGTGTGCTGCCAGTGGCGCACGCCGCCGGGCTGGTCGGCGCTCACGAAGTACTGCGAGACGTAGAGGACGCGGCTCACGGCGCGAGGACCCCCGCGTAGAGCGAGGTCAGCGCCCGGGCCTGGACCTCGAAGCCCAGCCCGTCGAGGAACGCCGCGCGGCCCGCGGCGCCCATCCGGGCGGCCTCGTCCCGGTCGCCGAGCAGGCGCTCGAGTGCCGCGGCGTGGGCGGCGGCGTCGGCCGGGGGCACTACCAGGCCGCACCCGGCGGCGCGGACCATGGCGCCCATGCGCCCGAGGTCGCTGGCCACCACCGGCCGTCCGGCGGCCATCGCCTCTACGAGCTTCGTGGGCACCGCGCGATCGTAGTTGCCGTGGCGCTGCAGCGGGATCCACGCCACGCGGCAGGCGGCCAGCAGGCCGGGGACCTCGGAGTGGTCCACCACCCCGAGGTGCTCCACGTTCGCGGGCATCTCGCCGGGGTCGCCGGGGCCGGCGAGCACCAGCCGCGCGCCGGGCGTGCCCACCCGCGGGAAGGCCTCGCGCATCACCTCCAGGCCGCGCAGCGGGCCGAGGCCGCCGACGTAGAGGGCCACCGGCTCCTCGGGCGGCGGGGCGGGCTCGGGGAACGCGTCGGACCAGGGCGAGTTGGTCACGGCCACGGCGCGGGCGCCCGAGGCGGCGAAGCGGGCCGCCAGGTCCTCGTTGGCCGTCACCACGCCGTCCAGGCGCCCGGCGGCCCAGCGCTCGGCCCGCTCGACCCCCAGCGCGAGCGGGCGGCGCAGCGGCGCGGGCAGCCAGCGCTTGGTGCGCGTCGTCTGGCCGAGGTACTCGTGGACGTCGTAGACCACCGGGCTGCCGGTCGTGCGCGCCAGCCAGAGCGCGGCGGGCAGCAGCTCGGGGTCGTGGACGTGGTAGAGGTCGGCGTCGCGGGCGCGGGCCTCCCGGGCCAGGCGCCAACCGGCGGCCAGGCGGCCGGCGCGGCGGATCGGCGCCTCCGGCGCGCCCACCCAGGCGTGGGCCCCCGCGCCGGCGGCCGCGCGGGCCTCCTTGTGGAAGATGCGCACGTCGCGCGGCCGGTGGACGCTCGTGAGGTGCACCACGCGCCGCCCGTCCAGGCGCGCGCCCGCGGGCGGCGCCGCCGGCGACCCGGCCGGGCCGAGGGTCGCCCCGCGGGCCGTGAGCTCGTCCAGCAGGTCGCCCCACAGGGGGCCGTAGCCCGGCGCGCGGTCGTCGGCCAGGTAGGTGTTGTGCCACAGCAGGGCCGCCCGGCCGCCGGCGGCGCGCACGCGCTCGAGCACCCGCAGCGCCCGCTCGCGGGCGCCGGCGGCGTCCAGGCCGAGGCGCGAGTGGAGCGTCGTGTCCATCACCGCGAGCGGCAGCAGCGTCAGGCGGGCGGGCCGCTCCTCGCCGACGAGGTAGGGCCGGAAGGGGCGGGCGATGCCGGCCGCGAAGCCGGGCGCCTCGCTGAAGCCGAGGCTCGAGTCGTACTCCGCCCCGGCCGCCTCCAGCCACCGCACGGTCTCGTGGTAGCGCCAGCGCAGGTAGTGGAAGCGCACGCCGGCCACCGGGCCGACCTCGGCCCGCAGGGCGGCCAGCTCCGCCGCCAGGGCCTCCCCGTCCTCGGACGAGGCGAAGGCCGCGTGCAGGCCCACCTCGCCGCCGGCGGCCCGCACCGCGGCGGCCATCGCCCGGCGCTCGCGCTCGTAGGCGCGGCGCGGCGTGCCGTCGAGTGGATGGGCGTTGCGCCCGATGAGGAACACCGTGGGCCGGGCGCCGCGCAGCCACGCGGCCTCCAGGAGGTCCGGGACGTTGTCCCAGGGGTCCGGGCCCGTCAGCGCGGCGGCCACCCCGCGCGGGCCGCCGCGGCGGGCGATGCCGGCCAGGCCCTTGGGCGTGCGGCGCCGGATGCGGTCGATGTCGTGGGTGAGCGCGACGCCCCACCCGGCGGGCTCCGGAATCCCGAGCTCCCGCCGCAGGGCGGCGATGTAGCCCTCGACGGCCGGCTCCTCGAGGTCGAGGCCCGCGATGCGGCCGAACGCGGAGGCCGCGAGGGGCAGGCGGCCGAAGCGGTCGCGCTCGGGCACCCGCAGCTCGTCCCAGCGCGCCAGCAGGTAGAAGGCGCTCGCCACGATGTCGCCGGGGATCGGGCCGTCGGGCTGGATCGGCGGGAACAGCAGCGTGAGGCCGGCCGCCCGGTGCACGGCGGAGGCGGGGAAGGCGTCGGCGCCCTCGAAGAAGGCCTGCGCGGCGTCGTCCATCGGGATCCAGACGCCCTCCGGGGGCCGCGCCGGCGCGTAGACCAGGTCGGCCGGGCCGCCCACGTGCACGGGCCTCGCGCCGAGGGCCTCGGCCAGCGTGTCCAGCACCCAGCGGGCGCGCGGCGCGAAGACCGGGCGCACCCCCTGGGTGCGGATGCGCAGCTCAGCCACGCCGCAGCCTCCGGGCCCCTGCGCGCACATTGCGCCCGTAGAGGGCCAGGGCCGGCCGCGGGTCGCGCGGGTCGAGGACGCCGTCGACCACCGGCGGGCGCAGCGTGGCGGCGAAGGCGCGGGCGGTCCACTCCCCGCGGCGGATCTCGCGCACGCTGCCGGCGAGGTGCTTCGTCGCGAGGATCCAGCGCAGGCCGCTGCGGTGGCCGGGCGGCAGGGTCTCGGGCCGCCCGATCGCGTCGGCCCAGGCGATGTAGGGCAGGTTGACGCCGCTGTTGGTCGCAAGGCCGACCCAGAGCCAGGAGCGCGGGTTGACCTCGATCAGGTAGTCGCGACCGTCGCGGCGGTCGCGCTTGGTCTCCACCTGCGAGATGCCGTGGAAGCCCAGGGCGTCGAGCAGCGCGTGCCCGCGGGCGGCGTAGTCGGCGTCCCAGTGGCTCTCGGCCGCCCGGGCGGTGCCGAAGCGCGGCGGCCACTGGCGCAGCTTGCGGCCGGTGAACGAGGCCAGGGGGCGCCCCTGCGCGTCGCGGTAGCTGCCGAGCGTCCAGAGCTGGTCGTCGCCGCCCGGGATCACCTCGGAGATCTGGGGGCGGTACTCGGCGGCGAGCTCCCACTGGCGCCGCAGCTCCTCCCGGTCGGCGGCCTCCAGCACCTGGGCGCGGAAGCGGCGGCGGAACTCCGGCGAGTAGCGCGGCTTCAGGATCACCGGGAAGCGCAGGTCCCGCGCCAGGGCCACGACGTCGGCGCCGTCCTCCGGCGTCACCGTGGCCGGCACGGGGAAGCCGATGCGGCGGGCGGTCTCGTGCTGGTGCCCCTTGTCGATGAGGGCGCTCATCGTGGCCCACGGGCTCCACGGGCGGCGCAGGAGGGCGTCGATCTCCGCCTCGTGGGGGCCGATCGTCGCCACCGCCTCGTCGTGGGTCGGCGAACAGGACCCCGCCGCCCTCGGCGCGCGCCAGGGCGGTGAGGTCGGCGAGGAAGCGCTCGGGCTCGGCGAGCGGGTCGGCCATGCGGCCGGGCGTGGCGTAGCGGGACAGCAGGCCGAGCGCGCGCGGGTCGTGGTCGCACGCGATCACCCGCACGCCCGCGCGGGCCAGGCTGCGGATGATGCCGAGGGCGTTGGGGCCCGACGCCTGGAGCACGATCGCCGGCGGGTCGCCGGCGTGCGCGCCGCTCACGCGGTCAGCTCCTCGTAGACGCCGGTCATCGTGCGGGCGTTGGCCTCCCACGTGTACTCCGCGCGGCCGATCCGCAGGGCGGCCTCGCCCATGGCGGGCGGCGAGCGCGGGGTCGTCGAGGATCCGCGCGAGCGCCGCGGCCAGCGCGCCGGGCGTCGCTCGGCGGCACCAGGATGCCGGTCTCGCCGTCGCGGACGATCTCGGGCGTGCCGTCGACCGCCGTGGCCACCACCGGGCGGCCGCAGTTCATCGCCTCGCAGACCACGGTCGGGCAGCCCCTCGCTGAGCGACGGCAGCACGAAGAGGTCGCCCGCGGCCATCCACCAGCCCACCTCGTCGTGGGCCACCTTGCCCACGAAGCGCACGCGGTCGCCCACGCCCAGCTCGGCGGCCCGCCGCTCGAGGCCCTCGCGCATCTCGCCGATGCCGGCGGCCACCAGGAGCGGCGCCCCTCCGGGCCGGCGGCCGAGGATGCCCATCGCCTCGATCAGCGTGTCCACGCCCTTGCGCGGCACCAGCTTGCCCACGAAGGAGATCACGGGGCCGTCGTCCGGCACGCCCAGGCGGGCCCGCGCCTCCGCGGCCGCGCGCGGCTGGAAGACCCGCGTGTCGGCGCCGTTCGGAACCGTCCGCACCGGCCGCCTCGGGGTGCCGAGGGCCGCCGCCGCGTCGCCGATCGCGACGCTGACGGCGCAGACCTGGTCGATCTCCTCGCACGGCCTCGCGCACCCGGTCGGCGCTGCGCGGGCCCTGCGCGGGCACGTCGAGCACGTCGGCGCGGTGCGCCGTCGCCGTCACCGGCACGCCCAGCTCGGCGCCGACCCGCGCGGCCGCCCAGCCGTCGGGCACGAGCATGTGGGCGTGGATCACGTCGAACGGCCAGCGCCGGTGCACCGCCCGCAGCGGCCGCGCGATGGCGAGGCGCATCGCGTCGGCGTTGCGGTGGCCCAGCCGCCCGCCGGGCAGCGTCAGCTTGCGCGGGTAGAGCACCGGCACGCCGTCGAAGACGTCCACGCCGGGCACGTCGTGGAACGCCTTCCAGCGCGGCAGGAGCGGCGGCGCGAAGCCCTTGGGCGACACGACGCGCACGTCGTGCCCGAGGTCGACGAGCGCCCGCACCTGCTCGTGGACGAAGATCCCGGCGGTCCAGTTGACCGCGCTGGGATACATGTGGCTGAGCATCAGGACGCGGACGGCGCGACCTCCCCGGGTCGCCCGACGCGGCGGTCCAGCACCAGGGCGCCCATGCCCAGGCCGAAGACGATCCACATCGGCGTGAAGTGGATGGCCGTGGACGGGCCGACGCTGCCGATGATCCAGCCGACCAGCGCCAGGGCGCCCGCGAGGGTCATGTAGCGCACGAGCGGGTCGGCGGTGCGCCGCGACGCGCGCGCCTGGCGGCGCAGCAGCGTCAGGAAGAACACGAGGTAGAGGGCGAGGCCGACGACCCCGCCGTCCACCAGCACCTCCAGCCACCAGTTGTGGAGGTTGGCGACGCCGGGGAAGTCCACGAGCGTGCGCACGTGCGACTCGGCGTTGCCGGCGCCGACGCCCAGGCCGTTGGTCTCGTTGACCAGCGAGAGCCCGTCCCCCAGGAGGGCGCCGCGGACGCCTCCGGAGCCCTGGTTGCTCTGCACCTGGGTCGCCAGCACGTTGAAGTCGAGCTTGGTGACGGTCCGCTGGTCGAGCTTGACCGGCCCGCTTCCGCGCACGATCGGCACCACCAGGATCACGGCCAGCGCCGCGATGACGCCCGCCACCAGCAGCCGACCGCGCGAGGCGCGATCGAGCCCGACGAGCAGCAGCAGGCCGATCACCACCAGGCCGGCGGAGAGCAGGCCGCTCTTGGAGCCCGCGAGCAGGATGAAGACCAGCGCGATGCCCGCCCCGGCGAACCCGAGCGCCCGCAGCCGCACGTCGCGGTACACGACCGGCAGCACCGCGAAGTAGGGCAGGCTCAGGCTGAGGAAGGTGGCGAAGTTGTTCTGGTTGCCGAACAGGGAACCCACGCCGATCAGCCCGCCGCGGTTCTCGTTGCCGGCTCGGAAGCTCGGCAGGTGCAGGCCGGTCGCGACCTCGGCCATCGCGATCAGAACCGCGAGCCCGAAGCCGGCGGCCAGCGACCACAGCAGGATGCGGGCACGCCGCGGGCTGCGGCAGAGCAGGGCGACGCCGATCGCGAGGCCGGCCATCATCGCCATGAAGCTCGTCCAGCGGACGGCGGCCAGGAGGTCCTCGGACCAGCCGATCGACAGGGCCATCCACAGGAACCAGACGCCGAGGATGCCGGCCGGCCGCGGCAGCCCGGCGGGCAGCGCCAGGCGGCCGTCCATCAGCAGGTAGCCGACCAGCCCCACGCCGAGCAGCACGATGAGGATGCGGAACAGGAACACGCCCGGCGCCGGGGGCGCGGCGAGGTTCGGGCCCGCGATCGCCGCCAGGACGGTGAGAACCATCAGGGCTGGCGCCATGCGGCGCACGGGCACGTCCCGGATCAGGGTCACCAGCAGCACGACCAGCGCCAGGCCGAGCCCTGCCAGCGGCTGCCAGACGGCGAGCGCGCCGGCCAGGACCGTGCCCACGAGGATCGCCGCCACCATCGGGGGCGGGGCCGTCCGGCCCTGCCGGGGCCGGCCCGCGGTTTCGATCGTCGGCATCGGCGGCGGAGAGTAGCGCAGCGCGGAGCGCCGCCCGGCGGCGCGCGTCAGGCCCGTCCGGCGGCCCGCTCCAGGATCTCGGCCACCTTGGCCGCCTGCACGTCGACGCCGTGCGGCTCGGCCGCGGCGCGGCAGGCCTCCGGAGACGGCGGGTCGGCGAGCACGGCGAGCACGGCCGCCGCGATCGCCCCCGGGTCGCGCGGGTCCACGATGCGCCCGGCCTCCGGCGCGGGCACCACCTCGCGCGTGCCCCCGACGGACGTCGCCACCACCGGGCGGCCCCCGGCCAGGGCCTCCAGCGCGACGATGCCGAGCGGCTCCACGCGGCTCACCAGCGCCAGGAGGTCGCACGCGGCCACCCAGTCGGCCACCCGCTCGTGCGGCAGCGCGCCGACCCGGATCACCCCGTCGGCCACGCCGAGCGCGCGCGCGCCGGCGTTGACCGCTGCGGCGAGCGGCCCGTCTCCCACGAACACCAGCCGGGTGCCCGGCCGCGCAGCGCGGACCCGCGCGAACGCCTGCAGCAGCCCGAGAGGGTTCTTGCGGTCGGTGAGGCCGCCGACGGCCAGCAGCAGCGGATCGCGGGCCGGCAGGCCGAGGCGCTCGCGCGCCGCGCCGCGGTCGCCGGGCCGGAAGCGGGCCAGGTCGACGCCCATGTTCACGACGTGGACCGGCGGCAGGTCGAGGCCGGACCCGCGCAGCCCGGCGGCGAGATGCTCGCTCACGGCGATCACGGCGCCCGCCCCCTTCAGGGCGCCCGCCGTCGCCCGGCGCAGCGCCCGGCGCTCCAGGTTGCGGACGTCCTGGCCGTGGGCCGTCACGACGTAGGGGACGCGGCCCCTGCGGGCCGCCACGGCCGCCGCCGCGGCGGTCGGGAACAGGTAGTGCGCGTAGATCACGTCCGCCCGGCGGGCGTGGCGCACGGCCCGCCCCGTCAGCCGGGCGTACTTGGCCGGCGTGCGAAGGAGGCCGCCGCCGCGGCGCTCGATCGCCACGGGGTCGACCGTCATCCCCCGGCGCGTCAGGGCCCCGCACATGTCCGCCACGAAGGAGCCGAAGTCCGGATCGGCCGGCCCCGGCCACATGTTGCTCAGGCAGAGCACGCGCAGGGGGGCGCTCACGTCGCGGCCGCCTCCTGCGGCACCGGCTCCGGCTCCGGCACCGGCTCGGGGGCGGCGAGCCTCGCGATCGCGACGGCCGCCGCCGCGGCGATCCACAGGAACGGGTCCTCGAAGAGTGCCGCGTACAGCAGGCTGTGCAGGGCGATCCCGGCGAGGATCGCCGCGAGCGTCCACCGCGCCCACCCGAGGTCGCCCTGGCGCTTCGACCCGCGCGCCACCGCCCAGCCGGTGCCTCCGATCAGCGCCAGGAACAGCGCGAACCCGACCACGCCGCCCTCGCTGAGCACCGTGATCGGGCTGTTGTGGGAGATCACGACGCGCACGCGCCGCTGCTCGACCGGCGTCAGCGTCTCCTCGAACCGCTTCTGGAAGCCGCCGAGGCCGGCGCCCGCGACCGGGCGCTCGCGCCAGATGGTGAGCCCGCCCTTCATCAGGTCGAACCGGCCCTCGCTGACGCGCTCCAGGCGGTGGGAGCTGGTGAGGGCGTGCCGCACGTTGGAGCTGGTGGCGTAGGCGGCGCCCCCGGCCACCACGAGCAGCGCCACCCCGGTGATGAGCGCGCGCTTCGCCCCGATGGCGCGGACGGCGAGCATCACGACGCCCAGCATCAGCATCAGGGCGCTCGAGCGCGAGAACGTGACCGCGAGCGCGCCCGTCATCACGATGGTGGCGACGGCGAGGCCGACGAGCTCGCGCGGCCGGGTGCGCACCCACGCCAGCGCGAGGCACGTGAGGATGCCCATGACGACGTACCGGCCCAGGATGTTGGGGTCGTAGAAGATCCCGTTGACCCGGAAGAAGCGGCCGTAGACGTTGGCCGCCTTCAGGGTCCCGTTCCACCAGATCTCGTGGGTCGCGTACTGGTAGAGGCCGACCAGGCCGGCGATCGTGCCGCCGAGCACCGTGGTCACGGCCAGCGCGCCGAGCGCCCTGGCGTACGGCCACCAGGCGACGACCAGCACGAACAGCACGAGGAACGGGATGTAGAAGAAGGCGGCCTTCTTCGCCGCCTCAGTGGGGTCGGCCGACCAGAGGGTCGAGACCAGCAGGAACGCGGTGAACGCGGCCAGTGGCAGCGTCAGCGCGGGCGGCGCCTCGCCGGCCGGCTCGGGCAGGCGGCCGCGGGCGCGGCCCCAGATCCAGGCCAGCAGGCCCAGGCCGATGACCGCGTAGAGCGGCACCAGCAGGTTGGCGTCCTGGCCCCCGATCGTCACCGGGATGCGGATCGGCGCGGCGACGCCGAGCAGCACGAACCAGACCGTGGGCCGGGCCAGGAGGAGGCGCACGAGCACGACCACCGCGACGATCGCCACGACCAGCGCGACCAGCGCGGCGACGGCGGTGGCGGGCGAGGAAAGCCGGTCCCATCCGCTGCTCCACGACCCGTCGGGCACCAGGGTGCCGAGCAGGATGGCCCACGACGCCACGACCACGGCCATCGCCCCGGCGCGCTGGGCCTCGGAGCGGAGCGTGGGGAGCGGGGCGATGAGGCCGACGGCGCCGGCCGCCGCCGCGACGGCCGCCACGTTGCGGACGGCCTCGCTCACGGGCGCCCGCCGAGGTCGACGAGGGCGCTGGAGCGGCCGTCGAGCGTGCTCGCCACCAGCCAGAGCGCCGCGGGGTTCACGCCCTTGGGCATCGTGATGCGCAGCGTGCCGAGGCGGCCGCGCACGCCGCCTCCCACCTGGCGGCCGAGCGGGTCGCCGCCGGTGACGCCGGGCGTGCCGGTGCGGCGGCGCAGAACGAACGAGATCGGGGGTGGACGGCGCGAGCTCGATGCCGGCCGTGGTGCGCAGCCGCACCCCGACCCGGTCGCGCGGCGACGGCCGGGAGATCGTGGGCGTGCCGGCGATCCGCCCGACCCAGCAGGTGCGCTCGCGGGTGGCGCGGTTGCGCGCCGCGTCGCTCAGGGCGGCGCTGATGACGTAGGTGCCGGGCGCGACGGCCTTGCCCTTGGCGTCCCGGCCGTCCCACGCCCAGCGCACGGGCTGGCCGGGGCGCACCGGCCGGGCGCCGAGGCGGCGGACCGGCTCGATCCCGTCCAGGCGGCGCGCCTCGAGCACCAGCGACCCGGGGTCGCGGGCGGTGAAGGTCAGCCGGCACTCACCGGGGCCGGCGGCCGCCAGGGTGGCCGAGGCGACCGTCATCGTCGCCGGCCGCGGCGCGGCCGTGTCGATCACGATGTTGCGGGTCGTGTTGAACCTCTTGTCGCCGGAGCGGGCGCGCAGCTTGATGGCGTAGGTGCCGTCGGGCAGGCGGCGGCCCATGTTGTCGGTCCCGTCCCACTTGGTGCTGAAGAAGCCCTTGGGCTTGGCGATGTCGTCGAGCAGGACCATCACGGGCTCGCCGTCCTTCAGGATCTCGACGGTCACGCGGCTCGGGTCGTGGAGGCGGATGTTGATCCGCGCGCTGTCGCGCCGGCCGTCGAAGTTCGGGCTGAAGAGGATCGTCGCCTGGAAGCGGGTGACGATCGGCGGCGGGGTCGGGAAGGCGAACGGCAGCAGGAAGACGCCGAGCGCCACGACGAACAGCGCGAGCATGGCCGTGGCGACGATCGCGCGCCGCGCGCGGTCGCGGCCGCCCACCGGGGCCGATGTCATCTCAGAAGGCCCTGAACCCCAGGCAGATGTAGAAGCCGAAGCGCCCGAGCGGGGTGCGCGAGGCGGCCAGCTCGGCCTTCCGCGGGCCCTCGAAGCGGTAGAGGCGACCGATCTGCGAGCCGATCCGCCCGCCCGGGCGGAAGAAGATGCCGCGCCGGGAGATGGCGACCAGGCCGGCCGAGCCCGCGTGGTCCTCCAGGTCGCCCCACGTCTGCCAGTTGTCCACGGGGGCGAGGTTGGTGTGGATCCACGGCATCCCGTGCTCGGAGAGCCAGCGGCGCGCGCCGGGCAGGCTGCGGCGGTTGGGGGTCGAGATCACCAGCAGGCCGTCCGGGGCGAGCTGCTCGCGGAGCGCGCGCAGGCAGGCGCGCGGGTCCTCGAGGTGCTCCAGCACGTCGGTCAGGGTGATGAGGTCGAACGGCCCGGCGGGCGGCTCGTAGGCGCTGCCCACCTCGGCGGTCAGCCGGTCGGCCGCGCCGATCTCGGCGAGGCGGCGCCTGGCGTGCTCCACCGATTCCGGCGAGAGGTCGATGCCGACGCCGGAGAAGCCGCGCTCGGCCAGCCGCTCCAGCAGGAAGCCGGTGCCGCAGCCGATGTCGAGCACCCGGCCGCCCGGCCGGGCGAAGCGGTCGATGGTCTCCAGGTTCAGCGCCATGCGGCTCTGGAGGTGCCAGTTGCGGCTCTCCACGGCCACCAGCCGCGGGGCCAGCCGGTCGTAGTAGGCCTGGACCTGGTCCAGGCGGGTGCTGTCGCTGTCGCGCTCGTCGCTCACGGTGCCCATCCTGGCGGCGGTGGATTCGCGGCGGCCTGCGCCGCGAAGCGGTCGTAGGAGGGCTTGCGGGTGCCGTCACCGCGCAGCAGCCCTCCGGTCCAGAACGGATTGTCCTGGAAGTTGAACCATGTCACGACCTGCACCCGCGGGTAGCGGGCGGCGGCGGTGACGGTCTCATCGACCCATGCGGCCTGCTGGGCCTCGCTCACGAAGTAGCGGTGGAAGCGGTTGTACGACGTGTGGTACCCGGTCTCCGTGACGTGGATCGGTGCGCCCGGGGACAGCCTATCCACCTGCCGGATGACCTGGGGGAGCGTGCTCCAGGAGGGGACGAAGAACGCCTGCAGCGGGCTCCCGATGGGGTAGAGGTGCAGGCTCCAGGCGTCGATCGGCGGCCCCTCGTCGGCCACGCGGCGGGCGAAGTCGAGGCTGCCGACGGCCGTGCGGCCGTCCTCCGGGCAGGTCGTCGGCGTGCGCCCGGCCGGGCCGGTGACGCCGCCGATCACCTGCGCACCGGGGTTGGCGGCGTGCACCTCGCGGTAGCTCGCGGCGAGCAGCGCGGCGTAGACGCGCGGCGAGGTGAGCACCGCGCGACCGCCGCGGCGCAGGCACTGGGGCGACCAGAAGCCGGGCAGGTTGGGCTCGTTCCAGATCTCGATGCGCCGCACCTGCGGCAGCGTCCCGCCGAGCGGGTCGGGGAAGCCGCCCGAGTAGCGCCGCGCGACGGCGCCGGCGAAGCGCGCCGCCGTCGGCCACGCGGGGCGCCGCCGACGCCTCGCCGCTGCGCGAGGCCCACGCGGGCGTGAGGTAGAAGTCGAGGATCGTCGTGATGTCCCGCGCCGACAGGCCGCGCACGATCTGGTCGTAGCGGCTCCAGTCGTAGGCCGGGTCGGCCGGGTTGCGCGCGTCGGCGGGCTTCGCCGGCGCGACCTGGCGCCAGAGGACGTCCACGCGGGTCACCTTCGTCCCGGTGGCCGCGAGCGCGTCGAGGCGGGCCTCGAGCGCCGGGCCCGCGGACGTTGACCAGGTCGTCGTCCTGCAGCGACACGATCGGCCCGGCCAGCGCGGGGACCGCGGCGGCGAGCAGCACCGCCAGCGCCGCCAGCGCGGCGAGGACCCGCCTCATCGGACCCGCCCCAGGCGGATCACGCCGACGCGGGCGCCGCGGCGCGTGCCGCGCTCGACCCACGCGACCCGGCGGTCGTCCACGCCCACGGCGTCCACCGCGCGGCGGGCCGTCGCCACGCGCCGCAGCGCCCCTCGCCGGGAGGCCAGCACGCGCCGGCCGTCGGTCAGGGCCACCGAGCCGCCGCCGAGGGCGACCCGCGGGGTCCGCGCGCCGGTCCACACCCGCACCGCCCGCGGCGCGGCCTGGTCGATGCGCACCAGCCCGACCCGCGCTCCCGAGGCGCACGGCGACGACGAACAGCCGCGGCGAGCCCCAGACCCGCAGGGCGGGCCCGGGCAGCGCGACCGGCGACGCCGCGCCGCCGTCCGGCAGCAGCAGGAAGGTCGAGGGGGAGGCGGGGTCGACCCACCCGAGGGCGTCGGCCGAGGACGCGATCAGGCCGGGCGCGGTCGCGGCCGGCGACCGGCGTCGCGGACGCCGGCGCGAGGCCGGACGGGTCGGCCGTGCGCAGCACGACGCCCGAGGCCGCGGTCTGCACGAAGCGCGCCGTGGTCCCGGTCCAGGCGGCCGCGAGCGTGGCCGGCGCGTCGGGACGCCCGTCGCTCTCGACGACGGTCTCCACGTCCTCGTCCGAGCAGCAGCGGACCACCGGGGGCGCGAAGCGGCGCGAGCCGGGCGCCATGACGAAGCCCCCGTCGCCGGTCGGCGCCAGCGTCCCGGGGTCCATGCGCGGCGATGCTCTCGCGCACCGAGACCGGCGTGTCGATCTCGCCGCGGAAGCGCGTCGAGGACCGGTTCAGGGACACGCGGAAGACCTCGGCCCGGTAGTAGTCGAAGCGCTGGGCGCCGGCCGGCGCGCCGGGAATGCGCGCGGGGTCGACCCGGACGGTGGCCGCCTCGGTCCACAGCAGGCGGTCGCCGCTGAAGGCCAGGACGCGCGGGGACCAGCCGTCGACGGTCACGGTGCGCGAGGCGCCGAGGGCGGGCGACGCCCCGGCCGCCGCGACGGCCGCCGCGGCGAGCGCCACCCCGATGGCGCGGCGCCTCACGCGGGCGCGGCGTCCCCGGTGCGCAGGGCCGCGACCGCGTCGCCGAGCAGGGCCTCGCTGGCGGCGGCCATCGCGGGCGCGGCGAGCGGCGTCATGTTGGTGAGCTGCACATGGCGCGCGCCGGCCGCGGCGAAGCGGCGCACGGCGACGGCGATGTCGTCCGGCGTGCCGTGGATCACGGTCTCGCGCAGCACCGGCAGGGGCACGGCCTCGGCCAGGGCGAGCGCCTCGGCGCGGCCGTAGCTCGTCGGAAGGAAGGACGTGAGCCCGAAGGCGCCCGCGCCCAGCGGGTGCTCGGCGCCGTGGGCGTGGTAGGCCTCGGCCGGGCGGGTGAGGGCGATGAAGCGCATCAGCAGCGACCCGTCGATCGCCGCGAGCGCCTCCTCCTCGCTCTCGGCGACCACGATGCGGGCGTAGAGGCCGGGCGTCACCGCGTCCTCGGCGCGCTCCGCCTCCGCCGCGGCCGCGCGGACGCGGGCGAGCATGGCCGCGTAGTCGTCCGGGTCGGTGGCGAGCGGCAGCCAGCCGTCGGCGCGCCGTCCCGTGAGCGCGAGGCCCTTGGGCCGGTGCGCCGCGACCCAGATCGGCGGCGGTCCCGAGGGCAGGGGCTCCAGCCCGAGGCAGCCCTGGGTCACGGTGAAGTGGTCGCCGTGGAAGTCGATCGGGTCGGTCGTCTCCATCAGCGCGCGCATCAGGGCGAGGCCCTCGTCGAGTCGCGCGAGCGGGCGGCGGTTCTCC
Organism: uncultured Thermoleophilia bacterium; assembly: GCA_963770865.1. Taxonomy (GTDB): domain Bacteria; phylum Actinomycetota; class Thermoleophilia; order Miltoncostaeales; family Miltoncostaeaceae; genus Miltoncostaea. The sequence continues at coordinate 76,411 of CAVYRD010000012.1, forward strand.
ATCCCGAAGGGGGCCAGGTTGAGCACCTCGCCCGAGCCGACGCCCAGGATGAAGCGCCCGCCGCTCAGGTGGTCGAGGGTCAGCGCGGTCTGGGCGACGGACACGGGGTGCCGGCGCACCAGGTCGGTGACGCCGATCCCGAGGCGGATGCCCTTGGTGGCGCCGGCCGCGGCGGCCACCACCGGCACCGGGTCGAACCAGACGTGGGGGCTGCGCTGGCCGGCGGCCTGGGGCACCAGGTCCGGCGTCCAGATGGACAGCGGGAACCAGTGCAGCAGGTGGTCGGCCCACCAGATCGCGTCGAAGCCCTGGGACTCGCGGCGCCGGGCGGCGGCCACGGCGCCCTCCGCAGGCGGCCGCACCGCCCCCATCGCCGACAGCTCGAGGCGCGCGGGCTCCGACATGGCGGCCAACCTACCCTGCGCCGGAGGGCCGGTCAACGCCCGCGGGCATCAGCGCCGCAGGCGCAGCACCACCAGCGCGACGAGGTACGTGACGCCGCCGAGCGCGCCGAGCCAGACGTACGGCGCCGGGTCGCCGCCGCGGGCCAGCTCGAACACGAAGCCGCCGATCACGCCGGCCGTCACCACGCCGCCCGAGATGAGGGTGGCGTCGCGGTCGAGCGACGCGATGCGCTCGTCGCGGCGGTCGAGCAGGCCGTTGACCGTCTCGCTGAAGCGCGCGGCCGCGACCAGCGCGACGGCGATCCCGGTCATGAGCAGGAACGCGAACACCGCGTAGCCGCGCTCCCCGCCCGCCCAGGCGCCGGCGCCCATCGCGACGCCGAGCAGGACGCTCACGGCGGGCGTCAGCCAGAAGGCCGCGGGGCGGCTACGGAGCCGGTTCGGCATGGGCTGGGTCATCGACATGGAACATCTCCTCCACGGGGACCTCGAACAGGCGCGCCAGGGCGATCGCGAGCGGCAGGGAGGGCGTGTAGCGGCCGGTCTCGATCGAGTTCACGGTCTGCCGGCTCACGCCGAGCGCCGCGGCGAGCTGGGCCTGGGAGAGCGCGCGTGCGCTCCGCAGGGCCCGCACGTCGTTGCGCACTCAGGCGCGCCGGGGTATGTAAAGCGTGCTTGTCATGCCCGGAGTGTGGAGGAGGACACCCGGTGGTGTCAAGCCTGCTTGACATCCGGGACCCCCGGCGGCCTACCCGGCCGGGTGGTCGCCCCCGCGCAGCTGCGACGCGGCGTGGGCGGCGATGGGGGCGACGACCTCCCAGCCGTCGCGCGCGCCGCCGGTGGAGCCGGGGAGGTTCACGACCAGCGTCATGCCGCGCACGCCGGCCACCCCGCGCGAGAGCATCGCGTGCGGCGTCACCGCCAGCGAGCGGGCGCGCAGGGCCTCGGCGATGCCCGGCACCAGGCGCTCGCAGGCCGCGGCCGTGGCCTCGGGCGTGCGGTCGCGCGGGCCGATGCCGGTGCCGCCCGTCGTCAGGATCAGGTCCGGCGCGTCGGGGCCGGTGCACATCGCGGTGAGGAGGGCCGTCAGCCCCTCCGGGTCGTCCGGGACCAGCTCGCGGCGCACCACCTCGGCGCCCCCGGCCGCGACGGCCTCCGCCAGGGCGGGGCCGGACGCGTCGGGCTGCTCCCCGCGGGCCGAGCGGTCCGACACCGTGATGACGGCGACCCGCAGCGTCACGCGTCGGAGGGGGCGGGGCCCTTGGTCTTCTCGAGCAGCCGGATCCCGTCGATCACGACGCCCTTGTCGATGCCCTTCACCAGGTCGTAGACGTTGAGCGCGGCCACCGACGCGGCCGTCAGGGCCTCCATCTCCACCCCGGTGCGTGCCGTGGTCTCGACCTCGGCCCGGATGCGCGCCTCGCCGGCCTCGGCGTCGACCGTCACCTCGACGCCCGCCCGGTCGATCGGCAGCGGGTGGCAGAGGGCGATCAGCTCGGGCGTGCGCTTGGCGGCCATGATCCCCGCGATCCGGGCCACGGCCGCCGCGTCGCCCTTGGGCAGCTCGCCGTCGGACATGGCCCGCGCGGTCGCCGGCGCCATCCGCACGACGGCCTCGGCCACGGCGCGGCGCAGGATCGGCGGCTTGTGGCCCACCCCCACCATCCGGGCCTGGCCGCGCGCGTCGAGGTGGGTGAGCCCCGGCTCGTCGCTCATGCGCCGGCCCGGCGCTCGCGCCGGCGGTCGGCCGCGCGCTTGCGGACGATGTCGTCCTGCTGGGCCTGGAGCCACTTGCCGACGTCGTTCTCACGCACGATCCGCTTGATCTCCTGGATCCGGAAGGCCCGTTCGTCGTGGGGCATGGTCAGCGCCTGGTGGAGCGCCTCGGCCTGGGCCTCGACGTCGAACGGGTTGATGGTGATGGCGAACGAGCCCAGCTCCTCGTGGGCCCCGGCGTTCTCGGAGAGGATCAGCACGCCGTCGCGCTCGTTCACGAGCGGGGCCTCCTTCGCGATGAGGTTCATGCCGTCGAAGATCGGGTTCACGACGAGCACGTCGTAGTGCTTGTAGGCGGCCACGGCCCGGTGGATGTTGCTCTCGATCCGCAGGTCGATCGGCATCCAGTCCGGCGTGCCGTGCTTCAGGTTCACGTGGCTCACAACGTCGCGGATCTTGGCGAGATACTCGACGTACTCGTCCACGTCCTGGCGCGAGGGCTGCAGGAGCGCGAAGAACGTGATGTCCTCGCGGAACTCGGGGTGGTGGTCGAGGAAGACGTCGAACGCCTTGAAGCCGCGCAGCGTGTTCTTGGACAGGTCGGTCCGGTCGACGCGCACCACCAGGTGCTGCCGGCGCCGGCGCAGCATCAGGCCCTCCTCCTCGGCCACCTCCGCCGAGGCGGCGAGCTGCTCGAACATCGGCGCGTTGACCGAGATCGGGTACGAGCGCACCCACACCTCGCGGCCCTCCCAGCGCACCTGGCGGCGGACGTAGTCGACCTGCAGGTCGAGCAGGTCCTCGCAGCAGAGCAGGAAGTTGCGCGCGTAGCTGCGGGTGTGGAAGGCGATCACGTCGTTCGCGAGCAGCCCCCGCAGGATCCCCTCGCGGATGTGCGGGGGCAGGATGCGCCAGTAGTCCGGCTGGCTCCACGGGATGTGGACGAAGTGGTGCAGGAAGGCGTCCGGGTGGGCCGCGCGGATCGCCTCGGGCGCCGTGTAGAGGTGGTAGTCGTGGAGCATCACGATGCGCTCCGGGTCCTCGTCGAGCTCCTGGTTTACCGCGTCGGCGAAGGCCCGGTTGGCGGCCAGGTAGCCGTGGTCCCAGGCGTCCAGCTCCTCCCGGCGCACGTCGGGGGCGTTGCTCAGGTCCCAGAGGTAGTGCTGGATGAACCAGAGCATCGGGTTGGCGACCACGTTGTAGTACTGGTTGTACGTCTCGGGGTCGATCACCACGAAGCGGCCGCGGGTGTCGATGCCGAGGTCCGGCAGCGGGAAGCTGGCGCCCTCGTGCTCCCCGGCCATGGCGAGGTCGCCGTCCGAGATCGCGGCCGACACCCAGAGCGCCGGTGTGTGCTCGGCGAGCCCCAGGAGGGCCGTCACGAGGCCCCCTCCACCGCGCGTCTGCTCCCTCCACTGGCCCTCGCCGGCCCCGAAGGTCACGGGCCCGCGGTTCGACACCAGGATCAGGGGGGGTGGCCGTCTGCTCACCGATCACGCTCCGTTCGTTCAGGATGTGCGGCGTGCCGCAAGACTCTACGCCCCGTCGCCCGCCCCACGGCGGCCGCTGAGCCGTGCTCAACCTCCGCCTCTACCGGACATCCTGGCTGGTCGCCGGCGTCGCCCTCGTCGTGGCGCTGCTGACGCTCCAGACGCCCGACGCGGGTCCGGAGCCGCTGCTGCCGTCGACGTTCGACGGCCAGGACGCCTTCCAGCTCGCCAAGCAGCTGGAGTCCGTCGCGCCCCAGCGGCCCGCCGGGTCGGCGCCGGACCTGGCGGCGGCCCGCTTCGTCCAGGGGCAGCTCTCGCAGGTGCCCGGCGCCGCGGCGCCGGGGAGCCGGAAGAGCCGGGTGCAGGTGCAGGACTTCCAGGCCCGGCGCGACGGCGAGCCGGTGGACCTGCAGAACGTCTACCTCGTGGTGCCCGGGCGTGGCCGACGGCAACGTGCCGGGCGGCGTCGTCGTGGTGGCGCCGCGGGACACGCCCAACGGCGTCGCGGCCGGCGAGAGCTCGACCGCGGTCATGCTCCGCCTGGCCCAGGCCTCCGGCACGACGCGTCACCAGCGCCCGCATCTGTTCGTCTCGACCGACGGCAGCACGGTCGGCAACGCCGGCCTGCGCTGGTTCCTGAAGCGCTTCTCGGCCTTTCCCATCTCGGCCGTGGTCGTCCTCGACGCGCCGGGCGAGGTGAACGGCGACCGCGTCCACGTCTGGACCGCCGGGCGCACCGACAAGCAGTCGCTCGGGCTCGGCAACATCGCCGCCCGGTCGGTGGAGCGGGTCGGCGGGCGCGCCCAGTGGGCCCCCTCGCTCACGGGCCAGCTCCTGCGCCTCGGGCCTGCCGCAGACCTTCGGCGACCAGGGCGCCGCCATCGCGGCAGGCCTGCCGGCGGTCACGCTCTCCGGCCGCTCCGAGAGCCCGCTGCGGCGCGAGCGCGAGCCGACCGCCGAGCGCCTGGCGCTCGCCTCCAACGCGGCCAACGACCTGCTGGGGGCGCTCGACGTCGCGCCCAGCATCCCGTCGGCCGACGGCAGCCTGCGTTTCGCCGGCAAGTTCCTGCGCCCCACCATCGCGCGCTTCGCGCTGCTCCTGGTGATGCTGCCGGTGCTCGTCGCTCGCCCTCGACATCGTGGCGCGCCAGCGCCGCGCCCGGGTGCCGTTGGGCGACGGCCTGCGCACCGTCAGCCTGCGCTCCGTCCCCATCCTGGTCGCCCTGGTCGTCGCCCACCTGCTGTCGCTGGGCGGGCTGCTGCCGCAGGCGGCGGCCGGCGAGCCGCCGATCCCCGCCGACGCGCGCTTCGGCGCCCTGGCGGGGCTCGCGATCGTGCTGAGCCTCGCGGCCGGCGTCCTGGCCTGGCGCGCCACCCGCCGCGCCCGTGAGCGCGCGGCGGGTTCGCGCACGGCCGAGGGCACGGCGGCGCTCGGAGCGCTCGCGGTGCTCTTCGTGCTGCTCTGGCTGGTCAGCCCCTATGCCCTGGTGCTGGCCGTGCCGGCCGCCCACGCGGCGCTGCTCGCCATCGGGGCGCGGCGGCCGTGGCACCTGCCCGCCCTCGCGGCGCTGGCGCTGCTGCCGCTGCTGCTGGGCGTGCTCCACGTCGCGGGCGTCCTGCACTCGAACGCCGCCTTCGCGGTCTGGTACCTGGCCGACACGATCGCCAACGGGTCGCGCGGGGCGACCGGTGCCCTCCTCGCCGTCCTGATCGCCGCCTGCCTCTGGTCGATCGCCGGTCTGGTGGCGGAGCAGGTCGGCAAGGGGGCGCTGCGGGCGCCGCGCCGCCCCCGCCCCCGCAGCCGCCCGCGATCCGCGTGGCCGCCGCGCTGAGCCGCTAGAGTCGCCGCCCGTGGCCGCACGCGTCGCATTCGTCTCGGTGGTCGTCCCGGTCTACAACGAGCGCGAATCGGTGCGCCCTCTCTCGGAGGAGCTGCTGACGGCGCTCCGCGGCCTGGGACGGCGCACCGAGATCCTCTTCGTCGACGACGGCTCCACCGACGGCACGACCGAGGTCCTCTCGGAGCTCGCCGCCGAGGAGCCGGAGATCGCGGTCGTGCGCCTGCGCCGCAACTTCGGCAAGGCGGCCGCCCTGATGGCCGGCTTCCGCGAGGCCCAGGGCGACGCGATCGTGACGATCGACGGCGACCTGCAGGACGACCCCTCGGAGATCCCGCGCCTGCTCGCGGAGCTCGAGGCAGGGGCGGACCTGGTGAGCGGCTGGAAGCGCGACCGCCGCGACCCGTGGAGCCGGCGCGCCGCCTCGGCCGTCTTCAACGGCGTCACCACGCGGATGTCCGGGCTCAAGCTCCACGACCTGAACTGCGGCTTCAAGGCCTACCGGGCCGAGGTGGTCCGCTCGCTGGCGCTGACCGGCGACCAGTACCGCTACATCCCGGTGCTCGCGGCCGCCGAGGGGTTCACGGTCCGCGAGCTGGCCGTCAACCACCGCCCGCGCAGGTACGGCCGCAGCAAGTACGGCCTCGAGCGCTACCTGCGCGGCTTCCTCGACCTGCTGACGATCCTGTTCATCGGCCGCTTCCGCCAGCGCCCGATGCACCTGTTCGGCGGCATCGGGATGCTCTTCATCGTGGTCGGCGTGATCATCTCCGCCTACCTGTCGGTGCTCCGCCTGTCGGGTGAGGCCATCGGCGCGAGGCCCCTTCTGTTGCTGGGCGTGCTGCTGATCGTGGTCGGCGTCCAGCTGTTCACGATCGGCCTGGTCAGCGAGATGATCCAGCGGTACCACCTGCGCCCGCAGGACGAGGAGGCGCGGTCGCGGGTGGAGCGCGTCCTACGCTGAGGTCCGCCGCGTGCGGGTGATGTGGCTCGGCACCTACGACCGGGCCTACCCGCGGCCCCGGGTCCTGATCGCCGGGCTGCGCGCCGCCGGGCACGAGGTGGTGGAGCACCACCGCCCGGTCTGGGACGGCCGCGACCGCACCGGCGGCCTGCGCCCCGGCCCGCTCGCCGCCTCGGCGCTGCGCTTCGCGTGGGCCTGGGCCGGACTGGCCCGCGCCGGCCTGCGCGAGCGGCCGGTGGACGCGGTCGTGGCCGGCTACCTGGCCCAGCCCGACGCGCTGCCCGCCTGGTGCGTCGCGCGCGCCCGCCGGGCGCCGCTGGTGGTGGACATGATGATCTCGCTCGCCGACACGCTGGCCGACGACCGCGCCATGGCCGGCCGCGCCGCCGGGGCCGTCCTGGCCGGCATCGACCGGATGAGCCTGCGCCTGGCCGACCTGGTGCTGGCCGACACCGCGGCGGGGGCCGACTGGCTGGCGCGACGCTTCGGGGTCGACCGCGCGCGCATCGCCGTGGTGCCGGTCGGCGCCGAGCCCGAGCGCTTCCCGCGCACGCCGCCACCCGACGGGCCGCCGCACGTCCTCTTCTACGGCAAGCTCGCCCCGCTGCACGGAGTGGCCACGGTGCTGGAGGCCGCCCGCCGGCCCGGCGTGCCCCCGGTGCGGCTGATCGGCGACGGCCAGCTCGGCCCCTGGCTGGAGTCCGAGCTCGCGCGCGAGCGCCCGGCGGGCCTCGTGTGGGAGCGCTGGGTCCCGTACGAGCGCCTCGGCGACGAGGTGGCCGCGGCCGCGATCTGCCTGGGGGTCTTCGGGACCAGCGAGAAGGCCGCGCGGGTGGTGCCGAACAAGGTCTGGCAGGCGATGGCCGCCGGGCGGCCGGTCGTCACGGCCGACACGCCGGGGGTGCGGGAGGTGCTCGAGGACGGCGTGAGCGCCCTGCTCGTGCCGCCCGGCGACGCCGCCGCGCTGGCCGCCGCCCTGGCCCGCCTGGGCGCCGATCCGGACCTGCAGACGCCGCCTCGGGGACGCCGGCCACGAGGTCTTCCTGCGCCGCGGCGCGCCGGCCGCGGCCGCCGCCGACCTGCTCGCGGCGCTCGCACCTCTAACCTCCCGGGCATGAGCGCACCCGAGATCGCGGTCCACGACTGGGGGGACTCCCCGGAGCTGTACGGCCCCCGCCACGACTTCCGCGAGGCGCTGATCCTGCGCCGCCTGCTGCCGGCCCTGCCGGGTCCCGAGGTGCTGAACGCGGGCGCCGGGGCCGGGAGCCTCACCCTGAAGCTGGTGGACAAGGGCCTGCGCGTCACCTCCACCGATTACAGCCCCGAGCTCTGCGAGTGGACGCGCCGGGCGCTGCGCGCCCGCGGCGCCGAGGAGGGCAACCCGGTGATCGCGGGCGACCTCCAGACCCTGGAGCTGCCGCCCGCGAGCGTTCGACGCGGCGGTGTGCGCGGAGGTGCTGGAGCACCTCGACGACGACGCGGCCGCCCTGGGCGTCCTCGCCGGCGCCCTGCGGCCGGGCGGCCTGCTGCTGGTCACCGTCCCCGCCAACCCCTACCGCTACGACTGGACCGACCGCTGGGCCGGCCACCGGCGCCGCTACACCGCCGAGGGCCTGGGCGAGCGGATCGCCGAGGCGGGGTTCGAGGACGTGGACGTCCAGGGCTGGGGCTTCCCGCTCACCGGCCTCTACCACCGCCAGGTCTACCGGCGCGCGCTGCGGCGGCGCCTGGCGGCGGGCGACGGGCAGCCCGGCGGGGCGCCGCCCCAGCTCGTGTCGCGGGTCCTGCGGGCGGCGCTCGAGATCGACTCGGCCTTCGTCGGCCGCCGGCCCGGCTACCACGGCCTGCTGGCCACCGCGCGGCGGCGTGCCGAACCCGGCTGAGGCCGCGACCGGCCCGCCCGCGGGGGCGAGCCCCTGGCGCCGCAGGGGCGGGCTCATCGCGGGCGCCCTCGTGCTGGGCTTCCTCGGCTGGGCGCTCGTCGACGGCTGGTCGGCGGTCGCCGACTACGACTGGAACGTGGAGCCAGGGCTCCTCGCCCTCGCCTGCGTCGTCCTGCTCGTCTTCTACCTGGCGAGCGGCCTCGGCTACGTGGCCGTGTCCGGCCGCCTGTTCCACGGCGGCCCGCCGGCCCGGGTGATGCTGGCGATCTGGGCCAAGTCGCTCCTCGGCCGCTACGTGCCGGGCAACGTCCTGATGGTGCTCGGTCGCGTGGTCCTCGCGTACGAGCGCGGCGTGCCGCGGCGCGTGACCCTCGCGGCGACCGTCTACGAGCAGATCCTGGCCCTCGGCGTGGCGGCCGCCGGCGGGGTCGTGTTCATCGCCCTCTACGGCGGGGGCGGCGCGCGCACCTGGCTCCTGGCCCTGGTGCCCCTCGGCCTGCTCTGCCTGCACCCCCGGATCTTCGGGCCGGCCTCGGCCTGGGCCCTGCGCCTCGTGAAGCGCGAGCCGCTGCCGCGCCTCATCCCGCCGAGCCCGCTCGCGGCCCTGCTGGCCTGGTACGCGTTCACGGCGGCCCTCCTGGCCCTCGGCATCTGGCTGCTGGTGCGCTCGGCCGCCGGGCCGGAGGCGGGCAGCCTCGCCTTCGTCGGCCTCGCCTTCCTGCTCTCGTTCGCGGTCTCGACCCTCGCGTTCATCTTCCCCTCGGGCCTCGGGGTGCGGGAGGGGGCCTTCGCCATCGCGCTCGCGGTCAACCTGCCCGGCAGCGTGGCGGTCGCGCTTTCGGTGGGCGTGCGGGTGATGCTGACCACGGTCGAGCTCGTGTTCATCGCCGGCGCCGTCCTCGCGGGGCGCGACCGGTGAGCTCGGCCCCGCCGGTCACCCGGCCGGCTCCTGCGCCCTCGTGGACCCGGCGCAGCACGCGGCGCCCCGAGATCGCGGTCTGGGCGATGATCGCCGTCTGGGCGGGGGTCCTCTCCTACCTCTCGGTGGCTCGCCAGCGCGCCTTCTGGACCGGCCGCTTCGACGTCGGGAACATGGTCCAGGCCGTGTGGAGCACCGCCCACGGGCGGCCCCTCGAGACGACCGACGTCAACGGCGAGCAGTTCTCGCGCCTCGGGGCGCACGTTGACCCGATCCTGGCCGTCTTCACGCCGCTCACCTGGACCGGCCACCTGCCCGAGGCCCTGCTCGTCTCCCAGGCCGTGATCGTGGCGCTCGGCGCCCTGCCGGCCTTCTGGCTGGGGCGCCGCTGGCTCGGCGACGACCGCCTGGCGGTCGCCGCGGCGGCCGTCTACCTGCTCTACCCGCCGACGATGTGGGCGACGGTCACCGAGTTCCACCCGGTGACGCTGGCCGCGCCGCTGCTGATGTTCTGCATCTGGGCGGCCGAGGAGCGTCGTTACCTGCTGCTCACCGTCTTCGCCACGCTGGCGGCGCTGACCAAGGAGGAGGTCGGCCTCGCCCTGGCGATGCTCGGCGTCTGGATGGTGGTTCGCGGTGCGGGCCGCCGCTACGGCGCCTTCCTGGCGGCCGCCGGCTTGGCGTGGACGGCCTTCGCCGTGCTGGTGGTGATCCCCCGCTACAACGACGGCCGCGGGTCGGAGTTCGTCAGCCGCTACACGTCGCTCGGCGACGACGGCCACGGCATCGCGACGACCCTGCTCACGCACCCGTGGGAGGCCGTGCAGCTGGTCGCCTCCTACGACCGGCTGAGCTACCTCGGCGCCCTGCTCATACCGCTGCTCCTGCTGCCCCTGGCGGCACCCCTGCTGCTGCTCGGCGCTTTGCCGGAGGTGCTGATCAACATCCTCGCGGACTGGTTCCCGCAGTACTCGATCCAGTTCCAGTACGTCGCGGTGATCATCCCGTTCGCGGTCGCAGCGGCGATCATGGGCCTCGGCCGCCTGCGCCGCGCCTCCCGGCCGGCCCCGCTGGTGCGGCTGCTCGAGGACGCCCGCGCCGTGGCCGCGGTGTGGGTGGGGGCCGCCGCGATCTCGGGCGTCTACCTGGGGCCGCTGCCATGGTGGAGCGATGTGCCGGTCGTCGGGTCGAGCGCGCGCGTCGAGCAATACCGGGTGACCGACCACTCCCGGGCGATGGCCCGCGCGGTGGCCCTCATCCCCGACGGCGTGCCGGTCTCGGCGGGCAACCTGCTCGGCGCGCACCTGTCCGAGCGCCGGCGCATCTACACCTTCCCGGTTATCCGGGACGCGCGCTGGGTGATCGTCGACAGCCGCCGCCCCTACGTCGCCGACCGCCTGCTGCCGCGTGACCACCTCTTCCACCTCCTGCGCCTCCGCGCGCGCACGGACATGCGGCTCGTGTTCCAGGAGGACGGCGTGCTGGTCTTCCGGCGCGTCCGCGCGAGGGCCGGCGCGTGAGCGCCGTCATGCCGCGCCTCGCCGGGGGCATGCTCCTCACGCTCGGGGTCGCGGTCGCCGCCCTGCCCGGGCTCACCTGGTTCACGGCCCCGCCGGACGCCGAGCGCGCCCACGCGAGCGGCTTCGCCGGCGCGGGCGAGCTGTGGCTGCTGCCGGCGCTCGGGATCCTGGTCGTGCTGGCGGGCGCGGGTCTGGTGGGCAGCCGACCGGGCGGGGCGCGCACGGTCGCGCGCTGGGCCGGCCCTCTGGCGCTCGGCGCGGGCCTCGTGGCGGTCGCCTTCGCGGCGTGGGCCGGGGCCGACCCGGCCGTCACGCTGACGGTGGCGCTGCCGGGCGGGACCGAGACCGTCCCGGCCGAGGTCGCCCTGGCGCCGGCCGCGGTGGCGACGCCGGTCGTCGCGGCGATCGTCGCGGCGATCGGGGCGGGGGCCACCTGGGCCGGCTGGCGGAAGTGAGGGCGGCGGCCCCGGCGGCCGCCGCGCGCCCGGCGGCCCGATGGCGCGTGCCGCTGGTCGCGTGGGCCGCCTCGCGGCTCCTGATCCTGGCCGCGACGCTCGCGGCGAGCGCGGCGTTCGGGGTGCCCACCCGCGGCGTTGACCCGGCGGTGCCGGGCGGGCTCACCCAGATCGGCGGCTGGGACACGACCTGGTACCTCGACGTGGCCCGCCACGGCTACGCCCACGACATGGGCCAGGTCGGCGAGGTCTTCACCAACCTGGCCTTCTTCCCGCTGATGCCGGCGATCATGGCCGTGTTCCTGGCCGTCGGCCTCAACCCCTTCGTCGGGGCGCTGGTGGTCTCGAACCTCGCGTTCCTCGGGGCGCTCGCCGGGCTCCACGCGGTCACGTCGGAGCGGATGGGACCGGACGCGGCCGACCGCGCGGTCTGGGTGCTCGCGCTGGCGCCGCCCGCCCTCTACTGCTCGATGGCCTACACCGAGGGGATCGCGGTGCTCTGCGCCGTCGGCGCGGCCCTGCTCGCGATGCGCGGGCGCTGGGCCCTGGCCGGGTTCGTGGCCGCGGCGGCCGCGCTCACGCGGCCCACCGGGATCATCGTGGCGCTGCTCGTCGGCCTGCTCGCGTTCCACGCCCCGGGGCCCGGGCGCCTGCGCCGCGCCGCCGTCGGGGTGCTGCCGGCCGTCGCGGCCGCGGCGGCCTTCCTCGGCTGGATGGCCGTCGCGCGCGGGTCGGCCCTGCTGCCGCTCGAGGCCCAGCGCGCCTGGGACCGGGGTCAGCTCGGGATCGGCCTGGTGACGGCGGCTCCGCGCGAGATCGCCGCGGGCTGGGGACACGTGGTGGGCGGGGAGTTCAGCGCGGCCTGGCACGCGACGATCCGCGACGTCGCGTTCCTCGCGATCTACCTCGTGCTGCTGGTCGCCCTCTGGCGCCGGGAGGGCGGCATCCGCTCCCCGTGGGTCGCCTACGCGCTCGCCGTGATCGCCGTGCCGCTGTCGAGCGGGACGGTCACCTCGATGGCCCGCTTCGGCCTCCTGGCCTTCCCGCTCGCGTGGCCGGTGGCCGACTGGCTGGGCGAGGACCCGCGCCGTGCCCGCTGGGCCGGCGGCGCGGCGGTGGTGGTGACGCTGCTGATGGTGGCCCAGCTCACGATGCGCTCCCCCTGACGCGCAGCACCGCGACCACCGCGTCGTGGTCCGACAGCCGCACCCGGCGGGCCGCGCCGCGCCAGGTGACGCCCACCTCGCGCTCCTCGGGGGCCAGCCGCCGCGCCGGCTCCACCTCGTCGAGGCCCCGGTGGAGGACCCGGTCGATGCCGATCCCGCCGCCGCGCCGCGCGCCCTCCCAGCCCTCCTCGGCCAGGGCCGCGAACGCCGGGTGCGAGGGCGGCGCGTTCAGGTCGCCCGCGAGGACGGCCGGGCGCCCGTCCGCCGCGTCGAGCACCGCCGCCGCGGCGCGGGCGATCTCCCCGCCAACCACGTCCGGGTGGCGCGCGTTGTGGGTGTGGGTGCAGCCGATCGCGATCTCCGTGCCGTCGGCGGTGCGCGCCCGCACCACCAGCACGCGCCGCGGCTCCGGCAGGTAGCGCACGAGCTCGCCGCGCTCGAGGCCCAGGGAGCGGGCCGCGCGCAGGATGTCGCGCACCGGGTTCAGCCGCACCGAGCGGCGGCTGCCGCCGACCATCGTCAGGCGCGGGCCCAGGAGGATCACGTTTGCGTTGCCCTCGTGGGTGCGCCAGAGGTCCGGGTTGCGGGCGGCGAGGGCGTCGCGCAGCCGCGCCGGGCCGATCAGCGGGCCGGTGGTGGTCCATTCGGGCCGCATCCCGGTGATCTGAGCGATGCGGCGCACGGCGGAGGTCGTCACCTCCTGCAGCGCGCAGACGTCCGGCTCCCACGCCACGAGCCGCTGCGCCATAAGGTCGGTCAGCTTGCGGTTGACGTGCATGTGGACGCCGTCGTCCTCGGGGACGCGCCGCCAGGTGGACCGCCGCGTTGCGCCGAGCCCGGGCAGCCCGTCGCGCCCGTGGAAGAGGTTCCAGGTCACGATCCGGATCGTCGTCCCGCCCACGGCACGAGACTACTTCCCCTTGCGCCGCGCTCCGCGAGCAGGAAGTCTGCCCGGCGTGCGCGAAGCCACCCCTTCCCCGGCGGGCGCCCGTCGCCGCTGGGTCGTCGCCTACTGGGTGGGCGCCGTCCTCCTCTACGCGGGCCTCGGCGTGTTCTTCCAGCCGTTCTTCCTGCTCGGGTTCTGGGAGTCGATGCCCTTCCTGCTGCTCGCCACCTGGATCGCGAGCCGCCTGTTCCCGCGCGCGGCCGCGCCACCGCCCGCGCCCGCCCCCACCGCGGCCCCGGAGTGAGCTGGGCCGCCCACGACCTCGAGCCCTACCTCTTCCGCGCCAAGCTCGGCGGGGTCATCAGCCTGCCGCTCTGCCTGCTCGGCTCGTACTCGCCGGACATCATGACCAAGTGGGCCGTCTACGGGCTCGGGTTCTCGAAGCACGAGGCCCTGGTCTCCGACCCGGTCCAGCTGCACCGCGGCTTCCCGGGCGTCGGCTTCACCCACTCGCTGGCGTTCGGCATGGCGCTGGCCGGGATCATCCTCCTGCTGAGCCGCAACTGGATGTGGGCGTTCTCGTTCCTGCTCGGCGCATGGGCCCACGTCTTCAGCGACACGCTCGACTCGGTCGGCGTGATGCTCTTCTTCCCCTTCAGCACCTGGCACCTGCACTTCGACGTCTGGCAGTACGTCGGCGAAGCCGGGCGAAAGCAGGACGCGATCGCCTACTACACGTCGCTGGGAGGGGTCTGGGACCTGCTCTGGGCGGGGTGGCTGGCGATGCACTGGCGCATGTTCACCGCGAGCCACTTCCACGGCGAGATCGTCCCGCGCGACTCGTTCTGGCTGTGGATGCGGACCAAGGTGAGCGACCCGGTGATGCTGACCGTCTACCGCGCGAGCGCCTTCTTCGGCGTGGCGTCGATCCTCGGCTGGTACGTCTGGGCGCTGTTCGTCAACGACTTCCAGTCGGCCCTGGACTGGTCCATCGGCGGTCCTCAGTGGGCGCCCCGCGTCGGGCCCCCCTGAGCCGCCCTACTGGGTGACGGGGACGGCCCCCGGCGCGGGCGGTCCGTACACCGGCGAGCCGCAGCCGCCCGAGCTGCCGAGCACGGCGCCCACGAAGGTGCCGAGCCGCACGTCGAAGGTCAGCCGCACGATCCCCGGGTCGCTCACCCGCAGGTCGGTGCCCCAGGGCTCGCGCGGCTCGGCGCACGCCGTGCCCTCCGCGACGCTCCAGTAGGGCGTGTAGCGCAGGCGCAGCCGGTAGGTGCCCGGGCGGTCCACCCGCAGCGTCACCGCGTTGGAGGTCAGCGACAGCACCGAGATGCCGTCGGCCGGCGTCGCGATCGGGGTGGGGTCGGGAAGGGCGAAGACGGTCCAGCCGCCGATGCTCGCCACCTCCTCGAGCCCCGACTCGCCCGAGCGCAGCAGCTTGGCCTCGTTGGTCGCGCTGTAGTCGAGCGGGTCGTCGGGCAGGAACACGTAGTGCACGCCGGTGCGCCGCAGCCAGCGGTCGTACGAGCGCGCGGTCAGCGTGCCGTAGAGCACCGCGTTCGCCGGGAAGTCGTCCTGGCGGAACCAGCCGCGCGCCAGCGGCACGCCGCGGCGCGCGAGGTAGTACGCCTCCCAGTTGTCGGCCGTGGCGACCACCTGCACGCGGTAGTCCTTCTCCGGGTGCGCGGCCAGCCAGGAGATGACCGGGTACCAGAAGGTCTCGTCCTGGGCGCGCGACTCGGTGGCCGTCCGCCAGCCTGCCACGGCGGGCAGGGCCTGCCACATGAAGGCCACCGCCAGGCAGGCCAGCACGATGCCGCGCGGCCGGAAGCCGCGGGCCGACATCGGCAGCAGCAGCAGCGGAACGCCCATCAGCAGCATCAGCCGCACGGCGTTGCCGCCGACCGGCGAGGACAGCGCGAACGCCAGCGCGCCGAGCATCCCGTAGCCCACGAAGACCGCGCGCAGGTGGCGCTGCTCGGGAAGGCCGCGGGTCAGCAGCAGCCCGGCCATGCAGAAGGCCGCGATCGCCAGGGCGTCCTTGGGGTCGAACGGGTACTGGGCGCCGCCGCTCGAGAACCCGCGCAGGAGGATGCCCTGCGCGCCGCCGACGGCCGCCGCGCCGATCGCCAGGGCCACGTTGGCCGGCGAGCGCCACCAGCCCGGCGTGGTGAGGGCGACGGCCGCCAGCACGACGAGCAGGAAGGCCAGCGCGAGCGGGTGCGCCAGTGCGGTCAGGAGGATGGCGGCGAAGGTGAGGGTGCGGCGCCCGGCGTCCAGCGCCACCAGCGCGGCCATCGCGAAGGCCAGCCCGAGCAGGAACGGGTAGGTGCCGGCGACGACGGCCAGCGGCACCAGCGCGGCGAAGGCCAGCGCGGGCCCGGTCGCCAGGGCCGGCCAGCGGCGGCGCAGCAGGGCCGCGAACCCGGCGCCGGCGCCGGCGCACGACATGCTCACGACGGTCACGGGGTGAAGCAGCGCGGCCAGCGGATAGAAGAGCAGGCTGTAGTTCACCTGCGCGTAGCGGCCCGAGTACCAGAAGTTGTCCCAGAGCTGCCAGCCGTGGTCGCGCCAGGCCTGGGTCAGGTAGAGGTGCGCCGCCTGGTCGCCGCCGGGCGGTCCGAACAGCATCAGGGCGAGTGCCAGCAGGCCGGCCACGGCGCCCGCGCCCAGGGGGGAGCCTCCGGCGCGCGCGGCCCGGACGACTCGTGCCCTCAGCCTCTCGCGATCGACCGTCATCACCCCGCGGGATACCCCACCACCACGCCGGTCGATCCTAGACCCCTCCCGCGCGCATGGCGATACGCGGCTACGGGGTGGTCGGGGGCGGCGGCGTGGGCGTGGTCGGCGGGGCCGGGGGAGGCGTCGCGGGCGCCGTCGGGGTCGGCGGCGGCGGGGTCGGGGCCGGCGTGGACGTCGGCGGCGGCGCCACGGTCGTCGGCGGCGGGGTGGGCGGCGGCGCCTGGGCGGTCGAGGGCGGCGGCGCCTGGGCCGGCGTGGTGTTCGTGGTCGACTTGGTCCACGTGGCGTCGACTTCGTCGAGGCGGCCGAGGAGGTCGAGTTGGCCTCGCCGGCGGCCTGGTGAAGTCGCTCGAGAACGGGCGACCAGCTGACCGGATCGCTCGGCAGCGGGAACGACGGCGAGCCGCCGTCGCGGCCCACGACCACGCTCATGAAGTCGTGCCAGATCTGCGGCGGGGAAGGTGCCGCCGGCCACGGCGATGCCGTGGACGCTGGTCATCGTAGCGCTTCACGCCGTCGGAGTTGGGGTAGCCCGACCCACACGGCGGTCGAGTACTTCGGCGTGTAGCCGACGAACCAGGCGTCCACGATAGTCGCTGGTCGTGCCGGTCTTGCCGCCGGCCGGCACGCCGATGTTGGCCGCGACGCCCGTGCCGCCCGTGGATGTTGTTCTGCAGGATGCGCGCGACCTCGTAGGCCACGCCGTCGGAGAAGGCGCGGTCGCGCTCGGGGGCGAAGTTGTCCACGTCGCCGTTCGGCTTGACGATCTTCGAGATCGCGAGCGGGGCGACGCGGTAGCCGCCGTTCGACAGCGGCGCGTAGGCGTCGGCCATGTCGAGCGGCGTCACCTCGCCGGAGCCGAGGCCGATCGACGCCACGTCCGGCAGGTTGCGCTCCTTCGGGATCCCCATGTCGTACGCCGTCTCGATGACGTTCTCGGGGCCGACGTCGAGCGTCAGCTGCTGGAAGACCGAGTTGTCGGAGCTGAGGAGCGCCGAGGCGATCGGGATCGCGCCGCGGTACGTGTGCGAGTAGGTCTGGACGTCGATCAGGCCGTAGTGGGGGTCGTGAAGTTCGAGCGGCTTGCTGCCGTAGAGCGTGGTGTACGGGTTGATCCCGTGGCGGATCGCCTGGGTCAGCACGAAGGTCTTGAACGTCGATCCGGGCTGGCGCAGGGCCTGCGTCGCCAGGTTGAACTGGCTGTCCGTGCTGAAGCTCTGGCTCGAGGCCATCGCGCGGATGTAGCCCTTGTGGGAGTCGACCATCACCACGGCCGCGGCCGGGTCGGTGTCGGCGTAGAGGTGCCCTTGATGGAGCGCCGGGCGGCCGCCTGCAGGGCCGGGTCGATGGTCGTGTAGACCTTGAAGCCGCCCTGCTGCACCTTCTTCTCGCCGTAGCGGTCGATCAGCTGCTGGCGCACGTACTCGAAGAAGTACTCCTCGCGCTTGCGCTTGTAGGCCGTGCCGCGCTTGAGCGATATGCCCGACTTCATCGCCTTGTCCGCGAGCTCGCGGGAGATGTAGCCCTGGTCGGCCATCTGGTCGAGCACCAGGTTGCGCCGCGCGCGCGCCGAGTCCGGGTTGGAGAACGGGTTGTAGCTCGTGGGCGCCTGGGGCAGGCCCGCCAGCAGCGCGGCCTGGGGGAGGTTGATCTCCCAGACGTGCTTGTCGAAGTACGTCAGCGAGGCGGCCTCGACGCCGATGGCGTTCTGGCCGTAGAAGACGCCGTTCAGGTACTTCGTGAGGATCTCGTCCTTGGTGTACTTCTTCTCGTACTGGTAGGCGAGGTACGCCTCCTGGATCTTCTTCGAGAGCGTCCGCCCGGCCGACGGGTCGTAGAGGTTCTTGGCGAGCTGCATCGTGATCGTGCTGCCGCCCTGGCTGGCCGAGCCGCTCTCGAGGTCCTTCACCGCGGCGCCGAGCAGGCGGTAGTAGTCCACGCCGTGGTGCTCGTAGAAGCGCTTGTCCTCGATCGCGACCGTCGCGTCCTTCAGGACCTGCGGGATCTGCTTGCTGCGCGACCACGGTGCGGTTGGTCTCGCCGGCGATGATCCCGAGGAGGCTTGTTGTCCTTGTCGTAGATGCGGGTGTTCTGCCCGAGGCGGATCTCCGGCAGGCCGCCGTCCTCCAGGTTCAGGTCCTGCGCCACGGTGTGGACCGCGTACGCGGACACCAGCACCACGCCGCCGAGCATCGCCGCGAACATCCCGCCGATGATCAGCAGCAGGTTGGTGCGGCGCCGGCTGGCCCGGCGCTGGCGGCCGCGGCGGCGGCGGCGCAGGTCGCTCACGGGGCCGTCGCCGGCAGGGGCCGGATGTTCCAGGCCACGCGGCCCGAGTGGTAGTCGAGGAGGCCGATCATCTGCTGCGGCCCGTTGCGGACCCGGCCGCGCACGACCCAGCCCAGGCGCGAGAGCGGCGCGGCGACGCGGTCGTCCGGCGCGGGGCTCGTCCCGCCGGGCGGCACGGGCACGGCGAAGGCGCCGTCCTGGTAGACGAGCTCGACGCTGTCGGCCAGGGGGCTCCCGGCCCAGACGTCACGGGCGCGGTCCAGCGCCACGTCGGACGTGCCGAGGCGCGCGCCCCGGGACAGCCGGATGGCGTGGTAGACGAACTTCCAGCCGCGATCGACCCTCGCAATACCGACCTCCGCCCCACCGGGCCCATCCGCGTAGTGACGTGCCACGAGCACCGGGACCCACAGTCCGATGAGGATCACGACGATCCCGGCGGCGAGGACGACCCGCGCGCGCGTTCCGCGCATCACATCCCCCCTCCGCCGCACGGCGCGCGATTATAGACCGGCCTGTGGAGAACCCCGCCGCCGCCCGGTCCCCCGTCGAGGCAGTTCTCCTCGACGCCTATGGAACCCTGCTCGACCTGCCCGATCCGGTGCCGCGCCTGCGCGCCCTGCTGGCGGACGCCGGGCACCCGCACCCGCCCGAGCGGGTGCGCGCCGCGCTCCGCGCCGAGATCGCCTTCTACCGCGCCCACCACGACCGCGGCCGCGACCCGGCGTCCCTGCGGCAGCTGCGGCGCGAGTGCGCGGCGGTGCTGGCCGAGGGCTCTCGGCGACGCGCCGCCGCCCGACCGCCTCGCGCCGATCCTCGTCGACAGCCTGCGCTTCGCCCTCTTCCCCGACGTCCTTCCCGCCCTCGACGCGCTCCGCGCCGCGGGGGTGCGCCTGGCCGTCGTGAGCAATTGGGATTGCAGCCTGGAGGGCGTGCTGACGGGGCTCGGCGTCGCCGACCGCTTCGACGTCGTGTCCGCCAGCGCCGTCGTCGGCGCGGCCAAGCCCGACCCGGCGATCTTCGCCCACGCGCTCGGGGCCCTCGGGGTGGCGCCCGCGAACGCCCTCCACTGCGGCGATCTGCCGGAGAAGGACTGCGTCGGCGCGCGCGCGCCGGGGTGCGCGCGGTGCTGATCGACCGGCGCGGCGTCCATACCGGGGGCCAGTGTCCGGCCGTCCCGAGCCTCACCGATCTGGCCCGCTGGACAACCGCCTGAAGGAAATGCGTTTCGCACCGACGAAATCGTCGCTTCCGCAATGCCTTTCGGTGTATGGTTGCCGCGTCCTGGCGACCCACCACACACCGGGATGACCTTGGTGACTGCGGGATGAGAACGGCGCGGCCCCTGACGATGCTCGGCTCCGCCTGGCTGCGGACCCTCGTCCTCGCGCTCCTGCTCGCTCTCGCGCTCCCGGCGATGGCCCTCGCCGACGACGCCACGGCGACGGCCGACCCGGCCGCCGCGCAGCAGCCGGCCGCGACGACCGACGGCGCCTCGGGCGCCGCCGCCACGGACACCGACGGCCGGCACCACGGATCCCGCGGCGACGACCGACACCGCGGCCGGCACCACCGGACCGACGGCCCCGGCGCCGGCGACTGACCCGGTCCCGCCGCCGGCCCCCGCGGACCCGGTCGCCACGGCGCCGCCCGCCGCGGACCCGACTCCGGCCCCGCCTGCCGACCCGCTGCCCGCGGACCACCACGCCGCCGGTCGCCGCCAGGCCGCCGCCCGCCGCCGACGCACGCTCGCCGATCGTCCTGCCGCCGGCTCCGGTCGTCGAGGTCCCGCCGGTGGTGCTGACGCCGATCGAGCCCCCGGCGCCGATCGAGCTCGTCCCCGGTGGTCCCTCCGCCGGGTGGGATCGTGACCCCGCCCCCGGCGCCGTCGCTGCCCACCCCGGCCAGCTCGGCCGCGGTGGTCGAGGCCGCCGTGACCCACGTGGCCGCGCCGGCGGACGCGCCGCCGCCGATCCCTCCGACCCCCGGCGTCGCGTCGGCGCTCGGCATCCCGAACGCGCCCCCGGCCGTCTCGATCGGCCCGCCGCAGGCGCCGGTCCTCGCCGCAATCCACGCGGCGACGCCCGCGACCGACGCGGTCCGCCCGTCGCCCGGTGACGCCTTCCGCACGGCCATCTCCGGTCCGCCCACGGCCCACGACGGCCGCCTCGACGGACCCCTCCGACTTCGCGGCCAACCTGCCGCCTCCCCAGATGGTCGCGCCGATCGGCCCGGCTCCCGCGGGCTCCAGCCTGCTGGCCGTGCTGGCCGGCTACGTGCTGCCCGGCGGCGGCGGCGCCCCGGCCTCGACGCTGGTGCTGTTCATCGTCGTCGGCCTGATCCTCGGGATCGGGCTGGCCGGCGCCCCGCGCGGCTACGAGCGCCTGGCGCTCGGCCGCCTCGTGGGCGCCTCCGACGGCCACTCCCTGGCGGTGCCCAGGCCCGGCTGAGCCGTTTCCCTCCCGGAAGACGTGCGCCCTCATATCCCGGCGCACCCATCTCTTCCGGACATCGCGCCCCGCGCTCGGGCCACCCGGTCCGCGCGCTCACCTTTCGCGAGATGGGAAACGACAGATGCAGCCGATGCAGATCCTGGTTCTCGGCCCCGAGGGGGCCGGCCGCTCCGCCCTCGAGGAGACCCTCACCCGCCTGGGCTACGTGGTCATGGCCGCCGAGGCGCGCCCGCACCGCACCCCGCCCACCTCGGGCGACATCGTGATGCTCGACCTGCGCGGCGAGGACGCCGACTGGCGCGAGCTGGCCGAGGGCCTCCAGACCGACGAGCGCCCGATGATGATCATCTCCGAGCGCCCCCGGCGCCTGGTCACCAGCCTCGCCTCGCGGCCGGCCGGCACCATGCTGCTCACCGGCGCCGAGTCCGACGCCGGCTACAAGGTCGCCCTGGCCGTCTGCCAGGCCCTGCGCAAGAGCGCCCTCGACCGCGCCGCCGCCCGCCCCCGCCGCGGCGCCGCCGCGCGCGTGGCCGCCCTCTAGTCATGAGTCAGAGACGCAATTCCCGATCGGCCCGGGCTGCGAGCAGCACGGACGCTGCGGTCCTCCCCTCAGGAGAGGCGCACCCCGGGCCGTCGATCGGGATTCGCCGCCCTACTTCGCCAGGGTGGCGAACCTCAGGAACGTGGCGACGGCGTCCTCGAACTGCTCCGCGCAGTCACGCTTCTCCGTCGGCCACGCACGTGCGCAGCCGCTCGAGATCAGGTGCAGTCCGACCTGATCGACGGCGGCCTTCACGGCCGCGAGCTGGGTGAGCACCTTCTGGCAGTCGGCGCCCTCCTCCAGCATGCGCTGGACGCCGCGCAGCTGGCCCTCGGCGCGGCGGAGCCGCACCACCAGCTGAGTGGACTCCGGGCGAGCGGTGGTCGACACCGTCGCTCCTAGTGCCCGCAGCCGCAGGAGCCGCCGCAGCAGCCCCCGCCCCCGCCGCCGAACCCGACGACCGTCGGCGCGGCGCCCTCGCCCTCTGGCGGGCCGGGCGGTCACGAAGCCGGTGAACAGCTGCCGGGCGCCGGGCGCCCCGCACTCGGGACAGACGCGGTCCTCGTCGCGCAGGAAGCCCTGACGGAACGCCTCGAAGGGGTGGTCGCAGGACTCGCAGGCCAGGTCGTAGCTCGGCATGCCGGCTACTCCAGCCCGAGGGCCTGCTCGAGCTGGGCCTTCGGCATCGCGCCCACGGCGTGACGCGCGAGCTGGCCGTGCTCGAAGAGGCCGAGGAACGGGATGCCCTGGACGTTGTAGCGCTGGGCGATCGCGGCGTGCTCGTCGACGTTGAGCTTGCCGACCACGAGGGTCTCGCCTCGCTCCTTGGCGATCTGCTCCACGACCGGGCCGATCATCCGGCACGGACCGCACCACTCGGCCCAGAAGTCCACCAGCACCGGCTTCTCGTTCTCCAGGACGGTGCCCTGGAAGTTGTCCACCGTGATCTCGATCACGTCGTCCTCGGCCATCTCTAGCCCTCCGTTGCCCGGGCGAGGCTTGCCGCCGCGCCGCTGTCCTCGTGCGAGGAGATCCCCGCCTCGAGCCACCTCTCCGCGTCCATGGCGGCCATGCAGCCGCTCGCCGCCGCGGTGATCGCCTGCTTGTAGATCGTGTCCTGGACGTCGCCGCAGGCGAAGACGCCCTCGACGCTGGTGCGCGTGCCGTCGGTCTCGATGTAGCCCGACCCGTCGAGCGCGATCTGGCCGGCGAAGAGCGACGTGTTGGGGTCGTGGCCGATGGCCACGAACATCGCGGCCGCCGGGATGTCCTCGAGCTCGCCGGTCTGGGTGTCGCGCACGCGCACCGCCTCGACCTTCTGCTCGCCCACGACCTCCTCGACCACGGCGTTCCAGCGGACGTGGATCTTCTCGTTCTCGAGCACCCGCTTGACCATGATGCTCGACGCGCGGAACTCCTCGCGCCGGTGCACGATCGTCACCGACGAGGCCATGCGGGCCAGGAAGAGGGCCTCCTCCATCGCGGAGTCGCCCCCGCCGACCACCACCATCGGCTTGTCGCGGAAGAAGAAGCCGTCGCAGGTCGCGCAGGTCGAGACGCCGAAGCCGCGCAGGCGGCTCTCGCTCGGGATGCCGAGCCAGCGGGCCGACGCGCCGGTGGAGATGATCACGCTGTTGGCCAGGTGCTCCTCGTCGTCCACCCACACCCGGAACGGGCGCCGGGTGAGGTCGACCTTCGAGACGTCGGCCTGCTCGAGGACGGCGCCGAAGCGCTCGGCCTGGGCCCGCATGTGCTGCATCAGCTCGGGACCCTGGACGCCCTCCGGGAAGCCGGGGAAGTTCTCGACGTCCGTCGTCAGCATCAGCTGACCGCCGGCACCGAACCCCTCGGCCACGTAGGGCGACAGGTTGGCCCGCGCGGCGTAGATTGCGGCGGTGTAGCCCGCCGGGCCTCCGCCGATGATGATGATGTCGTGGACGTCGTTCACGGGCGTCGCCTCCTCGGATCGTCCGATATACCCATGGGGGTATCCTAGCACCGTGTCCACCACCTGCCGCCTGTGCGGTGGCGCCGTCGAGGGGACGGTGCTGTCGGGCATCGTCTCGCTCAAGCGCCGCCGGTCCATGATGGCCTCCGGGCGCGTGAGCTCTCTCCGCGCCGAGACCTGCACCGTCTGCGGGCACACCGAGCTGTTCGCCGACCGGCCCGAGCGCCTCTTCCCCGAGATCCCCCGGGAGACGAGCGGGAACTGACCTCGGCGGCCCCGTCCCGCGCAGCCGCCGCCGGCGGTCGATCGGCGGCTCCGAGGGCGTGCGGCGCGGCAGCCAGACGAGCTTGTTGCCGACGCCGGTCGGCCGCCGGCACGAGGCGTAGTAGCGGCGCCCCTCGGTGCGCTCGACCGCGCCGATGCGGCGCGCGTCCTCGAGCGTCGCGGCGCCCCAGGCGGCCAGCATCCCGACGACGACGCCCTCGGCGGTGCCGCCGCGCCCGAGCACGCCGATCAGGAACGTCAGCATCGCCGCGCTGCCGATCGTCAGCACCACGCCCGAGAAGAGCGCCCAGCGGCGCCAGTCGCGCGGGGTGGCCTCCAGGCGCCGGGGCCCGCTGGCGCGGACGGCCTGGGGCAGGCGCACCGACGGCAGCGCGGCCTTGCGCAGCCAGACGCGGAAGAGCGGGTAGCAGAGGACCCCGGTGAGGCCGGTGATGCCGAAGGCGGCCGCGCACCAGCGCCCCGTGAGGCCCTCGTCCGTGCCCGCCTGCAGCGCGATCGACAGCAGCAGCATCAGCCCCGCCACCACGATCAGCGTCCACGAGAAGAGCCGGGCGAGGCTCGCGTAGCCCCAGAGCTTCTCGCCGGTGTCCGCCACGGGGTCAGGGTACTCGCCCGCGACTATGCTCGTGCGGATGGGGGACCGCGCCGCCGCACGCGTCACCGCGACCCGCGCGCGCCTGCTCGCGCACCCGCGCTGGCGCTGGATGGCGCTGATGGTCGTGGCGAGCGGGATGATGCTCTCGGTCGTCAACGTCAGCATCGTCAACATCGCCCTGCCGACGATGGCGGCCGACCTCGGCGTGGACGTGCCGTCGATCTCCTGGGTCGTCACGGGCTTCCTCGTGACCCAGGCCACCCTGCTGGCGCTGGCCGGCCGGGCCGGCGACCTCTACGGCCGACGCCGCGTGTTCGTGGCCGGGGTGCTGGTGCTCTGCCTCGGGTCGGTGCTCTGCGCCGTGAGCTGGAGCGCGCCGTCGCTGGTGGCCTTCCGCATCCTCCAGGCGGTGGGGGCGTGCGCGATGGCGCCGACCGCCTACGCCTACGCCGCCGAGCTCTTCGGCCCGCGCGAGCGCGGCGTCGCCCTCGGCGTGATGGGCGGCGTGCTCGGCCTGGCGCCGGTGCTCGCGCTCAACATCGCCGGCGTCCTGGTGGGGACGCTCGGCTGGCGCAGCGTCTTCTGGTTCAGCCCGGTCTTCGGCGTGTTCGTGCTGGCGGGCGCCGCCCTGGTGCTGCCGGAGATGCGCCCGCGCGGCGCCGACCGCGACTTCGACCTGCCCGGCGCCGCCCTGGCCGCCACCGGGCTGTTCGCGCTGCTGGTCGCGCTCTCGCGCGGGGAGGCGTGGGGGTGGGCGTCCGGGCGCACCCTCGGCGCCGCGGCCCTCGGCGTCGCGTCGCTGGCGCTCTTCGTGCGGCACGAGGCGCGGGCCGCCAGCCCGATGATCGACCTCCGCCTGCTGCGCCGCCGGTCTCTGGCCACGGCCAACCTGGCCGCGATGGCGTCGTCGGCGGCCCTGTTCGGGGTGCTGATCCTGCTGCCGTTCTACCTCACGGCCGTGCTCGGGTTCGGGCCGGTGCAGCTGGCGCTCGCCATCACGCCGATCGCCGCCTCGTTCATGCTCGTCGCGCCGCTCGCCGGGCGCTCCATCGGCCGGGCCGGGTCCGACCGGCTGGCGACGGCCGGCTTCCTGGTGTCCGCCGCGGGCGCCGCCTGGATGTCGGCCGCCGCCACGGCCCAGGACTACACGCTGCTCCTCCCCGGCATCATCGGCTTCGGGGTCGGCCTCGCCATCGCGACCTCGCCGATCACGCTCACTGCGATCCACGACGTGCCCGCCGTCCGCCTGGGCGTGGCGTCGGCCCTGCCGAACATCAGCCGGTACATCGGCGGCGCGCTCGGCGGGGCGCTGCTCGGCGCGATCCTGCACGCGCACCTCGCCGCGGGGCTCGACCGGGCCCGCGGCCGCCTGGCGCCGGCCGGGCGCGACCTGGTGGCCGAGGGCTTCCGCTGGGCCGTGCTCCTCGCCGTCGGGTTCCTGCTGCTGGCCGCGCTGACGGCGTCGCGGATGCCGCGCCTCACCGGCCGCGAGTCGGCGCCGCCGCCCGTCGCGCCGCCCGTCCCCCTCGACTCCCCGGTGGCCCGGTGAGCCTGCGCGTCGGCGTCTTCCTGGCCCCGGTGCGCGACACGCCGCACCACGTCGCGCTCGCCGAGGAGCTCGGCTTCGCCTCGGCCTGGTGCTACGACTCGCCGCTCCTCTACCACGACCCGTTCCTCGCGCTGGCGCGCGCCGCCGACCGCACGAGCCGCATCGGCCTCGGCGTGGGCGTGCTGGTGCCGGGCCTGCGCGCGCCGGTCGCGACCGTGGCCGCGCTGCGGACGCTCTCCTCGCTCGCCCCCGGCCGGGTGACGCTGGCGGCGGGCGCCGGGTTCACCGGGCGCTTCACCCTCGGCCTCGGCCCGGTGCGCCTGGCCCGGCTGGCCCGGGAGATCGACGACATCCGCGGCCTGCTGGCCGGCGAGGAGCGCGCGCACGTCGAGGGCGGTCGGCCCGTGCGCGACATGCCCGTGCCGGGCGCCGAGGGCGCCGGGGAGGTGCCGATCTACGTCTCCTGCCGCGGCCCGCGCGCCCAGGCGCTGGCCCGCGCGGCGGGCGACGGCGCGATGACCGGCATCCTCTACCCGGGCGGCCTGGCCTCGCTGCGGCGGTCGATCGGCCCGGACATCCCGCTGGTCGTCCACGCGGTCGGGGCCGTGGCCGATCCGGGCGAGGCGCTCGACGGCCCCCGCCTGCGCGCCGCCGTCGGCCCGGTGGTGGCCGTCGCCTTCCACGCCTTCGCCGAGCAGCCCTGGCGCCTGGAGGGCCTCGACCCGGCGCTGCGCGCCCGCGCCGAGGAGTACATCGCCGCGGTCTCGGCGGCCTACCCGGCCGAGCGGCGCCACCAGGTGCTGCACCGCGGGCACCTCGTGGAGCTGACCCTCCCGGAGGACGACGCGATCGTCACCCCCGAGACGGTCGCCGCCCTCTCGTTCACCGGCACCGCCGACGAGCTGCGCGCCCGGGCCGAGGCGCTCGCGGCCGACGGCGTGACCGAGCTGGCTGTGCAGCCCGGCGGGGACGTCCCGTCCGAGCTGCGGCGGCTCGCCGCCGCGCTGCTCGTTTAGCGGGGCGTCGCCAGCCAGGCCGCAGCGGCGTCCAGGTCGTCCTGGCCCAGGCCGTGGCCGCGCGCGGACCAGTGCTCGGTGACGTCGGCCCCCCGGCCGCGCAGGGTCGCGATCAGCTCGCGCGCCATCCCCTCCGGGATCATGGCGTCGCCCGCGCCCGCCGCCGCCAGCACCCGCACGTCGCGCATGTCGAGGCCCTCGGGCGCGGGAAGCGGCAGCAGGCCGCGCAGCACCACCGCGCCGTCCAGCAGGCCGGGGTGGCGCAGCAGCAGGGCGCTCGCCGCGTTGGCGCCGTTCGAGTAGCCCACGGCGTAGATCGGCCGCCCGCCGAGCTCGTACTCCACGAGCGCCGCCCGCACGAGGGCGGCCAGCTCGTCGATCCGCTCCTCGATGTCGGGGAAGCGGAAGGGCGCGTCGGGCGCGCGGCTGAAGAAGCGCGCCATCGACCCTTCCCGCACCCGCCCCCGCGGCGCCAGCAGCGCCGCGCGCGGGGCCAGGCTGCGGCCGAGCGCCATCATCTCGCGCTCGTCACCCCCCGTGCCGTGGAGCATCAGGAGCGCCGGGAGGTCCGGGTCGCCGGGAGCGTACTCGTGCGGCCACCCGGCGAGGATCGCCGCGCCCTCGTGGGGGTTCGTCACGGACGGCCCGCCGGCGCCGTCCAGCCCGCGCGCGGGTCCGGCAGCGGCGTCAGCCGCGCCTCCACCTCGGCCCGGCGCGGCTCCAGCCAGCTCGGCAGGATCACGCGGGAGCCCAGCTCGTCCACCGGCATGTCGCGCGTGAAGCCCGGCCCGTCGTCGGCGATCTCGTACAGCACCCCGCTCGGCTCCCGGAAGTAGATCGAGTGGAAGTAGTACCGGTCGATCACCCGCGTCGCGCGGACCCCGGCCTGCTGCAGGCGGTGGTCCCAGAGCGGGTGCTCGCCCACGCTGGTGCCCCAGGCCACGTGGTGGACCGTGCCGGCGCCCTGCAGCGCCCGCTCGGCGGGCGGGGGATCGAAGGAGATCGTGCCCCCCCGCCGCTCGCCGCGCAGCTCCCAGACGCCGCCGCCCGCCGCCTCCGCGTTCAGCACCCCCTCGAGCAGCGGGCCGCTGCGCTCGGCCGAGCCGTAGGCGCGCACGGCCACGAAGCCGCCGATCGCGTGCTCGGCCGGCACCTCGGGGTGCCGGGCCCGCAGCGGCTCGTCGCGCGCGTCGACCACCAGTTCGTGCCCGAGGCCCTCCGGGTCCGCGAAGCGCAGGGCGTCGCCCTCGCGCTCGGTCGCCACGCCCTCGGCGGCCAGGCGGTCCTCCCAGAAGGCGATCGCCTCCGGCGAGCCAACCCGCGAGACGATGCGGTGGACCATCCCGCGCCCGGCCCTCCCGCGGGGCGCGCCGGGGTACTCGAAGAACGTCAGCTCGGCGCCCGGCGAGCCCTGCTCGTCGGCGTAGAAGAGGTGATAGACGCCGGGATCGTCCTGGTTGACCGTCTTCGCGACCAGCCGCAGACCCAGGACCCGCGTGTAGAAGTCGAGGTTGCCGGGGGCGTCCCCGGTGATGGCGCTGATGTGGTGGATGCCGTCCAGCCGCATTGCCGCGTCCCCTCCGTCATATGTTTGCGCATTCAAATATATCCCCATGTGCTTGCACACGCAACGAGTTGCGGGGAGGGGCCGTCGCGGCGCGCCCTCGTGGAGCCGCTACCCTCCACCGGATGGACCGCGCCGCCCTCACCTCCCTGCTGGCCGAATGGGGCCAGCCCGCGTACCGCGCCCGCCAGGCCCTCGAGGCCCAGCGCGCGGGCGCCGACGGCTGGGCGGAGGTCTCGACGCTGCCTGCCGCGTTGCGGGCGCGGCTCGAGGAGACCCTGCCGTTCTGGGCCCTCACGCCCGACGCGCGGGTGGAATCGCGCGACGGGACGGTCAAGTGGGGCCTGCGCGCCGTGGACGGCGCGGTGGTGGAGGCCGTCCTCATCGCACACGCCGAGGGGCGGCGGACGGTGTGCGTGTCGAGCCAGGTCGGCTGCGCGCTGGGGTGCACGTTCTGCGCCACGGGCGCGATGGGCGCCGGGCGCAACCTGACGGCGGCCGAGATCGTGGACCAGGTCGTCCTGGCGGGCCGCGAGGCGGAGGCGCAGGGCGCGCGGCTGACCAACGTGGTCTTCATGGGCATGGGCGAGCCGATGCAGAACCTCGAGGTGGTGCTCGACGCCTGCGGGACGATCAACGACCCGGCGGGGCTCGGCATCTCTGCGCGGCGCATCGCGATCTCGACGGTGGGCTGGGTCCCCGGCATCGCGACCCTGGCCGACCACCCGCTGCCGGTGCGCCTGGCGATCTCGCTGCACGCGGCCGACGATGCGACGCGCTCGCCGCTGATGCCGATCAACGCGCGCTACCCGATCGCGAGCCTGCTGGCGGCCTGCACGCGCTACTGCGACACGACGGGGCGGCGGGTCTTCATCGAGTACCTGCTGCTGGAGGGCGTCAACGACTCGACGGCCGACGCGCGGCGCCTGGCGCGCCTGCTGCGCGACGGGCGCTTCCACGTGAACCTGATCGAGTACAACGCGACCGGCGGGGACTACACCGGCAGCTCGCAGGGCCGGCGCGAGGTGTTCATGCGGGCCCTGGCCGACAACGGCCTCGAGGCCTCGGTGCGCCGCTCGCGCGGCGCGGACGTCGCCGCCGCCTGCGGCCAGCTGGCCCGGAGCCGCTGACCGCCGGCGACTCGGAGGATCAGCCTCTCGCAGGCGCTGATCCCGCCTTAGGCCGGGCAGATCGCCAGGGCGGCGAAGTACTCCTCCTCGTCCGGGAGCTCAGGCCCGGGTTCTCGGTGAGGCTGCGACCGCGGACGATGCCCTGCTTGTCGATGACGAAGCTCGCCCGTCCGGAGAAGCCGTTCTGGTCGCGGTAGACGCCGTAGGCGCTTGCTCACCGCGCCCTTCGGTTCGAAGTCGGCGAGCAGGACGGCGTCGGTGAGCCCCAGCTCCTGGGCGAACCTCCCCTGGACGTAGCGCGAGTCGACCGAGATGCCGAGCACCTGGGCGTCGCCCTCGGGTAGCGGGCGGAGCTGTCCTGGACCTCGGTGAGCTGCTTGGTGCAGTTGCCGCTGAACGCCAGCGGGAAGAAGACGAGCACCACGTTCTTCCGTCCCCGGAAGGAGGACAGGGTGACGTCCTCGTTGTCCGGGTTCTTGAGGGTGAAATCGGGGGCCTCCTGGCCGACCTCGACCGCCATGCCGTCTCCTTCGTCGCTCGCGGGAGGACCGAGCCTAGTCCCGGCGCCACGGCGCGGCCCGCCGGCCCGCCCGGTAACGTCCGGCCCGTGCCGGAGCCCCCGGAGAAGCCGCGACGGTCGGCGCGCCCCCCCGAGAGCGGGTGGGAGCTCGGCGCGAGCGGGCTCACCAAGGTCGCCTGGGGCATCCTCGCGTTCCTGCTCGTGGCCCTCGGCGTGCTGCTGCTCTTCAGCGGCTACATCGGCTACGGCGGGATGATCCTCATCCTGGCCGGCGCCGCCGCGGTGAACCTGCTCTGAGCGCGCCCGCGGGATCGGACCCCGAGGCGCTCGCGCACGCGCTGCGCGTCGCCCTCCCGGACGCGGACCCGTTCGAGGTCGGCGCCGACCTGCTCGCGGCGGCCGTGGCGGAGGCCGGCGCCGACCCGGCGGACGACGCCCTGGTGGCGGCCGCGCTGGTGGCCTGGGAGTCGTTGATCCACTGAGGTCTTCCGGCCACGTGCACCGACCCCCTCCCTCCGTAAGGGAATAGGGTCTGCCCGCAATGCGACGAGGAGGTCGGATGAGACGGGACGAGGGCCTCAGCGTGGAGCAGGGCCGGCCCGCCAAGGCGCTCGGCACGCCGCGGACCGGGCGCACGAGGCGCGTGCGCTCGCGGGTCCTCTAGCCGTGCCGGACGGCGGCGCGCACCCCGGGCAGGTCCTCGAGCGCGACGGGCTCCGGCGCGAGGCCGAGGCGCTCCGCGAGCGCGCCGGCCAGGGCGTCCTCGACGCGCCTGCGGTCCGGCTGCCCGCCCTCGGCGGCGATGGACGTGGCGGCGACGTCCGGGGCGCCGCAGGCCGTCATCACGCGGAACCACTCGAGGTCGGGGTCGCGGTTGAGCGCCAGGCCGTGGGTCGTCACGCCGCCGCTCACGCGGATACCGACGCTGCCGAGCTTGCGCCCCGCGGCGTAGAGGCCCATCGCGTCGTCGCCCGGCGCGGCGTGCACGCCGGCGCCCGTGGCCGCGTCGGCCATCGCCCCGACCAGCGCCTCGACGAACGCCCGGACCCTGCGCTCGGCGCGCAGGTCGGCGATCACGTAGCCGGTCGTCTGGCCGGGTCCGTGCCAGGTCATCTGGCCGCCGCGGTCCACGGCGACGAAGCATGCGCCCATGGCGGCGAGGGTGGCGTCGGCGAGGAACAGGTCCTCGCGGCGCCCGTGGCGCCCGGCGGTGAAGGTGGGGGGATGCTCGAGCAGCCAGATCACGTCGGGGACCGCGCCGGCCGCCCGCGCCGCGGCCAGGTCGCGCTGGACGTCCCACGCGCGGCGGTAGTCCAGGGACGGCGTGCGGACCAGCACGGCCGGCCGCGTCGCGCTCACGCCCCCGGCTCCCCGAGGTGCCGCTCCACGATGGTGACGTCGCGCCACTGGCCCTCGCGGCGCGCGTGGGCCCGGTGCGTCCCGACTGTCTCGAATCCCGAACCGTGGGCCAGCGCCAGCCCGGCCGCGTTCTCGGGCAGGATCATGCCCACGAGCTTCCAGTACCCGAAGCCCGGCGCCGCCTCGGCGAGGGCCACCAGCATCCGCCGGCCGATGCCGCGCCCGTGACAGCGCCGCGCGACATAGACGGTGTACTCGCCCACCCCCGTGTACCAGGCGCGGTGCGAGAACGGCGCGATGGCGGACCACGCCACGACCTCCTCCTCGATCAGGCCGCACCACACGGGCGCGCGCTCGGGCCGGGCCGCCAGCCAGGCTCGCCGCTCCTCCTCGCTGTGGGGGCCCGTGGCGAAGGTCGCCATGCCGCTCGCGGCGGCCTCGTCGTAGATCTCACCGATCGCGCGGGCGTCCCCGCTCTCGGCGGGACGGATCACGAGCGGAGTGGCCACGGTGCGTCACTCTAGACGCCCGCCCACGCCCCGGAGCGTAGTGACGGGCGCCCGCCCCTTATGGTACGAACCAAGCCGTTAGATGACTCGTACCCCTGTCCACCGGGCGTGGCTGGTCATGGCCTTCGCGGTCGTGACCGTCGTCATGTTGCTCGCCGCGCCGAAGGCCACTCCGGAGCAGGCGTCGTCCGATGCCCGGCGCGCGCAATCGGGCTATCTCGATGCCGGTGACGAGCACACCTGCGCGGTCCTCGCGGACCGATCGGTGCGCTGCTGGGGCAAGGGCCTCGCCGGCCGCCTGGGCTACGGCAACGAGAACAACGTCCTGTCGCCCGGGGCGGCCGGCCCGGTGCCGCTGGCGGGCGGCCGGGGGGCGCGCGCCATCGTGAGCGGCGACTACCACACGTGCGCGATCCTCGACGACGGCACGGTCCACTGCTGGGGCTTCGGGGCCAACGGGCGCCTCGGATACGGCAACGCCGACAACGTCCTCTCGGCAGCGGCCGCGCCGGCGGTCGACCTCGGCCCCGGGCGCACCGCCACCGCGATCACCGCCGGCGCGTCGCACACGTGCGCGATCCTCGACGACGGATCGGTGCGGTGCTGGGGCAACGGCGTCTCCGGGCGCCTGGGCTACGGCAACCAGGCCTCGATCGGTGACGACGAGACCCCGGCCGCGGCCGGCCCGGTGGACATCGGGGCGGGCCGGCGGGCCGTGGCGATCTCGGCCGGCGACTTCCACACCTGCGTCATCCGCGACGACGCGCGGCTGCTGTGCTGGGGCTTCGGCTCCGGCGGCCAGCTGGGGTACGGCGGCACGGGCGACGTCGGCGACGACGAGACCCCCGGCTCGGTGGGTCCGCTCGCCTTCGGCGGGCGCGGCGTGCGCGCCGTGTCCGGTGGCAAGGGGCACACCTGCGCGATCCTCGACGACGGCACCGCCCGGTGCTGGGGCTTCGGCGCCGACGGGCGCCTCGGCTACGGCGGCATCGCCAACATCCTCTCCGCGAGCGCCGCGCCGCCCGTCAACCTCGGCTCCGGCCGCACGGCCACCGCGATCGCCGCCGGCGAGGCGCACACCTGCGCGATCCTCGACAACGGCGCGGTGCGCTGCTGGGGCTTCGGCGGCAACGGGCGCCTCGGCACCGGCGCCACCGACTCGATCGGCAACGACGCCGGCGAGACGCCGGCGAGCGTCGCCCCGGTCCCCCTCGGCGCCGGGCGCACCGCCCGCGCCGTGACCGTCGGCTTCTCGCACACCTGTGCGATGCTCGACGACGCGACGGTCCGCTGCTGGGGCTTCGGCGGCGACGGGCGCCTGGGCTACGGCAACGAGACGAGCGTCGGCGACAGCCCCGCGCGCAGCGTCGCGCTGGCCGGCCCGGTCCCGCTCGGCGGTTCGCTGGCCCCGCAGGTGGCCGACCTGGCGGTCTCGATGGCGTCCGCCGCGGCGCAGGTGGCGATCGGCGGCTCGGTCTCGGTCACGATCGGGATCGTCAACCGCGGTCCGGACAGCACCGACGGCGTGGTCGTCTCGCTGCCGGCGCCCGCGGGCCTCGCGCTCGGCGCGGCCTCGCCGACCCAGGGCGACTTCACCCCCGGCACGGGCCTCTGGCGGGTGGGGCTGCTGGCGCCCGGCGCCTCGGCGTCGGTCACGGTCCCCGTCTCTGCGTCGGCGTCCGGGGTCCGCGTGCTGGCCGCGGAGGTCAGCGCGTCCTCGCTGCTCGACCCGACCTCCACTCCCGGCAACGGCGCCGCTGAGGACGACCGCGCGGCGGTCACCCTCGTCACCCCGCCGCCGAACGGCGGCCCGGCCGGTCTCGTGCGCCTGACGGCCAAGAAGCTCGGCATGAAGGTCGTCCGCCACCCGCGCCGCGGCAGGGCCACCCGACTGATCGTCTCGGGTGCGCTCACGCTGCCGCGGGCGACGCCGGCGGTGAAGTGCTCGGGCAAGGTGCGCGTCCGCGCGACGGTCGGCAGGCGGACCGTGGCCTCGGCCACCGCCACCCTGCGTGCTCGCAAGGGCGTCTGCCGCTACTCGCTGACGCTGCGGCCCACGAAGACGCGCTCGGCCAGGGCCGTGTCGGTGTCGGCCACCTTCCTCGGCACCCCGCGCGTCAAGCCGCGCGCCGCGCGCCCGCTGAAGGTGCGGATCCGCTAGCCCCGCGGGGCCCTTCTTTAAGGCTCGGGGAAGGCCCCGCGCCCGCCGCGCGGGCGCCGCTACCATCCCGGAACCGCGCCCGGGAGGCCAATGTGTCCGACCGCATCCTCGTGGTCGAGGACGAGCAGTCCATCAGAACGATC
Source organism: uncultured Thermoleophilia bacterium (assembly GCA_963770865.1). Lineage (GTDB taxonomy): Bacteria > Actinomycetota > Thermoleophilia > Miltoncostaeales > Miltoncostaeaceae > Miltoncostaea. The sequence goes on from CAVYRD010000012.1 coordinate 110,456, forward strand.
GTGGAGTACGCGCTGCGCGACGCCGGCTTCGCGGTGACGGGCGCCGGCCGGGGCGACGACGCCCTCGACATCGTGGAGCGCGAGCCCATCGACCTCGTCGTGCTCGACGTGATGCTCCCGGGTCTCGACGGGCTGGAGGTCTGCAAGCGCATCCGGGCCGAGCGCAACATCCCGATCATCATGCTGTCGGCGCGCGGCGAGGAGCTCGACAAGGTCCTCGGGCTGGAGCTCGGGGCCGACGACTACGTCACCAAGCCGTTCTCGCCCCGCGAGCTGGTCTCCCGCGTGCGGGCCAACCTGCGCCGCGCCCGCCTCGAGCCCGACCGCACGGCGCCGCTGCGGATCGGCGACCTGGAGATCGACGCGGTCTCGCGCACCGTCACGCGCGGGGGCAAGGAGCTGGAGCTCACGTACTCCGAGTTCGAGATCCTCCACAAGCTGGCGAGCTCGCCGCGCCGCGTGTTCACGCGCGAGGAGCTGATGAACCACCTCTGGAAGGGGACGTTCTACGGGGACCTGCGCAGCGTGGACGTCCACGTGCGCCACCTGCGCCAGAAGGTCGAGCTCGACGACTCCTCGCCGGTCCTGATCCGGACGGTCCGCGGGGTCGGCTACGCGTTCGGCGGGGAGGACGCGAAGGGGTGAACAACCGCCGCGTGTCCGGCCTCCAGGGGTGGCTCGTCGGCGCCCTGCTGGCCGTGGGCATGTGCGCCAGCCTCGCGGTCCTCCTCACCGTGCTCCCGACGCTCGAGTCCGCCGTGAGCAGCGACCGCGCCAAGCGCGAGGCGGGGACGCTCGGCAAGACGATCACGCGCATCGGGAAGGAGCCGGGCATCAGCGGCCCCGCGTCTGCGGAGGACATCAACCGGCTCGCGATCCGTATCCGCGCGGCGACCGACGCCGAGGTGGCCGTCTCCTACCGCGGCTCGGTCCTCAGCGCCGGCAGCGTCGCGGTCACGCCGGAGAACCCGACCGTGCTGAACGACGCGCGGATCGCGCCGGGGCAGGCGCAGATCCTCGGCAGCGGCGACGCGGTGGCCGCGGCCGCCCCGCTCTACATCGACGGCGTGGACGCCGGCGTGATCACGGCCGCCCGGCCCCTCAGCGGGGTCGCGCCAGAGCTGGCGATCGTCCGGCGCCGGGTGATCATCGCGATGATCGTGGTGCTCGGCCTCGCCGCCCTGGCGGGCATCGCCCTGGCGCGCGTGCTCGGCAGCCGCATCCGCCGCCTGGCCGGGACGGCCGCCACGCTGGCGGCCGGCGACCTCTCGGCCCGGGCCCCGGCGGCCCGCATCGCGCCGCAGGAGATCGTGACCCTCGGTGAGAGCCTCAACGGCATGGCCGGGCGGCTGCAGGACCTGCTGGCCGAGATCACGAGCGAGCGCGACCGCGACCGGGCGATGATCGGCTCCCTCGCCGAGGGCGTGATCGCCGTGGCGCCGGACGGCACGGTCGCCGTCGCCAACGACGCGGCCAACCGCCTGCTGGGCCTGCCGGAGGGCGCGGAGTCGGCCCGCCTCGACGCGCTGCCGCCGGCGATCCTCGACGCCGTGCTGGAGGCGCACGCGCCGAGCGCCCAGCCCGCCGACCGGCGCCTCGTGGAGCTGCCGGGCGGCACCGAGCTGGAGCTGCACGTCGCCCCGCTCGCCGACGACCGCGACGCCGGCACGGTGATCACGCTGCGCGACGTCACCGAGCAGCGCCGCCTGGAGCGCGCGCGGCGCGACCTGGTGGCCAACGTCTCCCACGAGCTGAAGACGCCGATCGCCGCCCTCAAGGGGTTCCTCGAGCTGCTGGAGAGCGAGGGCGTGGACGCGCGCACGCGCCGTGAGTTCCTCGCCTCGATGAGCCAGGAGACCGCGCGGCTCGAGCGCCTCGTGGAGGAGCAGCTCCAGCTCGCGCGCCTGGACGCGGGCGCGCTGCCGCTCGACCGCAGCGCCCTTGAGCTCGACGAGCTGGCCCGCGTCGTGGTGGCTGCGCGCGTCCCGCTGGCCGCCCGCGCGGGCGTGACGCTCTCCACCCGGCGCACGACGCCGGACCCCGTCGTGGTCGTGGTGGACCCGGCCCGCATCGAGCAGATCCTGCTCATCCTGCTCGACAACGCGCAGCGGCACACGCCGGCAGGCGGCAGCGTCGAGGTGGTGGTCGGCCGCGACGGCGACGAGGCGACGCTCGCGGTGACCGACAGCGGCGAGGGCATCCCCGACGACGACCAGCCCTTCGTCTTCGACCGCTTCTACCGCGGGGACGCCTCGCGCGAGGGCCGCAGCGCGGGCCTCGGGCTGGCGATCGCCCGCGGCCTGGCGTCGGCCCACCGCGGCGCCATCACCCTCTCCTCCCGGGTGGGCGAGGGGAGCACGTTCACGCTGCGCCTGCCGCTGGCGGGCGCGGAGGCGCCGGCCCAGGAGCAGGTAGCCTTGGGGGCGTGAGCGCGCCCCCATCCGTCCTCGTCACCGGCGCGGGTCGCGGCATCGGCCGGGCGGCCGTGGAGCTCTTCGACCACGCGGGGTGGCGCGTCACCGCCGGCGTGCGCGACACGGCGGCGGCCGAGGAGGCATTCGCCGGGCGCGAGCGGGTGCGGGTCGTCCACCTCGACGTCCTCGACCCGGAATCGGCGGGGGCCGGCGTGGCGGCCGCCGAGGAGCACGCCGGCGGCGCCCTGGAGTGCGTCGTGAGCAACGCGGGCTACGCGGTGCTGGGGGCGGTCGAGGACGCCGACCTGGACGAGGTCCGGCGCATGTTCGAGACGAACTTCTTCGGCGCCGCCCGCGTGCTGCAGGCGGCGCTGCCCGCCATGCGCGAGGCACGCCGCGGCTCGGTGGTGATCGTCTCGTCGATCGGCGCGCGCATCTCCAACCCGCTGCTGGGCATGTACCACGCCTCCAAGTACGCGCTCTCGGCGATGGCCGAGGCGCTCGCCGTGGAGTGCCGCCCGTTCGGGATCCGGGTGGTGACGATCGAGCCCGGCATGGTCGACACCGACTTCCCCAAGGCGACCCGCGTGACCGGAGCCCTCAGCCGCGGCGAGGGCCCCTACCTGCCGCTGCTGGCCGAGCTGCGCGCCGGCTTCGGGGCGTGGCGCGAGCGCAACCCGACGCCGCCCGAGGTGATCGCCACGCAGGTGCTCGTGGCCGCCGAGAGCCCGGAGGTCCCGTTCCGCATCCCGGTGGGCGAGGACGCCCAACTCCTCGCCCGCGCCCGCGAGACCACGACCGACGACGCGGCCTGGCAGGAGGAGCTGCTCGCCTTCCTGCAGATCCAGTGGCCGAAGCGGGCGGCGCCGCCCCCCTCGTGACCCGCGTCGTGGTCGCCCCGGCGCCCTTCAAGGGGGCGCTGCCGGCGTCGTCGGCGGCCCGCGCGATCGCCGCGGGGGTGCGCCTCGCCATCCCCGGCGCCGTCACCGTCGCGCTGCCGGTCGCCGACGGCGGCGAGGGGACGCTCGAGGCCCTGGTCGCGGCCACGGGCGGGCGCCGCCGCGGCGTGACCGTGGCCGACCCGCTCGGGCGCCCGGTGGAGGCCGGCCTCGGCGAGCTGGCGGGCGGGGTGGGCGTGGTGGAGCTGGCCCAGGCCGCGGGCTACGAGCTGCTCACCGACCGCGAGCGCGACCCCGAGGCCACGACCACCCGCGGCGTGGGCGAGATGATCCGCGCCGCGCTCGACCTCGGCCTGCGGCGGATCATCGTCGGCCTGGGCGGCAGCGCGACGACCGACGGCGGGCTCGGGCTGGCCGCGGTCCTGGGCGTCCGGGCGCTCGACGCCTCCGGGGCGGAGCTGGCGGGGCGCGGATCGGACATGGCCCGCGTGGCGTCGCTCGACCTCTCCGGCCGCGACCCGCGCCTGGACGACACGGCCATCCAGGTGGCGTGCGACGTCGACAACCCCTTCCACGGCCCGCGCGGCGCCGCGCGCGTGTTCGGCCCGCAGAAGGGCGCCGACCCCGACGCCGTGGAGCGCCTCGACCGCGGCCTCGCCAACCTCGCGGGGGTGATCCGCGAGGCGACGGGCCGCGACCTGCAGGGCCTGCCCGGCGCCGGGGCGGCCGGCGGCGCGGCCGGCGGACTGGCGGCGCTGCTCGGCGCCGAGCTCACCCCCGGGGCGCCGCTGGTGCTCGACGCCCTCGGCTTCGCAGGGCGGCTGGAGGGCGCCGACCTCTGCATCACCGGCGAGGGCCGGCTCGATGACACGAGCGCCGGGGGCAAGGCGCCGGTAGCGGTGGCCGCGGCCTGCGCGGCGGCCGGGGTGCCCTGCGTGGCGCTGTGCGGCGCGGTCGCGCTCGGCCCCGGGGCGGTCCGGCGCCTCGGGTTCACGGCCGCGCTGGCCGTGGGCCGCGCGGTGCGCCCGCTGCCCGACGCGCTCGCGGCCGCCGAGGAGGACCTGGCGGCCGCCGGGGCGGCGGTCGCGGCGATCTGGGGGGCGGGCCGGGCCTAGCCGGCGCGCCGCGCGCAGGCGCGCGTCACCGCGACGTCGGCCAGCACGCGCTCGCCCTGCGCGATCGAGAGGCGGTACACGCCGTCGCCGCGCGCCTTCACGGCCGGCGTGACCTCCTGGCCGTCGTTGTCGGCGTCGATGCGGGCGGTGGTGCGCGTCACCGCGCCCGCCGGGTCGGTGGTCGCGATGCGCAGCAGGCTCGCGCCGTGGACGCCGTAGGCGAACAGCCGCCAGCCGACGAACGCGTCCGACGCCGCGCAGCGGGTCATGGTCCCGCCCGGCGGGGCGAGGATCGAGGCCTCGGCCGGGTTGTCGTCCGACGCGCCCGAGACGGCGCCGACCACGGTGATCGTCTCCACGAAGGCGGCGGGGTCGGGGAGCACGATGCGCCGGGCGGCGGTCAGGCGGTCGTCGCTCTCGCCCCCCACGTCGAGCGCCTTCAGGAACAGCCGCGCGGCGCGCTCCTTGGCGCCCGCCACCTCGGCCCGGCGCATCGCCACGGTGACCCGGCCCACCTCGCGGTCGAGCAGGGCCACCTCCACGCCGAGGCGCTGCATCCGCCGGCCCTGCGGCGAGGTGGGCGCCGCGCGCCGCATCCTCCGGGCCGCCGCGCCGGTGCGGGCGCGCAGCTCGGCCTGCCGCCGCGCGAGCGCGGGCAGGGCGGGGACGCCCTCCCCGTCGATGTTGAAGAGCACCCCGCCGACCCACGATGCGCTCATGTCGGCGCGGATGACCTCGTCGAGCGCCCGGCGGGTCGCGATGTCACCCGCGCTCGGCGACGCCTGCGCCGACGCGGCGGCCGGCCCGAGCAACGCGACCGCCGCGCACAGCGCCACCCGGCGGCGCCGAGACGACGGCGGGCCCCCGGACGGCTCGTGGATGAGGGACACTGCGCCAGTCAAGCGCTCCGGGCCGACCGGAGCCATGGCATCGGCCGCGGCGTCTCGCATCGCGGACTGACCGCGCGCGGGGGGCGACCCTGTCCGACCGGGCGGTGGCGGCCCGGGCGCCCCGCGTCACCCTTGGCGGTGTCAGGGAACGACCCACCGCCCGGGAGGATCCCGTGCTGCGCCCCGTGCTGGTCATCGCGCTCGTCCTGGCGGCCCTCGCCGCGCCGGTCCTGGCGGCGCCGCCGCCGCCCGCCCCGGGCGCGGCCGCCATCATGCGCGCGGAGGCGCTCTCGGCCCGCTGGGGGCGCTGCCCCACCGCCCGCCCCGCCCAGCGCCTGCTCGACGTCGCCGAGCGCACCACCGCCCCGCGGCCCCGCGTCCGCCGCGCCCGGGCCGCCCTGCGCGCCTGGACCGCCGTGGCCCGCGACTGCGCGCAGCCGGTCGATCAGCCGACGGTGGTCCCCTAGAGCAGCCGGGCCAGCCGCGCCTTGCGGCGGTTCTCGCGGACGATCCACGCGACGTCGCCGTCGGGCGAGGCCTCCAGCGTCCGGAAGCGCGGTAGGCCTGCGGCGGGATCGGCCGCCACCGCGACGCTCCAGCAGTAGCCGAGCACCTGGCGGAGCGTCCGCACCGCGGGGTTCCGGCGCGCGGACGCTGGCCGGGCGGCCAGGCCCTCCGTGGCCCGGGCGCAGACCTCGACGGCGAGCGCGGCGTCCTCGGGCCGGCTCAGCAGGCGCGGCTCGCAGATGCCGGCCGTGGCCGCGCGCTGCACGAGGGGATCCGGGTCGTCCACCCAGGCGAGGACGAGGGCGCGCAGGCGCGGCGGGTCCGCGTCCCCCACGCGCTGGAGGGCCATCGCGACCGCCTCGCGCACCCGCCAGCGCGCGTCGGAGGCGTGCCCGCGCAGGCGCTCCGCGACGGACGGGTCCGCGGCCTCCGCCAGGAGCCGCCCGAGCCCGAGGACCCCGCAGAAGACCAGGTACTCGTCGTCCGTCGCGATCAGCTGGTCGAAGAGGGCCGCGTCGCCCTCGTCGGCCGTGGCCTCGCCCAGCTCGATGTTGCCCCGCGGCCCCGGCAGCCCCGAGTTCGCGCGCAGGTGGGCCGGCCACTCCTTCCGCGGCAGGCCGCGGAGCGCGGCCCGGTGCTCCTCCCGGCGACCCACGGTCAGGGCGCCCGGGCGAGCCAGGCCTGCACGGCCTCGAGCACGCCCGCGCTGTAGGAGGCGCGGGTCACCCAGGGCGCGCGCCCGGCGACCTCGGGGTCGGCCGCGGCGCCGTTGGCCACGATCGCGACGGTGCCGACCGCGCGGCCGATGTCGAGGTCCTGCCGGCTGTCGCCCACCGCCAGGCAGGCGGCGGGGTCGGCCCCGCGGGCCGCGACGTCGCGCGCCACCGCGGCCGCCTTGCTCGCCCCGGCGGGCAGCAGGTGGAAGATGTGGCCCCCGTCGGCGCCCGCGCGCCCGTTGTCGGCCAGCCGCAGCGCGCCGTCGCTGCGGGCGCGCACGAGCTCCTCGGCGCCCGGCCCGGCGACGCCGAGGAAGACGTGGCTGCCCTCCCGGCCCGCCGTCGCCATCGGGTGCGGCGCCAGGCCGGGCTCGGCCGCGAGCAGGACCTCCACGACGCCGCTGCGCGCGATCGCGTCGTGGACCGTCTCGCCGGCCGCGACGGGGTGGCCCGCGTCGGCGGCGCCGAGCTCCGGCAGCACGCCGTCGACGCCCAGCAGGCGCGCGACCGCCTCGAGGCGCGCCCGGCTGCGCCCGCTGACCAGCACGACGGGCACGCCGGCGTCGTGAAGCAGCGCGATCGCCCGCGCGCCGTCGAGGGTGGCGCGGCCCTCCGGGTCCCGCAGCATCGAGCCGGACGGCCCCAGGAGGGTCCCGTCGAGGTCGAGGTAGGCGACCGCCCGGGGCGGCCCGTCCCCGTTCAGGCGATGCTCGCCTGGAGCACGTCGGCCATGGGCGGCCGCTCGTCCGGGCGGGTGTCGAGCTCGGCGAGCGTGAAGCCGTCGACGCCGCGCACCGGGCGGGCGTAGGCGCCCGCCCCGGCGATCCCCTCCGGCGCGCGCCCCTCGTCGGCCAGGCGCCGCAGCACGGCCTGCGAGATCGTGGACGCCATCGCGCCGAGCGCAGCCGTCGGCTGGTTCGTGTGGCGCCGGGCACCGAGGTCGACCTGGGCCAGCGCGCCGAGCCCGGCGTGGCGGTGCAGGTCGATCAGCAGGCCGAGCTCCACGGCGTAGCCGGTGAAGAACGGGACCGAGCAGAGCAGGTCGCGCCGGCCGGCGGCCTCCCCGGACAGCGGCTGGGCGAAGCCCGCGAGCTCGGGGTAGAAGAGGTTGATGAGGGGACGCGCGCAGATCTCGGTGACCCGGCCGCCGTCGTCCTCGTGGGCTCCGAGGCTGCGCCGGTAGAGCGCCTTGACGTAGCCCACCTCGGGGTCGGCCAGCAGCGGGCCGAGCAGACCGGTGACGAACGACGGGTCGAACCCGACGACGTCCGCGTCGAGCCACACGACGAGGTCGCCCGAGAGCACGGCGAGGCTCTTCCACATCGCCTCGCCCTTGCCGCGGCCCGGCGCGAGCCGGGGCAGCACCTCGTGGTCCATCACCACGCGGGCGCCGGCGCCGGCGGCCGCGGCGCGCGTGCCGTCGTCGCTCGAGCCGTCCATCACGACGATCTCGGAGATGAGCGGCACCTCCTCGACCAGCCGGCGCCGCAGCGTCTCGACGATCGGGCCGACCGTGTCGGCCACGTTCAGCGCGGGGAGGCAGACCGAGACGCGGAGGCCCTGCGCGCGCGCCTGGCCGGCGAGCTCGGCCGGGTCGTAGTCCGCGCCCCGGTAGGTCCGCCGCGCCAGCCACTCGTCACGATTCACGAGCGGATCGTAGCGGGGCCCCCACGGCCCGGCCGGGCACCCGCCGGGCGGCTGCTAGCCTCCCGGCCGTGTCCGCCGCCCTCAAGGGTCTCGTGCTGTCCGGCGGCGCCGGCACCCGGCTGCGCCCCATCACGCACACCAGCGCGAAGCAGCTCGTGCCGGTGGCCAACAAGCCCGTGCTCTTCTACGGGCTGGAGGCGCTGCGCGCCGCGGGCGTCACCGACGTCGGCATCGTGGTGGGCGACACCCAGGCCGAGATCGAGGCCGCCGTCGGCGACGGCTCCGCGCTCGGCATCCGCGTCACCTACATCCGCCAGCAGGCGCCGCTCGGCCTGGCCCACGCGGTGCTGACCGCCGAGGAGTTCCTCGACGGCGCGCCGTTCGTGATGTACCTCGGCGACAACCTGCTGCGCGACGGGATCACCGGCCTGGTCGACCGCTTCCGCGCCGGCACCAGCGACGCGATGATCCTGCTGCAGCGCGTGCCCGACCCCGAGAGCTACGGCGTGGCCGAGCTCGAGGGCGACCGGGTGGTGCGCCTGGTGGAGAAGCCGCCCGAGCCCAAGAGCGACCTCGCGCTGGTCGGCGTCTACATGTTCAGCCCGGCGATCATGGACTCGGCGAAGGCCATCAGCCCCTCGGGCCGCGGCGAGCTGGAGATCACCGACGCCATCCAGCACCTCATCGACCGCGGGCTCACCGTCGAGCCGCACGAGGTCACCGGCTGGTGGAAGGACACCGGCCGCCTGGAGGACATGCTGGAGGCCAACCGCCTGATCCTCGACGTGCTGGAGCCGCGCATCGACGGCGCGATTGACGAGGAGTCGGGCGTCGAGGGCCGCGTGGTGATCGAGGAGGGCGCCCGGGTGGTGCGCTCGTCCATTCGCGGGCCGGCCATCATCGGCGCGGGCGCGCTGATCGAGGACTCCTACATCGGGCCGTACTCCTCCATCTCGACCGGCGTCGTGGTGCGCCGCGCGGAGGTGGAGCACAGCATCCTGCTGGAGGACAGCCGCGTGGAGGACCTCGACGCGCGCGTGGAGAGCAGCCTCATCGGCCGTGGCGTGACCATCGCCCGCACGGCCGAGAAGCCCCGGGCCTACCGCTTCATGGTGGGCGACTCCTCGAGCATCGGGCTCGTTTGAGGGTCCTGGTGACCGGCGCCGCCGGGATGCTCGGCCGCGACCTCGTCCCTCACCTCGCCGCCCGGCACGACGTGGTCGGGGTGGACATGGAGGTGGACGTGACCGACCCCGTCGCGATCGGCGACTGCGTGCGCGAGGTGGCCCCGCGGGCCATCTTCCACCTGGCGGCCTGGACCGACGTGGACGGGGCGGAGGAGCGCGAGGAGGACGCCGAGGCGGTGAACGCCCGCGGATCGGGCAACGTGGCCGCGGCCGCGGCCGAGGTGGGCGCCGCCCTGGTCGTGCCCTCCACGGACTACGTCTTCGACGGCGCGGCCGGCCGCGCGTACGTCGAGGACGACGCCACCAGCCCGCTCGGCGCCTACGGGCGCACCAAGCTGGCCGGTGAGCACGCGGCCCTCGGCGCGCACCCGGGCGGCACCCGGATCGCCCGCACGGCCTGGCTCTACGGCGCCTCCGGGCGCAACTTCGTGGACACGATGCGCGGCCTGGGGGCCGAGCGCGACGAGGTGTCGGTGGTCGACGACCAGGAGGGCTCGCCCACCTGGACGCGCGACCTCGCCCCCGCGCTCGAGGCCCTGCTCGACCAGCCCCCGGGCGTCTACCACACGGCGGGCGGGGGCTCGGTCACCTGGGCCGGCTTCGCCCGCGCGATCTTCCAGGAGGCCGGCATCGACTGCCGGGTGCGGCCGATCACCACGGCCGAGCTCGGGCGGCCGACGCCCCGGCCCGCCTACTCGCCCCTCGCCGTCACCCGCCCGGGCGCGCCGCGCCTGCGGCACTGGCGGGAGGCGCTCCGCGACTATCTCAAGGAGGCGGTGTGAAGCTTCTCGTGACCGGCGGCTGCGGGTTCATCGGCTCGGCGTTCGTGCGCCTCGCCCTGTCCCGCGGCGCCCAGGTGGTGAACCTCGACAAGCTCACCTACGCGGGCAACCCGGCGAACGTCGCCGACGTGGCCGACGACGAGGGCTACCGCTTCGTCCACGCGGACATCGGCGACGCCGAGGCCGTCGCGGCTGCGGTGGAGGGCGTCGACGCGATCGTCAACTTCGCCGCCGAGAGCCACGTGGACCGCAGCATCCTCGACCCGACCGAGTTCATCGAGACCGACGTCGTGGGCACCGCGGTGCTGCTGGCCGCGGCGCGCGAGGCCGGCGTGCGCCGCTTCGTGCAGGTCTCCACGGACGAGGTCTACGGCTCGATCCCGAACGGCGCGTTCCGCGAGACCGACCCGATCAGCCCGTCGAGCCCGTACTCGGCGAGCAAGGCCGGGGGCGACCTGCAGGTGCTCGCGTGGCACCGCACCTTCGGCCTCGACGCCGTCATCACCCGCGGCTCCAACACCTTCGGCCCGCGCCAGTACCCCGAGAAGCTGATCCCGCTCTTCGTCACCAACGCCCTCGACGGCATCGAGCTGCCGGTCTACGGCGACGGCATGCAGGTGCGGGACTGGATCTACGTCGACGACCACTGCGAGGGCATCTGGACCGCCATGACCGACGGCGAGGCCGGCGAGGTCTACAACGTGGGCGGCGGCAACGAGCAGCCCAACATGGAGATCACCCGCCGCGTCCTGGCCCTGACCGGCCGTGACGGCTCGCTGATCCGCCACGTGGCCGACCGGCCGGGGCACGACCGCCGCTACGCGCTGGACACCGCCAAGCTGCGGCGCCTGGGCTGGGAGCCGCGCCACTCCTTCGAGGAGGCCATCGCGGCGACGGTCGAGTGGTACCGCGAGCGGCGCGACTGGTGGGAGCCCATCAAGAGCGGCGAGTACCGGCGCTACTACGAGGACCAGTACGGGAAGCGCTGAGCCGCGGGCTCAGGCGTCGGGCCGCCGGGCCTCCATGTTGAGCCGCACGTAGTCGATCTCCACCCGGCCGTCGGGCCGGGTGCGCCGCTCGGCGACGGCCCGCGCGAAGGGAGCCCGCAGGTCCTCGGGCAGGCGGTCCAGGTGGTGGCGCAGGACCACCGTGCTGAGGAACACGGCGCCGTCCTCGGTGGTCTCGAAGATCGCCGGGTCCTCCTCGAGCCAGGCGCGCGCGTCCGCGAAGCCGGCCCCCTCCAGGCTGCGGACGGTCTCGTCGTCGTCCGCGAAGCGCCAGCTGGGCGCAAGCCCCTCGAGGTGCGCGGCGTACGGCTCCCGGGCGGCCTCCGCGTCGGCCGCCTCGAGGGTGCCGGCGATGTTGCCCGCCCCGCCGCACTGGGCCACCAGCCGTCCGCCGGGCCGCAGCGCCGCGCGCAGGCGCGCGAAGAGGGCGTCGTGGTCGAGGATCCAGTGGAAGGTCGCGGTCGAGACGATCAGGTCGACCGGCTCGTCCACCTCCAGCTCGCGCAGGTCGGCCTGGCGGAACCGCACGCGGCCGCCCAGGTCGGCGAGCCGCCGCGCGGCCTCCTCCACCATCCGGGACGAGCCGTTGACGGCGAGCACCGTGCCGTGCGGCAGGCGCTCGGCCAGCAGGCGCGTGACCCGGCCGGTGCCGCAGCCCGCGTCGAGCGCGTCCTCGTCGCCGTCGAGCGGGATGCGCTCCACGACGCGCCGCCCCCAGGCGAACTGCGGGGCGGAGACGCGCTGGTAGGTCGCCGCGTCCCACTCGTCCGCCATCAGGAGCCCAGGTGCTCCACGAGCGCGTCGAGGGCGGCCCGGATCGGCTCGATCGGGGTGCGCGCGATGCCCGCCCCTATCTGGCCGCCGTCCACCCGGTGGAGGATCCCCGTGTTGATCAGGGGCGTCAGGCCGAGGTCCACGCAGGCGCGGGCGTCCACGCCGAGCGGGGTCCCCTCGCCGTCGAGCGTCGGGAGCTTCAGACGCTCGCTCTGCGCCAGGCAGATGTCGCCCATGTAGCGCGTGCGCTCGATCGCCTCCGCCAGGCCCCCGCCGAGGAACGCCGCCACGCTCGGGCTGGCCGCGCTGGCGGCGCCGCCGAGGCCGCAGCACTCGACCAGGGCCGAGTCGCCGATGTCGGGCGCCGCGTCCGCGTCGGAGAAGCCCGGCCGGTAGAGCGGGTCGCCCACCAGGGGGGCGGGGAACGTGAACCAGCGGCCCGGCAGCCCGGCGATCTGCACCGCCGCCTCGACGCCGTTGCGGCTGATGAAGACCACCAGGCTCGAGTCCGGCGTCCCCTGGATGCCGGCGAGGGCGGCGCGCGCCGACGCGATGCTCACCGTGAGCGCGAAGTGCCCGTTGACGGCGAGCATCCGGGCGGTGGGCAGGACGCTCTCCGGGGCCCTCTCGGCCATCGTCGGCAGCACCTGGCGCAGCAGCAGCATCGTCGTCGCCTGGTGGCGCATGTGGCAGTCGTCGCCCATCGCGATGCCCTGGGCGCAGAGCGCGAACGCGTCGATCGGGCCGTCGGCCCGCAGCGCGGCGGCGAAGCCGGGGGCGATGCCCTCGGCCATGATCCTCTGGCGCTCGATCGCCGCCGGGGTGCCGAGGCCAAGCCAGAAGGCGTCGCCGGGGCCGTCGTTGAACGGGCTGTAGCCGGTCCCGCCGTTGACCTCGTCGCGCGCGGCCCAGCAGGCCATCGACGGCGAGATGACGCCGCACATCGCGCCGGCCGCGTCGAGCGAGTGGGCGTTGGCCAGCCGCACGTCGCCCCGGGCGAGGAGCCCGGCGGCGTCCTCCGGGGTCGTGGCCCAGCCCTCGAAGACGCAGGCGCCGATGACCGCGTTGCGCTGCGGCGCGCACATCTCCCCCCACGCGATCGGCGGGCCGGCGTGGAGGATCATCCGCCCCTCCAACCCGGGGATCAGCTCGCCGGCGGGGCCCGCCCCGACGATCATCGGGCGCGCCTCCTGCAGGCGGGCGATCGCGGTCGCGTTGGCGGCGTCGACCCGCGGGTCGCCGTAGGCCGCCGTGAGGGTGGCCACGGCCCCGGGGTCGCCCGACGCCGGCGGGCGCCAGTCGACCGACGTGACGTCTGCGCCCTGGGCGTGGAGCGCCTCGGCCATCAGGTCGAGGCCCGCGGTGGCGATCCGTAGGCTCACCCGATGAACCTATCCGACCTGGCGGCATCGGTGCGCGCCCACCCGGGGCTGACGGGCAAGCGCGATCTCGCCGCGGTGGCCGAGGCGTTCGGGGGGGACGGCGACGACGCGGCCGTGCTCGCCGACCCCGGCGGCGGACACCTCGTGATGGCGGCCGAGGCCATCTGGCCGCCCTTCGTCGCGGCGCAGCCGCGGGCCGCGGGCGTCGCGGGCGTGGTGACCGTGGTCAACGACCTCGCGGCCACCGGCGCCCGGCCGCTGGCGCTGCTCGACTGCCTGGTCTCCGGCGACCGGGCGACGGCCGCCGCTGTGCTGGAGGGACTGCGCGCCGGGGCGGCCCTCTACGGCGTGCCCGTGGTCGGCGGCCACGCGACGGTCGACCCCCGCGCGTCGCCCGGGCTCTCGACCTTCGGCGTCGGCCGCGCCCGCGCGCCGCTGGCCGCGCGCAACGCCCGGGCGGGCGACGCGGTCCACCTGGCGGCCTGCCTCGAGGGCGAGATGCTGGAGGGCGCCGAGGGGCGCTTCTTCAGCCACCTGCGCGGCCCGCGGCGGGAGCGCGCGGCGGCCGACCTCGCCCTACTGGCCGAGGCCGCCGAGGCCGGCGAGGCCTGGGCCGCCCGCGACGTCTCGATGCCGGGCGTCGTCGGGTCGCTGCTGCAGCTCTGCGAGAGCGCCGGGGGCCTCGGCTGCGCCCTCGACCTGGAGGCCCTGCCGGCCCCCCCGGGCGTGGAGCTCGGCGAGTGGATCCTCGCCTTCCCGTCCTACGGGTTCCTGCTCGTGGGCGACACCGCGGGCCTGGCGCGCCGCTTCGGCGGCGCGGGCCTGGCCTGCGCCCGCATCGGGACGCTCGACGCCACGGGCGTCCTACGCCTGGCGGCGGGCGGCCGCGAGGAGCCGGTGTGGGACCTCGCGCGCGAGGACCTCACCGGCCTGCGGCCGCCCGCCGCCTGATGGCTCACGCCCGGGTGGCGACGATCTCCAGGTACTCGGCCGGGATCGCGACCGGCCCGCCCGTCCCGAGGCGGTCGTGGCGTCGCACGAGGTCGTCCATGTCGGCCGCGAGCGCGCCCTCGCCGTCCGTCCCGACGGCCAGGAAGGCGGCCCGGGTCGGCCCGTACATCTCGCGGAAGAACGTCGTGAAGTGCCGCGGGGAGTCGAAGCGGAAGGTGTAGTCGCGGCGGCGGAACGTCAGCTCGCTCACGCCCCCCGCGAAGAGGTCCCGGATGTGGGCCTCGGTGCCCCAGAGGGTGGGCGGGGAGACGCCGGCCGGCGGCGGCACGTGGGCCCCGACGGTGCGCAGCAGGCCGCCGATGAAGCCCTCGGGCGTCCAGTTGGCCATGGCGATGGTGCCGCCGGGGCTGCAGACGCGCAGCATCTCGGCGGCGGTGCGGCCGTGGTCCGGCGCGAACATCGTGCCCACGGCCGAGATCACCGCGTCGAACTCCGCGTCGGCGAACGGCAGGTCCTGGGCGTCGCCCTCCACGAAGTCGATGTCGAAGCCCTCGGCCGCTGCCCGCCGCCGCCCGCGCTCGAGGAGGGACGGGACGTAGTCGAGCGACACGACCTCGGCGCCGCAGCGGGCGGCCGCGAGGGCGGTGTTGCCGCTGCCGCCCGCGACGTCGAGCACCCGGGTGCCGGAGCGCAGGTCGGCGGCCTCGCAGAGGCGCTCGGAGATGAGCGGGATGCGCGCGGCGACGGCCGCGTAGTCGCCGCTCGCCCACACGCCCTGCTGGCGCAGGGTGATGGCGGGGTAGTCGGGGGTGACGGTGGCGGTGCTGGGGGGCATCAGGGGCTCCTGGTTCGTAATCAGCACGATCGTTCGTTCTAAGGTGGCGAGAGATTACGAACGATCGTGCTAACTTGTCAAGCATGAGCACGACGCCCACACGCAAGAGGCGTTCCGACGGCGAGCGCAGCCGCCGCGCGATCCTCCTGGCAGCGGCGCGGCTGGCCACCACCGAGGGCCTCGACGGCCTCACCATCGGGCGGCTCGCCGACGAGACCGGCATGAGCAAGAGCGGCCTGTTCGCGCACTTCGGCTCCAAGGAGGAGCTGCAGCTCGCGACGATCGGGATGGCGCAGGAGATCTTCGACGAGGACGTCCTCGCCCCGGCCCTCGCGTCCGAGGGCCGCGCCCGCGTGGAGGCGCTCTGCGAGCGGTTCCTCTCCCACGTCGACCGCTCGGTCTTCCCCGGCGGGTGCTTCTTCGCCTCGGCGGCGGCCGAGCTCGACACGCGGCCCGGACGCGTGCGCGATCGCGTGGTCGGCGTGCAGCGGGCGTGGACCGAGCTGATCGAGGACGCGCTGCGCGAGGCGCAGGACCGCGGCGAGATCGCCCGCGACGCCGACCGCGCCCAGCTCGGCTTCGAGGTCAACGCCCTGCTGGCGGAGGCGAACGGCCTGTTCGTCCTCTACGGCGAGTCCCGCTACATCGACATGGCGCGGCGCGGCATCGCCGACCGGCTGGACCGCGCCGCGGCCTACCAGCGGCCGGGCTCAGGCGGCGGCCGCAGCCCCGCCCAGCCCCAGGGCCCGCGCGCGGCGCGAGGTGACGCGAAGCCTCGGGGCCGTCGAGACGCCGAGCGCGCCCAGGGCGCCACGGCCAGTCTGAGCTGGACCGCCCCCCCGGGGCCCGGCCAGCTCGGCCCGGTGCTCGCGCAGCACCGCGCGGGCGCCTCGAGGGCGCGATCGAGCTGCTCCCCGGGCACGGCCCCGGGCCGCTCGGCGCCGCGGAGGGCGCCACCGGCGTCAACGACGACCACGGCGCAGTCGACGTCGAGGTCGTCGGCGAGGTCGATCGCCACGTTCAGGAGGGCGCGCACCTCGGTCGCGGTGAGCGTCCGTCGGCGCCGCTGGTGTCGCCAGTCTTCTTAAGCATGAGCGATGTTTATCAGCCCGATAAGCGAAGCGACGCCCAAAGTCGTTCCCGCCGCGACGATGTGAGGTCGCTCACACCGGGTCAGTGGGAGCGCCAGGCGTCCGGGGCGTCACCAGGGGACGGACGGCGGCGGGCAGCTCGCCCGTGAGGAGGTCGGCGAGGGTGATCTCCTCCAGCACGGCCCGCAGGTTGACGCGCACCGCGATCCAGACGTCGCGCAGGGGGCGGGCCCGGCCGGCGTAGTCCAGGTCGTCGGGCCGGGCGCCGCGCACGCTGGCGAGGGGCGCGTCGAGGGCGCGGATGATCTCGGCGAGGCGGATGCCCGACGGCGGCCGCGCGAGACGGAAGCCCCCCTGCTGGCCGCGCACGCTGCGCACGAGGCCGGCGCGCTTCAGCTCCAGCAGGATGTTCTCGAGGAACGCGACCGGGATGTGCTGCGCCGCGCCGATCTGGTCGCGCTTCACGGGCGCGTCGGATTCCTCCTCGAGCGCGGCCAGCTCGATGAGGGCCCGGATGCCGTAGTCGGCCTTGGCGGAGACCCGCATGGGGGGATTCTGCCCGCCGGCGCGGACGGGCGCTCACGCGGGCCGTGCGGTGAGGGGCGCCGGGCCGAGCGGGGCCGCGGCGGCGAGGGCGGCCGCGAGGCGCGCGACCGCGTCCACGAGCGCGTCGAGGCGGCCCTCCGCGCCGGCGCGGGCGTGCCGCCGGCGAAGCGGCCGAGGTGAGGTACGGGGCCGTCGGGGCGCGACCGCGCCGAAGAAGGCGAGGACGTCGCGCAGGTGGCGCTCGGCGCCCAGGTAGTGGTGGTCGCCGGCGCCCATGGCGACGAGGCCGACGGGCGTGTCGCGCAGGGCCTCCACCGGGACGTGGTCGAGCAGGTTCTTCAGCACTCCCGTCATCGAGCCGCGGTAGACCGGGGTGGCGAGGATCACGGCGTCGGCCGCGGCGAGCGCGCCGACCACGGCGGCGGTGTCATCGCCCTCGCGGGGCGCCGCGCCGGCGGGGCCGATGCGCACCGCCGCCAGGTCGAGGAGCGTCACCGAGCCGATGCCCGGGCGCACCGCCGCGCGGTCCACGGCCTCCTCCACGGCCCGCGAGAGCCGTCCCGGGGGGGTGGCGCTGCCGAGCACCACGACGAGCGCGAGCGGCGGCGCGGTGTGGGGGGTCTTATCCATTGTTGACAATCCTGATCGAGTTTTGCGTATATGCTCGCATCATGACATCCACCGCCCTCCGCACACCCCTCCGCGCCCTGCCCGGCGACGGCGCGCCCGGCGTCCCGCCGGCGCTCCTGCGCCGCGCGATGGGCCACTTCGCCACCGGCGTCACGGTGGTCACCGCCATCGACCGCGACGGCGCCGCGTTCGGCACGACGGCCAACTCGGTCGCCTCCGTGTCCCTCGATCCACCCCTCCTGCTGGTCTGCCTGCGCCACGAGTCGGAGACGCTCGCGGCCATCCGCGACGCGGGCCGCTTCGGCGTCAACCTGTTGCGGGCCGACCAGCGCCAGCCTGTCCGACGGCTTCGCCCGGCCGTCGGACTCCGCCACCTGGCGCGGCGTGCGCCACCGCGTTCGCGACGGCGTCGTCGTGCTCGACGACGCGCTCGCCGCGCTCGAGTGCGCGCTGCACGACACGCCCCACGGTGGCGACGACGCGATCGTCGTGGGGCGCGTCACGGCGGCCGACCACGCCCACGACGGGCACGAGCCGCTGCTCTTCTATCGCGGGGCCTACACCGCCTCGAGCGGGAGGCGGCCCCGCCGCCGCCGGCGGCGCCGACCGTGGCCCTGCCTCGGCGCTCGGCGACTGCGGATGACCCCGCTCGCGCCGGACGACGACGGCCGCGTGAGCGTCGCGGTAGCGTCGGCGAGCCCGAGGGCGTGGACGGGGCGCTCGTCTACCTGCACCGCGGCTGCCGGCTGGGCGACGTCCTCGGCAGGGCGGTCTGCGCCGGCCGGGCGAGGCTGCGCGCCGCCTGGAGCGTATGGGCGCCGAGGGGCCGGGCGTCGTCGTCTACCACCGCTCGGCCGACGGCATCGCCACCTGCTGCGCGACGGACGGCGCCGGGGACCCGTCGCCGACACCCGACGAGATCGCCGCCGTGCACCGCGCGGCGCGCGCGCTCGACCTGCGCGAGGTCCGCCTCATCGGCGGGCCCGACGAGGGGCGGGCCCTGGCCGAGGCCGGGCTGCGCGTCTCCGCGCTCATACCGTCACACGATCCGAGGAGAACCGATGTCCCCTGACGCCGAGAGCCGCGCGGGCGCCGCCCTGCTGGAGCGCCCCGCCGGAGCGGGCGCGTCCGGCGCCTCCCCTGAGGCGGTGGCCGAGGTGCTGGCCGTCGCCGACCGGGTGGCCCACGAGCTGCGCGCCACCGCCGCCGAGCGCGACCGCGCCAACCGCACCCCCCGCGACGAGATCGCGCTGCTGCGCGAGAACGACCTGCTGCAGGTTCAGGAGCCCGTCGGGTACGGCGGCCGCGGGTTCAACCTGGCCCAGGCCCACCAGGTCACCCGCCGCATCGCGCGCGGCGACACGTCGATCGCCCACCTGATCGGCTACCACTTCGCCCAGACCCGGGTGGCGCAGCTCTTCGGCACGGCCGAGCAGGCCGACGCCCTCTCGCGCCGCAACGGCGAGGAGCGCCTCTTCTGGGGCGGTGTCCAGAACCCGCGCGGCGGATCCGATCTCGTGCTGACCCGCGACGGTGACGACTTCCTGCTGAACGGCCACCGCACCTTCGCCAGCGGCGCGAGCGTCGGCGACCAGCTCTCGGTGCTCACGGTGTTCGAGGGGCGCCTTCAGCTCGTGTCGATCTCCGGCGGCCGCGAGGGCTGCGGCGATCTCGGAAACTGGGACAACATCGGCCAGCGGCTCACCGACTCCGGCGGCGTGCAGTTCGAGGACGTCCGCGTGCACCGGTCCGAGGTGCTCGGCGAGGACCCGGACGCCGGCCACCCCTTCACGCCCTACCAGACGCTCGTGACCCCCCACTGGCAGCTCGCCTTCGTGAACTTCTACGTCGGCACGGCCGAGGGGGCGATCCCGAGGCGCTCGAGTGGACGCGCACCAACGCGAGCCCGTGGGAGACCTCGGGCGTCGAGCGCGCGGCCGACGACGCGTACATCCTCGAGACCGTCGGCGAGATCGTCAGCGAGGTGCGGGCCGCCGCCCTGCTGGCCGACCGCGCCGGCGACGCGATCCAGTGGGCGCTCGACATCGGCCCGTCGCTCACCGCCGAGCAGCGCGCCGAGGCCGCCGTGGCCCTCTACGAAGCGAAGTACCTCAGCACCAAGGTCGCGCTCGACGCCACCAGCCGCCTGTTCGAGATCCAGGGCGCCCGCGCCACGACCACCGAGTACGGGTTCGACCGCCACTGGCGCAACATCCGCACCCACACCCTGCACGACCCCGTGGCCTACAAGGCGCGCGAGGTCGGCGACTGGGCGCTCAACCGCCGCGGCCCGGAGTTCTCCCTCTACCGGTAGCCCGCCGGGCCCCGCGGGGCGCGCCGTCCCCCTTCGGCGCGCCCCGCCACGGGCCACCCCCGATCCCGTCCGAGAAGGAGACCGCCCACCATGCCCCAGGCCGATCGCACGGCCGAACCCCTCCGCTTCGCCTACTGGGTGCCCAACGTCAGCGGGGGGCTCGTCACCAGCACCATCGAGCAGCGCACCGACTGGAGCTTCGAGTACAAGCGCGAGCTCGCCCGCACGGCCGAGCGCGTCGGCTTCGAGTACGCGCTCAGCCAGGTGCGCTACACGGCGAGCTACGGCGCCGAGTTCCAGCACGAGTCCACCAGCTTCAGCCTCGCGCTGCTGCTCGCCACCGAGCGCCTGAAGCTGATCGCCGCGATCCACCCGGGGCTCTGGCACCCGGGCGTCCTCGCGAAGTGGATCGCCACCGCCGACCATCTCTCCGGCGGCCGCGTCGCGGTCAACGTCGTGAGCGGGTGGTTCAAGGACGAGTTCACGCAGCTGGGCGAGCCGTGGCTCGAGCACGACGAGCGCTACCGCCGCAGCGACGAGTTCATCCGGGTCCTGCGGAGCATCTGGACCGAGGACGGCGCCGAGCTGGCCGGCGACTTCTACCGCATCCACCGCTTCACGCTGAAGCCCAAGCCGCTCTCGTGGGAGGGCCGGCCCCACCCCGAGATCTTCCAGGGGGGCAACTCGACGGCCGCGCGCCAGAACGGCGGGCGCCTGTCGGACTGGTACTTCTCCAACGGCAAGTCGTTCGAGGGCGTGCAGGAGCAGCTCGCCGATCTGCGTGCGATCGCCGCCGACGCCGGCCGGGCGCACGGGCCGCGGTTCGGCCTGAACGGCTTCATCATCGTGCGCGACACGGAGACGGAGGCCCACGACGTGCTGCGAGAGATCATCGCCAAGGCGCACGTCGAGGCGGTCGAGGGCTTCGGCGCGGCCGTGAAGCAGGCCGGGCAGTCAACCTCCGACGCGCGCGGCATGTGGGCCGACTCCTCGTTCGAGGACCTCGTGCAGTACAACGACGGCTTCCGGACGAAGCTGATCGGCACGCCCGAGCAGGTCGCCGAGCGCATCGTGGCCTACGAGCGGATCGGCGTGGACCTGATCCTCGGCGGGTTCCTGCACTATCAGGAGGAGCTCGAGCGCTTCGGCCGCGAGGTGATTCCGATCGTGCGCGAGCTCGAGGTGCGCGACGGCCTCGACCCCGCCCTGGTGCCGGCCGTGCCCGTCCTGGCCCATGTCAACGCTTAGGACCGCGCTCGGCTCCGAGCGTCCCGGAGGTCCCACACGTCTCCGGGGCGGACGACGCCCTGCGGGTTGCCGCCCTCCTGGCGTCGTCTCTCATCCCCGGCGCGGCCGAGAGGGACCGCGCCGGGGTCCTGCCCCGCGAGGAGGTCGCCGCGCTCGACGCGAGCGGCCTCCTCGGCATCACCCGTGCCCGCCCGTCACGGCGGCGCCGACGTCTCCCAGGAGGTCATGGCCGAGGTCGTCCGCCTCGTCGCGGCCGCCGACCCGTCGCTGGCCCAGATCCCCCAGGGCCACTTCCTGCAGGTCAACCTGCTGCGCCTGATGGCCGGCGAGGACGTGCAGGCTCGCCTGTTCGCCGACGTGCTGGGCGGCGGGCGGTTCGCCAGCCCCCTGGCCGAGCGCGGCGCCGACCACGCGCAGGACCTGCGCACGCGCCTGGTGCGCCGCGACGGCCTGCTGCTCCTGCGCGGGCGCAAGTACTACTGCACCGGCGCCTCGTCGGCGCGCTGGCTGGGTGTGAGCGCCCTCACCGAGACCGGCCGCCTGGTGATGGCCCGCGTGCCGCGCGACGCTCGCGGCGTCGCCCCCGGCGAGGACTGGAGCGCGATGGGCCAGCGGGCCACGGCCAGCGGGACCACCGACTTCGACGACGTCCCGGCGGAGCACGCGCTGGTGAGCGAGTACTGGCGCCTGTTCGAGCGCCCCCAGCTGCTCGGGGCCCGCGCCCAGCTCGTGCACGCGGCGATCGAGGTGGGCATCGCCGGCGGCGCCCTGCGCGACGGTCTCGACTTCGTCCGCGCCCGCGCCCGCCCCTTCTTCGAGGCCGTCGCCGCGGGCCGCGCCCGCACCGCGGCCGAGGACCCGCAGACCACCCGCCGGGCCGGGCGCCTGGCGGGGCGGGTGCGGGCCGCCGAGGAGCTCCTTCGCTGGGCGGCCGGCGTCCTCGACGACATCGGGCCGTGGCCGGCGGACGCCGACGAGGCGGCCCAGGGATCGGTGGCCGTGGCCCAGGCCAAGGCGTTCGGCAGCGAGGTGGCCGTGGAGGTGGCGGGCGAGCTGTTCGCCATGGGCGGCGCGAGCGCCACCGACCGGCGCTGGGACCTCGACCGCCACTGGCGCAACGCCCGCACCCACAGCGTCCACGATCCGGTCAACTGGAAGCACCACCACGTCGGGGCGTACCTGCTCTCGGGCACGGTCCCGCCCAACCACGGCCAGATCTAGGGCGTCGCGCGCCTCGGGTGTCGGCGCGGCGCCGCGTCCGCCCGGGTGCGCGTCGCGGCGATGATCGCCAGGGCCCGCTCCTGCCGCCCGGCGGGGGAGACGTCCTCCCACGAGGCGATCTCGGAGGCCGTCCGCTCGGCCCACGCCTCGAGGTGCGACGCCAGCCCGTAGAGGAAGTCGAACGTCAGCGCGCGGACGTGGACCTCGTGCTGGAAGGGCGACTCGCCGGCGGCGTACTCGCCCGCCAGCACGTCGCCGATGCGCCGCATGGCGGCCCCGTCCTCACGGATCCGGGCCGTGGCGCGGCGCAGCGCGTCGATGTCGCCCAGGGAGCCGAAGAAGACCCGCAGCAGGGCCTCGTACTCCATGGCGAAGCCCGCCGCCGGCGCCGTGGAGAGCCAGGCGTCGAGCGCCTGGCGGCCCGCCGGGGCGAGCGTGTAGACCGTGCGGCCGCGCCGCCCCTGGAACTCGCGCTCCGCGTCGATGAGCCCGAGGGCCACCAGGCGCTTGGCCTCGTCGTAGACGCGGCTCTCGGCGCGCGACCAGATGAAGCGGACGTTGCCGCGCATCTGCTTGGCCAGCTCGTAGGCGCTCCACGGCTGCAGCGCCAGCTCGGCCAGCAGGGCGTAGGACGTCACGGTGAGGCGCGGGGGGGTCGTTGACATTGCTCCGATCAGGAGTATACCGTCGTGTTGATAGTCCGGACAGGAGCAACAGCCAGACCAGCGAGGAGGACCGATGACCCCGGACGCGATCCGCCAGACGGCGCGCGACGCGATCGCCGCCTTCAACGACCCGGCGCGGCGCGACGAGTACTTCGCGACGCTCTACGACGACGACGTCGTGCTGCACGGCTACACGCCCGCTCCCCTTGCGGGTAGGCCCGCCGTGCGGGCCTTCTACGACGCGATCTTCGCGGCGTTCCCCGACTGCCGGGTGGACACCCGGGACCTCTTCGTGGAGGGCGACCACCTGACGTGGCGGTTCGGCTTCTCCGGCACCCACGAGGGCGACTTCATGGGCGTGCCGGCGAGCGGGCGGCCCTTCGACATCGACGGCATCACGATCCTGCGCTTCGGCGACAGGCGCTGCGTGGAGCGCTGGTCGGTGGCCGACTTCCTGACGCTGATGATGCAGATCGGGGCTCTGCCGGCCCCCGCCTCCGCGTGAGCTACGCGCCGAGCGCCCAGGCGTAGTCCTCGGGGGAGAACTCCGGCTGGGCGCCCGCCAGGCGGATCGTCATCGGCTGGTGGGTGGCGCCGCGGTATTCGCCGGGCTCCCCCTGCCGGCTCCAGCCGAGGCGGCGGAAGAACGGCACGTTGGGCTTCTGGATCAGCGCGACCATCCGCGTGCCGCCGGCCGCGCCCGCGGTCTCCACGGCGAACCGCACCAGCGGCGCACCCACGCCGAGGGTGCGCGCGCCCGGCAGCACGGCGAGGCGGTCGCCCTTCCAGAGACCCGCCTCATCCAAGGGGTAGAGCCGCACGGCGCCGACGACGCTGCCGCCGATCGACGCGACCACCTTGGTGGCGCCGTCGTCCCACGCGTCGCGGTCGGAGCCCTCGAAGATGCCCTGCTCGCGGACGAACACGGCCTCGCGCACCGCGTGGTGGGCGGCGAGGTCGTCGGCGCTCCACGCCACCCGGACCTGGACGAGGTTCCGGGAGCAGAGCTCCATCAGGCGGACACCGGGACCGACTGGCCGTCGCGGCCGCCGCCGAAGGCGCGCTCGAAGGTGCTGAGCGCCGAGCAGGCCTGGCACCGCACGCAGCCGGCGCGCGTGTCCTGGCTCAGCATCTCGGCGTCGGCCAGCAGCGGGGCCACCTGCTCGTACACCTCGCGCATGTAGCCCACCGAGGGCGGCTCGCGGTCGGCGGCGATGCTGCCCGGTGAGGGCCGCAGGGGCACCACGAAGGGGTAGACGCCGCGGTCGATCGCCGCGCGGCAGCCCTCCATGACCGACTCGGCCGACTCGCCGAGGCCGAGGATGAAGTAGGTCGAGACCTGCCCGCGCCCGAACACCTCGACGGCCGCCTCCCAGGCGCGCAGGTAGAGCTCGCGGCCCTGGGCGTGCTTGCCCGGCGCCACGACGCGCAGCACGTCCTCGTCCCACACCTCCAGGTGCAGGCCGAGCGACTCGACGCCGCTGCGCTTGAGCTCGCCGAACCAGGAGAAGTCCTGCGGCGGCTCGAGCTGCACCTGCACCGGCAGGCCGCTCGCGTCGCGGACCGCCGCGGCGCAGCGGGCCATGTAGGAGGCGCCGCGGTCGTCGCGGTTGGGGGTGCCGGTGGTGAGCGTGACGTCCTTGGCCCCGTCGAGGCGTGCGGCGGCCTCGGCCACCTCGGCCAGCAGCTCGGGCGTCTTGACCGGGATCGTGCGGCCTCCGGCGAGGCTGGTGCCGATGGCGCAGAAGTGGCACTGATCGTCGGTGCCCCAGTAGACGCAGCGCTGGAAGACCGTGGACGCGAGGCTGTCCAGGTGCATCAGGGCGATCTTCCAGTAGGGGACCCCGTCCTTCGTCTCGAGGTCGTAGATCTTCGGCCGCGGGTGCATGTGCACCGGCCCGATCTCGACGCCGTCGCGGGTCAGGACCCCCGCGCGCCCGGAGCTGTGCATCACCAGCTCGTAGGGCGAGCGCGACACGTAGTCGCCGTGCACCGGCACCGTGAGCGGCGCGCCATCGATCCAGATGAAGCCGGCGTCGGACGGCCCCGCGCCCCCGGCCCGGGTCGCGCCCGGCCCCTCGGGGACGCGCGTGCGCACGCCCATCGACTGCAGCTCGACGGCGAGGTGCTTCAGGTCGAAGCCGCTCGCCACGGCGTCCACCGGGCTCACCAGTGCTTCTCGTGCAGCTTCTCGAAGTTCTCCCGGAAGACCATCCGCTTGAGCTCCTCGGAGACCGGCGCGCCCTCGATCTTCCAGTACTCGCCCATGAAGTCGGACCAGGGCTCGTCGGAGCCGAAGAGCACGCGGTCGCCCCCGATCCCCTGCTTCTCGATCTCCACGAGGAGCCAGCGGGCGCCGAAGCCGATCGCCCACGAGGTGTCGGTGTAGACCTTGTAGCCGTCCTTCACCCACTGCAGGAACTTCGGCACCAGCTTGATGTGGCCGCTGACGCCTCCGCCGAAGTGGACGAGGTGGATCTTGCAGCGCTTCCCGTAGGCCTCGACCATCGGGATGAAGTTGTTGATGTCGCTGTTGCCGCCGGCCGACGTGTGGAAGTGGAAGACGTAGTCGTGCTTCTCGCAGGCGTCGAAGCACATGTCGGCGAGTTCCTTGGTCTCCTCGTCCCACTCGTCGGGGTTCGGGTTGCCGCCGAGCAGGAACGTCGTCTTGAGGCCGATGATCCCGGCCTCGCCGCAGTGCTTGAGCGCCTCGAGGGTGTGCTCGCGATCGCGCGGCAGGAACGACACCCACAGCAGGCCTCGGACGCGGTCGCTCGAGGTCGCGGCCTCCATCACGATCGGGTTCAGCGAAAAGGGCTGCTCGGGCTTCGGGATGCCGTAGTTGGACATGCACAGGCTGCGCTCGACCCCGTACTTGTCCATGTGCTTGATGAAGTCCTTGGCCCGGGGGAAGTCGTAGACGATCGGCTTCACCGGGTAGTCGATGCCGTAGAAGGGCCAGGCCTCGATCTCGCCGATGTGGGCGTGGCCGTCGATCACGTTGCGCTTGATTCCGTCCGGCAAGGACATCTCGGTGCTCCCGTCGTTCAGCTGTTCAGGAGGGACTCGCGGAGCGCCGCGGCCGCCGCGCGCCACTCGTCGGGGTCGGTGAACTCCCGGCGGGGGGCGAGGGCCTCGTCGGCGGTCGCCTCCCCGGTCTCCGGGTCGAGCGCGATGGCCTCGACGGCGAAGCGGGGCATCATTGTGTCGGGGTCCATCAGGGTGGAGACGGCCACGGCGCGGCCGCTGGAGAGCGACATCTCGACGCGGCGGTAGGGCGGCCAGAGCTCCTGCTCGCCCTCGCGCCAGATGACGGCCGTCCGCTCGCCGGCCGCGCGGGCGCGGCGGATCGCGGTCTCGGTGCGCTCGGCGGACGCCCGCACCGCGAGCTCGCGGGCCCGCATCGCGTAGGCGGCCTCGCGCACCAGGTCGAAGTCGATCTCCGGCGACAGGTCGTCGCGCGGCACGCCCGCCACACGGAGCTCCTCGTCGCGGTCCGCGGTGGTGAACGTGATCACCAGCGCGTCGAGGTCGGGCACGGTCCCGAGGTGGTCGGCGACCGAGCGGACGACGACGGCCACGGCCTGGTACAGGTCGGGCCGGACGGTGGCGACCGGGTAGAGGCGCTCCTCTCCCAGCCGCCACCGTCGCAGGACGTCGTCGCGCTCGCTCACCGCCGTCCTCGGGGCCGCTCTCGGGTCCCTAGACCGTCCAGGTGTTGAGCTGGAAGGCCTTGTTCCGCCAGGCGGTCAGGGCCGAGTCGAGGACGTCGAGCGGGTTGAACGCGGTGACGCCCGGGATCAGGTCGTCCTCGCGGAACCCGTACAGGGCGCCCATGGCGAAGCGGCACGCGTAGATCGTCGCGCCCTCGGCCAGCAGCGTCTTGAGCTGGTTGTTGATGGCCATGTGGCCCGGGAAGGCCTCCTGGCCGACGGCCGGGTAACCGCGGGTGCCCGACGCCATCAGCACGCCCGGCCCGTAGAGCACCAGGCTCACCTTGAAGCCCTTCCGCCCGAGCCGCGTCGCGGTGAGCAGGTTGACGAGTCCCACCGAGCCCTCGTAGGGCACGGTGTGCATGAAGATCCATGCCTCCTCGCCAGGCTCGGCCTTGATGTCGGGGAAGACCTTCTCCGCGACGTCGTAGAGCTCCTGGCCGGCCTCGGGCTTCATTCCCTCGATCTTCGCCACGCTCATTCCTCCATCTGGGCACGGGGCGTCGAGCTCGGGTCCGACGCTCGGACACCGCCGGGGGATATGGAAGGTAGGATCCTCCCTGCGCGAGGGGCCCGGCGCAACCTCCCGGTGGAAGATTCCGCATCGGACCTGTTTGGTGCCCGAGGAGGTGGCGAGGTGGTGGAGACCGTGGTGCTGGCGATCGGCGGCAACGCCCTCGCCCCCGCCGGGCTCGGCGACTTCGCCGACCAGGAGGAGCGCGCCCGGGGCGTGGCCGCCGCCGCCGTGGAGATCGTCGCCTCCGGCCGGAGGCTGCTGGTCGTCCACGGCAACGGCCCCCAGGTCGGGGCGCTCGCGATGGCGCAGGAGGCGGTGAGCCGGGAGGTCCCGCCGCAGCCGCTGTTCGTGCTCGGGGCCATGACCCAGGGCCAGCTCGGCTACCTGCTGGCGCAGTCGATCGGCGACGCGCTGGACCGCGCCGGCCGCCCCCGCACCGTGGCCGCCGTCATGACCCAGGTCGTCGTGGACACGGACGATCCGGCCTTCGGGACGCCCACCAAGCCGATCGGCCCGTTCTTCTCCCAGGGCCGCGCCAGCCGCCTCGCCGACGCGCGCGGGTGGCAGGTGGCCGAGGACTCGGGGCGCGGGTGGCGGCGCGTCGTGGCGTCGCCGGAGCCGATCGAGGTGGTCGAGGCCGGGGAGATCGCCGGCCTCCTCGACGCCGGCGAGGTGGTCGTGGCGTGCGGAGGCGGCGGGGTCCCGGTGGCGCGGGTGGACGGCGAGCTGGTGGGCGTGGACGCGGTCATCGACAAGGACTTCGCCGCGGCGCTGGTCGGCCGGCTGGTGGGCGCGACCACGCTGCTGCTGGTGACCGGGGTGGAGCGCGTGATGCTCGACTTCGGCACGCCGGACGTCCGCGAGGTCGAGCGCATGAGCGTCGCCGAGGCGCGCGCCCATCTGGCCGACGGACAGTTCCCGCCCGGCAGCATGGGCCCGAAGATCCAGGCCGCCGCGCAGTTCGTGGAAGGCGGGGGCCACGCCGCGATCGTGACCTCGCTGGAGCACATCGGCGAGGCCGTGGCCGGCCGTGCCGGGACGCTGGTCACCGCGTGAGCCGCGCGCGCTCGGTCCTCACCTGGCGCCCGCCCGCGCCCGGGGCCGTCCCCGCGGCGTCGGCCCGCGCCCGCGCCCTGCTGGCGGACCCGCAGGGCTTCGGCAACTACATGACCTATCGCGACGCCTACCGGATCCTCGGCTGGGACCCGGCCGACGTCTACCGCGACGGCGCCATCGCCCTCGACCGCACCGAGTGGGCCGACCTCGGCTGGATGGCAAACCACATCGGCCCGTCGCCCCGCGCCCTGGACGCGATGCGCGCGGCGGTGGACGAGGAGCACGTCGGGCCCTACTCGCCGGACCTCGACGAGCCGCTTCGCGACCTGATGGCCACGGCCCTCCTCGGCCGCGCCCGCGACGACGGGTTCGACGTCATCGGCACCGAGGGCGCCCAGGCCGGGGTGGGCTACGCGGCCCTCGCCTGCATCGACCCGGGCGACGAGGTGATCGTCACCGATCCCGGGTACTTCCACTTCGTCCCGGCCCTGCGCCTGGCCGGCGGCGTGCCGGTTTGGGTGCGCCTCGGCGCGGCCAACGGCTGGCGGCTCGACCCCGACGAGGTCGCGGCCGCCGTCACGCCGCGGACCAGGATGGTCGTGGTCTGCGACCCGGTGAACCCGTTCGGCAGCGTCCAGACCCGCGACGAGCTCGCCGCGCTCTGCCGCCTGTCGGCCGAGCGGGGCGTGGTGATCCTGGCCGACACGACGCACTCGGCCCACCGCGTCGACCCCGCCGCGCGCCACCACCCGATCGCCGCCGTGGCGGCGGAGCACCCCGGCGCGACCGTCCTCGTCTCGAGCGGCCTGGCCCACGGGTACGGCATGGCGGGCGCGCGCATCGGCGCGCTGGGGGGCGACCCGGCGCTGGTGCGCGTGTGCCTGCAGGTGAAGATCGCCGCGGTGCGGCTCAACACCAACCGGCTGGCCCAGGTCGGCGCCGCCGCGGCCCTGCGCGACGAGGACTGGCTGCGCCGGGGCGAGGAGGTCATCCGGCGAAACCTGGCGGCGCTGCGCGCGGTGGCCGAGCCGGTGGTCGACCCGGCCTACGGCTTCTCGTGCGTCGTGGACGTGTCGGGCGCCGGCGCGAGCGCCCAGGAGCTGACCGTGGCCCTCTGCAAGCGCCGCGTGGCCGTCTACCCGGGCGACGGGCTGGGCGAGGTGGGCGCCACGACCACGATCCGCGTCAACCTCAGCGACCCCGACCCGTCGGCCTACGCGCGCTTCGCCGAGGCCCTGCCGGAGGCGGTCGAGGAGGCGGCGAGCGGCGTCTACCGCGAGGCCGTGCGCGACCTCTTCCTGTCGTACGGCACCGAGCGCGGCAGCCGACTGGCCGCGGTCATCGCCCCCTAGCGCTCCTCCGGGCCGAAGAGCGTCCCTTGGGAGCCGGGGCGCCGGGGGGCGGGCGCCGCCGGGGCGCCGTCCACCGTGAACGAGGCCCGGATCTCGCGCGGGCCGTCGTCGAAGACCGCCACGGCGCCGTCGTAGGAGCGCTCGACCGCGCCGGGGTGGATGCCGCGCACGAGCTGGCCGAGCACGACGCGCTCGCGCCCCGGCTCGGGCGGCGGGGTCACCTCGAACACCTCGCGGCGCGACTCCGGGGCCTCCGGGTCACGGCTCTCGAGGACGACCATCCACGCCACGCGCGCCTCCTCCGGCTCGGACGCCGCGCCGAGTGTAGCCAGGCCGGTTAGCATGGCCCCTTGATCGCATTGGGCTGGTACTGCCCGTCCGAGGGTGACGGGAGATGGCTGGGGACGCGCCGCGCCGAGCGCGCGCCCGACGCCGCCTACCTCGCGCGGGTCGCCCGCGCGGCCGAGCGCGCGGGCGCCGCCGAGATCCTGGTGCCCACGGGCACGGTCAACGACTCCTTCGCGCCCGACGCGCCGTTCATGGAGAGCTGGACCACGGCGACCGCGCTCGCGGCGCTGACCCGGGCGATCCGGATCATCGTCGCGATCAACCCCGCCGGGCTCGCGCCCGACCTCGCCGCCCACCAGGCCGAGACGCTCGAGCGCGTCGCGCCCGGGCGCGTGGCGATCAACCTCGTCGCGGGCGGCGGTCCGGAGGGGCGCTACGGCACGCCGTCGCTCGACCACGACGCCCGTTACGCCCGGCTCGCCGAGCTGGCCCGCGCCGTGCGCGCGCGCTTCGGCGGGCCGTTCTACCTCGGCGGCGCGTCCGAGGCCGCGCTGGCCCTGGCCGCCGAGGCGGCCGAGGCGTACCTGATGTGGGGCGAGCCCCCGGCCCGGATCGCCGAGCGCATCGACGCCATGCGGGCCCGGGCGGGGCGGCCGATGCGCTTCGGCCTGCGCATCCACATCGTCGCCCGGCGCGACGAGGCCGAGGCCCGGGCGGCGGCGCGGGAGATCGTGTCGCGCGCCGAGGTGACCGGCGACCGCGCGGCCGAGTACGCGTCCTTCGACAGCGTCGGCCAGGCCCGCATGAACGCGATCCCGGCCGACGACGAGGGCTGGGTGGCCCCCGGGCTGTGGGCCGGCATCCGCTCCGTGCGCGGCGGCGCGGGCACCGCGCTGGTGGGCTCCTACGACCAGGTGGCCCGGATGATCCGCGAGTACCGCGAGGCCGGGGTCGGCCTGCTCATCGCCTCGGGCTATCCGCATCTGGAGGAGATCGGGCGCATCGGCCTGGAGGTGTGGCCGCGCGTGACCGGCGCCCCGCTTCCGGTGGCGCCGCGCCGCCGCGCCGCGCCGCGGCCGAGCAATGTGGTCCCGATCGACGCGCCGCCACCGGCGCGTGCGCGGGATCTGGCCGAGCGCTTCGGCACGCCGCTCTACGTCTTCGACGGCGAGCGCATCGAGGCCGAGGCCCGCGCCTTCCGCGGGGCCGCCGGCCCGGACGTGACGGTCGCCTACTCGCTGAAGTCCAACACCCTGATGGGGCTCGTCGCGCGGCTGCACCGCGCCGGCTGCTGGGCCGAGGTCGCCTCGGGCCACGAGTACCGCCTCGCGCGCCGCGCCGGCGTGCCGGGCACCGAGATCGTCTTCAACGGACCGCTCAAGACCTCCGACGAGCTGCGCCGCGCCCTCGGCGAGGGCGCCACGGTGATCGCCGACGGCGTCGAGCAGGTGCGCGAGATCGCGCGGCTGGCGCCGTTCGCCGCGCCCGAGGCGCGCGTGGGGCTGCGCCTGGTGCCGCCCGACCGGGTGGGGCGCGACCGCTTCGGCGTGCCCGCGCGCCTCGCCCCCGCGGTGGCGTCGACCCTCGCGCGGGCCGGGCTCCCGCTCACCGGCTTGCACATCCACCTGGGCGCCTACCAGCTCGGCCCCCTGCCGCCGAGCGGGCCCCCGATCCACGGCGTGACGGTCGAGTACCCGGTCCCCGTGGCCCGCTTCACGGCCGCCGCGGCCCTGCTGCGCGAGGTGGCCGACCGCGTCGGCGGCATCGAGTGGCTCGACCTGGGCGGCGGCTGGCCCGCCGCCGCGTCGCTGGCCGGCCACCTCGACGCCGCGCGCGAGGCCCTCGGCCCGGGCCACCCGCCGCTCGTCCTGGAGCCGGGCCGCGCCCTGATCCGCGACGCCGGCTGGCTGCTGGTGCGCGTGGTCGCCCGCCGCGGGCCGGGCAAGGCCGTGGTCGACGCCGGCATCACCCAGGTGCCCTGCGTGCAGTGGAAGCGCTCTCCCGTGCACGTCGTGGAGCCGCGCGAGGGCGCCGAGCGGCCCACTGACCTCTACGGCCCGCTCTGCCTGCAGCACGACGCCGTGG
Organism: uncultured Thermoleophilia bacterium; assembly: GCA_963770865.1. GTDB lineage: Bacteria > Actinomycetota > Thermoleophilia > Miltoncostaeales > Miltoncostaeaceae > Miltoncostaea. The sequence continues at coordinate 142,288 of CAVYRD010000012.1, forward strand.
CGCGCGAGGTGCCGCTGCCGCCGCTGGCGGTGGGCGACCTCGTGTGGATCGGGCAGACCGGGGCGTACGCGATGGCGCAGGCCTCGCCGTTCATCCACCTGCGCCCGGCCGCCGTGCTGCTCGAGGGCGGCCGCGCCGCGCTGCTGCGGGCGCGCGAGACCGACGACGAGGCGCTCGGCGCGCAGGCCGAGCCCCTGCTGGCGGGACCGGAGGGGCGCGTGGTGTCGGCGTGATCGGCGTCCGCGTCCGCTCGGGCCGGTGGGCCGACAGCGCCAAGATGATGGCCGCGGCCCGCGCCGCCGAGGAGCGCGAGGGCGTCGAGCGGGCCTTCTGCTTCATGGGCACGCCCGCCAACCGCGAGGAGGCGGCGTCGCTGGGCCTGTCCGACCCGGCGATCGACGCGGCCGGGCCCGACGACCTGGTGATCGCCGTGCAGGGCGCGGCGGCCGACGACGGCCTGGCCGCGGCCGAGGAGGTGCTCGACCGCGTCCCCGCCGCGGCGCCGGCCGGCGGCGCGGCGGCGCGCCCCGTTCGCAGCCTGGCGGCGGCGAAGGCCGACGTGGCGGTCATCTCGGTGCCCGGCGAGTACGCGGCGCTCGAGGCCCACAAGGCGCTCGGAGCCGGCATGGACGTCCTGCTGTTCAGCGACGGCGTGGCGATCGCGGACGAGGTCGCCCTGAAGCGCCGCGCCCACGACCTCGGCCTGCTGGTGATGGGCCCCGGCGCCGGGACGGCGATCATCGACGGCGTGGCGCTCGGCTTCGCCAACGTCGTGGAGCGCGGGCGCGTGGGCGTGGTGGCGGCCGCGGGCACGGGGGCCCAGGAGGTCACCGTCCTGCTCGACCGCGCCGGGGCGGGGGTGAGCCGCTGCTACGGCACCGGCGGGCGCGACCTGAAGGACGAGGTCGGCGCGGTCACGGCCCTCGACGCCATCGCCCGCCTGGCGGACGACCCGGACACGGACGTGATCGTCTGCGTCTCCAAGCCCCCCTCGCCAGAGGTGGCCGAGCGCGTGCTGCGCGCCCTGGCCGCCTGCGACACCCCGGTCGTGGCGTGCATGGTGGGCGGAGGGGTCGAGCCGGTCGAGGGCGTCCACCTCGCCGCGACGCTCGAGGAGGCGGCGCTCACGGCCGCCGGCCTGGCGGGCGGCGACGCCCGGCCCCCGCTCGAGCCGCACGCCGGGTGGGTCACCGGCGGCGCGGTGCGCGGCCTCTTCTCGGGCGGCACGCTCTGCAGCGAGGCGGCCGCGATCCTGGCCGAGCGGCTCGGGACCGTCCACACCAACGCGCCGGCCGGCGCCGCGCGCCGCCTGGAGGGGCCGCCGACCGGCCACGCGTGCCTCGACCTCGGCGAGGAGGAGTTCACCCGCGGGCGACCCCACCCGATGATCGACCCGGCCGCCCGCGCCGAGCGCCTCGCGCTGGAGGCCGCCGACCCCGAGGTGGGCGTGCTGCTGATCGACGTGGTGCTCGGCTACGCCAGCCACCCCGACCCCGCGGGCGTGCTGGCGCCGGTGATCCGCGAGGCCCTGGAGGCACGCCCGCAGCTCATCGTCGTGGGGTACGTCCTCGGCACCGAGGCCGACCCGCAGGTGCGCAGCCGCCAGGAGACGGCGCTGACGCAGGCCGGGGTGCGCCTGGCGCCGACGAACGCCGCGGCCGCCCGGCTGGCCGCGGCGCTCGCCGCGTGAGGATCCGCCTGATCACCTACTCGACCAAGCCGCGCGGCGGCGTGGTGCACGCGATGCACCTGGCCGAGGCGCTCGGTGACCGCGGCCACGACGTCGAGCTGTGGGCCCTGTCGGCCGACGGGGCCGCCTTCTTCCGCGAGCCGCGGGCCGACGTGCGGCTGGTGCCCGTGGACAAGCGCCCGGGCGAGGCCGTGGAGCCGCGCATCCTGCGCTACGCCGCGACCCTCGCCGACGGCCTGCGCGCCGCCGGGCCGGCCGACGTACACCACTCCGAGGACTGCCTGTCGGCGCGCTCGCTGCTGGCGCTCCGCGCCGAGGGCCTCGTGCCGTCGATCGTGCGGACGGTGCACCACGTGGACGACTTCGCGAGCCCGGTGCTGGCCGACTGCCAGCGCGCGTCGATCGAGGACGTGGACCACCGCATCTGCGTCAGCCGCCACTGGGCGGAGGTGCTGCGGCGCGACCACGGGGTCGACGCCGAGGTCATCCCCAACGGCGTGGACGGCGCCCGCTTCGCGGACTGCCCGCTCGACCGCGCGGCCGCGGGGGAGCGCCTGGGCTGGGGCGCCCGGCCGGCCGTGCTGGCCGTCGGCGGCATCGAGCCGCGCAAGGGCAGCCGCACCCTGCTGGCGGCCTTCGCCCGGGCGCGCGGCGAGATGGGCGCCGGGGCGCTGCTGGTCATCGCCGGCGGCGAGACGCTGTTCGACTACGCCGACTACCGCGCGGCCTGGGAGGAGGATGCCCGGGCGCTCGGGCTCGCCGTCCACCGTGGCCCGTCGCCGCCCGCCGACGCCGACGTCGCCGTGCTCGGCCCGATCGCGGACCCCGAGATGCCCGCCCTCTTCCGGGCGGCCGACGTGCTCGCCTTCCCCTCCGAGCGCGAGGGCTTCGGCCTCGTGGTGCTCGAGGCCGGGGCGGCGGGGCTGCCGGCCGTGGTCAGCGACCTGCCGGTGCTGCACGAGTTCCTCGAGGACGGCCGCGACTGCCGCATGGCGCCGGTCGGCGACGTCCCCGCCCTGGCCGCGGCCCTGGTCGAGGTGATGCGCGACGCGCCGCTGCGCGCGCGCCTGGCCGACGGCGGGCGCGCGACGGCCGCCCGGTTCACCTGGGACCGCGCCGCCGCGGCGCACGAGGCCGTCTACGAGAGCGTGCTGGCGCGGGCGTGAGCGGCGGCGAGCAGGAGCACCGCTACGCGCTCTGGAGCGCCGAGTGGAAGGGCGGCTTCGCCACCGACGTCTCGGGGCGCGGCCACCACCTGCGCGTGGACGAGCCGGCCGAGGCCGGCGGCACCGACACCGGGCCGATGCCCACGGAGCTGCTCACCGCGGCGCTGGCCTCCTGCTTCTGCCTGGCGGTCGCCTGGGCCGCCGGCAAGCGGCGCATCCGCCTGGACGACCTGCGCGTGGACGTGCGCTCGCACCGCGCGGGCGACGAGCCGCGCCACGGCTCGTACGACGTCTACGTCCACTCCTCCACCCCGGCCGCCGAGCTGGCCCCCGCGGTCGAGCTCGCCAAGCGCTACTGCTGGGTCACCAACACGATCCGCCACCCCCCCGAGATCCGCTACCACCACGGCGAGGCGCTGGGGTAGCCTCAGCGCCCTCCCGGTCGAACCACCCGACGAACAAGGAGCACCATGGCCGCCCAAACGGATCTGCGTCATCGGCGGAGGAGCCGCGGGGATCAGCGCCGGCTCGATGGCCAAGCGCACGAACCCCGAGGCCACGGTGGTGGTGTGCACCGAGTTCGAGGACGTCGCCTACTCGCCGTGCGGCATCCCCTACGTGCTCGGGCGCGAGATCCCCGACTTCGAGCGCCTCTTCCTCGCCGGGCCCGAGAACTACGCCGAGGCCGGCATCGACCTGCGCCGCGAGACCATCGTCACGGAGATCGACGCGGCCAACCGCACGATGACCGCCAACGGCGAGATGCTGCCGTGGGACACGCTGATCGTCTGCACCGGCTGGAACTACCTGCTGCCGGACGTGCCGGGCAACGACCTCGAGGGGCTCACCTTCGTCAAGAACATCCGTCGCGGCATGGAGCTCAACGAGACGCTCAACGACGTGAAGAAGGCCGTCGTGCTGGAGGCCGGGCCGCTCGGCGTGGAGATGCTGACCGCGCTGGCGCACCGCGGCATCGAGACCCACCTGGTCGACGAGAACGCCTGGCTGCTCTCCCAGGTGGCCGACCCGGAGATCGCCGAGCCGGTGCAGGAGAGCCTCGCGGCGCTCGGCTGCCGGCTGCACTTCGGCACCGGCCTGACGGCGTTCGTCGGCAGCAACGGCAAGCTGACCGGCGTCGAGACCACCGAGGGGATCATCGACGCGGACATCTGCGTCATCGCCACCCACAAGGAGCCGGAGACGACCCTCGGGCGCTCGATCGGCCTGAAGGTGGGCTCGACCGGGCGGATTCATCGTGGACGAGCGCATGGCCACCTCGATGGACGGGGTCTTCGCCGCCGGCGACGTCGTCGAGGTGCCGCAGAACCTCACCGGGGTCGCGGTGCAGGGGCTCACCGGCTCGCACGCCATGCAGCAGGGCCGCGTGGCCGGCGCCAACGCGGGCGGCGGCACGGCGCGTCTACGACCCGGTCAACATCCCGTGGGGCATGGTCGGCGGGCAGATCCAGATCGGCGGCGCCAGCTTCGGCGAGACGCTCGCCACCTCGCTCGGCATCCCCTACGTCGTGGGCGCGGCCAACGGCATCAGCCGGGCGCGCTACTTCCCGGGCGTCCAGCAGGTGCGGGTCAAGCTGCTCGCCGAGCCCGGCACCGGCAAGCTGATCGGCGGCCAGTTCGTGGGCGGCGAGGGCATCAAGGAGCGGGCCGACTTCCTGGCCTTCGCCCTGAAGCGCGGCGCCACGCTCGAGGACCTCGCGTGGATGGAGAACGTCTACTCGCCGCCGATCGGCGCCCTCTACGAGCCGCTGTCGGTGGCGGCCCAGAACGGGATGGCGCAGCTCTGATGGGACACGGACCGGAGGTTCCCGAGCACCTGCAGGAGTACTTCGGCCACGACAAGGTGGCCCTCCACGGCAGCGGGGGGATGCCCGCCGCCCCGCCGGCGCCGCCCGGCTCGACCGCCCGCAAGGCCGGCGAGACGGCCCTGGCCGACGCCCTCTCGAAGGCCGGCACGCCGGGGCGCCGCCCGGGCGACCGGCCCGCCGCGATGGCGCCCAAGCCCAAGCTGCCGCGCGCGATGCGCGCCGGCGGCGAGCGCGCCCTGATGGAGGCCTCGCAGCGCCGCTTCGGCGCGCGCATCGGCGCGCCCGCGCCCCACGCGGAGGCCGGCTGGTTCTGGCGCACGGTGTTCGCCCCGGTCTACTCGGCGATCCCCTGGGGGCTGAAGCGGCGGATGGTGGCGATGACCTCCGGCGTGAAGCGCTGGAGGGCCTAGGGCCTCCGGCTCACCAGATGTCGAAGGCGTCGAGCGGCAGGCCCGGACCGGCCAGGCCGGTGTCGACGACGTACTCGCGCCCGTCGCGCTCGTCGCGGAGGTGCACCACGTGGCAGGGCAGGCCGATCTCGGAGCGCTCCGAGTAGCCGATCAGCACGAAGGTCGTCTCGAACGCGCCGCGGTGGCGGGTGAGGCGCACGGCGCCGAGACCCAGATCCTCGCGGTGCTGCACGACGAAGGGGCCGTGGACGATCGTCTGGCGCACCCGGACCCCCGGCTCGGGGCGCAACCATCCCCCGTGCAGGCTCACGCGGTCTCCGCGGCGGTGCTGGCCCGGCTCGGCGCCGGCCCGCGGGCGCTCTCCGTGCTGGGCTCCGGGCGCGGGGCGCTCCACCTCGACCTCGACGGCTTCGTGGTGACGCTCACCGCGCCCGGGGTGCCGCTGATGGCCAACGGCGTGGCCGTGGACGCCCTGCCGGCCGCACCGGCCGTGGCCTGGGACCCGGCGGCGCCGCCCGCGTGGGACCCGGTGATCCCCGTCGTGGAAGGCGGGCGCCCGACGGTCGCGGCCCTCGCCGCGTGGCTCGCCGCCCGCGTCCCCGGGCCGGCCGTGCCGCTGGAGGGGGCGCCGGAGCGGCTGCTCGGCCGCGGCCCGGGCCTCACGCCCGAGGGCGACGACGTGCTGGCGGGCATGGCGATCGGCCTGCGCGCGCTGGGCCCGGCCGCCGGGATGCCTCCCGAGCGCGCGGCCGCGCTGGCTGCGGCCTCTGCCCGCCCGACGCGCGGCGGCGCACCGGGGCGCTGTCGGCCACGCTGCTGGAGCTGGCGGCGGCCGGCGCGGCGCCCGAGCCGGCCCATCGCCTGCTGGGCGCCGAGGAGGGCGGGAGGCCGCGCTGGCCGATCTGCGCCGGCTGGGCGCCTCCACCGGAGGCGCCGTCGCGGCAGGGATCGCGCGCGCGGCCGAGTACGTGATGAGCGCCACCGCGCCAGGGTAACGCGCGCCCGCAGGGCTCTGGCGACCCGGTGCCGTCGTTCCGACGCGCCCCGCGCCGCTAACGTGCCCCGGGGCAACGCGCCCGCCGTCCCATGAGCATCCGCCGCCCGACTCCCATCCTCCTCGCCTCCGCCGCCGCGGCCCTCGCGCTGGGCGCGGGCGCGAGCGTCGCCCCCGCCCAGACCACGACCACGCCCGGCCGTCGACACGTTCACGTTCGAGGGCCACGGCTGGGGCCACGGCGTGGGGCTGTCGCAGTACGGCGCGCGCGGGCGCGCGCTGGCCGGATGGGACGCGGCCCGCATCCTGCGCCACTACTACCACGGCGCCGCGCTGACGGTGCAGAAGACGCGCACGGTGCGCGTGCTCCTGTCCAGCGGCCGCACCAGCGCGGCGCTCTGGAGCCCGACGCCCTGGCGGGCCGTCGGCGCGCGGCCCAACGGGCGCACGATCACGCCGCTGAAGGCCGGGGCCGCCTACGTGCTGCGGATGCTCCCCGACGGGCGCCTCGCGCTCGACCTCGGCCCGAAGCGCGTCGCCATCTTCACCGGCGCGATGCGCGTGCAGGGCCGCGGCGCCTCCTCGTCGGTCGCGTGGGGCCCGAAGCAGCCCGAGGCCGCGCGGCGCTACCGCGGCGGGCTGCGCGCCGTCCCCACCGGGGGCTCCTTCGACCTCGTCAACGTGGTCAGCCTGGAGGACTACCTCAAGGGCGTCGTGCCGCGCGAGATGCCCGCGAGCTGGGGCGACGACGCGCTGGCGGCGCTCGTGGCCCAGGCCGTCGCGGCCCGCAGCTACGCGATCTCGACGATGAAGCCGACGGCCGACTACGACCTCTACGACGACGACCGCAGCCAGGTCTACGGCGGCGTGTCCGCCGAGGATCCCCGCTCGACGCGCGCGGTCGAGGCCACCCGGGGGACGGTGCTGACGTACGATGGCCAGGTCATCACCGCGTTCTTCTTCTCGACCTCCGGCGGGCGCACGGAGGACGTGCAGAACGTCTTCCGGGGCAGCGCCCCCCGGCCCTACCTCGTGAGCGTGCCGGATCCGTACGACCGCATCTCGCCGTACCACGACTGGCCGGACCCGCCGACCTTCACCGGCGCGCGCCTCGGCTCCCTGCTGGGGCTCGACGGCCCCGTGACCGACGTGACCATCGTGCGGCGGGGCGTGTCCCCCCGCGTCCTGGAGGCCCGCGTGACCACCCGCTCCGGCCGGCAGACCAGCATGACCGGCACCCAGATGCGCTCCGAGCTCGGCCTGCGCGACACCTGGTTCTCCGTCCTGAAGGACGCCCCCGCCGTCACGGTGACGCGATGAGGCGCCGCCGGGCCCTCGCGGCGCTCGTCGCGACGGCCGGGGCGTGCATGGCCGCCGCGGGCACCGCCACGGCCGCCGACCCGATCCTCCCCCTCTCGGACGTCCGCACCGGCATGGTCGGCGAGGCCCGCACCGTGGTGCGCGGCACCGACATCGTGACGTTCCCGGTCACGGTCCTCGACGTGCAGCGCGCCGCCGACGGCCCGGGCGGCACCCTGATCCTGGTGAAGGCCTCCGGCCCGCTGATGGACGAGACGGGCGGCGTCGCGGAGGGCATGAGCGGCAGCCCGGTCTACGTCACCGGCGCCGACGGCGTGGCCCGCGTGATCGGCGCCGTGGCCTTCGGCACGGGCGACCAGGCCAACGAGGTCGTGGGGGTCACGCCGATCGAGCAGATGATCGACTCCGACTCCGGCCTGCGCGCCAACGCGCTCGAGCCCCTGCCCGCGAACGCCGCCCCCGTGCGGCGCGCGGTGATGGTGCGCTCCCGCGCCGCCGCGCGCCGGATGGAGGCCGCCGACCCGGGCCGGGTGGCGCTCTACCCGCTCACCCGCTGGACCGTGGCGGGCGTCTCGCGCCCGCTCGTCGGCCCGTTCGCGCGGAGCCTCTCGCGGGAGGGCATCCAGCTCACGTCGATCGGGCCGCGCACGGCCCGCCCGGCGACGCCGCTGGTCCCGGGCGCCTCGCTCACCGCGCTGCTGGCCGGCGGCGACGTGGTCGTCGGCGCCATCGGCACCGTGACCTACGTTGACGGCCCGACGGTGCTCGGCTTCGGCCACCCGTTCCTGAGCGGCGGCCGCTCGCGCTTCCTGATGGGCGACGGCTACGTCTACCAGACGATCGCCGCGCCGATCGCGGGCGCCAGCTACAAGCTCGCCGAGCCGGGCTCGCTCCAGGGCATGATCGTCGGCGACCGGGCCGACGGCGTCACCGGCCGGCTCGGGCCGGTCGAGGGCATCTCGGTCGTCGCCAGCGCCACCGACCCGGCCCGCGGCACCGAGAGCACCGTCCGGGTCACGCTGGCGCCCGACGAGCGCACGGCCCCCGCCGTCGCGGGCATCATCGAGGACGAGCCGGCCGTGCGCGTGCGCGACGGCGTGGCCGGCGGCACGCTGACGCTGCGGATCGCGATCTCCAGCCCCGACCTGAAGAAGCCCTTCGTCTACCGCAACGTCTACGCGGCGGCCGGCGACGTGGTGTCGATGGCGAGCGGCCAGCTGCCGCGCCTGATGTCGGTGCTGATGCAGAACGGCCTGCGGCCCGTGCCGATCTCGTCGGTCGAGGTCACCGAGCGCCTGGAGCCGCGCGCCCGCGCGGCCCGCATCATCGGCGCCTCCATCCGGCGCGCGCCCGGTGCGCGCCCGGTGCTGGTGCTGCGCCTCCAGCCGTGGCGGTCGTCGGCGCGCGTCGTGCGCGTGCCGGTGCGCCTGCCCGACGGGGTCAACCGCTTCTCGCCGGCCGTCCGCGTGGTGCCCAAGTCCTCCGGCGGCTTCGATCCCTTCCCCGCCGACCTGACCCAGGACCTCGGCGCCGCCGCCGCCATCGGCACGCGCCCGGCGATCGTCGGACGGGTCGAGGGGCTGGCGCAGAAGGCCAAGGGGACGCGGCTCTCGCGGGTGGTCAGCGGCCTCACGCGCGCAACCGACGACCGCAACGACGCGGTGCGGCTGCTGGCGGAGGGCGACGACGCCGACGACCCGACGGCCGGTGTCACGGTGCCGGTGCCCTACGTGATCTACGCGGGCCGCGCCACCGCGAGGGTCCGCTTCCGCTAGACCGTATGGAGCGGCTGGCCTTCGCTCGCTGATTGCGGAGCCGGCCGCCTCGCGCATGAATGTGCGGGGACTGGGCCGGGGGCGGGGCCCTCGGCCGGCACCCCGGTCATGGGAGGCGCCGGCATGGCGAGGGTTAGGTCGTTCGTGGGTCTGGACGTGCATGCCCACAGCACCCAGGCGAGCGTTCTCGACACGACGACGGGCGAGCTCGTGCGCCGCCGTCTGGCAGGCCCTCCGGGCGTGGCGATCGCCTTCTTGGAGCAGCCGGCCGGGCCGGTGAGCGCGGTCTACGAGGCGGGGCCGACCGGCTTCGGGCTGGCCCGCCGGGCCGCCGGGCGCCAGATCGACGTACGGGTCTGCGCGCCGGGACTGATCCCGCGAGGGCCGAGCGAGCGGGTGAAGACCGACGCGCGCGGTGCCGACCGGCTGGCGCGCCTTCTGGCGGCGGGGGAGCTGGTGCGGGTGCGTGTGCCGAGCGCCGCCGAGGAGCAGCTGCGCGACCTGGTGCGCGCCCGCGAGGACCTGCGCGCCGACCTGATGCGGGCCCGCCATCGGCTCTCCAAGCCCCTGCTGCGCCGGGGGCTGCGCCACCCGGGCCCCGGCGGCGCCTGGACCCGGGGCCACCTGGCCTGGCTCGGGGGCCTGCGCCCGCCCGACGCGCCCACCCGGGCGGTGCTCGTGGACTACCGGTCGGGCCTGGAGGCGCTCATGCAGCGGCGCACGGCGCTCGAGGCGGCACTCGAGCGGGCGGCCCGCGAGGCGCCCACGCCGAGCCGGTGGGGCGCCTGCGCGCCTTCCGCGGCCTGGACACGCTCTCGGCGGTGGGGCTGGTGACCGAGATCGGTGACTTCTCGCGCTTCGCCCGCGCGACACAGGTGGGCGACCACCTGGGCCTGGTGCCCTCAGAGCGCAGCACGGGCGCATCGCGCCGGCAGGGCCCGATCACCAAGGCCGGCCCTCGCCATGCCCGGCGCCTGATGGTCGAGGCCGCCTGGCACTACCGGCTGGCCCCGCGCATCGGCGAGGGCCTGCGCCGGCGCCAGGCCACATGCGATCCGCGGGTGGTGCAGGTGGCCTGGCGCGCCCAGCGGCGCCTTCACCGACGCTGGCAGCACCTGGCCCACGAGCGCGGCAAGCCGCGCGACGTCGTCGCGGTGGCCTGCGCGCGTGAGCTGACCACCTTCCTCTGGGAGGCGGCGCTGATCGACTGAGCGCACCCGGCCACGACGCTGTCGGGGCGCGCACGGGCACCGGGAGGGCCGGGCGCGTCGCAACCAGATGGGCCCGCGCCAGCCCTATGGGCAGCCCCGGCCGCGATGCGGGGCGGCGCCCGTTCCTCGGGTGCGGAGCCCGCGACGAATCGCCGGTCATGAGGTAGCCAGCCCTCGCATATCCGGCTGACCACAGCGGTCGACGACCTGCCCCTTCCGCCCGTGCCGCCCCGAGAGCGCCGCTCCATCCTCACCCCGCCCTCCGCGGCCTGCGCCGGGACACCCTCCCCGTGCCCCTTGACAGGCACGGCTCCATATCAGGGCTCGGGGGGTGCGTCCCGCTCGAGGACCTGCTCGGCGTGCAGCAGCGCCCGGGCGGCGGCCTCGGACGGACCCTCGCCGTACTCCATCACCCAGGCGCCGTCCTGCAGGCCGCCGATGAACATGTACCAGCCGCCCGAGTTGTGGGCGCGCGGGCCGTCGATGTAGACGCCGGGCGCGCGCCGGCAGATCTCCCGCAGGCGCGCCTCGTCCTCGGGCACGAGCGGCTCGCCGGGGGGCGCGGCCAGGCCGGTCGCGTACTCCTCCAGCACCGAGATCCAGGCCTCACCGTCGCGGGTGCGGCCGGTGAGGGCCCGCACGGCGTCGGCCACCGTGGGCCACAGCGGGCCGTCCTCGCGCAGGTCGGGCGCGGCGGACCACCCGCACAGGTGCTCGGCCACCATCACCCGGCTCCCGTCGGGCAGCTCCAGCTCCAGCAGCCGCGCGCCCGGGCGGCTCTGGTCCCGGACGACCACCTGGCCGTCCGGGGCCTCGAGGACGACGCGGCGGCTACGCGCCCGTGTCGTGGTTGACCATCTCCTCGGCCGGGACCTCCCGCCACACCTGGGCGGGAAGGCCGGCCACGAGCTTGCCGGGCGGCACGTCGCGGGTGACGAGGGCGCCGGCGGCGACGAACGCCTCGGCGCCGATCTCGATGCCCGGCAGGATGACCACCCCGCCGCCGACGCGCGCGCCGCGGCGGATGATCGCGCCCTTGATCTGGGCGTGGCGGGCCTCGGTGCGGCCCATGAAGTTGTCGTTCGTCGTCGTCACGCACGGCGCGATGAAGACGTGGTCCTCGAGCTCCGAGTAGGCCGTGATGTACGAGTTCGACTGGATCTTGGTGAACGCGCCGATCGGGACGTCGTTCTCCACGCACACGCCGCGCCCCACCACCACGCCCTCGCCGAGCGTGCAGCGCTCGCGCACCGAGGCCTGGTCGCCGATGATCACGTCCGGCCCGAGGATCGTGCCGGCGTAGACGACCGCCCCGCTGCACACGGCCGCGCCGGCGCCGATCTCCAGCGGCGCGAGCGGCTCCTTCTTCTTGCTGGTGGAGCGCTTGGAGAGCTTGGGCTGCTTGCCCAGGACGACGTTGTCCTGGATCACGACGCCGTCGCCGATCCGCGTGCCGTCGTGGATGACCACGTTGGCCCCGATCTCGACGTCCGCGCCGATCTCGACGCCCTCGCCCAGCACGAGGTTCTCCCTGCTCATGCACCCACCCCCGTCGCGAGGCTCACCGGACGGCCCGAGGACGCGAGCGACTCGCTCATCGCCTCGAGCACCTCCACCACGACCGCGCCGGCGTGGCCGTCCGACGGCGTCGGAGCCCGGTCGGCGACGGCGGTCGACGAAGCGCTCGCACACGATGCGCAGCGGCTCCTTGGCGTCGATCTTCGGGATGTGGATGTCCCCGGAGCGGACCTGGATGTACTCCCCGTAGGTCTCGGTGCGGGGGATCGGGCCCTTGTCGTAGATCGTCACCTTGCGCTCGGTCTCCATGTCGTCGAACACCACCATCCGCTCCGAGCCGATGACCGTCATCTTGCGCATCTTGTGCGGGTCGAGCCAGCTGAGGTGCAGGTGCCCGATCACGCCCGAGGGGAAGCGGATGCGGCTGAAGACCACGTCCTCGACGCCGGGCTGCAGGTAGCTCTCGCCGTTGGCCGAGACCTCGGAGGGGCGCTCGCCCACCAGGTGCAGCATCACCGAGATGTCGTGCGGGCCGAGGCTCCACAGCGCGTTCTCGTCGGCGCGCACGATGCCGAGGTTCTGCCGGTTGCCGTAGAGGTAGAAGACCTGCCCGAGGGCGCCCTCGTCCACGAGGTCCTTCAGCTTCTGCACGGCGGGGTGGTAGACGAGCAGGTGGTCGACCATCAGCACGCGGCCGCGGGCGTCGGCCAGGTCGGCCAGCGAGCGGGCGTCGCGCGCCGGTCAGCGCCAGCGGCTTCTCCACGAACGCGTCCTTGCCGGCCTCGAGCGCCAGGCGCGTGAGCGCGGCGTGCGTCGGCACCGGCGTCGCGATGACCACGGCGTCGAGGTCGGCGTCCTCGAGCAGGTCCTCGTAGCGGGTCGTGAAGCGGCTGCCCGGGGTAGGAGGCGCGGTGGCGGTCGAGGACCGCCTCGTCGCGGTCGCACACCCAGGCCAGGCGGCAGCCCTCCAGGCGGTCGAAGTTGCGCGCGAGGTTCGGGCCCCAGTAGTTCATGCCCACCACGCCGACGGACACCGGGCGAGACGGCACTAGAGGCGCCAGACCTTCCCGTCCTGCTCGGGGACCACGTTGCGCAGGTCCACGACGAGCTGCGAGTCGCGCCCCACGGCGGCCCAGTCCACGCTGGAGTGGTCGGTCACCACCACGGCGACGTCGTACGCGCCGAGCGCGTCGGCGTCGAGCGCCACCGAGCTCAGGCCGAGCTTCGGAAGCTCCGGCACGTGCGGGTCGTGGTAGTCCACGTTGCCGCCGTCGGCCTGCAGCAGCTCGATGATCCGCAGCGACGGGCTCTCGCGCGTGTCGTTGACGTCGGGCTTGTAGGAGACGCCGATCACGAGCACGCGGCTGCCGTTCAGCGACTTGCGGCGGCTGTTGAGCGCGCGCACGACCTTGCCCACGCAGAAGATCGGGCATCTGCGAGTTGACCTTGCCGGCGAGCTCGATGAACTCGGTGTGCAGGTCGAACTCGCGGGCCTTCCACGTGAGGTAGAAGGGGTCGATCGGGATGCAGTGGCCGCCCAGGCCGGGGCCCGGGCGGAACGGCATGTAGCCGAAGGGCTTGGTGGCCGCCGCGTCGATGACGTCCCAGACGTCGATGTCCATCCGGTCGCAGAGCATCGCCAGCTCGTTGACCAGGGCGATGTTGACGCTGCGGAAGATGTTCTCGAGCAGCTTGGTGAGCTCGGCCACCTCGGGGCTCGACACCGGCACCAGCGTCGTGCAGGCCAGGCCGTAGAGCTCCATCGCGCGGCGCGTGCACTCGTGGCGTGAGCCCGCCGATCACCTTCGGCGTGGTCGCGGTGGTCCAGTCGACGCGGCCCGGGTCCACGCGCTCGGGCGAGAACGCGAGGTGGAAGTCGCGCCCGCCTTGCAGGCCGGAGCGCTCGAGGACCGGCGCGACCTCCTCGCGGGTCGTGCCCGGGTAGGTCGTGCTCTCGAGCACCACGAGGTGGCCCGGGCGCAGGCGCTGGGCCAGGCTCTCGGCGGCGCCGAGGACGGCCGACAGGTCGGGCTCGCGGTGCTCGGTGAGCGGCGTCGGCAGGCAGATGATGATCGCGTCCACCGCGCGCAGCTCGTCCCAGGAGGTGGTGGCGCGCACCAGGCCCTGCTCGCGACGAAGCGGCCGCGAGGCGCTCCGACGGGACGTCCTCGATGTACGCTCTCGCCGCCGTTGACCGGTCGACCTTGCGACTGGATGGCGTCGAGGCCGAGCACCGGGACGCCCCCCTCGGCGAAGGTCACCGCCAGCGGGAGACCGACGTAGCCGAGGCCGACCACGCCGACTCTGGGTGCGTCCGGGCTCAGCGCGATCGGGGCGGTCTGGTGGCCGGCCGGGAGGGGGACGTGCTCGTCACGACGCACTACTGTAGGGATCGCGGACCCCGACCGAAAGGACCGCCCGCTGAGGCCCGAGACGCTCCTCGCCGGGCTGCCCCGCCTGGTCCGCGTCGCCGACGAGACCCGCTGGCGCGGTCAGGCCTCCGTCGCCACGGCCGTCGTGGTCGTCGCCTTCTGGGCGAGCACATGGCTCGTGGGCGAGCCGGTGCGCCCCGGCGCGACGCGCCCTGGCCGCGGCCGTCGTCGCGGTGCCGACACTCCTCGTGACGTCGCTCACCACGGCGCGGCGCGATCCGCGACGGCCCTCGTGCGCGGTCCTGCCGCCGCCGCGGTCCACGTTCCACGAGACGGTCGCGGCCTCCCGCGACCGCCGCCTGCGCCTCGCCGGCGTCGTGCTGACCGGCATCGTCGCCCTGCTGCTCTTCGACCGCTTCACCGACGGAGGCGGCGTGATGGCCGGGCTCGTGGCCGGCCTGCTCGGCGGCGCTCGGCGTCGTCGGACTGGCTCGAGTCGCACCGCTGGGACGCGCGCCGAGCGCGAGCGCGAGACCCGCATCTTCGTGATCGTGAAGCCGGACGCGCTCTCGCCGCGCCTCGGGGCGTCGCGAGGTCTACGAGATCGCCGCGGCCGCGCGCGACCACGACATCAGGCGCGAGCCGAGCCCCTTCGACCTCGAGATCTGACCTGCTCAGTCGGTGCCTTGGCCCGTCGGAGCGCGGCGGCCCTGAGCGCCTTCTTGCGGAGCACCTTCTTGCTGGCGACGCAGAAGTTGCTGACGCCCACGGGACGGCTGGTGAAGGCCGTGCCGGTGTAGGGCCAGACGCGCCAGACGTAGCAGGTGCCCGCCTTGAGGTGCTTCTTCGGCCGGCCGGAACTGCAGGCCGCGCGGGAACTGCGAGAGCACCTTGGTCACCTTCGGCTTCGCGCCGGCCTTCTTGCGGCGGTGACCTTGAAGATCTGCAGGTTGTAGAGCTTGGTGCCGCGCGGGCCCTTCTTCCAGCGGAGCACCGGGCGCAGCGTCGGGAGGATCGTGCCGGCCTTCGGCGACAGGCGCAGGGCGTTCTGCTTGGGCAGCGGCGGCGCAGCGAGCGCGCCGAGCGGTTCGCTCGGCGCCGGCGCGGGGACCAGCGGCGCGAGCACCGTGAAGGGCTCGGACGTGACCGGCGAGACGTTGCCGGCGGCGTCGATCTGCAGCACCTGGAAGGTGTAGGCGCCGTCGGCCAGCGGCGGGCAGCTCGGCCGTGGTCACCGGCGTGTCGATCGGCCCGTAGACCGCGTTGCCGGTGGCGTCGAGGATCGTCCAGCGCGAGTACGCGCCCGGCTCGGCGCCCCACGTGAAGGTCGCCGCGGCGGTGATGGCCGGGAAGGTCGGCCGGGTCAGGATCGTCGGCGGCGCCGGCGGGGTGGTGTCGACCTTGAAGGTGCGCGGTCGCCTCGGCGCTCCTCTGGCCCGCCTCGGTGACCTGGGTGACGACGGAAGATGTAGTCGCCGTCGGGCAGCGAGGAGAGCGTCGTCTGGGTGACGTCGGGCCGCCGCCCTGGCGCACCGGGTTCTCGGCGCCGACGACCGACAGCGTCCCAGTGGAAGTTCGTCTGGTGCGCCGGTCCAGGTGAAGGTCGGCGAGGTGTCGCTGCGTCGGCGCGTTCGGGCCGCCGGTGATGGTGGGCGCGGCGGGGATCGTCGAGTCGATCGTCAGGTCCCTGCGCGTTCGAGTTGCGGACGTTGCCGGCCTTGTCGAAGGTGCGCACGCACCAGTCGAGCGGCGTGTTCTCGGGCAGCGGGTCCGGGCGGAGGTCGCGTCGCGGGTGCCGGTGTAGTTGCCGACGCCGCCGGTGTCGTTACGCTTGGCGATCGTCGTGATCGCCGGCGGGTCGTCGTCGGGGTTGTGCGAGTCGTGAACAGGACCTCGTAGAGGCGACGCCCGAGGTCGCGTCCTGGCCCGGCGGTCCACTCGAAGGCCGGCTCCGTCGGGGACGAGCGTCGGGCCGGGGTCGATCGGCACGCCCGCGCCCGGCACCGGCGGGACGTTGTCGAAGTTGAAGGCTGGCACCCCCACCGCGGTCGTGTTGCCCTGGCGGTCGGTCAGCGTGAGACGGTCTGCGCCGTGGCCGCGAAGGCGCCGTTGGTGCGTCCAGGTCTGACGCGGCGCAGGCGCCCGCGACGAGCCCCGACTCGGAGCCGCGAGCGGCGGATCGGTCGAGGGTGAGCGACGTTGTACCAGCCGAGCGCGCTGCGGGTGCCCGTGAGCACCGCGCCCAGGTCCGGCGGCGTGCGGTCGACGAGGACCGGGAGACGCGCACGCTCGGCGTAGCCGCTCGTCGTACGTCCGCTGGCACTGCAGCGCCTTGACGCGGAAGAACGTGGCGCCCGAGCGGATGCAGCGCGGGATGCTGACGCCGGGCGCGATCGCGGCCTCGGCTCGTCGTCCACGCCGGCGACGTAGCCGCCCGGTGATGGTCGTCGTCGGCGTCCGCGGTCGCGGCGAAGTCGACGGAGCAGGTGAAGCTCGCGTAGCGGGGCTCGCCGAGGCCGACACGAGGCCGCTCGGCGGGTCGATGGCGCCGAGCGGCCGGGGACGCCGCAGGACGGCCGCGCCGGCGGCGAGGGTCGCGAGGCTCAGCGGCGAAACCGACGGGTCTGGGGTGACGCGCGCTTCATCGAGACCGGGACCGCCGATCGGGAGGGAATCAGCAGATCATAATCACGCCGGATCGGACGCCGAGGCGACTGGCCAAAGGTCCAGAATCCGCCGGCGGAGGGGAGTCCGTCTCACGCCCGTCACGCGCCGCCGTCCGACACCACCGCGTCGGCGATTCGCTCCGACGGCGTCGCCGTCGCCGTAGTAGGGCGGGCGCTCGGCGGGCATCGAGAGGTCCTCGAGGGCGGCGCGGACGCGGGCGGGGTCCATCCCGACCAGGCGGTTGAAGCCTCCGTCGACCGTCTCCACCCACTCGGTGGTGTCGCGCAGGGTGATGCAGGGGACGCCGAGGAAGTAGGCCTCCTTCTGCACCCCGCCCGAGTCGGTCACGACGGCCTGCGCCCCGATCAGGAGCGCGGTGAAGTCGAGGTAGCCGACCGGGCCCGAGAGGCGCAGCGTCGGGTGCCCCGCCACCCGCTCCCAGAGCCCGGCCGCCTCCAGCCGGTGGCGCGTGCGCGGGTGCACCGGGAAGATCGCCGGCTCGTCGATGGCCGGTCAGCACCGCGACGAGCGCGGCGAGCGCCTCCGGCGTGTCGTGGCGGCGGCCCGGTGCACCGTCACGAGCAGGTACTCGCCGGGCTCCAGGCCGAGGGCCCGCGGCCCCGGCCGTGCCGCCGCGGCCGGGGCGAACATCCGGCTGGCGTCGAGCATCACGTCGCCCACCTGGTGGACGCCCTCGGTGACGCCCTCGCGGGCCAGGTTCTCGACGGCCGTGTCGGTGGGGCACAGAGGAGGGCCGAGAGGTGGTCGGTGACCACGCGGTTCTGCTCCTCGGGCATCGAGCGGTCGAACGAGCGCAGGCCGGCCTCGACGTGGCCGATCGGCAGGCCGAGCTTCGCGGCGGCGAGCGCCCCCGCCAGCGTCGTGGTGGTGTCGCCGTAGACGAGCACCATGTCCGGGGCCTCGGCGATCAGCAGCGGCTCGAGGCGCTGCGAGCATCACCGCGAGCTGGGTGACCGGGCTCCCCGACCCCACCTCGAGGGCGTGGTCGGGCTGCGGGCACGCCCAGCTCGTCGAAGAACAGGTCGGCGAGGTCGGGGTCGTAGTGCTGGCCGCTGTGCACGAGCACCTCCGTCGACCCGGCGGCGCAGGGCGCGGCTGAGGGGCGCGGCCTTCACGAACTGCGGCCGGTTGCCCACGATCGAGACGATCTTCAAATTCCCGAGAACCCCACTCCGGAGAGCCGCTGGGTGATGACCTCGAACCGGCCGGTCGCCACCAGGACGCCGATCATGATGAACACCGCCGCGGCCGTCGCGTTGACGATCCGCCAGCGGTCGCGCATCCACCGGAAGGCCGACATCGTACGCGTGATGAACAGGCCCGACAGCAGGAATGGGATGCCGAGGCCCAGCGAGTAGGTGAGCAGCAGGGTCGCCCCGAGCGCCCGGCGAGCCGGTGGCGCCGCGTAGGTGAGGATGCTCGCCGAGGATCGGGCCGATGCACGGGCGTCCAGCCGATGGCGAAGGCCGCGCCCACCAGGCTGCGCCCCCGCAGGGTCGAGGGCCGCTCGCGACATCGTGAGGTGGCGGTCGTCTGCATCAGGCCGAGCCTCGGCAGGGCCACCATCGCGATCCCCATCAGCACCAGGAGGACGCCGGCGACCAGGTTGAGGACGTCCTGGTTCTCGGTGAGCGAGTAGCCGATCAGGCCGGCGCTGGCGCCGTAGGCCGTGAAGATCAGCGAGAAGCCGGCGCACGAAGGCGATCGTCGGGACCAGCACGTCGCGGGTGCGGGCGCCCAGCTCGTCGAACGAGACGCCCGAGATGAACGTCAGGTAGCCGGGCACCACGGCCAGCACGCAGGGCGACGCGAACGACACGAAGCCGGCCGCGAAGGCCACCGGAGTAGCTGAGGGCGCGAGATGTCCTGCACATGTCGATGGTATCCGCCCTGAGGCCGCGACCGTCACCGGACGGCGACCCCCGCCGTCACGGGTTGCGCGGGCTAGCCCGTGACGGCCGGCCGGCGGCGCCGCGGCGGCACCGCCTGGATGCGGAAGCACGCCCGCGCCCTGATCCGCGGCGTGCCGGGGCCCGAGACCCGCGCGCGGTTGCAACGACCGCCGCGGGCGCCGGGGAGCGCGCGGACGGTGATGTAGACGGTGCGCGAGTGGCCGGCGCGCAGCAGGCCCATCCGCCAGGTGGGCCGCCCCGAGGCCAGGCGCACCCGCGGGCTGCCCGAACGCTGCACGGAGAAGCCGCTCGGCAGGACGTCCTCCACCCGAAGGGCGTGCGCATCGCCGGGGCCGACGTTCTCCACGCGGATCCGGAACCGCGCCGTGCCACCGGCGCGCACGGTCCTCGGCCCGCGCTTGGAGATCCGCAGCCGCGGCTTCGCGGGCGTGGCCACCACGGCCGGGGGCGCGGGTGCCGGGGTCACGGTCACGACGGCGGCCGGGGGCGTGACCGGGGTCTCGACGACGGGCGGGGTCACCGGAGGGGTGACCACCGGCGGCGGGGTCTCCGGCTGCGGCTTCGTCACCGGCGGGTACTTCGTCACCGGCGGATACTTGGTGACCGGCGGGTACTTCGTCACCGGCGGGTACTTCGTCCCCTGCCCCTTCCCGGGGCAGCCCTTCGCCGCCGGCGGCGTCTCGGGCTGCGTCGGCGGGGGCGTGTCGTCCGTCCCTCCGGGCGGCGGCGCGGGCGTCGCCTCCTCGACGACGGGCGCCACGGCGACCGTCGCCAGGTCCCCGCTCGCCCCTTCCGCGGCCTCCGGCTCGGGCGTCGCGGCGTCGTCCGGTGCCGGCGCGATGACCGCCTCGGTCGTGACCACCGCCACCGGCTGCTCCGGCGGCGGCGCCGGGTCGTCGGCCAGGGCCGCGGCCGGCGCGAGGCCGAGCGCGAGCACGACGAGCGCCGCCATCCGCGCGAAGGCGGCCCAGCGCGGCGCCCGCACACATCCCCGCAGAAGCTCCACCCCTGGACCTCGCCTCACGAAACCTCAGAAAAGCTACGAGGGCGAGCCTAAGGGGAGCGACGGGAGAAAAGCAACAGATTCTCCACATGAGGTCGGACGGCATGCCCCTCCCGCGCCCGCCGCCGGCCTTCCGGCAGCGGTCTAAGCTAGGGGTCTCAGCGCAGGGGTCGACTCAGGAGGTCACGCGT
This sequence comes from uncultured Thermoleophilia bacterium, assembly GCA_963770865.1. Taxonomy (GTDB): domain Bacteria; phylum Actinomycetota; class Thermoleophilia; order Miltoncostaeales; family Miltoncostaeaceae; genus Miltoncostaea. The sequence continues at coordinate 162,365 of CAVYRD010000012.1, forward strand.
GGCGACGACGACAGGAACGTCCATCGAGCAGCTTCTCGGCGACGAGGCGCAGAGCCTCCTCGGCCACCGCTGCACAACGATCCCGGTCGAACGCCTCACCCTCCCCGGGCCCACGTGGGTCAACGACGTCATGACCGGCTCCGACCGGCCCGTGCCGGTGCTGCGCTCGCTGCAGTCGATGTTCGACCACGGCCGCCTGGGCGGCACCGGCTACCTCTCGATCCTCCCGGTGGACCAGGGGATCGAGCACTCCGCGGGCGCCTCCTTCGCGCCGAACCCGGACTACTTCGACCCGCTGAAGATCGTCGAGCTCGCCGTCGAGGGCGGGTGCAACGCCGTCGCCACGACGCTGGGGGCCCTCGGGCTGGCCTCGCGCAAGTACGCCCACCGGATCCCGTTCTTGCTGAAGGTCAACCACAACGAGTTCCTGTCGTACCCCAACGCCTACGACCAGATCATGTTCGCGACGGTCAAGCAGGCGCGGGAGCTCGGCGCCGTCGCCGTCGGGGCGACCATCTACTTCGGCTCGGCCGAGTCGAAGCGACAGATCGTCGAGGTCTCGCAGGCGTTCGCCGCGGCCCACGAGATGGGCATGGCGACCGTGCTCTGGTGCTACATGCGCAACGCGGCCTTCAGCCCGCAGGACGGCGGGCCGGACTACCACGTGGCGGCCGACCTCACGAGCCAGGCGAACCACCTGGGCGTGACGATCCAGGCGGACATCATCAAGCAGAAGCTCCCCGAGACCGCCGCGCCGGGCTTCCTCGACAAGAAGTTCGGCAAGACGCACCCCAAGGTCTACTCGGAGCTCATGAGCGACCACCCGATCGACATGACCCGGTATCAGATCGCCAACTGCTACATGGGCCGAATCCCGCTGATCAACTCGGGCGGCGCATCCTCGGGCGAGAGCGACATGGCCGAGGCCGTGCGCACCGCGGTCATCAACAAGCGCGCCGGGGGCGCCGGGCTCGATCTCCGGCCGCAAGGCGTTCCAGCGCCCGATGGACGAGGGCGCGGCGCTGCTGAACGCCATCCAGGACGTCTACCTCTCCGACGAGGTCACGATCGCCTGACGGGGACGCGCTGAGCCGGGGCCGCCCGCCCGGCTCAGCGCTCCACGCGCAGCAGCAGCGGGTCGCGCGGGCGCAGGGTGATCTGCGGCGCCAGGGCCAGGGGCCCCGGGTCGGCGTCGGACAGGCGCACCCTGCCGGCGATCGCCGCGAGCATCAGCGTCCCCTCGAGGGTCGCGAACGTCGATCCGATGCACTTGCGGGTGCCGGCGCCGAACGGCAGGTAGGAGAAGCGGTGAGGCGGCGCGCCGCCGGGCTCCCAGCGATCGGGGCGGAAGCTGCGCGCGTCCTCCCAGCGCTCGGGGTCGCGGTGCAGCAGCCAGGGCGGCGTCATGATCAGCCCGCCCGCCGGCACGACGTACGGCCCGAGGGGGACGTCCTGCACCGCGCGCCGGGCGATCATCCACGCCGGCGGGAAGAGCCGCATCGACTCCTGCAGCACCCGCCCCGTGTGCGCCAGCCGCGGCAGGTCGTCGATGCCCGGCGGGCCGCCGAGGGCGAGCGCCTCCTCGCGCACCCTCCCGGCGTCGGCGGGGTGGAGCGCCAGCAGGCGCCAGGTGAACGCAAGGGAGTTCGCCGTCGTCTCGAGCCCGGCGGCCAGAAGCGTCATCACCTCGTGGCGCACCTCCTCGTCGGTCATCGCGGTGCCGTCCTCGGCGTCCTGCGCCAGAAGCAGCGTGGAGAGCAGGTCGCCGCGGTCGCCGCCCTCCGCGCGCCGCCGGGCGATGAGGCCGTCCACCAGGGCGTCGAGGTCGTCCTTCGCCGCCCGGAAGCGGCGGACCGTCTGGGTGGGCATCCGCATCCTCAGCCCCGAGAACGGCAGCACGAGCAGGTCGAAGGCGCGCAGCACGTCGGCCAGCGCCGCTTCGATCCGGGCCCGCTCGGCCGTGAGGTCGGCGCCGAAGAGCGTGTCGGCGGTCACGGCCATCGTGAGGCCCGTCATCTCGCTGTGGACGTCGATGACCGCGCCGCCGGGCCACGTGTCCGTCAGTTCCGCCGCGGTGCGCGACATCGTGTCCGCGTACCCGGCGAGGCGCTCGTGATGGAAGGCCGGCTGGATCAGGCGGCGCTGGCGCCGGTGGTGCTCGCCCTGGGCGGTCAGCAGCCCGTCGCCGAGCAGCACGCGCGCCCCCTCCAGGATGCGCCCCTTGCGCACCTTGGCGGCGTGGGTGGTGAAGACCTCCTGGACCATGTCGGGGTCGGTCACCAGGTACATGTCGAGCGGGCCCATGCGGAAGGCGACGAAAGGGCCGTACTCCTCCCGCAGGCGGGTGAACATGCCGAGCGCGTCGCGGCGGCGCTCCCCGATGCGCCGCATCGAGCCGCGGCGGCCGGGGCCGGGGGGCGCGGCGGGCGGGGCGCTGGCGGTGCTCATCTCGTACCTCCCGCGCATCGGTCGGGACGCGACCGTAGGACGCCGCGCCGGGCGGCGCAATGCGGCCCGCGCGGCGTCTCGCAGAGCGTGACACGGACCGGACCGGGCCGGCTACCCGGGCTGCAACCGCACCCCGGGCAGGCGGCGGTCCAGGGCGAGGGCCCCGAACGAGATGGCGAGGAAGAGGAGCGCCACGAGCGACACGTTGCCCAGCACGACGGGGTAGCCGTGCCGCTGCACGTTCATGAACGGGTAGGCGTAGTAGTCGTCGCCGAAGCGGTCCTGAACCAGCTCGCCGCGGATCAGCGCGTAGACGATCCACACGACCGGGGCGATCACGGCCAGGAGCACCACCCGGCGCGACAGCGCCCCGCGGGGCCCGAAGGCCAGCCACCCGAGCACGGTCAGGATCGGCGACGCGGTGTGCAGCAGGAAGTCGGCGAAGGCCGGCCAGCCGGTCAGCTCCTGCAGCTGGGCCAGCGTCAGGTGGAACACGACGCCCGTGACGGCGATGGCGACCAGGGCGTCCAGCCGCAGCACCCGGAACAGCGTCGAGCGCCGGTCCAGGCGCACCGCGAGCATGCCCGTGGTCGCGGCCACGCCGATGTTCGACCACACGGTGAAGAAGCTGAAGAAGTTCACGACCCGGTCCGGCGCCGATTCGAAGTAGCCGGCGCCCGGGTCGTCGGTGATCGACAGGCCGAGCTGGAGGATCAGCCCGAAGGTCACGACGAGCGAGGTCACCCCGAAGAATGCGCGCGCGAGGCGCTCGTCGCCCATGGGGGTGGAGGATACGGGCGGCCGCGGAGCTCGGCGGGGACCCGCCCCGGAACGGCGGAAGCGCCGCGTCGGCGGGGCTTCCGGAGTGGGCTGTTCTGCGCCGCCGTGCGGGTCGGGCCGGCCGGGCGCGCGATCGGGATCGACATGACCCCGGCGCAGCTCGACACGTCCCGGCGCCTGGCCGAGGACCACGGCTTCGCCCAGGTCGAGATCCTCGAGAGCCGCATCGAAGCGGTGCCGCTGGAGGACGGCATCGCCGACTGCGTGGTCTCCAACGGCGTCATCACCTCGCGCCGGACAAGGGCGCGGTGTTCCGCGAGGCGGCGCGGCTCCTGCGGCCCGGGGGCCGCCTCGCGCTCGCCGACATCATCAGCGGGCGTCCGCTGGTGGGGCGCACCCGGCGCAACACGGACCTGTGGGCGGCGTGCACCGGGGGCGCCATCCCCCGCGACAGCTACGTGGAGGCGATCGAGCAGGCCGGGCTGGCGGTCGCGCAGGTGCGCGAGAACGCGTACGAGTTCCCGAGCGAGCGCGCGCTGAACGCCTGCGACACGTACGGCGTCGCCAGCGTGTCGCTGCTCGCGCGCACGTAGGAGGAGGCGCTCGTTGCTCGCGATCCCGGAACGGCCATAGGGTCGCGGGCACGGCAACCATTAAGGAGGCCATCGTGGCCGAGCTTGAGGTACGCAACCACGACCAGGCGGATGAGACCCGCCCCTTCGTGGACAAGGGCCGAGTGGAGATCGTGAACCTGGCCGGCGGCGTCGTCGGGCGCGGGACCTTCGAGCCGGGTTGGCGCTGGTCAGAGCACGTCAAGCCGATCGCCGGCACCGACAGCTGCCAGGCACCGCACATGGGCTACTGCGTCTCCGGTCGGATGGTGGTCCGGATGGACGACGGCAGCGAGAAGGAGATCGGACCCGGCGACGTGCTCGTCATCCCTCCCGGCCACGATGCCTGGGTGGTGGGCGATGAGCCCTGCGTCCAGGTTGACTTCACGGGCATGGAGGTCTACGCCAAGAGGGCATAGGGCCTGGCGCTCCCGGCCGGGCGTTATGATCGGCGCCGTTTTCCGCGAGGGAGGGGGCCGCATGGAGGCACAAAGAAGGATCTCGCTGGCGTTTGGGGTGCTTTTCCTCATCACCTTCATCACCTCGATCCCGGCGCTTGGCCTTTTTCAACCCGTTCTCGACGATCCCCAGGGCTACATCGCCGGAGGCGGTGCCGACAGCCGCATCTACTTCGGGGCGTTCCTGGAACTGATCCTCATCGTTGCCAACATCGCGACCGCGGTGGTGGTGTTTCCGATCCTCAAGCGGCAGAACGAGATACTCTCGCTTGGCTACGTCACGGCCCGCATCATGGAATGCGTCTTCATTGCCGTGGGCATCATCGCCGTCCTCGCGGTCGTGACGTTGCGGCATGACGCAGGAGCGGAAGCCGCCCCCCTCGGCGGGCTGGCCGAATCGCTCGCCGCTATCAAGGACTGGACGTTCCTGCTCGGCCCCGGCTTCATCGTCGGCATCGGGAACGGGCTGATCCTGGGCTACCTGATGTACCGGTCCGCCCTCGTGCCGCGGGGCATGGCGATGCTCGGACTGATCGGAGGCCCTCTGATCATCCTTTCGGGAATCGGCGTGCTGTTCGACCTGTACGACGCAGGCGGGCCGGTGCAAGCCATCGCGACGATTCCCGAGTTCCTTTGGGAGTTGTTGCTCGGCATCTACTGCACGGTCAAGGGATTCAAGGCGTCTCCCATCCTCTCGGAGGACGGGCGCCCCGTCCTGCATCCCGCCCTGAGCGCCCGTTGAGGTGAACCGGGCCATGGGGGCCGACCGCTAGACCAGTCTCTTCCAGACCTCCCCGTCGGCGCCGAGCCCCCGAGCCGACCGGCACAAGGCCCGCGCGGGCTCGAACACCTCAACACCCCGACCCACCCGCCGGAGACGATCGACGACTTAGAAGCTGTCTCAGAACTCTGGGGTAGCCTGCGCTCGCCGTGGCGCGGACGTGGCTCCAGGTCCAGGTTGAGCTGCTCGGGGGGCGAGGAATGGAGTGCCGCCCGCCACCGGGCCGGATCTTCATCGTCGGCCCGAGCCACAGCTTCGCCCAGCTCGCTGAGGCGATCGACGCAGCCTTTGCCCGCTGGGATCTCTCGCACCTGCACGAGTTCGAGCTTCCTGACGGGCGCCGGGTCGGCTTTCCGGATGACGAGTACGGCCCGGAGCTGGTCTGGGAGGACCACGCCGCGCTCAAGGTCTGCCGCGAGGTGAGGCCCGGCCAGGAGTTCAGCTACGTGTTCGACCTGGGCGACGACTGGCGCCATCGCTGCCTGGTGCTCGCCGACAAGGCCGATCCGGCCGAGGAGTACGGCTCGCCACCGCCCCGGCGGCCGGTGCCGATCTGGGGCTGGGGGACGATCCCCGACCAGTACGGGCGCGAGTCGCTCGAGGACTGATCAGGCCCATCCGAGCATCCGCTGGCAGACCACGGCGCAGCCGAGCTCGAGAAAGGCCAGGTGCAGCTCGGCGTGACGCTCGTAGCGGATCCGCAGCCGGCGCAGGTTGTGCAGCCAGGCAAAGCCGCGCTCGACGACCCAGCGCTGGCGCCCCAGGCCCGAGCCGTGGGCGGTCTGGCGGCGGGCGATCACGGGCACGACCCGCCGCGCCCGCAGCTCGCGGCGATACTTGTCGTGGTCATAGCCGCGATCGGCCAGCAGCCGCCGGGGGCGCATGCGCGGCCTGCCGACCTCTGCCGGCGGATCGGCCGCAGGCCGTCGATGAGCGGCAGGAGCTGGGTGACGTCGTTGCGGTTGGCGCCGGTCAGCGACACCGCCAGGGGCACGCCGGTGGCGTCGGTCAGCAGGTGATGCTTCGAGCCCGCCCGGCCGCGGTCGACCGGAGAGGGCCCGGTCGAGCCCCCCCTTGCAAGGCGCGCACGTAGCTGCCGTCGATCACCGCCTGCGACCAGTCGATGCGCCCGGCGGCGTTCAGCCGCCGCAGCAACTCGCGGTGAAGGCGCCCGAAGACGCCCGCGCGCTGCCACTCCTGGAGCCGGCGGTGGGCCGTCGCCGGCGAGCAGCCGAGCTCAGCCGGCAGGTGGCGCCAGGCGATGCCGGTGACGAGCACGAACACGATCGCACCGAAGGCCACGCGGTCATCGACGCGAGGGCGCCCGCCGCGCGGGCCGGGCTCGTGACGGGCAGCAGCGGCTCGATTAGCCTGCCACAGCTCATCGCGGACCTGCCACACCGACGCGGCCATGGCGCCTCCCGGTCGGGCGTTATGTCATCGCCATCCGGTTCGCCTTGTCGTCCCAAGCCCTTCCCGCGAGGTTCTGAGACAGCTTCTAAGAAGGTCTTTCAGAATGACTCCAGCCGCCGCCAGCAGAGGATCGCGCAGGCGAGGGTGAGGAAGGCGAGGTGGACCTCGGCGGTGCGCTCGTAGCGCGTTCGCAGGCGGCGGAAGTTGTGCAGGTGGGCGAAGGCGCGCTCGACGACCCAACGCTGGCGCCCGAGGCCCGAGCCGTGGGTGGTGCGCCGACGGGCGATCCGGTGGGCGATCCCCCGGGCCCTCAGGATGCGCCGGTACTTGTCGTGGTCATAGCCCCGGTCGGCCAGGACCAGATCGGGCTTTCGGCGCGGCCGGCCGACCTTGCCGGCGACCGGGCGGCCGTGCAGAGCATCCAGGAGCGGCACCAGCTGGGTGACGTCGTTGCGGTGGCCGCCGGTGAGCGTCACCGCCAGCGGGACCCCTGACGCATCGACCAGCAGGTGGTGCTTTGAGCCTCTCCGAGCGCGATCGACCGGGGATGGCCCGGTCAGGAGCCCCCCAAAAGAGCGCGCACATGGCTGCCGTCGACCGCCGCGCGCGACCAGTCGATCGCCCCGGCGGCGTTCAGCTCGCCGAGCAGCTGCTGATGGAGCGCCTCCCAGACCCCGGCCCGCTGCCAGTCGCGCAGGCGACGCCAGCAGGTCACCCCCGAGCCGTAGCCGTACTCGGCCGGCAGGTCCTCCCAGGCGATCCCGGTGTGGAGCACGTGCAGGATCCCGTTGAGCACCAGGCGATCATCGATCGCCTTGCGGCCCGGGTGGCGTCGTCGACGCTGGCGCGGTGGGATGAGCGGGGCGACCCGCTCCCACAGCCCGTCACTGATCTCGAATCGAGACGGCACCTCCACGACCTCCGATCTCTCGGGGACATGCCCCGAGAATTCACAGGCGTGGAGGTGACTCCTTCATTTTGAAAGACCTTCTAAGAGCCCTCCTGCACCTCGTAGATCTCCGCCGCAACCAGGCCGTGAGCCTCACGGTGGACGGTGTGCGCCGCCTCCGCGTCCGGCGCCTCGACGAGGCAGAAGACCTTTCCGGCCTTCTCCGACACCCAGTACCGGCAGTAGTTCACGCCGTGCTGGCCCTGCACCTCGAGGTCACGTTTGTGGGCCTCCGCGACATCCTTGGCGGCGACACCCTCGCCGAGGGTGTGAACGTCGAGAAACAGGGGCATCCAGCTCCTCCTTCAACGGGATGGGGCAAACTGAGAGCGTGCCCGCGCCGCCGATTGCCGGAGGCCGGCGGGCTCAGCCTCATGGAGTGCCCGAAACATGAAACCGGCACCCGGCGTTGGGCTCTGACGGCTTACCACGGGACGAGCAAGCCAAACTCACCACAACCAGCGACCGGCGTGCTTGACGATTCCCTGAACGGCGCGCGGCGGGCGCCGACCGGGGAACACCGCGCCGCGCGATCAGCGAGGACGCGGATTCACAGCCTCCCGGGCGCCCGCAGAGGATCACGGCGTGGAGACCTCGTGACCCCCAACCGCTTCGTCGAGCTCCAGGGCGGGCCCTGCGACGGCCAGCGGATGCCCGTCGCCGACGATGCCGAGATCCTTACGTGCCCGGCCGGGGCGGGCCTCTGGCGGCTACGAGGTCTTCGCCGAGCCCACGGCGGTGGTGGTCGGCGGGGCGGCCAGGCCGGCGGGGCCCTCCACCTCAACGTGTGGCAGCCAGTCGAGCCACCTGGGCAGGTACCAGTTCCACTTCCCAAGCAGCGTCATCGCGGCCGGCACGAGGACCGAGCGGACGATGGTGGCGTCGATGAGCAGCGCCGCGGCGATCCCGAAGCCCATCTGCTGGAACATGACCAGCTCCCCGGCGGCGAAGCCGGCGAAGACGGCCACGATGATGAGGGCCGCGCCCGTGATGATCCGCGCGGTCGTCCCGACCGCGGACACGACGGCCTCGGTGGTGTCTCCGGTCTCGGTGAAGCGCTCGCGGATCCGGCTGAGGAGGAAGACCTGGTAGTCCATCGAGAGCCCGAAGAGCACCGCGAAGAGGAACAGCGGCACCCAGGCCTCGATCGTGTCCACCTGCTGGAAGCCGAAGAGGTCCGCGCCCACGCCATGCTGGAAGACCAGCACCATGAGCCCGTAGGCGGCGCCCACGGACAGCAGGTTGAGGACGATCGCCGTGCCGGCGATCACGACCGAGCGGAAGGCCAGCGTCAGCAGCAGGAAGCTCAACCCCAGCACGAAGACGATGACGATCGGCAACCAGGTGTCCATCACGTCGAAGAAGTGACGTTCTCGGCCGTTGTGCCGCCGACGAAGACGTTCGCGTTCACGCCGGCGAAGGCGGCGGGGACGATGTCGCTCCGCAGGTCCCGCACCGCACCGACCGCCCGGTCCGAGAGTGTGTCGGGACCGATCCCGATGCTCACGATTGTCAGGTCCCCGTCCGGGTAACGGGCGACCTGGTCGCCGCCGAACCGCGCGTCCCGGGCCAGTTCCCGCCTCAGCCGACCGACCGCTGCCTGGATCTGCGGGCTGGTCGGGGGACCGTCGATCACCACCTCGGCGGGCTGGGCGCTCGCGGCAGGGAACCATTGCTGAAGAGCGATGAGGCCCCGCTTCGACTGCAGCCGGTCGGGCAACGTGTCGTGGCTCGCCGCGCCGATGTTCATCGAGAGCAGGGGGACGGCGAGGGCGAGCAGCAGCGCAGCGCCGAGGACCACGCGAGACCGCCGGGCGGGCGGCCACGGCGCGGGCGATGCCCGCCCACAAGCGGCCCTCACCGGCGCGCTCGACCCGCCGGCCAACGATCGGCACGCGGAGGGCGTTGATCCGGTCGCCGAGCAGCCCGAGGACCGCGGGGAGCAGGGTCAGGGCCGCGACGACGGTGACGAGCCCGACGAGGATGGCCCCGGTGGCGAGGCTGCGCATGATCGTGCTCGGCACGAGCAGCAGGCCGAGCATCGCCAGCACGAAGGCGCTGCCGCTGAAGAGCACGGCCCGGCTCGCCGTGGCGCCGGCGCGCGAGATCGCCTCAGGTGCTCCGCGCCGCGCGCCCGTTCCTCGCGCACCCGGGAGACCACGAACAGGCAGTAGTCGATCCCGAGGGCCAGGCCCATGGCCGTGAGCATGTTGACGACGAACACGGAAAGGGTGAACCCCTGGGCGACCAGGCCCGTGAGCCCCAGCGCCACGATGATCGAGACGATCGCCAGGAGCAGCGGCAGCCCCGCGGCCACCAGGGCGCCGAACACCAGTATGAGGATGATCAGCGCGGCGGGCAGGCCGATCCTGAGCTCACCCGCCTTGAGGTCGCTCTGGGAGAGCTCGCTCAGGTCGCGCGAGAGCGTCCACTTGCCGGTCATCGACACGCTGAAGCCGTTGCGCCCGTCGGACGCCTCGATGGCGTCGGCCGAGCTCTGCGACCCCGCTCTCGGACTCGTCGCGCAGCCGGATGGGGATCAGCAGGGCGTGGCGGTCGGCGGACACGAGGCTGGGGTCGGGCCGCTGGTAGTAGATCGCGGCGCTCGCCGACTGGCCGGTGGACCGGGCGATGGCCGGCCAGCCGCCGGACCTCGGCCCGGAAGGCGGGCTGGTCGACCGTCGAGGCTGGTTCGACCTGACGACCACGAGCTCCGTTCGCGTCCGACGGTCGGGGAGCCGCTGCTCGATCAGGTCCTTGGCCCTGAGCGAGTCGGGGTTGTTGGTGACCTCCCCCTCGGTGGTCAGACCGCCGAGTCCCGCCGCCGCGCACACCGCGCCGATGGCGATGGCCAGGAGCCAGGCGCCGATGGTGCGCCAGGGATGCGCCGCGCAGGCCCGTGCGAGCGTCTGGGTCATGCCGCTCCTCCGTCCGTGAGCGTCAGGCCGCAAGTGTGACGCTTGCGGGCGCTCGCCGGTCAACGCTCGGCCGCTCCGCTACACGGAACACATGGCCGGCGCGAGCTTCAGGCCCCCGTCCTCCTGCCCTGTAAGCGGCAGGTTAGGGGTTCGAGTCCCCCTCCGGCTCCTGGAAACGCGCTGCAAATCGCGTTACTGCCCTACTCCGGGTGCCTCGGCTGTGCGTCCCAGCAGGACGTCTGTGAGCGTTCGATGACCATGGGGGAACGTTGGGACCATGGGGGAGATCATGGGGGAGGGGCCACCATTTCCTTCTTGGACCCTGACGCCGCGAACAGCCTGCACGTGTTCTCTGGGCGCTCTCCCGGAGCCTCTAAAGGTCTTGAATCATCTCCGCTCCAGCCACCGGCGATGGATCCGGCGAGCGACTGGGCCTGACTCAGGCTGATACACCGGCATCGTTGGACAGTCGCAATGGCGCCGACTCAAACACTTCGGTGTAGAAGGCGATCCAGTCGGTCGCCATCTTCCGCTGGGCGATGCGCAGATGGATCGTCCCGGAGAACAGGCCGCGCAGCCGCTGCTGTAGGCCAAGCGCCGAGAGCGCTCCCTCGTGCGCGCCAGTGAACCCGATCCTCGCTTCGACAAGCGATTGATGTCTGGCGCTGGGACCTACGAGCCGACGATCGAGGCCGGTGAGGCCGACCGTGCACGGTGACGGGCGAGCACATCCGGCAGATCCGGCACCCCGCGTGCGCGTTCTTGTGCACTCCAACAACTCCCGCTTCGCCGGTTAGAGGAGACGGAGGACTCGAACCGGCAGATCTCGTTCCGGACCCGACCTCATCCGGACCCGCCACGGCACTCAGCCGGCCTTTGCAGGCGCTGAAGGGTCGTGCGTCGCCTTCTCTGGTCGGCGCCACCGGCTAAGTCTTCGTACTACCACGGTACGCGCGACCGCTCAGCCGACCAGCTCCAAAACCGAGAAAGACCCGCTTCAGCAGGTCTTTTAAGTGGGCCGTGAAGGATTCGAACCTTCGACCTTGGGATTAAGAGTCCCCTGCTCTACCAACTAAGCTAACGGCCCGCGGGACAGGCTAGCAAAGGGCCGCACCCCGTCGGCGGGGGTGGCGGCGACCTACTGCAGCGTCTTGATCTTCGCCTTGATCGCGGCGGCGTTCGAGTCGTCCGGCGCGAGGCGCAGGAACGCCTGGTACGACAGGCGCGCGAGCGCCGTCTTGCCGGCCGACTCGGCGAGCTGGGCGAGGTCGAGGAACGCGTCGGCGGTCTCCGGGTGCCGCGTCGTGTACGCCTGGAGGGTCACGATGGCCCCCGCGGTGTCGCCCGCCTGGCTCTGGATCGCGACCATCGACCGGGTGCGCGACAGCGAGTCGGGGTCGAGGGCGATCGCGCGCCTCTGGGCGGCCACCGCCTGGCCGAACTGCTCCGTGCCCGCGTAGGCCGAGGCGAGCTGCTCCCAGGCGTCGGCGCTCCTGGGCTGCTCCTTGACCAGCGACTTGGCGTCGCTGAGGGCCTGGTCGGCGACGCTCGCCGACCCGCCGCCGAAGAAGATCAGCCCGAGCACCACGAGGATGACGCCGCCGAAGGCCAGCGAGGTGAGGATGGCCACCACCTGCACCATTCGGCGGGTGCGCTTCTGGTCGAGGAGCACGGCGCCGGACGCTAGCAGAGGCGTCCGCGCGCCTCGGCGGCCGCGGTCCGCACCGCGGCGGCGTCCAGGCGCACCGCGGCGCCGTCGCGCAGCACCTCCTCGCCGTCCACCACCGCCAGCCGCACGGCCGCCTCCGGGTCGAGGGCCGCGCGCGCCGGCCCGCCGCCCGGCCGGGCCGGGCGCACGGAGATCAGGTCCGCCCGCTTGCCGGGCTCCAGGCTCCCGACCTCGGCGGCCAGGCCGATGGCCCGGGCGGCGTCGATCGTGATGAGGCGCAGGACGGCGGCGTCGTCGAGGTCGAGCACCCCGGCGTGCATCTCCCGGCACGCGCGCGCCTCGCCGCGCAGGTCGTAGTCGCCCCCGCTCGCCGGGCTGTCCGTGCCGAGCCCCACGGCCACGCCCGCCGCGCGGAGCGCCTCGAGCGGTGCGCGGCCGCAGAGGAGGTGCGCGTTGGAGCGCGGGCAGTGGGCGACGCTCACGCCGAGCGCGGCGAGCGTCCCGGGGTCGCCGCGGCCCAGCCGCACGCAGTGGGCGGCGATCAGGCCGGGCGCGACGACCCCGGCGGCGGCGACGCGGGCGACGGGGCCGTCGGCGGGCGGGCCCGCCCAGCGCCCGGGCTCCAGGCCCGCCCGGGCGAAGAGCGCGCCGAGGGGACCGTCGCCGGTCGCGATGACCCGCTCCTCGTCGGGCGACTCGGCCAGGTGGGTCGCCCACGACCGCTCGCGCAGGCCGGGGTGCGCGCGCAGGGCCGCCCAGAGCTCCGGCCCCACGGTGTAGGGGGCGTGCGGAGACACTCCCACGCGCGCGCGCGGGCCGGCCTGCCCGTCGAGGGCCGCGACCTCGCCCGCCACGCGCTCGGCGGCGGCCGCGGCGGCGTGGCCGGTCTCGCGGCCGAACGCCTCGAGGTGCACCAGCCCGCGCAGGCCGGTCTCGGCCATCGCCCGGGCCCCGGCGCCGGTGGGGCCGGAGTCGGCGAGCGTCGTGGTGCCCGCCTCGAGCGCCCGCAGCGCGCCGAAGCGGGCCGCGGCCGCGTGGTCCTCCGGGAGCATCCGCGCCCGCACCCGCAGCATGCCGCCGAGCCACTCGCCGAACCCGGCGGGCGGCAGCAGGCCGTCGAGCAGGCTCCACTCCAGGTGGGTGTGGGCGTCGACCAGGCCCGGGGCGATCACCTCGGCGCCGCGGTCCTCCACCGGGAGGTCCGGGTTGGCCGCGCGCACCGCGGCGGCCGGGCCGACGTGGGTCAGGCGCCCGTCCCGTGCGGCGACCGCCCCGTCGCGGATCGGGGGACCGGCGGCCGTGAGGATCCAGTCGGAGCGCCAGACGCGCCCCGCGGCGGGATCAGCCGACCTTCTCATCCTCCCGCTCGGCGGGGCCGCTGATGGCGTCGCCGTCGGAGTGGTCGTCCTTGCCGGTGATGCCGTCCTTGAACTCCCGCGCGCCGGCGCCGAGGTTGCGGCCCAGCTCCGGCAGCCGCTTGGCGCCGAACACCAGCAGGATGATGACGAGGACGATGATCAGCTGGATGGGCGAGAAGTCCACCACGCCCCTCCTCTCGGGTCGGCCGCGGGGGTGTGCTCGGGGTCCGAGGGTAGCATGGCCCCGATGGCGGCCCTCACCTCGCGGCCGGCGGGCGTCGCGGCCCGCCTCGATCCGATCCCGGTCGCCTGGGGAGGCCTCGCGGCGTCCCTCGGCCTCATGGTCGGCGCCGGGCGCGACTGGCCCGTGCGCCTGTTGGCGGCCGCGCTCTCGTTCGGCATCGGCGGATTCCTGGCCGGGGTCCGCGCGGCGGGTCGCCGGGTGGCCCACGCGATCGGCGCCTGGGTGGCCGGCTACGTCATCCACGCGTGCTTCATCGTGCTCGCCAACGTGATCGACGTGCTGGGAGGGCCGGACGCGCCGCCGCTCGTCGCCGGCAGCGGGGAGCGCTGGCTCTACGCGCTCGGCTGGTCCTTCCTCATGGCGCTGGCCGGCGGCCTGGTCGCCAACTCCTGGCTGCGGCCCGCGGGGCGCCGCTGACGCTCAGGAGCCCGGGCGCTCGAAGTTCAGGTGGTACGAGCTCGCGGTGGGGCCGCTCTGCCCCTGGTACTTGCCCTGATAGGGACGATCGACCGGGGTGGTCATCTGCAGGAACGAGATCTGCCCGATCGGCATCCCCGGCACGATCGAGATGGGCAGCCGCGCGACGTTCGACAGCTCCAGGGTGATGGTCCCGTCGAAGCCCGGGTCGACGTAGCCCGCCGTCGAGTGGATGAGCAGGCCCAGGCGGCCGAGGCTCGACTTGCCCTCGAGGCGGGCCACCAGATCGTCCGGCAGGGCGACCCGCTCGGCCGTGGAGCCGAGCACGAACTCGCCCGGGTGCAGGATGAACGCCTCGCCCTCGGCGATCGTGACGACCTCGGTGAGGTCGTCGTTCGGCACGGTCACGTCGATGAAGGTGCGCCGGTTGTTGTGGAACACCCGGAAGTCGGGGGCGACGCGCAGGTCGACGGACGACGGCTGCAGCAGCGACTCGTCCCACGGATCGATCACGAGGCGGCCGGCCGCGATCTCCTGCCGGATGGTTCGATCGGAGAGGACCATTCGGTCAGGGAGCGTACCGGTCCGCTACCGTGACGGCATGGTCGCCGCGCGCGGATTCCGGGTCGAGGACGTGCCCGGCGGCCCCGCCCGCGAGGCGGTCGCCGCCGCCCGCGCCGAGGGCTGGATCCCGGACGTCCTGCTCGGGGCCTCCCTCGTGGGCGAGGGGCCGGCCGCCGCGCTCGACCTCGTGGACGTGACGCCGGAGGAGCTGGCCCAGCTCTGCGATCGCCGGCGCCTGCCGCGCTGGGTCATCGCCAAGAACCCGCTCTCGGGCGGTTTCGTCAGCACCAAGGCCCTGATGCGCACCTCCGAGCTGGTGACGGTGTGCGAGGAGGCGGCCTGCCCCAACATCGGCAAGTGCTGGCAGCGGGGCACGGCCACCTTCATGATCGCCGGCGCCACCTGCACGCGCGGCTGCCGCTTCTGCAACGTCGCCACCGGGCGCCCCTCGGGCCCGCCCGACCCCCGCGAGCCGGTCCGCATCGCCGAGGCGGCGGCCCAGATGGGCCTGCGCTTCGTCGTGATCACCGCCGTGGCCCGCGACGACATCCCCGACGGCGGCGCGGCCCACTTCGCCGCATGCATCGCCGCGCTGCGCGAGCGCCTGCCCGAGTGCCGTGTCGAGGTCCTGATCCCCGACCTGCGCGGCAGCTGGGACGCGCTCGACGCGGTCATCGCCGCCGCGCCGGACGTGCTGAACCACAACACCGAGACCGTGCCGCGCCTCTACTCGCGCGTGCGCCCGGGTGCGCGCTACGAGCGCACCCTGGAGCTGCTGTCGCGCAGCGCCTCGGCCGGGCTCGCCACCAAGAGCGGCATCATGGTCGGCCTCGGCGAGAGCCTGGCCGAGATCGCCGGCGTCCTCTCCGACCTGGCCTCCGCCGGGTGCGGCCCGGTGACCGTCGGCCAGTACCTGCGCCCGTCGCCCGCGCACCTGCCGGTCGAGCGCTTCTACGCACCCGCCGAGTACCCCGCGATCGCCGCCCTGGGGCGGGATCTGGGGCTCGCGCACGTCGAGTCCGGCCCCCTCGTGCGGTCCTCGTTCGAGGCCGACCGGGTGGCCGAGTCGGCGCTGCTGCACGCCTGACGTCCGGGGCCGCCCGCGAACCTCGCGGGCGTCTCAAGTCCGGGCAACCCGGGCCGATACCTCAGCCACACCAGCCAACCAGCGACGACGGCCACGGACGGCGGTCGGTTGCGCCGCGAGAGACGGACACAGCCATGAAGGGCTACCGAACCAAGAAGATCGCCCTCCCCGGAGGGAAGGTCATCGAGATCGTCTACTTCTCCGAGCCGAACCCGGACGCCGCGGTCCCCGGTGTCGAGGTCAACGCCGAGACGGCCGCGGCGCTCGAGGACGGCTCGGCCCTCGTGGAGACCTCGCTGGAGCTCCACGTCTGCCCCGCCTGCGAGAGCGACCTCGTCTACCCGGTCAGCTGGGAGGAGCGCGAGGGCGACTCGTGGAGGATCGAGCGGCGCTGCCCCAACTGCGAGTGGCGGCACACGGGTGAGTTCAGCCAGGACGAGGTCGAGCTCTTCGACGACGCCCTGAACGACGGCACCGAGGACCTCCTGGTGAACCTGCGCAACTTCGCGCGGGCGAACATGGAGGAGGACGTGGAGCGCCTCATCGAGGCCATCCACCTCGACCGCATCGAGCCCATGGACTTCTAGTCCGGGGGACGGCCGTCGCAGCGGAGCCGGACAGCGGCACCGCCTCGTGCCTACCGGGGCGGCTCGCCCTCGTACGGCAGGCCCGCGACGGCCCAGGCGATGATGCCGCCCTCGATGTTGGCGACCTCGCCGTGCTCGCCGTTGGCGGTGAGGTAGTCGGCCACCTGGGCGCTGCGCGCGCCCGAGCGGCAGAGCACCGCCAGCGGCGTGTCGGAGGGGATCTCGTCGATGCTCGCCAGCAGCTCGCTCATCGGGACCAGCGGGACGCCCTCGACGCGCGTGACCTCGGCCTCGGACTCCTCGCGCACGTCGATGATCGCGAGCTCGCCGTCCTTCCAGAGGCGGTAGGCCTCCTCCACCGAGAAGTCGGCCATCAGAAGGTGCGCACGGCCCGGTAGAGGGTGTCGCGCTGCACCGCGCGGCGGCCGGTGGCCTCGATCGCCCGCACCATGCGGTCGGTGTCGAGGCGGAAGGCCGTGCCGGCGGCCCGCACCACGTTCTCCTCGATCATGATCGAGCCCATGTCGTCGCAGCCGAACTCCAGGGCGAGCTGGCCGATGCGCAGCCCCTGGGTGACCCACGACGACTGGAAGTGGGGGAAGTTGTCGAGGTAGAGGCGGCTGACGGCCAGCATCATCAGGTAGTCGGCGGGCGTGGTGTGCGCGTGGTCGTCGCCGCGCGCGCTGCCGCCGCCGGACTGGTAGCTCCAGCAGACGAACGCGCGGAAGCCCGCGGTCTCGTCCTGCACCTCGCGCAGGCGGCGCAGGTGCTCGACGCGGTCCTCGGGGGTGTCGACCGTCCCGTACATCATCGTCGCGGTGGTTGACATGCCGGCCCGGTGGGCCGCCTTCATCACGTCGAGCCACTCGTCGCTGGTCGTCTTGCGCGGCGCGATCACCTGGCGCACCCGGTCGACGAGGATCTCCGCGCCGCCGCCCGGCAGCGAGTCGTGGCCCACCGCGCGCAGGCGCGTGAGCGTCTCGTCCAGGCTCAGCTTGGAGACCTTGCTGATGTGGAGGATCTCCGACGGCGAGAGGGCGTGCAGGTGGATCGGGTAGCGCGCCTTGATGTCGCTGAACAGGTCCTCGTACCACTCGATCCGCAGGTTGGGGTGGTGGCCGCCCTGCAGGAGCAGCGCGGTGCCGCCCAGGTCGAGCGTCTCCTCGATCTTGCGGAAGATGACCGACTTCGGCAGCACGTAGCCCTCGGGATCGAGGGGCCGCCGGTAGAAGGCGCAGAAGTCGCAGTCGGTGATGCAGAAGTTGGTGTAGTTGACGTTGCGGTCGATCACGAACGTCACGACGCCGGGGTCGGTGGTCGCGTCGCGCATGCGGCCCGCGGCCTCGCCGACGGCCACCAGGTCGCGGGAGGCGAGCAGCGCCAGCGCGTCCTCGTCGGTCAGGCGCTCGCCCGCCAGGACCCCCTCGAGGATCTCCTGCGTGCGCGTGGGTGCGAGCGTCGACATCCGGATGATCTTACGCGGCCAGCCGGGGGACGGCCGCGAGCTCGCCGATCGCGGCCGCCTGGGTGAGGAACGTCTCGAGCCCGTCGCGCTCCGCCGCGCCGAACTCGTAGCGCAGGCGCCGCAGGTAGGGGCGGATGAAGTCGGCCGGGAAGGGGAAGCGCGCGGCCGCGGCGGCCACCACGGCCTCGGGGTCGGCCAGATAGGCGGAGCGGGCCTCGGTGAGCAGGCGCGCGAACGCGGCGAGCGCCTCGGCCCGCTCGCGGGCCACGCGCTCGCCGGCGGCCCACACGGCGAACACCATCGGCCGGCCGGTCCGCTCGCGCCACACGGCCGCGAGGTCGGTGCGGTGCTCGGCGAAGGGCTCCCGCAGGCCCGTCAGCGCCTCGTCGCCGATCAGGAGGACCCCGTCCACGCCGCGCAGGGCATCGGCCGGCGGCCGGTCGAGGACGCCGAACGGCGGCGCGTCCGGCCCGAGCAGCACGCGCAGGAGGGCGACCGACGTCTCGCTGTGGGGCGTGACCGCGACGGTGCGGACCCGGTCGAAGGGCACTCGCGAGAACAGCTGGATCGAGTCGACCGCGCCGTTGGCCGTGATCGACGCCACGGGCACCAGGCGCAGCCGCTCGGCGTTGCGCGCGTAGGCGATGCTCGACATGGCCGACACGTCGAGGCGGCCCCCGATCAGCGCGTGGTTGAGCGTCGAGGGGACCCCGTCGGCGAAGGCGAGCGTCGGGTCGGCCGCGCGCTCGAGCCCGTGGTAGATGGGGTACATGTTGAGGGCCGAGATGCGGCCCACGCGCAGCAGCCTCACGCCGGCCTCACCCGGGCCCCGACGCCCGCGGCCAGGCGATCGGTGTCGGCGCCGTCGCCCTCGGGCACGCGCCACTCGGACGCCCCGAAGGCCACGGCGATCTGGCAGGCCGCCGGGCCCAGGCGCGCCCAGTGGGGGCGCACCTCGACGCCGGCGGGCAGCGCCAACCGGCAGACCGCCACGATCGTCAGGTCCTCGACACCCCATGAGCCGGGGCGCTCGGCGCTGCCCTCGGCCGGGACCGGGCAGACCGCCCGCAGCAGGCCGGTCTCGCGCGCGAGCGCGGCGAGGGCGGCGATCCGCTCGGCGACCGCGGCCGGGTCGTGCCCGGCGCCGTACGCCACGGCGGCCTCGCTCGGGCGCCCGGCCGCGTGCGCGGCGCGGTGCTCGGCGATGGGCCCCTCGGCGTCGCCGTCGGCCAGCCGGTCCTCCGCCGCGCCGCCGCGCGCGACGGCCACCGGGCCGCCCGGCGCGACGCCGGCCGCCCGCGCCGCCGCCAGCGGGTCGCCCGCCCGCAGCAGATCCTCGATGCGCTCCCGGCTCACGGCCGCGTCGCCGCTCACGAGTAGCGATCCACGACGCCGTCGGCGATCTGCAGCAGGGCCGGGACGTCGGCCCCGTCCGCCGGGCCGTCCTCGATCGCGCGCCGCGCCGCCGCGACGAAGGCGAGCGCCCGCCCGCGCGCGATGCTCAGGCCCTCGTGCCCCGCGAGCCGGTCGCACAGGTCCTCCAGCCCGGGGCCGGCGGTCGCCGCGGCGACCGCCCCGCGCAGACCGGGCTCGATCTGCATCGCGAGGATCACCGGGAGCGTCACCGTGCCGTCGCAGAGGTCCGTGCCGCGCCGCTTGCCCGTCGCGGCCGGCGCCCCGGCCAGGTCCAGGATGTCGTCGAAGATCTGGAACGCCATGCCCACGTTCTCGCCGAACGCGGCCAGGCGCTGCTCGGCCTCCGGGCCGGCGCCGCCCACGAGGGCCCCCAGCCGGCAGGCCACGGCGAACAGCGCGGCGGTCTTGCGCCGGCAGCGGGCGAGGTAGTCGCCCTCGGTCAGGTCGAGGTCGTAGGCCGCGCGCTGCTGGTCGAGCTCGCCCTGGGAGAGGTCGAGCGCCGCGCCGGCCAGCGCGCTCACCGCGCGAGGCGAGCCGGTGCGCGTCAGCTCGCCGAAGGCACGGGCGAAGAGGAAGTCGCCGGTGCTCACCGCCCGGTCGGCGCCGAGCGAGTCGGCGACGGTGGGCCGACCGCGGCGCATGGTGGCGCCGTCGAGCAGGTCGTCGTGCACCAGCGTCGCCATGTGGACGAGCTCGACCGCCGCGCCCGCCGACAGCAGGCTCTCGCGGCGGCCCTCGGTGGCGAGCGCCGCCTGGGGCGCCGCGCAGAAGACGAGCAGCGGGCGCACCCGCTTGCCCCCGGCGGCGAGCGTGTCCTCCGCCGGCCCGGCCACCCGCTCGGCGTGGCCCGCGACGGCCGCGCGCAGGCGCTGCTCGCAGAGCGCCAGCAGCGGCGTCAGCGGGCGCACGCGCGGCGGAAGCGACACGGTCGAGGTCACGCGACCCGCCCGTGGTGCAGCGCCACGATGCCGCCGGCCAGCCCGCGCCAGCGCACGTCGGTGAGGCCCGCGGCCGCCATCCGGGCCGCCAGCGCGGGCGGCTCCGGGAAGCGCCGGACCGACGCCGGCAGGTACGAGTAGGCGGCGCCGTCACGGCCGAGCAGGCGGCCGAGGCGGGGCACCACGCGGTCGAACCAGAACTCGTAGAACCCCCGCAGCCGGGAGGGCGTCGTGATCTCGAGGATCACCACCCGGCCGCCGGGCCGGACGACCCGGGCCATCTCGGCCAGCCCCGCGTCCAGGTCGCTGACGTTGCGGATGCCGAAGGCGACGGTCGCCGCGTCGAAGGCGCCGTCGGCGAAGGGCAGGGCCAGGGCGTCGCCCTGGCGGAAGTCGACCGGGACGCCGCGCCCGGCGGCCTTGGACCGCGCTCGCGTCAGCATCTCCTCGGCGAAGTCGAGCCCGACCACCTCGCCCGACGGCGTCACCCGGGCGGCCAGCTCCAGCGCCAGGTCGCCGGTGCCGGTGCAGACGTCGAGGGCGCGGTCGCCCGCGGCGAGGTCGGCGGCGGCGGCCGCGGCGCGGCGCCAGCGGCCGTCCAGGCCCGCGGTCATCGCCCGGTTGAGGAGGTCGTAGCGGGGCGCGATGCGATCGAACATCCGCTGCACCTCGACGGCCGGGAGGCGCCCCGGAGTGGCGTCGCTCACGCCGCCGAGCCCGGGACCGCAGCGGCCGGCTCGCCCCAGCGCTTCATGAGGCGGTGCTCGACGCCGAGGTGGTCGAGCGCCTTGCCCACCATGAAGTCGACCAGGTCGTCCACGGTGCGCGGGTGGTTGTAGAAGCCGGGCATCGCCGGCATCACGATCGCCCCGGCGCGGGTGACGGTGGCCATGTTCTCGAGGTGGATCAGGCTGAGCGGCGTCTCGCGGGGCATCAGCACGAGCGTGCGGCGCTCCTTCAGCATCACGTCGGCGCAGCGGTGGATGAGGTTGCGCGCGGTGCCGTGGGCGATGCAGGCCAGCGACGAGCCGGAGCAGGGCGCGATCAGCGCCGCCGGCGCCAGGGAGGACCCCGAGGCGAACGGCGCGGTCAGGTCGTTGAGCCCGAGCACGGTCACCGAGCCGGGGCCGCGTGGCGAAGCGCTCGACGAAGCTCGCCACGACCATCGCCGGGTCTTCCGGCGGCCGGGTCCCGGCCTCGAGTATCTCGTGGCTGATGACGTGGGCGCCGGAGCCGCTGACGCAGAGGCCGACCTCGCACTCCGCGTCCGTGAGGGCCTGGAGCGCTCGGCCGGCGTAGGCGGCCCCGCTGGCTCCGGTGACCCCGAGGAATACGCGCATCCCGTGATCGTACCGGTGCGTCGCCGGATGCGGCGCAGGTCGGCGTCCCCGAACGCGGGGCCGCATGACCCCGTCCGGTCCCCGCAACGACGACGGGCCCCGCCCCCCACGCGGGGGACGGGGCCCGTCGGGCGCACCGCCTACTGCTTGTACTTGACGCCCAGACCGGCGACCAACGTGCCGATCGCCTTGTACTGCTCGGGCGTGAAGCTCTTGAACGGGAGCATCCCGGCGGGCGGATTGCTCAGGAACTGCTGGGCCGTCTCGGGCGTGAGCGGGCTGGGCTTGGCCCCCTCGTTGGTGAGGTTCGGACCGGGGCCCGTGGCTCCCACGCCGGCGATCATGTGACAGCTCGTACAGCCGGCGGTGAGGAAGATGGTCGCGCCCTGCGCCGCCACCGGGTCAGAGTCAAGGCCGCTCAGCGGGAGCGTCTGGGAGACCTCGCCGCCGGGGGCCTCGCCGCCCTTGATGGTCATGTAGGCGAGGAACACCACCACGGCCACCGCGGTGAACATCGCGATCGGCCGCTTGTTCGGCCGGCGCTCGGGGCCCCGGTCGATGAACGGCGTCGCGATGAGCAGCACCATGAGGATGTTCGGGACGATGAACGTCGCCATGATCAGCGGCATCAGGGCGTTCTGGCCCTTGAAGATCTTCAGCAGCTCGAAGAGGAAGAAGAAGTACCACTCGGGCCGCGGGACGAACGTCGTGGTGGTCGGGTTGACCGGCGTGCCGACGTCCACCTGGTGCCAGATCGCCAGGGTGATGACCAGGCCGATCGCGATCGTCGCGACGATCAGGTCCTTGTAGACCGCGTAGGGGAAGAACGGCTTGCCCTCCGCCTTCGCGACCGCATAGTCGCGCTTGTAGTACTCCTTCTGCGCGCGGTTCACGACTGGCCCTCGGCCTTCATCACGGGCTGGGGCTCGGCCGGCGCGACGGCCGGGACCTCGCGGCGCCCGTAGGGGAGCCGCTCACGCTCGGCCGCGCGGCGCGCCTCCTCCTCGGCCCGCTCCACTGCCATGCGGCGCTTGGAGTAGGGCGGCTCGGCGATGCCGAGCTTGGTGATCAGGAAGAGGTGTAACCCGATGAAGGTCGCGATGCCCCCCGGTATGACGAGCATGTGGACGGAGTAGAACCGCGAGAGCGTCTGGGGTCCGAACTCCGGGCCGGCGCGGAGGATGTCCGCGATGTACGGGCCGATGAGCGGCGCGCTGGCGGTGATGTTCAGGGCGACGACCGTGGCCCAGTAGGCCTTCTGGTCCCACACCAGCAGGTAGCCGGTGAGGCCCATGAACATCGTCATGATCAGGAGGAGCGCCCCGGTCACCCACGTCAGCTCGCGCGGGTACTTGTACGACCCGAAGAAGAAGACGCGCCCCATGTGGAGGAAGACGACGACGATCATGGCGCTGGCGCCCCACTTGTGCATGCCGCGCACGAGCCAGCCCCAGGTCACCTCGTTCGTGATCGTGTCGATGCTCTGGTAGGCGCTGTTGGAGTCCGGCTTGTAGTACATCGCCAGGACGATCCCGGTGATGGCCTGCAGGCCGAACAGCGCCATGGCGGTGAAGCCGAGCGTCTGGAACCAGCTCGTCTCGGCGGGCACGTTGCGGAAGAGGAACCACTTGGCGCCGGTCGTGACGCCGGTGCGCTCGTTGACGTAGTCGAGCGTCGCCTCCCCGGCCTTGACGGCCGGGTTCTTGGGTCCGATGTCGGTTGTGGCCACGGGCGCCTCGTCAGGTGAAGGGGTAGAGGTTTGCCAAGACGCCGGTCACTGCCTCACCCGGGGCCTTCAGCGGATACGGGTCGAGGTTCGCGTTGACGGAGAACGGCTTGCCGATCAGGACGCGCGCATCCGCCTTTGCGCCCTGCGTGGAGCAGCCGGCGGTCGGGGTGGTCTGTCGCGCGACGTCCTTGCCGTCAGGCGGTCGTGAGCTTGATGTCGAAGCGGTCGAGCGGGCGCGGCGGCGGTCCCCCCACGACGAGCCCGGCGGAGTCGTACGCGCCGCCGTGGCACGGGCAGGCGTACGCATCCGAGCCCGCCGAGTAGCTGACGGGGCACCCGAGGTGCGCGCAGCGGTTCCAGATGGCCGTCAGCGCGCCGTCGGCGTTACGCACGAACGCGCGCCGGTCCGCCTCGGGGTTTGGCCCCGAGACCGCGATCGAGGTGGTCTGGCCGTCGGGGAAGTCCGCCAGCGCGCCGACGTTGACCCACTCCCAGGCCTCGCCCTGGAGCGAGTCGGCGGCCGCGAAGCCGACGACCGGGACCAGGATGGCGGCGGTCATGACGCCGCCGGTGACCACCGCGACCCCGGTGAGGAACTTGGTCCGCGTGATGAAGGCGGGGTCGTCGTGGTGGTCGTGGACCGGCTCCGGCGCGTGTGCCGCCGGCCCGCTGTACTGACCCCCGCGGGTGCCCCCGGCGGTCTCGTCCCCCTGGCTCTCAGCCAACCCGACCTCCCTGCGATGTCGTCCAGCGGCCGGACCCCGGCACGCTCGGGGGATTCAACCCGACGGGGAAGGCAGAATCAACGACACACAGACGGGCCGGACGTCCCTTTCTTCGGGGACGGAAACCGCATCGCGCCGGCCCCGCCCGGCCTCAGCCCAGGCCGTACTCGGCCCAGCGGCGGTCCACCATCGCGCGCACCTCGTCGCTCATCACGATGGCGTCCGGCCACGGCCGCACGACCCCCTCGCCCTGCCACTTGCGGGTGGCGTCGAAGCCCACCTTCGACCCGTAGGCGAAGTAGGGCGCCGCGTGGTCGAGGGCGTCCACGGGGCCCTCGACGACCATCATGTCGCGCCCCGGGTTGACGTTGGAGAAGGCCTGGAACGCCACCGCCGACACGTCCTGCACGTCCACGTCGTGGTCGACGACGATCACGCACCGGCTGAGCGAGAGCAGGCCGAGGCCCCAGATGGCGCTCATCAGCTTGCGAGCATGGCCCGGGTAGCGCTTGCGCACCGAGACGATGGCGCAGTTGTGGAAGACGCCCTCCAGCGGGAGGTTCATGTCCACCAGGTCGGGCAGCGTCATGCGGATGATCGGCAGGAACAGCCGCTCGGTGGCCTTGCCCAGGAAGAAGTCCTCCATCGGGGGCGGGCCGACGATCGTGGTCGAGTAGACGGCGTCGCGGCGCATCGACATGCCGGTGATGTGGAACGTCGGGTAGTCGTCCACGGGGGTGTAGAAGCCCGTGTGGTCGCCGAACGGGCCCTCGGGCCGCAGGTCGGCGGCGTCCACGTAGCCCTCGAGCACGACCTCGGCCTCGGCCGGGACCTCGAGGTTGACGGTACGGCACCTCACCATCTCGACGCTCTTGCCGCGCAGGAAGCCCGCGAAGATCATCTCGTCGATGCCGGGGGGAAGCGGCGCGGTGGCCGAGTAGGTCGTCGCCGGGTGCGAGCCGATCACGACGGCCACCGGCACGCGCCCCTGCGAGTCGCGCAGGTGGGCGGCGCCGTCCTTGTGGATCTGCCAGTGCATCATCGCCGTGCGCCGGTCCATCTTCTGGATGCGGTACATGCCGCAGTTGCGCGCGCCGGTCACCGGGTCGCGGCTGAAGACGAGCGGCAGCGTGATGTACGGGCCGCCGTCGTCGGGCCAGCAGGTGAGGATCGGCAGCAGGTCGAGGTCGGGCTCGTCGAGCCAGACCTCCTGGCAGGGGCCGTCCTTCACGATCCTCGAGGAGAACGAGGCGAGCTCGCGCAGCTTGCCGAGCGCCTTCATCTTGGCCACGACGCCCTGGGGCGGCTGCAGGTCCATCAGCGTCTCGATGCGGGCGCCGAGCGCGTCGAGGCTCTCGGTGCCGAGCGCCATGCACATGCGCCGGTCCGTCCCGAACTGGTTGATCAGCACCGGCAGGCGGCTGCCGGCCACGTCGGTGAACAGCAGGGCCGGGCCGCCGGCCTTGGAGACGCGGTCGGCGATCTCGGTGATCTCCAGGTGCGGGTCGACCCGCACGGTCACGCGCCGCAGTTCGCCGGCCCTCTCCAGGATCGAGATCCACTCGCGCAGGTCCTTCACGCGGCCAGCGCCTCCGCGAGGCCGGGCGTCGGCGGCAGCTCGTCGGCCAGGGCCGCCATGCCGGCCACGTCGCCGCGGCGCGCGCAGCGCGTGGCGCGCGGCGACGAAGAGGGCCGTGGCCCGCTCCTCGCGCGGCCCGCGGCGGGCGGCGATGGCCGCGGTGGTGCCGCGCCACAGCGGCTCCAGTGCGTCGCGGGCGCCGGAGGCCACCAGCCCGGCGCCGAGCGCGATGAGGTCGGCCAGCGCCTCGACCACGAAGAGGTCGCCCGCGTCCGTGATGCGCACCAGGCCGTGCGCGTAGCAGTAGTCGCCGGCCAGCACCTCGCGCCCCGGGGCCGAGGGGGTCAGGTGGCGCGGGTGGCCGTGGTGCAGCAGGAAGCCCTCGAGGATCAGGTCGAGCCCGGCCGCCTGGAAGGAGCTGAGCGGCGGCGTCACGAGGGGCGCCAGCAGCGGTGCGGCGGGCGGGTCCACCAGCTCGGCGGCCAGGCCCGGCTCGGCGGAGAGGACGCCCCTCACGCCGCCGCCGCCCGGGCGAGCGCCGCGCGCGCGTGGGCCAGCTCGGCGTCGCCGTGCGTCAGGCCCACGAACCACGCCTCGAACTGCGAGGGCGGCGGGTACACGCCGTCGGCCAGGAGCGCGCGGGCGAAGCGGCCGTAGGCGTCGGTGTCGCTGCGCGTGGCGCCGGCGTAGTCGCGCACCGGGCCCTCGGCGAAGAACGGGGTGAGCATCGAGCCGACCCGGTTCACCGAGACCGGCGCGCCGCTGTCGCGGACGGCCTCCTCGAGCGCCGCCCCGGCCGACTCCAGCCGGTCGTAGACGCCCTCGCGGGCGAGCTCGGCCAGCACGGCGAGCCCCGCCGCCGTGGCGAGCGGGTTCCCGGACAGCGTGCCGCCCTGGTAGCAGGGGCCCTCGGGCGCCAGCTCGCGCATGATCTCGCGCCGCCCGCCGAAGGCGCCGACCGGCAGGCCGCCCCCGATGATCTTGCCGAAGCAGGTGATGTCGGCGCGCACGCCGTAGCGCTCCTGCGCGCCGCCCCGGGCGACGCGGAAGCCGGTGATCACCTCGTCCAGGATCAGCAGCGCGCCGGTGCGGTCGCAGGCCGCCCGCAGCGCCTCGAGGTAGCCGGGCTCGGGCGGCACGACGCCCATGTTCCCGGCCACCGGCTCCACGATCATCGCCGCGGCGCCCTCGAGCGCGGCCTCGGCGGCGGCGGGGTCGTTGAACGGGATGATGTGCGTGCCGGCCGTCGCGCCCGCCGTGACGCCGGCGCTTGCGGGGACGCCGAGCGTGGTGAGGCCGCTGCCGGCCTCGGCCAGCAGCCCGTCGATCGCGCCGTGGTAGCCGCCGGCCACCTTCACGATCGTCTCGCGTCCGGTGGCCGCGCGCGCCAGGCGCAGGGCGCCCATCACGGCCTCGCTGCCCGACGAGGTCATGCGCAGCTGCTCGACGGAGGGCACCGCGTCGCACACCGCCTCGGCGAACAGCACCTCGCGCTCGGTGGGCGCCCCGTAGGACGTGCCGAGCGGCAGCGCCGCCTCCACCGCGCGCACCACGGCCTCGGCCGTGTGGCCGAGGATCGCCGGACCCCAGGTCGAGAGGAAGTTGACGTAGCGCTCGCCGTCGGCGTCCCAGACGTACGGGCCCTCGGCGCGGGCGATGAAGAGGGGGTCGCGGCCGATGGAGCGCATGGCGCGCACCGGCGAGTTGACGCCCCCCACCATGACCCTCTGCGCGCGCGCGAACAGCTCGGCGCTGCGCGCCCCCTGCGGCCCGCTCACCCGGGGCTCAGCGCTTCCAGCGCGGGAGCGGCGCGCCGGCGGCCGCCAGCTCCTCCCATTCGCGGTAGTCCGGGGTGTAGTAGACGAGCCGGATCTTCTTGAACTCGTAGGTGGAGTAGAGGATCGCGCGCCGGGACGGGTCCGTCAGGCCCGTGTCCTCGGCGATCGCGTCGATCGCCTCCTCGCAGGCCTCCTGCGAGCGGGCGTGGACCATCGTGAAGATGTTGTACGGCCAGTCCGGGTAGGTCGGGCGCCGGTAGCAGTGCGACACGGCCTGGAAGGCCGCCATCTTGGGGCCGATCTCGTCCAGCTGGTCCTCGTCCACCTGCCACACGGCCATGCCGTTGGCGCCGAAGCCCGCCTTGCGGTGGTTGAGGACCGCGGCGAAGCGGCGCATGTAGTGGCGGTCGACGAAGACCTGGCAGGCGTCGAGCAGCTCCTGCGGCGCCACGCCGGCCTCGGCCGCCCAGGTGTCGAACGGGCGTGACTCCACCGGCAGGTCGCGCTGCAGGACGACGATCATCGCCTTGTCGGCGTCGGTCGGCAGCACGCCGTCGCCGCGCGTCGGCGGGGGCTTGGGCGCCGCCTCCTTGGCCTCGATCGACCGGGTGCCGGTCATGTCGAGCTGGACGTTGATCTTGTAGAGCTTCAGCGTCGGCAGCATGCGCGTCGAGATGGCGCCGGACTGCTCGTGGAGGATGTTCATCGACTCCTCGAGGCCGAACCGCGACTCGGGCTCGACGGCCAGCGTGTACCAGAGGTTGAACGCGTGGGTGCGCCGGTAGTTGTGGCTCACGCCGGGGTGGCCGCCCACGAGGGCGGCGGCGTCGAAGAGCGTGTCGTCGGGGTAGCGCGCCGCCACCAGGCTGCTCTCGTAGCCGAGCGCCCGGGTGTCGAAGATCGCCGAGAGCTGGCGGATGATCTCCGCCTCCTTGAGTCGCGCGACGCGGCGAAGGACCTCCTCCTCGTCCATCCCGATGCGCCCGCCGACCTCGGCGAACGGCTCGCGGACGAAGGCGAGCCCGGCCTGGAGCTGGTTGAGCAGCTCGCGGTCGGCCTCGTCGGGCTTGTGGTGCACGCGGGTCGTGGCGGCGGTGGTCATCCCTCTCCCTCGGCGATCCAGCGGGCGGCGTCCTCGGCGTAGTACGTGATGATCAGGTCCGCGCCGGCCCGGGCGATGCCCGTGAGGACCTCCATCGCGGCGGTGCGCTCGTCCAGCCAGCCGCGCTCGGCAGCGGCCTTGATCATCGAGTACTCGCCGCTGACGTGGTAGGCGGCGAGCGGCAGGTCGGACGCGGCGCGGACGGCGGCGATCACGTCGAGGTAGGCGGCCGCGGGCTTCACCATCACCATGTCCGCGCCCTCGGCCACGTCGAGCAGCGTCTCGCGCACGGCCTCGCGGCCGTTGGCCGGGTCCATCTGGTACCCGCGGCGGTCGCCGAAGCCCGGCGCCGAGCCGGCGGCGTCGCGGAACGGGCCGTAGAAGGCCGAGGCGTACTTGGCCGAGTAGGCCATGATCGACGTCGTCTCGTGCCCCTCGGCGTCGAGCGCGGCGCGGATGGCCCCCACGCGCCCGTCCATCATGTCGCTCGGCGCGACGATGTCGGCCCCGGCGTCGGCGTGGCTGACGGCGGTGCGGGCGAGCAGCTCGAGGCTCGCGTCGTTGTCCACCTGCCCGTCGTGCAGCACGCCGCAGTGGCCGTGGTCGGTGTAGGCGCACAGGCACACGTCCGTGACCACGACCATCTCGGGCGCCGCGTCCTTGATGGCCGCGATCGCGGTCTGGACCACGCCGCCGGCCTCGTAGGCGGAGCTGGCGGCGGCGTCCTTGCGGTCGGTGACGCCGAACAGGAGGACGGCCGGGACGCCCGCGGCGTACGCGCGGCGGGCGATCGACGCGGCCAGGTCCGGCGACACCCGGCCGTGCCCGGGGAGCGAGGGGATCGGCACCTGCGCGTCGCGTCCCTCGATGGCGAAGAGCGGCAGGATCAGCCGGTCCGGCGACAGGCGCGTCTCGCGCACCATGCGCCGCAGGGTCTCCCCGGCGCGCAGCCGGCGCATCCGCACCTGCGGGAAGCGGGCCCCCGCCGCGGTCTCCAGGCGCTCGATCACCCGGGGGAGTCTACTCCCACCCACCCTCCGGCCACCGCTGCCAGACTGCCCGCATGCCCGGCCCACCTGTCCTCGTCGTGTTCGGCGCGCGCAACGTCGGGCGGGCGGTGGTGGCCGACCGCCTGGCGGCCGGCTGGCGGGCCCTCGCCGTGGCGCGCTCCGACGACACCCTCGACGCCCTGCGCGATGCCCATCCGGAGGTGGAGACCCTGCGCGGCGACGCGGGCGACCACGCCGTCGTGGCCGAGGCGCTGGCGCGGGCCGGCCGCGACCTGGGCGGGCTCGACCTGGTGGTCAACGCGACCACCTCGGTGCCGCGCGACCACTCCTTCGGCGGCGGCCCGGTGGCCGAGGCGCCGGAGGACCGGCTCGCGTCGTGGATGGGCGGCTTCCTGCCCGCCGCCTGGGCCATCCTGCGCGGAGGCGGCGCCGCCCTGGCCGGGCGCGGCGCCGGGACGCTGGTGCAGGTGGCGGGAGGATCGGCCCGCCGCGCGATGCCCGGCCGCGGCCCATGGGCCGCGGCCCAGCAGGCCGCCCGCGCGGTGACCCTCTCGCTGGCCCAGGAGCTGCGCCCGCGCGGCGTCCACGTCGCCCTGCTCGTGGCCGACGGGGTCATCCAGACCGAGCGCAACCCGATGACCGGGCGCCCGCCCGAGGAGTCGCTGACCGCTGCGGACGTCGCGGCCGGCGTCGCCTACCTCGCCTCCCAGTCCCCGCGCGGCTGGACCCACGAGCTGGTGATCACGCCCGCCGGCGACGCCTGGACGCCCTAGGACGGGTTCCTAGGGGGCGGCGGCGTCGGCGCGCGCCGCGAGGAACGCGCGCTCGGACGGGTTGGCGACCAGCTCCGCCGCCCGCCGGTAGGCCTCCCGGGCGTCGGCCTCCCGGCCGAGGCGCCGCAGCATGTCGGCGCGCGCCGCGTGCAGTGGCCCGTAGCCGCGCAGGGCGTCGCCGGCGGCGAGCGCCTCCACCTCCGCGAGCCCGGCCTCCGGCCCCCGCACCTCCGCGAGCGCGACGGCGCGGTTCAGCGCCACCACGGCCGTCGGCGCGGTGTGCATGAGGACGTCGTAGAGGGCGAGGATCTGCGGCCAGTCGGTCGAGGCGGCGTCTGGCGCCTCGGCGTGGAGCGCCGCGATCGCCGCCTGCAGCGCATAGGGACCCGGCGGGCGGCGCATCCGCAGCGCCCGCTCCACCAGGGCGGTGCCGCGCGCGATGCCCTCCCGGTCCCACAGCGCCCGGTCCTGGTCGCGCAGCAGCACCAGGCTGCCGTCCGCGGCCGTCCGCGCTGCGCGGCGGGCGTGGTGGAGCGTCATCAGGGCGAGGAGCGCGGTGGGCTCGGCCTCGTCGGGCATCAGCGCCACCAGCACCCCGGCCAGGCGGATCGCCTCGGCGGCGACGTCGTCGCGGCGCAGGGCGTCGCCGCCGGTGGCCGCGTAGCCCTCCGCGTAGGTGAGGTAGAGCACCGCGAGCACCGCGCCGATGCGCGCGGGCAGCTCGTCGGCGGGCGGCTCGGCGACCGGGATCCGCGCGTCGCGGATCTTGCGCTTGGCCCGCGCGAGGCGCTGGGCCACGGTCGCGTCGGGCAGCAGCAGCGCCCGGCCGATCTCAGGGACGGTCAGCCCGGCCACCAGCCGCAGGGTCAGCGGCACCTGCGCCTCCAGCGCGAGCGCCGGGTGGCAGCAGGCGAAGATCAGGCCGAGCCGCTCGTCGGGGATCGGGGCGTCGGCGGCGATGTGCTCGAGCGGGTCGGGCGTGGCGCCCTCCAGGGCCCGCGCGCGCGCCTCCTCCGAGCCGGCGCGGGTGCGCTCGGCCCGCAGCACGTCGATGGCGCGGTTGCGGGCGGTCGTGATGATCCATGCGCCGGGGCGCGATGGGACCCCGTCGCGCGGCCAGCGCCGCAGCGCGGAGACGAACGCCTCCTGGAGCGCGTCCTCGGCGCGGTCGATGTCGCCGAGGATGCGCGCCAGCACGGCCATCGCGCGCCCGTACTCCTCCCGGAAGACCCGGGAGACGGTCTCCAGGTCGTCCCCGCTCAGTCGAACTCCATGACCGGCCGCACCTCGACCGAGCCGGTGCGCGCGCCGGGGATCCGCTCTGCCGCCCTGATCGCCTGGTCGAGCGTGTCGCACTCGACCATGTAGTAGCCGCCGAGCTGCTCGTGGGTCTCGGCGAAGGGGCCGTCGCTCAGCAGGGTGCCGCCGTCGCGCACCCGCACGGTCGTGGCCGTCGCGCTCGGCTGCAGGGCGTCTCCGCCGCGCATGATGCCCTCGGCCGCGATCGCCTCGCCGAAGGCCATGTACTCGCCGGTCACGGCCTGCGCCTCCTCGGGGCTCTGGGCCGCCCAGGCCGCCTCGTCGCCGTAGATCAGGAGCAGGTATCGCATGGTGCCCTCCCTGGTGGGGGCGGCGTCGCTCGCCGCCGTCGACAAGTAGACGGGACGCGGCCCCCGAAATCGACCGGCGCCCGGTTACCCTCGTCCGGTGGTGTCCCACGACCATCCCTCGCTCGCCCCGCGGGAGCTGCTTGCCGCCTACGCCGGCGGCTGGTTCCCCATGGACGCGCCCGGCGCCACCGGATCGGTGGAGATGTTCGAGGCCGACCCGCGCGGCGTGATGCCGATCGAGGGGTTCCGCGTGCCGCGGTCGGTGCGGCGCGGGCTGCGGGCGCACCCCTACGAGATCCGGGTGGACGCGGCCTTCGACCATGTCGCGGCCGCGTGCGCGGTGCGCCCAGGCGAGGGGGTCTGGCTCACGCCGCGCCTGGCCCGCGCCTACGGAGAACTGCACCGCCTGGGCCTCGCCCACAGCGTGGAGGCCTGGCGCGACGGGCGCCTGTGCGGCGGCCTCTTCGGCGTCGCGCTCGGCGGGCTCTTCAGCTCCGAGACGATGTTCCACCGCGCGCCCGACGCGGGCAACGCGGCCCTGGTGGGGGCGGCCCGGCTGCTGGCGCGGGCCGGCTTCTCGCTGTGGGACATCCAGGTGACCTCCGAGCACACCGAGCGCTTCGGAGCCCACGGCATCGCCCCGGCGGAGTACCGGCGGCGGTTGCGGCGGGCGCTCGCCGAGCGGCCGGCTCCCCTGGAGGGCTGAGGCCCGGCTCAGGCGGCGGAGCGGCGGCGCACGACCAGCGCCGCCGCTCCGCCGAACGCCGCGGCGAGCAGCGCGAGATGGCCCAGGGGCCGCAGGATGTCGCCGGACGACACGGTGGGCTCCACGAGCAGCGTGCGGAAGGCCGAGAACGCGGGCCCGAACGGCACGACCTGCGAGATCGCGGAGGCCACCGACGCGTCCGGCAGCAGGCCGAGCGCGAGCAGGGGCAGGGCGAGCATCAGGGCCACCAGCAGCGCGGTGCGCGTCTCGCGGGCCGCCGCGCCCGCCAGCACCCCGAAGGCGCCGAAGGCCAGGCCGGCGAGCGCCAGGGCCGCGAGCCACAGCGGCCAGCGCCCCACGGCGAGCGAGGTGAAGAGCGCGACGCCGCCCAGCAGCACCAGGCCGACGGCGAGGCAGGCGATCGCGGTGAAGACCATCTTCTCGGCCACCAGAGCGGGAGCCGAGATGAGCCCGCGGCCGAGGCGCGCGAGCGCGTGGTCCTCGCGCTCGGCCGACATCGCCGCGGCCGCCAGCAGCACCCCCGCCAGCCCGAGGCTCACGAGCAGCGCCCCGGCGAAGCCGAAGGCCGACAGCGGCTCGCGTCCCTGGGCGGCCTGGCCGACCTCCAGCTTGATGGGCGCCCGGATGGCGTTGGCGGCGGGCTTGGCGAGGTCGAGGTTGCGCTGGGTCTCGTCGATGAAGTTGAGGAGGGGCCCGAGCCGGCCGGCGGCGCCGGTCTGGCCACGGGCCAGCGAGGTCGGCCTGCAGGCCGCCGACCAGCGCGCGGCTGCGCCGCAGCCCGAGCGCGTCGCCGGTGCGCCCGAAGAAGCCCAGCCGTCCGCCCTTCACCACCAGGTTCACCAGGCGCAGCACCTGGTTGACGTAGTCCCGGGCGAGCGCCTGGTTGAGGCGGTAGACGGCCGCCTGCAGGTTGCGCTCGATCGCGTCGGCCTCGATCGGCGAGCGCCGGCTGGTTTCGAGGTGCAGCGACGGCTGGCGCACGCCCGAGGCGAGGTCGGAGATGAAGCCGTCGGGGATCGTGAGCACCGCGCTCACGCGGCCGTCGTCGAGGGCCGCCGCCGCGGCCTCCGGGCCGAGCTCGCGCACGTCGACGTCCTCGGCCAGGCGTGCGATGTAGTCGTCCACCGACAGGCGCCGGTCGCCCACCTCGACGGTGCGCCCCGACCGGTCGAGGTTCACCACCGCGACGTCGGGGCGGCGCTGGTCGCTCTGCAGCGCGAGCGCCACCAGCAGGGCCACGAGCAGCGGGAAGGCCAGCAGCACCACGAGCACGGCCGGCGTGCGCGCGAGCAGGCGCGCGTCCTTGCGCAGCAGGAGAGCGGCGGCCCTCACGGCGCCTCCGCCCCCTCGGGCGCCACCAGCCGGATGAAGGCCAGCTCGGCCGCCTCGGAGTCCGTGCCCGGGCCGATGCCGTAGGCGCCCAGCATCTCCTCGGCGGTGCCGGCGAACTGCAGCCGGCCGTCGGCCAGCACCAGCATGCGGTCGCCGCGGCGCAGCGCCTCGTCCACCGACTGCGTGGAGAAGAGCACGGCCATGCCCTCACCGCGCAGGGCGTCGAGCCACTCCCAGAGGCGGTGGCGCTGGTCCGGGCTGAGGGTGGCCGTGGGCTCGTCCAGCAGCAGGATGCTCGGTCGCCCGGCGAGGGCGATCGACAGGTTGAGGCGCTGGACCGTCCCCGTCGAGAGGGTCCCGGCCGTGCGGTCGGCGAACGCGCCGAGGTCGGCGCGGTCGATCAGCTCCGCGGTCAGGGCGTCCGGGTCGTCCGCGCCCTCCAGCCCCGCGAACAGGCGCAGGTTCTCGCGCGGCGTGAGTCGGGTGTAGAGCGCCGGCCGCTGGGGGACCCAGCCGACGCGCGGCGCGACCCCCGCGGCCCACGAGACCGTCCCCGCCGTGGGCCGGGTGACGCCCGCCAGGATCGTGAGCAGGGTCGTCTTGCCGGCGCCGTTGGGCCCGATCAGCGCCACCGACTCCCCGGCGTACAGGTCGACGTCGACCCCGTCCAGCGCCACCACGCCGCGGTAGCGCCGCCCGATGGCGCGCGCCGCGAGCATCGCCGGGGGCTCGGTCAGGGCTCGGGGCGCAGGCCGGGCGCGTCGATCGCGCGCGTGGGCATCTCGCGGGTGGCCGGCACCTCGGCGGTCGCGGCCGCGGCGGCGGCCGGCGCGGGGGCCGGCGCCGGGGCGGGGGCGGGCTCGTCGGGGTGGGGCGCGAGGCCGAGGTCGAACTGGTCGGCGGCGAACATCACGGCCTCCTTCACGACCACGACCACCGGGATCGCGATCAGCACGCCGATCACCCCGGCGATCTGCTCGCCGATCAGTAGGCCGAAGATCACGACCAGCGGGTGGACCCCGACGGCCGAGCCCATGATCTTGGGGACGACGATGTGCCCCTCGAGCTGGTGGATGGCGACGAAGGCCCCCACCACCCAGAGGGCGGCGATCGGCGAGGTGAAGAGCGCCAGCAGCACCGGCGGCACGGCGCCGAGGATCGGCCCGACGTAGGGGACGAACTCCATCACGAAGACCCAGGCGGCGAAGGCCACCGCGAAGGTCGCCCCGAGCGGGAAGAGCCCGGTCACGCCGTAGATCCAGAGCACGACGCCCGCGGTGGTGCCGATGATCAGCGACACCAGGAGCTGCGCCTTGACGTACTCGGTCAGCGTGCGCTCGGTGCGCCGCAGGAAGGCCGCCGCCGGCGGCCCCCCGAGCCGCTGGGCGAAGCGGAGTATCCGGGGGGCGTCGAGGAGCATGTAGATGCAGGCGACCAGGATGATGATCAGGGTCACCAGCACGCCGAGGACGTTCAGGCTGTAGTCGACGATGTTGTTGGCCGCCTCGGAGGCCCGGTCCTGGACGCCGGCCAGGAAGGCGTCCGAGCGGGCCTTCACGTCCACGTTGATTCCGCGCCGGTCGAAGAAGCGCTGGAGCTCATCGGCCTGGCGCTTGGCCTGGTCGGTGTAGGCGGGCAGGTTGGCCTGGATCTCCTCCACCTGCGAGCGCACCGGCGAGATGACCAGGAACACCGCCAGCGCGGCCGCCGCGAAGAAGCCGACGAACACCGTCAGCACCGCCAGGCCGCGCGGGATGTGCAGCTTGCGCAGCATCCGCACCAGCGGGTTCAGGAGCAGCGCGAAGGTGGTCGAGACCGTGAACACGAGGAGCACGGGGCCGATGACCTGGCCGAGGATCCACACGATCACGAGCACGGCCGCGACCGCCACGAGCTTCGCCCATGGGGGCTGGGGGGCGCTGCGCCCGCTCATGCAGGCCATGTTAGTCGGCCCGTCGTACGTTTCTGGCGTACCTCGGTGGGTCTTGTACGCTGGCGCCATGCCCCCCCTCACCAGGGAGCAGCTCGCCGGCCGGCGCGCCGCCCGACGACGTCGGCCCTTGCGCCGCGACCCACGTGCCCTCGTGTCCGCCGCGATCCCCGTCGTGATCGTCGCCGTGCTCGCGATCGTGCTGGGCGTCATGGGCGGCAACGCGACCGACGGCGCCGGCCCGCTCGCCTCTCCCGTGCCCTCGCCGGACCTCGGCACCGGCGCCCGGCCGCCCGAGCTGGTGATCGCCCGGGCCGAGGGCGTCGAGGTGCACCTGCCGGTCGACCCCGAGCGCGTGACCGCGATGGCGTTCCACGCGATCGACGACCCCTCGGGCGTCGCGCTGACCGCCGCGGGCGGGATCACCATCCACCAGTCCGACCGCCGCGGGCGGCTCGGGCCGGACACCGCCGGCCTCGACGTCGGCGCCCCCGCGGGCACGACGGTCTACTCGCCCGTGGACGGCGTGATCGCCGGCGTGAGCGACTACGTCGTGTCGGGGCGCATCGAGGGCTACGAGGTGACGATCACCCCGGCCGTGGCCGCCAGCGGCCTCGTGCTGCGCATCACCCACCTCGACGACCGCGCCACCGGCAGCCGCCCGAGCGTGGGCACCCCGGTCCGCGCGGGCGTGACGCCCCTGGGCACGGTCCACGACTTCTCCGGCGTGGTCGAGCAGGAGCTCTCGAAGTTCACCAACGACGCGGGCAACCACGTTGACCTGGAGCTGACCCGCACCGAGGCCTCGCTGATCCTCTGATCGCGGGCGCCGGGCGGCCGGGTAGGGTTGGCCGCCATGCGCGCGATGATGATCGGGGACGTGGTGGCGGGCGTCGGCCTGCGCGCGCTGCTCGAGCGCCTGCCGGAGCTGCGCGAGGCGCACCGGCCCGACGTGGTCGTGGTCAACTGCGAGAACGCCGCCGCCGGCGCGGGCACCTCGCCCCGCCAGGCGACGGACCTGCTCGACGCGGGCGTTGACGTGCTCACCGGCGGCAACCACACGCTGCAGAAGCCGGAGATCCTCCCGATGCTCGAGGCCGAGCCCCGGATGCTGCGGCCCGCCAACCTCGCCGTGAAGGCGCCGGGCCGGGGGATGACCACGGTCGAGACGGCCGCGGGGCCGGTCAGCGTGGTCAACGTGATGGGCTCGGTCTTCCTCACCGCCGCCCACAGCCCGTTCGCCGTCATCGACGAGCTGGTCGAACGCGCCCGGGCCGCGGCGCCGGTGGTGCTGGTGGACATCCACGCCGAGGCCACCAGCGAGAAGATCGCGATGGCCCACCACCTGAAGGGTCGCGTCACGGCCGTCGTCGGGACGCACACCCACGTCCAGACGGCCGACGCGCGGGTGCTTCCCGGCGGCACGGCCTTCATCAGCGACCTGGGCATGACCGGCCCGCACGACTCGGTGATCGGCGTGCGCACCGAGATCGTCCTGCGCCGCTTCCTCACCAGCGCCCCGGGGCGCTTCGAGCCGGCCGACGGGGGCCTCCTCGTGCAGGGCGTGGTGATCGACGCGGACGACCAGGGCCGCGCGACCGCGATCCAGGCGTTCAGCATCGAGGCCGACTAGCCGGCGCTCACCCCACCGTGACGGCGTGGTCCTTCGCGCCGGGCTCGAGGAACGCGGCCAGGCCCAGCCCCTCCTCGCGGAGCGCCTGGGTCGCGCCCCCGGGGAGGCGGGCGAAGGGCTCCAGCGTGATCGTGGCGACGCCCTTGGCCCTCCGGATCGTCCAGGTGCCGGCGGCGAACCCGTCCCACAGGAAGACGGCGCGCACGCGCAGGTTCGTGGTCGTCAGGCGCGGGCGGTGGGCGTCGGCGATGATCCGGCGCCGGTCGTCGTGGGCCAGCACGAGGCTGTCGAAGTCGGGCAGGAAGCGCGGCGGGGCCTCGGCGTCCTCGCCCGGGCGCGGGGCGTCCGGCAGGTCCACGAGCTCGCGTCCCGCCTCGTCGCGCAGCTCCACCAGCTCGTCGCGCATCCCGTCGATCACGCCGCCGAGCCCGCGCAGCCCCGACCACGCCTGGACGTCGGCGGCCGTGGCGGGGCCGAAGGCGGCGAGATGGCGGCGCACCAGCGCCTGGGGGGCCGGGTCGGGGTCGACCGGGGCGCCGAGCCAGGGCTCGGCCAGGGTGAAGCGCGCCGTGGACGGGAAGCCCCAGCGGTCGGCGGTCGGCTCCATCACCAGGGCCATGCGGGTGCGCACGGCGTAGCCCAGGGCGCGCTCGTCCGCCTCCGGGAACGCGCCGGACAGGTGGTCGCGGATCGCGGCGAACGTCTGGGGCCCGCCGGCGAGGAACGCCTGGGCGGCCGGGAGCACCCGCTGCAGGTCCAGCCCCTCCAGCCGGTCGCGCAGGGCGCCGAGCATCGCGGCCTCCATCACCGGCTCGAGCGCCGCGCGCGCCGCCCGGTAGTCGGCCGCGCTCATCAGGTGCAGCGTCGCGCGCATCGCCATCGCCCGCACCAGCTCGCGGTCGTGGAGCGCGGTGGTGAGGTCGTCCGGCGCGAAGCCCTCCAGGCGCGACCAGAGCCCGACGAAGGGCGGCCGGGCCTCCTGCGCCTGCATCCCGCCGACGCGCTCCACCGCCTCCACCACGCCGGCGTCCTCGCGGCGCAGCAGCATCTGCCGCGCGAGGGTCGCGCGGTTCAGCGCCCGGAGGGAGAGCCGGTCAGTCGACGAGGTACCTCGCCGAGACGGCCTTCTCGGCCCTCCTCGGGTCGGCGCCGGCCTGCCCGAGCACCCGCCCCTGCGGCCGCCCCGCGATGCTCGGCCGCGGCCAGCAGGCGGCCAGCAGCGCCACGAGCACGGCGTCGCGCAGCACCAGCAGCGTGATGGGCCACGTCTGCAGCGCCACCAGGTCCCAGTACCGGTGGGGGAAGTAGGCGAAGGTCAGAAGGAGCGCGGCCACGGTGAGGCCGGCCGCGAGCGGGCCGTAGCGGCCGACCACCAGGAAGCAGACCGGCAGCAGCCACACCAGGAACTGCGGCGACAGGACCTTCCCGCCCACCATCAGCGCGACGATCGTCGAGGCGCACGCGGCGGTGAACAGGCGCGCGTCGCCGGGGCGGCGGGCGCGGTGCAGCAGCAGCCACAGCGTCCAGGCGATGCCGATCAGCACCACGATCAGGACCGCGGTCTGGATCCCCGCGATCACCTTCGGCCCCGCCCCGGAGAGCCCCTGGCTCCCGAACGAGTTCTCCACCGTCACCGGGATGCCGGCCAGGGCGTGCATGCCGAGGAGGTAGGCCGAGCCGAGCGCCTCGAGCTGCAGGGGGCGGTCCAGGTGGTAGCGGGCGAGCTCCCATGTGCCCGAGGGGGAGAGGACCGCGAACGGCAGGATCCCCGCCGCCACGACCGCCAGGCTCCCGGCGAGGCCGGCCCACGCGCGCCGGCCGCCGACGCGGTGGCGCTGCCAGATGACGAGGACCGGGATCAGCGCCAGCGGCACCAGCTTCAGCAGCGTGGCGCAGGCGAGCAAGCCCCAGGCGAGACGCCAGCGCTCGGTGACGGCGGCCCAGATCGTCCACACCAGGAGCGCCGACAGCGCCAGGTCGAAGCGCGTCTCCACCAGGTTGCCGATCAGGAGCGGGCTCACCGCGACCAGCAGGCCGGCGACGGTCTGGCGGCGCTCGTCCATGTCGAGAGCGCGCGCCAGCGCGATCACCCCGAGCACCGTGGCGCAGAGCGCGCCGAGCATGAGGATCGAGAACGTCACGCCGTACGGCCCCGGCAGGACGCCCGCCAGCCAGAAGAGCGCCGCCGCGAGGGGCGGGTACTCGAGGCTGAAGTCGCTGTAGGGGACGTTGCCGGCGGCGATCAGGTCGTAGGCGCGCTGGTAGGTCGGGATGTCCGAGATCACCGAGTCGGCGTAGACGCCGAGCTGCAGCGGGATTGCCCACACCACGATCGCCACGGCCACCGCGATGGCGGGGAGGGAGCGCTTCGATGTCACGTCGGCACCGCCATCGGCGCGGGCGCGGGCGCGCCCAACGACTCCTCGTCGGTCCGCGGGGTGCGGGCGGGCGCCGGCCAGTCGGGGACCATCGCCACCAGCGCGAATGGCAGGAACCACGGGATGTAGAGGTAGAACCAGTGGGTCAACGTCAGCTCCACGCCGATCAGGAGTGCCCCCGAGAGCGCGGTCACGGTCAGCGTGTCCAGGCGCCGGGGCCAGCGCAGCACGGCGAGGGCCGCGCCGGCGACGATCGCCATCAGCCCGAGCTGCACCGGGCGCAGGTCCGAGTACTGGCCCCAGATCGAGAACGGCGAGTCGCGCCCGAGCTGGTAGCCGATCGTGCGCGACCAGAATGCGCGCAGGCCGTCGGACCCGTCGAGCAGCAGCACCCAGCCGGTCAGCGCGACGGCGCCGGCGAGCCCCGCGAGGAACGGCAGCAGGGTGCGCCCGCGCGCGGGCCGCGGGAACGGGTGGCGGCTCCAGAGCGGCAGCAGGATGGCCGGGGCGAACTTGGTGCCGAGGGCGAGGCCGAGCATCAGGCCGCGCCCGACGGGATGGCGCGCCACCACCAGGCCCCAGATGAGCATGGCCGCGACCAGCGAGTCGTTGGCGTTGGTCTCCAGCGCGTAGGCCGTGAAGGGGAAGGCGGCCCAGGCGAGCGCCAGCGCGACCCCCAGCCGCAGGCCGGACATGCGCCAGCCGAGCACCAGCAGGCCGGCCATGCAGAGCACGTCGAAGGCCGTGGCCGCGCCGTGGGCGGCGCCGAGCTGGTCCCACTTGCCCGTCCAGGGCTGGGCGATCTCGAACGGCACGTAGGCGATGTAGTTGAGCGGGCCGTACGTGTCGCAGCTGCCGCAGTCGCTCGGCATGGTCCCGTAGGGGGTCGCGCCGTGCTCGATGCGGTCGGCGCCGATGACGCCCGCGTAGCCCACGTCGATGACGTTCGAGTCGAACGCGTTGAGGCCGAAGCGCAGGGCGAGGGCGACCGCGAGCAGGGTCAGCAGGACCCAGGTGGGGGCGGAGCCGCCGAAGGACGGGCGCCGGCGGCCCGGGGCGGCCGGGACCCGCGCCGCGTCGTCGGCCGGGTCGCCCGCCGGGCGCGCGGCGCGGACGCGCGCGACCGCGATCCACGACAGGCGCAGCGCCAGGTAGACCATCGGCGGGTACTGCAGCGGCACGGACGTGAAGATCTCGCCGCGGTTGAACCAGATCAGCGAGACCGAGAACGACAGCAGAACCAGCAGGTCGAGCGTGCGCACCGACAGCAGCCGGCGGGGGCGCGTCCACGGCAGCAGCGGCAGCAGGAACAGCAGGCAGAGCCAGATCCAGATGGCCGGGCGGTTGACCGCGCGCCCGAACGAGCCCTCGTAGCCGCGGGCCATCATCCACGCCACCTGCGGGCCGGTGCGGACCTCGGTGATCTGGCCGCTCTCGTCGGCCACCAGCACCTGGGCCTCGACGGTCTCCTTGCCCTTCGCGTCCTTGCTCACCGCGTAGAAGGTGTGGACGCCGGTCTTGGCGTCGTAGTCGACCGCCGTGCGCGCGATGGTGCGGCTGTCGATCCAGTCGTGGAGCTTCGAGGAGGTCTCGGCGATGGCCGTGACCTCGTCGTCGGTCAGCGAGGCCTTCGTGGACAGGGCCGGCGCCGGCTGGCGCAGCGCGTCCTGGATCTCGCCTGCCTTGTCGGCCACGGCGCGAATGAGGTCGCCCGCCGCCCCGCGCGCCTCGGCGGGCGTCGGCTCGCTGACGGCGCGCGCCGGCGCCGCGGGCGCCGCCGCGGCGGTCCCGGCGCCGAGGCCCGCGGCCGCGAGGGCCGCGGTCGCCAGCAGGGCGGCGAGGGCCCGTCGCGGACCGCTCATCCCCGCTACCGGAAGGACCAGCGCCGGTTGAGCAGGAAGTTCACCGGCATCACCGCGGCGATCGCGATCGCCTGGGCCGGCACCTCGGGCGTGCCCGCGCGCACCAGCAGCTCGAGCAGCACGAGGTTGAAGGCCAGCGCCACGAGGCTCACCGCCAGGTAGCGCAGCCCCTGGTTCAGGGCCGAGAGGCCGTGCTTGTTGAAGGTCCAGAACTTGTTGAGGACGAAGTTGTTGGTCCAGGCCACGCAGAAGGAGCCGACCGCGGCCACGACGTAGTGGGCGTCGAGGCCGTGGACGAGGAACGAGAAGACGACCAGGTTGACCAGGTACCCCGAGCCGCCCACCACGCAGAAGCGGAACAGCTGCTCCCAGTCGCCGCGCCGGGCACGCCGGATGTTCGGCACGCGCAGGACGCGCGCCTTCGGCACGTCCGGCGGCGGGGCTGGCCTGATCGGCACGGCCCGCGACACTACCAGAGGTCCGCTCGGCCCCCGCGGCGGTCTGGCCTAAGATGACCTCCATCGCCGTCGAACGACCTGAGGGAGACCCCACGCCCCCCCAGCGGATCCCGCCGCCGCGGCCCCGGCCGCACGAGACCGCCCTGACCCCGACCGACGCCTCCCGGTACGACGTGCGCTTCGCATCCCGCGCCTCCGGCATCGTCTCCTCGGTCATGCGCGATCTCATGTCGCTCTCGGAGCGCCCGGAGATCATCTCGCTGG
Organism: uncultured Thermoleophilia bacterium; assembly: GCA_963770865.1. GTDB lineage: Bacteria > Actinomycetota > Thermoleophilia > Miltoncostaeales > Miltoncostaeaceae > Miltoncostaea. The sequence continues at coordinate 204,698 of CAVYRD010000012.1, forward strand.
CGGGCGGCTTTCCCAACACCGAGTCGTTCGAGCGCCGGATCTTCGAGGAGGTCGTCGAGGCCGTGTCCCGCGACCACCTGGCCTCGGCCCTCCAGTACGGCCCCACCGAGGGCCTGGCCGAGCTGCGCGAGCGGATCGTCGAGGTGATGGCCCACGAGGGGGCCCGCGCCGGCGTGGAGGACATCATGGTGACGAGCGGCGGCCAGCAGGCCATCGACCTCTCGATCCGCACCTTCGTCAACCCGGGCGACACGATCCTGGCCGAGGGCCCGACCTACCCCGGCGCGGTGCCGTGCTTCACCACCTACGAGGCGAAGGTGGAGCAGATCGCCATGGACCAGGACGGGCTGCGCATCGACCTGGTGGAGGAGGCCCTCACGCGCCTCGCCGCCGAGGGGCGCCCGCCCAAGCTGCTCTACACGATCCCCAACTTCCACAACCCCGGCGGCGTGACCATGTCGCTGGAGCGGCGCGAGCGCCTGATCCGGCTCGCCCACGAGCGCGAGCTGCTGATCGTGGAGGACAACCCCTACGGCCAGATCCGCTTCGAGGGCGACCCGCTGCCGACCCTCTGGGAGCTGGACGACGGCGCCGGCTGGGTGATCTACGCCTCGACCTTCTCCAAGATCCTCGCGCCGGGCGTCCGGGTGGGCTGGGTCGCCGCGCCGGCCGCCGTGCTGCGCAAGATGAACCTGGGCAAGCAGGCCGCGGACCTGTGCTCGTCCACGATCTCCCAGCGGGTGATCATCGAGTACCTGCGCCGCTACGACTGGCGCGACTACGTGGCCCGTCTCAACGGCATCTACCAGTCGCGCCGCGACGCGATGCTGCGCGCGCTGGAGGAGGAGCTCCCGCCCGAGGCGCGCTGGAGCCGGCCGTCCGGCGGGCTCTTCGTGTGGGCGACGCTGCCGGACTACATCGACACGACCGACCTGCTCGCCCTGGCGAGCGACAAGCACGAGGTGGCCTTCGTCCCCGGCCGCGGCGCCTTCCTCGACGGCCGCGGGGGGAACGCGATGCGCCTCAACTACTCCGGCGTGCCGGAGGCCACGATCAGCGAGGGCGTGCGCCGCATCGGCGTGGCGGTCACCGAGATGACCGAGCTGCACCGTGCGCTGGGGGGCGACATCTCGTGAGGGTCGCCGTGCTGAAGGGCGGGCGCTCGCTGGAGCGCGAGGTCAGCCTGCGCTCGGGCGCCAACGCCGAGGCCGCGCTGCAGCGCCTCGGCCACGAGGTCATCGAGATCGACGTCGACCAGCACCTGGTGCGCACCCTGCGCGCCGAGCGGCCGGAGGTCGCGTTCATCGCGCTCCACGGCAAGGGTGGCGAGGACGGCACGGTGCAGGAGCTCCTGGAGATCCTCGAGATCCCGTACACCGGCCCGGGCGCCCTGGCCTGCGAGCGCGCGATGGACAAGGTGGTCGCCAAGGCCTACTTCGCGTCGGCCGGCATCGACACCCCGCCCGCCTACGCCTTCCGCCAGGAGGCGTTCCGCGAGCTCGGCGCGGGCGAGGCCATCACCGAGATCTGCGAGCGCCTCGGCATGCCGCTGGTGGTGAAGCCGGCCAAGCAGGGCTCGGCGCTCGGCATCACCGTGGCGCACGAGCGCACCGACGTGCCGGGCGCCCTGATGACCGCCCTCGCCTACGACGACCGCGTGCTGCTCGAGCGCTTCGTCCACGGCCGCGAGCTGGCCGTCTCGGTGCTCGGCTCGTCCGAGCCCTGGGCGCTGCCGGTGGTCGAGGCGATCCCGCGCGGGCGCGACTTCTACGACTTCGAGGCCCGCTACACCCCCGGTCTCACCGACTTCGTCGCGCCGGCCGACCTGCCGGACCACGTGGCGCAGGAGGTCGCCCGGGTCGCGATCACCTGCTTCACGGCCCTCGGCTGCCGGGGCGTGAGCCGCGTCGAACATCATCCTCGACGAGAACGAGCGGCCCTGGGTGCTCGAGATCAACCCGATCCCGGGCATGACCGACACGAGCCTCCTGCCCAAGGCGGCGGAGGCCGCCGGGCTCGGCTTCGACGAGGTCGTCGAGCGCATCCTCGCCGAGGCGGCGCTCGGGGCCTGAGCCGAGGCCGCGGGGCCGGAGGGCCCGCCCGGCTCACCCCGGGCAGGACCCTCGCGCCCTCAGTTCAGCAGACCACCTGGACGTGGAACGGGCTGTTGGTGGGCGTGCCCGCGGCGTTCGCGGTCCGCACCACGAGCTGGGTGCGCCCGGCGTCGGTCGTGTCGAGCGCGATGCGCACCGAGACCGCGTCGGACACCGGCGGCGCGTCGGCCGACGCGGTGCCGGTCCAGGAGCACAGCGAGATGTTGCGGTCGAACTTCACCCGGTAGTTGCCGTCGTCGATCCGCTGGGCCGACGATGGCGCCGCGGCCGCGCACCAGGTTCGAGCCCACCGCGCCGCTGCTCACGGCGAACAGCGGGATCTGCGGCGTGATGACACCGAGCTTCGAGAGCGCGTCGTTGCTGCGCTTCACGGCGGCCTGCGAGATCCTCTGGTTGATCTTGAGCTGCTCTGCGGAGACGGTCACGGGACGCGCCGCGTCCGCCTGGCCGGTCGCACCCTCGACGGCGACCACTGCGCCGAGGCCGAGAGCGACCCCCGCCGTCATCCCCACCCACCAACGTCCGTTCAGCATCCCTGTCCTCCATCCTCGGGACCCGCATGAGAGAGGCGAACCTAGTCCGCGGCCCGGGGGCCGCGGACCGGTTTCACGGGACTCTTACCCGCCTCTTAGAAGCCCACACGAATGGCGATCCGCCCCGGAGCAGCTAGCAGAGCACCGCGACCTGGAACGGGAGGGTGTTGACGGGCGCCCCGGCCGAGTCCGCGGTGCGCACCGTGACCACCTTCGCGTCGGTGGCGCTGCGCCACACGCCGACCTCGCCGCCGGTCGTGAGCGGCGTGGTCCCGCCGTCGCCGATCGTGGCCTGCAGCGAGCAGGCGCTGACGTCGCGGTCGAAGGTGACCGTGTAGAGGCCCGGGTCGGCGAGCTTCGCCGAGGTCGTCGCGCCCTTGCCCCGCGTGAGGGCGCCGGTGGTGGCGGCGACCACCGCCCAGCGCGGCTGCGCCTCGCGCACGGCGGCGTCGAGCTTGGCCGAGGTCACGGCGCCGTCGCGGATCTGGGCCGTGCCCCAGCCCGGCGCGTCGTCCTGGGCGCCCGACTTGCGGATCGGGTCGAGCAGGTCGAGCGACTCGTTGCTGCGCCGCACGGCGGCCTGCGAGATGCGCTGGTTGATCTGCAGCTGGGCCGGCGTCACCGAGAACGACGCGGCCTCGGCGTCCGTCGTCGCCTGCTCGGAGACGATCACGCCGCCCAGGCCGACCACCGCGCCTGCCGCGACCCCAACCCACCAGTTGCGTCGCATCCTCATCTCGTCCCCCCGTCGGAAATCGGTTCGATGGGGGGGAGGTTAGGGGCGCGATCCGGCGATCCCGGCGGCTTCACGGGACCCTTACGAGCGCGGTGAAAGCGTTCACCGCGGGCGGCGGGCGCGGTCCTCCTGGAGGGCCAGCAGGCCGTCGAGCACGCGGTTGACGGGCACGGGCACGCCGAGCCGCTCCCCCTCGCGGGCGAGGAACCCGCACAGCGCGTCGCGCTCCAGGGGCTTGCCCGCCTCGAGGTCGCGCGCCGTGGAGGGGTGGTAGTCGCGCAGCCCCGGGTTCGGCGCCGCCATCTCGTCCACGTCCTCGGCGCCGAGGCCCACGCCGTGGCGCGCGGCCACGGCCACGACCTCCCACATCGCCTCGCGCACCAGCGCCTCGGAGCCCGGCGTGGCGAGCGCCTCGCCGGCCGTGGCGCCCGTCACCGCGCAGATGGCGTTGAAGCCCGCGTTCCACAGCAGCTTGTGCCACTGGTCGTGGACGATCCGCTCCGACAGCGCGACGTCCCACGATCCGGCCACCAGGGCGTGGACGCGCGTCGGCGCGCTCGGTGACGCCGGCCGGGTCGCCCATCTTCACCCAGCCCTCGGCCTCGTGGTCCACGACGCCCGGCTCATCCACGCGCAGGCCCACGAAGGCGATCGCCCCGAGAACGCGCTCGGCGCCGAGCACCGAGGCCAGGCGCCCCACGTTCTCCACCCCGTTCTGCAGCGACATGACCGTCGTTGCCGGGCCGACGACCGGCGCCAGCGCGCGCGCCGCGTCGAGGGTGTGGTGCGACTTGGTGGAGACGACGACCAGGTCCGGCGACGGGCCCTCGGGGGCGGCCAGGGCGCGCACGGGCACCTCCCAGCGCGACCCGTCGGCCTCGCGCACGACGGCCCGCCCGGCCGCCCGCAGCGCGTCGAGGTGCGCGCCGCGCGCCACCAGCGTGACCTCGTGGCCGTCGCGCGCGAGGAGCGCGCCGTAGTAGGTTCCGACCGCCCCGGCCCCCATGACGGTGACACGTGCCAGCTGAGAGCCCCTCCCCCGCCGGCCGCCTCGACGTCGAGGAGGACGGCCACGTCCTGATCGCCCGGATCGCGAACGAGGGCCGCGCCAACGCCCTCGACGACGCGGTCCTCGATGCGCTGGTGAGCCTACTGGAGGGTCCGCGCGCGGAGGCCGCCCGCGTCGTCCTGCTCGGGGGCGCCGGCGACCGGCACTTCTCCTCCGGCCTCGATCTGGCGGACCGCACCGCCGACGAGCTGGTCGCCTACCTCCAGGAGGGCGAGCGGCGCCTCGGCCGCGCGTCCCGGGCCATCACCGCCTGCCCCCGGCCGGTCGTGGCCGTGCTGAACGGCGCGGCCTTCGGCGGGGCGCTCGAGCTGGCGATCGCCTGCGACTGGCGCATCGCGCGCCGCGGCGCGCGGCTGGGCATGCCGGCCGCGCGGATCGGCGTCGTCTACGCCGCCGACGGCCTGCGCCGCTTCGTCGCCTCGATGGGCCCCGCGCGCACCCGGCGCCTCTTCCTGACCGGCGCCCCGGTCGAGGCCGACGAGGCGTTCGCGCTCGGGCTCGTGGACCAGGTGGTCGACGGCGAGGAGCTCTGGGCCGTCGCGCGGGCCGCGGCGGCCGACGTGGCCGCGGCCGCCCCGCTCGCCGTGGCCGGCACGCGGGCGATCATCGGCACGCTGACCGACCGCGCGCCGTGGGAGGAGGTCGAGGAGACCGCCTCGCGGGCCCGCACCCGCGCCTTCGTCTCCAACGACTTCCGCGAGGGGCTGGCGGCCTTCCGGGACAAGCGCGCCCCCGGCTTCAGCGGGTCCTGAGGGCGGACCTCAGCGGCGGCCGAGCAGCGACGGGGCGAGGTCGGCGGGGCCGATCGACCCGGGCTGGAAGTCGGCCGTCGAGAGGCCGAGCAGCAGGCGCGCGCGCAGGGCCTCGGCCCGCCGCAGGGCGCCCTGCGAGGTCTTCTGTGAGATCAGGAGCGCCCGGCGGGTGACGCGCACGCTCCTGGGCGGGTGCTTCGCGGGCGCGACGACGGTCACCGTGCGCGGCGCGGCCTGCGCCTGCCCGCGCGGCGACGCCAGCCACACGCCGACGCCGAGCTTCTCGGGGCCGACGGAGCCGTCGACGACGTCCCCGCCGGTGAGGCCGGCGGCCAGGCGCGCCTCGATGCCCTCCAGGCGGCGCACCGCCGACTGCGCGATGCGACGCGTGCGCAGCAGCTCGCGCGGCGTGGCGCGGATGGGGCCGCGGGCCCTCGCGCCGGCGCCGGCGCCGATCGGCCGCGTGGCGGCGGCCGCCGTGCCGGCCGAGTCGGCCGGGCCGCGCGGACCGAGGGAGGGGGCGAAGACCGAGGAGCCGAGGCCCTCGTGGCGCAGGTCACCGGCCGTGACGCCCGCGTCGAGCCACCGCTCGATCGCGTTGACCCGCCGCACGGCGGCCTCGGCCACGCGCCGGTCGACCAGCATCTGGGCCGGGCCGACGCGCACCGGCCGCGTCAGGTCGAAGTAGCTCAGCCCGAGCGGCTCGCGCGTGTAGCCGGAGCGGCGCACGTACGGCCACACCCGCCAGGCGTAGCGGCGGCCGAACCGCAGGCCCGCGACGCGGGTGCGGTTGCCGCGCGGGAAGACCGAGGCCACCTTCGTCAGCGTGGTCCCGCGCACGCGGAACACCTGCACGTTGTAGAGCGCCGCGCGCGGCACGCGGCCCCACGCGAGCAGCGGCCGGGCGCGCGTGACCGTCGCGCCGGCGCCGGGGTGGAGACGGGAGGCCGCGCGCACCACGGGGGCCTGCAGCACGGCCGCCGCCGACACGGTCTGCACGACGGTGAACGGGTCGGCGATGCTGTACGGCCCGCTCACGCCGGAGGTCCCCCGCTGACGCACCTGGAAGGCGTACGAGCCGGGCGGCAGCGGGCCGAGGGAGACGGTGGGGCTGATCGTGTCGCCCTGGGATACCACGGCTCCCTCGGCGAGCACCTGCCAGGTGAAGACGGCGCCGGGCTCGCCGCCACTCCACGAGAAGGTCGGGCGGGTGCCCCGCACCGGCCCCGCGGGACGGCCGGTGATCGTCGGCGCCACCGGGCCCACGGCGTACGAGACGGTCTGCGCGGCGGCGTTGCCGGCGCCGTCGGTGGCCGTGACCGTGAAGGTGCCCGAGCCCGCGGCGGAGGTCGGCAGCGCCGCGCCGTCGGGCAGGGTGCCCGCGCAGGACGTCGCCCCGGAGCAGGAGTAGTTGACCGCGATCACCTGCCCGGGCGGGTAGACGGCATCGTTCACCGGCTGGCGGATCGCGATCGAGGGGGGCGTCACGTCCACCCGCACCTTCCGCTTCGCCGTCTTGCCGTCGGGGGACTGCTCCGCCTCCAGCGTGTACGTGCCGCTCGCCAGGCCGGGGAGGCGGATCCTCAGCGGGGAGCGCCCCGTGCCCTTCTGGGTGGTCCCGCTGAGCGTCCATCTGAGCGACGCGCCGGGCTCGGTGCCGGTGATGGTGTACGACGGCGTCGGCGAGGCGATGTTCCAGACCGTGGCGTCGGAGCCCGAGATCTTCGGCGCCGGGGGGGCGGCCGCCTGCGCCGCGGACGCGCCGGCGATGGCCAGCAGGGCCGTCGCCGCGGCGGTCAGGAGCCGGTGACGGATACGCCCTCGCATTGTGGCCGACGATATCCGGTGCCCGATCGGCGGATCCGGCGTTTCGCGTAATGATTTCGTCAGGCCGGTCCCGGCCGCGCCGGCCTCGCGGGCCGGCGCGGCGGTGACCCCGGGATCAGGCCTTCATCTTCTCCGCGTGCTCGGCGATCTGCGCGGCGAGGTCCTTCGCCGACGCGTCGTAGGCGGCGCCGTCGCTCCAGGTGCCGCGCGGGTCGAGCAGCGCGCTGTCCACGCCCTCGATGGCCAGCGGGACCTCGAAGCCGAAGATCGGGTCCGTGCGGAAACCGGCCCCGTCCAGCTCGCCCGACAGGGCGGCGCGCACGATGGCGCGGGTCGCGTCGATCGGCATGCGCGAGCCGACGCCGTACGGGCCTCCGGTCCAGCCGGTGTTGATCAGCCAGGCCGACACGCCGTGCTCGGTGATGCGCTCCCGCAGCAGCTCGGCGTAGACCGACGGCGGCTGCGGCAGGAACGCCGCGCCGAAGCAGGCGCTGAACGTGGCCTGCGGCTCGACGACGCCGACCTCGGTGCCGGCGACCTTGGCGGTGTAGCCGGCCAGGAACATCGTCATCGCCTGCTCGGGGCTCAGCTTGGCGATGGGGGGCAGCACGCCGAACGCGTCGGCGGTCAGCATCACGATGTTCGACGGGTGCCCGGCGCGCGACTCGGGAACCGTGTTCGGGATCGACGACAGGGGGTAGGCCGCGCGGGTGTTCTCGGTCTTGGACGCGTCGTCGAGGTCGAGGCGCCGCGTGACCGGGTCCATGACCACGTTCTCCAGCACCGTGCCGAACGTGCGGGTGGTGGCGTAGATCTCGGGCTCGCCGGTCTCCGACAGGTTGATCACCTTGGCGTAGCAGCCGCCCTCGATGTTGAAGACGCCGTCCGCGCCCCAGCCGTGCTCGTCGTCGCCGATCAGCGGGCGCTGCGAGTCGGTGGAGAGGGTGGTCTTGCCCGTGCCGGAGAGGCCGAAGAAGACCGCCACGCTGCCGTCGGGGCCGACGTTGGCCGAGCAGTGCATCGACATCACGCCGCGCACCGGCAGGCGGTCGTTCATCAGCGTGAAGATCGACTTCTTGATCTCGCCGGCGTAGTAGGTGCCGCCGATCAGGATCTCGTGGTCGGTCAGGTGCAGGCTGACGAAGTTGCCCTGGCGGACGCCGTCGCTCTCGCCCTCGGCGGTGAAGCTCGGCGCGTGGAGGATCAGCGCCTCGGGGCGGTGCGCGGCGATCTGCTCGTCGCTCGGCACGATGAAGAGCGTCTGCGCGAACAGGGCGTGCCAGGCGCTCTCGGTCACGAGGCGGACCGACAGGCGCTCCTTGGGGTCGGCCCCGGCGTAGGAGTCGATCACGTAGAGGTTCTCGGCGGTGCTCAGGTGATCGCGCAGCCGGGACCCGAGGGAGGCGTGGTTCTCCTCGGAGATCGGCTGGTTGATGGCGCCCCACCAGATGCGGTCCTCGCTGCCGGGCTCGCGGACGACGAACTTGTCCTTGGGCGAGCGGCCGGTGTGGGCGCCGGTCGAGACGACGAGCGGGCCGCCCTCGGCGAGGGCGGCGTCGCCCGCGGCGAGAGCGTGCTCGTAGAGCGCCGCCGGCGGGAGGTTCCACCACACGGTGCCCTCGGGGACGATGCCGTGTGCGTCGAGGCCAACCGTCCCGCCCCGCGGTGCCGCCGTCTGATCGATCGCCACCTTCAGCCACCTGCCTTTGCATCAGCCAGTTTTCGCCCCGCCTCGCGGTCGAGCATCCAGTAGGCCACGGCCGGAAGGAGCGTCGCGACGGGGAGCGCCGTCCAAGAGCCTGCCATGTGGAGCGCGATCCCGCACGCGAAACCCGCCCCCCAGCAGCACAGTCCGGTGGTTCCCCACCCTGGACGTGCGGCTTTGCCGCGGAGCGCGTGTATGGCGCAGACGGCGGCGAGCCCGGGCGCCGCGAGCGCCATCACCGTGAGCCAGCCGAGCATGAGGTCGGAGAACCCGACCGCGGCGACGACGCCCCCGACGAGGGTCACCGCGGGCATCGACACCGCCACCGGGATCGACGGCACGGCGTCGGTCAGCGACAGGCCGCCCGACCAGATGTTGGTCAGCACCGACCCGGTGAAGCCGAGGGCCACGAACAGGTACGCGACCTCGGGGCTGCCGAGGCGCCGCAGCACGTCGGCCAGGTCCCAGGTGCCCGTGGCCGCCTGCAGGGCCGCGCCGGCGATCGCGAACACGAACAGGGGGATCACGAGCCCGGTCAGCGCGCACCACACCACCTGGCGGGTGCGGGCGAGGTCGTGCGTGAAGTCGGGCGTCCGCAGCGAGAAGGCCGCCCCATAGCCCACCACCAGCACCACTGCGCTCGCGAAGCTCATCGGCTCGCTGCCGGCCTGGCCCCCCGAGAGCGTGAACGGCGCGTCGGCGAAGGCCCGGTGCAGGCCGTAGGCCGCGAGCCCGGTGGTGGCGAGCCCGGCCACGAGCGCCGACCACGACAGCGCGCCGAGCCCCGCGCGCGCCACGCCGAGCATGATCGCCGCGAACAGCGCCACGCCCGCGACGTCGGGGATGCCCACCAGGCGCCCGAGCGCCACGCCGGCCACGCCGACGTTGACGCCGAACCAGCCGATCATCATGAGCAGCATCGCCACCGAGGCCGTGCGCCGGCTGCCGGTCTCCCCGAGCGGGCCCGCCGTCAGCGCGCTCAGGGTCCGGCCGGTGCGCTGGCCGAGGATCCCCTGGCCGATGGCGAGCGCCGCCAGCAGCGCGACTCCCACCGCGAGCGCCGCCACCAGCTCGCCGCCGCGCAGGCCCTCGCCCACGCCGCCGCCGGTCATGAGGGCGGCCGGGCTCGTGCCGATGCCGACCCACGGACCCACCCGCCGGATCCAGCCCCCCTCGCCCCGGTCCATCCCGGCATGGTAGTGCCGCGTGGCGCGGCACTCGGGCGGTATCGTGCGGCCGTGGGCGAGCGCACCTCCTACGAGCCCGGCACGTTCTGCTGGACCGACCTCGCCGCCCGCGACGCGGCCGAGGCCTCGGGCTTCTACTCGGGCCTCTTCGGCTGGGAGTCCGAGGAGATCCCCGGCTCGGGCGGCTACCTGCTCATGAGGCGCGACGGCGCGGTGGTCTGCGGCATCCACGCGATGGGCGCCGGCGCGGCGCCCGGCGTGCTGCCCTCGTGGACGTCCTACGTCTCGGTGGAGGACGCGGCCGCGACGGCCGCGCGCGTCGCCGGGCTGGGCGGCCGCGTGGTGCGCGAGCCGGTCGCGGTGGAGGGCCTCGGCAGCTCGGCGATCGTGGCCGACCCGCAGGGCGCGCGCTTCGGCCTGTGGCAGCCGGACGGGTTCATCGGCGCCCAGCGGGTCAACGACGTCGGCGCCATGGTGCTCAACCAGCTCAACACGCCCGACCCGATGGCGGCGGCCGCCTTCTACATCGGCCTCTTCCCGTGGGAGATCTCCCAGGTGGCGCCCGACCCGGCCCCGTACTGGGGCATCACGAACCGGGGCTCCCTGAACGGGGGGATGATGCGCCAGCCCCCGCCGGCGCCGCCGAACTGGCTCGTCTACTTCACCAGCGAGGACCTCGACGGCTCCGACGCGCTGATCGTCAACATGGGCGGCGAGGCCGTGGTGCCGCCGATGGACATCCAGTCGGGGCGGATCATGGTCGCGCGCGACCCGTGGTACGCCTTCTTCGCGCTCTTCGAGGGGGCCGTCGATCCGTAGGGACGAGCTCGCCGGCCTCGGCGTCCAGCTCCCCGTGCTTCCGACCATCGTCCTGGGCTCCCTGCCCGGCGGCGCGGGCTGGTCGGCGCGGCTGGCGCGCATCGGGCTCGACGTCACCGCCAGCGGCGCCGCGGAGGACACCGCCGCCACACTCGCCGAGGCCCGCGAGGCGGCGCCCCACCTGGCCCTGAAGGCGCGCGTCGCGGACGCGGACGCGCTCGACGGGCGCCGCGGTCTCGTCGTGGAGACCGCCGGCCCGGTCCCGCCCGGGCTCTACCGCCTGGGGCCCGACGAGGAACTGGTGCGCGCGGTGGCCGCCGACGAGCACATCGAGGACGTCATGGACGTCGCGCGCCACGTGCTGGGGCACGCACGCGCCGGCGTCCCCTCGGCCCTCTGGGTCGTCGCGGGGCCGGGCCTCGACGCCCTGCCCGAGGCGATCGTCGAGGAGAAGCTCGAGATCCTCGTCACGGGCGCCCGCCAGGCGCGGCTGTACCTCGCCAAGGAGCAGTTCGAGATCTGAACCCGGGGCGCGAGCCACACGGCCGCGCCGCCGAGGGCCATCGCCAGCCCGCCCGCGATCGCGTCGATCACGTAGTGGTTGGCGGTGCCGACGATCACGAGGAAGACGAAGGCCGGGTAGGCCAGCGCCAGGGCGCGCACCCAGAGCGGGCGCACGAGCCACGCGGTGACGACCCCGACCAGCGCCGCATAGCCGAAGTGCATGGACGGCACGGCCGCGTAGGGGTTGAACCAGCCCGAGAGCACGCCGCCGTGCAGGTCAACGTCGCTCACCCGGCTCAGCGTGTCCACGAAGCCCTCGCGGCTGCCCGCCAGCCGCGGCGGCGCGACCGGGAAGGTCATGAAGACGAGCAGCGCCAGGCCGTTGGCGACCAGGAAGGCGTTCCGCACCGCCGCGTAGGCCGGCCGGCGGTACCGGTAGAGCCAGACGAAGAAGAGCGGGGTCACGACCCAGTGGGCCGTGAGGTAGAAGAGGTTGAGGACCTCGACGAGCTCCACGTGCGGCAGCACGCGCGCCTGGATCGCCGTCTCGACGAACAGTCCCGTGCCCTTCTCCACGTGGATCAGGGCACGGGCGTTCTCGAAGGCCGTCGCCGGGCTGCCGATGACCAGCGCGCGCGAGGCCTGGTAGACGAGGAGCGCGAGCGCGAAGATCCCGACCTCGGCCATCCAGGCCGGCGGCCGGTGGTGGCGCATCGATGTCGTCGTGCGGAGCATGGGCGGAAGCCTCGCGCGTCGCCGCCGGCTGCGCATAGGGGGGACACCCCAATCCGTACCCCTGAATTAAGCGCGCCGGACCCCCCAGGGGCTACGCGCGGCTCCAGTGGATGGTGACGCATACCTGTTGGTCTTCGGTGCCTTCCTGCTCACCGCGGGAACGCTCGCGGACCGCATCGGCCGCAAGCGGATGCTCCAGGCCGGCATCGTCGTGTTCGGCACCGCGAGCCTCCTGGCCGGCCTCTCCGCAACCGCGAACCAACTGATCGCGTGCCGCGCGGTGATGGGCCTGGGCGCGGCGCTCATCATGCCCGCGACGCTCTCCACGATCACCGCCGTGTTCCCGCGCGACGAGCGCGGAAAGGCGATCGGGATCTGGGCGGGCATCGCGGCGGTGGGCATCGGGCTCGGACCGCTGGTCGGCGGGCTGTTGCTGCGCTGGTTCGACTGGGGCTCCGTCTTCTTCGTCAACGTGCCGATCGCGGTGGTCGCGCTGCTGGCGGGCATCGCCCTGGTGCCGGAGAGCCGCGATCCGAACCCCGGCAGGTTCGACCTGCTCGGCGCCGGCCTCTCCTCCACCGCGATGATCGCCCTGATCGCCGCGATCATCGAGGCTCCGACGCGCGGATGGCTCGACGCGCCGGTGCTCGCCGGCTTCGGGGCGGCCGTCGTCCTGTCGGTCGCCTTCATCGCGTGGGAGATGCACGCGCCCGATCCCATGCTGGACCTCGCATACCTCCGTGAGCCCCGGTTCAGCGTGAGCTCGCTCGCCGTGGCCGCGTCGGGCTTCGCCCTGATGGGCGGCATGTTCGTCCTGACGCTCTACCTCCAGGTGACCAAGGGCTACTCGGCGCTCGAGGCCGGATCCGCCATGACGCCGATCGCCGCGGGAATCATCATCGGGGCGGCTCGAAGCGACGCCCTGGTGCGCCGCGCGGGCGCCGCGCGCGTCGTCGCCGTCGGCCTCGCGGTGATGGCCGCCAGCCTCCTGGCGACCTTCACCTGGTCGCCCGTCACCGCCTACGGGGTGGTCGCGGCCGCGTTCTTCTTCCTCGCCCTCGGGATGGGGCTGGTCAACGCCCCCGGGACGGATCTCACCATGGCCTCGGTCCCGGAGGAGAAGGCGGGCATCGCCTCCGGCGTCAACAGCATCGCCCGCCAGGTCGGCGGGGCTCTCGGCGTGGCCATCGCCGGCTCCGTCGCGACCTCCGTGTACGCCGCGAAGCTCGACGACTCCGCCCTGCCGGGACCGGCCCGGGGGGCCGCGGACGACTCGGTGGCGGCGGCGCACGTCGTCGGCGCCGGGCTGCCGCGGGGCGCGGGCCACACCCTCGTCGCCACGGCCGACCGCGCGTGGACCGACGCCCTCGCGGTCGGGGTTGCGCCGGCGGCCGGCATCGCCCTGCTCGTGGCCGTCATGGTCCTCCGCCGGCTCCCCGGCCGGCGGCGTGCCGTCCGCGAGCACGGGTCCGCGGCCGCTCCGTCCCGTCGCGCCGTGCAGGGCGGGAGGGCCGGCTGATGGCAACCGAGACCGGGGGCGTCATGCGGTTCGCCGCTCACGTCCATCCGACCCCGGCGATCGCGGACGCGATCGCCGGCATCTCCCGCCGGTCCGCGCCGCTCCACCGCGTGGTGATCGTCGGAGGCGGGTTCGGAGGGCTCCGCGCCGCGCGCGCCCTGCGCCACGCGCCCGTGGCGGTGACCCTGATCGACAAGCGCAACTTCCACCTCTTCGAGCCGCTGCTCTACCAGGTGGCGACCGGCGCGCTGTCGGCCGCCGAGGTGGCGACCCCGTTGCGCGGGATCGTGAAGCGCCAGCGCAACGCACGGGTGCTGCTCGGCGAGGTCGTGGACGTTGACGTCGCCCGTCGTCGCCTCGTCCTGGACGGCCTCGCGAGCGGATCCGCCGGCGGCGAGGTCCCGTACGACTCGCTGATCGTGGCGGCGGGTGCGCAGCATGCGTACTTCGGCCACGACGAGTGGGAGGAGCGCGCCCCGGGCCTCAAGACGCTCGAGGACGCGCTCGAGCTGCGCCGACGCCTCCTGCTCGCGTTCGAGGCGGCGGAGGAGGAGCCCGACGCTGCCCGCCGGGCCGCATGGCTGACCTTCGTCGTGGTGGGGGCCGGCCCCACCGGCGTCGAGATGGCCGGCCAGATCGCCGAGATCGCCCGGAAGACGCTCCCCCGCGATTTCCGCGCGATCGACCCGCGCGAGGCGAGGGTCGTGGTCGTCGAGCTGGGCGATCGGCCCGCTCAGGATGTACCACCCCCACCTCTCCGAGGCCGCCCGCCGGTCGCTGCACGGACTCGGGGTGAGTGTGCGCACCGGCAGTCAGGTCGTCGACATCGACGATCGGTTCGTCACGGTCACTGGGCCCCGATGGGGGAGCTCGAACGGATCGAGGCCCGGACGATCGTCTGGGCCGCCGGCGTCCAGGCGTCGGGGCTGGGCGCCCTGCTCGCGCGGGCGACGGGTGCGGCTCTCGACCGGTCGGGCCGTGTGGGCGTCGAGGCGGATCTCACGCTGCCGGGCCACCCGAGGTCTTCGTCCTCGGCGACATGGCGAGCCTCGCGGATCCAGCGGACGGGACGACCGCTACCGGGCGTGGCGCCGGTGGCGATGCAGCAGGGCAGGTTCGCCGCCGCGACGATCGTGGCGCGCCTCGCGTGGCGGCCGGCGGCCCCGGGCATTCCGCTATCGGGACAAGGGCGACCTCGCGACGATCGGGCGCGGGCGGGCGGTCGCGCAGATCGGCCCGGTCAGGATGGCAGGCCTGCCGGCGTGGCTGGCGTGGGCCGGCATACACCTCGTCTACCTGGTCGGCTGTCCAGAACCGCCTGATCGTGCTGACGCGGTGGTCGATCAGCGTCCTCACCGGCGGCCGCGGCGCGCGGGTGATCTGGTCGCGCGGCGGCGGGCTCGGACCCGGAGGGCCCGGCCGCCGGAGTTTTGCGGATGAGTGCAGGTGGGCTGTGCGCACGCGCTTGTATGACTTTTTTTCGCCCTGCCGGGGGTCAGGCGGGAACGGCGGCCTCGGGCTCGTAGGCGAGGTTCGGCGCCAGCCAGCGCTCGATCTCGGCGAGCGGCATGCCCATCCGCTCGGCGTAGTCCTCGACCTGGTCGCGCGTCACCGGGCCGACCGCGAAGTAGCGCGCCGACGGGTGCTGGATGTAGATGCCGCTGACCGACGCGGCCGGCGTCATCGCCAGGCTCTCGGTGAGCGCGATGCCCACCTCCTCGGCTCCGAGCAGGGAGAAGAGCCGCCGCTTGGGCAGGTGGTCCGGGCAGGCGGGGTAGCCGAAGGCCGGACGGATGCCGCGGTAGCGCTCGGCCACGAGGTCCTCCTTGGAGAGGTCCTCGCCGGCCTCGTAGCCCCACTCGCGCCGCACGCGGGCGTGGAGCATCTCGGCGAAGGCCTCGGCCAGCCGGTCGGCGAGCGCCTTCAGCATGATCGCCGAGTAGTCGTCGAGCTCGCCCTCGTAGGCGCGCGCCAGGTCGTCGGCGCCGATGCCCGCCGTGACGGCGAAGGCGCCGACGTGGTCGAGCAGCCCGCTCTCGCGCGGCGCGACGAAGTCGGCCAGCGAGTACTGGGGCTTGTCGTCGGCCTTCACGCGCTGCTGGCGCAGCATCGGGAAGCGGGCGACCTCGGCCGAGCGCTCGTCGTCGGCGTAGAGGACGATGTCCTCGCCCTCGGCGTTCGCCGGCCAGAGCCCGTAGACGCCGTTGGCCGTGAGGCCGCCGCCGGCGATCAGCCCGTCGAGCATCGCCGTGGCGTTGGCGTGCAGCTCGCGCGCCGCGTCGCCGTAGCGCGGGTGGTCGAGCACCTCGGGGAACTTGCCCTTCAGCTCCCAGGCGTGGAAGAAGAACGTCCAGTCGATGTACTCGGCGATCTCGGCCAGCGGCACGTCGCGCAGCACGCGGCGCCCGGTGAACTCCGGGACCGGGACGTCCTCGGCGCGCCACTCGATGGCGGGGCGGCGCGCGAGGGCCTCGGACCAGCTGCGCAGCTCGCGCTCGCGCCGGGTGGCGTGCAGCTCGCGCAGGCGCTCCTGGTCGGCGCGCACCGCGGCCTCGTGCTCGGCGCGCTGGACCGGGTCGAGCAGCTTCGACACGACGCCGACCGCCCGCGAGGCGTCGAGCACGTGCGTGACCGAGCTGGAGTAGGCCGGCGCGATCTTCACGGCGGTGTGCTGCTTGCTGGTGGTCGCCCCGCCGATGAGCAGCGGGATGCTCATGCCGCGCCGCTCCATCTCCGCGGCCACGTTGACCATCTCGTCGAGCGACGGCGTGATGAGCCCGGAGAGGCCGACCATGTCGGCGTCCTCGGCGTCGACCGCGTCGAGGATGTCCGTCATCGGCACCATCACGCCGAGGTCGACCACGCGGTAGTTGTTGCAGCCGAGCACCACGCCCACGATGTTCTTGCCGATGTCGTGGACGTCGCCCTTCACGGTGGCCATCACGACCGTGCCCTGGGCCTCCACGTCCTCGCCGGCGGCCTCCGCGCGCCGGCGCTCCTCCTCCATGTACGGCTCGAGGTGCGCCACGGCGCGCTTCATCACGCGGGCGCTCTTGACCACCTGGGGGAGGAACATCTTGCCGGCGCCGAACAGGTCGCCCACCACGCCCATGCCGGCCATCAGCGGGCCCTCGATCACGTCCAGGGGGGCGCCGTACTTCAGGCGCGCCTCCTCGGTGTCCTCCTCGATGAACTCCACGATGCCGTTGACCAGCGCGTGCTCGAGGCGCTCCTCGACGGCGCCCTCGCGCCAGGCCTGGTCCACGACGCGCGCGGCGCCGCTGCCCTTGACCCGCTCGGCGAGCTCCACGAGCCGCTCGGTGGCCTCGGGGCGGCGGTCGAAGAGGACGTCCTCGACGGCCTCCAGCAGCTCCTCGTCGATCTGCTCGTACACCGCGAGCTGGCCGGCGTTGACGATGCCCATGTCCATGCCGGCCTTCACGGCGTGGAACAGGAAGGCGCTGTGCATCGCCTCGCGCACGACGTCGTTGCCGCGGAAGGAGAAGGAGAGGTTGCTGACGCCGCCGCTGATCTTCGCCCCCGGGCAGCGGTCCTTGATCTGGCGCGTCGCCTCGATGAAGGCCATCGCGTAGCCGTTGTGCTCCTCGATGCCGGTGGCCACGGCGAAGACGTTGGGGTCGAAGATGATGTCCTCGGGCGGCACGCCGGCCGTCTCCACGAGCAGGCGGTAGGCGCGCTCGCAGATGGAGACCTTGCGCTCGACGGTGTCGGCCTGGCCCTCCTCGTCGAACGCCATCACGACCATCGCCGCGCCGTAGCGGCGGGCGAGGCGCGCCTTGGCGAGGAAGTCCTCCTCGCCCTCCTTGAGGCTGATCGAGTTGACGACCGGCTTGCCCTGCACGCAGCGCAGGCCCGCCTCGATGACCGACCACTTGGAGGAGTCGACCATGATCGGCACCTTCGCGATGTCCGGCTCCGTGGCGACCATGTTGAGGAACGTGGTCATGGCCTGCTCGGAGTCGAGCATGGCCTCGTCCATGTTCACGTCGATCACGTTGGCGCCGCTGCGCACCTGCTCGGCCGCGACCTCGAGGGCCGTGCCGAAGTCGCCGTTCAGGATCAGCTCGGCGAAGCGGCGCGAGCCGGTGACGTTGGTGCGCTCGCCGATCATCAGGAAGTTGGAGTCCTCGCGCAGCACCAGCGGCTCCAGGCCGGCGAGGCGGGTGAGCGGCTCGGGCGCCGGGATGCGCCGCGGCGCCTGCCCCTCGGCCGCGGCCGCGATCGCGCGGATGTGGTCGGGGGTGGTGCCGCAGCAGCCGCCCATGATGTTGACCAGGCCGCCGGAGGCGAACTCGCGCAGCTCGCCCGCCGTCTCGTCGGGGCCCTCGTCGTACTCGCCGAAGGCGTTCGGCAGGCCCGCGTTGGGGTAGCAGCTCGTCCAGCAGGTCGCGACGCGCGAGAGGTCGGCCAGGTAGGGGCGCATCTCGCGGGCGCCGAGCGCGCAGTTGACGCCGACGCTGAAGGGCCGCGCGTGGGCGATGGTGATCCAGAAGGCCTCGATGGTCTGCCCGGCCAGGGTGCGGCCGCTGCGGTCGGTGATCGTCACCGAGATCATCAGCGGCAGGCGGACGCCGGTCTCCTCGGCGACCTGCTCGATGGCGGCGATCGCCGCCTTGGCCGAGAGGCCGTCGATGATCGTCTCCACCAGCAGCAGGTCGGCGCCGCCCTCGACCAGGCCGCGCACCTGCTCGACGTAGGCCGCGCTCAGCTCCTCGAAGGTGATCGAGCGCTTGGAGGGGTCCTCGACGTCGGGCGAGATCGAGAGCATCCGGTTGGTCGGGCCGATCGCCCCGGCCACGAAGCGCGGCTTGTCCGGCGTCTTCGCCGTCCACTCGGCGGCCGCCTCGCGCGCGAGGCGCACGGCCTCGACGTTCAGGTCGCGCACCGCGCCCTGCGTCCGGTAGTCGGCCTGCGCCACCGAGGTCCCGCTGAACGTGTTGGTCTCGATGATGTCCGCGCCCGCCTCGAGGAAGGCGTGGTGGATGCCGCTCACGATGTCCGGGCGCGTCAGCGTCAGGAGGTCGTTGTTGCCCTTGAGGGCGACCGGGTGGTCGGCGAAGCGCTCGCCGCGGAAGTCCGCCTCCTCGAGCGCGTGGCGCTGGATCATCGTCCCGGTGGCGCCGTCGAGGATCAGGATCCTCTCGGCGAGCAGGCGGTCCAGCGTGGTCCGGGCGTCGGCCGTCATCCCGGGGAGGTTAGCGCCCGCGCCCCGCACCGCCCGGCGGGTTCAGGACCCGGGCCACGACCGGACCGGCCACGATGCCGGCGAGCACGATCCCCGCGGCGATGTAGCCCAGCGTCTCGTCGTCGGTGGCCACGGCGATCATCCCGAGCGGCGCCGCGATCGCGCAGGTGGTCACCAGGCGGATCGTCTTCTCGGCGCGCGGCGACAGGCGACGCAGGAAGCCCATCAGGCCTCCGCCTCGTCGACCTTTGTCAGCGCGAGCACGGCGTTGTGGCCGCCCAGGCCGTAGCTGGCCGACAGCGCGACGCGCACGTCGGCCTCGCGCGCCTCGTTGGCGACGTGGTCGACGCCCTCGCACTCGGGATCGACCGTGTGCAGGTTGATCGTGGGCGGCAGCACGCCCTCGTGGACGGCGAGGGCGGTGATGGCGGCCTCGAGGGCCCCGGTGGCGCCCATGCAGTGGCCGTGCATCGACTTGGTGGCGCTCACGGCCACGCGCGTGGCGACCTCCTCGCCCAGCACCAGCTTCAGCATCCGCACCTCGGCCGGGTCGCCGGGCTTGCTCGCGCCGCCGTGGGCGTTCACGTGGTCCACGTCCTCGGGCGCCAGGCCCGCGTCGTCCAGCGCGGCGCGCACCGCGCGGGCCTGCGCCGTCCCGTCCGGGTCCGGGTCGGTCAGGTGGTGCGCGTCGGCGCTCGCGCCGTAGCCGGCCACCTCGCAGAGGATCCGCGCGCCGCGCGCCAGGGCGTCCTCCAGGCGCTCCAGCACCACCACGGCGCCGGCCTCGCCCACCAGGAAGCCGTCGCGCTCCTGGTCGAAGGGCCGCGCCGCGCTCGCTGGGTCGTCGTTGCGGTGCGAGAGCACGCGCATCGCGTCGAAGCCGGCCACGAAGAACGGGGAGATCAGGGTGTCGCCGCCACCGGCGAGCATCGCGCGGGCGTCGCCGCGCCGGATGGTCTCGGTGGCGACGCCGATCGCGTCGGTCCCGGCCGCGCAGGCGGTGCAGACGGCGGTCACGGGGCCGCGCAGCCCGAGCTCGATCGACACCTGGCCGGCGCCCATGTTGGCCACGCTCAGGGGGATCGCGAAGGGCGAGACCCGGTCCGGGCCGCGCTCCAGCATCACCCGGTGCTGCTCCTCGCGCGAGATCGTGCCCGAGCCGCCGTTGCCGATGATCGCCCCGATGCCGGCGCCGTCGTCGTCGATCGGCGAGCCCTGAGTCGGCCACCGCCAGGCGGGCGGCCGCGACGGCGAGCTGGGCGTAGCGGTCCATGCGGCGCGCGGCCTTGCGGTCCATGAAGTCGCCGGGCTCGAAGCCGTCGACCTCGCAGGCCATCCGGACGCCGTAGTCGGTCGTGTCGAAGAGCGTGATCAGCCCGGCGCCCGAGCGCCCGGCCACCACGGACGCCACATCTCCTCGCGGCCGATGCCGAGGGGGCTGGCGACGCCGATGCCGGTCATCACCACGCGCACGCGGCCGTCGCCGTTCACGCGTCCCTCGGCTTGGTGAACGCCAGCACGGCGTTGTGGCCGCCGAAGCCGAACGAGTTGGAGAGGGCCACGTCCACGCGCGCCTCGCGCGCCTCGCCGATCACGTGGTCGACGCCGGCGCAGGCCTCGTCGAGCGCCTCGACGTTGATCGTCGGCGGCACGCGGTCCTCCTTCACCGCCAGCGCGGCGAGCACGGCCTCGAAGCCGCCCGCGGCGCCCATGCCGTGGCCGTGCATCGACTTGGTGGAGGACACCATCAGCCGCCCGGCGCGCTCGTCGCCCACGAGCCGGCGGATGGCGCCGATCTCGACCGGGTCGCCCGCCGGGGTCGAGGTGCCGTGGGCGTTGACGTAGTCGACGTCCGCCGCGTCGAGGCCCCCGCGCTCCAGCGCCCCGCGCATCGCCGCGACCTGCCAGCGGCCGCTCGGGTCGGGCTCGGTGAGGTGGTAGGCGTCGCTGCTCGCGCCGTAGCCGGCCAGCTCGCAGACGATCTCCGCGCCGCGCTCGCGCGCGTGCTCCAGGCTCTCCAGCACGAGCACGCCGGCGCCCTCGGCCGAGACGAAGCCGTCGCGGTCCACGTCGAACGGGCGGCTGGCGCGCTCGGGCGCGTCGTTGCGGCGCGAGAGGGCCCGTGTCGCGTCGAGGCCCGCCATGCAGTAGGCCGTGACCCCGGCCTCGGTGCCGCCCGCCACCATCACGTCGGCCGCGCCGCGCCGGATGACGGCCGCCGCCTCGCCGATGCCGTGGTTGCCCGACGCGCAGGCGGTGACCACGCACGAGCTGGGCCCGCGCAGGCCGAGCTGCATCGAGACGTGCCCGGCGGACATGTTCACGATCGTCATCGGGATCATCAGCGGCGAGGCCCGGTCGGGGCCGCGCTCCAGCAGGAGGCGATGGTTCTCCTCGAACGTCTCGCTGGAGCCGTTGCCGGTGGAGATGACCGTGCCCGCGCGCGCGCCGTCGCCCTCGATCTCGAGCCCCGCGTCCTCGAGGGCCATCCGCGCCGCGGCGACGGCGAACTGGCTCGCGCGGTCCATGCGGCGCGCGGCGCGGTGGTCGATGCCGTGCTCGGCCGGGTCGAAGCCGTCGACCTCGCAGGCGATCTTGCAGTGGTGCTGGGAGGTGTCGAAGCGCGTGATCCGCCGCGCGGTGGAGGTGCCGGCCAGCGCGGCGTCCCAGGCCGCGCGCCAGCCGATGCCGAGCGGCGAGACGATGCCGAGGCCGGTGACGACGACGCGGTGCGCGTCCCTCATATGCGGAGCCCCCCGTCCACAGCCAGCACCGTACCCGTGATGAAGGCCGACTCGTCCGAGCAGAGGAAGGCGACCGGCCCGGCGACGTCCTCCGGGGCGCCGAGCCGCCCGAGGGCGGTGGCGCCGAGCAGGTGGCCGCGGTGCTCGTCGGCCAGCACGTCGGTGAGTCGCGTGGCGATGTAGCCGGGCGCGACGGCGTTGACGCGCACGCCGCGCGGGCCGCCCTCGCGCGCCAGCGCGCGGGTGAGGCCGATGATCCCGGCCTTGGACGCCGCGTAGTTCGCCTGGCCCGCGTTGCCCTGCACGCCCACGACCGACGACATCATCACGATGCTGCCGGAACGGCGGCGCAGCATGCCGCGCAGCGCGGCGCGGGCGATGGCCATCGTGCCGGTCAGGTTCACGTCGATCGGGTCGGTCCAGGCCTCGCCGGTCATGCGCACGGCCGGGCCGTCGCGGGTGATGCCGGCGTTGGCGACGAGCGCGTCGAGCGGCCCGAGGGCCTCCTCGACGTCCGCGACCACGGCCGGGGCGTCGTCCACGTCGCGTGCCTCCGCGCGGCGCACGTGCGCCCGGCGCCCGGCGCGCGCCACGGCGTCGGCGGCCCGCTCGGCGCCCGCGAGGTCCTGCGCATAGGTCAGGCCGACGTCGAAACCCTGCCGCGCGAGCTCAACCGCGCACGCCGCGCCGATCCCCTTGCTCGCCCCGGTGACGAGCGCGACCGGCGGCATCAGTGCGTGCCATGTGACGTCGCTCGCGTTCTGGCCGGGAAATCCCGCGGGACAAGGACGCAGTCGCGGCCGA
Source organism: uncultured Thermoleophilia bacterium (assembly GCA_963770865.1). Classification (GTDB taxonomy): domain Bacteria; phylum Actinomycetota; class Thermoleophilia; order Miltoncostaeales; family Miltoncostaeaceae; genus Miltoncostaea. The sequence goes on from CAVYRD010000012.1 coordinate 226,952, forward strand.
TAGTCGTGGCTATCGGCCGCGGCGAGGACGCCGTATCCGCGATGATTTGCAGCGCGCGAACCGGGCGAACGGCGGGCGCGGCACTATCCGGGCGACTGCCCGGCGAGCGCCAGGAGGGCCGGGAGGTCGGACGGATCGCCCAGGTGGACCGCCTGGACGCCCGGGACGATGCGCCGCACCAGCCCCACGAGCACGCGCCGGTGGCCGAACTCCACGAAGCGGTCGGCGCCGGAGTCGAGGGCCAGCTTGACCGACTGGGTGAAGCGCACCGGGGCCGTCAGCTGCTGGGCCAGCAGCGAGCGCAGCCGCTCGCCCTTCTCGAACGCGGCCGAGGTGGCCGACAGGAACGGCAGCGAGGGGGTGCTGAGCTTCACGCCGGACAGCGTCTCGCGCAGCTTGTCGGCCGCGGGCGCCATGACGGACGAGTGGAAGGCGCCGTCCACGTCGAGCAGACGCGCCTTGATGCCGCGGGTGCGCGCGAGGTCGAGCAGGCGGTCAACGCCCTTGGAGAGGCCCGGAGGCCACGATCTGGCCGGGGCAGTTGTAGTTGGCGGGCCAGACCTCGCCGGCCTCGCGGCAGAGCTCCTCGACGTCCTCGTCGCTCGCGCCGAGCAGCGCGGCCATCGAGCCGGGCTGCCGGGCCACGACGTCGGTCGAGGCGGCGACGCGCGCCTGCACCAGGCGCAGCGCCTCGCCGAACGAGAGGCTCCCGCAGGCCACCAGCGCGCCGTACTCGCCGAGCGAGTGGCCGAGCGTCATGCCGCCCTCGACGCCGTGCTCCTGCGCGACGCGCCAGGCGGCGACCGAATGGGTCAGCACGGCCGGCTGGCAGTGCTCGGTGGACATCAGGTCCTCGTGGGGGCCCTCGAAGCAGAGGCGCGCGAGGTCGTAGCCGAGAAGGTCGTTGGCCTCTTCGAACGTGCGGCGCGCGACGGGGTAGGCCTCCGAGAGCGCCTTGCCCATCCCGACCTCCTGCGCACCCTGTCCGGGGAACAGCAGCGCGATCAGTGCGCCATCTCCTCGGTGTGGCGGGGACACGCGACCGACCTCATGCCGACTCCTCGTCCCGACAGGGGCATCTACGGGTGGGCCACCCGAGAGAACGAGCCATGATAGGCGTTCCGGGTCACCGTGTTCAAGGCGACGATCCGCGACATGCCCGGATGACGGTCATCACGGGCTTCTAGGGGTGCAGGGCCTCGCTCGCGGCGGCCGCCAGGGAGACGGCGGCGGCGCGGTCGCCCGCATGGCGATCACCACGCGGTCCGGCGTGCCGAACGTGACGGCCCAGACGCCGCCGCGGCTCTGCGCCTGCCCCTCGCTCACCGCGCCGCCCAGCGGCACGGCGCCCGCGCGGTCGCCGCCCAGGTCGTGGCGGATCCGCTCGACCACCACCCGGCCGTCCTCCCCGGAGGGCCGCAGGCCGGCCAGCAGGCCGACGCCCGCCGGGCCGCGGGCCTGGGCGGTCTCGACGTCGCCCTCGTCCTGCAGCTCCAGGTTGACCAGGGCCGGATCCGTCCCGGCGAGCTGCCAGCCGTCGATCGCGACCGGCAGCACCTCGCCGAGCGGGAACGTCGCGCCCAGGCCCGGCGCGGTGGTGGCCGACGGGGCGGACGACGTGGTTGACGGCGCCGACGCGACCACGATCTCCGTCACGGTGCGCGGCCCTCCGCCGCCGTCCGAGACCGCCGCGATCACGCCGATCACGATCGCGAGCGCGGCCAGCACGCCGAACACGATGGCCGGCACGCGCCAGCGCGGCCCGGTGACCGGCGCCGGGACGGGCCCGGCGCGGCGGGGCGGCGGAGGCGGCGGAGGCGTCGCGGACGCGCGCGGCCGGGGAGGCGGGGGCGGCGGGATCACCCGGCCGACGGCCCGCGAGGCGGCGGCGCCCGGGGTCGCGGCGACGGCCGCGGCGAGGCCGGCGACGAGCCCGCCGGCCGAGGCCGCGGGACGGGTCAGCGCGTCGTCCACCTCCGGCCCGAGGGCCGGGTTGCGCGCCGAAGCCGGCGGTCCGCCGCGCGACGGCGGGGCGCCGGTCAGCGCTTCGTAGGCCGTGGCGGCCAGGGCCTGGCGGTCGGCCGCCGCGCCCGACGGCGCGCACCGGCCCCGGCCGCAGCGCGGCCGCCACCCCGAAGTCGGTGAGGTAGGCGTGGTCGCCGGGGCCGACCAGGATGTTGTCCGGGCGCGACCGCACCGTGGACCGCGCCCCGGGTCCGCGAGGGCGTCCAGCGCCTCGGCCACCTGGCCGAGCAGGTCGAGCGAGCGGCGCACCTCGACGCCCCCCGGCGCGCGCAGCAGGCCGGCCAGCGTCGGCCCGTCGATGTGCCGCATGCTCAGCCAGGCCTGGTCGCCGGTCTGGCCGGCCGCGATCGCCGGGACGAGGTGGGGGTGCGGGTTCTCCGCCGCCGCCGCCCCCTCCCGGACGAACTGCTCGCGGACGCGCGCCTCCGGCGGACGGACAGCACCTTGAGCGCGACCGTCCGCCCCTGCGGGAGCTGGGTCGCCAGGTGGACGTCGCGTTCGGCCCGCGCCGATCTCCGCCTCGATCCGGTAGCCGGGGATCCGCCAGTCCGTCGCGTCGCCCATCGCACGAGGCTACCGGCGATCCCGCCCTTTGGCCGTGGCGCGTCGGCCAATCGGCGCACCGCGCTCCCCGGCGGCGTCCTCGCTCCGACCTGCCACGATGCCGGGCGATGGCGCTGCCGCCACTGATCCCGCTCGGCCACTTCTTCGACAACCCCGAGCGGGCGCTCGCGCGGCTGTCGCCCGACGGGACGCGCATCTCATGGCTCGCCCCGCGCGACGGGGTGCTCAACGTCTGGGTGCGCGACGTCGCGGGGGGCGAGGCCGTGCCCGGTCACCGACGACCGCGACCGCGGCGTGCGCTCATACCTGTGGTCGCGCGACTCGACGCGCATCCTCTACATGCAGGACACCGGCGGCGACGAGAACCACCACGTCCTCGCGGCGGACGCCTCGGGCGCCGGCCGCGCCCGCGACCTGACCCCGTTCGCCGGCGTGCGCGCCGGGCTGGTCGCCGCGCCCGCGCGCCACCCCGCGCCACGTGCTCGTGTCGATGAACCTGCGCGATCGCTCGCTGTTCGACGCCTACCGCCTGACGCTGGCCACCGGGCGCCTGGAGCTGATCGGCCGCAACCCGGGCAACATCATGGGCTGGCAGGCCGACCGCGAGGGGCGGCTGCGCGCGGCGTTCGCCCAGACGCCGGCCGGCGACTACGAGCTGCTGGTGCGCGACGCGGAGGGGGACGAGCTGCGCGTCGTGGCCGAGTTCGCCAACGAGGACGGCGGCCAGCCCTACGCCTTCACCCCGGACGGGTCGAAGCTCTGGGTGGGCAGCGCGCGCGGCAGCGACCTGGTGCGCCTGGTGGAGCTCGATCCGGCCGACGGCTCGGAGCGCGAGATCGACCGCGACGAGGAGGTCGACCTCGGCGGGCCGGTCGTCAGCGACCGCACCGGCGAGCTGCTCGGCGCGGTCTATCTGCGCGACCGCGTCGTGATGCACGCCTTCGACGAGCGCCTGGCGCGTGACTGGGAGGCCGTGCGCGGCACTGCACCCGGCGACCCGCGCATCACCGGGCAGGACGCCGACGAGACGAACTGGATCGTCTCGTTCGACGACGACCGCGACCCGGGCGCCACCTACCTCTTCGACCGCGAGACCGGGGAGTCGGAGTTCCTGTTCCGCTCGCGGCCGTGGCTCGACCCGGCGACCCTCGCCCCGATGACCCCGGTGCGGATCACCTCGCGCGACGGGCTGACGCTGCACAGCTACCTCACGCTGCCCGCTCGGCGTGGAGCCGAAGGGCCTGCCGGCCGTGCTCGTCGTCCACGGCGGCCCGTGGGCGCGCGACGCCTGGGGCTACGAGCCGCAGGCGCAGATGCTGGCCAACCGCGGCTACGCCGTGCTGCAGGTCAACTACCGCGGCTCGACCGGCTTCGGCAAGTCGTTCACCCACGCAGCCGAGCGGGAGTTCGCCGGCAAGATGCACGACGACCTGATCGACGGGGTCGAGTGGCTGGTCTCCGAGGGCATCGCCGACCGCGACGCGCGTCGGGATCTACGGCGGCTCGTACGGCGGCTACGCGGCGCTGGTCGGGCGCGAGCTTCACGCCGGACGTCTTCGCTGCCGCGGTCAGCGTGGTCGGCCCGTCCAGCCTGGTGACGCTGGTGCGCTCCTTCCCGCCGTACTGGCGGCCGCTGCTGGCGAGCACCTGGTTCCGCTACGTCGGCGACCCGGACGACCCCGAGCAGCTCGCCGACCTCGAGGCGCGCTCGCCCCTCAACCGGGTCGACGACATCACCGCGCCGCTGCTGGTGATCCAGGGCGCCAACGACCCCCGGGTCACCAAGGCCGAGTCGGACCAGATCGTCGAGGCGCTGCGGGCCCGCGGGCGTCGCCGTGGAGTACCTGGTCAAGGACGACGAGGGCCACGGCTTCGTGAAGCCGGAGAACCGGATGGAGGCCTACGCGGCCATCGAGCGCTTCTTCGCGGAGCACCTCGGCGGACGGACCGCCGCCTGACGCCGAGGCCGCGGTACCGCTGGGTCGTCCTCGCCGTGGGGATGACCGCCCAGGCGAGCATCTCCGCCCTCCAGCTCGGCCTCCCCGCCATCGCCCCGCAGCTGCGCGACGAGTTCGGCCTGTCGCTCGCGGCGCACCGGCGCGCTGCTGGCGGCGTCCACCGTCGGCATCATCGCGACGCTGCTCGCGCTGGGGCGCGCTGGCCGACCGCATCGGCGAGCGTGCGGTCATCGGCATCGGCCTCACCGGGGCGGCCGTGGCGCTGCGCGCTGGCCTCGCGGGCGGGGACGCGCGGAGGCGCTCGGCGCGTGCCTGGTCGGCGCCGGCGCGTTCGGGTCGAGCGCCAACGCGGCGAGCGGGCGCGCCGTCGTCGCCTGGTTCGACCCCTCCCAGCGCGGCCTTGCGCTGGGGCTGCGGCACATGTCCACGCCCCTCGGCGGCGCCCTCGCGGCGGTGACGCTGCCGTTCGTCGCCGACCACGGCGGCGTGGGCGCGGCGCTGCTCGCCCTCGCCGGCGCCTGCCTGGCCGGCGCGCTCGCCGCCGCGCTCGGTCTGCGCCGCGCGGAGCCCGTCGTCCCGGCCGGTCACCTCGACGAGCCGCCGCCCTCGCCCGGCCCGCTGCGCGACCGGGCCATCTGGCGGCTGTCGCTCGGGCACGGCGAGCGTCGTGCTGGCGCAGCTCTCGCTGCTGAGCTTCCTGGCCCTCTACCTCCACGAGGAGCGCGGCTGGTTCGACCGGGGCCGCCGCGCTGGCGCTCGGCGCGGTCCAGATCGGCGGCGCGCGCGGCCCGGGTGGTGGCCGGGCGCGTGGTCGGATCGCTCGGGCAGCCGCATCCGCCCGCTGCGCGCGCTCGCGCTGGCCGGGGGCCGTGACCCTCGGGCTGGCCGCGGCGCTGCTCGCCGCCCCCGACGCGCCACGCGGCGATCGCGCTGATCGTCGCCGGCGTGCTGACGATGGCCGGCAACGGCGTCTCGTTCGCGGCGGCGGCCGAGATGGCCGGCGCCGCCCGGGTGGGGACGGCGCTCGGCCTGCAGAACACGATCCTGTTCGTGGCCGTCGCCGTCGCGCCGCCGGTCTTCGGCGCGGCGGTGGGTCTCACGTCGTGGCCGGTCGGCCTTCGCGGGCGCGGCGCTCTGCCCGCTGGTCGGCTGGTGGGTCCTGCGGCCGCTGGAGCGGGTGGAGGCCGCCCGCTCGGGCTAGGCGCCGGTCCCGGCGGGGCGGTGGCAGACGGCCTCGACGTTGTGCCCGTCCGGGTCGAGCACGAACGCGCCGTAGTACGCCGGGTGGTAGATCTCGCGTACGCCCGGGCCTCCGTTGTCGCGGGCTCCTGCGGCCAGCGCTGCGGCGTGGAACGCGTCGAACCGTCGCCCGGTCGTCGGCCGCGAAGGCGATGTGCACCGGGCCGGCGCCGGCGCCCTCGCGCAGCCAGAACTCCGGCTTGCGGCCGCGGCCGAAGCCCAGGACGTCGCCCCGGTCCATCACCAGCGCGATCCCGAGAGGCGCGAGCGCGCGCTCCTAGAACGCCCGCGACGCCGCCAGGTCGGCGACGCCGATCGCCACGTGGTCGATCACCACGGGCGCGCCGCCTCAGCCCGGCGCGATCCCCCGGCCGATGCCCAGGAAGCGCATGGCGCGGTGGCTGACGATCGCGGCGAGGATCAGGACCACGAGGGCGAGGAGGCCGTGGAAGCCCTTGATCCAGGCGTTGTCGAAGGTGTCGACCAGCGCGAGCTGGATCGTGCCGATGAGCCCCAGGGCGAACGTCCAGCCGACCTCGCCCCATCGCTTCCAGTAGGCCACCAGGCCCGCGATGAAGGTCAGCACCTCGGCGATGTGGACGAAGCCGCCGAGGTTCTTGTGCGCGTCGAGGGCGTCGGTGTCACGCCCCCTCCGAACTGGCTGAGGACATAGACGGCGATGAAGTAGACCTGGAGGAAGACCCCGATCACCACGAGAGTGGCGAGTACGAGAACTGCCCACGTGAAGGCGCGCTGGGTTCCGGAGCTCATGCGGGGAGGATTCTACTCACGCCCTCGGGGTCCTTCGCCACCCGGATCGTCGCGCCGAGGCGGTCGGCCACCCCGGGCAGGTGCGTGATGACCCCCACGAGGCGCCCGTCGCCGGCCAGGCGTTCCACCCCGGCGAGGGCCTGCTCGAGCGATTCGGCGTCGAGCGTGGAGAAGCCCTCGTCCAGGAACAGGCAGTCGAGGCGCCCGCTCGACTCGGCCGCCACGTCGCCCAGCCCGAGCGCGAGCGCGAGGCTGGCCAGGAAGCGCTCGCCGCCCGAGAGCGTCGCCGCCGGGCGCGCCCGCTCGCCGCGGTTGACGTCGACGACGGCCATCGGGTCGGCGCCGGACCCGCGGAAGCGGAAGGCGCCCGCGCTCAGCGCCTGCAGGTGGGCCGAGGAGCCCACGGCCAGTCGCTCGCGGTAGCGCGCGAGCAGGAAGCGCGGGAAGGCGTTGGCCCGCAGGTCGAGCGCCACCTGGTGGTGGACCTCGGCCCGCGCCCGGGCGGCGGCGGCGTCGGCCGCGAGACGGCGGGCGGTGACGGCCAGCTCCTCCAGCCGCGCCAGTGCCGCCCGCGCGGCGTCGCGCGCCTCCCGCCGCCGGCGCACCGCCGGCTCGACCTGGTCCGGGCCCTCCACGGCCAGCCCCCCGCCCGCCGCCGCCAGCTCCGCGCGCGCCTCCGCGGCCCGGGCCGCCGCCGCCGCGGCGCCCTCGGCGCTGGCGGCGCGCGGCGTCGAGGGCCGTCTCGCGCAGGCGCGCCGCGGCCGCGATCAGCTCCTCCGGCGTGGCGTCGTCGCCCGGCGCGTCCAGGCGCCCGCGCTCGGCGGCGCGGGCGGCCGCCGCCCGCAGCCCGGCGATCGGCCCGCCCTCCAGCGCGGCGAGCGCCCCGTGCGCGGCCGAGGCCGCCTCGGACGCCGCCGACAGGGCCGCCGAGGCGACGTCGGCCGCCTCCTCCCGGCACCGCGCCTCGGCGATGGCCGCGGTGAGGGACGCGGCCGGATCGGCCTCCGCCGCCCAGCGGCCGAGCCCGGCGCGGTCGGCGTCGCGCTCGGCTGCGTCGCGGGCCACCGACGCCCGCTCGGCCTCGACGCGCGCGGCCTCGCTTCGCACCCGGGCGGCCTGCTCCTCGGTCTCGGCGCGCAGGCCCGGGAGTTCGTTCCGGCGCGCCGCCGCCGCCCGCTCGGTCACCCCGGGGCCCAGGGCCTCCGCGGCCCGCCCCGCCTCGGCGTCGGCCGCGTCGCGGGCCGCCCGCGCCGTGCGCGCGCGCTCGGCCGCGGCGGCGTGCGCGGAGGTCGCCTCACCCTGCGCACGGCGCGCGGCCGCCAGGGCGGCCTCGGCGCCGTCGAGCTCCGGGGCCTCCGCCGCGTGATCGGCCACCGCGGCCCCGCAGACCGGGCAGGGCTCGCCCGGCGCCAGGCCCGAGCGGATCGCGGCCGCGAGGTCGTGGAGCTGCGCGCGCTCGCGCGCGGCCTGCGCCCCGGCCAGGGCCTCCTGGGCCGCGCGCAGGCGGGCGTCCTGCTCGGCGAGCGCGCCCTCCGCGGCGTCCCGCGCGTCCCCGGCGGCCTGCGCCGCCTCGCGCCGGGCGAGCCACGCCGCCGCGGCCTCGGCCCCGGCGAGCGCCGCCGCGAGCGCCGCGCCGCGCCGCTCCTCCGCCGCGAGCGCCGCCGCGCGCCGCGCCAGTTCCTCCTCGCGCGCGGGCAGCTCGGCGGCCAGGCGCTCCGCGCGCGCCGCGCGCTCGCGCAGGCCCGCCAGGTCGGCCGCGCCGCCGCCGTGGCGCTCGCGCGCCGCCTCGCGGGCGGCCAGAGCCCGCGCCTGGTCCTCCGCCCGGCGCCCCCGCGCGCCCTCGGCATCCTCCACGCCGCGCCGCGCGGCCGCCAGGCGCGCGGTGAGGTCCTCCGAGGCCGCGGCGTCGGGGAGGGTCCCGGCGGCCTCGGCCGCGACGGCCCGGCGCCGCTCGGCCGCGGCCGCCTCCTCGGTGTGGCGGGCGAGCCGCTCGGCCACGGGGCGCAGGCGCACGGCCTCCGCATGGCCCGCCGCCGCCGCGCGGGCGGCCCGGGCCGCGGCGACCCGCGCGGCGGCGCCGTGAGGCGGAAGGCGCGCGGCGTCGCCCTCGCGCAGAGCCGCCTCGGCCCGCGCGGCCGCCTCGGCGGCCTGGGCGGCGGCCCGCGCGCCCTCCAGCGAGGCGACGCCGAACAGCTCGCGGAGGATCGCGTCGCGGTCGCCGGGCTTGGCCGTCAGGAACTCGGCGAAGCGCCCCTGGGCCAGCAGGACCGCGCTGGTGAAGGCCCGGAAGCCCATCCCCACGACCGTCTCGAGCCGGGCGCCCACGGCGTCGGAGCCGGCGATCGTCTCGACCACGGCCTCGCCGTCGTCCGCCAGCCGCTCCAGCAGCAGGCGCGGCTCCGGCGCCCGCGTGCCGTAGCGCCGCGTCACGCGCCAGACGTCGCCGCGCGCCGCGAAGGTGAGGCGCACCTCGCCGTGCTCGCGCCCGAGCGTGAGCAGGTCCTTCGGCGTCCCCTGCTCCGGTGTGCGCCCGAAGATCGCGAAGGCGATCGCGTCGAGCAGCGAGGTCTTGCCCGCGCCGGTGTCGCCGGTGATGACCACCAGCTCGTGGGGGCGCAGATCGACGGTCTCCCGGTCGTAGGAGCGGAACGCGGTGAGGTCGAGCTCCAGCGGGCGCATCAGCCCTCGTCCGCGTCGTCGCCCGCGCCGCCCGCGGCGACGGCCTCGGCGAACGCCGCCGCCCGCGCCGCCGTCAGCGGACGCCCGGACGCCCGGTGCCACTCGGCGTAGAGGTCGCCCAGGCCGGCGGCCGGGTCGCCGCCCGCCTCCCCGGGCCCCGGGGCGGGCTCGTCGGCCTCGGGGTAGCGCGGCTCCACGCGCAGGGCGTCGGGCACCTCGTCGCGCACGCGCCGCACGAGGTCCATCACCGGCGCCTCCAGCTCCACCTCGCAGGCGAACCATGCGCCCGGGTGGGCGGCCGCCCGCCCGGCGAGCCGGTCGAGCGGGCCGTGCAGCCTCACCAGCGGTCGCGAGGAGGTGAGCGGCAGCAGCCGGTGGGTGGTGCGGTCGCCCGAGATCTCGACCAGGCAGGCGCTCGGCGCCAGGCCCTCGTCGCTGAAGTCGAGTGCCATCGGGCTGCCGGCGTAGCGGCCGGCCGCGGCGAGTCCCGGGATCGACTGCGGCCGGTGCACGTGGCCGAGGGCGATGTAGTCGAGGTCCACTGGGAGCGCGGCCGATGAGACGACGTACGTGATCCCCATCGTCATCTCTCGCTCACCTCCGCCAGGTCTCGCGTTCGCAACCATCACGTGCGCCAGGAGAACGGCAGCCCCACCCTCGCGCCGCCGCCGCGCCGTGAGTTCCTGGGCGTACTCGGCAATGACCGAGGCCACTCGGTCGGCGTCGCGAACACGTGCATCTCCTGCGCTCGCTCCGGCATCAATGGACATACGTGCTGGCTCTGGCCACGGCAGCAGACCTACGTGGAGCGGGCCGGACGCCGTCTCCACGGTGACCACCGCGTCGGCGGGCGGCCGCACCCGCCCGGCCACGTGGATGCCCGAGGCGGCGAGGTGCGGAGCGAGGTGGATCCAGAGGTCGGGGTCGTCGTGGTTGCCCGCCACGGCCAGCACCGGCGCGGTGCGGGCCAGCCGCTCCATGGCGCGCAGGCAGGCGCCGAGGGCCGCGGGGTCGATCAGGCGGCGGTCGAGGAGGTCGCCCGACACCACCACCGCGTCAACCGCCTCGCGCTCGGCGGCCTCCGCGACCTCGGCCAGGGCGGCCTCGGCCTCGTCCATGCGCTCGATGCCGAACAGGCGCTTGCCGAGGTGCCAGTCGCCGGTGTGGAGGAGCTTCACGTATCCCCCGCGGGGGCTATCCGAACTCCGCGATCGCGACGTCGGCGAGGGCGGCCGTCGAGACCTCGCCGGAGGTGGTGGCCCAGGGCGGGAAGGGGATCTCCACGGCGATCGGCGCCGGGACGCTCGGCTGGCTGAGCAGCACGCGGCCCTGCATGAGCAGGCGCGCCCGGGCCCGGGCGGCCGGCCCCAGCCAGCCGTACTCGCTGCGCTCGGCCTCGGCGGCGTCGAGGCGCCCGGCGATGCGGATCGCGGCGTTCTGGGTGATCTCCGACGCCACCAGCGAGGCCTGCTGCTGCGCCCCGACCAGGATCACGCCGAGCGAGCGTCCGCGCTGCGCGATGTCGATGAGGGTGTCCTTGATCGGCGAGTCGCCCTCGCGCGGCGCGTACTTGTTGAGCTCGTCCAGCACGACGAACTCGATCGGGTCGCGCGTTCCCAGCTCCTTCGCGCTGAACGTCTGCGCGAGCAGGGTGCCGACCACGAAGCGCTGGGCGAAGTCGTGCAGCCGGGCGAGGTGGACGACGGCGACCGGCGGCTCGTCCTCGGCCGCGTCGCCCCGCGGGATGGGCGAGGCGTCCGAGCGCACCAGCCCGCGCAGGCGCCCGGCCGCGCTCTCCAGGCGGCGCACGAACGCGCTGACGGTGCCCGACGCCGCCCTGCCGGTCCAGGCACCCGCGCCGTCTTCAGCGTCAAGGATCGTCACGAGCCACTCCACCATGCCGTCCAAGTCTCTGAAGGGCCCAGCCGCCAACTCGCTCGGGGGCACTGGAGTGCGTCGCGCCGGCGCACCTTCTGCAGGGCCGGATAGAAACCCGACTGCGCCCGGATGACCGAGCACCGGTACTGCCCGACGCAGCAGCTCGCCACGGACGCGCTCTTCCACAAAGGAGAGCTGGTTGCGCATGTCTGACGCGTCCGTGAAGCAAAAGCGGAGCAAGCCCTGCAGGACGAACTGGTGCGGCGTCCACCCGAAAACACGCACGCCCTCGTGTCGCGACTCGCAGCTGGGCACCGAGTAGTCGTCCTTCTGTGGCGGCGCCCAGAAGGCCGCATCCGGGAAGCCGCCCACGTCTTGCAGTCCCAAGCGCTGCCAACGACCGTCGAGCTCTTCACGGCCGACCTTCTCTGCGTATTTCTTGTTGGGCTTGTCCAGGAAGAGCAGGTCCTCGCCCTTCACGTTGAAGAGCAGCACGCGCACCCGCCGGCGCATGTCCTGGTGGGCCAGCAGCAGGCGGATCAGAGCCAGGGCGGTGCTGGTCTTGGTGGCCACGCCGCTGATGCCCGAGATCGAGACGTGCCCGCCCTTGGTGCCGTCGAGGAAGTCGAGGTCGAGGTGGATCGGCTCGCCGTCGCGGCCGAAGCCGATCGCCAGCGTGCGCTCCATCGTGCTCCTCGTAGAGCGCCAGCTCGCGCTCCCGCCCGGCGGCGCGGCGCACGGCTCTGCCCGGGTGCGGCGCCACCCAGCGCTCGGGGTCGACGCGCATGACCTGCACCTCGGCCGTGCGCACCAGCTCGCCCGGCATCTCGCCCGCGGCGATGACCATCGAGTCGGAGGGCATGCTCGCGCCCTCGTGCAGGGCGTACGACTCGGTGACGATGCCGTAGGTCGTCACGTCCATCACCGGGTCGGGCGTCGTGACCGCGACCAGGTCGTCGACCTCGAGCGACTCGCCGTCGCGCAGGCCCACCTGGAACGCCTGGCTGCTCGAGGCCTGGTGGCCGAGCACGACCCCCACGTCGTCGCTCATGCCGCCACCGCGTCCACCTCGGACACCGCCACCAGCGCCGGCGGCGCGTGGTCGAGCCGGGCCGCGAGCGCCGCGCGGCGCACGGCGCGCAGGGCCAGGCGCCGGTCGCCCATCCGCCGGCGCATCTGACCCTCGAGGGCGGCGATCGGCGAGAGGTTCTGCGGCGCCCGCGGGTCGCGGTGCGCCCGCCCCGCGAAGCGCGGCAGCTCGGCCGTGGCCCGGTCGGCCAGGCGCCGCGCCTCGTCCACGCCGACGGCCCGCGCGACCTCGCCGCGCAGGATGCCCGCCCAGCCGGCGCAGCCGACCCCGGGCAGCCGCTGGTACCAGCTCAGGCGGTCCTCGCCGATCGCGAACAGCGGCGTGCGCTGGCCGACGCCGAGGGCGACGACCGACCGCGCCTCGGCCGGCGGCAGGTACATGCGGTGATGGCTCTTCACGGCGCCGACCACCGGCCCGGCGGCGTCGCGCAGGAACGAGAGGCGCCCGTCGAGGATCACGAGGCGTCCGGGCGCGGCGAGGCGCTCGGCCAGCGCCAGCTCGAGGTCCTGGCGGAACTGGCCGACCCGCCGCGCGATGCCGGTGGCCTCGCGCGCCGCGCCGGTGCGCGGCTCCCACGCGAACCCGCCGGTGGGCGGCAGCTCGACCAGCCGGTCGCCGACCGTCAGGACGAACCGCGCGACGCGCAGGCCCTCGATCACCGCCGGCCTCCCGGCCCCCGCCACCACCGCTCCGGCGGCCACCGCGAAGGCCGCGCCGGGGACCGGCTCGGGGTCGTCGCCCGCCGTGATCGTGAGCCACGCCTCCACCTGCTGCGCCCCGTCGATGAAGACGAGCTCGCCGCCGTCGCCGGCCCGGGGGTCGAGCGGGCGCCAGTCCACGCCCTCCAGGACGGTGTCGACCGGGGCGGTCTCGATCTCGGCCGGGTCGAACCCGGGTCCGTAGGAGGCGTCCGAGACGAGGATCGAGGGGTTGGGAGGGGCCGTGTCCACCCGCCTGACTGTAGTGAGACTCCCGGACGCGCCCCCGCCGGGACGGCACGCTATCGTCGCGGACGACCGGCCGCGCCGCGGCCGAGACGGGGTGGATCCGCGGAGAGGGAGCCGAGGCGTGAACAAGCGATACATCGTGTGGGCGGTCGCCGCCGTCGTGATCGTCGTCGGCGTTCTGGTGGGCGTGAGCCTGGCCGGCAACGGCGACAACAAGACCGTCTCGACGATCGCGGGCGCGGACGCGGTGAAGAAGCAGTTCGCCGGCCTCGACCAGACGGGGAGCACGATCGGTACGGCCACCGCCCCCGTCGAGATCATCGAGTACGGCGACACCTCCTGCCCGATCTGCCGCGACGCCTCGAAGGACCTCATCCCCACGGTGATCGACCGCTACGTGCGCACCGGCAAGGCGAAGATGACCTTCCGCCCGGTCGCCTTCATCAGCCCCAGCTCCGAGCGCGGCGCGCTCGGCGCTGAGGCGGCGGCCATGCAGGACGCGATGTGGCCCTACGTCACCCTCCTCTACGCCAACCAGGGCCCCGAGCAGGAGGACTGGCTCACGGACGCCCTGGCGAAGGAGACGGCGGGCGCGCTCGGCCTCGACACCGGCAAGTGGCAGACCGACTACGAGAGCGAGGCGGTCAACAGCGCGTTCTTCACGTCCGACTCGCAGTGGAAGGCCGCCGGCGGCACCGGCACCCCGACCTTCGAGATCACGGGCCCGGGCGGCAAGCAGGTCTTCGAGGGCGCGCAGGACATCTCCAAGTTCGAGGACGCGATCGCGAAGGTCTCCTAGCGGCCACCGGCGGGCCGGGGCCTGCGCGACGTGGCGCCCCCGGCCTCACGTCGGGCGCCCCGGCGCGACCGCCTGCTGGTGATCCTCGACATCGACCGGCTCTTCCGCCGGCTCGCGGACTGATCAGCCCGGCTCGCCCGGCTCCGGCGCCGCCGCCTCGGCGGCCTGCCGGGGCCAGGTGGGCAGGAACCGCTCGTCGGTGAGGGCCAGGCCGCCCGCCGCGAGCGCCGTCCCGAGCAGGGAGCACAGGATGATGCCGGCGTCGGGCGCCGCCACCTGGAAGAACCCGCGCCAGCCCGGCAGCGACAGCACCACGAGGTAGAGCACCAGCAGCCCGAGGCACAGCAGGCCCACCACCGAGCCGCGCACCCGGCTCGACGACTCGAGCACCACGATCAGGTAGAGCCCGGTCGCGACGAGGACGGTGGTGGCGACGGTGCGGGCGCGCACCTCGTCCATGCCCACGAGGTTGATCGCGAGCAGGAAGCTCGCCACCACCCCCAGCCCGGTCGCCGTGCCGGCGGGGATCGCGAAGCTCGCCAGCTCGCGCAGGAAGCGCCGGGGGCGCCAGTCGCCGGCGCTCGGCGCCAGCGCGAGGAAGAACGCCGGGATGCCGATCGTGATGGCCGACGCCAGCGTCAGGTGCCGCGGCAGGAACGGGTAGGACTCGCTCGAGAGGCCCACGGTGAGCACGAGGAAGGCGGCCAGGGCCGACTTCGCGACGAAGAGCTTCGCCACCCGCTGCAGGTTGCGCAGCACCTTGCGGCCCTCGCGGATCATCGGCGGGATCGAGGCGAAGCCGCCGGTCACGAGCACGATGTCCGCGATGCCCTTCGCCATCTGCGATCCGCCGCCCTGGACGATCGCCAGGCGGGCCGCCTTCAGGGCCGGGACGTCGTTGACGCCGTCGCCGACCATCACGACGTGCGCCCCGTCGGCGGCGAGCGCCTCCACGTAGCGCCGCTTGCCGTCGGGTGAGATGCGCCCCACGACGCTGGTCTCGCGCGTCAGCGCCCGCAGCTCGGCGTCGCCCGGCGGCAGGTCGCGGCCGTCCACCGGCGGCCCCAGGCGCGGGACGCCGGCGTCCTCGGCGATCGCCGCCACGGTGGCCGGCGCGTCGCCCGAGATGACCCGGATCTGGACGCCCTCCTCCAGCAGGTAGGCGATCGTCTCGCGCGCGTCCGGGCGCAGCTCCTCGGCGAGCACCACGATGCCGAGCGGCCGCAGGCCGGCCGGCGGCGGGTCGCCCGGGTCGCGCAGCTCGAGCGGCACGTCGCCGGCCGCCAGCGCCAGCACGCGCCGGCCGGCCTCCGACTCCTCGCGCACGCGCGCGGCCAGCGCGGGGTCGAGCGCGAAGTGCTCGGGCGCGCCGAAGGCGAAGGTGCGTCCGCCCATCCGCACGCCGCTCCAGCGCCGCTCGGAGGCGAACGGGACGCTGTCCTCCACCGGCTCGGCCTCGCCGGGCACGAAGGCGGCGACGGCGTCGAGCGTGGACGTGCTGCCCGGCGAGGAGGCCGCGAAGCGCCCCAGCAGCAGCGAGAGCTCGCCCTCATCGACGCCCTCGGCCGGCACCGTGGCCACCACCCGCAGCGCCTCCTCGGTGAGGGTGCCGGTCTTGTCGAGGCAGATCACGTCCACCGAGGCGAGCGACTCGACGGCGTTCAGCTGCTGGCTGAGGGCGCCGCGCCGGGTCATGCGCAGGGTGGCGACGGCGTAGGTCACGCCCACCAGCAGCACGAGCCCCTCGGGGACGATGGTGATCACGCCCGCGACCGCGGTGGCCACCGACTCGTGCACCGGTGTGTCCTGCTGGATCAGCGACCACCCGAGCAGCACGCCGAGCGGCACCATGGAGACGCCGAGGATCAGGATGAGCCGGTCCATCGCCTGCTCCAGGGGCGAGCGCGGGTGGCGGAACTCGCGCGCCTCGCCCACCAGCCGCTCGGCGTAGGTGTCGCCGCCGACGGCGCCGGCCACGTACGCCCCGGTGCCCTCGACCGCGAACGAGCCGGCACGCATCTCGTCGCCGGCCGCGCGGGGCACGGGTTCCGACTCGCCGGTGAGGATCGACTCGTCCACCCCGAGCCCCTCGGCGCGGGCCAGGCGCCCGTCGGCCACCACCTGGTCGCCGGCGCCGACCACCACCAGGTCGCCCGGCACGACCTCGGCGATCGCCACGTGCCGGGGCGTCGCCGTCGCGCACCACCGTCGCGCGCGGCGCCACCAGGGCCGCCAGGCGGTCGAGGCTCGCCTTGGCCCGGGCCTCCTGCACGATGCCGATGCCCGCGTTCAGCACCAGGATCCCCAGGAAGACGGCGTCGCGCCAGTCGCCGAAGATCAGCGTGATTACGCCGAACACCAGCAGGGTCACGTTGAACACCGTGAGCAGGTTGGCCCGCAGGATGCTCGACCAGGAGCGGCTGGTGGCCGGCGGCTCCACCTCCCCGCGCGCCGCCAGGCGCCGCTCCGCCTCGCGCTGGGTGAGGCCCTCGGGGGAGGGCGGCAGGACCTGGGTGGAGGTCAGGGCGGGACCCGGTGAGACATCGCTCAGGCGGCCGGGGCGCTCGCGAGGGCCTCGGCCACCGCGGCGTTCACCACCTTGCCGTCGCGCACGTTGACGCCGGGGCGCAGCTCCGGGTGGGCGCGCAGCGCGCCCGCGACCCCCTCGTCGGCGATCCACGCGATGTGCGGCAGGGTCGCGTTGGCCAGCGCGCGGGTGGCGGTGACGGGCACGGCTCCGGGCATGTTGGCGACGCAGTAGTGGAGGACCCCGTCCACCACGAAGACCGGATCCGAGTGGGTCGTCGGCCGGCTGGTCTCGATGCACCCGCCCTGGTCCACGGCCACGTCGACGACCACCGAGCCGCGCCGCATCAGGCGCGAGCGCCTCGCGGGAGATCAGCCGCGGCGCCCGCGCGCCGGGCAGCAGCACCGCGCCGACCACCAGGTCGGCCGTCGGCAGCAGCTCCTCGATGGCGAGCTGGGTGGAGTGCAGCAGCGTCACGCGGCCCGCGAGCGACATCTCCAGCTCGCGCAGGCGGCCCAGGTCGGTGTCGAGGATCGTCACGTGGGCCTGCATGCCGGCCGCCACCACGGCGGCGTTGGTGCCGACGATGCCGCCGCCGATGACGACCACCGAGCCCGGCGCCACGCCCGCGACGCCGCCGAGCAGCACGCCCCGGCCGCCGAGCGGCGCCTCCAGGTAGCGCGCGCCGGCCTGCACGGCCAAGCCGGCCGGCGATCTCGCTCATCGGGGCGAGCAGCGGCAGCCGCCCCTCGCGGTCCTCGACGGTCTCGTAGGCGATGCCCGTGGTGCCCGCGCGCCGCAGGGCGTCGGCCACGCCGGGGTTGGCGGCCAGGTGGAGGTAGGTGAACAGGGTCTGGTCGTCGCGCAGGAAGCCGAACTCGCTCGGCCTGGGGCTCCTTCACCTTCAGCACCAGCTCGCCGGCCCACGCGTCCTCGGCCGTCCCGATCGTCGCCCCGACGCGCTCGTAGGCGCCGTCGAGGATCCCCGACCCCACGCCGGCGCCGCGCTCGATCCACACCTCGTGGCCGCGGCGGGTCAGCTCGAGCGCCCCCGCCGGGGTCAGCGCGACGCGGTACTCATCCGTCTTGACCTCGGCCGGAACGCCGATGCGCATCGATCCCTCCGCTCTCGGGCCGCCGGGCGGGCCGTTGTCCCGGAGACCTTCTCACCGGCGGATTGTTCCCCTCCCGCCCCGCGCCAGAACCGGCCGCGCCAGGGCCAGGCCGCACGCCAGCGCGGCCGCGGCCGCCAGCATGCCGACGCCCAGCAGGAGGCCGCGCCGCCGGTGGCCGCTCAGCGTGTAGGTGCCCTCGTCCAGCGCCGCCGCCCGCTCGCTCTCGACCGGCGCCAGGGTGTGCGCGCCGAACTGGCCGAGGGTCGCCGTGAAGCCGCGCTGGGCGCCGGCGAAGTCGAGCCGCCAGAACGCGGCCATCGCGGCCCGGAACGACGCGGCGCTCGCGCCCTCGCCGGGGGTCACCCTGGTCGACTCGAGCAGCTGGCGCACCTCGGTGGCGCGCTCCGCGATGCCGCCCTGCGGGGTGCGCCGCGTCACGATGCCCCGCACCTGGGCCGCGGAGTCGATCACGGGGCCGCCGGAGTCGCCGGGCTCGACGGGGACGCTGATCGCGACGGCCTCCCGCGGCGGCTCCGACGTCGTCAGCACGCCGGTGCGGCTGATCTCGCCCCGCCGGACGGCCGCGTCGTGCGGCGCCCGGGGGGTCTGCTCAAGCGCCGGCGCGGCGCCGAAGCCGATCGTCGCCACCTCGGTGCCGCGGCTGGCCGACTCGTCGAGCGTCAGGGCCGGCGCCCCCTGCGCGCCGGCGATGCGGATCAGCGCCAGGTCGGCCGCCGGGTCCCGGCGCCGGCCGAGCACGCGGAAGTCGCGCACGGCGTCCTCGCCCTGGCCCCCGTCGGCCTGGCTCACCCGCACGTTGACGCGGACCCCCAGGGGCCGCGCGTGATTCTGCCGCACCCAGGCCGCGGCCATCCCGTCGTCCGGGTGGGTGGGGTCATCCTGGTAGGCCAGGTCGTCCTGGTAGACGAGGCGCGCCACCGTGTCGGCGTCGGGCGCCGCGACGTGAGCCGCGCTCACGAGCCACCCGTCGGGCGCGACGGCCACGGCGGTGCCGACCTCCGTGATGACCTTCGCACGCGGGTCGAGCGCCACGGGACCGTCGTCCGTGACGAGGCCGGTCACCCGGATCGTCACGTCCACGCGGTAGACGCTCGGCAGGGCGAGCAGGGCCGCGCGGTCGAGCGGGTCCGTCGAGAGGTCGCTCGGGGGCTGGGCGGCCGCGGGGCCGGCCACCGCGAGCGCCGCCAGCGCCACCGAGAGGATCACGCGCGCGCGCACGGACAGAGGGTAGGGGTCCGCCGCGCGCGTGCGCCGCCGAGCGGTCAGCCCGCCGTGCCCTCCACGATCGCCTTCACGCGGGCGAGCGCCTCGGTCTGGCTGGCCGTCAGGCGCCCCTCGAGGTCGGCGGAGGGGTCGATCGGCTCGGCCGTGGTGCCCCAGCGGATGCGGCTGCCCTCGCCCTCGGCGGTCACCTGGAAGCTCGCGAGATGGGTCCGCACCGGCGCCCCGGAGACGACGCTGTACGAGTACCAGCGCTGCTCGTCGTTGCGCTCCAGCAGGCGCTCGTAGAGCACCTGGCCCTCGGCCGTGCGCAGCGTGCGCGAGTCGCCGTCCACCTCGCACGACACGTACTTGGGGTACCACCGCGGCACGGTCGTCGGGTCGCCGATGAACGCCCAGACCTGGTCGGGCGGCGCGTTGACGTCGATCGTGACTGCCCAGGAGGCCATGTCCCTCTCCTAGTGGCGGAAGTGGCGGCGGCCGGTGACGACCATCGCGACGTTCGCGGCGTCGCACGCGGCGAAGACCTCGTCGTCGCGGATCGAGCCGCCCGGCTGGATGATCGCCTGGATGCCCGCCTTCACCGCGGCCTCGGGGCCGTCGGCGAAGGGGAAGAAGGCGTCGCTGGCGAGCACCGAGCCCTCCACGGGGGACTGGGCCTTCTCGAGCGAGAGGCGCACCGAGTTGACGCGGCTCATCTGCCCGGCGCCGACCCCGATCGTGGCCAGGTCGCGCGCCAGCACGATGGCGTTGCTCTTGACGTGCTTGGCGACGCGCCAGGCGAACAGCAGGTCGCCCCACTCGGCCTCGGTCGGGTTGCGCTCGGTGACCACGGTCATGTGATCGCGGTCCTCGCTCTCGGCGTCGCGGTCCTGCACCAGCAGGCCGCCGACCACCCGGCGCAGGTCGCGCTCGCCGGGGTTCGTCCGGCGCCGGTCGGTGTTGAGCATGATCCGCGTGTTGGGCTTGCGCGTGAGGGCCGTCAGCGCGTCGTCGTCGTAGCCCGGGGCCAGCAGCACCTCGACGAACGTGCCCGCGAGCATCTCGCCGAGCGCGCCGTCGACCGGGCGGTTGACCACGATCACGCCGCCGTAGGCCGAGACCGGGTCGCAGTCGCGGGCCCGCTCGTAGGCCGTGCCCACGTCGCTCGCCACGGCAACCCCGCACGGGTTGTTGTGCTTGACGATCACGCACGCCGGCAGCTCGAACTCGGCCAGCAGGCCGCGCGCGGCGTCGAGGTCGTAGAGGTTGTTGAACGAGAGGTCCTTGCCGTGGAGCTTCTCCACGCGCGCCAGCAGGTGCGTGCGCGCCCCGCGCTCGGTGTAGAAGGCGCCGCGCTGGTGCGGGTTCTCGCCGTAGCTCACGTCGAGGTGCTTGTCGAAGCCGAGGAGGATGGTCTCCGGGAACTCGTCCTCGCCCTCGGAGAACCAGCCGGCGATGGCCGCGTCGTAGCGCGCGGTGCGCTGGAAGGCGGCGCCCGCCAGGCGCCGGCGCAGCGTGTCCGACAGGCCCCCGTCGCCCGCGGCCAGCTCCTGCAGGATCTCCTGGTACTGGTCCGGCGAGGTCACGACGCCCACCCGCGCGTGGTTCTTGGCCGCCGCGCGGATCATCGCGGGGCCGCCGACGTCGATCTGCTCGATCAGCTCGTCGTCGCTCACGCCGCGCCGCCCGACCCACTCCTCGAAGGGGTAGAGGCTCACGACGACGAGGTCGATCGGCTCGATGCCGGCCTCGGCCATCTGCGCGGCGTCGCCCTCGTGGTCCCCGCGCCCCAGGATGCCGCCGTGGATCTTCGGGTGCAGGGTCTTGACCCGCCCGCCGAGGATCTCGGGGTGCCCGGTCACCTCGTCGACGGGCACGACGTCGATGCCCCACGAGCGCAGGCTCTCGGCGGTGCCGCCGGTGGAGATGATCGTCACCCCCCGCGCGACGAGGCCGCGCGCGAACTCCTCGAGCCCGGTCTTGTCGGAGACCGACACGAGCGCGCGCGACACCTTCACTGTTCCACCCCCGGGACGATCTGGACCCTGCGACGGTTCGACCGGGTCCCGCCGCACCCTGCCCGCGGCGAAGAGCCGGACCGCCTCGGGCACGAGACGGTGCTCCACCTCGCGGATGCGGGCCGTCAGCGCCTCCGCGTCGTCACCGTACATCACGGGAACCGGCTCCTGCACGATGGGAGGACCCCCGTCCACGACCTCCTCGGCGAAGTGCACGGTGACCCCCGTGTAGCGCACGCCCCAGGCCAGGGCCTGCTCGATGGCGTGCAGGCCCGGGAAGGCCGGCAGCAGCGACGGGTGCAGGTTGATCACCCGGTCCGGGAAGCGGCCGAGGAACGCGCCGGTGAGGATGCTCATCCAGCCGGCCAGCACCACCAGCCCGGGCCGCGCCTCCTCCACCACGGCGGCCAGCTCGCGGTCGCGCTCCTCGCGCTCGCGCCCGGCGAGGGCCACGACGCGGGTCGGGATGCCGGCGCGCTCGGCGCGCCCGAGCGCCGGGACCCCGTCCTTCGAGCTCACGACCAGCACGATCTCGATATCCCCGCCGGGGCGGTGGACCGAGTCGATCAGGCTCTGCAGGTTGCTCCCGCTGCCCGAGACCAGCACCACCACGCGCAGCGGCGCGGCGGGCTCAGCCACGGACGACCCCCGCGGGCCCTGCCTCGACGTGCCCCACCAGGCGCCCGTCGCCGATCGCCGCGATCGCCGCGCCGGCCTCGGCGGGGTTGACCACCACGCAGAACCCGAGGCCCATGTTGAACGTGTCCCAGGCGTCGTCCTCGGCGACGCGGCCGCTCGCCAGCACGGCGTCGATGGCCGCGCCGCGCTCCCAGGAGCCGGGGTCGAGCACGGCCCGCATGCCGGCCGGCAGGGCCCGCGGCAGGTTCTCGGGGATGCCGCCGCCGGTGATGTGGGCCGCCGAGCGCACGGCGACGCCGGCCGCGGCCAGGCGCTCCATCTCGCGCACGTAGAGCCGGGTCGGGGCCAGCAGCAGGTCCGGGTCGGGCGCGAGCGCGCCGGCCGCGATCAGCGCGCGCACCAGCGAGTAGCCGTTGGAGTGGACGCCCGAGGAGGGGACGCCCACGATCGCGTCCCCCTCGCGCACGCGATGCCCGCCCAGCATCTCCGACCGCTCCACCACGCCGCAGGCGAAGCCCGCCAGGTCGAAGTGGCCCGGCGCATAGAGCCCCGGCATCTCCGCCGTCTCGCCGCCCGCCAGCGCGCAGCCGACGGCGGCGCAGGCGTCGGCGATCGAGCGCACCAGCACGGCCGCCTCGCCCGGGTCGAGCCGTCCCACGGCCAGGTAGTCGAGGAAGGTGAGCGGCGTCGCGCCGGTGCAGACGAGGTCGTTGACGCACATCGCCACGAGGTCCTGGCCGAGGCCCTCGATGCGCCCGAGCTCCTGGGCCAAGAGCAGCTTGGTGCCCACGCCGTCGGTGCAGGTGACGAGCATCGGCTCGCGCATCCCCGGCGGGATCGGGTGGGCCGCGGCGAAGCCCGTCTGGCCGCCGGCGATCATCGAGGAGATGGTCTCGGTGTGCCGGCGCGCGGCGTCGAGGTTGACGCCGGCGTCGCGGTAGGAGAGCGACCCGTCCGTCACGGGGTCAGACGCCGGCGGGCGCGGGTGCGACGGGCTCGAACCTCATCTTCAGCGAGGAGTCCGGGATCGGGATCGGGTACTCGCCGGTGAAGCACGCACGGCAGAACTGCCCCGCCGGGCGCCCCAGCGCGGCCTGCAGGGCCTCCAGGGAGAGGTAGGCGAGCGAGTCCGCGCCGGTCAGCGCGGCGATCTCGTCCACCGTGCGGCCCGCCGCCACCAGCTCGGTGCGGTCGGCCATGTCGATGCCGTAGTAGCAGGGCCACAGGATCGGCGGGCTCGAGATGCGCATGTGCACCTCGACGGCGCCCGCATCGAGCAGCATCGCCACGATCTGCCGGGTGGTGTTGCCGCGGACGATCGAGTCGTTGACCACCACCAGGCGCTTGCCCCGGATCACGGCCGGCAGCGGGTTGAACTTCAGGCGGATGCCGTGCTGGCGCAGCGACTGGTCGGGCTGGATGAAGCTGCGGCCGACGTAGCGGTTGCGCACCACGGCCTCGGCGTAGGGGATGCCCGACTCCTGGGCGAAGCCGATGGCCGCCGGGGTGCCGCTGTCGGGCAGGCCGACGACGAGGTCGGCCTCCGCCGGGCTCTCGCGGGCCAGCTCCCGGCCCATCGCCTGGCGCGACTGCCACACGGTCTCGCCGTCCATCTGGCTGTCCGGGCGCGCGAAGTAGATGTGCTCGAACACGCACAGCCGCCCGCCCTTGGACGGCATCGCCTGGCGGCTCTTCACGCCATCCGCCGTGAGGCGCACGGCCTCGCCGGGGTTCACGTCGCGCACGAACTCCGCGCCGATCTGGTCGAGCGCGCAGGTCTCCGAGGCGACGCACCAGCCGTCGTCGTCCACCTTGCCGATCACCAGCGGGCGCACGCCGTGGGGGTCGCGGAAGGCGACCAGCTCGGTGCCGGACATCGCGACCACCGAGTACGCGCCCACCAGGTGCGGCATCACGCTGCAGGCGGCCGCGAGGAGGCTCCCCTCCTCGATGGCGAGCATCGCGGCGATGATCTCCGAGTCGGTGCTCGCGCGCAGGTTGACGCCGGCGTTCTCCATCTCGGTGCGCAGCGCGCCGGTGTTGGTGAGGTTGCCGTTGTGGCCGAGGGCCACCATCCCGTCGCCGCGCGTGTGGGTCACCGGCTGGGCGTTGTCCCACTTGTTGGCGCCGGTGGTCGAGTAGCGCACGTGGCCGATGGCCGCGCCGCCGGTGAGGCCGCGCAGCGAGGGCTCGTCGAAGACGGCCGACACCAGGCCGAGGTCGCGCTGCACCGTGATCTGGCCCGAGTCGCTCACCGCGATGCCGGCGCTCTCCTGGCCGCGGTGCTGGAGCGCGTGGAGGGCGTAGAAGGACAGGCGCGAGACCTCGCGCCCGGGGGCGACGATGCCGAAGACCCCGCACTCCTCGTGCGGGCGGTCGTCGTCGATGGCGGTGGCGCGCGGCGCGTCGCTCACGCGAGGGCCTCCGGCAGCCCGCGCTCGTATGCGGCGCGGGCCCGGTCGATGGGGAGCGACACGACGTCCTCGGCGATCCTCATCACGACGGCGTCGCCGCCCGTCTCGCCGAGGCGCTGGATCCGCACCGGCTCGCCCTCCATCCCCAGCGCGAAGAACCGCTCCGCGTCCTCCGGCGCGACGGTGACGAGCATCCGCCCGCCGCCCTCGCCGAACATCACCTCGTCGTCGCGGCGGCCGGGGCCGAGCTGGACCGTCGCCCCCACGCCGCCCGCCATCGCGCACTCGGCGAGCGCGACCGCCAGGCCGCCGCCGGAGACGTCGTGCGCGCTGCGCACGAGGCCCTCCTCGGCCGCTCTCAGAACCAGTTCGATCGCGGCCACCTCACGGCTGACATCGATGTCGGGCAGGGCCCCTCCGGGCAGTCCGGCGTACTCGCTCGCGTCCAGGACGCCATCATCGCCCACCAGCAGGACGGCGTCCCCCGGGCGGGAGAAGGCGTGGCCGACACTGGCGTCGGCGCGCTCCAGCAGGCCCATCATCCCCACCACCGGCGTCGGAAGGATCGAGCGCGTCGCGCTCTCATTGTAGAGGGACACGTTCCCCGACACGACCGGCACCTGAAGGGCTGACAGCGCGTCGGACATCCCGCCGATCGCCTCGGCCAGCCGCCAGCCCGTGGAGCCCTTCTCCGGGTTGGGGAAGTTGAGGCAGTCGGTGGCCGCGATCGGCCGGGCGCCGACGCACGCCAGGTTGCGCGCGGCCTCCAGCACGCTGGCCCGGCCACCGTTGCGCGGGTCGATCTCGCACCAGCGCTCGGCGCAGTCCGTGGTGAGGGCGATGGCCTTGTCCGAGTCGGGCAGGCGCACCACGGCCGCGTCGCCACCGGGGCGGCGGATCGTGTTGGCGCCCACAAGGTGGTCGTAGCGCTCGTAGATCCAGCGGCGGCTGGCGACGTTGGGGTGCGCGAGCAGCGCCTCCCAGGCCGCGGCCAGGTCGTCCGGCTCCGGCACGCGGGAGAGGTCGAGCGGCTGCGGCGCCGGCGCCGGGGTGCGCGGCACCTCGTACACCGGGGCGTCGTCGGCGAGCAGGCGGGCGGGCAGGTCGACGACCACCTCGCCGCGGCTGCGGGCCACCAGGTTGGCGCCCTCGGTGACCGTGCCGATGGCCGTCGCGTCGAGGTCCCAGCGCCGGCAGACGGCGATCATCTCCTCGAGGCGCTCGGCGAGCACGACCGCCAGCATCCGCTCCTGGCTCTCGGAGACCAGGATCTCGGCGGGCTGCAGTTGCTCGCGCAGGGGCACCAGGTCGAGGTCGATGTCGAGCCCGACGCCGCCCTTGGAGGCCATCTCGCTCGCCGCGCTGGTGAGGCCGGCGGCGCCCAGGTCCTGCAGGGCCACGAGCAGCCCGCGCGCGCCGAGGTCGCGGCAGCAGTCCATCAGCTTGCGCTCGGTGAACGGGTCGCTGACCTGCACCGACGGGCGCTTGTCCTCGTCGTCGAGCTCGGCCGAGGCCAGGACGCTCGCGCCGCCGATGCCGTCGGCGCCGGTCCGGTTGCCGAACAGCACCAGGGCGTTGCCGGGGCCCTGGGCGGCCGCGCGCAGCAACTCGTCCGGGCTGAGGACGCCGACGCACATGGCGTTGACCAGGCACGACTCCTCGTAGCGGTCGTCGAACGACACCTCGCCGCCGACCGTCGGGATCCCGATGCAATTGCCGTAGTGGCCGATGCCGGCCACCGAGCGCGTGAAGAGGTGGCGGCTGCGGGCGCTGGTCAGCTCGCCGAAGCGCAGCGAGTCGAGCAGGGCGATCGGCCGGGCGCCCATCGCGATGATGTCGCGCACGATGCCGCCGACGCCGGTGGCCGCGCCCTCGAAGGGCTCGACGGCCGAGGGGTGGTTGTGGCTCTCGATCTTCAGCGCCACCGCGATGCCGTCGCCCACGTCGACGACGCCCGCATTCTCGCCGGGGCCCTGCAGCACGCGCGGGCCGGTGACCGGGAAGCCGCGCAGCAGGGGCTTCGAGTGCTTGTAGGAGCAGTGCTCGCTCCACATCAGGCTGAACATGACGAGCTCGGGGCCGGTGGGCTCGCGGCCGAGGAGCTCGGGGATGCGGGCGGCCTCGTCGTCGGTGAGGCCGAGCTGGCGGTGGAGCGGGACCTCGCTCATGCGACGAGCCCGGCCAGCACGAGGCGCCCGTCGGTGGAGCCGAGCAGCGGGTCGCAGGCCTCCTCGGGGTGCGGCATCAGGCCCATCACGTTGCCCTCCGCGTTCGCCACGCCGGCCACCGCGTCGGTCGAGCCGAGCAGGTTGTCGCGGTAGCGCAGCACCACCCGGGCCGTCGACGGGTCGCCGTACCAGGCGCCCTCGTTGTTCTTGATCGGGATCGAGATCACCGCGCCGGGCTCCAGGCCCGACGTCCAGGGCGTCCCCGGGTCGGCCACCTCGAGCTCCATCTGGCGGCAGACGAACGAGAGCGTCGCGTTGCGCCGCAGCGCCCCGGGCAGGAGGCCCGCCTCGCAGAGCACCTGGAAGCCGTTGCAGATCCCCACCACGCGGCCGCCGGCCGCGGCGTGGCGGCGCACCGCCGCCATGATCGGCGCCCGGCTCGCGATGGCTCCGCAGCGCAGGTGGTCGCCGTAGCTGAAGCCGCCCGGCAGCAGCACGGCGTCCGTGCCGGCGGGAAGCTCCGCGTCGGCGTGCCAGGCCTCGACGGGCACGCCGCCGAGGCCCTCGACGGCCCGCGCGGCGCTGTCGTGGTCGAGCGATCCGGGGAAGCGCAGGACGGCGACCGTCGTCACGCGACCTCCACCGAGTAGTCCTCGATCAGCGCGTTGGCCAGCAGCTGCTCGCACATCTCCCGCGCCTGGCCGGCGGGGTCGTCGCCCGCGACCTCCAGCTCGATCCGCTTGCCGATGCGCACCTCGCCCACCCCGGCGAAGCCGAGCTGGCCCAGGGCGCCGGCCACGGCCTGCCCCTGCGGGTCCAGGACGCCCTGCTTGGGCATCACGGTCACGATCACCTGCGTCACCCGTCCACCTCCGTGATCCTCTCGAGCGCCTCGATGTACCGGGACCGCGTGCCCTCCACGACCTCGGGCGGGAGCTCGGGCGGCGGGGAGGAGTGGTCCCATCCGATCGCGTCGAGCCAGTCGCGCAGGTACTGCTTGTCGAACGACGGGGGGCTGGCCCCCGGCTCCCACCGGTCCGCCGGCCACAGGCGCGACGAGTCGGGCGTCACGGCCTCGTCGCCCAGGGTCAGCACCCCGCCGGCGTCGAACCCGAGCTCGAACTTGGTGTCCGCCAGGATGATCCCGGCGGCCGCGCAGCGCCCGGCGGCGCGGGCGTAGAGCGCCAGCGTGATGCGCTCGGCCTCGGCCAGCGTCCCGGCGCCGACCATCCCGGCCGCCTGCTCGCGCGTGATGTTGACGTCGTGGCCCTCGGTGGCCTTGGTCGCCGGCGTGAAGATCGGCTCCGGCAGCCGGTCGGCCTGGCGCAGGCCGGACGGCAGCGGATGGCCGCAGACCGCGCCGGTCTCCCGGTAGTCCCTCCAGCCGGAGCCCACGAGGTAGCCCCGCGCGACGCACTCGATCGGGAGCATCCGCAGGCGCCGCACCAGCATCGCGCGGTCGCCCACCAGCTCGATCAGGTGGTTGGGGACGATGTCCGCCGTGCGGGCGAACCAGAACGCCGACAGCGCCGTGAGGATGCGGCCCTTGTCCGGGATCGGCGTCGGCATGATCCAGTCGTAGGCCGAGATCCGGTCGGTCGCCACGATCAGCAGGCGGCCGGCGTCCACCTCCCGCACCTGGCGCACCTTGCCCTCGAGGATGATCGGGTAGTCCGTGACGGCGCCCAGGGCCGTCAATGAAGGTCCTCCGCGACGACCGGGGTCCGATCCGCCGCGAAGATCCCGCGAGGCAAGGACGCAGGGAGGGTGCAATGCCTGAGGGCATTGCCCCGACCGAGGACGCCGCATTCGCGATGATTTGCAGCGTGCGGGCGGGAACCGGCTCTGTCGCGGTGGACCTTCATAGCGCGGCCACCCTCTCCATCACCTCGGGCACGTGCCGGGTGTACCACGTCGGGTCGAGCAGGGCCTCGAGGTCGTCCGTGGAGATGACCGCGGTGACCTCCGGGTCGGCCGCCAGAAGGTCGCCGAGGCGCCGGCCCCCGTCCCAGGCGGCCATCGCGTTGCGCTGCACCAGCGCGTAGGCCTGCTCGCGCGTGAGCCCGCGCTCCACGAGGCCGAGCAGCACGCGCTGGGAGAAGACCAGCCCGTGGGAGCTCTCGAGCACCGCGACCATGCGCTCGGGGCTCACGACCAGCCCCTCCATCAGGGTGCGGCTCTTGTGGAGCATGTAGTCGAGCGCCAGGAAGGCGTCGGGGAGGATGATCCGCTCGACCGACGAGTGGGAGATGTCCCGCTCGTGCCAGAGGGCGACGTCCTCCATGGCCGCCACGGCGTGGCCGCGCACGACGCGGGCGATGCCGGAGATGCGCTCCGCGGTGATCGGGTTGCGCTTGTGGGGCATCGCGGACGACCCCTTCTGCCCCGCGGTGAAGGCCTCCTCGGCCTCGCGCAGCTCGGTGCGCTGCAGGTGGCGCAGCTCGGTGGCCAGGCGGTCGAGGCTGCTGGCGGCGACGGCCATCGTGCAGACCAGCTGCGCGTGGCGGTCGCGGGCGACCACCTGGGTGGCGACCGGCTCGCCGGCGATGCCGAGCTCGGCGAGGACGTCCGCCTCGATCGCCGGGTCGAGCATCGCGTAGGTGCCGACGGCGCCCGACAGCTTGCCCACCGAGGCGCCGCGGATCGCCTCGGCCAGGCGCTCCTCGTTGCGGCGGCTCTCCATCGCGTGGTTGGCCAGCTTCAGCCCGAAGGTCGTCGGCTCGGCGTGGATGCCGTGGGTGCGCCCCACGCAGAGGGTGTCGGCGTGGCGCAGCGCCAGGTCGCGCAGCGTCGCCGTGAGCGCGGCCTGCTCGGCCAGCAGCAGCCCGCCGGAGCGCTGGATGGCCAGGGCGAGGCCGGTGTCGAGGACGTCGCTCGAGGTCATGCCGTAGTGGATCCAGCGCGAGGCCGGCCCCACCCGCTCGTTGACGTCGGTGAGGAAGGCCACCACGTCGTGGTTGGTGACCCTCTCCAGCTCCTGGGTGCGCTCCACCGAGAAGCCGGCGCCGGCCTCGATGGCGGCGAGGTCCTCGGCCGGGATGACGCCCTTCGCGGCCCAGGCGCGGCAGACGGCCAGCTCCACCTCGAGCCAGCGGCCGAGCTTGGCCTCCTCGGTCCAGAGCGCCGCCATGGCGGCGCGGGAGTAGCGCGGGATCACGCGGTCTCCATCCCCGATGCGATGTCGCCGCGCATCTGGCGGCCCTCGAACGTGATCAGCTCGGCTGCGGCGTAGGCCTTGGCGCGGGCGTCGGCGACGCTGTCGCCGCGGGCGCTCACCGCCAGCACGCGCCCGCCGGCCGTGACGATGGTGCCGTCCGGCCCGGGCGCCGTGCCCGCGTGGTACACCTCGGCGCCCGTCGCGGCGGCGGCCTCGAGCCCCTGGATGACGTCGCCCTGGCGCGGCGTGCCCGGGTAGCCGCTGGCGGCGAGCACGACCGCGACGGCGGCCCCGTCGTTCACAACCACGGGCCGGTCCTCCAGCGTGCCGTCGGCCGCCGCGGTGAGCAGGGCCAGCAGGTCCTCGTCGAGCCGCGGCAGCAGCGCCTGGGTCTCCGGGTCGCCGAAGCGCGTGTTGAACTCCAGCACCCGCGGGCCGTCGGGCGTCATCATCAGCCCGGCGTAGAGGACGCCCTGGAACGGGACGCCGCGGCGGGCCATCTCGGCCACCACCGGCCGGTGGACGGAGTCGATCAGCTCGTCGGCCAGGGCGTCGGGGATGTCCGGGACCGGCGACACCGAGCCCATGCCGCCGGTGTTGGGGCCGGTGTTGCCCTCGCCGATCGGCTTGTAGTCGCGGGCGGCGGGGAAGCGGGCGACGGCCTTCCCGTCGGTGATCGCCAGCAGCGAGACCTCGGGCCCGGTCATCCCCTCCTCCACCACGACCACGCGCCCCGCCTCGCCGAAGGCCGCCCGCTCCAGGCAGAGCTCCAGCGCCTCGCGGGCCTCGTCCTCGGTGGACACGACCATCACGCCCTTGCCCGCGGCCAGGCCGTCGGCCTTGATCGCCACCGGCAGGCCGAGGTCGGCGACGGCGGCCATGCCGGCCGCGACGTCGGTGACCGTGTGGGCCCGGGCGGTCGGAACGCCCGCGGCGGCCATGACCTCCTTGGCGAAGGCCTTGCTGCCCTCCAGGCGCGCCGCGGCCGCCGACGGCCCGAAGGCGCGCACGCCCATGGCCCGCAGCGCGTCGCAGACGCCCGCCACCAGGGGGGCCTCGGGGCCCACGACCACCAGGTCCGCCCGGTAGGCCGCGGCCAGCGCGGCGACCCCGCCCACGTCGTCGATGCTCAGGGGGATCAGCTCGGCGTCCTGGGCGATGCCCACGTTGCCCCCGGCGCAGTAGATCCGCGGTCGCTGGGGGGAGCGCTTGAGCGCCCTCACGAGCGCGTGCTCGCGCCCACCGCCTCCGACGACCAGCACCGTGCGATCCACGCGGGCACTCTCGCACACCCCGCCCCCGGATTCTCGGCGCGCGCTCTACTCTTTCCGCACGATGGTGAATCCTCAGCGACCCGCGAGCCGCTCCGACCGCGAGGCCCAGCGCGCCCTCCTCGTCGAGGCGCTCTCCAGGCTGCCCGACGCGCCCGACCGCGACCACGCAGCGGCCGAGGTGATGCGGGCGCTCGACCACTACATCGAGTCGTCCGGCGGCGGGACGGCGCTCACGCCGCGCGAGCCCCCGGTGGCCGACTTCGCGCGTCGCGAGGAGCGCGAGACCCGGTGGGCGATGTGGGTCGTCCTCGGCGGCGCCGCGCTCGCCACCGCGGTGGTGGGCGTCGCCCTCTCGGGCGGGTGGATCGCGGCGATCGCCATCGTGGCGATCTGGGTGATCGCCCTGGCGGCGCTGCTGTCGACCTGACTCAGTCCGGCGGGGTGGGCTCCCGGAGCGCGCCGGTGTCCACGTCGTAGACGAAGCCCCGGACCGACTCGCGATGGGGGATGAAGGGCGAGGTGCGGATGCGCCGGATCGACTGGCGCACGTTCTCGTCCACGTCGGTGAACGACTCGATCGCGAAGCTCGGCGCCATCCCGCTGAGGCCCTGGAGCTCCGCGCGGAAGCCGTCGTCGGTGACCTTTTCCATCCCGCAGTCGGTGTGGTGGATGAGGAGGATCTCCCGCGTGCCGAGCCGCATCTGCGACACGGCCAGGGACCGGATCACGTCGTCGGTGATCACCCCGCCGGCGTTGCGCAGCACGTGCGCCTCGCCCTGGCTCAGGCCGAGCGCCAGGAACACGTCGAGCCGCGAGTCCATGCACGCGACCACCGCGAGGCGCTTCGACGGGCGGATGTCGATGTGCTCGCGGATGTCGAAGCACTCCGCGAACGCCCGGTTGTTGGCGAGGAGGTCGTCGATCACGCCCACGACCGTGATCCTAGAGACGTTCGGCGTCAGGGGCCGGGCAGTCGCTCGAGGCCACCCCGCGCCCTGCTCGCGGATCCCTCCTCGGATCCGGGCGGCGACGCCTCCTGAGCCCCGCCGGCCCGCTGGCAATTGTTTTCGAAAAGTAGATCCGACGTTTTGGGGTCGTGACCGGTCTTACCCGTCAACGTGATCGACTGGTTCCCCACCACCGACTCCACCGACGCCCGCCACGACCTCGTGCTGTGGCAGGGCGCGATCACCATGCGCCGCGTCGCGCGGGCGATCGACGCCCGCGACCCGGCCACCGCGGGGCACTCGGACCGGGTGTCCGAACTCGCCGGGCGCATCGCCCGCGAGGTCGGCTGGGGGCGCCGCTCGGTGGGGCGCATGCAGGAGGCCGGCGCGATCCACGACATCGGCAAGGTGTGCCTGCCCGCCGCGATCCTCCTGACGCCCGGCACGCTGACGGCGGACGAGTACGAGATCGTGAAGACCCACGCCGCCATCGGCGCCCAGATCGCCGCCACCGTCCTCTCGCCGCGCCAGGTGGGCTGGATCCGCCACCATCACGAGCGCTGGGACGGCCGCGGCTACCCCGACCGCCTCGCCGCCGGGGAGATCCCCGAGGGCGCCGCCATCCTCAGCCTGGCCGACGCCTGGGACGCGATGACCAGCCGCTCCTGGTCGCGCCCCGCGCTCTCGACGGCCGCCGCCCTCGAGGAGTGCGCCCGCGAGGCCGGCCGCCAGTTCGCCCCCTGGGCCGTGGCCGCGCTGGCGCGCGCGCTCGGCGCCGAGGCGCCCGCGCCGCGCCGCCTCGCGCCGCTGCGCCTGATCCCCGCGGCCTGAACCGACGGCCAGCTTCACCCGGCCGTCCGCCGGGCCGTCCGGGGGGTCTTCGCGCGGGCGCATGAGCTTTTCCGAGCTTCTCGCAGGCTGACGTTCGACCCCCGTTCCGCCGGTGGGTTATAAGCGAGCCCCCTGATCCGCCCGGAGGCCCCGCTGACCACGTCGATCCCCGCCGGTTCGAGCGTCCCGGAGCTCCGTCCTGGGCTGCGGTCGATCGCGTTCCTCGGTGACGCCGCGCTCGCGGAGCTGGTGGCCGGCGGCGACGAGCGGGCCTTCGAGGTGCTCTACGAGCGCCATCGCGGGGAGCTCTTCCGCTACTGCGTGGCGCTGCTGCGGCACGCCCAGGACGCCGAGGAGGCCCTCCAGCTGACGATGCTCGCCGCCTACCGCGCGATGTCGCGCGGGGCGCGCCCGCGACTGGCCGTGCGGCCGTGGCTGTTCCGCATCGCCCACAACGAGTGCGTCAACCTGATGCGCTCCCGGCCGCCGCACGACGCCCTGCCCGACGACGTGGAGCCGCCGACCGGCTCGGCCCACGAGCGGGTGGAGATGCGCGAGCGCATCCGCGAGCTGAACGCGGACATCGCCGCGCTGCCGGTGCGCCAGCGCTCCGCCCTGGTGCTGCACGAGATGAACGGCCTCTCGCACGCCGCTGTCGGCCAGGCGCTCGGCACGACGGCCGCCGACGCCCGCCGGCTGCTGCACGAGGCCCGCGTGTCGCTCGCCGCCTTCGGCCTCGGGCGCGAGCAGGCCTGCCACGACGTGCGCCGCACGATCGCCGACGGCGACCGCCGGGCGCTCCGCGCCCGCACGATCACGGCCCACCTGCGGGCCTGCGAGGGCTGCGCCGCGTTCGCGGCCGAGCAGGACGAGCGCCGCCGCCGGCTGGGCGCCTGGCTGCCGGTGCTCCCCGCCGTCGCCGCCGAGCGCATCCTGCACGACGTGCTCGCGGGCGGCGGGCGGCCCGCCGGCGCGGCGGCCGGAGTCCTCGGGGCGGCCGCCGGCGTCGGGGCGGGCGCGCAGGGCGGGAGCGGCTCGGCGGGGGGCGGCGCGGGCGCTGGCGCCGGCGGCGGCGCCGCGGTGGGCGCCGGCGCGGCCGCGGGCATGGGCGCCGTGGCGATCGGGGGCATCGCCGCCGCCGGGGCGGTGGCCGTCGGGGTCGTCGCCACCGTCGCCGTCACGGTGGCGGGCGTCGGGCCCTTCGCCTCGTCTCCGCCGGAGCCGGCCGCCGACGCGTCCTCGCCGCCGGCCGGGGCGCCGTCCTCCGCGGGCCGCGGCGTCTCCGCCGCGCCGGCGGCCGCGCCGGGCGTGGGCGCCAAGCCCGACCCGATCCCCGGCACCTCGGCCGCGTACACCCCCACCTCCTACGGGACGGGTGCGGGGGCGGGCACGGCCACGCCGCCCGGCGCCGGCCCCGCGGGGACGGGGGGCACCACCCCCGGCACGCCGTCGCGGGGCGGCGGCCCGGCCCCCGTGACGCCCCCCGCGGCCCCCGCGCCGGCCGATCCGGCGCCCGTCGCCGCGCCGCCGGCCGACCCGGCGCCCGCCGTCGATCCCGTGATGCCGCCCGTGGCCGCCGCCGGCGACCCCGCCGCCCCGGCCCCCGACCCGGCGCCCCCCGTGGTCGATCCGTCCGAGCAGCAGCCCGCCGAGCAGCCGCCGACCGACCCGCCCCCGGTCGTGACCCCGCCCGTGGACCCCCCGCCGGTCGTCATCCCGCCGGTCGATCCACCGCCCCCCGCCGATCCGCCCCCGGTCGTCGATCCTCCCCCGGTCGACCCGCCGCCCGTGGTCGATCCGCCCCCGGTCGAACCCGCCGCCCGTGGACCCGCCGCCCGTGGACCCGCCTCCGGTCATCGACCCGCCCCCGCCGACGGACCCGCCGCCGACGGACCCGCCCGACCAGGTCGACCCGCTGCCCTCCGAGGACGGCACCACGACGTGTCCCACCGGCTGGGAGCCGGTGGTCATCTCGGTCGGCCGCGACGGCACCGTGGTGGTCACCCTCTGCCGGCGCCCCGGCACGCCGCTTCCGCCGGTCGTCGTCGATCCCGCCGTCCCGGCCGATCCCGCCGTCCCGGCCGATCCCGCGCCGGGCACCCGCGACACGACCACGCCCGTGGAGGTCACGGCCGAGGCCGGCGTCGGCCCCGCCCCGGAGCCGATCGCGACGGTCCGCGCCGAGATCACCGTGGCCGAGCCGGCCCCGGCGTCCCCGCCCTCCCTGCCGAAGCCCGTCGCGGCGCCCGACCCGCAGCCCGAGCCACCGGTCCCGGCCGAGCCCGCGCCGGCGGCCGCCCCGGCGCCCGACGCCGCCTCGCCCGCGCCGGTCCCGGCCGTCGAGGAGATCGCCCCCAAGGCCGCTCCCGCCTGACTCCGGCTAGATCTCCACCTGGTCGATGACCTGGTGGCGGCCCTGCCCGGTCCCGATCAGCGTGATCGGCACCTCCGCGGCGGCGGCGATGGCGTCAACGTAGTCGCGGGCCGCGGGCGGCAGATCCTCGAGTGTGCGCGCCTCCGAGAGGTCCTCCTGCCAGCCCGGCATCTCCTCGAGCTCGGGCGTGCACCCGTGGAACACGGTCTGGTGGTACGGGAAGTCGGTGAGGCGGTTGCCCTCGCGATCGCGGTAGGCGGCGCAGAGCTTCACGGCGTCGAAGCCCGAGAGCACGTCGAGCTTGGTGAGCGCGAGCTGGGTCATGCCCGACAGGCGCACCGCGTAGCGCAGGGCCACCAGGTCGAGCCAGCCGCAGCGGCGCTGGCGGCCGGTGGTGGTGCCGAACTCGTTGCCGCGCTCGAGCATGCGCCGCCCGTCGGCGTCGTCCAGCTCGCTCGGGAAGGGCCCCTCGCCGACCCGCGTCACGTAGGCCTTGCTGACGCCGAGCACCCGGTCGATGCGCGTCGGGCCGATGCCGGTGCCGGTGCACGCCGCGCCGGCGATCGGGTTCGAGGAGGTCACGAAGGGATAGGTGCCGTGGTCGATGTCGAGCATCGTCCCCTGCGCTCCCTCGAACAGCACGGTCTTCCCCTCGCGCAGCGACGCGTCGATGATCAGGGCGGTGTCGGCGATGAACGGGCGCAGGCGCTCGGCGTGGGCGAGCAGGTCGGTCGCGACGGCCTCGGGCTCCAGGCGCGGCATCTCGTAGAGCTTCTCGAGGATCTCGTTCTTGGCCTCGAGCGCGATCTCCAGCTTGCGCACGAGGATCTTCGGGTCGAGCAGGTCCTGCGCGCGGATGCCCACGCGGGCGGCCTTGTCCTCGTAGCAGGGGCCGATGCCACGACGCGTGGTGCCGATCGAGAACTTGCCGAGGCGCATCTCGGCCGCCCCGTCGAGCATCACGTGGTACGGCATGATCAGGTGCGCGTTGCCGCTCAGGCGCAGCGTGTCGAGCGACACGCCGCGCTCCTCCAGGCCGTCGATCTCGCGGCAGAGGTGGCCGGGGTCGACCACCGTGCCGTTGCCGATCACGCACAGCGTGCCGGGGTAGAGGATGCCGCTGGGCACCAGGTTGAGCTTGTAGACCTCGTCGCCGGCCACGATCGTGTGGCCCGCGTTGTTGCCGCCCTGGTAGCGCGCGACCACGTCGCTGCGCTCGGCGAGCAGGTCCACGACCTTGCCCTTGCCCTCATCGCCCCATTGGGCGCCGATCACCACTGTCGCCGGCAATTTGTCTACGAGCCCTCTCTGGCGAGGTTGTCGAACTTGGCGTACGAGCCGCGGAACGTCAGCTTCACGCGGTCGGTGGGCCCGTGGCGGTTCTTGGCCACGAGCACCTCGGCCACGCCCTTCTCCTCCGAGGTCTCGGGGTTGTAGTAGTCGTCGCGGTAGATCATCAGGACGAGGTCGGCGTCCTGCTCGATCGCGCCCGACTCGCGCAGGTCCGACAGCATCGGCCGCTTGTCGTTGCGGGCGTCAGGCGAACGGTTGAGCTGCGAGACGCAGATGATCGGCACCTCGAGGTCGCGCGCGAGCATCTTCAGGCTCCGCGAGATGCTGGAGATCTCCTGGACCCGGTTCTCGTCCTTGCGGCCGCGGTTGCCCTCCATGAGCTGGATGTAGTCCACGACCAGCAGGTCGAGGCCGTCCCGGCTCTTCAGGCGGCGGGTCTTGGTGCGCATCTCGCCGACGGTCACGCCCTCGGAGTCGTCGATGTAGAGGCGCGCCGCGGACAGGCGGTCGGCGGCGCGGCCGATGCGCGACCAGTCCTCCGGCGCGAGCCGCCCGGCGCGGATCCGCCCGGCGTCCACGACGGCGGTCAACGACAGCAGGCGCTGGATCAGCTCGTCGCCGCTCATCTCCAGGCTGAAGACCGCGACCGACAGGTTCTGCACCAGCGCGGCATGCTCGGCGATGCCGAGGGCCAGGGCGGTCTTGCCCATGCTCGGGCGGGCCGCGACGACGATCATGTTCCCGGCCTGCAGGCCGCCGACCACGCGGTCGAGGTCGATGAACCCGGTGCCGACGCCGACCACCTGGCCGCCGCTCTCCTCGGCCGCCGTGAGGCGCTCGATGCCCTTGATGACCAGCTCGTGGGCGCGGGTGAAGTCGCCGCGCACGCCCTTCTGGGAGAGGCCGTAGATGAGCGTCTCGGCGTCCTGCAGCATCCCGCCGGTCTCACCCTCGCGCGCGACCACCATCTGCTCGATCTGCTGGCCCACCTGCAGCAGGCGCCGCTGGGTGGCGGCGTCGCGGACCATCTCGGCGTAGGTCTTGTAGCTCGCCGCGATGAACGGCGTGTCCATGAGGTCGAGCACGGCGCTGCGGCCGCCGGCCGCGTCGAGGTCGCCGTTCTTGGTCAGCTGCTCGAGCACGGTGATCGGCTCGACCGGCTCGCCGACCTGGAAGAGGTCGACGATCGCCCGGAACACCGCGCGGTGCCCCTCGCGGTAGAAGTCGTCCTCGTCGACCATGCCCTGGGCCTCGGCGACGAACGAGCCGGCCTCCATGAGGCTGGCCAGAAGCATCGCCTCGGCTTCGGCGTTCTGAGGTGGCGCGACGCCGCTGGACACGGACGCGGTCCTCGGCCCCGTGGGGCTGACGGAGCTCAGTCGATCAGCGGACTGACGATGGTCTTCACCTCGCACGTCAGACCCGGGGCCAGCTCGATCGGCACGGAGTACGTGCCCACCGCGCGGATCGGGGGGTCAACCGAGATGTGGCGGCGGTCCACACGCACGCCGCGCGCCTCCTCGATGGCGGTCGCCACGTCGGCGGCCGTGATCGAGCCGAAGAGGCGGCCATCGTCGCCTGCCTTCGCTTTGAGGGTGAGGATGGTGCGGCCCAGCAGCTCGGCGAGCTCCTTCGACTGCTCCTCCGCGCGGACCTCGGCCTGGCGGCGCTGCTCCTCGCGGCGCTGCACCTCGGCGATGCGGCCGGCGGTCGCCGCCTCGGCCAGCCCGCGGGGCAGGAGGTAGTTGCGCATGTAGCCGCGCGCCACGGTCACGACGGTCCCGGCCTCGCCGAGCCCCTCGACCTCAGTCAGAAGGATCGCCTGCATCTGCCTCGCCTCGCCTAGAAGGGGATGTCGTCGTCGTCCGCGGGGGCGCTCGCCGGCTGCATGTCGCTGCGGTCGACCGGGAGGTCGCCGCCGCCACCGCCGCCGCCGGACGCGTCGCGCCCGCTCCAGCCCGCGCCTTGCTGATAGCCGCCACCGCCGCCGCCCTCGCCGCCCTCGCCCCGGCTGTCCAGGAAGAAGATGTCGTTGGCGATCACCTCGACCGACTGGCGCTTGGTGCCGTCCTGGGCCTGCCACTCGCGCCAGGACAGGCGCCCGTCGACGCCGATGCGCCGGCCCTTGGCCAGGTAGGTGGAGGCGGTCTCGGCCTGGCGGCCGAAGACCGTCACGTCGAAGTAGTTGCTGCGGTCGCCCCAGTTGCCGGTCTCATCGCGGCTGCGCGAGGACACCGCCAGGCGGATCGAGCAGATGGCGTCGCCGCCGCCCGAGTGGCGCAGCTCCGGATCGCGCGTGAGGCGCCCCACCAGGGTGACGCGGTTGAGGTCGGCCGGCATCCGCGCCTAGCGGGGTCGGCGACCGCCGCCGCGCCCGCCGGCGCCGCGGCCGCGCGGGGGCCGCTCGCCCTCGGGGTGCGTGTCGACCGGCGCGGGCGCGCCGGTGGCGCGGGCGCGCTCGGCCGCCGCGGAGTTCAGGCGGATGAACATCGACCGCAGCACGACGCCGCGGTTGATGGACAGGACGCGGTCGATCTCCGGTAGCGAGCTCTCTTCGCCCGTGCAGGTGATGACCACGTAGCGCCCGTCGGGGCGCTTCTCCATCGGGTACGTGATCTTCCTGCGGCCCCAGTCGTTGACGTGGTCGACCACGCCGCCGCCGGAGGTGATGAGCTGCTGGACCCTCTCGAGGATCTCCTGCTGCTGTTCCTCATCCGCGTCGGGATTGAGGATGATCATGATCTCGTAGGGGGCGATCCCGGACCTCCGGAGGCTCTGTGACACGCGGGCATTACGGGGCCACCGGGCCCCGGGCAGGCGCGGCAGTATAGCAGCGGCCGGGGCGCCGACTAGGATGCCCCGAGACCCCGGCGCGAGGTGGTGGCGATGGGCAAGTGGACGAAGTTGGCGGCGGGCGCGGTGGGCGCCGTCGGAGCCGGCGCGGGCATCGCCCTGGCGCGCCACCGGCGTCGTCCCGCGCGGCCCGAGGCCGCGCCGTCGCCGAACCCGGAGGGCTCCTACGCCGCGCCTCCCCCGCCGCTGCCCGAGGACCCGCAGGCCGCCCTCGACGCGGCCCGCCAGCGGCTGCGCGACCGCGCCGACGCGCTGCGCCGCGACATCGAGGGCGCGGGGGGCCCCGCCGGGGACGCGTGAGCCTCCGCGGGGCGCTCGCGGGCGCCGTCGCGCTCGCCCTGGCGGTGGCCGGAGGGGCGCCGGCCACCGCCGCGCCGGTGGCCGGCGCCTCGGCGCCGGTCCGCTTCCTCGTCAAGGGCGACTGGGGCTACGGGGGCTCCGCCCAGGCCGCGGTCACCCGACGCATGTGCGCGGAGGCGCGGCGGCCGGCGGCGGCCTTCGTGCTGACGACCGGCGACAACTTCTACCGCCCGGACGGCGTCGCGACGGCGGACAACTTCCTGCGCCCCGAGATCTGCCTGCGCGCCCTCGGCATCCCGTGGCGCGCGGCCTGGGGCAACCACGATGTCGCGGGCACGTCCACCGCCGACGTGCTCGGCGCCACCCGCCGCTACTACGCCTTCGCGCGGGGGCCGCTGCGGGTGATCGTGCTCGACGGCAACGACCCGTCCGACCCCGCCCAGACGTCCTTCCTGCGGCGCCAGCTGCGCGACGCCCCGCAGCCCGTGCGCATCGTGGCCGTCCACCAGCCCGTCTACACCTCCGGCCTCCACGCGCCCTCGCAGACCGAGCAGCGCCTCTGGGCGCCGCTGTTCCGGCGCGGCCGGGTGGCGCTGGTGCTGCAGGGCCACAACCACATGTACGAGCGCCTGCGCGTGGACGGCGTCACCTACGTCACCACCGGCGGCGGAGGCGCGCCGCTCTACCCGTGCGTGCGCCCGGCCCGCGGGCTCCAGGAGTGCGTGCTCTCCCACCACTTCCTGGCGGTGAGCGCCAGCGCCGCCCGGGTGTCGGTGCGCGCGGTCAGCCCGCGCGGCGTCACGCTGGACCGGGTGCGGATCCCGGTCCCGCGATAGGCGCTTCCGGCCTCAGCGCCCCCGGCCGGCGACGGCGGCGGCCCAGGCGGTCGCCACCCGCACGGTGAGCTGGCTCATGGCGGCGACCACCTCGCGGCGGCGGTCGTCCGACAGCGGGGCGGGCGGCGCCGCGAGGGCCCGGTCCATCGCGCGCTCGAGCGCCAGGCTGCCGCCGAGGGTCACCTCGGCCGACGACCCGGCCAGGCCGTGGCCGCGCCCGTAGGTCTCGGCGCGCTCCAGCGCGTCCGCCAGGCTGCCGCTCTGGAATGCGTCGGCCAGGGCGTCGACCCACGCGCGCACGACCGCGCGGCGCTCGGCGGGCGGCAGCCGTCGGTAGGCGGCCTCGGCCGGCCCCTCGACCAGGGTCTCGACGGCGTCCGACACCAGGTCCGCGCGGACGCGCAGCACCTCGGCGATGTCGGGGGCGACGCCGATCTGCATCGAGCCCTGGCGCGGCGGGCGCGCGCTGCGCGCGGGCTGACGCGCCAGCCACTGGCGCAGCGCCTCGGGGTCGAAGCGCCGGTGGCCGCCCGCCGTGCGGACGTGGGGCACGCGCCCCTCGCTGGCCCACAGGCGCAGGGTGCTCGGGCTCACGCCCAGGGCGCGCGCCGCCGCGGAGACCGAGAGCCAGGGGCCCTCGGGCCGGCGGGCCCGGCCGCTCGTGCGCGTCATCGCCACGCGGTCCGCGTCACTCGAGGGCCGACCGCAGCCGGCAGCGCACCCCGTCCGCGTAGCCGGCGGCGACGCGCACGGCCATGCGGTCGAGGGACCGCTCGACGGCTCGACGGCCCGGGGCGTCCTCGGCGAGGGTGGGGGCGAGCACGCGGTCCACGGCGCGGCGCAGCGCGAGGGCCTCGGTGACCGGTGCGTCGCCGGCCTGGCCGGAGGCGCCGTGGCGGAAGCCCTCCCACTCGGCGTCGCGGTAGCAGGCCGCG
Organism: uncultured Thermoleophilia bacterium; assembly: GCA_963770865.1. Lineage (GTDB taxonomy): Bacteria > Actinomycetota > Thermoleophilia > Miltoncostaeales > Miltoncostaeaceae > Miltoncostaea. The sequence goes on from CAVYRD010000012.1 coordinate 267,807, forward strand.
AGGTCGCCGCTCGCCAGCGCGTCGGCGAGGGCCTCCAGCGCGCCGGCCACGCGGGCATGCCGCGCGGACGACGGCCGCGCGGCGCCGGAGGGGTGGGCGCGGCCCAGTTCCTCCTCGAAGGCCGCGATCACGTCGTCCTCGGCCTCCGCGAGCGCGGTGGCGGTCGCCGGCATCGCCTCGAGGCGCGTCGGCACCAGCTCCTGCATCCGGTTCTGGGGCGCGGGCGGCGCGCCGCCCCGCTCGGCCAGCCAGCGCACGAGCTCGTCGAGCTCGAAGCGGCGGTGGCCGCCCGGCGTGCGCACGTGCGGCACCCGGCCGGCGGCGGCCCAGGCCCTCAGCGACGAGGAGCTGACGCCCAGCAGGCGGGCCGCGGCGGACACCGAGAGCAGGCGCCCCGGCTCGGCGCCAGTCGGCGCGCGGCCGTCGGCGGGCCCTTGCTCCGCGGCCCGCCCGCCGTACGCCGTGACCACCTCAGCGGCCTCCGGAGGCGACGGTGGGCGGTGGTCCCGGGTGTGCGACGGGGGGCGGAGCATCGACATCGACCATCCCTGCCATGAGGCGATTGTGGGCGCGCGTCCTGGGGCCTGCAACCAGCATCATCGACCATGCCCGCCCAGAACCTGACGAAAGCTCCCAGCCGTGGGGTGCACTCCAACAAAAATCTCACAGCGACGCTTCTGCGTATCGATTCTCACGCTTCGGGACGCGGGGCGTCCGGCTCGCCGGCCCCGGACCGCTCGGCCGCCGCCGCGGCGTTCTCCCTGGCCACGCGCCGGCGCTCCTTGATCGTCACGAACCCGCCCACGAGCAGGGTCACGCCGAAGGCCACCACGAAGGCCACCCAGAGCTGGTCGGCGAAAGCCTTGCCGGCGAAGTAGCCGAGCAGCGCCGCCTGCGAGGACCACAGCGCCGCCCCGATCGCGTCGAAGACGATGAAGCGCCGGTAGTCCATCTGACCGGCGCCGCAGGACATGTTGATCGCGATGCGGATGCCCGGCAGGAAGCGGCCCACCACGACCAGGGCGGGTCCCTGCCGGCGCACCATCCGCTCCGCGGCCTCGAGCCGGTCGGCGCCCGCGAAGCGGGCCACCGCGCGCTTGATCGGCCCCCCGCCCGCGCGCCCCAGCGCGAACGCGCACGAGTCGCCGATCACGGCGCCGGCGGCGCCCGCCAGGATCACCAGGAACAGGTTGAGGTGGCCGTCGGCGGCGAGCACCGCGGCGGCCACGATGGCCGTCTCGCCGGGGAGCACGGGGAACACCCCGTCGCCCGCGACGACCAGCAGCACCGCCCAGTAGCCGTAGTCGGCGGCGCTCTCCGCGAGGGCCGAGAGGCTGTCGAGGATCGAGAGCGAGCCGAGCCCGAGGACCGTCGCGATCAGGGCGCCCCCACGGGCGTGTCGGCGGGGAGCGGCACGGGCGGGATGATGCCAGGGGGGCCCCGGGGGCGCGACCGCGACCCCCGCTATCCTCACCCCATGGGGCGCATCGCCGACTCCGCGCTCGACCTCCTCGCCGGCGGTCCGCTCGACGCCGACCGGCTCGGCGCGCAGCTCGCGGCGTCGGGCGCGACCCGCTCCCGCGACCCCGCCGCGGCCGTCCGCCGGGCGATCCGCGACGACCCGCGCGTGCTCCAGATCGCCGACGGGCGCTTCGCGAGCGTGGCCCAGGCGCTCGGCGGCGTGTCCCTCGCGACGGTCGTGAGCGAGGAGGAGGCCGCGGCCGGCGAGCTCGAGCTCGAGCCGGACCTCGCGGTGCTCGGCATGCTCGGCGTCGGCCCCGGCGTCCGCCTGCCCGAGGGCGCCCGCGCGGGCGACACCGTGGTCGTGCGGGTGGAGGACGCCGAGCTGCGGCGCCTGTCGGCCGAGGTCGTGCCGCCCCCGGCGGCGCGCGCCGACGACGAGGCCGCGCTGGTGGCCGCCGTGGGCGGTCTGCTGGAGCGCCACCACCCGGAGCAGCCGGGCCTCGCTCCGCCCATCACCCACCTGGGCACGGTCTGCGCCGGCGTCGCCGCCGCGGCGCCCGGCGCCCTGCGCGTCCCGGGGCGGCCGCTGGGCGAGGTGCTCGCGGAGGCCGGCATCGAGACCCACCTCGGCTGGGCGGGACCGCGCGGGACCGCGTGGGCGAGCCTCACGGAGGAGGAGGTCGACGCCCTCGAGGCCGACGTCGCCGACCTGCTCGCGGCCGAGCGCACCGCCGAGGCGGCGCTGGTCCAGGGGCGCCTGCTGACGGTCCTGCGCCGCCACGTGCCCGAGCGCGTCCCCGCCGCGCGCCGGCGGCTGGCGCGCATCCTGGCCCGCGCGGGCCGCTTCGACCAGGCGCTCGACCAGCTGACGGCCGCCTTCGCGCAGGGCGACCCCGAGGACTGGTACGAGGCGGCGGTCATCGCCTACCGGCACGGCGACGAGCGGCGGGCGCGCCGCTGGGTCGAGACCGGCCTCGCCCACGCGTCGGCGCCCGAGCGCGCCGAGGTGGCCGAGTGCCTCGAGGACATCGGCGACGACCTCGACGCCCAGGCCGCCTTCCTGCGCGCGCGCGACCTGCTCGACGACGGCGAGGGCCTGCACGACGACGACGGCCCCGTGCGCGTCGCGCGGGCGGTCGTCGGGCTGCGGCGCTCCTACCTGGTCGAGGCGATGGTCGAGGAGATCCTCGGCGCGATCCCGCCGCAGGAGATCGGCGGCCTGCTGGCGGCGCTCTCCGACGCCGGGGACGTGGGCCGCGAGGCGTGCCGCGCCTTCGCCGCGATCCTGCCCGCCCGGCCGCGACCGGCTGACCGCCGTCGGCCTGGCGCAGGGACCCCCGCCGCGCATCCCCGCGGTCGCCGGCCTCGCCACGGCGCGCCCGGCGGGCGCCTGGGCCACCTCGCCCCTCGACGCGCCCGACCAGCAGCAGGTGGTCATCACGGTCGCCAAGGAGGCCGGCCGGGTCTCGCCGCTCGTCGTGCTGATCGACCTCGACCAGCTCGGGGGCGGCGTGAAGGACGCCTTCTTCCTGCCGGACATGATCGAGCCGCGCCTGCGGCGCGAGCTGTTCGCCCCGATGGAGGAGATGGGCCTGCCGAGCTCGCCGGTCGACCTCGACGAGGCGATCGCGCTCGTCCAGGTGGCGCTCGGGCGCACCGCCGCCGTCGGCTGGAGCATCCCCTCCCTGCAACATCAGCCGGTCATCGAGCGCATCGAGCGCTGGCTGTTGCGGCCCCAGCACGGCGACCCGGGCCGCCGCCCGGTCGCCGGCACGTAGCCCCGCTCAGGCCGCGCGGCGCTCCTCGGCCGGCACGGCGAAGCGCGGGTCGGGGATGACGCGGGTCTCCGCGCGCGGCGCATGCGGGCGCGCCGCGGACGCGGCGCACGGCGGGGGCGGCGAGGCCGGCGAGCAGCGGCGCGGCGCCCAGGGCCGCGATGCCGGCGGCGATCGGGCTGCCCCCGGCCAGGGCGAGGACGGCCATCGCGCCGAGGCCCGCGCCGCCGACCGCGCGAAGCCCCGCGAGGCCCGCGGCGGTGGCGTCGCCACGGCGCCCGACGTCGCGCGCCGCCAGCGCGAGCAGCGCCGCCAGCGCGAGTCCCACCATCCACAGTTCCACGACAGCCTCCTCGACGGGTGGCCTGTCTTGGCGGCCGCCGCGCCGTTCCCTGCCGTGTTTCGGCGGTCTGCAACGGCACAGTGTCCGTCTGCTGTGCGATACTGCCCGTTATGGCTGATGAGATTCCCGCGCCCCTCCTCGAAGCGTTCAAGGTCCTCGAGCCCGATGTCGCGCAGCGCCTGACCGACGCGCTGGCGCCCGTCGTCGCCGAGCTCGGGCCCCGCGAGGAGGCCGTCCTGCAGCGCCTCGTGACCGGTCTGGCCGAGGGCGCCCCCGCCGCCGAGCTCAACGCCTTCGTGCGCCTGCTGCCCGTCACGGTCAGCCGCGCGGTGCAGCCGGCGATCGACCCCGTCACCACGGCCTAGACCCCGAGGGTCCGGCGTCGGCCCGCTCGTCGTCATCGGCGGCGACGCAGCCGGCATGTCCGCGGCGGCCGAGGCGCGCCGCGGCGATCCCGACCTCGAGATCGTCGTGCTGGAGCGGGGCCGGGAGGTCTCGTACGCCGCCTGCGGCATCCCGTACCTGGTGGCCGGGGAGGTGGCCGGGGAGGACGCGCTGATCCACCGCACCCCGGAGGCCTTCCTCCGCGAGCGCCGGATCCTGGTGCGCACCGGGGCGGAGGTCGTGTCGATCGACGCCGGCGCGCGCCGCGTGCGCCTGGCCGGCGGCGAGGAGGTGGTCTACGGGTCGCTGGTCGTCGCGACCGGCGCGCGGCCGGTGCTGCCGGAGATCCCCGGCTGCGACCTGCCCGGCGTCGTGGCGCTGCGCGACCTCCCCTCGGCCCGCCGCGCCCTGGAGGCCGTGACCGGCCGTCCCCGGCCGCGGGCGGTGCTGGTGGGCAGCGGGGCCGTCGGCGTGGAGATGGCCGAGGCCGTGATCGCGCGCGGCGGCGGCGTGGTGATGGCCGAGCGCGAGCCGCGGCTGCTTCCCGCCCTCGGCACGCCCGCGGCGGCGCGCGTGGCCCAGGCGCTGGAGGGTGCCGGCGTCGACGCGCGGCCCGCCGCGCAGGTGCGCCGCATCGCGCGCGACGACGACGGCCTGCGGGTGACGATCGACCGGCGGGAGGAGCCCGCGGACCTCGTCGTGATCGGCACCGGGGTCGCGCCGAACTCCGGCTCGCGCTCGCCGCCGGATGCGCCGCGGGCCCGGCCGGCGCGATCGCGGTCGACCGCCGCGGGCGCACCAGCGATCGAGGGGATCTGGGCGGCGGGCGACTGCGCGACGGCCCATCATCGGCTGCTCGAGCGGCCGGTGTGGCGTCCGATCGCGACCACCGCCAACGCGCAGGGGCGCGTCGTGGGCCGCGACGTCACGGGGCGCGCGGCCCGGTTCGCCGGCGTGCTCGGCTCGTGGGTGTCGCGGTTCGGCGAGGTCTCGTTCGGGGCGACCGGGCTGTCGGCCCAGGAGGCCGCCCGAGAGGGGTTCGCGGCACGCGAGATCACCCGCGAGGGCCGCGACCGCTCGGGCTACATGCCCGGCGCGCGCGACCTGCTGGTGACGCTGGTCTGGGACGAGCGCACCGGGCGCCTGCTCGGAGGCGAGATCGCCGGCGCGGGCGAGGTCTCGGCGCGCCTGCACACGGTCGCGACCGCCCTCGCGGCCGGCATGACCGTCCGCGAGCTCGCCGAGTGCGACTTCGGCTACGCGCCGCCGGTCTCGCCGCTGCGCGACCCGCTCCAGCTGGCGGCCGCGGCGGCGATCGGGGACGCCGCTTAGAAGGTCTTTCAGAATGAAGCGGGGTCGGTCCGCCGCGAGAATCCCGCCAGGCAAGGACGCAGGGAGGGTGCAATAGCGGCGCTGTCGCCCCGACCGAGGACGCGCGCATCGCGATGATCCGCAGCGAGCGGATGGCCGCGCTCGTCATTCTGAAAGACCTCCTCAGCCTCCCTGGGCCGTGGCGAGGCCGCCGCGGAAGAGCGCCAGCGCGCCCTCCCACCGCGCCCTCGCAGGCGGGCGAGGCGGTCGCGCAGGACGTCCCACGGCAGGACCGGCGGCGGCGCCAGCGCCCGTGCCGGGAAGGCGCCGGGGAAGATCGGCAGGCGCACACCGCGCTCGGCGAACGACCTCACCAACACCGCCGCGGCGCCGGCCGGCGTGAGCCCCGCGAGCGGCACGCCGGCGCCCTCGGGGGCCGGGAGCACGGTGAGCGCGGGGCGCTCGTCGAGGACGGCCGCGGGCGCGAGCCACGGCCCGTGCGGGAAGGCGGGCGTCAGGAAGCCGGCGGCGAAAGGCGCGCAGGCCGATGCGGCCGGTCAGGGACTGGCGGGCGGCCGACATCACCTCGGCCAGGCGGTGCAGGGAGCGGGCGCCCGCCTCGGGGCCGTCGGCCACGCGCAGCGAGATGCCGTCGGCGTCCTCGAGGACGTCCGACACCGGCCCGCCGGCCAGATGCCCGGCCAGGCCCGGATGCTCGCGTAGCCATCGTGCGAAGCGCCCGTCATGTGACCGAGCCTATCCGGGGCCCCGCGGCCGTGCGCTAGCGTTGCCCGCGTGATCACCCGCACCCGGACCGCGGCCCTGGCCGCGCTCGCGCTCGCGGCGGGCGCCCTCGTGGGGTGCGGGTCCGGCGACGCCGCGCAGGCGAGCGCTCCGGCGACGACCGCCGCGGCCACCGCGACGCCGGCCCCGCGCACCGAGGACGCGACCCCCGGGGTCCGGCTCGCGCGCGTGCGCGGCGGCCTGGGCGACGCGCTCTACGTCACGGGCGCCCCGGGGCAGCCCAACCGCCTGTTCGTCGTCGAGCAGAGCGGCCGCATCCGGATCCTCGACCACGGGCGCCTGCTGCTCGCGCCGCCCTTCCTCGACGTCTCGCGGATCATCTCCTCGGCGGCGAGCGCGGCCTGCTCGGCCTCGCCTTCCACCCCGACTACGCCGCCAACGGCCGCTTCTACGTCGACTACACCAACCGCGCCGGCGACACCCGCGTCGTGCGAGTACCGGCGCGCGAGCGACGACCGGGCCGACCCCGGCAGCGCGCGGGTGCTGCTGACGATCGACGCAGCCGTTCCCGAACCACAACGGCGGCAGCTCGCCTTCGGCCCCGACGGCGACCTCTACGTCGGCATGGGCGACGGCGGCAGCGGCGGCGATCCGCACGGCAACGGCCAGAACGTCGACACGCTGCTCGGCAAGCTGCTGCGCATCGACGTCGACGCGCGCACCGGCTCGCTGCCCTACGGCATCCCGGCCGGCAACCCGTTCGCCGCCGGGCGGCGGGCGCCGCCGAGATCTGGGCCTACGGCCTGCGCAACCCGTGGCGCTTCTCCTTCGACCGCGCCACCGGCGACCTCTGGATCGGCGACGTCGGCCAGGACGACGTCGAGGAGATCGACTACCGGGCCGCGGGCACGGCGCGCCGGCGTCAACTTCGGCTGGAACACATTCGAGGGCCGGCGCGCCTTCAGGCGCCGGCGCCTGCGCGGCGTGGACGCCCACGCCCGCCGGTGGTCGAGTACACGCACGCGCGACGGCTGCTCGATCACCGGCGGCTACGTCTACCGCGGCACCCGCGCGCGCGGGCTGATCGGCCGTTACGTCTACGCGGACTTCTGCAGCGGCACGGTGTGGAGCATGCGCGCGGGCCCGAAGCCCGGCGGCGTGCGCCAGGAGACCGGGCTCGGCCCGTCGATCTCCAACGTCACCTCGTTCGGCGAGGCGCTGAACGGCGACCTGTTCATGATCGCCGGCGGCACCCTCTACCGCTTCGTCGGCCGGTAGCCGGGTGGGAGAGGTCCGCCCGTCGGTCGGCTGGGGCGCCGTCCACCTCATGCTCCGCGCGCTGCCGGGCGAGCCCGGCGCGCTCGAGGCCCTGCGGGCGATCGAGGAGTTCACCGCGGTCGAGCCCCAGCAGGTGATCGCGTTCTCGGTGCTCGGCGGCGGCGCAGACCTCGGCCTCATGGCCCTCGGCCCGGAGCTGGACGCGCTGGACCGGCTCACCAAGGCGGTCACCGCCGGGCCGGTCGAGGTCGTCTACTCGTTCTTCTCGCTCACGGAGACCAGCGAGTACACCGGCACCGAGGACGAGGAGCGCGCGCGCCTCGAGGCCGCCGGCGAGGCCGACGTCGAGGCCGCGCTGGCCGCGTGGCGCGAGCGGATGGAGAAGTACCTCGACGCCCGCCTGCACCCGCGGATGCCCCGGAAGAACGTGATCGCCTTCTACCCGATGTCCAAGCGCCGGGCCGAGGGCGCCAACTGGTACGCCCTCCCGTTCGAGGACCGGCGCCGGCTGATGCAGGGCCACGCCGTCGTCGGCCGCCGCTACGCGGGCCGGGTGCTGCAGCTCATCACGGGCGCCACCGGCCTGGACGACTGGGAGTGGGGCGTCACCCTCGTGGCCGACGACCCCGTGACGATCAAGGAGATCGTCTACGAGATGCGCTTCGACGAGGTCACCGCGCGCTACGGCGAGTTCGGGCCGTTCTGGGTCGGGCTGGTGATGGACGCGCCGGACGCGTTCGCGCGCGCCGGGCTCGTCCGCCCCGCCGCCGGGTAGCCTCGCCGGATGGCCGCGGCGATCAGCGTCCGCGGCGCGGTGAAGCGCTACGGGCCCATCACCGCCGTCGCCGGTCTCGATCTCGAGGTGCCCGAGGGCGCCTGCGTCGGCCTGCTCGGGCCCAATGGCGCGGGCAAGTCCACGTTGATGCGCCTGCTCACGGCGCAGTCGATCGCCGACGAGGGCGAGCTGGAGGTCCTCGGGTTCCGGCTGCCGGGCGAATCGAAGCACGCCCGCGCCCTCTGCGGCGTGGTCCCCCAGCTCGACAACCTCGACACGACGCTGACCGTGGAGCAGAACCTGCTCGTCTTCAGCCACCTCTACCGGGTGCCGCGGGGCGAGCGGCGAGCGGCGATCGAGCGCGCGCTCGACCTCGCGAACCTCTCCGACCGCCGCGACAGCCGGGTCGACGAGCTCTCGGGCGGCATGCGCCGGCGGCTGCTGATCGCCCGCGCGCTGGTGCACCGCCCCCGCCTGGTGCTGCTCGACGAGCCGACGGTCGGGCTCGACCCGCAGGTCCGCCAGGAGCTCTGGGCACTGATCGGCGCCCTGCGCGACGAGGGCGTCTCGATCCTGATGTCCACGCACTACATCGAGGAGGCCGAGCGGCTGGCCGACACGGTGACGATCGTGTCCAAGGGGGCGGCGGTGGCCGCCGGGCGCCCCGCCGACCTCGTCGCCGAGTACGCCGGGCGCGAGGCGGTGGAGGTCTACGGGCCGCCGCAGCGGCTGGCCGAGGTGGAGGCCGAGGCCGTCGGCGCCGGCCTCCGGACGCGGCGCACGGGCACCTCGATCTCGCTGCTCACCCTGGACCGCGCCTCGGCGCCGCTGCCGGACGGCGAGCGGCGGCCCGCCAACCTCGAGGACGTCTTCGTCCTCCTGACCGGGGAGTACATCGGATGAGCACCGCCGCGCCCGCGCGCCGCCTGCGCCGCCTGGAGCGTCCCGCGCTGGCGGGCGTCCTGGTGCGGGAGATCATCAACTTCTCCTCGTACTGGCGCTCGACCACCTTCTCCTCGACGGTCGAGCCCACCATCTACCTGCTGGCCTTCGGCCTCGGCTTCGGGTCGCTGGTGTCAACCGTCGGCGGCTACCCCTACGTCGAGTTCGTCGGCACCGGCACCGTGGCCACGGCCGTCCTCTTCTCCTCGGCCTTCCCCGCGATGTTCGGGACGCTGGTCAAGCAGCAGTACCAGCGCACGTACGACGCGGTGCTCGCCGCGCCGGTCAACACCGAGGAGCTGGTGACGGCCGAGGCCGTCTGGATCGCGGTCCGCGCCGGCACCTACGGGTGCGTGCCGATGGTCGTCGCCATGTTCTTCGGGCTCGACCCGAGCTGGGGGATGCTCGCCGTCCCGCCGATCGCGATGGTCGCGGGCTTCGGCTGGGCGGGCTTCGGCATCGCGATCGCGTCGAGGATGAACTCGTTCGAGAATTTCAGCTACGTGATCAGCGCGGTCCTGACGCCCCTGTTCCTGGTGGCCGGGACCTTCTTCCCGATCGACCAGCTCCCCGAGTGGGCCCAGGTGCTCGCTTGGTTCAACCCGCTGTACCACCTGGTCGAGCTGGTGCGGGACGCGGTGTTCGGCTGGGACTTCCCGGTCGACCTGGCCCACATGGGCTTCCTGGTCGTCTTCGGGCTCATCACCTGGCGGCTCGCCGTCGCCGGCATGACCCGCAAGCTGATCAACTAGGCGAGGGGGGCCCCAGGGTGATCTCGCGCCGGATGTCAACCGGGCGCGCGAGCGCGTCGGTCACGGGGCAGTGGCGGTCGACCGCGGCGGACAGGACGCGGTAGCGGGCCTCGTCCTCCGGGCCCTCCAGGCGCACGGACATTCGGATCGACTCATAGCCGGCGGCCACGTCGGCGAGGCCGAGGAAGCCGCGCAGGTCGAGCGCCCCCTCGACGTCCACGGTGACCCGGCTCAGCGCGATGCCGAGCTCGGCGGCCCAGAGCCGGTAGGTGACGGCCTGGCAGGTCGCGAGGCTGGTGAGCAGCAGCTCAACCGGGCTCTGCGCGCTGTCGGTGCCGCCGAGCGAGCGCGGCTCGTCGGCAAGCGTCTCGTGGCCGCGGGCGGTCGTGCCGCACGCCATGCCCTCCCCCAGAGCCGTCGAGACCGCGACCCGCACCTGCGCCAGCGCCGGCTCGGCCCGGAAGCGGTCGGCCAGCTTGGCGTGGGGCGCGGGCTCCATGGCGCGATCGTAACGATCCCCGGGACCCCGCCTCCGCCTTACGGCGTATGCTCCGGCGCGGAACCGGCCGCGACATCGGGGAGCGTCATGAGGGGACTCACCTTCCAGGGCACGCAGGACGTCAGGGTCGAGGACGTCGCCGATCCGACGCTCGAGCAGCCGACCGACGCCGTCGTCCGCGTCACGCTCGCGGGCATCTGCGGCTCGGACCTGCACATCTACAACGCCGGCGAGGCATTCGGCTTCCCGCCCGGGTCGCGCATCGGCCACGAGTTCATCGGGGTCGTCGAGGAGGTCGGCTCCGAGGTGGCCGGGTTCGCGCCCGGCGACCAGGTGATGTCGTCCTGCTCGGTCGCCTGCGGCGAGTGCACCTGGTGCCGCGAGGGCCTGCAGTCGTCCTGCGTGCGGTGGTCCCTCTTCGGCTGGGCGCCGCGCACCTGGCAGCACGGCGGGTCGGTGCAGGGCGGCCAGTCCGAGTACGTGCGCGTGCCGCTGGCCGCGACCACGCTCCTCCGCGTGCCCGAGGCGCTCGCGGGCGAGGACCGCCGCAACAGCCTCCTGCCGCTGGTCGACATGATGTCCACCGGGTGGCACGGCCTCACCTCCGCCGGCACGGCGCCGGGGGCGTCGGTCGTCGTGATCGGAGACGGCGCCGTGGGCCTGGCGTCCGTGCACGGCGCGGCTGCCAAGGGGGCCGAGCGCATCGTCTGCCTCGGCCACCACGAGGGCCGCCTCGCGACCGCGTCGCAGCTCGGCGCCACGCTGACCGTCTCGTCGCGCGACGACGACGAGATCAAGCAGCTCGTGATGGAGCACACCGCCGGCGAGGGCGCCCACGTGGTCGTCAACACGATCTCCGGCACGGCGTCGATGGCGACCGCGCACGCCTGCGTGCGCCCCGGCGGCACGATCGCCTGCCTCGGCATGGACCACTTCATGGGGCAGACGCCGGCCATCAACTGGTTCGACCAGTTCCTGCGCAACATCTCGGTCACCGGCGGCCTCGTGCCGGGCCCGCGCTTCCTGCCCGAGCTACTGGCCTTCGTGGAGGCCGGGACGCTCGACCCGGCGCCGATGCTCTCCCACACGCTGCCGCTGGAGGAGGCCGCCGAGGGCTACCGGCTCATGGCGACCCGGGCCGAGGGCGTCACCAAGGTCGCCCTGCGCCCCGGGGGGTGAGCGTGCGCGCGCGCCTGGAGGCGGCCGGGCAGGGCCATCTGGCGGAGGCGCTGGAGCGCCTGGACGGTCCGGCCCGCGCGCGACTCGAGGCCGAGATCGCGGCCCTCGACCTGGACCTGGTGGGCCGCCTGGTGGCGGGGCTCTTCGAGGGGGAGGCCGGGGTCACGGGCGAGATCGCGCCCCCCGACCCGGACGCGCTGATCGCCCTGCCGCGCGACGCCGCCGACGAGGAGCGCGACCGCCGCGCCCGCGAGGCCGGCGAGGCACTGCTGCGCGAGGGCGGGGTGGCCGCCGTACTGCTGGCCGGCGGCCAGGGCACCCGCCTCGGCTTCGACGGCCCCAAGGGGCTCTTCCCCTTCGCGCCGATCACCGGCCGGACGCTCTTCTCGCACCACGCCGCGGTCATCGGCGCGCTCCGGGCGCGCTACGGCTCGCTGCCCTGGTACGTCCTCACCTCGCCGGCCAACGACGAGGAGACGCGCACGGCGTTCGCCGACAACGCGGACTACGGCCTCGAGACGGGCTCCGTCCGCCCGGTGGTGCAGGGCACCCTGCCCGCGGTCGACCGCGAGACCGGCCGCATCCTGCTGGACCAGTCCGACCACCTCGCCCTCTCGCCCGACGGCCACGGGGGGCTGCTGTCGGCGCTCGCCTCCTCGGGCGCGCTCGACGAGATGGAGCGCGAGGGGGTGCGCACGATCTTCACCTTCCAGGTGGACAACCCGCTCGCGCGGGTCTGCCGCCCCGAGGTGCTCGGCCACCACGTGCTGGCCGGGGCCGACATGGCGTCGGTGGTGGTCCGCAAGGTGTCCGCCGAGGAGAAGATGGGCGTCATCGCCCGGGTGGACGGCCGCACGACGGTCGTCGAGTACAGCGACCTGCCCGGCGAGCTCGCCCAGGAGCGCGACGCCGACGGCGAGCTCGTCTACTGGGCCGGCTCGATCGCGGTGCACTGCATCGAGGTCGCCTTCGCGCGGCGGCTCACGGAGGGCGGCCTGCGGCTGCCCTACCACCACGCGCTGAAGAAGGTGCCCTACGTCGGCGCCGACGGCCGGCGGGTGGAGCCCGAGGAGCCGAACGCGGTGAAGTTCGAGACCTTCATCTTCGACGCGCTGCCGTTCGCCGACCGCACGGTGACCGTGGAGTCGGCGCGCGGGGACGAGTTCTCGCCCATCAAGAACGCCGAGGGCGCGGACTCGCCGGCCACGGCGCGCCGTGACCTCAACCGGCTCTACGCCCGCTGGCTCGAGGCGGCCGGCGTGGAGGTGCCGCGCGGCGAGGACGGTGAGCCGGTCGACCTCGAGATCGACCCGCGCGTGGCGCGCGAGCCCCAGGAGCTGCCCGTCAACCTCCCGCCCGGCTTCCGGGTGGAGGGCCCGACGGTCATCCCGCCCGCGGCCACCCCGTGACGATCGGGTAGGGCGGCACCGGTCCGCCCCCGCCGGGGTGGATCTCGAAGTGCAGGTGGGTCGGCGTCCCCTGGGCGTCGCCGCTGTCGCCGACGTAACCGAGCACCGTGCCCCGCGTCACGCTCGCGCCCTCGCGGGCGACCGGCGCGTAGGCCGACAGGTGCGCGTAGTAGAAGCCGTTGCCCGCGCGGTCGCGCACCCAGAGTCGCCAGCCGCCGAGCCCGTTCCAGCCGACGTTGAAGAGCGAGCCGTCGGCCACGGCCACCACCGGCGCGCCGCGCGCGGCGAAGAGGTCGATGCCCTGGTGCGAGCGCCCGCCGGGGCGCGGGTACATCCAGTCGTTGCTGAAGGTCGTGGGGCCGGCCACCGGGAAGAGGAAGTCGCCGGCCGGCAGGGCTCCCGAGATCGCGGTCTGGCCCGAGTAGGGCGCGGATGTGAGCGCCGCCTGGCGCGCCTTCTCGAGCGCGGCGAGCCGGGCCCGGCGGGCCCTGTCCTCCGTGATCAGCCGGGTGAGGCGGGCGCGGGCGTCGGCCAGGGTGCGCCGCTGCTCGGACACCAGGGCCGTGAGCTCGTCGCGGCGCGCCCGGGCGGCGTCGGCCTCCCGGCGGCGTGCGGCCTCGGCGTCGGCCTGGCCGCGCTCGAGCCCGGCCAGCCGGGCCCGGCGCGCGCGGACGACGGCGACTGTCGAGGCGTCGCCCTGCGCGACCTGGTCGAGCAGCTCGGCCGCGGCCTGGGCGTCGGAGAGGCTGCCGCTGGTGAGCAGCAGCTGTACGAAGGTCGGGTCGGGCGAGACGTAGAGCCCGACGATCCGGTCCGAGAGGATCCTCTGCGCGCTCTCCAGGTCGCGCCGGGCGCCCTGCAGCTCGCGGCGGGTCGCGGCGAGGGCGCGCTGCGCGCCCTCCAGGCGGTCGATGGCGATGTTGCTCGCCTCGGCCGCGCGGCCCACGCGCACGTCGAGCTCGGCCACCCGGCGTCCGAGCTCCGCCACCTCGGCCTTCGTGCCGCCGATCGAGGGCGCGGCGACGCCGCGCGGGGCGGCGGCCGCGAGCAGCAGGGCGAGGAGGACGACGGCCGCGAGGGCGCGCCGCATGGCGGGGAAGGGGAGGGGCATGGGAGGGCCTCGACACCCTGGCGGGCGCCGGCGGTGATCACACCCTGCATCGGCGCGTCCGCAACGCCGGGTGAGCGACCTGCAACGCCCCGGGCGTCAGGCGCCGGCGCGGACCTCGCGGGGGAGGTGGAAGAACACGCCCTCGGCCGACGGCTGCTCCTCGCCGGTGCGGGCGAACCCGGCTCCGGCGATCGCCGCCGCGACCTCCTGCACGAGCATCTCGGGGGCCGACGCGCCGGCGGTGAGCGCGACGCGCGTCTTGCCCTCGAGCCACGCCGGGTCGAGCTCGCCGAGGTTGTCGATCAGATGGGCCTCGGCGCCGGTGGTGGCGGCCACCTCGACCATCCGGTTGGAGTTCGAGGAGTTCCGCGAGCCGACCACCAGCACCAGGTCGGCGCCCTCCTGCACCACGGCGCGCACGGCGTCCTGGCGGTTCTGCGTGGCGTAGCAGATGTCGCTGGACTTGGGGCCCGCGAGCGCCGGGAAGCGACGCTTCAGCACGGCCACGATCGCGGCCGCGTCGTCGATCGAGAGGGTGGTCTGGGTGGTGAGCGCCACGTTCTCGGGGTCCGGCACCTCGACGGTCTCCGCGCCGGCGACGCTCTCGACCACGATCACGGCCTCGGGCGCCTCTCCGCGCGTCCCGATCACCTCGTCGTGGTTCACGTGGCCCACCAGCAGCACGGTGGCCCCGCGCCTGGCGTAGCGGCGCACCTCGGCGTGGACCTTCGAGACCAGCGGGCAGGTGGCGTCGATCACGCGCAGCTCGCGCTCGGCGCAGACGCGGTGGACCTCCGGCGACACGCCGTGGGCCGAGAGGATGATCGTCTCGCCGTGGGGGACGTCGCTCTCGCTGGCCACGAACACCGCGCCCTTGGCCGCCAGCGTCGAGACCACGTGGGTGTTGTGGACGATCTCCCCGCGCACGTAGACCGGGGGGCCGAGCTCCTCGAGAACCCGCTCGACGGTCTCGATGGCGCGGTCGACGCCGGCGCAGTATCCGCGCGGGGCGACGAGTTCCAGCTCGCTCGGCATCGGTCCAGAGTAGCCCACCCGACCCCGTATCGTGACGGCGTGCGTGCCCTCGCCACCACCGAGACCGGGACCGGCCCGGCCGTGCTGATGGTCCACGGGCTCAACGGCTTCAAGGAGGGGTGGGGGCCGCTGCCGGGCGCGCTGGCCGGCGCCGGCATGGGCGTCGTGGCGGTTGACCTGCCCGGGTTCGGGGCCACGCCGCGCGGACGCGGGCGCACGACGCCGGAGTCGCTGGCCCGCGACCTCGGCCCCCTCGTCCGGGACCTGGCGCCGGTCGCGCTGGTCGCCCACTCGCTCGGCACCCAGGTCGCCATGTTGCTGGCGGGCGCCCACGCCGCGGCCGTCCGGGCGATGGCGCTGATCGGGCCCGCGGTCATCCCGCGGCCGCTGCGGTTCCCGCCGCACGGCGTCTCCGACGTGCTCCAGCTGCCGGTGGTCGGGCGCCTCGCCGCGCGGGCCGCCATCGCGCGCATCCGCAAGGACCCCGCGCGCCGCCGCGACGCATTCCTGTCCGCAGTGGCCGACCCCGCCGCGCTGACCGGCGACCCGGAGATGGCGGCCCTGCTGCGGGCCGCCGCGGACCGCCTGCTCGACGCCGACCTGCGCGCGTTGGCCGACTGGGCCGCGAGCGCGCTCGCCTTCGACGCGCGCCCGCTGGCCGGCGGGCTGCCGCAGCCGTCGCTGGTCGTCTGGGGCGACCGCGACCGGGTGACGTCGCCGGTGGGCGCGAGCTGGCTGTCGCGCGCCCTGCCCGCGGGGTCCGGCCTGGAGGTCGCCGGCGCCGGCCACTTCCCCCACCTGGAGCGGCGCGACCTCGTCGTGCCCGCGATCGCGGAGGCGCTGGCGTGAGCGCGGAGATCCTTGCCCTGGCGCGCGAGGTGGCGGGCGCCGCGGGCGACCTGCTGCTCTCCCGCGTCGGCCGGCCGGTGAGCGGCCTCTCGGCCAAGACGAGCCGCACCGACCTGGTCAGCGACGCCGACCGCGATGCCGAGGCGCTGCTGGTCGGCATGATCCGCGCCGCGCGTCCCGACGACGCGATCGTCGCCGAGGAGGGCGGTGGCGGCCAGGGCGGCTCGGGCCTCACCTGGGTCCTCGATCCGCTCGACGGGACGATCAACTACCTGTGGGCCATCCCCCAGTGGAGCGTCAGCGTGGCGGCCCGCGACGCGGAGGGCGCCCTGGTGGGCGTGGTGCACGACCCCTCGCGCGGGGAGACCTTCCACGCGCGCCGCGGCGGCGGGGCCTGGCTCGACGACGAGCGCCTGGCGATGCGCCCGGGCGGACCGCTGTCGGAGTCGCTCATCGGGACCGGCTTCCAGTACCGCGCCGAGGCGCGGGCGCGCCAGGCGCAGCGCCTGCTCCACATCCTGCCGGCGGTCCGCGACCTGCGCCGCTTCGGGTCGGCGGCCCTCGACCTCGCCTGGGTCGCGGCCGGGCGACTGGACGGCTACTTCGAGACCGGCCTCAACCCGTGGGACTCGGCGGCCGGCGAGCTGCTGGTGCGCGAGGCAGGCGGGGTCGTCGAGGAGATGCCGGACAAGGGCCTGAT
The DNA here is from genome assembly GCA_963770865.1 of uncultured Thermoleophilia bacterium. Classification (GTDB taxonomy): domain Bacteria; phylum Actinomycetota; class Thermoleophilia; order Miltoncostaeales; family Miltoncostaeaceae; genus Miltoncostaea. The sequence goes on from CAVYRD010000012.1 coordinate 284,357, forward strand.
CGCCGCCGGTCCCGACCTGATCGGGCCGCTCAGCGCCCTCGTGCGCGACGGCGGGTGAGCGCCCCGGCGCCGGGGCGGCTGTGGGAGGTCGACGCGGCGCGCACCGCGGCCATCGCGATGATGGTCGCCTACCACGCCGGCTACGACGTCCACCAGCTCGCGCCGCAGCTCGGCGTCGATCCGTTCTCCGGCGGCTGGCACGCCCTGCGCGTGGCCACGGGGTCGAGCTTCCTGCTGGTGGTCGGGGTGAGCCTGGCCGTGTCGCACGGCCGCTCGCTCGCCCGGGGGCTCTCGTGGCGCGGCGCCTACGCCCGCCACGCGCGCAGGGCCGCCCAGGTCGCCGCGGCGGCCCTCCTGGTCAGCGTCGCCACCCGGATCGCGGTGGGCGACGACTACGTGCGCTTCGGGATCCTCCACGTGATCGCGGCGGCGATGCTCGTCGTCCCGCTGCTCGTGCCGCTCGGCCGGTGGAACGCGCTGCTCGGCGCCGCCGCGATCGCCGCCGGCCTGTACCTGCAGTCGCGCCCCGAGTCGGACGTGCCCGGACTCTTCATCCTGGGCGTGCCGCCCGAGCACGGCGCCGTCGACTGGTATCCCGTGCTGCCGTGGTTCGGGCCCGTGCTGATCGGGCTGGCGCTCGGGCTCGCCCTGTACCCGCAGGGTCGTCGCGGCCCGTGGGGCGCCCGGCTGCGCGAGCCCCACGGCGCGCGCCTGATCGGCATGCCCGGCCGCCACGCCCTGCCGATCTACCTCCTTCACCAGCCCGTGCTGCTCGTCCTGGTCGCCGGGGCGCTTGCCCTTGCGGGCGTCGAGGTGACCTGGGCGAGATTCACCTGATGGGCCGCCTCGACGAGCTCGACTGGTTCCACGCGCTCGACCGCCCCTCCTGGCGCGCGTGGCTGGGCGACAACCACTCCTCGGCCACCGGGGTGTGGCTGGTGACGTGGAAGAAGGCGACCGGCAGGCCGCGGATCGAGTACGCGGACATCGTCGAGGAGGCCCTCTGCGTCGGCTGGGTTGACAGCCAGGCGCGCTCTGTGGACGAGGAGCGCTCGCGCCTGCTCATCACCCCGCGCAAGCCGGGCAGCGGCTGGTCGCGGCCCAACAAGGAGCGCATCGCGCGCCTCACCGCCGAGGGCCTGATGGCGGCCGCGGGCCTGGCGGTGGTCGAGGCGGCGAGGGCCGGCGGCTCCTGGAACGCGCTCGACGCCGTCGAGGACGGGGTCGAGCCCGGCGACCTGCGCGCGGCGCTCGACCGCGACCCGGCCGCGCGCGCCAACTGGGACGCCTTCCCGCGCTCGACCAAGCGGGCGATCCTGGAGTGGATCTCCACGGCCAAGAAGCCCGAGACACGGGGGAAGCGGATCGAGGAGACCGCGACCCTGGCCGCGCGGGGCGAGCGCGCCAACCAGTGGAGGCCCTCCGGCACGGGCTGAGGCGGATCGTCGGCGAAGGCCGGGCCTGGGAGGCGGATCGTCTGCGAAGGCCGGGCCTGGGACGCGGATCGTCGGCGGAGGCCCGGCCTGGACCCGGATCGTCCCCCGGGGGCCGTCCTCGGAGGCCGATCGTCGGGGCGTCCATGGGGGCGCTGCCCCGCGCAGAGGCGGGGGACGATCCACTGCGCGCCCGGCCGGCGCCGGGCGAGATCCGTGCGATCACGCACGGACGGCCCTCTTAGCGGGGCCGTCCGGGCGACAAAACAGCCCCTGGCCGGGGCTGTTTTGACAACGGCGGCACGGCCTTACGGCCGGGCGGGCCGCCGAAACCGCCGCTCGTGGCCTTCGGCCACTCGCATCCTCGGTTCCCGACGCGCTGAAGCGCGCGGACGTCCTGTGATGACCGGGCCGCTTGGGACAGGCGCCGAGGGCTCGGGGAGCGCCGGCGCGCGAAGCGCCGTCCGGAACTCCAGATGTGAGTGGCCGAAGGCCACGAGCGGCAGTTTCGGCGGCCGTGCCCGGCCGAAGGCCGTGCCGCCGTGTGCAAATCGGCCCGGCCAGGGCCGATTTGCCGCCCTGGTCGCCCCGCCAAGAGGGCGACCAGTGCGTGATCACACCGCCTTCCCCAGTGCCTGGTCCAGGTCCCAGGTGATGTCGTCCAGGGTCTCCAGGCCCACCGAGACGCGCACCATGTCGTCCGTGACGCCGGCCAGGGCGAGGCCCTCCTCGTCGAGGCGCCGGTGGGTGGTGGAGGCGGGGTGGATGATCAGGGTCTTGGCGTCCCCGACGTTGGCCAGGTGCGAGCAGAGCTCGCAGGCCTCGATCAGCCGGCGCCCGGCCCCGCGGCCGCCGCGCACGCCGAAGGTCAGCACCGCGCCCGCGCCCCGGGGCAGGTACCGCTCGGCCAGCGCGCGGTCCGGGCTGTCCGGCAGCCCCGGGTAGCGCACCCACTCGACGCTCGCGTGGCCCTCCAGGAACCGGGCGACGGCCAGGGCGCTGTCGACGTGGCGGTCCATCCGCAGCGAGAGCGTCTCCAGGCCCTGCAGCATCAGGAAGCTGTTGAACGGCGAGAGCACCGGGCCGAGGTCGCGCATCGTCTCGACCCGCGCCTTCATGATGAAGGCGAAGTTCCCGAACGTCTCGGCGTAGCGCAGCCCGCGGTAGCCGGGGCTCGGCTCCACCAGGCCGGGGAAGCTTGCCGTCCTCCCAGGGGAAGGTGCCGGCGTCGATCAGCACGCCGCCGATGCTCGTGCCGTGGCCGCAGATCCACTTCGTGGCCGAGTGGGTCACGAGGTGCGCGCCGTGCTCGATCGGCCGGCAGAGGTAGGGCGTGGCGAAGGTGCTGTCGATCAGCAGCGGCGCGCCGGCCTCGCCGGCGACCTCCGCCACGGCGGCGATGTCGAGCACGTCGAGGCGCGGGTTGCCGATCGTCTCGCCGTAGAGCAGGCGCGTGCGCGGGGTGAGCGCGGCGCGCCAGGCGGCCGGGTCGGCCGGGTCGACGAAGGTCGTGTCGATGCCGAACCGGCGCAGCGTGATCGAGAGCTGGTTGTGGCTGCCGCCGTAGAGGTGGCGGGAGGCGACGATGTGGTCGCCCTGCTCCAGGAGGGTGGTGATCGCCACCATCTGGGCCGCCAGCCCGCTGGCCGTGGCGAGCGCCCCGACGCCGCCCTCGAGGCTCGCCATGCGCTCCTCGAACACCGCCGTCGTCGGGTTCATGATGCGCGTGTAGATGTTGCCGAAGCGGTTGAGGTCGAAGAGGTCGGCCGCGTGGTCGGCGTCCTCGAAGACGTACGCCGAGGTCTGGTGGATCGGCACCGCGCGCGAGCCGGTCACCGGGTCCACGCGCTGGCCGGCGTGCAGGGCACGGGTGTCGAATCCGAAGTCGCGCGCCTCGGTCACGCCGGCATCGGCCCCATCCGGCGCGAGCCGATCACCCCGGTCGAGAGCCCGACCACGTTGAGGCCGCCGAAGAAGCGGCAGTGCTCCATCTTGATGCAGCGGTCCTCGACCACCTGGAGCCCGGCCGCGCGGGCGCGCGCCGCCGAGGCGGGCTCGCGGATGCCGAGCTGCATCCAGATCACCTTGGCGCCGAGCGCGGATGGCCTCGTCCACCACCGGCGGCACGTCCTCGGGGCGGCGGAAGATGTCCACGATCTCGAGCGGCCCGCGCTCGGCCGCGGCCTCGAGGGTCGGCGCGCAGGGCGCGCCGAGCACCTCGTCGCACGACGGGTTGACCGGCGTGATGTCGTAGCCGGCCGCGCGCATGTGCACCATGGCGCGGTGGCTGGGGCGCTCGGGGCGCGGCGAGAGGCCCACGACGGCCAGGCGCCGGTAGCGCTCCAGGATGCGGCGCACGTCGTCCGACGGCGCGCCCGCGCTCATTCCGGCGTACTGGGCCACCCGGCCATCATGCCCGACCGCGCGGCCGTTCACAGGTCGTTCACCTACGCGGTCACAGCAAAGTCACCCGGGCGCTTCGGGCCTGGGTTACGTTCGCCCCGTAACCGGGAGGGGGCTCAGAACCGCCCCCTCCGAGGCACTCCGGGAAGGAGCATCACCACATGGCTCGACGTCGTCGTTTGGCACTGATCGCGGCCACGGGGACCCTCGCCGTCGGCGCGATCGCCGCGGGCTGCGGCAGCAGCAGCAGCTCGGGCGCGGCCGACACGTCCGGCGGCGGCTCGGGGCTGTCGGGTGAGATCGCCGGCGCGGGCTCGAGCGCCCAGGCGGCCGCGCAGGAGGCCTGGCGCGCCGGATTCCAGACGGCCAACAGCGGCGCGACGGTCTCCTATGACCCGGTCGGCTCCGGTGGCGGCCGGGAGCAGTTCGTCGCGGGGGGCGTCCCGTTCGGCGGGAGTGACGCCGCCCTGGCGGACGAGGAGCTGACCGGCGCCCAGAAGCGCTGCGGCGGCGTTGACAACCTCATCGAGATTCCGGTCTATGTCTCGCCCATCGCGGTGGCCTACAACCTGTCGGGCGTTCGACTCGCTCCAGCTCTCTCCGGACACGCTGGCGAAGATCTTCGCGCGCCAGATCACCAAGTGGAACGACCCGGCGATCGCGGCGGACAACCCCGGAGTCTCGCTTCCCGGCACGGCCATCACCACGGTGGCCCGAGCCGACGAGTCGGGCACGACGGAGAACTTCCAGCAGTATCTGGCCGCGGTTGCGCCGAAGGTCTGGACGTACACGGTCGATGGCAACTGGCCGGTGAAGGGCGGCGAGACTGCCCAGGGCACGTCGGGCGTCGTGGACGCCATCAGCTCCGGCGACGGCACCATCGGCTACGCCGACGAGAGCCAGGTCGGCGACCTCGGCGTGGCGGCCCTCAAGGTCGGCGCGACCTACCAGAAGCCGACGGCCGAGGCGGCCGCCGCGATCCTCGACGAGTCGCCGCGCAGCGACACTCCGGGCAAGAACGTCTTCACGTTCGACCTGAAGCGCGACACCGCGAGCCAGGGCGTCTATCCGAACGTGCTCACCTCCTACGCGATGGCGTGCACGACCTACAGCGACGCCACAACGGCCGCGCTGGTGAAGGGCTACCTCAGCTACGTGATCAGCGCCGAGGGCCAGAAGACCGCCGCGAGCGCGGCGGGCTCGGCGCCCATCAGCGACGCCCTGCGGTCGAAGATCCAGCCGTCCGTCGATAGCATCGGCTCCTGACCGGCGGTCCCGCGCCGGGACGACCGGCACGGGGCGCACTCGGACCGTGCGGGGGGCCCTCGGCCCCCCGCACGCCGTTCGGACACCGGCCGATCGAAGGGAAGCGCGTACGTGAGCACACACACCGGCGACATCGCCGCCGCCCCCTTCACCGGGGACGCCAAGCGCCGCGGGGACAAGGTCTTCCGGGGCCTGGCCGTCGGGGCCGGCGTCCTCATCCTCGCCCTGCTGGCCGGCGTCGCGACCTTCCTCCTCGTCAAGGGCTGGCCCGCGCTGACCGCCGACGCGGCGGACCTGCCCGACGGCAAGAGCTTCATCTCGTACGTTGCGCCCCTGGCCTTCGGCACCGTCCTGTCGGCCGGCCTGGCGCTGCTCATCGGGGCGCCGCTGGCGATCGCGGTCTCCCTCTACGTCGCCTTCTACGCGCCGCGGCGGATCGCCGCGTTCCTCGGCTACGTGATCAACCTCCTGGCGGCGATCCCGAGCATCATCTACGGGCTCTGGGGCATCGCCGTGCTCGGGCCGGCGACGGTGGATCTCCAGGCCTGGCTCGCCGACCACCTCGGGTTCATCCCGATCTTCGACGGCCCGGCGTCGGCCACCGGGCGGACGATGCTCGTCGTGGGATTCGTGCTGGGGATCATGATCCTGCCGATCATCAGCGCCATCACCCGCGAGGTGTTCATCCGCACGCCGCGCGCCCAGGTGGAGGGCGCGCTCGCGCTCGGGGCCACGCGCTGGGAGATGATCCGCATGGCCGTGTTGCCGTTCGGGCGCTCCGGCATCATCGGCGGCTCGATGCTCGGCCTCGGCCGCGCGCTCGGCGAGACCATGGCCGTCACCATCATCCTCTCGGTGTCCGGGGACGTCACGTTCAACCTGATCTCGTCGGCCAACCCCTCGACGATCGCCGCCAACATCGCCCTTCAGTTCCCCGAGTCCTCGGGCCTCGACGTCAACGCGCTCATCGCCACGGGCCTCGTGCTGTTCGGCATCACGCTCGTCGTGAACATGGTCGCGCGCGCGGTCATCTCGCGCGGGGAGGCGCGCCTGCGATGAGCACGCCGCCCTCCGAGGAGACGCGCCCGTCCACCGCCCCCGGCGAGATCTCACCCGCGGCGGTCCTGCCGCCCCCGGCGCCCCTCTCGGCGAGCGACATCGTCGGCGGCCGGCTGCCGCGCTGGGCCAGCTGGGCGGTCTATGGCGCGGCCGCGCTGCTCGTCCTCGTCCTCGCGGCGGCCACCTCACTGAACGCGGTGCTGCTCATCGTGCTCGCGATCATCGCGGCCGGGGTGCTCGTCTACGCCTGGTCCCTCGCGGTCGAGGGGCGACGCAAGGCCCGCGACCGCACCGTGACGCTCCTGGTGACGAGCTCCTTCGGCATCGCGGTGGCGCCGCTCGTCTCCCTGCTTTGGACCGTCGTGAACCGGGGGAGCGCCCGGTTCGACACGGCCTTCTTCACCGAGTCGGCGCGCAACGTGGTCGGCGCCGGCGGCGGCGCGTACCACGCGATCGTCGGCACCCTGGTGATCACCGCGGTGACCACCCTCGCCTCGGTGCCGATCGGAGTCATGGCCGCGGTCTACCTCCAGGAGTACGGCACCGGCCGCCTGAAGTCGGCGCTCGTCTTCTTCGTGGACGTCATGACCGGCATCCCGTCGATCGTCGCAGGTCTCTTCGCCTACGCCCTGTTCGCCATCTTCCTCGGCCCGGGCGTGCGGCTCGGCATCGTCGGCGCCGTGGCCCTCTCGGTGCTGATGATCCCGATCGTCGTGCGCTCCACCGAGGAGATGCTCAAGATCGTGCCCAACGGGCTGCGCGAGGCCTCGTACGCGCTGGGCGTCCCGAAGTGGCGCACCATCCTGAAGGTCGTCCTGCCGACCGCCCTGCCGGGCATCGTCACCGGCGTCATGGTGGCCGTGGCCCGGGTCATGGGCGAGACGGCTCCCCTCCTGATCACCACCGGGACCTTCTCGACCGTCAACTGGAACCCGTTCGCCGGCCGCATGGAGAACCTCCCGGTGTTCACCTTCAGCCAGTACCGGAACCCAGGCGTTCCGAAGGCGCCCTACATCGACCGCGCCTGGGCGGCCGCCCTGACGCTGATCGTCATCGTCATGCTGCTCAACGTGATCGCCGGGTTCGTCTCCCGGCGCTCCCGAAAGGAGGCCCGCTGATGGGCACGAGATTGCGGCGGGATCGTCATGCTGCAGGGCGTGACGGCGCGACAGCAGCCGAGCCCGGAAAGGATCCGTCGCTGATGGGCACGAGCCCGGCTCCGGAGGCGATCTCGCCTGGGGCGATGCGCGGCATCGAGGTCTCCGGCCTCAACCTGTACTACGGCGCGTTCCACGCGGTGAAGGACGTCACCATGTCCGTCAAGCCGAACGCCGTGACGGCGTTCATCGGCTCGTCCGGCTGCGGCAAGTCAACCGTCCTGCGGTCGCTCAACCGGATGCACGAGATCATCGTCGGCGCGCGCGCCGAGGGAACCGTGCTGATCGACGGGCAGGACATCTACGCCTCGAACGTCGACCCCGTGCTCGTGCGCCGCAAGGTCGGCATGGTGTTCCAGGCGCCCAACCCGTTCCCCACGATGTCGATCTACGACAACGTCGCGGCGGGGCTCAAGCTGAACAAAGCGCGCATGGGCCGTGGCGAGATGGACGAGGTGGTGGAGCGCTCGCTGCGCGGCGCCCACCTCTGGGAGGAGGTCAAGGACCGACTCGGGCGCCCGGGCCTCGGCCTGTCGGGCGGGCAGCAGCAGCGCCTGTGCATCGCCCGCGCGATCGCCGTCGAGCCGGAGGTCCTGCTGATGGACGAGCCCGCCTCGGCCCTCGACCCCATCGCCACACTGGCGATCGAGGACCTCGTGGCGCAGCTCAAGGAGCGGTACACGATCGTGATCGTGACCCACAACATGCAGCAGGCCAGCCGCGCGAGCGACTACACGGCCTTCTTCAACATCGAGGCGACCGGCATGCCCGGGCGGCTCGTGGAGATGGACGCCACCGAGAAGATCTTCTCCACGCCGTCGAAGAAGGAGACCGAGGACTACGTGAGCGGCCGCTTCGGCTGAGCCGCCTCCACGGCTGACGCCAGCGCGACCAACAGGTGCTCGCGGCCGCGGCCGGCAACGAGCTGCAGGCCCACCGGCAGGCCGTCGCCGGTCCAACCGCACGGCACGGAGATCGCCGGCAGGCCGGTGAGCGACCAGGGGATGGCATTGCGCGACAGCACGGTGATGTGGCGCAGCGCGTCCTCCACCGGCGGAGCCGCGCACGGCGTGGTCGGCATCGCCAGCGCCCAGAGCCCGCCGAGCGCCGCCTCGAGGTCCGCGGCCAGCTCGGCGCGCAGGCGCTGCGCGTCGAGGTAGTCGGCCGCCGTGAGCCGGTCGGCCTCGTCGAGCTGGTCGGCGGTCTCCTCCCAGAGCAGGCCGCGGTCGATGCCCAGGGCGCGGTGCGACGCGGCCGCCTCGCAGCGGCTCACCACCAGGCCCGCGGCGCCGGCGCGCTCCAGGTCGGCGTGCGAGGGGCGCGGCGCGGCGACGATCTCGGCCCCCGTCTCCGCGAGGATCTCCACGGCGCCGCGCGCGGCCCGCGCCACGGCGGCCTCGCAGCCGTCGAAGGCGGCCTCCGGCACCCCGATCCGGGCGCCCGCGACGGACGTCCCGCACCAGGCGCCAGCCCGGCCAGGCCGGGCGCGAGCGCCTCCGTGACCCGGGCCGCGTCGGCCACCGAGCGCGCCAGCGGGCCGACGTGGTCCATCGTCCAGGCCAGGCTCACCAGCCCGGCCGTCGGCACGGCGCCGTAGGTCGGCTTCAGCCCCACCACGCCGCAGAGGGCCGCGGGCACCCGGATCGAGGCGCGCGTGTCGGTGCCGAGCGAGGCCGCGCCGAACCCCGTGGCGACCGCGATGCCCGACCCGCCGCTCGACCCGCCGGGGATCCGCTCCGGGTCCCACGGGTTGCGCGCCTGGGGCGTGGTGACCCCGAGCGCGAACTCGTGGGTCGCCACCTTGCCGAGCACCACCGCCCCGGCGGCGCGCAGCGACGCCACGGCCGGGGCATCGCGGTCCGGGTCGGCGATGTAGGCGGCCGAGCCGGCCCGCGTCGGCAGCCCGGCCACGTGGATGACGTCCTTCACCGTGACCGGCATCCCGTGCAGGGGGCCGCGCTCCGGTGCCGGCAGCCCGTCGAGGGCGTCGGCCTCGGCGAGCGCCTCCTCGGCGCCGCAGCGCGGTCACCGCCCCGAGCGCGGCGGCGCGGCCGGCCGCCGCGAGGGCCTCCTCGACGCGCTCGCGCGCGGAGGCCGCGCCGTCCTGCCGTGCTCGGGGCGGGGCGGGCGGCGGGAGCAGGCCGGCCGCGGGGAGCCGCGGCGCGTCGACCATCGGCCGCAGGGCCTCGGCGGGCCGGTGCGCGGCCAGGACGTCGCGCGCGCGGTCGAACGCCTCCTGCGCCGGGCTGCGCGCCGCCGATCTCACGCCGCCGCTCCCAGCGCCTCGAGCACCGCCTGCGACGAGGAGACCGCGCCGAACACCCCGCCCTGCATCGTCACCATCCGCAGCGCCGCCTCGTGGTTGGCGAGGTCCGTCGCCCCGGTGCAGTCGTCGAGGATCAGGCACTCGTAGCCGCGGTCGTTGGCCTCGCGCATCGTGGTGTGCACGCAGACGTCCGTCGTGATGCCCGTGAGGATGATGTGGGTGACACCCGCCGTCCGCAGCACCAGGTCGAGGTCGGTCGCGTAGAAGGCGCCCTTGCCCGGCTTGTCGATGATCGCCTCGCCGTCCAGGGGGGCGACCTCGGGCACGATCTCCCAGCCCGGCTCGCCGCGCACCAGGATGCGCCCGTTGGGGCCGGTGTCGCCGATGCCCGCCCCGATCTGGCGCGAGCGCCACAGCTTGTTCGGCGGGCAGTCGGAGAGGTCCGGCCGATGGCCCTCGCGCGTGTGGACGATCGTCATGCCGGCGGCGCGCGCCGCGGCCAGCAGCCGCGCGGTCGGGCCGAGGCCGGCCCGCGTCAGGGCGATGTCGTAGCCCATCCGGTCGACGTAGCCGCCCTCGCCGCAGAAGTCGAACTGCCAGTCGATCAGCAGCAGGGCGGTGCGGGCCGGGTCGATCGCGTCGTCGTAGGGCCAGGGGTACGGCTCGGCGGCGACGGTGCCGTGCGTGCTCATGCGTCCTCCTCGGCGGTCGCGGGTCGTGGGGGGTGGGGCGCGGCGGGGCGGGCGAGCCGCACGGCCATCCCGGCCAGCGCCGTGGGTGCCTCGAGCTGGACGAGGTGGCCCGAGGGCGGCCGGGCCGGGACCGCCCCGGCGAGGCGCATCAGCACGTCGCCGGCCTCCCGGCGCTCCGCCCCGCTGCGGGCGCCGACCGACGAGACGACGGTCATCGCGCGCAGGCGGCTCAGCTGGCGCGCCGTGGGGGCGAAGGCGGGGAACATGGGGATCTCCGCGCGCACGGCCGGCCCGGCCGCCCGGATCTCCTCGCGCGTCGCGGCGTCCACCCCGGCCCAGCCGCCGCCGCCGAGCGCCCGCGCGAGCTCCAGCGCCGCCTCGCCCGCGTCGGCGGACGCCGCGACCGCCGCCGCCGCGTCCTTCAGGCGCGAGTTCAGGATGCCCGCCAGCGTTCCGAGCGCCGGCTCGTGCAGCACCAGGGCGGCGACGCGGTCGGGGCGCGCGATGGCGGCCGCGAGCGCGATCGTCGCGCCGCCGCTCACCCCGGCCCACACGGCCCGCCCGGCGCCGGCGGCGTCCAGCACCGCGATCAGGTCGGCGACCTGGCCGTCGAGGTCGGCCGCGGGCGCCGCCGCCGCGCTCGCCCCGTAGCCGCCGCGGTGCGGCGTGATCACGCGCACGCCGGCCTCCGCCGCCGCCCGCGCCGCCGCGGAGAGCGTCGCCGGTCCGTAGCCGACGCCGTGCACCAGGATCACGTCGGGCCCCGCGCCCTCGACCTGCGCGGCGATGCGCCCGTGGGGGACGGCGGCGGACGGCGGGGCGGGCTGCGGCGGTGCGCTCGTCACGCCAGATGTATACAAACGCCCCCGCGGGCGCCGCACTAGCCGGGAGGCGGAACCGGCGGGCCGGGCTTCGTCCCCCGGGCCAGACGGCCAATTGGCCGCGGCGCCTCCGGCCATTGGCCGGGGCTTCCTCAGTCGGGCGCGAAGGCCGCCTGGGCGCGGGCGGCGGCGTCGACCACCGCGCGCTGGGACTCGATGATGTGGACGATCATCAGTGCTCCGGCCTTCTCGGCGTCGCCGTCGGCGACCGCGTCGAGGATCGCGAGGTGCTGGCGCACCGTGGCGCGCACCCGCGCCGCGTCGAGGAAGTCGTGGACCCGCACGAGGCGGATGCGGGCGTTGATGCCGTCGAGCGCGGCCCGCACCTGGCGGTTGCCGCCGATCTCGGCGATGCCGAGATGGAAGGCCTCGTCGTTGTATACGATCTCTTCCCCCGCCTCCGGGATGTGCCCCTCCCAGTGCGAGCGGAGGGCCAGCAGCCGCCGGTTGCGGTCGACCGCCCCGCAGGCCCGGCGCACGGAGAGCACCTCGATCGCCCGGCGCAGCTCGTAGAGCTCGTCCAGCTCGGCCTGCTCGATGACCGGCGCCGCGTAGCCGCGCTGGGGCCGGTGGACGAGGAGGCCCTCCTCCGCCAGGCGCCGGCACGCCTCCCGCACGGGGGTGCGGGAGGCGTCGTAGTGGCGGGCGGCCCACTGCTCGATGACGCGCTCGCCCGGCCGGATGCGCCCGCGCAGCAGGTCGGATCGCATCCGGTGGTAGATGCTCTCGGCGAGCAGAGGTCGGGTGGTCAGGGTGTCCTCCGAGCGGGTGTCCCCGCGAGTGTAGTCCCGGGGATGGGCGTCGCCGTCCTCCTACGGGACCGCGCCGGCGGGCACCGGCGCGCCGAGCGCGGAGAGGACCGCGGAGGACGGCGCGACCCATCCGAATATGCCCCCCTGCGCGGCGATCATGCGCAGCCCCACCTCGTGGAACTCGGGGAAGTAGGAGCCGCAGCAGTCCTCGGGCACCAGGCACTCGAAGCCGCGGTCGTTGGCCTCGCGCACCGTCGTGTGGACGCACACCTCGGTGGTCACGCCGGTGACGATGAGGCTGGAGATCCCCCCGTTGCGCAGCATCAGCTCGAGGTCGGTGGCGTAGAACGCGCCCTTGCCCGGCTTGTCGAGCACGGCCTCGCCGGGCAGCGGGGCGAGATCGTCGACGATGTCGTGGCCCTCCTCGCCGCGCACCAGGATGCGCCCCTTGGGGCCGGGGTCGCCGATGCCGGTCTCGAGGCGCCCTCGAGAGAGCTTGGCCGGCGGGCAGTCGAGCAGGTCGGGCCGGTGCCCCTCCCGCGTGTGGATGACCGTCATCCCCGCCGCGCGGCACGCGTCGAGCAGGCGCCCGAGCGGCTCGACGACACGCGACAGCAGGGAGACGTCGTTGCCGAGGCCGGCGCCGAAGCCGCCCTCCTCGAGGAAGTCGCGCTGCATGTCGATCACGACCAGCGCGGTGCGGGCGGGGTCGAAGGTGAACTCGTACGGTTCGGCGGGGACGCTGAGGGGCCCCGCCGTCGGGCTCGGTGTCACGGGTCGCTCCTTCCGGGGCGTGGGGCGGCGCTCGCGCGGGCGCCGCCCCACGGTTGACGGGGTCAGGTGCTGGTGGCCGGGGCGGGTCCCTCGTCGATCATGGCCGTGGCCGGGGTCCCCGGCGACGGACCATCCCCCCGCCGAGCCGCGCCGGCCGCCAGTCGGGCGTGGGCGCCTCCGTGTCGGCCGGGTCGGCCGGGTCCAGCTCGCGCACCGGCACCCGCAGCAGGTAGAAGGCGAGGCATACGACGGCCATGAAGACGTAGCCGAGGACGACCTGCGGATCGTCCATCCACGCCACCTCGGCGCCGTGGATCAACCCGATCGACGCCAGGGCGGCGCCGAACGGCGTAGCCGGTCGCCCAGAGGAAGTTGCGGTCGATCATGAACACCGCGATCGCGCCGAGCACCATGCCCGCGAGCACCGCGCCCTCGCCGAGCGTCGCTGAGGCCCTCGTAGATGACGCCGCCGGTGGCGAGGTTGTCGAAGCCGACCTGCTGCGGCGGAGGTGCCCGGCCGCGCGCGAGCGCGTTGTCGATCAGGCCGGTGGCCCACTGGGCGATGTTGGGGATCATCGCGAGGACGATCGCCGGGTAGTACGCCTTCGGCACCGCGGCGAACGCCTGGGAGCCGATCGCGAGGCCGATGAACAGCAGGATCGGGACGATCGCGGGGATCGGCAGGATCGCCGACAGCAGCGGGAACATGCCGAGGATGCAGAGCCCGAAGATCAGGACGCCGGTCGCCAGCGAGTAGGAGATGCGGCCGCCGGCGGCCTTCCAGCCGGGCTGGCCGATGTAGACGGCCGGCGGGAACGGGCTGCCCAGGCCGGCGCCGATCACGGCGCCCGTGCCGTCGGCCAGCAGGACGCTGCGCAGGTTGTAGGAGTCGCCCGCCACCGCGGCGCTCTCCACGTTGCTCATCGCCTCGGTGAAGTTGTAGATGCCGAGCGGGATGGCGGTGGCCAGCAGCGGCGAGATGTCGCCGAGGCCGTTGAACAGCATGTCGAGGTTGAGCGTCGGGCCCGCGAGGGCGATCGACTCGACGCCGTCGCTGACCGCGCCGGCGTCCATGTAGCCGCCGATCCAGGCGATGGCCGTGCCCACCAGCAGCGCGGCCAGGCCGATCGGGATGTTGAACGGGCAGCTTCACGCCGGAGATGAAGCCGATGATGATCGCGGCGAGCACCGGCAGGGCGATCCAGAGCGCCTCCCACATCTGCGCGGCGGGCCGCATCGAGATGAAGGTGATCGAGATGCCGGCCAGGGTGCCGAGCAGGGCCGCGCCCGGCGTCAGGCGGCGGATGATCGGGCCCACGAACGCGCCGGCCAGGATGATCAGGCCGATGATGAAGGCCCACGCGAGGCCGGCCTCCCACGCCTTCACCGGGTCCTTGGTCTGGATGTAGATCGGCAGCATGATCACCAGCGTCACGATGAACATGTGCGGGACGCTCGGGCCGTAGGGCATGGCCGTGACGTCCGTGCGGCCCTCCTTGAAGGCCAGGCGCCGCGCGAGCCAGAAGTAGAAGACGTTGCCCACCAGCAGCTCGATGCCGAGTGCGGGCAGGATCGTGCCGTTGACGTCGCCGGCCGGGATGTTCACCACGAAGATGCACAGCCCGGCGAGCACGATGACGTTGACCAGCATGTTGATGAAGAACCCGAAGAAGGCGTTCAGGTCGCCGCGGGTCCAGATCGGCACCTCCGGCGCGCCGCTGGGGCGCCCGCGCCCGAGGACGGCGGTCAGCGAGGACATGTTCTCGCCCCTCCCTTGTTCGCTCGACGTGATCTGAGGACATCCGCGCCGGGCACGCGGGCGATGGGCGTTGTATACAAGCGCCCCGTCGGGCGGGGGACTGGCCCTCGGCAGAAAGCGCGGGCGGGCCGGTTGGTGCCTGCGGCCAGTCGGCCCATCATCAAGCCGATGCACGGTTGTATACCGGCACCCGGCGGGCCGAGGCGGCGCCCCCTGAGCCGCGCGGGCGGCTCAGGGGGCGGGGTCGCTCAGGAGGCGGTGCTCTCCTTGTAGAGGCGCCGCAGCACGGTGGGGAGGATCCCGCCGTTGTGGATGTAGTTCAGCTCGGTCGGGCCGTCGATGCGGGCGAGCACCGAGAACTCACCGGTGGAGCCGTCCTCGCGGGTGTAGGTGATCGTCACGTCCTGGCGCGGGGCCAGGTCGGCGAGGCCGGTGAGCGCGAAGGTCTCGCGGCCGGTCAGGCCGAGCTCCTCGTGGCCCTCGCCCTCGTGGAACTGGAGCGGCAGCACGCCCATGCCCACCAGGTTGCCGCGGTGGATGCGCTCGAACGACTTGGCGATGACGGCGCGGACGCCCAGCAGCAGCGTGCCCTTGGCCGCCCAGTCGCGGCTGGAGCCGTTGCCGTAGAGGGCGCCGGCCAGCACCACCAGCGGGGTGCCCGAGGCCTGGTACTGCATCGAGGCCTCGTAGATGGACGTGATCTCGCCGGTGGGCAGGTACTCGGTCCAGTTGCCCTCCTTGCCGGCGGCGAGGGCGTTGCGCAGGCGGATGTTGCCGAAGGTGCCGCGCATCATCACCTCGTGGTTGCCGCGCCGCGAGCCGAAGCTGTTGAAGTCGGGCGGCTCCACGCCGTGCTCGATCAGGTAGCGCCCGGCGGGGCTGCTCGCCGGGATGCTGCCGGCGGGCGAGATGTGGTCGGTGGTGATCGAGTCGCCGAGCACGGCCAGGGCCCGCGCGCCGACGATGTCGGTGATCGGGGGCGGCTCCGGCGTGATCGAGCTGAAGAACGGCGGCAGCTGCACGTAGGTCGACTCGGGGTCCCAGGCGTAGGTCTGGCCCTCGGGCACCGGCAGCGCGCGCCAGCGCTCGTCGCCCTCGAAGACCGTGGCGTAGCTCTCGGTGAAGAGCTTGCGGTCGACCGAGCCCTCGACGGCCTGGGCGACCTCCTCCTGGCTCGGCCAGATGTCGGCCAGGTAGACCGGCTGCCCGTCGGCGCCCTCGCCGAGCGGCTCGCTCGTGAGGTCGATGTCCACGCGGCCGGCCAGCGCGTACGCCACCACCAGCGGCGGCGAGGCGAGGTAGCTGGCGCGGATGCTCGGGTGGATGCGGCCCTCGAAGTTGCGGTTGCCCGAGAGCACCGCGGCGGCCACGAGGCCGTTCTTCTCGATGGCCTCGTCGATCGGGCCGGCGAGCGGGCCGGAGTTGCCGATGCAGGTGGTGCAGCCGTAGCCGACGAGGTCGAAGCGCAGCTCGTCGAGGAACGGCGTGAGCCCGGCGCGGTCGAGGTAGCCGGTCACCGCGCGGCTGCCCGGGGCGAGGCTGGTCTTGACCCACGGCGGGGTCTTGAGGCCCTTCTCGACGGCCTTCTTGGCGAGCAGGCCGGCGCCCACCATCACGTACGGGTTGGACGTGTTGGTGCAGCTGGTGATGGCGGCGATCGCCACCGAGCCGGTCTGGAGCGGGAAGGTCTCGCCGTCCACGGTCACGTCGACCGTCTCGTAGTGCGGGCCCGCGCCGTTCGACACCAGGCCGTCGGTGAAGTTCTCGCGGAACTCGCCGGCGACGTGGTCGAGCGTGACGCGGTCCTGCGGCCGTCGCGGGCCGGCGAGGCTCGGGACGATGGAGCCGAGGTCGAGCTCGAGCGTCTCGTCGAACTCGGGGTCCGGGTCGTCGTCGGTGCGGAAGATGCCCTGCGCCTTGGCGTAGGCCTCGGTGAGCGCGATCGTCTCGGCCGGGCGGCCGGTGGTGTCCATGTAGCGCAGCGTCTCGGCGTCGATCGGGAACATCGTGGCCGTGGCGCCGAACTCCGGCGACATGTTCGAGATCGTCGCGCGGTCGGCGAGGCTGAGCGAGGAGAGGCC
The DNA here is from genome assembly GCA_963770865.1 of uncultured Thermoleophilia bacterium. Classification (GTDB taxonomy): domain Bacteria; phylum Actinomycetota; class Thermoleophilia; order Miltoncostaeales; family Miltoncostaeaceae; genus Miltoncostaea. The sequence goes on from CAVYRD010000012.1 coordinate 300,880, forward strand.
GGCGCCGTAGAGCTCCACGAACTTGCCGACCACGCCGTGCGCGCGGAGCATCTCGGTGACCGTGAGCACGAGGTCGGTGGCCGTCGTGCCGGCCGGGATGCGGCCGGTCATCTTGAGGCCGATGACCGTCGGGGTCGGCTGCGAGAGCGGCTGGCCGAGCAGCACGGCCTCGGCCTCGATGCCGCCGACGCCGAAGCCGAGCACGCCCACGCCGTTGATCATCGTGGTGTGCGAGTCGGTGCCGACGAGCGTGTCGGGGAAGGCCGTCAGCTCGCCGTCGATCTCGCGGGTCTGGACGACCGGCGAGAGGTACTCGAGGTTGACCTGGTGGACGATGCCGGTGCCCGGCGGCACGGCGCGGAAGTCGCGGAACGCCTGCTGGGCCCACCGCAGCAGCATGTAGCGCTCGCGGTTGCGCTCGTACTCGATCTCGACGTTGGCGGCGAAGGCGTCGTGGTCGCCGAAGCGGTCCACCTGCACCGAGTGGTCGATGACCAGGTCGGCCGGGACGAGCGGGTTGATCAGGCTCGGGTCGCCGCCGAGGGCGCTCATCGCGTCGCGCATGGCGGCGAGGTCGACCACGCAGGGGACGCCGGTGAAGTCCTGCATCACCACGCGGGCGGGCAGGAAGGGCACCTCGGCCGTGGAGCCCGAGCGCGGCGCCCAGCCGGCCAGCGCCGTGACGTCGTCCTCGCTGACGAAGCCGCGGCCGCAGTTGCGCAGCACGCTCTCCAGCAGCACCTTGATCGTGTACGGCGTGCGGGCCAGGTCCTTCCGCACGGCGTCCAGCCGGTAGATGACGTGGGATCGCCCGCCCGCCTCGAGGGTGTCACGGGCGGAGAAAGGATCGGGCGTCCGGGTCAATGCAGGCTCCTGATTCGGGTCGGCAGTCCGACCCTGGAGCCTACCGGAGCGAAAAGGTCCGGCGCGCGGCCCGGGGGCCGCGCGCGCGGGACGGCCGGGGTCAGCCCGGCGCGTGCAGCTTGCGGTAGGTGATGCGCCGTGGCCGCGCGCCCTCCTCGCCGAGGGTGCGCTTGCGGTGGTCCTCGTACTCCTGGAAGTTGCCCTCGAACCACGTGACGACGCTGTCGCCCTCGAAGGCCAGGATGTGGGTCGCGACGCGGTCGAGGAACCACCGGTCGTGCGAGGTGATCATCGCGCAGCCCGACCAGGCCACGACGGCCTCCTCCAGGGCGCGGAGGGTGTCCACGTCGAGGTCGTTGGTCGGCTCGTCGAGCAGCAGCAGGTTGCCGCCGCCGGCCAGGAGCTTGGCCAGGTGGACGCGGTTGCGCTCGCCGCCCGAGAGCATCCCGACCGGCTTCTGCTGGTCGGAGCCCTTGAAGTTGAACGAGGCGACGTACTGGCGCGAGTTGATCTCGTCGGCGCCGCCGAGCTGGATCAGGTCGAGCCCGCCGGAGATCTCCTCCCAGACCGTCTTGTCGCCCTCGAGCTGGCGCGACTGGTCGACGTAGGCGAGCTGCACGGCCGGCCCCATCCGGATCGTGCCCGCGTCCGGCTGCTCGATGCCGGCGATCATCCTGAAGAGCGTCGTCTTGCCGGCGCCGTTCGCGCCGATCACGCCGACGATGGCGGCGGGGGGCAGAGTGAACGAGAGGTCGTCGATCAGCAGCCGGTCGCCGAAGCCCTTGCTGACGCCGGAGACCTCCAGCACCAGGTCGCCGAGCTTGGGCGGCGCGGGGATGCGGATCTCGACCACCTTGCTGCGCCGCTCGCCCTCCTCCGCGCGCAGCTTCTCGTAGTTGGCGATGCGCGCCTTGCTCTTGGCCTGACGGGCCTTGGGCGAGCTGCGCACCCACTCGAGCTCGCGCGCGAGCGCCTTCTGGCGGGCCGACTCGGACTTCTCCTCCTGCTCCAGGCGCAGGCGCTTCTGCTCGAGCCAGCTCGAGTAGTTGCCCTTCCACGGGATGCCGCGGCCGTAGTCGAGCTCGAGGATCCAGCCGGCCACGTTGTCGAGGAAGTAGCGGTCGTGGGTCACAGCCACGACGGTGCCCGGGTACTCCTCCAGGTGGCGCTCGAGCCACTCGACCGACTCGGCGTCGAGGTGGTTGGTCGGCTCGTCGAGCAGCAGCAGGTCGGGCGTGGAGAGCAGCAGGCGGCACAGCGCCACGCGGCGGCGCTCGCCGCCGGAGAGGGTGGTCACGTCCTGGTCGCCGGGCGGCACGCGCAGCGCGTCCATCGCCACGTCGAGCTTGCGCTCGAGGTCCCAGAGGTCGAGGCGGTCGATCGTGTCCTGCAGCTCGCCGTACTCGACGAGCGCCGTCTCCATCTCGCCGGGCTCCATTTCCCCGAGCTTCGCCCCGATCTCCTCGAAGCGCCGCAGCAGGGCCACGGACTCGGCCGCGCCGTCCTCGATGTTGCCGCGCACGTCCTTGGACGGGTCGAGGTCCGGCTCCTGCGGCAGCAGGCCGACGGTCGCCCCGGGCGCCAGGATCGCGTCGCCGGTGTACTCCTTGTCGAGGCCGGCCATGATGCGCAGGAGGGTCGACTTCCCGGAGCCGTTCACGCCGAGGACGCCGATCTTGGCGCCGGGCATGAACGACAGGGACACGTCCTTGAGGACGGTCTTGTCGGGCGGATGCGTCCGCCCGAGGCGGTACATGGTGAAGATGTACTCGGAAGAAACCGCCATGGAACCCCTTCGTGCGCGTGTCGGCGGCCGCGGCGCGTCCCCCGTGCGGGTCGCCGGCCTCACCACCCCCTCGGGCAGTCTGCCAACTGTAGGTAGGCGGCGCTCCGGGCGCCCCCCCATCGCATGAATGAATGAGCGGACATTCATGTAATGTGACCATGTGAGTCACGATCACTCCGTTCCCGGGCCGATCGACCGCGCGCAGGCCGCGGCGGTGGCCGCCACGATGCAGGCCCTCGCCACCCCGAGCCGCGTCCTCATCCTCGACCACCTGCGGCGCGCGCCGATGCCGGTGTCGGCCCTGGCCCTCGCGGTGGGCATGGAGCAGTCGGCCGTCTCCCACCAGCTGCGGATGCTGCGCCACCTCGGCCTGGTGGTGGGCGAGCGCCGCGGCCGCCAGGTGGTGTACGCGCTTCACGACGAGCACGTGGGCGACCTGGTGGCGCAGGCCGTCGGCCACGTCGAGCACCTCCGGCTCGGCATGCGGGGCGCGGCGTGAGCGGCGGACACGCTCACGGCCACCACCACACGAACCACGGCCCCGACGGCCACACCCACGGCGGTGTGAGCCCGGCGGTGCTCGGCAGCCGCGAGGCGCTCCGCACCCTGTGGCTGTCGCTGGCGATCCTGGGCGCGACGGCGGTCCTGCAGCTGGTTGTGGTGCTGCTCTCGGGCTCTGTCGCGCTGCTCGCCGACACGGTCCACAACGTGGGCGACGCCCTGACGGCCCTGCCGCTCGGCGCCGCGTTCATCCTCTCGCGTCGCCCGCCGACCGCGCGCCTCACCTACGGGTACGGGCGCACCGAGGACCTGGCCGGCATGGCCGTCCTCGCCGTCATCCTGTTCTCGGCGGGCTACGCCGCGTGGGAGTCCGTCGCGCGCCTCGTGGACCCCCGGACGCCCGGCATGCTGCCCGCGGTCGCACTCGCGGGGCTGGTCGGCTTCGCCGGCAACGAGTGGGTCGCCGTCTACCGCATCCGCACCGGGCGCCGCATCGGGTCGGCGGCCCTCGTCGCGGACGGGTACCACGCCCGCGTCGACGGCTTCACGAGCCTCGCCGTCGTGGCCGGGGCCGTGGGTGTCGCGCTCGGGTTCCCGCTGGCCGACCCGCTCGTCGGCCTCGGCATCGCCCTCGTCATCCTGCGCATCGTCTGGACATCGGCCCGCGAGATCGTGGTCCGGATGCTCGACGGCATCGAGCCCGAGATCGTGGAGGAGGTGCGCCACCAGGCCGGCCACGTCGACGGGGTCCTCGCCGTCGAGGAGGTCCGCGCCCGGTGGGTCGGCCACGAGATCCGCTCCGAGGTCAACGTGGTCGTCGCGCCCGAGCTGACGGTGGCCGAGGGGCACCGCGTGGCCGTGGAGGTTCGGCGACGGCTGATCGACCGCGTCGACCACCTGGCCGAGGCGGTCGTCCACGTCGATCCGGCGTCCGCCCCGGGCGAGGCGCGCCACGACGAGCTGAGGCCCGCCGCCGCGGCTCCGTAGTCCCCCGCGCGCGGGCTGCCCGATTCCCCGCTGACGCCGCGGCCCGGCGGGCGCACGATGGCCTCACAGCGGAAGGAGGCCCGCGATGATGTACGGCTACGGGGACCACGACATGGGCGCCGGCGCCTGGATCGGGATGGGGATCGGCCTGATCCTCCTCACCGCGCTCGTCGTGCTGGTGGTCCTGATGCTCACCCGCGACGGGACCACGCCGGTGGGCGCGACCGCCGCGCCGCCCCGCGAGACGGCCGAGGAGCTGCTGCGGCGGCGGCTCGCCGAGGGCGCGATCACGCCCGACGAGTACCGCGCCCGCCTGGCGGCGCTGCGCGGCGAGGGGGGTCCGCCGGGAGTGCCGTAGGCAGGTGCGCGCCCGGCCGTACCGAACTCCTGTGACGTCGTGAAACCCCGGCTCGCCGGGCCCGGCTGCTCAAGTCGGACCGCGCTACAGTCGAATGCGACACAGAGACGACTGACGGCGCGGCGGGGCCGCGCACGCCCCCCAGGAGGGGGAACGAAAATGATCTACGAGGTGAACGGGCGGCCCGAGGCCGCCGATTCGGGCTGCGTGGCCCATCTGAGCGCGGGCGGCTGGGGGCACTACCACCGCCCCGAGTGCGCGTTCGCGCCGCATCGCGGTGAGCCGGGCGTGCGCCACGTCGTGCACGGGCCGTGGCGCTACCTGTCGGCCCACTGGCAGCCGTGCCCGATCTGCACGCCCCCCGTCGTGGAGCTCAGCGCCGCGGCGTAGGCGGACCTCCCGGGGAGGGGCCCCGTCCTCGACGCCTCCGCTACGGTGGAAAGCGGATGCGGGCGACGACGGAGGGGATGCACAGGTGGACGTGACCGAGGCCACATTCGGCGCCGACGTGATCGAGCGCTCGCGGGAGATCCCCGTGGTGGTCAACTTCTGGGCGGCGTGGTGCGGCCCGTGCCGCCAGCTCACGCCGGTCCTCGAGGCCGCCGTCGAGCGGCGCGCCGGGTCGGTGCTGCTGGCGAAGGTCAACATCGACGCGAACCCCGCGCTCGCCCAGGAGTACCGGGTGATGAGCATCCCGTTCGTGAAGGGCTTCCGCGACGGCGAGACGGTCGCCGAGTTCGTGGGCCTGCAGCCGCCCGCCGCCATCGAGACCTTCCTCGACACGCTGGTCCCGTCGGAGGCCGAGCGCCTCGTGGCCGAGGGCGACGAGGAGTCGCTGCGGGAGGCCGTGGCGGTCGATCCGGCGCACGTCGGGGCGCGCGTGGCGCTCGGGCGGCTGCTGATGGAGGACGGCCGCGGCGAGGAGGCGCTCGCGCTGCTCGAGCCGGTCGCCTTCGACCAGCGCGCCCAGGCCCTGCTCGCGCGCGCCCGCCTGTACGCGGTCGACCAGCCCGACGTCGCCGCCGGCCTGACGGCGCTCGACCGCGGCGACACCGAGCAGGGCCTCGCCCACCTCGTGGACGCGGTCCGGGTGGCCGGGCCCGAGCTGCGCGAGGACCTGCGCGCGACGCTGCTCGGCGTCTTCGCCCAGCTCGGCGAGCACCACCCGCTCGCCACCCGGTTCCGCCGCCGCCTGGCCCAGGCCCTCTACTGAGCAGGGCTTCACCCCTCCGGCCAAGCCGGAGACGCAGGACCTCTTCACCGGCCTCGCGGGCCCGGCGTACTCGCGCCGGGCCGCGCTGCTCTCGCTCGGGCAGGAGCCGCGCTGGCACGACTTCCTGGTCGATCGCCTGGACGTGGGCCCGGACGCGCACGTGCTCGACGTCGCCACCGGCACCGGCGCGGTGGCCGAGCGCCTGGTGCGGCGGTTCGGCTGCCGCGTGACCGGCATCGACCAGAGCGCCGACATGCTCGCCGCGGCCCGCGAGCGGCTGGCCGGGGGCGGCCTGGCGGATCGCGTCACCCTGCTGCGGGGCGAGGCCGAGAACCTGCCGTTCCCGGACGCGACCTTCGACGCGCTCACCGTCACCTACCTGCTGCGCTACGTCGACGACCCCGCCGCCGTCCTGCGCGAGCTGGCCCGCGTCGTGCGCCCCGGCGGCGTCGTCGCGAGCCTGGAGTTCGGCGTGCCGCCCCGCGCCCTGCCGCGCGCGGCCTGGCGCCTCTACACCGGCGTGGTGCTGCCGGCGCGCGGGATCGCCGTCGGCGGGCGGGCGTGGTGGCGCGCCGGGCGCTTCCTGCACCGCAGCATCCCCGACCTCTACCGGCGCCATCCGCTGCCCGCGCTGCTCGACCTGCACCGCGCCGCCGGGCTCGGGGACGTCCGCGTGCGCCGCCTGTCGTTCGGCGGCGGCGTCGTCATCTGGGGCGTGCGGGCCGGCTGACCGCGCTACCGTCGGGCGACCATGCTGTGCGAACCGGCCCCGTCGCTCACCGACCTGGCCCTCGGCCTGGTGGTCGTGGCCCTGGCGATCCGCCTCGGGCGCCGGCGGGAGGTCCACCCCCACTGGCGGCGCACCTTCTGGTGGGCCGGCGCGGCCGCGCTGGCGGGGGCGGTCCACCACGGGTTCGTGACCTGTTCGGAGCGCTGGAGCGGGGTGAGCTGGGGCCTCATCAGCACGATGGTCGTGATCACGGTCTCCTACCTGCTGGCGGCCTCGGTCCACGAGGTCCTCGGCCCGGGGAAGGCGCGCGTGTTCTGGGTGCTGCGCACGGCGAGCCTCGCGGCGTACGCGGCCCTCGCGCTGGCCGGGCACGCCGGCATCCAGAGCATCCTGCTCTGCGAGGGCGTCACGATGCTGGCCGTCCTCGCGCTGTGGGGCCTGGCCGCGCGGCGACGGCAACCTCTGGCCGGGCCGGTGATCCTGGCCGTCGCGGCCAGCGCCGCCGCGGCGGCCGCCCGGGCCGCCCCCGCCGGCGCGACCGGCGTCGGTCGGGCTCGACCCGACCTCGCTCTACCACCTGCTCCAGATCCCGGGGATGGTTCTGCTCTTCGCCGCGGTCACCGGGGCGCTGACCCTCACGGGCTCCTCGCGCCAGGTGTCGCTTCCCCACTCCTGACGGTCGCGGGGCTCAGGATCGCGGCCCCGACGCCGATGGTGGGGGCGAAATCGGCGCGACGAAGGAGCCTGATGGCGCAGGAAGCAGCCGGCGCAGCGGTCGCGGCACCGCCCCGCCGGGCCTTGGCGACGTGCTCATCGAGATGGGCGCGATCACGCGCACCATGCTCGAGGGCGCGCTCCAGCGGCAGCGCGAGGAGGGCGGCCGGCTCGGCGAGATCCTCGTCGCGAACGGCAACATCAGCCCCGAGGTCATGGGCGACGGCCTCGCCCGGCGCCTCGGCGTGCCGCGCGCGCGACTGCAGGGCGGCGTGGACCCGGCGATCCTCGACCTGCTCGACGAGCGCAGCCGCCGCCGCTACAACGTGGTGCCGATGGCGGTGGACGCCAACGGGGCGCTCATGCTCGCCATGGCGGACCCCACCGACGTCCTCACCCTCGACGACCTGCGCATGCTGGTCGGCCGCGACGTGCGCCCGGCGCTGGCGCTCGAGGGCGAGATCGAGGCCTACCTCAACGCGGGCAACGTCCACCAGGACAACTTCCTCTCCGGCCTCGTGCGCGAGGCCGGCCCGAGCCTGCACCCGACCGCGACGCCGAGCTCGACGTCGGCGACCTGACGTCGTTCTCCGGCGAGACCGCCCCCGTCGTGCGGATGGTCGGCTCGGTGGTGTCGCGCGCCGTCGAGGAGGGCGCCTCCGACATCCACCTCGAGCCCCAGTCCGACGAGATGCTGGTGCGCTACCGCATCGACGGCGTGCTGCGCACCGTCGCCGCCATCCCCGGCGGCCTCTCGCGCGAGGTCGTCAGCCGCATCAAGGTGATGGGCGAGATGGACATCGCCGAGCGCCGCGTGCCGCAGGACGGCCGCGTCAGCGTCACGGCCGCCGGCCACCGCCTCGACCTGCGCGTGGTGACCGTCCCGACGGTGCACGGCGAGGGCATCGTCATCCGCATCCTCGACACGTCCAACGCGATGCGGAAGCTGTCGGAGCTGGGCTTCAGCGGCGACACGCTCGAGCGCTTCACCTCCTGCTACCGGCGCCCCTACGGCGCGGTGCTGGTCAGCGGCCCGACCGGCTCCGGCAAGTCCACGACCCTCTACGGGGCCCTGCACTCGCTGAACACCGGCGACCGCAAGATCATCACGGTCGAGGACCCGGTCGAGTACCGCCTCGCCGGCATCAACCAGGTGCAGGTCAACCAGAAGGCGGGCCTCACGTTCGCCACCGGCCTGCGCGCCCTGCTGCGCAGCGACCCCGACGTGCTGATGGTCGGCGAGGTCCGCGACGGCGAGACGGCCCAGATCATGATGCAGGCCGCCCTCACCGGCCACCTCGTGATGGCCACCATCCACACCAACGACGCGGCCAGCGCCCTCACCCGGCTCACCGAGATGGGCGTGGAGCCGTTCCTGTCGGCCAGCGGCGTCCTCGGCGTGCTGGCCCAGCGCCTCGCGCGGCGCCTGTGCATGGAGTGCCGTCGCCAGGTGAAGGTGCCCGCCGCCATGCTGCGCGAGTTCGCCGGCACGGCGACCCTGCCCGAGGGCGTGACCGACCCGGCCATCATCTACCAGTCGGTGGGCTGCTCGGCCTGCCGCCAGACCGGCTACAAGGGCCGCCTCGGCATCTACGAGATGCTGACGATGAGCGAGGAGATCGAGCGGCTCACCGCCGCCTCGGCCCCGTCGTCGGAGATCCGCCGCCAGGCCCGCCGCGAGGGCATGCGCACGATGCGCGAGGACGGCGTCCTCAAGGTCCTCTCCGGCGAGACCACCCTGAACGAGCTCGCCCGCACGGTCGCCTGAGGGCGGCGCCGCGGGACGCACGTCGCGCGCCGCGCGGGGGCGCGGACCACCCCCCGTCCGGGGGAGGGGCGACCCTCCCCGCGGGGGGTGGTCCGCGCCCGCGCTGCTCCTACCTGCCGGATGCGGATGGCACGAGGCCGTCCCGGCGCCGGACGGAAGGGGTGGGGGATGCACACGGTTCTCGACATCGACGCGTGGGAGCGCGAGATCGCCGCTGCGGAGTCCGTCGCCGTCCGCGCCGCGGTGCGCGAGGCGCTGGAGTCGGGCGCCGGGGGCGCGTCGGCCCTCGCCGAGGTGCGCCGCCGCCTGGCGCGGCTCACGCCAGCGCAACGCGCCCTGGTCGTGGACGGGGTCGGCCTGAGCCCGGAGCCGCATCGGTAGCGGCCTCCGGCCGCGCGCCCCCGCGCCGCGGCCACAGCTCGGGCGCCAGCTCGCCGGCGGCGGCTGGCGGTAGCAGGGGATGTCGAGGATGTGGCGGCCCACCAGGACGAGGTAGCGGTCGGCGGTGTGCACGTCCATCACCGAGCCCGACCGCCGCGCCGAGCGCAGGCGCCGTTCCGCCGACTCGGGGTCGATGGCGTACCGCTCCCCCGCCCGGCGCGCGAGCTCGCCCAGCGACAGGCCCCGGCGGGCCATCTCCCGGTCGATGACCTCCATCACCTCGGCGCTCCAGACCCACCGCCGCCCATCCGCCGCCGTCCTCATCGCGCGCCCCACATGACCTCCCTGTCGTGTCATACGGGCGGGCCCGCACGGGCCCGCCCGTATGACTACTCGGGGGAGGCCCCCTGCTTCCCGGCGCTCGCGATCTGTGTCATCGCCCAGTCCGCGAGAACCGCCGGGTCGCCCGGCGACTCCTCGACCCCGGCGCGCAGGAAGACGTAGGTGATGCGCTCCACCGGCATCCCGGTCGCCTCCGTCAGCCCGGCGGCGTAGAGCCCGGCCTGGAGCCGGTAGGACGTCAGGCGCTCCGCGACGCCGGCCGCCGGCACGTCGTCGGTCTTCCAGTCGATGATCTCCAGGCCGCCCTCCGCCGGCACCACCAGGTCGATGAAGCCCTCCACCACCGCGTCGCCCCGCGCGAGCGCGAAGGGCACCTCTCGCAGCGCCCCGGCCGCCACGCGGGCGCGGCCTGCGGCCTCGGAGCCGAGGGCCGCGGCCACGAGCGCGGCGACCTCGTCCGCCCGGTCGGGGACGGCCTCGGCGACGGCCTGGGCGGCGGCCACCGCGGCGATCTCGTGCGCCGTCGCGGCGAGGGGCAGGCTCTGGACGGCGGCATGCACCGCCCGGCCGACGCGGCTGCCGCCGCGCCCACGGCTCCACGGCTCGTCCGACTCGGCCCGGCGCTCGCCGGCGCCCTCCGCCTCCTCGGCCGCCGCGGCCATCGCGGTGGCGCTGGTGTACCGGACGCGTCGCGCGCCCTCCGCCAGGGTCGTCCGCGCGGCGGCGTGCCCGACCGGCGACTCCGGCAGGTCCACCGCGAGGCCCGCAAGGGGGCGGCGCCCGCGGCGGCGGGAACGTCCGGCGGCTCCCAGCGCTCCGCGTACTCCCGCGCGCCCTCCTCGATGAGGCGCGACGCGCCGCTGCCCTGGCCGTACTTCTCCGAGTGCCGCAGCGACACGATCAGGTGGTCGCGCGCCCGCGTGACGGCGACGTAGAGCAGGCGGGCGGCCTCGGCGTCGCGGTGCAGGGTTTCGCGGGCGCCGACCGCGGCCACGTCACCCAGCTCGAGCTTCCCGCTGTTCTTCGTACCGACCACCGCCACCAGCCGGCCCTCGTGCTCGGAGACCACCGGCGGGGTCGCGTACTGCGGCTTGGTGCCGATGCCCGCGACGATGACGACCGGGAACTCGAGGCCCTTCGCGGCGTGGACCGTCAGCACCCGCACCGCGTCCTCGTCGTCGTCGAGGCTGGAGCCGTCACGGTCGAGAACGGGGCCGCCGGTGCGCTCCTCCAGCCACTCGACGAAGGCGCGCATGCTGCGCGGCCGGTCGGCCTCGAAGGCTCGGGCCTGCTCCACCACGAAGCGCGCGCGGCGGTAGGCGTCGCGCGTGCCCTGGTGGACCATCCCCACCTCCACCAGCCGCATGTCGGCCACGACGCGCTCGACGAGCGCCGCGAGGGGCCGGTCGTGGCGGGCGCGGTGGTGGTCGCGCAGCCGCCGGAGCCCCCCGGGCACCGGGCCGGGCCCGTCGAGGTCCGGCGCCAGGTAGTTGAAGCGGCGTCCCTCGGCGCGGTGGGCGGCCAGCTCGAGGTCGGAGCAGGCGAAGCCCGGCCCGCGCAGAGCCGCGACCACCGCCACCTCGTCGCTGGGGTCGTCGATCGCCGTGAGCTGGTTGAGCAGGTCGCGCAGCTCCTGGGTGCGGTAGACGAGGTTGCCGCCCTCCACCCGGTAGGCGACGCCGGCGTCGCGCATCGCCTCCTCGATGGCGCTCAGCCCGGTGCGGGTGGGGATGAGCACCGCGATGTCGCCGAGCCGCGCCGGGCGCACGGTCCCGTCGCGCGCCTGGACCTCCCAGCCCTCGGCGACCGCCGCCCGGCACGTGGCCGCCACGTCGCGCGCCTCGGCGCGGCGCATGTCCCAGGCGCGGTCGGGGGTCGGCTCTCCCATCCAGGCGACGCCCGGCCCGCGCAGGTCCACCGAGCGGGCCGCCTCGACGGGCACGTACGCCGGCTGCAGCGCCGGGTCAGGGCCGTCGCCGATCAGCCCGTCGAAGACCTCGTTCACCCACTCCAGGATCACGTCGCGAGTGCGGCGGTTGACGCGCAGGGTGGGCAGAAGGCCACCCTCCTCGCGCACCGCCGCCTGCTCGGCGGCGTAGACGGCCATGTCCGCGCGGCGGAAGCGGTAGATCGACTGCTTGGGGTCGCCCACCAGGAAGAGCCGCCCCGGATCCATCGTCGCGCCCCCCGCGGCGCGCGCGAACGACTCGGCGATCGACGCCTGCCAGGGGTCGGTGTCCTGGAACTCGTCGATCAGCAGGGCGTCGTAGCGCGCGCGCAGGGCGGCCCGGGCGGACGGTGAGTCGCGCAGCAGGTCGCGCGCCCACAGGATCAGGTCGTCGAAGACCAGTGCGCCCTCGCGCCGCCGGTCGGCGGCCTCGGCGAGCACGATCGCGGCGACGTGGGGCAGGAGGCCGGCGAGCGCCTCGGCCCGGGCCTGCGCCAGCGTCCCCCCGAGCGCGGCCCCCACCGCGGTGGCCGTGTCCCGGGCGGCCGCCAGCGCGGGCCGGTCGCCCATCCAGTTGGTCAGGTTGCCGAGCCGCCCGCACTTGCGCTCGTGGAGCACCGCGGTCCCGGCCAGGACCGACTCGCGGTCGAGGCCGCCGGTCGCGATCAGGGCGTCGAGCGCCTCCCCGAGCTGCACGAGCTGGGTCACGCAGTCGTCGTCGCCCTGGACGCGGTCGAGGGGGACCGCGGCGACGGCGGCCCGCAGGGACGGCAGGGCGCCCCAGTCCGGGCCGTGCGCCGACGGCGGCTCCGCGACCACCGCGGCCGCCAGGTCGGCTCGCTCCTGCAGGCGCCGCGCGAGGGTCGTCAGCCCGTTCAACGCGCAGCCCGAGCCCGAGCGCCCGGTCGATCGCCCTCCCCGCCGGGCCCGCGGGGTCCATCGCCTCTAGCGCCGCGCGCCAGCGCTCGTCGAAGCGGAGCCCGGCCGCGAGGTCGTCGAGCACCGTGAGCTCGGGGTCGACGCCCGCCTCGGCGGCGTACGCCCGCAGCAGCCCCTGGGCGAACGAGTGGATCGTCGAGAGCTGCGCTCGGTCGAGGCCGTCGAGCGCCGTCTGGAGGTACCCGTCCACGATCAGGTCCTGCGCGTCGGCCTGCGCCTCCTCCAGACCCCGGCGCACGCGGTCGCGCAGCTCGGCCGCGGCGCGCTCGGTGAACGTGATGGCGGCGATCCGCTCGATCGGGACCCCGGAGGCCACGAGCGCCACGACCCGGTCCACGAGCGCGCTGGTCTTGCCCGTGCCCGCGCCCGCCTCGACGAGCATGGTGTCGCGCAGTCGCTCGCGGATCGCGATGCGGGCGTCGTCGTCGTGGCTCACGGCTCGCCCACCCGCAGCCACGGCGCGGCTCCGGCGTCGGCCCTCTTGCGCGCGAAGTCGTTGCCCCGTCCGCGCGCGCAGATGCGCGTGAAGTCGCAGAAGCCGCAGTTCTCGAACTCCGAGTAGAACTCGTTGAAGTCGCCCGGCACGGCGGGGAAGGACCCGGCGGCGACCCCCTCGGACATCGCGGCGACGACGCGGGCGAAGTCGTCCATGTTCGCCTCGGTCGCGGGAAAGGCGTCGCGCAGGAAGCCGCCGCGCGCGCTGATGTACCAGTAGATCGCCGTGGCCTCCTCGGCGCCGGCCGCCGACAGCAGGTAGACCGGGCGCTGCAGGAGCGTCCCGCCGCCGAGGGCGTCCTTCTCCGGCACCCGCCCCGTCTTGTAGTCGACGATCCAGACCCGCCCGGCGCCGTCGCGGTCGATCCGGTCGACGTACCCGTGGAAGCGCTGCCCGTCCGGGCCGTCCACGTCGATCCGATGCTCGAACTCGTGCGGCACGGCCCCGGTCTCGCGGCGGAAGCGCGAGTCCTCCTCAAGGAAGATCCGCATGTCGGCGTGGAGGGCGCGCTCCTGCTGGCCCGAGAAGACCGGCAGGCCGGCCAGCCCGCGCCGGCGCGCCTCGGCGAGGCGGGCGTCCAGGAGCGCGCCGAGCCGCGCGGCGTCGGCGTCGGTCCAGGCCTCACCCGGGGCCGGGCGGCCCTCCCCCCGGCGCTCGCGGAAGAAGTCCTCGAGCGCCCCATGGACCACGTTCCCGCGCACCAGCGGGTCGATCGTGTCGGCGTCGCGCGGCTGCTCGGGCACGCGCAGGCCGAGCAGCGACGCGAGCAGGAACCGGAACCCGCAGGCGCCGTACTGCTCCAGGCGCGTGGGCGAGACGGACGCGGGGACGCGCATCCATGGGTCGCCCGCCATCGCCGCGAGGTTGCCGTCCCACTCGGACAGGGCGTCGCCCGCCCGGGCCCTCAGCATCCGCAACGGCCGCGCCGAGCGCGTCGCCCTCCGGCGCGGGGGCCCCGTCGCGCACGCGCGCCACCGCCTCGCGCAGGCCGACCTCCCAGGCGTCGATCGGCGGCCCGGCCAGCTGGGCGGCGAGCGGCGACGGGGCGCGGCGAAGCCAGCCAGTCGCCGGGTGCGAGCGGAGGGCGGTGGCGGTCTCGATCGCCGGCTCGTGGCGGCGGGCGACGCTGAGAGCGAGCGGCGAGGGGTAGTGCTCCCGGGCCCCGGCGCCCTCGTAGAGCGGGCACGTCATCACCACCGACGCGCCGGCGCCGAGGGCCCGGTCGGCCGCCGCGCGCGCCAGCTCGACCCGTCGCGCGGCGTCCTCGACCAGGGGATGCGTGCGACGCAGCGCCTTCCACGCCGTATCGGGGACCAGTGCGTCCACGCCGGGCCCGGCCGGCAGCAGCCCCTCGACCGCGCCGCAGAGCACCACGCGGGCGAAGCGCAGCCCGGCAGCGCGCCGGTGGTCGGCGACCAGCACGCCCTCGCCGAAGCGGCCCTCGCGGATCGCCGCCGCTTCCAGGTTCACGCGCAGGGCGCGGTGGAAGCCGGTCAGCGAGAAGGTCCCGCCCACGGCGTCCACGGTGCCGAGGCGCTCCACCTCGGCCAGCACCTCCTCGGTGCCGGCGGCGCGCGGGTCGAGGTAGTCGTCGACGATCGCGCGCAGGCGCCCGAGGAACGCGGCCGCCGGCTGCTCGGGCCGCAGCTTCTCGAGGCGCTCCCACAGGGCCAGCGCGACGCCGAGCAGCTCGCGCGCGGCGGCGACCTCCTCGTCGAGCCACGTCCGGTCGATGCCCTCGCGCCGGCCCGCCTCCACCTGCTGGAGGCGCTCGGCGCAGAGCGCCTCCATGCCGGTCGTCCACCGCTCCACGCCGTGCGTGACGCCCGCCGCCCGCGAGAGCCGGTCCCAGCGGCCGAGGCGCAGGGGGGCGCGGGCGCCGCCGGCCGCAGGCAGGTCGCGCCGCACCGGCGCGAGGCCGAGCGCGTCGATGAGGGCGGTGCGCGAGAGGTCGGTCAGCGCCACCTCGAGGAGGGCCAGCACGCCCCGGCCGGCGGGCGACTGGACGAGCGGCGTGCCGGGCATCGCCGCCGTCGGCAGGGCCGCCGCCTCCATCGCCTGGCGCAGCGGCTCGGCGTAGCCGTCGTCGGCGCCGTGGAGGATCGCGACCTCGTGGAGCGCGACGCCCTGCTCCAGCGCACGCAGCACCTCGCGCACGGCCTCCCGGGCCTCGGACGCCCGGTCGGGCGCCATCACCAGCCGCACGTCGGGGGAGGGCTCCGGCTCGGCGACCCGCGTCAGGCCTCCCCGCGCGGCCTCCAGCGCCGCCACCAGCCGCGCGCCGGCCGCCGAGCGCGGCCCGGGCGGCACCAGGTGCAGTGCGCCCAGCTCGGCCGCCCGCGCCGGATCGTCGTTGACCGCGTCGGCCGCCGCGTCGAGCAGGTCGTCCTCGTCGTAGAACGCGGCGATGCGCTCGCGCCAGAGCCCATACAGGCGCAGCACCTCGGCGAGGTGCGGGTCCTCCACCCCGGGCAGGGGCGCGCCGTCGCGGACGCCGGCGCGGCGCAGGCGCGCGAACAGCCGCCGCAGGGACCGCGCGAAGCCCGGAAGCTCGCGGATCGGGTCGAGCGGCGGGCGGGCCAGCGCCGCGACCTCCTCCGCCAGGTGGTCGCCGATCGGCCGCGCCATCGGGTGCCGCCCGGCCGCGGCCAGCCGGCCGGCGCCGATCAGCTCGGCGATGCGCGGGAGCGTCTCGAAGCGCACCGCCGCGAAGGGCGTGAGCGCGGCCAGCCGCCGGCGCATCTGCAGCGCGGACAGGTGCGTCGGGCAGATCACCGTGACCGGCGCGAGGGGGTCCGCGCGCCGCCCGGCCGCGATGCCCGCGAGCAGCTCGTCCAGCGATGGAGGCGGGCTGTCCATCCGGGCCACGCTACCCCTCGCGGCGGACGCCGCCCGGCTCGCCGTATAGCGTGCGACCGAACACGTGATCGCCCACCTGGACCTCGACGCGTTCTTCGCCGCCGTGGAGATGCACCGGCGCCCCGAGTTGCGCGGCAGGGCCGTGATCGTGGGCGGCGATCCGCAGGGCCGGGGGGTCGTCGCGACGGCGAACTACGCCGCCAGGCGCTTCGGCATCCGCTCGGCGATGAGCGCCGCGGAGGCCCTGCGCCGGTGCCCCGACGCCGTCTTCGTGCGGCCGGACATGGCGGCCTACCGCGAGTGGTCGGCCCGCGTCTGGGACGTCGTGCGCGAGCTGTCGCCGGCCGTCGAGCAGCTCGGGATGGACGAGGGCTACCTGGAGCTCCCCGACGAGGGCGCCGCCGAGGCCGCCGACGAGGTGCGCCAGGCGGTGGCCGACCGGGTGCGCCTGTCCTGCTCCCTCGGCGTGGCCACCTGCAAGGTCGTCGCCAAGGTCGCGTCCGACCGCGACAAGCCCGGCGGGGTGACCGTGGTGGAGGCGGGCGGCGAGGCGGCGTTCCTTGCGCCGCTGGCGCTGCGCGCGCTGCCCGGTGTGGGCCCGCGCACCGAGGCGCGCCTGGCCGCCGCCGGGCTCACGCTCATCGGCGAGCTGGCGGCGCTCGACGACGAGACTCTGCGAAGCGCCGTGTCCGGCCGCTGGGGTGAGGACCTGCGCGCCCGCGCCCGCGGCATCGACCCGCGCCGGGTGGAGCCGGTGCCCGCCGAGCGCGTCTCCATCTCCTGCGAGCGCACCTTCGAGCGCGACCTCTCCGACCCGGGCGAGCTGGAGGCGGTCGGCCGCGAGATGGCCGCCCGGGTGGCCGAGCTGCTGCGCTCGCGCGCCCGCGCCGCGCGCACCGTGACCGTGAAGCTGCGCTACGCCGACTTCCAGACCGTGACGCGCGGCAGACGGTCCACGCCGCGACCGACGACGAGGACGTCATCTGGCGCACCGCCCGGGCGCTGGTCTCGCGGGCCCTGGAGGAGCGGGACGGCGCCCTGCGGCTTATGGGCGTCGGCGTGTCCGGGCTCAGCGCGGAGCGTCAGCTCACCCTCTTCTGACGGATGTCCTGCGGGCCTCCGCCCCGGGGCTGGTAGCGTCGCGCCGCGGTGGACCTCACCCTCCGGATCATCCTCGCGGCGGTCCTCGCGGCGGCCGCGGCGGCCAAGCTGCGCCACCCGCGCGCCCTGCCCGCGGCGGTGGCCGAGCACGGGGTGCCGCGTGCGCTGCGGGCGTCGGTCGCGGTCGCGCTGGTGGCGGCGGAGCTCGGGCTGGCCGTGCTGCTGCTGGTGCCCGCCACGGCCCGCGCCGCGGGCGTGGCCACCGCGGCCCTGGGGCTCGCCTTCGCCGCCTCGCTGGGCGCGATGCGCCTGCGCGGCCGCCGTCGCGCCCCCTGCCACTGCTTCGGCGGCTCGCGGGAGCGGCCGGTGGGGTTGCTCGCCGCCCGCGCTCTCGCGCTCGCCGCGGGCGGCGCGCTCGTGGCGGCCGGGACCCTCGACCGCGCCGCGCCCTCGGGCCAGGCCGTCATGGCCGCCGCCATCGTCCTTCTGGCCGTGGTGGTCGCGGTCCTCGTCGTGCTGGTGCTGGCGCTCTTCCGTCACCTCGGCGTGCTGGAGGCCCGGCTCGGCCCGCGCGCCGCGCTGGAGCTGGCCGAGGAGGGCCCGCCCCTCGGGCGCCCCGCCCCACCGCTGCCCGCGCTGGCGCGCTCCGGTCCCGAGCTGGTGTCGTTCGCCTCGCCGGGGTGCCGCCTCTGCGCCGAGATCGCGCCGGCCCTGCGCGCGCTGGAGCGGGAAGGGCTGGCGGTGCACCCGGTGAACGAGGACCGGGACGCCGGGGCGTTCGCGGCCTACGCGGTGCCGGGCACCCCGTTCGTCGTCTACACGGTCAACGGCCTGGTGGCCGCGAAGGGGCTGGTCAACACGCTGGAGCAGATCGAGGAGCTGATCGCGCTGGGCGAGGGGCGGGTGCATGCCGCGGCCTGAGGAGCGGGTCGAGCGCGCCGCCCGCGGCCTCTCGCGCTCCCTGGCCGGCCGGACCTCGCGGCGCTCCTTCCTCGCCACCGTCGCCGGCGCCGCGCTGGCGGCCGTCGGCGCCCGGGCGCCCGAGGGCCACGCCGCCGTGCGCGGCAGCGAGCGCACGAAGGCCGGCTGGTTCGGCTTCTGCGGCCACACATGGACCACCGGCTCCTGTCCCAGCCCGTTCACCCTGCCCCGCGTGGACGCGCTCGGCTACCCGCTGCGGCCCTCCGACGGCCGGCCGGTGGACAACCTCGGCCGCCTGGTCGACGGCCTCGGCAACCCGGTTGAACGCCTCCGGCGCCCGCCTGCCGGCGCCCGACGGCTCGCCGCTGCCGCCCGCCCCGCGCACGCGCCTGTGCCAGGACTGGGTGCCCGAGCGCTACGGCATCACGCCGGTGCTCGAGGGCGCCTGGTACCGCTGCTGCAACGGCCAGATCCGCAAGCTCGCCGACTGCTGCTCCACCAGCCGGGTGCGCATCAACGGCGACGCCTCGCTCGTCGGCTACTGCCGCCCCGGCCGCCGCGTCTTCTGCGTGATCTACATGGACACCGGCGTCCCGTGCTGACCGAGATCGGCATCGTCACCACCGCCCTCGTCGCGGGGGTCTCGGGGGCGTGGTCCCCCTGAGGGTTCTCAATGGTCGAGACCCTCACTCCCGCCGTGTGCGGGGGCCGTCAGCGTCACCGCCTTGCACTCGCCCTCTTCGCCCTGGGGGCGGTCCTGGGCGCGGCCGCGCTCGGCCTGCTGCTGGGCTGGGCCGGCTCGGCGCTCGACCGCGGCTGGGCCCTCGGCGCCGCGGCGCTGCTCGCCCTGCTGGGGGCCGCGCGTGAGGCCGGCCTCGTGCGCCTTCCCCTGCCCGAGCTGCGCCACCAGGTGCCCGAGCGCTGGCGGCGCGAGTGGCCGCTCGCGGGCTGGAGCTTCGGCTACGGCGCCGGGCTCGGCGTGGGCGTGCTCACCCACCAGACCGTCGCGACGTTCTGGGTCGCGGCCGCCGGCGCCCTCGCGCTCGGCGACCCCCTCGTCTCGGCGCTCTGCCTGGCGCCGTTCGGGGCGGGGAGGGCGCTGATGGTGGCCCTGCCCGCGCGCGGGGGCCGCGACGCCGCGGCGGCCGTCGGCCGCATGGTGCGGGGCCGCCATTGGCTGCGCCCGGCCAACGTGTCGGCGCTCCTCGCCGCCGCAGTCCTCTTCGGCGCCGCCACGGCCGTCGCGCAGGCGGCGACCCAGGGGGAGTTCGACCCGGCCGCCTCCGGGCGCGTCACCGCCGTCGCCGTGAACGACGCCGCCGGGCCCGCCGTGGTCGTGCGCCCCGCCACCCTGCCCGAGGTGCGCTTCCCCGGCGGCCGCTCGCCCGCCCTCGACGGCGACGTGCTGGCCTACGCCGACGACCTCGGGGTGCGCGTGGTGCGCTGGCGCACCGGCGAGGAGGTCGCGCGCCTCGACGGCCCGCTCGCCAAGCCGGCCATCGACTACCCGCGCGTCGCCTACGTGCGCGCCGTGGGGGGCGGCCAGCGGCTGGAGCTGCGCGACCTGGTGACCGGGGCCATGCGGGTCGTGGCCCGCGGCGGGCCCGGCGTCAACATCGGCCGCCCGGCCCTGCGCAGCGGACTCATCGCGTGGCACGTCGCCGCCGGCCGGCGCTCCCAGATCCGCCTCGGCCCGGCCGACGGCTCGCGCCCGTCGCGGGTCGTCGCGTCCTCGGTGACCGGCCTGCAGGTGAACCCCTCGCTCGCCTACGGCCACATCCTGTGGGTGGAGCAGGCCGGCTCCATCTCGGCGCTGCGCCTGCGCCGCATCGGCGGCGGGCGCGTCATCACGCTCAACACCCTGCGCGGCCCCAACCGGATCCTCTGGACCACGGCCCTCGGCCTGCGCACCGCCTACGCCACCCGCTGGAACCCGGTGAACGGACGGGCGGAGATCATCTCCCGCCGCTGGCGCTGAGCGCGCGGGCGACGGCGGCCCCGCTCCTCACCCGATGACCGTGGCGAGCCTCTGCTCGTGCATCTCGTCGGCCTTGCGCTCGCCCGGCGGCGGGTCGTCGGCGCCGACCAGGTCCTGCAGGGTGTCGGCGATCACGAGGTCCTGGCACTCGTAGAGGTCGACGTCCTTCGGGGTGAGGGGCGTCCCGTCGGCGTCGTGGGTGACGCGCACCACCGGCCGGGTGACGTGCTCGCGCCGCACCTTGGCCACGATGCCGCGCCGCCCGTCGCTCAGCCGCACGGCCACGCCCTCCGGGTAGGGCGCGATCGTGTCCTTGAACGCCTGGACCAGCTCGAGCGGGAACGCGGTCCCCGCGAGGCTCATCACCAGCTCCCACGCCTCGTGGGTGGGGCGGCGTGCCTGGTAGACGCGCATCGACGAGACCGCGTCGTACACGTCGGCGATACCGGCGATCTGCGCGTGGGGGTGGAGGTCGTTGCTGCGACCGTAGGGGTAGCCGCGCCCGTCCAGGCGCTCGTGGTGGCCGATCACCGCGACCTTCGACAGCGAGGAGAACGCCCCGGTCTCGATCATGTCGAGCCCCGCCTTCGGGTGCTCGCGCACGAGGTCCATCTCGTCGGCGCTGAGGCGCCCCGGCTTCTGGAGGATCTCCGCCGGGATCAGGAGCTTGCCGAGGTCGTGCAGCAGCAGCCCGAGGCCGAGCTTCTCCAGCCGGTGCTCGATGCCGCCGTGGCGGGTCTCGCCGCGCCCGTCGCGCCAGCCGTGCCGGCGGAGCATCTCGTCGCCGACCATCAGGCCCAGGACGCAGACGTTCAGCGAGTGCCCCAGGGTGTAGGCGTCGAACGTGTTCAGGTCCATCAGCGAGGAGACGGCCTCGCCGTGGGCGCGCAGCTCGCGCAGGATCGCCTGCACGATGCCCCCGAGCCGGTCGAGGTCCTCGCCCGGGATGCGGGTGGCCGAGCCCCTGGTCGCCACCGCGGCGAACGTGTCGCCGAGGGTCCGCATCGCGCGCTCGCGCAGCTCCGCCGAGATCGGCTCGGAGGGGTTGATGCCCTCCGACAGGCCGTCCTCGACGTACACCGCGAAGACGCCTGCGCGCATCAGCCCGCTCCGGACGCGCTCCGTGACGAGGGCGTTGGGCTGGAGCAGCGGAAGCCGTACTCCGGAGGAACACGAGTAGACCGGACGGCCCAGGCGCATTCCCGGCCGGAGGCGGGAGACGGCGACGATTCGCACCCAATACGAGTCGGCATCGCAACGATCGACCTTGATGGCACCCGACCGGGCGGCACGGCCGCGCGAACGGGCTCAGGCGGCGGCCGGGGTCGGCGTGGGCTCCTCCACGATGCTGGACAGCCCCTGCTCGTGGCGCTCGTCGGCCCCCTCGACGGGTGGCGGGGGGACGTCGGCAGGCCCCTCCAGGTCCTGGAGGGTGTCGGCGATGACCACGTCGCGCTCCACGAACAGGTCGATCTCGTGCGGGATGACCGGCGACCCGCCGGGGTCGTGCGTCACCCGTACCCACGGCCGGTTGATGTGGCCCGGGTCCAGTCGCGAGACAAGGCCCCGGCGGCCGTCACTCAGCTGCACGGGCACTCCCTCGGGGTACGGGGCCACGGTGGCTTTGAAGATCTTCACCAGATCGAGCGAGAAAGCGCAGCCGGCGAGGCTCAGCACGAGCTCCCACGCCTCGTGGGTCGGGCGGCGGGCGTGGTAGGCGCGCATCGACGACACGGCGTCATAGACGTCGGCCATGCCCGTGACCTGCGCGTGAGGATGGAGGTCCGCACCGCCTCGGCCGTAGGGGTAGCCGCGCCCGTCCAGGCGCTCGTGATGGCCGATCACGGCCACCCGCGCCAGGTACGGCAGTCCGCGCTCTTCGACCAGGTCGACCCCGGCCTGCGGGTGCTCGCGTACCAGCGCCATCTCGTCGTCGGTGAGCCGACCGGGCTTATGTAAGACCGACGCCGGGATCAGGAGCTTTCCGATGTCGTGGAGCAGCAGGCCCAGGCCGAGCTTCTCGAGCCGGTCGTCGAATCCGTCGCGACGGACGATGCCGCGCCCGTCCACCCAGCCGTGGCGCCGCAGCATCTGATCGCCGATCATCAGGCCGAGGGCGCAGACGTTCAGCGAGTGGCCGAGCGTCCGCGCGTCGAAGGCCTGCAGGTCCATCAGCGCGGAGACCATGTGGCCGCTGTGGCGCAGCTCGCCGAGCACCGACCGCACGACGCCCCCGAGGTGCTCCACCTGCTCGCCGGGGACCCGGGTCGACGCGCCGGTCGTCGTGATCGACGTGAAGACGTCGCCGAGCTCGCGGACAGCGCGATCTCGCAGCTCGGGGGAGAGCGGGTCGGTCGGCATGATGCCGTCCGATATCTCGTCCCGCACGTAGACGGCGAACACCCCGGCGCGCTCGAGGCCGCGGCGCATCCCCTCGGTGACGACCGACTCCGGCTGCACGAGGGGCATGCGCACCCCTCTCACACACGAATAGACCGCGCGGCCGAGTCGCATGCCCGGCCGGAGGCGGGAGACGGCGACGATTCGCACCCAATACGAGTCGGCATCCGATCGATTGACCTTGATGCGGGCCGCCCGCCCGGCACCCCCGCGGGGCCCGCCGCGCGGGCCGGTCCTCAAGGGGTCTCGGCCCGCTCCCGCCGCCCGCCGGCGCCGAGCGCGACGCGGACCGTGCCCGGAGGCGGCGTCGCGATCCCCGGCCGCCGGGCGGCGGCCTGGTGCGCGGACGAGTGCTGCGACTCGATCGTCCGTCGTGGGGCCGGCATCACCAGGAGCCGCTCGGCGGCGGTGTTCTCGGCCACCGCCGCCAGCCGGGGGTTGACCTCCGAGAGGGGGAAGCGCAGCCGGACCCTCCAGATCACGATGGTGAGCACGAGGTAGCCGATCACCGAGAGCAGGAACACCCCGAAGGCCACCTGCTCGACGATGCGGAACCCGTCCGGGATCACCGCCTCCCTCACCGCGTCCTCCCCGTCCGCGCCACCGGGCCCGAGTGTACGGCGGCTCCGGGCTTCGGCGGAACGGGTGTCTCGCCCTGCGCGACGCCTCTAGAACGGGATGTCGGATTCCTCCTGCCCGCCGCCGCCCGCCTCGCCGCCGCCCGCCGGCGCGCCGACCGGGGCGAGCTCGTCCACCGGCTGGCGCCGCTGGGCGAAGCCGCCGCCCTCGCCGCCCTCGCCCCGGCTGTCCAGGAAGAAGATGTCGTTGGCGATCACCTCGACCGACTGGCGCTTGGTGCCGTCCTGGGCCTGCCACTCGCGCCAGGACAGGCGGCCGTCAACGCCGATGCGCCGCCCCTTGGCCAGGTAGGTGGAGGCGGTCTCGGCCTGGCGGCCGAAGACCGTCACGTCGAAGTAGTTGGAGCGGTCGCCCCAGTTGCCGGTCTCATCGCGGCTGCGCGAGGAGACCGCCAGGCGGATCGAGCAGATCGCGTCGCCGCCGCCCGAGTGGCGCAGCTCCGGATCGCGCGTGAGCCGCCCCACCAGGGTGACGCGGTTGAGGTCGGCGGGCATGTCGTTCCCCCAGCTCGGGTTCGGATGTGCGGGTCATCCTGAACCCCCCGCCGGACGCCATTCGACACGCGGACGTGACGCAATGGAGCCGGGGGCGTCACGCCGGCGGGATCACCCCGCGGCGGCCGCCTCGTCCTGGTCGCGCATGCGCCCGACCTGCGCGATCGCCTGCTCCAGGACCTCGTGCGGCTGCGCACCGCTCACCAGCAGGCGCCCGTCGAACACGAACGCCGGCACCCCGGAGACCCCCAGCCGCTGCGCCGTCTGGGTCGAAGCCGTCACCCGGTCGCGGAAGGCGCCCGCGTCCACCTCGGCGCGCGCCTCGTCGGGGTCCAGGCCGACGTCGCGCACGCAGTCCGCCAGCACGTCCCAGCCGGTGATGTCGCGCCCCTCGGTCCAGTACGCGTCCATCACCCGCTGGTGCAGCGCCTCGTGGGCCCCGCGGCCCCGGGCCCACTCGATCAGCTCCAGCGCGCGCCGGGTGTTCGGGACCCGGTCGGGGTTGGGGTTGTAAACCATCTGCGCGTCCTCGTGCATGCCGCGCACGGCCTCGTGCATGCTGGCCGGGTAGCGGCGCTCCAGCTCCTCGCGCGCGATCCCCTCGGGCGGGTACTCGGGATGAAGGTCGAACGGCAGCCACTCGATCCGCAGGCCGCGCTCCGAGAGCCAGCCGGCCCGCTCGCGCGCGACGTTGCAGAACGGGCAGACCACGTCGCTCCAGATGGTCACGGTGATCGTGTCGCTCTCGGCCATCGACGCCTCCCTCGGCTTCCCGGCCCCTCCACGCTAGGCGCCACGCCGCCCGCCCGCCCGGTGAGCGCGGTCGACGCCGTCGTGCTGGTCTGGGTCGCCGCGTGGGCGGTGCTCGGCGCCGGGCGCGGGCTGGTGGAGCAGGTCCTCTCGCTCACCGGGCTCGCCGCCGCGGGCCCTCGCAGGGTCGCGCCTCGCGCCCGCGTTGCTGCCCGAGGGGCGCGAGTCGGTGTGGCTGCCGCTCGTCGCCCTGGCCGGGGCGGCGGTGGGCGCCGTGCTGGCGCAGGCGGTCCTTCTCCTCCTCGCCGCGCCCCTGCGCCGGCGGGTGCAGCGCGGGGCCGCGCGCCGGCGTCGACCGGGGCGGCGGCTGGTGCTCGGCGCCGCCCTCGGGCTGGCGTTCGCCTGGCTGGTGGCCGCGGTCATCGTCTTCCAGCCGGCCGAGAGCGTCACGGGACTGCGCGACCAGGTGCGCCGCTCGGAGATCCTGCGCGAGGCCCTCAGCGTCGTGCCCCCCGACCGCGTCCTCGGCGCGCTCGCCCGGATGGACGCCTTCACCCTCATCCCGCTGCCGGCCGCCGCCCTTCCGCCGCCCCGACCCGGCGCTGGCGGGCGGCCCGGCCGCGCGCCGCGCGCAGGGCGCGGTGGTGGAGCTGCGCGGGCGCGCCTGCGGGGTGATCCGCCAGGGGACCGGCTGGGTGGCGGGGACGGACCTCGTTGCCACCAACGCGCACGTCGTCGCGGGCCAGGAGGACCTGCAGGCGCTCGTGCCCGGCGGCGGGCCGTCGCGCGACGCCGAGCCGGTCTACGTGGACGCGGCCAACGACGTCGCGCTCGTGCGCGTGGACGGTGTCGGCGTGGCCCCGCTGCCGCTGGGCGACGCGCCCCGCCGGGCCGAGGCAGTGGTGGTCCTCGGCTACCCCGGCGGCGGGCCGCTGCGCGCGGAGGCCGCCACCGCCGCGCCGCCCCGCACCGTGATCGCGCCCGACGCCTACGGAGACGGCGCCTCGGCGCGCAGCGTGGTCGTGACGCGCGGGAGCCTCGGGCCCGGCAGCAGCGGCGGCCCGGTGATCGACTCCTCCGGCGAGGTGGTGGCGGATCTTCGGCGGGACCGGCGACGGCGAGCTCCGGCGCCGCCGTCCCGCCCGGGCCGATCCGCCGGGCGCTCGCGGCGCCCCATGCGCCCACCGCCCCCGGCCCCTGCTCGTGAGGCCGGCGCCGTCCGGGGCGCTACGGTAGGCGCCGTGATCGAGCTCCTCATCGTCGCGGGCCTCGCCGCCGCCGTGGTCCTGCGGGTGGCCGCCGCCCGCCGGGCCGCCCTGCGGCGCGCGCGCCTGCGCGCGGAGGCGGTGCTCGACGAGCTCGCCGCCGCGGCGTGCGAGGCGCTGGCCGGCGACGACGCCTCGCGCCGCAGCGCCCGCGCGGTGGAGCGCTACGCCCGCACCCGCGACCGGGTGGCCGCGGCGCGCACCCGCCGCGAGCTCGACGCCCTCGTCGCGCGCCACCAGCTGCGCATGCAGGCGCGGGACCTGGTGGACCGCGGGCGCCACCGCGTCCGCGCGGCGCTCGCGGACCTGATCGCGGTCCGCCGCTCGACATAGCCCGGCCGCGCCGCAGGGACACGCTGCTGGTCCTGGCCGCGGCGGCCGCGATGCTGGTCGCCGTCGTGGCGGTGGTCGGCGTCCGCGTGGCGACCGCTCCCGACGACGAAGTCCCCCCGAACACCCGCATCGGGGGGATCGCGGTCGGCGGACTCACGGGCGACGAGGCCGCGCGCGCCGTGCGGGCGGGAGCGGTCGCGCCGTCCGGCGCGGTCGTGCTGGAGCTCCCCGGCCAGGACGGCTTCCCGCGCAGCGTCTCCCTCGCGCGCCTCGCGCCACGGCCGCAGGCGCGCGCCGCCGTGGACGAGGCGCTGGGGCGCCCCTCGCTCGCGCGGCGCGTGCTCGGCGAGGTCGGCCTCGCGCCCGAGCGCAACGTGGAGCTGCGCTTCCGTGCCACCCCGGCCCGCGCGCGGGAGGTCGCGGCCGAGGTCGCGAAGGGCATCGACACCCCCGGCCGCGCCGCGACGCTGCGGGTCAGCGGCGGCCGCGTGGTGGCGACCCCCGCGCGCGCGGGCCGGGGCGTGGACGAGGCGCGCCTCAGCGGTCTCCTCGTGCGCCTGCCCTCCCAGGCGACGGTGCCCGTCGGCCCCGTCGATCCGGCCGTGAGCGACGCCCAGGCCGAGTCGGCCCGGGCGCTGGCCGAGCGGGTCGCCTCCCGGCCGGTGGCGGTGCGCGGCGCGGGCCGCCGGGCGACGATCCCGCGCGCCACGCTCCTCGAGGCCCTGCGCTTCGGGCAGGGCGCCGGCGGCATCGACGTGAGCCTCGACCCCGCGGTGCTCGCGGCCGCGGTGCGGCCCGCCTTCGACGGGATCCTGCGCCCGGCCCGCTCGGCGGGCTTCGCGGTGGAGGGGACGCGGGTCAGCGTCGTCCCCTCGCAGGACGGCCGCAGGCTCGACGTGGAGGCCCTCGCCCGCCGTGTGCGCCGCGCGGACGGCAGGCCCGTCGCCGCGCCCGTCGTGACCGACCTGCCCGCGCGCACCACCCGCCAGGCCGACGCGCTCGGCATCCGGGAGCAGGTCAGCACGTTCACCACTCCCCACGCCTGCTGCCAGCCGCGCGTCACCAACATCCAGCGCGCGGCGCAGATCCTCGACGGCACGATCATCCCCGCGGGCGCGACCTTCTCCCTCAACGAGGGCATCGGCGAGCGCACGCGGGCGCGCGGCTTCGTGCCGGCGCCGCAGATCAACGCCGGCGAGCTGGAGGACGCGGTCGGCGGCGGGGTCAGCCAGATGGGCACCACCGTCTTCAACGCGTCGTTCTTCGCCGGCGTGCGCCTCGTGGTGCACACGCCCCACGAGTTCTGGATCACGCGCTACCCGCCCGGCCGCGAGGCCACGATCTCCTGGGGCGGGCCGGAGATGATCGTGGAGAACGACTGGCCGGCCGCCATCCTCATGAAGGTCCACGACGACGGCACCTCGCTCACCGTGTCGATGTACTCGACGAAGCTCGGCCGGCGGGTGGCGACCACGAGCAGCGGGAACGCGGTGGAGGGCGCCGCCTTCACCGAGACGGTCACGCGCAAGGTGTGGCGCGGCTCCACGCTGCGCCGCGACGAGACCTTCACCTGGACCTACAAGGCGCCTCCGGCGGGCGAGTAGCTAGTGGCCGCCGGTCGCGCCGCCGGCCGGCGGCGGGGGCTTCGTGTAGCCGAGGCGCACCAGGTTGTTGTGGAGCGCCTTCAGGAAGCGGGCGCGGCCCTTGGCCGGCAGGAGGGCGCGCACGCGCGCCAGGGCGGGGCCGGGCTTTCCGAGCGAGTAGCCGTCGGCCACGTAGGCCGCGAGCGAGCCCTTGAAGTTGCCTCCCTGCCGCCGCGCCCGGGCCGAGAAGGCGAGCTGGAGGGCCTGGTCGCGCTCCAGGGCTGCCGGAAAGCTGCGCGTGACATCGGTGAAGGCGCCCGCGGCGAAGCTCCAGACCCGCAGGGGCTCGGGCGAGCCGGCGTAGACGCCGCCCCAGTAGGCCCAGCGGGCGTCCCAGGAGACGAACTCGGTGACGTCGTCCCGCCCAGGTCTCGCAGCACCCAGCTGGCGTCGTTGAAGGCGAGCGCGGTCAGGCGGTACGTGGCGGTCGCCGCGTCGAACGACGCCACGCTCGCCACCTCGCAGCAGTGGGCGCCGCCGGAGAACAGGCGCACGACCGCCTCGGGCTCGCCGTCGCCGTCGAGGTCGCGCAGCCGAAGGGGGTGGGGCGGGATGGCGGCGTAGGTGTTGCCGACCGTCCCGTGCACGGCGCCCGTTCCGGACGGGTCGGTCTCCAGGCCGGCGAAGTCGGTGACGACCCCGGCCCGGGTCAGCGTCAGGGTGATCGGCCCGGGGTGCTGGAAGTCCCCGCCGCCGTAGCGCAGGGAGGCGGTCACGGAGCCCGAGGTGAGCGTCTGGGTCGCCCCCAGCGCGGGCGCGGCGGCTCCGGCGATCGCGATGGCCGCGCCGGCGGCGACGAGACCGGCGCGCACCCGCGGCCTCACGGCGTGGGCTCGTCCCGGTCGCGCAGGAAGCGCTGCAGCTCGGCCTCGAGCTCGTCGCCGGTCGGGAGCGGGCCCGGCCGGGCGTTGGGGGCGTCCTCCTCGGCGTTGGCGGCGGCGTCTTCGAGCTGCTCCACCAGCTGGCGCAGGCGCGGCTCGGCCTCGACGGCGCGGGCCACCTGGCCCTCGAAGGCGGCGGCGGCCTCCTCCAGCTCGTGCACGTCGACCGTGATCCCGGCGACCTGCTCCAGGGCGCGTACCAGCGCGAGGCTGCCCTTGGAGTTGGTGAGCCCGGCCGCGTAGTGCGAGACCGGCGCCCACATCGAGACGGTCTCCAGGCCGCGGGCCGACGCCTCGTGGTGCAGCACGCCGACGATGCCGGTGGGGCCCTGGTAGCTCGGCTCGCGGAAGCCCATGCCGGCGACGAACGACGGGTCGGAGGCCATGCCGGTGATCCTCACCGGGTGGCTGTGGACGACGTCGGCCAGCAGCGACCCGAGCGTCACGACGCGCGTCACGCCGAGCGAGACCGCCGCGTCGAGGAGCAGGGTGCAGAAGGTGCGCCAGCGCATCGAGGGCTCCGCGCCGGCCACCAGCACGACGTCGCGGCCGCCCTCGGTGCGGGCGATGAGCACCTCGACCTCGGGCCACACGATCCGTGAGGGGGACGACTGGCTGAGGTCGATCATGGGGCGGGTGGCCTGGAAGTCGTAGAAGGCCTCCGGGTCGAGGGCGGCGACCTTCTTGGCCCCGAGCCGCTCGCCCAGGAACACCACCGCGCCGGAGGCGGCCCCCGCGGCGTCGTTCCATCCGCCGAAGGCCGCGATCATCACCGGGTCGCGAAGACCCGTCGGGCGCTCATCCCACCGCAGCTCGTCCATGGGGGGATGTTGACACGTGAGGCGGCGCGGCGAGCGATCGCGCGGCCGCCGCCGCCCCACGTGCCGGTCCCACCGGCGGGATCAGGCCTGCTTGGCCGCCTCTACCGCCGCCGCGGCCTCGGCCATGCGGTCCCACGCGCGCCGCTCCGCCGCCTCGTACTCGCTCGTCGTCCCGTAGAGCTGCGAGTTGCGCGACACGGCCAGGTAGTCACTGGTCGCCCGCTCGAGCTCGGCGGCGGGATCGAGGATGACGTCTGCGCTCATCGTTACCCCTCTTCGCGTGGGTGGCCCCGGTTCCAGAATCGGCACCGGATGCCGCTGAGGTGAGGGTGGCAGATGTGTCAACGGTCCGCCCTTGGCCCGTCGTCCAGTGGAGGCCCGGATTCACTGGACGAACGGGCGGGCTCGGGGTCGAGCCCGCCCGCCGTTCGCGACCGGCCTCAGAAGCCCTGCTCGGTCTTGCCCACCCGGCGCACGACGGCGGTGGCGCCGGTCGCGTGGGCGCGAGCCGACCCGGCACCCCGCAGGGCCGCCGAGGTGTGGGCGATGCCGCCGGCCAGGCCTCGGCCGACGCGCGCCCGCAGGGTCAGCGTGGCGGAGCGACCGGGCTTCAGGGCGCCGATCGTCCACCGGGCCGAACGCCCGCTGACGCGGGCCGAGGTGCCCCGCGGGCCGCGGGCCGCCAGCGCCGAGACGCCGGGCTCGAGGCGCTGGGCCACCTTCACCCCGCGCGCGGTGCGGGCGGACGCGTTGGTCACGTGCAGCGTGTAGAACGCCACGCCGCCCGGGGCGGCGAGGCTCGGGGTGTCGAGGCTGATGACCAGCGGCGCCGCGGGGTGCGCCGGCGGGGCCGGGGGCGCCGGGGTGAGCGGCGCGGTCGCGCCGGGGGTCTCCGGGGCGAGCAGGAACAGGTTGCAGTCGATGAACGCGTGGGTCGCACCGGCGCTCAGGGAGCCCGGGCGCAGGAAGAGCTGGTCCTGCGGGGCGCTCTGGCCCGGGAGCTTGGTGGCGCGAAGGAGCGTCGGCGCCGAGGTGGCGGCCTCGACGGTCACGTTCCCCGTCACGGTCGAGCGCAGGGTGGCGCCCGCTACGCCGTTCGCGTCGAGGGTCACCTGGGCGGGGCTCACGGTCGCCGTGGGCGCCGTGCCGGGTGTCGCCGGGACGCTCAGATCCACGACCGCGCCGGGCGTGCCGGTGACCGTGACGGCCGCGGCGGTGTCGAGGCAGGTGTCGCCGCCCGCCACCGAGACGGCGAGCTCGGACGGGACGCGCTTGCCGGCCGCCATGGTCTGCAGAGCCGTGACACGGGCGTTCAGCACCGGGTCGCTGGAGGGCGCGTCGAGGTCGCGCGCCTGGCCCGAGAGCTGCCAGATCGCCACCTGGATCGCCCCGGCCTCCAGGCCCGGATCCGGCGCGGCGGCGATCAGGGCGTCCGCCTGGGACAGCAGCCAGCCGGCCGCCAGGAACGACGGCGAGCCGAGCTCGGCGGCATCGGCGGCGCTCTGCAGGTCCACGTCGTAGTCGCGGCCGGTGACGATGTAGTGCGAGAGGTCGACGCAGGCGCCCGCTGCCTCGGTGGTCACGGCCGGCGAGCCGCCGGTGATGCGGTAGTGGTAGCGGGCCGGGCGCACGTGGACCGTCCCGCCGGTCGCCGTGTGGATGTCGACGGCCTGGGAGTAGATCGGCGAGGAGCCGAGCAGCCGGAACGTGACGCGCTCGCCGGCGAGCGCCGATCCGCAGAGGCTGAGCACCAGCGCGAGGGCGCCGGCCGCACAGGCGGCGATGCGGGCGAGGCGCGGGACGGGGCGGTTCATGGGCACGGCTCCCTCGGGCACGGGGGACGGGTGATGCCCTCCTGATCGGCCGCGTCGCGCCGTTCCGCCTCCCGCACGATGCGCGACCCCTTTCCTCAAGGCGCCTTGCCGCGTCTCCGATGGGCGGGCATTCGCCGCCACCGGACGAAGGACCGCCCGTGCTCGCCGCCGCCGCCGCCTCATCGCCCTCCTCGCCGCCGCCGCGCTCGGCGCGGGCGCCGCGCGGGCCGCGGCCGCCGTGCCGGCGCAGGCGCCCGGGCAGGCGAGCCTCGACGGCATCTCGGCGACCGCCGGCTTCTCCGGCGGCGGGGGCCTCTGGGGCGATCTGCCCACCGGCGCCGGCGCCCGGCCCTACATCCGCGCGCTCTCGGTGGTGAACGGCGGCGACGTTCGACCGGGTGATCGTCAACGGCACGCCGGCCGTGCCCGCCGCCCGGGACGGCGACGTCACCGCCGTGGTGGCGCCCTTCAACCTCTGCCGCCCCGGGCAGCTGCCGGCTCCCGGGCAGTGCTACGCCAGCCCGAACCGGGTCGGCATCACGATCGGCTACGCCGATCGCGGCGCCGTGGGCACCGACTTCGCGGACCCCGACGTCCCGCTGCGCCAGATCGTCGGGCCGAACACCGTCTTCGACGTGACGATCCGGCTGAACACCCTCGGCGTCCCGCTGCGCTGGACCTGGCTGAACGGGGCGCTCGACTACTGGTCGGCCGACCCGCCTCGGCCGCGATGACGCGGAGATCCGCGTGCGCCTGAGGCCCGTGCCGACGCCCGCGATAGACGGGAGCCTCGCGCCGGCCAACGGCTGCACCGCGACGCCGATCCGCGGCTGCGCCGTCGACCGGAGCCAGGGAGAGACCCTTTCCGCCGGGATCGTCCTGAGCCTCGACGACACGCTCGACCCGGCGCTCACCGGCGCCGTCTTCGCCACGCGGGGCGCGATCAGCGGGTACCTGGAGCCGGGCGGCACCCCGTCGGCGCCGCGCCTCGGCCTGCAGATCGCCTCCGCTCACCTCACCGCCTCCGGCGCGCCGCAGACCGGCGGGCTCACGGCGATCCTCCCGGCCCAGGCGCTGGTCAACCTCTACGGGATGCAGCCGGCCGACGCGCCGGCCCTGTTCACCGCCGCGCGGACCGGCGATCCCGGCACGCAGGACACGCTCTCGTTCACGCGCGCGACCGTCCCCTCCGACGGCACCGACGGGATGCGCGTTGACGTCGACCGGCATCACGTTCAGCGCCCCGACCTACGCGCTGGCGCGGCGGGTCGCGGCTCCCAGGGTCACGCTGCGCCGCCGTGGCACGTCGGTCGTGATCGGCGTCGCCGCCGTGAAGGCGTGCCGCAAGGGCGCCTGCCTGGCCCAGGTCCGCAGCGTCGCGAGCCCGGTCGCCGGGCGCACGGCCCTGGTGGTCGGCGGGCGGACGTCGGCGCCGGGCGGCCTGGCGCTCACCGCCCCTGCCGTCGCCCTGCCGAGCGGGACCCGCTACGTCGTGACGCTGCGGCACGCGGCGGGGGTGCGGCGTGGCCGCCTGGTGACGAGCGCGGTGGGCACCGTCCCCTGATCCGGCGGCGGGGCGGGGTTAGCCGGCCGCGACCCGTGCCATCGCGAACACCGCCTCGGGGAGCGGTTCGTCGAGCTCCCACGTGACCGCCATCGGGCGTTCGCCGGTGTGACTGACGTATTGGGCGGTGCCGAGGAACGTGTAGGCGCGATCGGCCGGCGTCTCACGCACGAAGAGCAGAACGTGGGAGCCCTGTTCGGCGTGGTGGATGTAGCGCTGACCCGTGGGCGAGCGCTCCGTGGTGGTGCTCTGCGACTCCCAGTGAATGAGCCGCCGCGAGATCGCGTAGTCGCGGTACATCGTGCTTGGCGAGTAGTGGTGCTCGTTCTTCGTGATCGTGAAGAACAAGAGGTCGCAGCCCGACGCGGCGTCGTACTTCACACCCTCGCGCAGAGGGTAGGGCCGCTCGGGCTGCGAGATGCCGGTCGCCGCGAGCACCTCGTCGCGCGTGTAGCGGCAGTGCACCGACAGCGGGATCGGAAGCGTGAGTCGCAGTGGTCGCGGAACGACATCGGCGAGGTCATCAAGGACGTCGAGCAGCTCGCCCAATTCGTCGCGCCGCGCCGGGTTCTCCCACAGGCGCGCGAAGCCCGCGTCGAGGGTCAGGTCCCGCTCGGTTCCCCACGAGATCGGCGTGCAGCATCGCGAGCAGGCGGCGTTCGCGCTGTCCGAGGTCGGCCGTGTCTGGCGGTTCGGTGCCGCTGACGGCGGCGCGAAATGCCTCAGGCGTTCTTGGTCGTCGATATGGAGCACGCGGCCGAGCGCACGCCCGAGATGGACGTCGTGCGGTCCCGAATCGGCGACCGGCAAGGCCCGCATCGCGGCGCAGAGCGCTCCAGCCGGCCCTGGTGCCGTAGATCTCGTCTGGGGTGCGCTCTGCCGCGCGCCAAATACTCGCGAAGCGCCGACATCGCCGATCTCTCGTAGTTCCTGGATGAGCTCCGCCCACTTGCCGCCGATCGCGGTACGCAGGTTGTCGAGGACAACCTTCTCGTGCGACCCGGTCGAGCTGCATGTGGCATCCCGATGGCAGAACGGAAAGCCCTGCTGCACCTGACGCGTGAGTCTGCGCGCGACTCCCGAGCCGAGAAGCGCGCGCAGGCGTCGGTCGAATCGGAAGCGTCGGTGCTGCTGACCGATGAAGTCGAGCACCGTCAGGCACGCCTTGCCGTCCGCTGGCGCAGCCCGCGACCGAGCTGTTGCAGGAACACGGTCGCGCTCTCGGTGGGGCGCAGAAAGAGGACGGTGTCGATGGTCGGGACGTCGATCCCCTCGTTGAAGAGATCCACGGCAAAGACGCAGTTGATGTCACCGTCGCTTCAGCTTCCGCAGGGCGGCGGTGCGCTCGTCCGACGCCGTCGATCCGGACACCGCCACGGCAGGGATGCCCGCCCGCGAGAAGCTCTCGGCCATGTAGTTCGCGTGGGCGACGCTCACGCAGAAACCGAGCGCCCGCATGCTCAGCGGGTCATCGACGATGTCCTCGAGAGAGCGCAGCACCTTTCCCAGGCGCGCTTCATTGCCGGTGTAGACGCCCTCGAGGGCCGCAAGGTCGTAACCGCCACGCTTCCATTCCAGAGCCGACAGGTCGACGTCGTCGTGCACGCCGAAGTACTGGAATGGGCAGAGCTGCGCGTCGTCGATCGCGTCCCACAGACGGACCTCGGCGGCGAAACGGCCATCGAACCAGCCGAGGACACTGGCGCCGTCGGTGCGTTCCGGCGTCGCGGTCAGGCCGAGGAGAACCTGCGGCTGGAGGTGATCGAGCAGCCGCGCGTAGGTCTTCGCCGCGGCGTGATGGAACTCATCGACGATCACCACGTCGAAGCGGTCCGGGGCGAGCTCCGCGAGGTCCAAGGTCGCGAGAGATTGGACCGACGCGAATACGTGCGTCCAGTCGCTGGGTCGCGCTCCATCCACGTAGAGCTCACCGAACGCGCCGTCGCGGAGCGCGTTCCGAAAGACGCTCCGGCTCTGCTCGAGGATCTCCTTGCGGTGAGCGACGAAGAGCAGGCTCATCTCCTCGTTGCGCGCGGCCCGCAGGCGCCGGTAGTCGAGCGCGGCGACGACGGTCTTTCCCGTTCCGGTGGCGGCTACCACGAGGTTGCGCCAGCGCCCGTGCCGTTCGCGTTCCACTTCGAGCTGATCGAGGATCCGCCGCTGGTGCGGGTAGGGGACGAGATCGAACGGCGAGAGGTGCTCGCGCTCGTCTGGCCCCTCGCGGTTCACCGCTGCCGCGAACCGCTCACGCTCGTATGCCTCGATCTGCGGATCGGCCCAGTAACCCTCGAAGGTCGCACGGAAGGTGTCGAGCACCGCTGCGGTGTCGGCGGTTGACAGACGCACGTTCCACTCCAGGCCATCGACCATTGCGGTGTTCGAGAGGTTCGACGAGCCGATGAGCGTCGTCGAGAAGCCCGAGTTGCGCTCAAAGAGCCACGCCTTGGCGTGGAGGCGCGTCGAGGTGGTGTCGTACGAGATCTTCACCTCGGCACCGAGCGCGATGAGCGCTTCGAGCGCGCGCGGCTCCGAGGATCCGAGGTAAGTGGAGGCAATGACACGGATGCGTCCGCCCTGGGTGACGACCTCGGCCAGGCGATCCTTGACGATCCGCACGCCCGTCCACCGGACGAACGGGATCAGCAGGTCAACGCCGTCGGCCGACGCCAGCTCTCGGTTGACCTCGCCCCCCACGCCCGGCTCACCACGGGCGTTGACGAGCAGGGCGCTCGCGGAGAGCGGGATCGTGGGGCGCTCGCGGGAGGGATGAATGCCGTCGGGGTTCGGCGGCCCGAGCACCTCCCGAAGGACTTCGGGCGGAGAGATCAGATCGTCGCTCGTCCCGTCGAACGAGCGCGCCGATTCCGTGCGCAGCTGCTCGAGGATGGCGTTTGCGACCCGCGCTTGGGCCAGTTCGCGGTCCTCGTTCGGCAGATCGCGCAGGGCGCGGGCGAGCAGTCCGGAGATGTGCCGCGCGATCTCGAAGTGCGCCTCAGTGGAGTCCACGGGCTCAACGACGGCGCGCTCACCGAGTGCCGCGATCTGCGGCGCCAGCGCGAGCGTGACGAGATGCTCGTAGAGGCCGGTGGGGAGAGGGGCAGCGGGGTCCATGACGGCGGTC
This sequence comes from uncultured Thermoleophilia bacterium, assembly GCA_963770865.1. Lineage (GTDB taxonomy): Bacteria > Actinomycetota > Thermoleophilia > Miltoncostaeales > Miltoncostaeaceae > Miltoncostaea. The sequence goes on from CAVYRD010000012.1 coordinate 336,491, forward strand.
GAGACTAACCCCGCGGGCGGTCGTCGCGGGCCGCGCCGTAGATTGGCGGAGTGAACGAGATCCTCGGGCCCCGCTTCGAGCAGGCGATCGCCTACGCGGCGCTGCTGCACGCCGACCAGCGCCGCAAGGGCGGTGACATCCCGTACCTGGCGCACCTGATGGCCGTCGCCGGCCTGGTGATCGAGGACGGCGCCGCGGCGGGCGAGCTGCGCGAGGACGAGGCGATCGCCGCCCTCCTCCACGACGCCGCCGAGGACCGCGGTGGCGAGCCGCGCCTGGCCGACATCGAGGCCCGCTTCGGCCCGCGCGTCGCCGAGATCGTCCGCGCCTGCAGCGACAGCCTGGAGCCCCACGGCGACAAGGCACCCTGGCGCGAGCGCAAGGAGCGCTACCTCGCGCACCTGCGAGACGAGACCGACGTCGGCGTGCTGCGCGTCTCTCTCGCCGACAAGGTCCACAACGCGCGGGCGGTGCTGCAGGACTACCGGCGCGTTGGCGAGGACCTGTGGGCCCGCTTCCACCGCGACGCCGACACGCCCTGGTACTACCGCAGCCTTGCCGGGATCTTCCACGACCGTATGCCCGACTCGACCCTCACCGCCGAGCTGGACCGCGCCGTCACCGCCCTCGAGGAGGGGATCGCCGCCGAGCGGGCCTGAGCCGTGGGCTCAGACGCCGCCCGCCGACGCGTGCAGGATGGGCGCGTACCCCGCGGAGATCGCGGCGACGATCGAGCACGGCGTGAGCACATCGACCTCCTCAGGCATGGCGCACTGCGGCCCGTAGCCCGCCGGCGACCACGCGCGCAGGCATCCCGCGAGCACCAGGTGCGCCACGCCGTTCGACGGCCACCATCGCCCCGTCGGGCAGCGCCGCGGTCTGCGCCCGCCAGCGGCGCATAACGCCGCGTCCCACGAGGCGATCCTCGGCGAGCCACACGTCGAGCTCGGCGAACGTGACCCCCGGGTCGTGCGCGTTGGCGTCCGTCCATGCCGCGCGGAAGCGCATCGCGTCGGCCCGGCGGCACTCGACGCACGGCCGGTGGCCCGCGGCGAGGGCGGTCGCCTCGTCGAGGAAGAACAGCTCGGTGTAGAAGCCGGGCACCATCAGAGGTTGACGCCTGTCCTTGAACTCCGTGAGGCAGCAGATCCAGCGACGGCCCTGGTTGAAGCGAACGATCCGCCGCGCGTCGTCGTGCAGGACGCCGCGGTTGCCCATGAACATCCCCCGCTCGGGGACGGCCACAAGGTCGCCGAAGGGCGTCACGCGGTTCTGAAGGGGCACCCGCCGATGATCGCCCCCCGGGCCGCCGCGCGCGAGCGGCTCGCGCCGTGAGCGATCGGGGCTCGGTCGTCGCAGTCGGCGCCGACAGCTGCAGGGCCGGCTGGATCGCGGCCGTCCTGACCCGTGCCGACGGCGAGGAGCGCCTGCGCCTGAGGCTCTTCGCGGACGTCGCCGAGCTGGCGGCGTGGAGAGCCGCGGGGGCGCCCCCGCGCGATGGTCGGACTCGACGTCCCGATGGGCCTCACGGCCTCCGGCGAGCGGCGCCCGTGCGACGTCGCCGCCCGGGCGATCCTCGGCCCGCTCGCCCGCAGCGTCTTCGCGCCGCCGGGGCGGTACGTCCTCGGCGCCGTCGGCTACGCCGAGGTCCAAACCCGCGTGAGGGAGTTCCGAAGGGCGTCACCGGACGCGCCGGGGGTGAGCGCCCAGAGTGCCGGCATCCTCCCGAAGATTCTCGCTAGTGGTCGACGCCTTTCTGCTCGCCCATCCGGCGGCGCAGGACTGGCTGCTCGAGGTCCATCCCGAGCTCTCCTTCGCCCGCTGGGCCGGCCAGCCGGTGAGCGGCAAGCTCTCCCCCGCGGGGGCGATCCAGCGCCTGCGCCTGGTCCGCGATCGGTTCGCCGGCGCGGAGGACGCACTGGCCGACCTGCCCCACACCGGCTCGCGGATCGGGTTCGACGACGCGCTCGACGCCTGCGCTGCGCTCTGGTCGGCGCTGCGGTTCCCCCACGAGGCGCAGGTGCTCGGCGGCGAGTGCGACGACCACGGCCTTGCCATGCGGATGGTCATCTGACGGGCCCGATCTGCCGGTAACGATTTCGTGGACCTGCAACGCGAATCGTTGAATGGGCTTGCGCTTTCTGATCGGGTGTCGCGGTGATCCGACGCGCCTTACGGCTGTCCCTCGGCCTCCTGCTACTGGCGGCCGTCCCGGCCGTGGCGGCGCCGGCGGTGACGAGCATCAACCCGCCGCCCTCGGGCGGGCCCTCGCTGATCGTTCCGGGCCTTTCGTACGAGCGGGTCGTCACCTCCGGCCAGGTGACCCACGTCATCCGCATGCGCCCGGGCCCCCTGCTCGGACTGCAGCCGGTCCTCACCGGCGGCGCGCCCACGGTGCGCGCCACGCTCACCTCGTCGATGCGCGCGCAGCGCGCCGCGGGCGCGGTGGCCGGCGTCAACGCGGACTACTTCAACCTGAACGAGGGCTTTCCGAGCGGCCTGCTCGTGTCGGGCGGCGAGCTGGTGAAGGAACCCGAGGCGTCGCGGTCGGCCCTCGCCATCGGCGCCGGATCGTCGCTGGCCGTGGCGAAGATGGTGCTCGCCGCGAGCTGGGCGCCGGTCCTCCCGGAGGGCTCGCCGCCTCCCACGATGCGCTTCATCCAGGGCATCAACCGCCCGGCGCAGCGCTCGAGCGAGACGCTCCTCTACACGCCGCGCTTCGGCCGCAGCACGCCCACCGGCGCGCGTACGGAGGCGGTCATCTCGATCGACGGCGGCGCGGCGCCGGCCGTGGGCTCGACCCTCACCGGCACGGTGGTCGCCACCAGCACCAAGGGCGGCTCGCCGATCCCGAACGGCCGGGTGGTCCTCACCGGCGTCGGCTCGGCGGCCAAGAACATCGCGCCCCTCGTCACGGGTACGCGCGTCCAGATCACGCTGGCGATCACCGGCCTGCCGGCGGGCGCGGGCGCGGCCATCGGCGGCGGCCCCGTCCTGGTGCAGAGCGGCCGCGCGATCAGTTCCGCGGGCGAGGGCTTCACCTCCTCGCAGCTGTACGGCTACACCGCGCGCACCGCGGTGGGCCAGACGTCCGACGGCACCGTGCTGCTCGTCACCTCCGAGGGGCCCCAGCAGGGCAGCCGCGGCTACACGGTGTCCCAGCAGGCCGCGATGATGGCCGGCCTCGGGGCCCGCACGGCGATCGGCATGGACTCGGGCGGCAGCGCCCTGATGGCGATCGGCGACCGCCTGGTCATCCCGTGGTCGAGCGAGCGGCCGATCTCCGACGCGCTGGTGGTCGAGTACGGCGGCGTGCAGCTCACCGCCCCCGCCGCCAAGATCTCGCCGAACCGCGACGGGGTGGACGACTCCACCCAGACCGTGGTCCACGCCCCCACCACGGGCGACCTGAAGGTGACGCTCGCGCGGCGCGGGACGGGCGCCACCCGCACGCTGGTGGGCGGGTCGGTGGGACCCGGCGACCGCGTCCTGCCGATCCCGCCGCCGAAGGCGAGCCTGCGCGACGGCCTCTACCGCCTGCGGGCCGAGTTCACGCCCGCCGACGGCTCGGCGCCGACCTCACAGGAGCGCTCGATCCTGGTGGACAGCACCCTGGCGCGCCTCGTCGTGCGCGCCCAGGCCGTGCGCAGCGGCCGCACGCTGCAGCCCACGCTGCGCGTCGCCTTCTCGCTGCGGCGCACCGCGCGGGTCACCGGCCGCGTCCGCAACGCCTCGGGTCGCGTCGTGGCCGGCCTCTCCTCCGGGCGCACGCTGGCCGCCGGCCGGCGCCTGCTGGTCTGGGACCGGCGCATCGGCAAGAAGCCCGCCCCGGCGGGCGCCTACACCGTCTCGGTCGAGACGCGCACCGCGTTCGGCACCACCGGCCTGCAGACCACGCTCCCGCTGCCCTCGAGCAAGCCCCGGGTCATCCGCCGCTCGCGGCGCTGACGGCCGCGCCGAAGGACTCCACCGAGTCGGCGCCGTGCACCCGCACGCGCGGCTCGGCCATCGGGCTCGCCGAGGAGATCGTCGAGCCCGCGTCGGTGGTGTAGGCCAGCAGGTAACCGGCGTCCTTCGCCGCCGCCTCGGCGGTCGCGTCGTAGCTGCCGGCGGGGTACACGAACCAGTAGACGGGGTGCCCCAGGTGGGCCGCCAGCATCCGGCGCGAGTCGGCCAGCTGGCGCTGCAGCACGTCCGGCCCGGCGCCCGCCAGCTCGACGTGGTCCATGCTGTGCGAGGCGATGTCCATGCCCTCGCGGTCGAGCTTCACGATCTGCGGCCAGGTGAGGAAGGCGGTCTCGCCCGAGCGGCCGGCGATGACGGCGAGCGTGGCCGGCCAGTGGCGCCGGCGCAGGACCGGCGCCACGGCCACGACGTCGTCCACGTAGCCGTCGTCGAAGGTCAGCACCACCGGCCGCGGCGGCAGCGCGGCCCCCTCGTACAGGCCCCGGAAGAGCGCCTCCTCGCTGATCGGCTGGTAGCCGTTGTGCGCGAGCCAGTCCATCTCGGCGCGAAAGCGCGCCGGCGTGACGGTGAGGTCGGCCGAGACGGCGTTGGTGATCGTCGCCTCGCTCGCCACCCGGTGGAACATCAGCACCGGCACGCGCACCGACGCGCGCGCCGCGGCGGCGGGGAAGGCGAGCGTGGCGAACGCCGGCGTCTCGGGCTCCGGCGCCGGCGCGGGCGCGGTGGTGGGCGCGATCGGCGTCGTGCCCGGGCTCCGGGCGGCCGATGCGGGGGGCGACGATCCGCCGCCTGACAGCAGGGCGATCATCCCGGCTACGGCCATCGCACCCACGGCGCACACGCCCACGAGGCCGCCGATCCGCCGCCTCCGGCGTCGGCGCTCCCACTCACGTCGGCGCGAGTCGCGCGCGCGCGCGGCGCCCTCGTCGGCCGGTGGACCGTCCCGCGGCTCCATCGGCCGCAGAGTAGGGAACCGGCGGACCCGACGGGCGTCGGCCGGGCGCGAGCACGAGGACCCTCACTCCCTAGAGGTGCCGCTCACCGCCGCCCCATCGCACGCGATAGAGCTCGAAGCGCCTGCGCCACCGGGCGGGCAGGTAGGGGATGCGGGCGAGCTCGGCCAGCAGGGACTGGTGATAGGCGCGGTAGTGCGCCGACGCGGGCCCGGAGCCGAGCTGGTAGCGGGTCGCTCCGCCCCCGAGGTCGTAGGCGGGCAGCCCCTCGTAGGCCGCCAGCGCTCCGGCCGTGACGCGCTCCCGGGCACGGTCGCGCAGTTCCGCCCACTCCGGGTGCGACCGGCTGAGCCGGTCGGCCTGGCGGGCGAAGCGACTGAGGCTGAGCACCGACTGCAGGAAGCCGTTCAGCACCCGGTCCTGGGTGCGGTACGCGTACTCGAGGTACCACGCGGAGCGAGCCCTGGCGTCGAGCACGACGCCCCCGTCGCGATGATCGACGAAGAAGGTGGAGAGGTACTGCTCGGCCACATGGCGCGCCGCATCGACCTCCCGGGCGTCGGCGTCCGGCGGCAGGGCCGGCACGATGAGGGCCAGGATGACGCCGGTCCCCATGGCATCCCGCCAGGGGGGCGGGTGCCCGTCCTCGGGCACGGTGAACAGGTTCTCGTTCACCCGGAACGGGCGGGTGCCGGCGTGGTCGAGGACCGACATCGCCACGATCTCGGAGACCGCCGCGCGGTAGCTCGCCATCGAGCCGTGGCGCAGCCGGTCGTTGAGCTCGGTGCCGGCGTGCACCCAGTTCGGGAAGAGCCCCTGGCCCGCATAGACGGTCCAGGTGAGCTCCGAGCCGGCCGGCCGGATGCGGGCGCGGTCGCCACCCGGCGCCCCGGCGGCGCGCCACAGGGCGTCGACCCGGCGGATCGCCGCCGCCTGGCCTCCGTCCGGGGCGCACGCCCGCGCCCGGCTGAAGGGCCGCAGGGCCGGGTCGATCACCTCGGTCGCGGCTGCGGGCACCCGCAGCGCGCGCCACGCCGATGCGTTGCCGGCGCGGTCGACGGCGCGGATCTCGACGATCCCCCCGGGCCGGGCGGCGAGCGACCAGGGCGGGCCTCGCACCGCCCCGGTCGCCTCGAGCGCGGAGCGTGCCTCGATGCCCAGGAAGCCCGAGAGCCCGTCGTGGGCCACGGCGTCGATCGCGACGGTGGCCCGGCGCCGGGAGGTGCCCGCGACCGCGCGGCCGCCGGGTGCGCAGACGAGCACCGGCTCCGATGGCCGGGCGCGCGCGTCGCCGAGCACGGGCGGGGCGCGATCGAGGCTCACGCCGCCCACGCGATCAAAGCCCGGCAGGTGGTTGCCGCCGGCGTCGAGGAAGCGCACGAACACCTGCCGCAGGCCGTCGGGGCCCGCATCGTCGAGCCGCCATGAGAGGCGGGGCACGAGGGGCACGGAGACCGCGCCCGCGAAGTCGGGGACGTTCGCCAACTGGGCCTGGGTCGCGCCCCGGGGCCCGCGGAGATCGACCGACACGTCCGGGCGCGCGACAAAGCGCGCCCCGCCCTCGATCGCGATCGCCGCGAGCTCGCGTGCGGGCGGCCCGGGGACGACATCGATCCGCGACGTGGCCGTCGTGGTGGCGCCGGAGGGGTCGGTCGCCTCCAGCACCACCTGGTACGTGCCCGCCAGTGCGAAGGGATGGCTGGTCGCCGCGCCGTCTGCGAAGCCTCCGTCGCCGAAGCGCCAGCGGAAGGTCAGCGGCTCACCCTCGGGGTCGGTGGACCCCCGGCCGTCGAGGGTGGCGAGCTCGCCGGCGACCACCCGCTCCGGCGCCGTGAAGGTCGCGACCGGCGGTCCGTTCGCGAGGGCCGGCGTGGTGGAGATCGCTGCTCACTCGGCCGATTCGGGCGTGAGGCTCACCGGCCGACGATAGGCGATGGCCGCGTCGCCTGTCACCTGCGATCGCCCCCGCCTCGTCGCAGGTCGCGCGGCTCGGCGGAAAGGCCCGCGCGGCCGCGGGCCGGGGATCGGCGCGCCGGTATAGGCTCGCCGCCGTGTCGATCGCCTTCCCGATGCAGCGCCTGCTGGAGCGCCCGAGCACCCTGATCCGGCGGATGATCGTGCTGGGCGGCGGGGGCGACCTGGCCGGGCGGCTGCTGCTGCCCGGTCTCGCGGGCCTCCTGTCACTCGGAAAGCTCCCCGACGGCTTCCGCCTGGTCGGCGTGGACCGCGAGGAGTGGGACGGCGAGGCCTTCCGCGAGCACGTGCGCCAGGCCGTCGCCGCGCACGGCGACGAGCGCGCCAAGGGCGCCGCGGCGGACTTCGCCGAGCTCTGCTCCTACGTGCACGGCGACGCCGGCGACCCCGGCGCGATCACCGCGGCCCTCCACACCAGCGAGGGGCCGGCCGTCGTCTACCTGGCCCTGCCGCCGCAGGTCTTCGGCGCGGCCATCGGCGCCATCGCGGTCGCGCGCCTTCCCGAGGGCAGCGCCATCGTCATCGAGAAGCCGTTCGGCCACGACCTCGCCTCGGCCCAGGCGCTCAACAACCTGCTCGCCGGGGCGGCGCCCGAGAGCGCGATCCACCGGGTGGACCACTTCCTCGAGAAGCAGACGGTCCAGAACGTGCTCGGGCTGCGCTTCGCCAACCGCATCTTCGAGCCGATCTGGAACCGGGAGCACATCGAGCGGGTCGAGATCATCTGGGACGAGACGCTCGCCCTGGAGGGGCGCGCGAACTACTACGACCGCTCGGGCGCGCTGCGCGACATGATCCAGAACCACCTGCTTCAGGTGATGGCGCTGGTGGCCATGGAGGCGCCGCCCACCCTCCACGAGCGCGACCTGCGCGACCGCAAGGTCAACGTGCTGCGCGCGGTGCGCACGCCCACGCCGCAGGAGATCGCCAACGAGACCCTGCGCGCCCGCTACACGGCCGGCACCGCCCAGAACGGCCCGGTCCCCGCGTACGTCAACGAGGACGGCGTGGACGGCTCCAAAGAGACAGAGACCTTCGCCGAGGTGACCCTCTACGTGGACAACTGGCGCTGGGCCGGCGTGCCGTTCGTGCTGCGCAGCGGAAAGGCCCTCGGCGACACCTGCCAGCACGTGGCGATCCACTTCCGCCCGGTGCCGCACCTCAGCTTCGACCACCACGCCCACGCCGAGCCCAACATGCTGATCCTGGGCCTCGCCCCCGACCGCCTGGAGCTGGCGGTCAACATCAACGGCTCGGGCGACGCCTTCGACCTGGAGCAGACGACGCTGATCGCCGAGCTCGCGCCGCAGACGGTCTCGGCTTACGGCAAGGTGATCCTCGACGTCCTGCACTGCGACCCGACGCTGTCGATCCGCGGCGACGAGGCCGAGGAGTGCTGGCGCATCGTGCAGCCGGTCATGGAGGCCTGGGCCGCCGGCACGCCGCCGATCCAGGAGTACCCGGCCGGCTCCTCCGGGCCGACCGGGGCGCTCTGCAGCACCGCCTGAGGCGGGTCAGCTCGCCGCGGCGCACCCCGGCGTGAGGTCGTCGGCGGCCTTGCGGAGGGGGACCGCCGCCGCCTTCAGCGCCGCGACCGCCGCCGCCGGCGACGCGCCGCTTCCGGAGAGATCCTTCGCCTGCGCCAGCACGCCCTGCCAGGCGGAGGCGAGCGCGGCGGTGTCGACGCCGGTCGCGTCCTTCGCCGAGGCGCGCAGGTTCCTCCACGCCGAGCCGAGGTTGGCGGCGGTGAGGGCCAGTTCGTTCAGCGACGTGCTCTTCGGGTCGAGCCCGGTCAGGTCGCCGGCCGCACGCCGGAACTCCGCCAGGTCGGCGCAGAAGGCGCCGTTGGCCGTCGTCTGGGCGGTGGTCGCCGGGCCGGCCCCCGGGTCGGAGCCGCCGCCCCCGCAGCCCGCCAGGACGAGCGCGACGAGGACGGCGGCCACCGGGAGCACCAACCACGAGGCGGCGCGTCGCACCGGCGGCCTCAGGCGGCCGGAAGGCCGAGGATCTCGCGCAGCTGCGCGAGCATCTTCTCCTCGCCCTCGCTGACCCGCACGGCGCCGATGCCGAGGAAGCCGCCCTCCTTGGCCGCCTCCGCCGCGTCCTGCGCGGCCTCGAGGATCCACGCGCGGAAGGTCGCCGCCTCCTCCGGGGTGGCCTTGGCGGCGAGGATGTCGTTCGTCTTCCGCAGCTCGTCAACGATCTGCTCGCGGGCCGTGGAGGCCTTCAGGTCGAGCTCCTTGACGACGTTGTGGTGCGACTGGGCCTGGGCGAGGGCGTCCTGCGAGACCGCGACCACCAGTTCCTCGGTGCCGGGCGGCTTTCCGACCGCCTTCAGGCTCGCCATCGTCTCCTTGGTGAGCTCGATCGGCCCGCCCGGGTCGGCGAGCGTGACGGCGAAGCCGGCGACCTGGGGCGCGCGGCGCAGGGTGGCCCACTCCCCATCGGTGTAGTCGGCCTTCGTGGTCATGACGCGTCTCCTCTCGAGGTGGGAGGCCATCATCGCCCTCCGTGGCGATGATGGTCGAGCCGTGAGGTGCGCCTACGGGACCGTGACGACCACCGCGCGCACCCGGGCCGCGCTCTTCGGTCCCTCGCTGTAGACGACCGCGCCCCGCCCGCCGCGTCCGAGGGCGAAGGCGGGCTCGCCCGTCAGCTGGGAGATGTGGAGGGCGTCCTCGGGCGCGCCGAAGGCGGCCTCGGTGACCAGGCGCCGGCTGCTCCAGAGGGTGCGCGACAGCCCGGGGGCCGGCCGCGTGCTGAAGACGACCTGGAGCGAGTGCGCGGTGGTGACGCCCACTCCGGCGACGATCGGTAGCGCGCCCGGGGTGGGGAGGACCGACGCCGGGTCCCACGCAGCCGTCGCCGTCGCGCCGGTCATCACCGTCACCTTCTCGTCGTCGCCGACCCACCCCAAGAGCGCCGTCCCCGACGCCGCGGCGATGCGCGCCCGGCCGAGGATGTGGGGAGGGAAGAACGGGTCGGACGTGACGCCGGCGATCGTCACGGGGCCGTCCGTCCACTTCCCCGCCGAGCTGCGCGTCATCGTGCCCGCGTTGGGGCCTTGGTCGTCGTCGTTGTTGACCGACTGGACGCCCATCGCCGTGCCGCCCGGCGCCGGCTGGATCGCCGATTGGGACGCACCGCGGCTGATCGCGCCCGCCGACTCCGACTTGCCGATGACGCCGGCCGGGGAGATCTGCGCCGCGGTGGTCTCGAAGTCGCGGATGTCGTCGTCGCAGTCCCACCACGCCAGGACGCCGCCGTCCTTGCGCGCCGCGAGGTCGGTCCCGCTCTCGTTGGCGCAGCGGACGAAGCTCTTGGGGTGCTTGGGGTTCAGGGCCCGCGCCGGGCCGAAGGGCCTGCCGGGGAGGGCCAGCGCGACGTACGCCCGGCCGTCGAAGGCCGGCGGACGGTCCAGCGAGCGGGGCCCCTTGGCGACCCAGCCCACGGCGGCGAGGCCCGTGGGGGTGATCGTGACGTTGACCGCGCCGGACGCGTCGAGCCCGCCGGGGTACGAGGTGATCCGGATCCTGGTGCCGGACGCCGAGATGAACGCCGCGTTGACGGTGCTCCGCCCGGCGGCGTCCCTGCTCCGCCAGCCGACGAGGACGCGGCGCCGCGTCCCGAGCGCGACCCGCACCCCCTGCACCGAGACGGTCGGCAGGCTGATCGTGATCGGGGCCGAGAACGCGCTCGCGCTGGCCGGACGGCGGGCGACCTGGACGGTCTCGCCCGCGGAGGTCCGCGCGCGCCAGGCCACGGCGAGGTCGCCGCGGGCGTTGGCGGCCGCCCAGGGCTGGAGGCCGGATGTCTTCACCGAGGACAGCGTCGCAGGCGCCGACCACCCCTCCGGGAGGGCGAGCGCAGGCGCCGCGCCCAGGCCCAGCACGGCGACGGCGAGGAGGGAGGACGCGCGGTGTCTGGTCATGTCGCGAGTCTCCCCAGACGGCCGCCCCGCGCGCAATCGACCCGGGGGCGCACGTGATCCGCCGGTAAGCGGCGCCCCGCGCCTCACAGCCGATCCACAGGAGGGTCCCAGGCCGCGGCCACACGGGTCGGAGAGGATAGCCCCACGCCGGACGACCCCGCCGGCGCGAGGCGAGAAAGAGGAGCCCCAGATGACCCAGGAGCGGACACGGCAGGTGGTCGAGGACGACCCCCACGACCACGACCGTGGCTTGGGGTTCGACATGTCCACCCTTATAAGCCGGCGCACGGCCCTCGGCCTCTTCGCCTTCAGCGGCGTTGCAGCCCTGGTGGGGTGCGGCTCCTCGTCGAGCGGATCGTCGGGGGC